>CBIHRA010000003.1:0-312423 GCA_966212325.1 uncultured Burkholderiaceae bacterium | reverse complement strand
AGTTTTACTTCGGCGATTCGTCGAAAAGTGGGTCAGATTTAAATCGGCGTTGACACCCAGGGCAATCGCATGAAGATATCGACTGCTTGCCGAGCACGAGGCGACGAAAAGTCGTTATCTTTGGCGGCACGCGCCGCCGCGGTCGAGGCCAGACTGCTGCTTTCTGACGCTTCGTTTCGTGAGGTTGAGCAGCTCTTCGGCTAGATCGAGGCCTGCCGATCCGCGTGGTCGGCAAGAACCTGTACGCCGAACACCGCTCCGACACTCGGTCGCCCTCGTGAAGTTGCGCTTCGCTTCATTCGCTGTGACCCGCTGATGGCGGGACTTGCACCCGCAGGAGATGCGTCCATGCCGGGCACACCCCCAAAAAAATCCGCCGCGGTCGAGTAATCGACCGCGGCGGATTCAAGCCTTACAACGGCACGCTCGGACACCTGGGCACACCGGGCGCCCGAGCGAGATCGTTCAATCCTCGAGCTGCGCCCCGCGCGTCTCGGGAAGGATCAGTGCGGCGAGCATCACGAGACCATAAGCGGACGCCGCGAATACGCTGATTGCCGCGCCGAGCGTCATCGTCTTAGAAACGATCCCGATGAAGAACGGGAACGTTGCACCGACGGCACGGCCGAAGTTGTAGCAGAACCCGGCGCCGCTGCCGCGCACCCGCGTCGGGAACAATTCCGACAGATACGCGCCCATGCCGGCGAAGATGCCCGAGGCGCAAAAGCCGAGCGGGAAGCCAAGCGCGAGCAGCAGGCCGTTGCTCATGGGCATGCGGGTGTAGACGAAGGCGATCGCCATCGAAGACACGGCGTAGCCGATCAGCGTCAGGCGTCGGCCGATGCGGTCGTTCAGCGCCGCGCTCGTCAGATAGCCGATGTACGAACCGATGATGATCACCGAGAGATAGCCGCCCGTGCCGACCACGCTCAAATGCTGCGACGTCTTCAGCCACGTCGGCATCCAGATGGTGATCGCATAGTAGCCGCCCTGAGCGCCCGTCGTCAGGATCGCCGCGCGCAGGGTCGTGAAACCATACTTGCTGAAGATCTGAAGGAACGAGCTGCTTTCGCCGGAACTCGCTTCGCGCGCCTTCTGGCGTGCGTGGACTTCAGGCTCTTGCACCATCCGGCGCAGCGGAATCACGAACAGCGCAGGCAGCAGGCCGATCGCGAACAGTGCGCGCCAAGCCAACTCGCCAGGCAGCACCGAGAAGACGACCGTATAAAGCAGCGCCGAGATGCCCCAACCGAGCGCCCAGCCCGCCTGCACGGTGCCGACTGCCTTGCCGCGATCGCTCGCGGCAATGGCCTCGCCGATCAGCACGGCGCCCGCCGTCCATTCACCGCCGAAGCCCAGGCCCATCAAGCCGCGCGCCCAGAGCAACTGGTCGTAGGTCTGCGCAAGCGCACAAAGGAACGTGAAGACCGAGAACCAGACGATCGTGACCTGCAACGTCTTTACTCGGCCGATGCGGTCCGACAAGATGCCCGCCACCCAGCCGCCGAGCGCGGAGGACAGCAGCGTCACCGTGCCGATCAGGCCGGCGTCGGCCCGCGTAATACCCCAAGTCGCCATGATCGCCGGAATGACGAAAGCGAGGAACATCGTGTCCATCGCGTCCAGTGCATAGCCGATCTTGCAACTCCAGAACGCGCGCCGCGCGCTCGCACTCGCACGGCGATACCAGCCGAACGGCCCATCGGCCGCCGCGGCACGCTGTGCGTCCCCCGCGTATTGTGCTTTTGTAGTCATAGCTAGTCTCCAGGTGGATCGTGTGTGAAAGCGTTACCGGCCGCCGCCCTAGCCTAGAGGCAGGCGACCGAATCGGAGTTTTCCGTCAAGGATGGGACCGATACTAAGTCGTCGAAATCCCGCACGCCAGCGAGGATTTGCAGCCGTTGGTGTCAAGATTTTCTTAACGGATATGTCAGGGTTATCCCTCACCCCACACTTTCTGCACCCGTTCGAGTCCACCGCGCCTTGTGATCACACCATTAGGCATAAAAATTTCTTGTAGCCGCCATTTAAATTTCTTCCTCGACACTCGTTCGAACGCGCTTCGATAATCCGCTCCACTGGCCCATGGACCGTCTTCCTTTTGGGATCCATGGCCGTATGTCCATTTCAGTACAGGAGACCGACGGAGATGACCTCGAATCACGACAATCAAGGTAGCGCCCCTTCGACGAATGGCGCAGGCGCCGGCCGCTGGCAGTTCTGGGTGGACCGCGGAGGCACGTTCACCGACATCGTCGCGCGTCGTCCCGACGGCTCGCTCGTCACGCACAAGCTGCTTTCGGAGAACCCCGAACGCTATCGCGACGCAGTCGTTCAAGGCATCCGCGAGCTGATCGGCGTGGAAGCCGGCGAAGCGCTGCCGCACGAGCGGATCGAAGTCATCAAGATGGGCACGACCGTCGCCACGAATGCGCTGCTGGAGCGCAAGGGCGCGCGCACGCTGTTGGCCATTACGCAAGGCTTCGCCGATCAATTGCGCATCGGCTACCAGGAGCGGCCCGACATCTTCGCCCGCCACATCGCGCTGCCCTCGCAGATGTACGAGCGCGTGGCCGAGATTCGCGAGCGCGTCGATGCCCACGGCAACACGCTGGCGCCGCTTGACGAGCAGCATGCTCGCCGCGAGCTGATGGAGGCGCGCGAAGCAGGCATCACGTCGATCGCGATCGTCCTGATGCATGGCTACAGATTCCCCGAGCACGAGTTGCGCTTGGCCGAGATCGCGCGCGAATGCGGATTCACTCAGATTTCCGTGAGCCATCGCGTCAGCCCGTTGATGAAGCTGGTCGGGCGCGGGGACACCACCGTGGTCGACGCCTATCTGTCGCCGGTGCTGCGCGATTACGTCGAGCGCGTGATGGCTCAGACGGGCAGCGTGCCGCTCATGTTCATGCAATCGAGCGGCGGTCTGGCCGACGCGACACACTTCCAGGGTAAGGACGCGATCCTGTCGGGCCCGGCCGGCGGCATCGTTGGCGCGGTGAAGACCTCGGAAGCCGCGGGCGAGCGCAGGGTCATCACCTTCGATATGGGCGGCACCTCCACCGACGTCGCCCACTACGACGGTGCCTACGAGCGGGTCTTCGAGACGCAGGTCGCGGGCGTGCGTGTGCGTGCGCCGATGATGGACATCCATACCGTGGCCGCCGGGGGCGGCTCGATCTGCACGTTCGAGAACGGGCGGTTCCTCGTCGGGCCCGAATCGGCCGGCGCCTATCCCGGCCCCGCCGCCTATCGCAACGGCGGGCCGCTCACCGTGACGGACTGCAACGTCATGCTCGGCCGCGTGCAGCCCGATCATTTCCCGCACGTCTTCGGGCCGAACGGCGATCTGCCGCTCGATGTGACGACCGTCCGCGAAAAATTCGAAGCGCTCTCGGCGCGCGTGAGCGCCGAGACAGGCCGCACGATGAGCCCCGAAGTCATCGCCGAGGGCTTCCTCACGATCGCCGTCGACAACATGGCGCAGGCGATCAAGAAGATTTCGGTCGAGCGTGGCCATGACGTGGCCGACTACGCGCTGTGCGCGTTCGGCGGGGCGGGCGGTCAGGCTGCTTGCGCAGTGGCAGAGTCGCTCGGCATGCGGCGCATCGTGCTGCATCCGTTCGCAGGCGTGCTCTCGGCTTTCGGCATGGGTCTGGCCGATTTGCGCGTGCTGCGCGAGAAGGCCGTGGAGTCGGTGCTCGACGATGAGACCGCGGCGGCGCTGCGCGAGAGCTATCAGGCACTCGAGGGCACGGCCGCCGAAGAGATCCTCGCCCAGCGCGTGCCGCGCCAGCGCGTACGCACGCTGCGCTCTGCGCGCTTGAAGTACCAGAACACCGACTCCACGCTCGAAGTGCCGTTCGGCGACGCATCCGGGATGAAAGCGGCCTTTGACGCGCTCCATCAGAAACGATTCGGGTTCGTGATGGAAGGGAAGCCCCTCGTGGTGGAATCGATCGCGGTCGAGGCCGTGGGCGTCACCGAGAATGGCGCGACCGTCGGGCACGCGCAGGCGCACGGCCGGGCGGACACGGCCATCGAGGCCGGCACGCGCATCGCGATGTTCGTCGACGGCGGCTGGGCCGACGTGCCGCTCGTGCGTCGCAACACGCTTGCGGTCGGCGACTCTCTCGCGGGGCCGGCTTTGCTCACCGAAGACATCTCGACCGTCGTGTTGCTCGCGGGCTGGCGCGCGACGATGCTCGAGGACGGCACGCTGCGGCTCGACCAAGACCAGGCGGCGCGCGAGGGTGCAGCCAAACCGGCCAGCGTCATCACGACCGAAGTGCACCCGGTTCACCTCGAGATCTTCAACAACGTCTTCATGTCGATCGCGCAGCAGATGGGCGTGACGCTCGAAAAGACGTCGTACTCGGTCAACATGAAGGAGCGTCTCGACTTCTCGTGCGCGATCTTCGACCGTAATGGAGGTCTGATCGCCAATGCCCCGCATATTCCGGTGCACCTCGGCTCGATGAGCGACAGCGTGCTGACGGTGATTCGCGAGCACAGCGCGACGATGAAGCGCGGCGACGCATTCATGCTGAACGTGCCCTACAACGGCGGCACGCACTTGCCCGACATCACGGTGGTGATGCCTGTGCACGCGGCCGACCGAGACGAACTGCTGTTCTACGTCGCGGCGCGCGGGCACCATGGCGATGTCGGTGGAATCACGCCGGGCTCGATGCCGCCCAACAGCACGGTCATCGAGGAGGAAGGTGTACTGCTCGACAACGTGAAGATCGTCGACGGCGGCACGTTCCTCGAAGCCCAGGTGCGGGCGCTGTTCGCCTCGGGCCCCTACCCTGCACGCAACATCGACCAGAACATCGCCGACCTCATGGCGCAGATTGCCGCCTGCAAGTGCGGCGCGACGGAACTGCTGGCCGCAACGCGCCGTTACGGCGCCGAGGTCGTGCTCGCCTATATGAACCATGTGCAGGACAATGCCGAGGAGGCAGTGCGCAGCGCCATCAGCGCACTCGGTGACGGCGAGTTCATCTACGGCATGGACGACGGCGCACAGATTCGCGTATGCGTGACGATCGACCGGGAGCGCCGTCAGGCGCGCGTGGACTTCAGCGGCACGAGCATGCAGCGCCCCGGCAACTTCAACGCGCCGCGCTCGGTGTGCAAGGCAGCCGTGCTCTACGTATTCCGCACGCTGCTGGCCGGCTCGATTCCGATGAACGAAGGCGTGCTGCGTCCGCTCGACATCGTGATTCCGGAAGGCTCGATGCTGAACCCCGTCTATCCTGCGGCTGTCGTCGCAGGTAACGTCGAAGTCTCGCAGGCTGTAACGGACGCGCTCTACGGCGCGCTGAAGATCATGGCTGCCTCGCAGGGCACGATGAACAACTTCACGTTCGGCGACGACGAGCACCAGTATTACGAGACGATCGCGGGCGGCTCGGGCGCGGGCCCCGACCACCCGGGCACCTCGGTGGTTCAGACGCACATGACGAACTCGCGGATGACCGATCCGGAAGTCATCGAATGGCGCTTCCCGGTCGTCGTGGAGCAGCATGCGATCCGCCGCGGCAGCGGCGGCCGCGGCCGACAATCGGGCGGTGACGGCGCGGTGCGGCGCATTCGCTTCACGCGCACGATGACGGCGAGCATCCTCGCCAACCGCCGCGAAGTGCCGCCGTTCGGCCTGGCAGGCGGCGAACAGGGACGCGTCGGGTGCAACTGGGTGGAGCGTGCCGATGGCACGGTCGAGCGTTTCGGCGCGACGCATACGACGGTCGTTCACCGCGACGACGTGTTCGTCATCGAAACGCCGGGCGGCGGAGGCTACGGCTCCGCGACGTAGTCGACGCGGGGCGGTCGGCGGGGAGGCGGCTTGCTCCCCGCCGACCGCCCGCTGAAAACGTTTCCTGCGCGTTCGCAATTCCGAACTTCGCTGCGCATGGTGCAGAGCGATCTGCGATATGGCTTCGGTAGGCTACGATCACGGTGAAATCGCCGGCATTCACTTCGATCACATGATGGAGGTCAGCGTGCCCCCGCCTATCAACTCGACGGAGCCGAGTCTCACGCCCGACACGTGGCCGACCGGTAGCTCCTCGTCGCCTGCGGCCAGGGAAGCGGCGCCCCGCCCGTCGTCGAATGCGCGTTGGGCTTTGTCGGGACCGCTGGCATGCCTGTCTCCCTTCAAGAGGCAAACGTCGGCCGCGCCGTCAACGGCCAGCGCTTTGCAGGGCCCCGCGCCCAAAGTGCCGCCGCGAGCGATGGCCCGCCAGAAACCGTGGGACGTACAGACGGCCGTCGCCGACATGGCGACGCTCTCCGACAAGCGTACCAAGCGGTGGTTCAAGAAATCCGCGTCCGAGCAGTATCTGTACGCAAAGAGTTTGCTGCCTGCGCAGCGCGACGAGCTCGAAAACGAGCTTGCCCGAGCGATGCGGGGCAATACTCCTGCGGCCCGCGAAGCGCTGACGATGTGGCTCTCGGTCCAGCAGGCACGCTTGCGCACGCACTCTCCGTTGCAGCAGCAGTTGCATCGGTCGCAGCAGGTCGCCAGTGCGATACCGATTGCGACTGTCGTGGGCGCTGCAGTGTCGTTGCCCGCGCTCCTGAACAAGCGAGTCCAGTACTACCAGTCCGACGAGCGGCCGGAGTACGCGAAGGCCTTCGACAACTTCATGAGCGTTATCGGCGATCCCGCGCTGTCCCCCGAAGTCCGAAACGTCGTGGCGGAACGGCTTGAATACCATGCCTGGAGCGAGGGCACGATCGCGCCGCAAGAGCAGCATCTGCTATATACCAAGGGCGCACGACAAATCGCGGCCGAAGGCTATCGTGTTCCTCGGCGGACCTTCCCAGGACTCGTTGCCGCACCTCCCGCCGCCGCCCGGGTGACGAAGGAGGTACCCTACTTTTCGTCGAAACGGCCGCTGACCAACCTGAACGGTCAGATTTCGTTCGAAAAAGGCATGGAACCCACCGACGCCAATGTGGACAAATTGTGGTGCAGGCACCTGGCCCTCGCCTATTGCCTTGCTTCCGACGACAACGACGGCAAGTTCGACTTCGACAAGCTGTCGATCTCCGGGCCGCTTCATTACGATAATTTCGTCGACAAAGCGTGGCGCGACAAATACCTGCAGCCGCGCAACTATTTGCACGGCGCAGGGATGGGTGCCGATGCGCGTCGCGCGGTCGTGGACAGCGATCGTTTCGGCGCGTCATTGGCGAACGCATTCAAGATGTTGGAAGCCACCGGGCAATCGCATGCCTCGGCCGTCATCAACGTGGCGGAATTTCGTGAGACAGGGGCAACGTCCTACACGGGACATGCCATGGCAATGACCATAAAGGTCAAAACGGATCCCGACGAAGGCACGCCAGTCTACGTAGTAACGGTCTACGACCCGAACCATACGGTTACCCATAAGCGTGTCAAGGTGACCGATCCACAAGCGCTCGAACGTCTTGCATTTCGCGATTTCGTCGATGCTGGCTTCAGCTATGGCAACGCCGCAGCGGTGGCAGTCATGTCGAAAACCCTGCCCGCGGGCTTCGAGGGCGAATCGGCCGCCGCCGAGGAAGGCGTCGTCAAAGCGCGGATCGGGCTCGCCCTACGCGAGAACGTACCGGAAGCGCTCGATATCGTTGCCGCTCTATTGAGCGAGCCCGGGCTCGCTCAAATCGATCAAGGAAAACTGGCAGACACCCTCGAAGCCAAAGAATCGTCCGGCGTTTCGACGCTGTCTCAGGCTCTCACGCTCGGCAACAGCGAAGCCGTGCGCGCATACGGCCGATTGCTCGACAAGGCGGGGCTGCCGTCGCACATACACGCCAAGCTGCTTGGCGCCATGGCCGCGCCCGGCATCCCGACGTTCAACAGCATGATGAGAGCGCCGTATCACAACAGTTGGGATAGCATCGAGACTTTCGCCGAAGTCGTCGCGGATGCGAATCTCCCGGCGCCGGCGAAAGCCGACTTGCTTGAAGGAAAAGACTCCGAGGGCACCCCCGCGTTGTCGTGGGCGACGAAGTCGAGAAACGCCGGGGCGGCTGGGCTCCTGATGAAAACGATCCTGCACTCGACGTTGCCGGTGCCGATAAAATTGCGACTGCTCGCTGCCCGCGACGTCGAAGGCACGCCTGCACTCGCGCACGCCATGGAGTGCGGCGACGCCGCCACGATGATGCGGTTTGTCAAGCAAATTGGCCATTCCAACCTCCCCGACGCTGTCAAGGCGGAACTCATTGCAGCACGAAGTGCGGATGGGACAAGTGGCTTAGCGCGCGCCGAGCAAGCCGGGCACGCGGAACTGGTGAATCTATACCGGGATCTCATCGACCAAACGTCGTTGCCGGAAGCGATGAAAACCGAACTGATGACAGGCGGAAAACCAGCGCACTGACAGTCGTCAAGCCGCAACCGCATCGGCGCGCGCCGCCCGAAGGCGGTCCCGCATTGCGCCTGGCAGTAGCGTCATGGTGTCCCATGCGTTGAGCAACGCGCCTGGCTGTTACCGCAGGCGCTCGACTTCCATCGGCCGGGCGAGACGCCCGGCCCGCCGAAATCAGATCACGGCGTAGTCGGTATTGAGCAGATCGGTGATCAGCATGAACCCGGGCGCGTGCGTGATGCAGAACTCGGGCTTGGCCTGCAGCAACGCGGCTTGCGGCGTGACGCCGCAGCCCCAGAACACCGGGATCTCCCCTTCGCGCACGTCGACGGCGTCGCCGTACTCGGGCTTGCTCAAATCCGAAATACCGATCAACGAAGGATCGCCGATGTGCACGGGCGCGCCGTGCACGCCCGGAAAGCGCGACGTGATCTGGATGGCCCGAATCGCGTCCGCGGCCTTCATCGGACGCATCGTCATGACCATCGGCCCCGAGAACTTCCCGGCGGGCGTAGTCTGCACGCCCGTGCGGAACATCGGCACGTTACGCCCCTGCTCGATGTGACGGATGCCGATCCCATGCTCGATCAGCGAATGCTCGAACGTGAACGAGCAGCCGATCGCGAACGTCACCAGATCGTCGCGCCAATGATCGAGCACGTTGTTCGGCTGCGCCACTTCCTCGCCGTGCTGGAAAACGCGATAGCGCGGCACGTCGGTGCGAATGTCCAGATCGGCACCCAGCATCGTCATACGCGGATCGCCGACTTCCGACACCGCAATCAGCGGGCACGGCTTCGGGTTGCGCTGACAAAAACGCTGAAAATCCGCCGCGTCGGCGGCAGGCAGGATCGCGAGATTGACCTGCACGTAGCGCGGCGCGAGGCCGGCCGTAGGCTTTCTCCAATCGCCTCGGCGGATGGCGGCGCGCAACTCGGCGGGCGGGAGGGCGTGAAAGCTCGAGGTCTCCATGTTTATTTGCCTTGAAAGAAATCGAAAAATGAAAGAAGCCGACGCCGGGGCCACAGGGTGAACGAACGGCCGGCCGGAGCCGGCGGCATTGACGGCAGCGCCAGTTAGCAGTCTATAATCCGCGAACCGATTGAAGATAATCGGACATATCGATCCAACTTGATAAAAAAATTCGATCAGGCATCCTCATGCGGGCATCGCTGCGGCAAATCGAGACGTTTTACTGGGTTGCTCGGCTCGGGGGATTCCATGCGGCGGCCCGGCGCCTGCATCTCACCCAGCCCACGGTATCCGCGCGGATTCACGAGCTCGAGGAGGTCCTCGGAGCCAAGCTTTTCGAGCGCGGCGCCTATCGGACCGAGCTGACGGCGCTGGGCGGCCGGCTGCTGACGCAGGCCGAGAAAATCCTGCGGCTCGCGGACGACTTCGGCGATACCGCGCGCGGGACAAACCCGTTTCGGGGCCTTCTGCGGCTGGGCACGAACGAATCGACGGCCATGAGCGGCCTCATCGATATGCTGACGCAACTGAAAGCCCGCTATCCGGCGCTGCGCGTGGAACTCACGATCGACATCGGAAGCGCGCTCAGCCGCAAGCTGAACGGCAAAGAACTCGACGTGGCCATTCTGATGGAGCCGGTTTCGGCCCCGGGGATCGTCGATGTGGCGATTGGCCGCGCGCCGCTGAGTTGGGTGGCCGCCGCCCGGTTCGCCCCGCCGCGGGCAACGTTGACGCCGGAGGATCTGCTCGATCTGCCTGTTGTCCTGACGCCGCCGCCTTCCGCGCTTTTTGGCGCCGTCGCCGAGTGGTTTCGCGCCGGCGGGTTGTCGCTCGACAACTACAGCACGTGCAATTCGATCTCGCTCATCACTCAACTGGTGGCGGCCGGACACGCCATCTCGGCGCTGCCGAGATCGATCGTGCAGGCCGACGTAGAGCGCGGCCTGCTTCAATATCTCGTCGCCCGCCCGGCGCTTGCGCCGCGTACTTACTATATTGCTTACCCGCGCGACGAAGAAGGCGAGGACTCGGCACTGCTCGTGCAAATGGCGCGAGCGGTATTAGCGCAATACCATCTGTTCGAGCCTTTGACGGACTGATATGAGCCGCCCGGCTCATAATGGGTTCGGGATGGCCCGGTTTAAATCGATTCCATCCATATTCGTCGAATAAAATCGATGCGATTTTAATAATCGATAACACTGTTTATTTCATTTCGCTCCTGTCGCGCTCGACGCTGCACGCCATAAAACTTCCTCCTCGTGGCGTTTTCGCATCTCCTTCGCATTTCGGATCGCGCGTTCGCCATTTCGCCGGCGGCGTAATACGGTGCGCTTAAGATTCGCTCGTCACTTCGCATGTCCGATGACACCGCCTTCAGGCCGATTGCCTGAGCGGGCCTCTTTTTGTCAACTCTCCGAGGAAGTTTTAAAATGCCAGTCGGTTCAATTAATAATTCGGCCCCTCTCCCCGAATTGCCGTCGAGTGGTGAATCGTCGCAAACGGGACAGGCGCGCCAATCCAGGCCCACCGCCCAGTCGAGCAGCCCCCGCGCAACGCACGGCGCACTTTCCAATATCCCGGGCGGTTCACGTACGCAAAGTGCATCGCGCTCGCAGCTTCGCGCCACGCTCGGACGCAGTCAAGCGGATGTCGATGCGAAATTTACGGCCGAGATGAACAAGCATGTGCTGACATGGTTCAAAGGCCGTAATATCGAAAACTTCAAAAATCCCGAAGGCCTGATTCAGGCAGCCCGTGCTGTGGCGCCCGAGCACGTCAAAAAGGTCGTATTGCTGACGGGCTTTTCGGTCGGTGCGCATCCCGAAACGGGCCTGCCGCTACCGGAAACCGATGGGCCGCCGGGAACTGCAGCACTCGCGTACGCTCTGCAGCAAGTCGGCAAGACCGTCATCATCGTGACGGACAAGGCGAACGAAGCTCCGACGCGCGCGCCCCTCGCTGTCCTGAGCAAGGAGTCGGCGCAATACACCGAGTTCGTCAACTTCGACCACAAGCAGGCCGATGCCGCGCCTCATGCGAACCGGCTGCTCGACGAGTACAAGCCCGACTTCGTGGGCGCGATCGAGTTGCCGGGCCGCAACGTGAACGGCTACCGAAGCAACATGCGCGGCGTTTCGATCGACAACGTCAACGGCGCTGTCGACGAAGTTTTGATTCAGGCTCACAACCGCGGTATCCCGACGTTCGCAGTCGGCGATGGCGGCAACGAAGCGGGCATGGGCGGACGCCCCGGCATTCCGAAGGCGCTGGACGGCAGCGAAATGGCCGCCGTGCCGACCGCAAAGCACCAGATCACGTCGTGGAACTCGAATCTCGGCGCCGAAGCGCTGGGTGCGGCCGTGCTGCAACTGCACGGCAAACTCGATAAGCTGCACACGCCCGATCAGCAACGCGAGATGATCGAGGCGTCGATGACCGCGGGCGCTGTGGACGGCGTCACGCGGGGCGCCAAGGTCGACGAGAAGATTGACGGCAAGACGTCCGGGGTGGACGGCTTCTCGCCGAGCACGCACGGCAGGATGCTCTCGTTGTTGCGTGCCATCACGCAGACGGAACTTCCGCCGGATGGCATGATCGCCCGCAAGACGCCGAAATCCGATGCGCCCTTTTTGATCTCCGCATTCGATTCGAGCAACGGCGGCCTGATTGCCACGAAGAACCTCGCGGGCTATCTGCAACACCGTTCGTCGCACAACGCACGGTTCACGATCGTCGTGGATCACGCCAACGCGCCGTACGGCCGTTTCAGCGAATTCAACACGGGCGGCCCGAACGACGTCCCGGTGTTCACCTCGGCGGATGCGACGCCGCAAGAGCTGGCCAAGCGCAGCGAAGCGCACCCGCAGTTGATCACGCTCGTCGGCAACGGTCTGCGCGCCAGCGAGGAAATGGGCGTCGATATGATCGCCATGGCCTGTAACACGGCTTGCACGACGTTCCCGCCGGCGCTGAAGCAAGTGAAGAACATTGAAGTGCTGAATCTGATCGAGGTCACGGCCGACGAAATCGTCAAGAAGGGCGGCGCGCGTCCGGCCGTCCTGGCCACGCCCGCCACCATCAATTCGATGGCCTATCTGAAAGCGATCAACGACAGCGCGGAGAAGCTCGGCAACAAGGACGAACGGATGACAACGTCCATCGGTGCGCCGAATTGGGCGCCGTACATCAATAAGTTCGACGAGATGTACAACAAGCCCGAGACGCGCGCGGTCATGATGGCCGACATCAAGGAGATCGTCGACCGGATTCCGGCCGACGCGACCTCCGTCTGGCTGTGCTGCACGCACTATCCGGCCTACAAGCCGTTCATCGAGAACCACCTCAAGGAACGCGGTATCAACATCCCCGTCGTCGATCCGATGTCGGTACAGGCCAAGGCGCTCGAGAAGGCCATGGACAAGGCGGCCGACCAGGCCGACCACCCGCGCCACCGCCGGCTTGCTTCGCTCGATCCGGTCGTCATCACGTCCGGCAAGGAAAGCGACGTGCGCGATTCGGCGAAGACATTCCTCGGCGCCAAGACGAACTTCACGCTCATGTCGGGCGTCGATTTCTCGCGCACGTTCGACATGCAGCTGCTCAAGCCGCTGATCGACAAGCCGGAGTCGTCGGGCCGTCCGGTCGCGGCAGGCAGCGAGGCTACGCGCCCGCAAGCGCCGGGCTGGCGCCGCGATGCATCCACGTCGTCCGAGACGGCCTCGCGCCCGCTCGCCTGAGTCTCGTCGCACCGTTCATCAACCGACATCCTCCAACAGGAGAACGAAATGGCCAACCCGCACTATGAACGCGTCCTCACCGAACTGAGCCGCGTACTCGGTTTCACCGACACGCATGCGCTCGCCTCCGGCGGCCGCATCAAAGCCGGCGATCACATCATCACGTTCATTCACGACGAAGAGATCGACGAGCATCACCTGTCGGTGTACGTCGATCTCGGCAAGCCGTCGAGTAACGAGAAGCGCGCGTTCGAGTTGCTGCTCAAGATCAACTTCGAGCTCGACGCGAGCGGACGGGGCACGCTTTCGCTTCATCCGGAGACGGGTCACGCGTTCTACTCGTTCAAGTACCCGCTGAACGATGTGGCGTCCGGGCAGTCGCTGCTCGACAACCTGGCGCGTGCGGTGGCCGACGTGGCGGTCGAAGGCGCGGCGGCTGCGGCCTGAGGACAGACTGCAGCGGGGGCGCCCGGAGGATCGGGCGCCCCAGGCTTCGAGCGACGGCGGTAATCGCTGTCGTTCGAGCGTGCGATAACCGGCAACAAGGGCGCTGTCACGTCGAACAGCGCCCTTTTTCGTATGAGGTCGCCTCACATCGCCACGCTTCCCTTCGCTTCACCTCAGCTCGCCTCACGTGACTCGCTTCGCCGCCCTTCCTCACTCCCGGGTGCCGGTCACACCCTTTCCTCCCCGAGCCGCTGCGCCGCACGGCGCGTCGTGACCGACGCGATTTCGAGGAGCCGCTGCGCCCAATCGATGCCGTCGCGCCAAGCTGCGACGAACGGCATCGGCGGAGGCGACACCAGGCCCTCGATCACGGCCAGCTCGCCTCGTTCTATCCGCTCGAGGGCGAGTGCGCGGGGCATCGCGGCGACACCGAAGCCGGCTTGCGTCAGTTGCAGCATCGCGGCCACGGAATTGACGCAACTCACGCGCGCGTCGTTGATACCGTACGCCCGCAGCAGTAGTAACAGATCCTGATGCGGCCGCGAATGGCGCGAGAATGTAATGATGCGCCGTGTGCAGCAAAGCGTGCGCAGCGCCTGCTCGGGCGTATCGGCGCGAGCCTGAGCGAGCGGCGCGAGCTCGCGCGACGTCACCCAGGCGATCGGCAAACGCAGCAGCTCGGTGCTACGGATCGTCTCGTCACGCAACATGTCGGTCTGGAAGACGATGTCGAGCGCGCCACGGCGCAATTGGTCGATGAGATTGAGTGCGGTGTCCGACGTCACCTCGATGTCGAGGTTCGGATAGTGTTGCGCAACGTCCGTAACGAAATCGATGAACCAGGAATGGATCGCGCTGTCCATCGCGCCGATGCGGACGGCGCCGGCCGCAAGCGCGCCGTCGGTGAGCGATGCGCGCAGCCGCTCCACCGATTCGCACACTTCTTCGGCATGCTGGAGCACGCGCTCTCCCTCGCGGGTCAAGCTCACACCCTTCGGATCGCGGACGAACAGCTTGCTGCCGAGATCGTCCTCGAGCGAAGAGATGCGACTCGAAATCGCAGCTTGCGTGGAATGCAGCTTGTCTGCGGCGAGGCTGAAGCTGCGCAGCTTCGCCACCCAGATGAACGTCTCGAGAAATTTCAGATTCACACCTACTCCCGGCGGAAAACGGCCTATCGCAACCGGAAGTATTCGACATCGTCGGCGCGGCGGCAACTCCTATCGCGCGCCCAGCGCTCGTCACGCCCCGCCGGACCGCCCCCGCGCGGAACGCTCCGGGTGCCGCCTCGGCAGGCAGGTGCGATCACGTAAACGTGAGCACCTGCTGCGCGCGGTTGCCGGCGCCGGCGTAGGTGACGCCGAAGATGCCGTTGACGCCGGCCGTGCGCCCTTCCTGCTGGTGCTGCGGATACGTGACGAAGTGGGCTTCGCGATAACGCGGGTCGGCGTGTATCGTTTCGATATCGCTGCGGGCTTGCTTCGCCTCGGCCAACCTGCCGCTGCGCGCCATGACGTATTCGTAGGCCCGCAACTGATTCGAGGTTTCCACGTTGGCATCGAACTCGTAATAGATCTGCGGCGTGGCCGTGGTATCGCGCTGACTGACGGCCCAGGCCGAGAACTCCTTCAGGTAGGCCTCCTCCAGTGCAAGCCGCTCGGCACGAATCGCGGGATCGTCGTGGTTGTGTTCGGCCCCGAAGAATTTTCGGCTCTTGCCTTCCGCCATCTCGGGAAGCAGATCGCGCGTGTTGCGGATGAAGTCGGCCGGCCGCAGGTACGTGTGCGTGGCATAGCTCGTCGGATGCTCCTCGCCATCCTGGACGATCGCGCTGCTCTGGTAGGTCACGCCCTTGCGCCAAACGTCTGCCCTGGCCGAGTAAAGCGACGTCGGCATCGCGAGAACGTCGGATACCGGATCGGGCGGCGAGGCGTGCGGATCGGGGTCGATCGCCCCCAGCCCGACCACCCCGGTCAACCCGCCATGCACCCCGCCGTGCCACGATCCTTGCGAGGTGTCGCGCTCGGTCCTGAGGAAGCCGGAGCGATCGCGGTAACGCATCGTGGCGCCCTCGTAGCGCCCATCGATGCCTGCTCCGACCACGCCCGCAATCTGATGCCCGAAGACATTCAGATCGAGCCCCTCTAGACCGAGGACGGCGCCGACCGAGCCGGACCCGGTATGATCGCTGCGCGTTTGCTCGAAGTAACCGATCGAGAGATCGTCGCCGAATGCGTGGAATGCGCTCTTGATCAGCGAGCGCCGATCTTCTTCGTTGCCAGGGCGCGCGTAGTCGCCGCCTGCGCCGCCCACTGCGGGATGGTTGACGAGCAGTTTGACGAGCTCGGCCTTGCGTGCGCTCACCGCGCGATCGCCCGGCGAGCCGCCCGTCAGGTTGCGCGGGAAGCCGAGCACGACGCCTTCCTGATGCACGACATCGTAGGCATAGCCCACGTCGACCGAGCCCTTCAGCGGCACGGGCCCGGTGCCGAGCGAGCCGCCCACCCCCGTCTCCACCTTCTTTAGCGTCTGAACGGTGACGCGCATCTGGCTGCGGTCGGTCGTGTTCGAGGATTCGAACTGCACGGTACGAACGAAGCCGCCGCCCAGATCGACGTGGACTTTGGCCACGAACCCCGAGAGCAGCGCGGTAATGGTGTCTTGAACGCCCTTCGTCGTCACCGTCACGTTGCCGGCGTTGTCGAGCGAGATCGCCGAGCCGAGTTCCTCGGCGGCGATGACCTTGGCCAGCATATCCGCCACGTCCTTGCGCTCTTTGCCCTTGAACGGTTCCATCGCGATCGGCGGCTCGCTGCCTTTCTCGAGCAGCATGAAGTCCTTGCTGAACGCTCGCCAGCGCGGATCGGCAGCCTCGTTGGACACGAGCCTCTGGGCCGCGATCGGGCTGCCGGGACCGCCGATGTCGGCCGCCCAGCGCAGCAATGTGTGCGGCGTCAACACCTCCTGGTTTTCCTGTTCGACAATCGATGCGACACGCGCTCGCAAACCGTCGCGCAGGCCCTGATCGGCGGCGCGTTCGGCTTCGTCGGCGTCGCCCGGCACCGATGGCGCGAGCTCGTCGACCAGCTTGGCGATCAGCTTGTCTTTCGTGAAATTGAGCAGACGCTTCGGCGTGGAATGGCGCGTCATGAAGAGCGCCTGGGCCTTCACCTGCCGCGCAACCTCCGCGCGCACGACAAGTCGCAATGCGCCGTTGCCGTGCTCATCGTCGCGCACGGCGTCCCGCTTCAATTGCGGCACGGCGTCGATCGCTGCCGCCACCGCCTCCATCATGTCGGCCTGGGCGCGCGCGGCGTGGGTGCCGCCCTGGTTGACGACGCCGATGCCGCGCGCCGGCGATTCCTCGGCGATATGGTTGTGCGTGATGAATGGGCTCTTGCCTGTGAACGGCGACACGATGCGCCGCAGATCGGACTTGAACTTGCGCCAGCCCGTGGGGTTGCGCATGGCGCGGTCCACGTGCTTGCCGAAGCCCTTGCCAAGGCGCGATTCGATCATGCGAAACTCGCTCCGTTTGCCGTTCAGATCGCGCGATTCGTCGGTCACGATGCCGTTACGAATCATCGGAATCGCAAACCGGCAACCATGCGTGCCTTGCGTGAACGGTGTGGCAAGACGCTCCGGATCCCCGGCGTGCTCGTCGAGCGCGCGCAATTCGTCGCGTACGGCGAGCAGCGCCTTTTGCGCGATCGACAGGTTCCGCGGTACCGCCGCGCCATCGCGGCCGGGCCAGTCTTGCTCGCTGCGCCCGCGCGTCGCGTCGCCAAGCCGGCCGTGACTGAAAATCGAGGCCGGGTCGCTCTTCAATGCGGGCGCGACCTTGTTGCCAGCCGATGCGGCAGCGGTTTCCTGCTGCAGGCGGCGCGAAGCCCCGAGGAAAACATTGAGCACGAGCCGCTCCTTGTCGGCCACCGAGGCATGCGTGCGGGGGTCGCGCGGTACGGCGGGCGCGGGCGTGAGCTTGGCGATCAAGCGCTTGCCGACGCCGCCGGGGATTTCCACGATCTCCTGCGCGAGGCGCCATGCGCCGTCCGCGCCCTCGGGCGCCGCCGACGCCGGGCCATGCCCGCCGACCTGGCGCAAACCGTCGAGCAGGTTCGTGCGCTGCAGCGCCCGCAACGCGATGAGCGCCTGCCCCGCCGGATCGAAATCGTTGCCGAACGCGAGATCGAGGGCGTGCGTCAGCATCACGGTTTCGGGGCCGGTCAGCTTGTTCGCCTGCGCGTCCGTTTCTGCCTTGATCTGCTCCGGCGTCAGTCCCGCGGTCTCCACCTTTTCTTGCCGCAGCGCGGTGAGTGCCTCGAACAATGCCGGGCGCTGTATCCCTCGCAGCAGATCGGGATTCTCGTCGAAGATGGCTTTCAACGCTGCTTCGTCATTGAGCCGGGACACGATTTTGGGCACGGGAGGGGCTTCGCGCGGCCGTGCATGCGATGGCTCTTCGAGCACCGGGTGTGTCATCGCCGGCTCCTCCGGCCGGCCGGACACGGCAACGCGCGGCGGCTCAGGCGTCTCGACCGTCGTGGCGAACGGCTTCATCGCGTTTGCGGCGGCCTTGTCCACTGCCAACGCCGTGCCGGCTCTGGCGGGATCGCTCACGTGATCGGACCACGCCGTGAGCTGGTTCTTGACGGCGAGCAGCGCCTTTTGCGCGCGCGTGAGGTCGTTCGGCACGGGCGTGCCGTCGCGGCCCGGCCAGTTGCGCCCGGCGCTGCGGCCCCGTGTCGCCTCGCCGAGGCGGCCTGTGGCGAACACCGACGCAGGATCGCTGCCTCGCACGCCGGCGGGGTCGGCTTCGGCCAACGCCTCGCGCGACGCCCGCAGAAACACGGCCATCCACTCCCCCACCATCGCGGCGTCCGCTTGTGCGAGCGCCGGATCGGCGCCAGCCGGGCGCGAGGTCACGGACGGCACGGACAGCTTGCCGATCAGCCGCACGCCGATGTCGTCATGCAGCGGGCGGTTGCCGCCCTCCCTTGAGGGAGGGGTGACGATGTGCTGTGCCAGCGTCCAGACGCCGTCGATACCGGCCGGACGCGGCGGCTGGCGAAAGCCCACGGTGCGAACACCGTCCACGAGGCTGGTGTCGAGCATCATGTCGAGCGCCGCCAGTGCGTCGCGGGCGGGGTCCGCACTCGTGCCGAATGCGCTTTTGAGCGACTGCGTGAGCCGCGCGGCTTCGTGCTCCGTCAGGCCCTTGTCCTGCGCGAGCTGCACGAGCCGCTGGCGCAATGCCGCGCCCTCGGTGCCCGGGGGCAGCGCGTCTTCGTTGAACTGCAGGCCGACCGCGACGTCGTTGTCGTAGCGGAACCCCTTGTAGGGCTTCGGTTGCGGCGTCCAGGTATTGCTGCGGATCGGCGTCGAAGTCGTCGTCGACGAGATACCAAAGCCATGGTAATAGCGCTTGTCAGGATCGCGCATGACGGCGATACCGTCCTTGATCGCCTGCGTCACCTTGCCGAGGACACCGGCGCCGCCCGATGGTTCGGCCAATTGTCCATCGTCGGTCAGGGGATCGATATCGACCTCGGTCCCGAACTCGCTCTCGCTCTCGTTCACGTACCCATCGTTGTGGCCACCGAACCGAATCGAAAAGCTGCCACTGTCGCTGAAGCCATCATCTCCGCCGCCGCCCAGATCGAACTCGCTGGGAGTGCTGAGATACCCGCTGCTGCCGTGGTGAATGCCGAGTCGTTTGGCGAAGTCGGTGAACTCCACATTTTCGCCCCCGCTCAGCGACCCCGAGTCGTCTCGATCGTGCTTGGAGTCACCGCTGCGCACGCTATCGTCCGTTTCGTGATCGTGCAGTTGGCTGCCGGCCGCCGAGCGTAGCGCCTCGAAATGGTTGCCGAAGCGGATGATCGCGACGGGATCTTGGCCGGTACTCGAGCGCAGCCAGCGCACGGGGTGTCCGTCCGCATGCGGTTCGACCCAATGCACGTCGAGGTTCGCGCCGCAGCGGGTGTTGATGTAGGCTAGCGCCGTTTTGATTGCCGGCTCGTCCGCATAGAGCATCCTGTCGAGCTCGGCGATCTCCGGATGCGCTTGCTCGAGCACGGCGCGGCACTTTTGCGCTTCGTCGGCCAGCTTCGGTTCGTACTCCTTGTCATAGCGTCCCGTGGCATGCTGCAACAGCGCGATCAGCAGGCAGTTCATGCCGGCGCCGCTGTTCGGCACGGTCTCGATCCCATGGGTAGCGAGCCATGCGCGCACGGGGGCGGGGTCGATCTCGCGCTGTTGCGCGACGAGCGATGCTTCGTTGCTCTCGCTTTCCTCGCCCGGCCGCAGCGCGGGCCGAGGCACGAAAGCCGAACCGGAAGACAGGCCATGCGCACGCACGCCTGCCGCGGTTTCTTCCGCCGATATTTCCGGAATCGCCTGCACTGCATGCAAGGCCATCTGCAGGGCGACGTCGCGCATGGATGTATGCGCCGACAAGTCGCCGAACGAGCCTTTGTGCCCGGGTGCATTGGGCAGCGTTTCATGAGGCGGCTGTTCGCCTTCGGTCTTGCCTGTGGATTCGCCGGCGCTTTTCCAGTGGCCGCCGCTGCGCAGATACTCCAACGTATCGCTTACGAAGTCCGAGTGCACCGGATCGTACGAAGGCGTGCGCTTCATGCTCGCGTCGGCGCCGCCCTTACTCTTTTTGCTGCTCCCCTTGCCGAGTGAACCGAGTTTGCTCAGCACGCTGCTGCCGGACATGCGCCGGCTCGACGGTGCGGTGTTGCGCTTGCTGCTCGTCTTTGCATGATCGGCGCCGCTCGCACCGGCGACGCAAGCCGAAATCCAGTTTCCTATTTTCATGTCCCATGCTCCTTGACACTTCCGCCAGCGGATCGACGCACGCGATGGCGCGCCTGCCAGGCGCAACGAGCGGCTCGCAGCCTTTGCGCCTTGTATGCGCCGAGTATGGAGAAAGTCGGCAGCGGACGATGTGCCGCGCACGAAGCAGCCGCCTACGTGACGAAGCCCGCGCGTGTCTCGGCGGCCTGACGTCAGGCAGGCCGGGCCATGAGCATCCGGTTGCGCCCCGCGGCCCCGCGGCCGGATCGGGAAGCAAGCGCCGCAAGCATGCCGTGTCCAACGCCCCCATCACGCCGCCGCCGAAGGCGCCGTTACGTTTGTCGACGCGACGGCGCAGCGCGTGCGGCGGACGACCGCTCGCCGTCAAGAAAGAAAAGGCCGCCGACGGCTCGCCTCGAGGCAATCGGGGGAACGCTTGCCGCGAGAAATTGCGCGAGCCGCCCGCCGGCGAAAACAGGAGATCGGGCACGGGCGGCATCCGCGATGGCGCCCCTGCTCACTCAGCTCACCTGCACGAGCCGCACTTCACGCCGATGGCCAGTGCAAGTTTGCCCGGGCGCATGCTCGTCGCGGCGACCGCAATCCGCGGTCTTAGCACTGCCGGTCTCGATGTCTGCGGTCTCGATGCTCGCGGTCTCAGCGCCCTTCGCGCGCTCGGCCTCGAACATGCGCTCCATGATGCGGCGTGCGCGGACAGCTCCGCCGTCGATGGGAAGCATCAGCGGCCGAGCCGACCAGAAGTCGCGCTCGCCCAACGCTCGCTGTTGGGCTTCCAGCATAGGCAGGTCTTCGTCGCGAAACGGCCCCATCAGCATCTCGACGGCATACTCGACCACCTCCCTCGCGCGGGCGCCCAGCGTCTTCGGTAATCCGAAGCCGAAGAAGTAATGCGTCGACGCCTCGGTCTCGGGCGTCAGAAAGTGGCCCGAGAACGACGTCAAGCCGAACTCGCGCGGCAGGCCCGAGATGGTGGCGCCCACCTCGATCGACATCAGCGCCGGGGCGTTCCAGCGCACGTCGAGCCAGCGATCCACGGGCACACCCTTGGGCACGCCGAAAGGCAGGGCGACCGCATCGCGCAGATGCTCGCGCTGCGTTGCGCGCCGCGCCCAAACCGTTTTGCCGTCGTCGTCGAAGTTCATCGTGCCGGCCGTGATCGACGGTGTGCCGAGCGTATCGGGATGAAGAAACTGAAAGTGACTGAGGTCGAGCAAGTTGTCGACGCTCAGCTGATAGTGCGCGCGCGTGAGCAGATAACCCACGCTCGTTTCGTTCTCGGACGGATCGAGGTAGCCGAAATCGGGCAGCGGCGTACTGGCGGCGCGTTGCGGCTCGCCCATCCAGACCCATACCGCGCCGTACCGCTCCATGAGCGGATAGGAGGTCACTCGAGCCGCCTCGGGAATGCGGCCGTCCCCGTGCGGGTTGTGCACGCAGCGGCCCGTCGCGTCGAAGGCTAGCCCGTGATACGGACACTCGATCGCTCCGTCGCGCACGCGGCCGCGCGAAAGCGGCGCGAAACGATGCGGGCACAGGTCGGCCAGGGCTACCGGCCGGCCTTCATTGTCTCGAAAGAGAGCGACCGGCTCGCCGAGCAGCACGCGCCGCATCGGCGCCTCGACGGAAAGCTCGCCGCTCCAGGCAGCGACGTACCAGGCATTGCGCAAAAAGCTCATGTTCATGTTCCCCCGAACGGTCACGTTGCGATGCGCCCCACATCGCGGCACGGGTCTTGATGCCCACCGCCGGCGCATGATCAAGGTAGCGCCGTTCCAGGCATCGCGATGCGGCAGCCGGCGAAGACGCGAACGGGGAAACGAAGTGCGGACGGACGGTCAGGAGCCGCCGTATTCGATCGGCTCGGCAAAGCGCACGCCGGGCGCCGAGCGCAGCGTATCGATCTGTTTGTCGAGATCGGCCTTGCCCGCGCCCGCAGCCGGGGCGAGCGAATAGATCCCGTTCGCACCCGGGCCGCCCACGATCTGCAAACCAAGCGATGTCAGCAATGCCTGCAGCCGCCCGACGGGCATCGTGGTGTCGACGACGAGCCGGATCGTTGCGCGCTGCGCGCGAGGTTGCTCGAACCCGGGCGAGCCCGAAGACAACGTGCGATAGGCGGCGGGCTCGAGAAAATCGCCTAGTCCCGTCCGGAACAGCACCGTGCCGCCGGCCCCGAGTACGAGCAGTGCGGCAAAGCCGTAAGCGAGCGCGCCGGCCGACGGGCGTTGCGCCCAGCGACGGGCGCGCGTGGGGGGCTGCTCGCGGGGACGTTCGCCGATGCGCTCGAAAAGCCGTTCGAGCCCGGCTTCGACGTCGTGGCCGGCGGTTGCCCGGCTCGCGGTCATCGCCACACACAGCCGCTGCTGGAATGCGAGTTCCTCGCGACATGCGGAGCAGCCGGAGAGATGGCGCTCGACGTCGCCGCGCTCGTCCGCGGATGCCGTGCCGTTGACGACCGATGGCAGCAATGCCCAGACGCGCAGGTGATTCCGGTCACCGTTTGGGGGAAAAGTCATCGCTTGGCTCGAGAGTGGTTCGGGCGAATGCCCGGTACGTGACACGTAAGTGCGCCTGCGCGCCAAAAAAGTTGCGAGTCCTGCAAAAGATTCGCTTCATGCGCCGCCGCTGCGCGTTTCGGAGGCCGCGGGCGACCGATTCGTCGGATCGTTTCCGGTCTCGTACGACAACAAACAAAGGACTTCGCTTCGAAATGGCAGAACACGGGGACGATTTCGAGTGGAAATTCATTACATCTCGGTTGCGTGTATTCATCGTCGCATCGCCAGAAGCGGTGCAACTGTGCCGTACGCTGCTGGAGAACGCGGAAGTCGCGGCCCGCGTGCCCTGGATACGCGAAAAGACGGGCAAGGCCTTCGAGCAGGAGATGCTGCGCTTCGAGCTTTTGTGCGCGGCGGGCGCACTTTGCGTGTGGGCGGTCGAGCGTATCGAGGACGGCGCCTTTGTCGCCGCGATCATCGACAATCCATCCGCGCAGGGTAGCAACCTCGAGCTCATCGTGCGCCGCGAGTGCTGGGGCTTGGGCTATGGCGACGAAGCGATGGAGCCGCTGCTGCGGTGGTTGCGTTGAAAGGTGCGGATGACTTCGCATACGAAGTGCTGTCTTCGCGCCCTGCCGGGGCGAAGACGAGCGGATTCACGACACTGTCCAAGGACAGTCCTAGCGCTTGCGGCGCGACGACTGTTTTCGCAGCGCGGCGCCGTGTCGGCGTCGTCCGGTCACAATCTTCAACACGCAGGAGAATACAGATGGCTGGCGTCACTCCCACCACGATCACCCCGACTTCCCCTCCGACGTTCGGGCAACACACCCAGTTCCAGCCGGGCCAGGAACACTCGAAGCAATTCGACAAGGATCTCGAGAAGCACCTCGGCAAGATCGAGGGCAAGCACAAGCCCGAGCCGAAGAAGGCGGAGCCGAAGCACAAAACCGAGCCGAAGCACAAAACCGAATCCAAGGACCGCGGCCACGATTCGGCGAAGCACCACAAGCATCAACCGCAGCACACTCATCAGCCTGCAGGCCAGTAATACCGGCAGCCGATGAACCATCGGCCCCGGACGCCCGGCGTCGGCGAGAGCGCGAGCTCGACTTGACGACGGGCGCGCAACGGCTCATGTCATCGTGCTCGGGAACGGGCATCGTGTGGGCCGCATCGCGGATCCTGCGTCCCCCGCAACCGGTGTCGCAACGGCTTCGCGAAGAAGGCCATCGGCCGCGCTACCGTCGTCGGTATCGGCCGCATCGGTGCGCCGGCCGTATCAGCGGCGTTAAGACTTCTGCGGTATCGGCGGCGTTAGGACGTCTGCGGCATGAGCCGCATGTCGAAACGAGTCGGTAATCGGCCAACCAACCGCCCGTTAGCAAGCCCGTGCTTTCGCACGGGACACACTCGACGTTGCGAATCAGGCGGGCTGCACGTCACGACTGTCTTCCTGCGTGTAAGGCGTGCGCGGCGCGCCGCCCGCCGGCATCTGGGCCGAAACCGCACCGTTCGCCGCGATTGTCTCGGCAGCCGAAGGCGGGGTTCGCGTCAGTGCGAACAGCAGCGCGTCGTCGGCAACGAGGCCGCGATTGGGTCGCGGCTCCCAATTGACGAGTCGTCCCTCGTATTTGAACCCGAGCTTTTCCATGGTCGGAGCCGATTTGCCGGACGGCGCGCAGCAGGCGTAGACACGATAGACATTCGGCTGTGCGATCGTCCAGTCGAGCATTTTGCGAAGCGCTTCGAGCGATGCACGCCGGCGGCGCGATGCAAGCCGCTGCGCCGACGCCACGCCGAGCTCGATGCGCGGCAGGGCCGGACGCAGTTCGAGCATGCTGCATAAATGGCCCGTCTGCTTGTCCTCGAACGCCCAGGTGAACATCGTCTTGTTCTTCCACCCTGCGTCGCACTCGCGGATATAGAGAATGGCCTCGTCGATCGACTCGAGCGTACGCCGCGGCAGCCATTCCATCACTTCGGGATCGCCGAGCAGGGCATAGAAAAGCTGCTCGGCGTCGCTCTCGACGAAAGGACGCAGCCAGAGACGCTCGGTCTCGATGATGCGCGGCGGATTGAACGGTTCGATCGGATCGAGCGGTTTGACCGGTTCCATGACAAGCTCCTCGTACATGAACGATGATTGAGCGGCGCAGCTCGGCGCGGCATGTCAACGCGCGAGCGTTTCAGAGGGCGCCTCTTGAAAGACCTTCCGATAGCTGTTGATGAGCGTCGAACGGTGCTGGATGCCCCACTTGTGGGCCGCATCGAGCACGCCGGTGGCGCCGCCGTCCTCGCGCGTGAGTTCCTCTCGGATACGTTCCATGCGCCGCTGGCGAATCAGCTCGCTCGGAGAAAGCCCGAGATGCGTCTTGAACGCGGCTTGCAATGCGCGCTCGGTCACTCCGATCTGCGCGGCCAACTCACGCACGGACAGGTCGCGCTGATCGAGGTGCTCCATCAGATAGCGATAGGCGCGACGGTACTTCGCAGGCAACCGTGCGCTCACGTCGTCGGCGCGCGGCTGGGCGCCCGCGGGGCTTGCGGCCTCGGCCGTCACGGCCGGCATCAGGATGCTGTCGGCGCGCACATGGCTGATCGACGCCAGCGCGTAACGGCCGTACAGTTCCGTGGACTCGTGCCCGCGCCCCTGCTGCTGCCGCACCTTCGAAAGGCAATAGATGTATTCCAGGTACCACCGCTTATGCTGATGAGCGACACCGTTGCCGACACGGCAGTGGCCGAGCATGGTCTCCGCGGTATGGGGGGCCTGCGTGGCGACGGCAGCTACGGAGATCTCGAGGCAAAGGCTGCGATGGTATTCGGCAAGCCCACTCGCGGCCGCCCAAGAAAGATGCGAATCGAGACGTTCGCTGAGCCCCTTTGCGCCGAAGGCGAAACGTTGCAAATATCCAAGGTATTCGAGCCGCTGAGCGAGCAACGGCATCGAGGCCGCCGACGGCGCCGGCGCGGCTGCGCCAAACGTGTCGGGTAGAACCCCTTGTGCGGCCGACCGCCAGTAGATGTGGTCGCGCAGCGGCTCCGCCTCGCGCAGTTCATGTTGAATGCGCGCGTCGTAGCGCAGCGCGGCGGCCAGCTCGGCGAAGCCGCCGGCGCTCGCCTGTTCGGCGGTCTGCGCGAGCATGTCGAGTTGCGGGCCGACCGCACCCAAACATCCGAGATGAAGCAGGATGAGCGACTTGCCGAGACGCGCCTCGAACCGCTGCGCCGCGCTGGCCTCGGGTTCCTCTAGAACGCGATTGAAGCAAGCCACGGCCGTGCTGAAACGGTCCTGGAAGAATGCGAGCCAGCCGGCGTTGCGGCAAGAAGCGATGCGCAGCGCGTCGCGCGACTGGCGAATCGCGCGCTGTGCCTTGCGGTAGCCTTCCTCGGCCTCGATCAGGCGGCCGAGCGCAAGCTGAATGTCCGCATAGGCTTGCAGCACGATGGGGTCAGCGGCTTCGTCTTCGCGTTCCGCTCGCGACGCGAGCGCGGCGCAGGCCTCGCCAAGACGCCCCTCGGCGCTCAGGCGTGCATACGCCGGCAGCGCATCGGCCGCATAGAGGGAAGAGGCAAGGACGAAGTAGACGCTCGAGAACATGACTCGCTCCTGATTCGAGGGGATCTGCATTCCGACGTGGGGGTCGTTGGATGCATCGTCTCAATGGCGCGTCTTGTTTTCGATTGATTGTGACGGTCTGTTACCTTCGATAGCTTCCTCTTTAGACTCAACTCTTGCGGGCCGCGTCCGAGACGGCGGACGCCGCGGATTTCGCGACGTCGACCTGTGCTTGGACCATCGATATGAACATCTGGCTCTCGGCCGCGAACATCTGCGCTTCGATCATGGGCGTCATGAACTGCCCCGTCGACTCCATCGTTTCCTCGGCGAATTCGGCTGCCGAATTCGGCATTTTCTGAGGCCGCTTCGCCGGCCCGCCCGCAGCGGCGGCCTGATCGTGCGGCGCCTCCGCGGGCTCGAGGTCGGGAACAGGCAACTCGTGTTTCTGTCCGGCATCGATTCGCGGTGTCTGCGGCGTATGCGGCGTGACAGGGGGCGAGGCAAGCCCATGCCGGTTGCGCAGCTTCGCGAACGCAGCCGCCGTATCGGCGCGCGGCCCCAACGATGGGCTTGCGTGCGGTGAGTGCGGTACCGAGGCAGACGCCGGCGTATCGAGGTCGAGCACGGACGTCGGCGAACCCCACTCCTCGTCGAGCGACGCGCGCGGGGGAATCTTCACCGAGGGAAGACGCACGCCCGGCTCCGGTTCCACGAGCGGGCGATCCGAGCCTTCACGTTCCGTTGTCGCGGCAGCGACGGGCTCGTCGTTCGCCGGCGCATCGCGCGGCGTGCGCTCGTGCCCAAGGCTGCCCGATTCATGCGTTTCGAGCCGCATCGTCGACGCGCTCTCACGGGGACTGCCCGGCGGCGTATCGAATGGGTTGGTGCTGACCCGCGGCGTATCGAACGGGTTGGTGCTGACCCGCGGCGTATCGAACGGGTTGGTGCTGACCCGCGCGCTCGGTGTCCGCGCGGAATGCGCGCTCAGGCGCCCGAGTACGCCCATCGATACGGGTGGTCGGGAGGACGACACCGTAGGGGTGGGCGGCTTCTGCGAGGTCGTGGAAGACGGCGCGTGCGCGTCGACGCTGTTGACGCTGTCGACGAACGGATTGGTATCGGCTGGTCCCGTCACGGGCATGATGTTTCTCGCTCGGTTTCGATGCGATAGGCGGACCGCCCGAGGCGAAACACACGAGGCGGCATTGGCCTCTTTATAGCGGGTTCGGCGTCCGCACCATGCACTGCGGCCCGAAGCGAACGTACGGATTGCGAAGCCTTGCGCAAGGCCGCGCTATTTCATGCGCGGCGCGCTGGCCATTGGGATGAATCCGAGGGTTAAGAAAACCTTGAGCCCCCCGGAAAGAAAAATTTAAGCGCGCTACGCATCCAAATCGTTTTCGGTTGGCACTAACGTTTCACCGAACCCAGGAGCATTTCATGAAGTTCCATCCGGTTATAGGCGGCTCGCATCGCATCGCGCGCGGAAATCGCGTTGCGAGCCACGAGCGAAGCGAGGTGCTCGTTCAAAGAACGGGACATGTTGTCTTCCTTGCGGCGAATGAAGTCGCTGATGAAATGCATCTTTTCAGGATCGACGAGCAGCTTGCTCACCTGCTGATTCGTATTGAAGAGGAGTTCGCTTGCAAGCACGAACGACTGGCCGTCTTCGCTCGGCACGAGACTCTGGCAGATCGCGCCGATCAACGAATTCGCGAGCGAGGCGGCGTGGCGTTCGCGCTGCTCGGCGGGAAAGAAGGACAGCAGCCGCGAAAGCGTGCTGGCGGCACTGTTGATATGCATGGTCGCGAAGACGAGATGGCCCGATTCGCCGGCCTGCAGCACGGTCTCGGCCGTCTCGAGGTCGCGCACTTCGCCCACCATGATGACGTCGGGTTTCTGTCGCAGCGCTTCACGCAGTCCAGCCGAAAAGCTCGGGGTATCGGTCGGAACTTCGCGTTGCGAAATGATCGACTGGCGGCTGTCGAGGTAAAACTCGATCGGCTCTTCAATGGTGACGATATGACTGTTTCTGGTTCGGTTGATGTGATCGAGCAGCGAGGCGATGGTCGTGGTCTTGCCGGAGCCCGTTGGCCCCGTCACGAGCACGATGCCCTTCGTCGCATCGAGCATCGTGCGGATGTAGGCGGGCAGCCCGAGTTTCTCGAGCGGAAGCGGCTCGAGCGGCAGACGTCGTATCGAGATCACGGTCTTGCGGCCGCCCGAGCTTCGGTAGACGTTGCAGCGCAGCCGGCAGCGCGTGAGCACGAACGGGCGATCGATGGCACCTTGCGTGAGCCGCGCTTCCCATTGCTCGTCGATGGCCTCGAGCATCGGGCGCATCTCTTCCATCATCACGGGCGTGCTGTCGCCGGTCTCGATCCAGCCCTGCGGGGTCTTGATCATGATCGGGCGATCCTGCTCGATGTGGATGTCCGTGAAGGTTTGGGGCAGATCGACGAGCGCGAGAATTTCGCGCGTGAGATCGCGCAACCCGCTGGATTCAATGGTCATGTTGGTGGGTCCGTGAAGCGTTGCAATGACGACGCATTCGTGACTTTAAAGAATCGGCACGACGCAAGTAAAGCCGAAAGAGCGTACGCCCTTCTCGCGCGAGCGGGAAGCGTCTGTCGGAGCGGTTCACGGGACGGGGTCTCGCCATGCGCCGCGCGTTGATCTGCACCGCTGTCACGGCGGGCCTCGTGGCCTGCGTCGGCCAACCCGGCAGCGCGTTTGCCGCGCCACGCGAAGCCGCCGCCGCCGGGCGCGTAGACGTGCTCGGCAAGCTGCACGCACGCAATGTCGGCGCTGGCGGTCATGACGTTCCGCTGCGCGAAGCGCTCGAACGGATCGTTCCCGCCGACTACAGCATCAATCTGCCCAATGCGGGCGCCTGGGCGGAGACGCCCGTGAGCTGGCAGGGTGGGCGCACCTTCGTCGAGGCGCTGCGCGAAGCGCTCGCGGGTCTTCCCGAGGTCAGCGCAAAGATCGACACGAATTTGCAGATGGTTACGGTGCGCTCGCGCGCGCTGCCGTTCGGCTCGGCCGCCGCTCTCGCCGCCCACGCGCAGGGCGCCGCACCCAGCACGCCTGCGGCGATGGCCTCCCCGGCCCCCGCACTCGGCAGCGCGCCGCGTGCCGAGCCCCCGCTCTTGGCGGCGCAAACGCAGTTGCCCGGCGCGCCGCCATCGGCGCCGCTCGCCGCGAGCCTCGCTGCAGCAGGCATGCAAAAAACCGGTACCGCCACCGCAGCCGCTGCATCGGGCATGCAAAAAGCCGGTGCGTCCACCGCAGTCGCCGCGAAGCCTGCCATCGTGCCGGTCTCGCAAACGTTGGCTCCCCCGGCCATCGCGTCGGCATCGAAGAGCATCGCCGCACCCGCGCATGCCGAACCACCGGCTGCCGTTCCCACCTCGGCCGTTTCGACGCAAGCCGGTTCTTTCGTGGTGCCGGAGGACGAAGCCTCGCGCACCTGGCGGCTTGAAGTTTCCGATCGCACTGTGAAGACGGCGCTCTCGCGCTGGGCCAAGGAGGCAGGCTGGCAGCTCGTGTGGGAAGTGCCGGTCGACTTCGGCATCGACGCCGACGCCACTATCACGGGCACGTTCGACGACGCGCTGCACGCCGTCGTGCGGGCACTCGACAAGAGCGATACGCCGATCCAGGCCATTCTTTACAAGGGCAACAAGGTGCTGCGCATCGTTGCCCACGGAGCCGCGTCATGAAAGCCGCCCTCGTCCTCCTCGCCCTTCTGTTGGCCGGTTGCACGGGCCTGCTCCAATCGGTTTCGGATGCCGCGCACCGCGATTCCGAGCAAAGCGGCAAACTGCTCGCCTCCGCCCGCGAAGGCAACATCCGCACTCACACGATCGACGACGTGGTCGTCGACAACGGCATCTGGCTGTCGGGCAGAACCGTCAAGCTGGCGCAGTCTGCCGGCCTGCCGCCGGTCTTTTCGCAACCCGTCACCTTCGATCGCCAGGTCGCTTCGCTGCAGGAGTTTTCGGAACGCATCACACGGCTCACGCAGGTGCCGGCCAAAGTGTCGGCCGATGCCGTCACGGCTTCCCAGCGCGCCCTCTCCGGCGCGGGCGGCGGCGCACCGGGTGCGCTCGGCAAGGCTAACCAGGCCGTCAACTTGCCGCCGCTGCCGACAGGGCGCGGTGCAGCGGCGGCCAATGAAGGCTTCATGCCTTCGAGCGTGCGCATTCTCTATCGCAGCGGCGATTTGAAGGGGTTGCTCGATACGGCTTGCGCGCGTTTCGGCGTCTCGTGGAAGTACGCGGACGGCGCCATCGATTTCTATTTCACCGATACGCGCACGTTCCAGGTCAGCGCGGTGCCGGGCGATTCGTCGGTCAATGCGAATGTGGTCAGCGAAGCGAGCAACGCGGGCGGCACGCAAAGCTCGGGCGCGGGCCTCGCAGGCAGCATTGCCGGTGGCGGCGGAGGCAACGGCAGCAGCACGAGCAACGGGGTGTCGTCCAACAACACATCGACCACGGCGGTGAACTCGCAACTGTCGATCTTCGGCAGCCTGGAATCAGCCATCAAAGCGATGCTTTCGCCCTACGGCCATGTGGTGTCGGCACCCGCCACGGGCTCGATCTCCGTGACCGATACCCCCGACGTGCTCGAGCGGGTCGCGCGGTTCATGGAGGAGCAAAACCGTGTGATGTCGCGCCAGATTCTCGTGAACGTCACCGTGCTGTCGGTGACGTTGTCGGCCGACGACAGTTACGGCATCAACTGGGGCGCCGTCTATCAGGCGCTCGGCTCGCGCTTCTCGCTGTCGAGCGCCTTTACATCGGGCTTGACCGGCGCGGCCACGCTCGGCGCGCAAGTCATCTCGCCCAACAGCCGGGCGGACGGCACTGCGGCGCTCATCTCCGCGCTCTCGCGGCAGGGAGCCGTGCGGCGCAAGACATCGGCTTCGGTGACGACACTCAACAACCAGCCCGTGCCGATCCAAGTCGCCACGCAGCAGGGCTATCTGGCGTCGATTTCGACCACCAACACCGCGAACGTCGGCTCGCAAACCTCGCTGACGCCCGGCACGGTCACCACCGGCTTCAACATGACGCTGCTGCCGCACATGCTCGACGACGGTACCGTGTTGATGCAGTTCTATACCAACCTCTCCGTGCTCGATGCGCTGCAGACGGTCTCGAGCGGCGGCGCCAATCCGCTACAGATCCAGACGCCGCAGATCGACACGCGCAACTTCCTGCAGCGCGTCGCTATGAAGTCGGGTGAGACGCTCGTCATCAGCGGCTACGAGGGTGCGGCGGACAACTCGACGCAGCAAGGCGTCGGCAAGCCGTCGAACATTCTTCTCGGCGGCGGCTACGACGCCCGGCGCTCGCGCGAAGTCATCGTGATCCTCATCACGCCGCTGACCGTGCGTACGGCATCGGGCGCCTGAGCGCAGGCACGAGACGAACGCCATCATGTCCACGCAAATCATCCAGATCGGCCGCCACCGCTTCGTCAGCGGCCTCTTCTGGCAATCGCTCTCGCGGCGGCGCGAGCTGCGCAAGGAAGCACTCGAGCTTGCGCGCAAGCTGCAGTTCGATCTGTTGCTCGTGCGCATCGAGCGCGACCACGCCGAAGCCGGTTTCGCCAACCTGGCCGATGGCATCCAGCCCGGGGTGCTCTCGCTCGCGACGATGGTTTCCTCCGCGATCGTGCGGCAAGGCGCGATGTATGACGGACGCCAGCAGCCGGCACCCAACTGGATCGGCGCATTCAAGGTGCCGGACGGGCGCTGGGCCTACTTCGCCGTACGAGACAACCTGTTCCTGCCGAACGGCGACTGGATCGGCACGCGCGACGAAGTGTTCGAGCGGCTCTTTGCCGACTATGCGCTCGGCGGCTGGAACGTCGTGATAGGCGACGACGAGCTCGAGCCGCTCGGCTTTCACAACTTCTATCGGCGCAGCCTCGAAGAGCTGATGCCGCGCCGCAACGGCAAGCCGCATGTCCATCGCTGGTGGGCCCTCGGTCGCGCGCGGCGCAGCCTGCGCCTCCCGCTCGCCGCCGCGGCGCTCGCCTTGCTCTTTTGCGCGGGTGTGGTGGGTTACATGAAGTATCGCGAGCACCAGCAGGCGCTTGCGTTTGCGCGGATGGCGGAGGCGCAGCGCAAGATCGTGGCGGCCGCGCAGAAGCAGCCCGTCGCCGCCGTGCACCCCTGGGCTTTCGAGCCGCTACCGTCGGTGCTCGCTGCACGTTGTCTCGAACGGTTCGGCGAGTTCGCCCCCGGCGGCTGGCAACTGTCCCGCTACGAATGCTCGAGCACGACGGCGAGCTATGTCTGGGACCGTCACGATTCGACCATCGCGTTCCTGCTGAGCCAGATTCCCCATGCGCAGGTCGACGGTAGCGGCGACCATGCCGCCTGGCACGTATCGCTCCCCGTTACGCCGGCGGGCGACGATGCGCTGCTGCCGGAAAGCCGCGTGCGCGAGCGTCTCTTCGACTCGTTTCAGTCGCTTTCGATCAAGCTGAAGCTCGACGCCGCGCCCCATCCCGAACCCGCTCAGAACGAGCATCTCGCCTCACCGCTCACTCAACGCCCGCCGCGGCCTACGTGGCGCGTCTGGCGCCTCTCCGCCGATCTGGCCGGCCTCTCCCCGGCAAGCATCGCGCCCGCGCTCGACGCGCCCGGCGTGCGGCTCGAACGCTTGACTTATCAGGATGGAAAGTGGTCCATCGAAGGAGTCGTCTATGCGAACTAATGACTCTGCTGCCCCGGTCGGGCGCCAGCATGCACGCGCCATCGGCTCGGCGCTAACGTGCCTGGCGCTTGCGGGCCTGACGCTCGCGCTTACGCCCGCATTCGGCGCGCCCGCCTCGGCCGTTCTCGCCACGCTATCCGGCACGGACGCCGCGCGTGCTCACGCGACCGTCTCGCAGGCGGCTGTCTCGCACGCCGGCACAGCGCAGCCGCAACTGGACGCAACGCCCCTAAAAGCGGCCGCTTCACAGTCGGACGTGCCGGCGAAAGCCGCGCCGACTGCCACCGCACCGGAGCCTGCACAACCGTCCGCGACGGCGCAGGCGCTCACGCGGCTCGAGGAAGAATCGCTCCTGCTCAAGGCTCGCCTCAAGGCGCTCGAAACCGAAGCGCAGATCGCCCAACGCAACGCCGAGCTCACGCGCCTCGCGGCGGCCGGCGAACGCAGCGGTTTCGTCGTGCGAGCGGTGGAGGGCATCGGCAAGTCGCTTTACGCGACGCTTTGGAGCCGCGACCAGGGCGAGGTCGAAGTAAAAGCGGGCGACACCCTGCCGAACGGCATGCGGATCGTCGCCGTGCGGCCCGGCGAAGTGCTCGCGCAGCTCCCTCGCAGCCGCAAGAGCGTGGCGCTGCCGATGGCCATCGACGCGCTTCCCGCGTCGGCGGGCGAGCAAAGCTACGCCGGCGCGCCGGCGGCCGGTGGGGCCGTCCCGGGTATCCCCGGTATCCCTAGCATCCCATCGTTGCCGAGGTACTGACCATGGCCAACATCATTCCTCGCATCGGGCCGGCCGCCGACCTTTCACCGCAGCTCCCGCAGCCGCGGTGGCTGCGCGACGGTGTCGTGCCCGCCACCGCGGCGAAAGCCGGCGAGCCCGCCGCGACGAGACCCAACGCCGAACGCAGGACCGATCCGCCTTGCGCCAAGACGCTCAGCGACCACGGCGAACTGGCGGCGAGCGAGGAGGAAGGCAAGTTCCTCTGTCTGCTCGACGACGGACGGCTGCTGATCGCCGAGGGCCAGGAGATGAACCCCTACGTGCTCTCCTACCGCGCACGGCTCGAGCGGATGCGCAAGCCATACCGCACGGTATCGGTCGCCCTCGACATGATCGCGCGCGCCTATCGCGAGCATCGGACCGACGGCGTCGAACCGCTCGAGCACACGGCGATGCAGACCGTCGCAAAGGAACTCATCGCGCAGGCTTGCCGCGAACGCGCTTCCGACATTCACATTCGCGTGCACCGGCACTCCACCGAGATCTTGTTTCGCGTGCACAACGAACTGGTGCGCGTGCGCGAGCAGACGCGCGAACACGGCGAGCGGCTGCTCGCTACGCTCTACGCGGCGATGGCGAGCGTCGCCGACAACACCTACAAGCCGACCGAGCGGCAAGATGCCGCCATTGCCGATCGCGACAAGCTGCCCGATCAACTGTTCGGCGTACGTATCGCCACGGCGCCCACGAGCGTGGGCAGCGTGATGGTCCTGCGGCTGCTCTACAACGACGCCGGCGATGCCGCCGAGCTCGAAAGCCTCGGCTTTACCGCCGACCATGCCGCCACGCTCGAGTTCCTGAAGGAACAACCGATCGGCATGAACATCATCAGCGGCCCGACGGGCTCGGGCAAGTCGACCACGTTGCAGCGCGTGCTCGCCAGCTCGATTCGCGACACCGGCGGCTCGATTCACGTGATCACCGTCGAGGATCCGGTCGAATACCCGATCGCCGGCGCGGTCCAAACGCCCGTGGTCAATGCGGCCGGCGAGGAAGCGCGCTCGGCGATGTTCGCGGCGGCGATCTCGAATGCCATGCGGCTCGACCCCGATACGATCATGATCGGCGAAGTGCGCGACGGCGCATCGGCGCAAAGCGCCCTGCGCGCCGCGATGACGGGCCATCAGGTCTGGACGACGGTGCACGCCAACAACGCGATCTCGATCGTCGATCGTTTGATCGACCTCGGTCTGCCGCTGCGTATGGTCACCGACGAATCGGTGATCACGGGCCTCGTCAGCCAGCGGCTCGTCAAGCTGCTGTGCCCGCATTGCAAGGTGCGTTTTGCCGAAGTGCGCGACGAACTCGACGCCGCACTCGTCGCGCGTGTGAATCAGATTGCCGGGGCACGCCTCGCGGATGTCTGTGTCGTCGGATCCGGGTGCGCGCACTGTCGTCAGCGCGGCACGATCGGCCGCTCGGTGGTGGCCGAGGTGATTCGGCCCGACGCCCGCTTCTTCGCCTATCTTCGCGATGGCGACAAGGCGGGTGCGCTCGGCTACTGGCTCGGCCAGCTCGGCGGCGAGACCGTGACGGACCATGCGATCCGAAAGGTCCTCGGCGGGCTCGTCGATCCGCGCATGGCCGAGCGCGTGGTGGGACACCTGACCTCGCGCGGCGAATACGACGACTACCTGCGCGAGCAGGCTGCAGGGCGGTGCCATGCGGCTGCCTGACGTCAACCGCTGGTGGGCAAAGGTACAGCTCACGGCCAACGCGCGCCTGCGGATCTATCGCAAGATCAGCAAGATGCTCGGCAACGGCTTGCCGCTTCTCAAAGTACTGGAGGATCTTGAAGCACGAGCCTCGCACAACGGCCGCAAGCCGCGCGAGGCGCTTGCCATCGTGCTCGCGGACTGGCGCCGTACGGTGCAAAACGGCGGACAGCTGGCGGAGGGCATGTCGGGCTGGGTGCCGCAATCCGAGCAGATGATCATTCTCGCGGGCGAGCAGGCCGGCCGCATCGAGCAGGCGCTCGAGTCGGTCGCGCGGGTGGTCGTGGCGAGTCGCAAGATCCGCTCCTCGATCATCGGCGGCGTGACCTACCCGAGCATGGTCCTGCTGATGGTCTTCACCTACATCTACGTGTTCGGTACGCGCGTCATTCCGCAGTTCGCGCTTTTCTCCGATCCGCGGGGCTGGCACGGCGCGGCGCGCTCGCTCTACCTGATGTCGCGGTTCACGCAGCACTGGATGCTGCTCGTCGTGGCGCTGACGATGGCCTTTTGCGCACTGGTGGCTTGGTCGATGCCGAACTGGAACGGACGCCTGCGCGTAGTGCTCGATCGCTTGCCGCCCTACTCGCTCTATCGGCTTGTGATCGGCAGCGGTTTTCTGATGGCTTTCTCGTCGCTGCAGACCTGTGGCTTCACCGTCGAGAAGTCGCTCGTGCGGCTTGGCGCCATGGCCGCGCCTTGGCTGCGGGCGCGCATCGACGACACGCTGTTCGGCGTGAAGTCGGGCCTCAACGCGGGCGAGGCGCTGCGCGCTACCGGATATCGCTTTCCGTCGCCGGAGATCGTCGACGATCTTTGCATCTACTCCCAGTACAGCGGCTTTGCGCAAGCGCTCGAAGTGCTGGCCGCCGAGTGGCTCGAAGACGGCGTCGAAATCGTCGGCACGCAAATGCGCGTGCTCAACAGTATGTCGATCGTGTTGCTGGCGGTCGTCATTGCGTGGCTGGTAACCGGATTCTTCGGCATCCAGCAGGAGATCGCGGCGGTGTCGCGATCGTTGAAATAACCGGACGAGAGCCTGGCCTCAGGTCACGCCGGACATTTTTTTGGCTTATTGGGGGAATCACATGAAACCGGACCGTCGCCTCGTCAAGACCAGCGCCCTGCCACGCAGCACGCCGCGCGCACGGCATCGCCAACGGGGGGCTTCGCTGCTCGAAGGCATTGCTTACCTCGGCATTGCCGCGATCGTCGTGATCGGCGCCATCGCGCTGCTGCGCACGGCGTTCGGCAGCGCCAACGCGAACACGATGCTCGAGCAGCTTTCTTCGATGCAGACCGCTGCCCGCAAGCTCTACATGACGACGCAAGGCAACTATGGGGCGGGCGCGCTCGACGGGCCGATCATCGCCGCGGGCGCCGTGCCGCAGGGCATGTCCGTGAACGTGGCGAACTCGACGATCAGCAATGCCTGGGGCGGCGCCGTCACGCTCACGGGTAACAACACCACCTTCACGATCAGCTACGCCAACGTGCCGCAGGACGTGTGCGTCGATGCCCTGACAGGCACGACTACGGGCTTCGCGCAAGTCGCGGTCAATAACGCCGCGGCGCTTCCGACACCCGTTTCGCCCGCAGCCGCCACGGGCGCCTGTAACACCGCCGCCGCCAACACGATCGTCTGGACTTCCAACTAAAGCCTGTCAGCCCAATGCCGGCCCCGGTGCAGCCGCGCCGAGCCGGCCTTGCGAACGAGGGAGAGACGCCATGTACGCTTTCGCTACCTTTGCCATCATCGCCACGGTCGTCGGCGCCTGGCAGACTTTCGGCCAACAGCAGATGCAGCCGGTCGCGCAGGCAAGCAGCAGCGCGCAGGCGCAAGCCCAGGCGCTCAACATGGCGGCTTACCGTCAGTCGGTGATCAGCTATTTGCAGTCGGCCGATCCCTCGTTCATCGGCTCGATCCCGCCGGGGCAGTTGAAGAAGATCGCGCACTACGCTTCCGACGGGCTCTGGAACAATTACGTCGAGGGCAATACGGTCGTGGTCTACGCGCAGTCGCCGACGTCGGCCTCGCTTCCGAGTTTCACGGCCAAGATCGCGCACGGCTCGGTGCTCGCCGGCGTCGCCCGCGGCGGGTTCCTCGTCCCGACCGGCCAGCCGGGCCTCAGCATTCCGTTGCCCGCCGCCATCGCGAACACCATCACGGACGGCACGCCCGTCTGGATGGCTCGAGTCACGCGGGGCTGAAGCGATGAGCCGCCAGCATGCTGCCATCGGATCGCCCTCGCGGCGCGGCGCTCGCCGCTCGCGTGCGCGCGAGCGTGGCGCGACGCTGGTCGAAAGCATTGGAGCGCTCTTCGTCGCGAGCATCATGCTGATCGGCCTGTCGATGCTCGTCGATACGTCGATGAAGAACATCCGCGATCAGCAGGCCGCGCAGTTTCAATCGCAAGTGGCCGGAGCCGCGACCCAACTCGTGCAAGCCAACTACGCGACGCTCGCTTCGTCGGCCACGGCCACCACGCCCGCCGTCGTGCCGCTCAGCGCGTCGAGCGGCCTGCAACTGTCGAGCTATTTGCCGCCGGGCCTGAATGCACAGAACGTCTACGGCCAGACGCCTTGCCTGCTCGTGTTCGCGCCTTCGACGGGCGGGCTCGATGCGCGGCTCGTGACCGAGGGCGGGCAAACCATTCCCGATGTCGAGCTCGGCTATATCGCGGCCAACTCGGGCGCCGGCGGCGGCTCGATTCCGGCAGCCAAGCCCGGCACGTCCAACACGCCCAACAGCGCGGCTTACGGCGCCTACGGCTCGTGGGTGGCGAATACGCCGAACCCGAGCGGTGCGAGTTGCACGGGCAAAGCCACGGGCCCCGGCCATCTCGTCTCCGAAATCTATTCGAGCGGGCCGAACAACACGAACAGCGACTTTCTCTATCGTGTCGGCGTGCCCGGCTATGCAGATGCCAACACGATGCACGTGCCGATCTATCTGGCCGACCAGACCCACGTGGCCGGGCAAAGCGACAGCGCCTGCGGCACCGGCATCGCGAACTCGGCCGGCAAGATCACGACCGATGCTTCCGGCCAAGTGCTCTCGTGCTCGAGCGCCGGCTACTGGCAAAGCGCGGGCTCGCTCTACTGGCGCGACCCCGTGGCGAGCCAGGCCGATCTGCCCACGGGCGCGAGCGCCGTGCAAGGCGATGTCGCGCTCGCGCTCGACACCGGCATTCCCTACGAGTACACGGGCTCGACTTGGCATTCGCTGGTCGTCGACAACAACGGCAATCTCAACATCGGCACGGGCACGGTCGCCGCAGCGCAGATGGCCATGACCGCCTCGAACACGATCGGCTCGCCGTGCGACAACGGAGCGTCGCTCGGCGGCGTCGGGCAATTGAGCGTCGACGCGACAGGACACATGCTTTCGTGCATCGGCGGCACCTGGCAGGACGCCACGCGCATCGACAACGGCGCGGGATCGGGAGGCTGCCTCGTGATCATCGGCCCCATCCCCTCGCCCGACTTCGGCTATTGCCAACAATACACGGGCGCTTATCCGGACGGGGTCAATGTGACGATGAACGGCAGTTGGTATGTCTACAACCAGTCATGGACCCTCACGCTCACCCGGCCCGGCGTGATCACGGCTTCCGTCTGGGGACACATGAGCGAGCAATATTGCCAAATGACCGGGCTCTCGGGCCATCTCGAGCAGAAGGTGATCATCCGCAACAACGACGACAACCACACGATCGGCCGGAATTTGTCACAGACGCCCGGGATTACGGACACCTCTTCGGGCATCACCGAAAACCTCGTCTTACCGCTCATGCCGAACCAGAACGGCTACCTGATCCAAATCTTCACCAGTTGGGTGTCGTACAGCGGACAGACGATGCCCTACCAAGCCAGCACATGCGCTGCGGACGGCAGCGCCGTTCCGATCACGCCGCTCGTCGTCGGGTGGAACATTAATTCGTACTACTGAGTAGCAGAACAGCAGCGTTACAGAGAGCTCAAGTCGTGTCATTCGAACCGCTTCGCGCCACCCCATCGTTCGCCTCGCGCGGTACCCGCCGCTCGCGTGCGCGCGAACGCGGCGCGACGCTGGTCGAAAGCATTGGGGCGCTCTTCGTCGCGAGCATCATGCTGATCGGCCTGTCGATGCTCGTCGATACGTCGATGAAGAACATCCGCGATCAGCAGGCCGCGCAGTTTCAATCGCAAGTGGCCGGAGCCGCGACCCAACTCGTGCAAGCCAACTACGCGACGCTCGCTTCGTCGGCCACGGCCACCACGCCCGCCGTCGTGCCGCTCAGCGCGTCGAGCGGCCTGCAACTGTCGAGCTATTTGCCGCCGGGCCTGAATGCACAGAACGTCTACGGCCAGACGCCTTGCCTGCTCGTGTTCGCGCCTTCGACGGGCGGGCTCGATGCGCGGCTCGTGACCGAGGGCGGGCAAACCATTCCCGATGTCGAGCTCGGCTATATCGCGGCCAACTCGGGCGCCGGCGGCGGCTCGATTCCGGCAGCCAAGCCCGGCACGTCCAACACGCCCAACAGCGCGGCTTACGGCGCCTACGGCTCGTGGGTGGCGAATACGCCGAACCCGAGCGGTGCGAGTTGCACGGGCAAAGCCACGGGCCCCGGCCATCTCGTCTCCGAAATCTATTCGAGCGGGCCGAACAACACGAACAGCGACTTTCTCTATCGTGTCGGCGTGCCCGGCTATGCAGATGCCAACACGATGCACGTGCCGATCTATCTGGCCGACCAGACCCACGTGGCCGGGCAAAGCGACAGCGCCTGCGGCACCGGCATCGCGAACTCGGCCGGCAAGATCACGACCGATGCTTCCGGCCAAGTGCTCTCGTGCTCGAGCGCCGGCTACTGGCAAAGCGCGGGCTCGCTCTACTGGCGCGACCCCGTGGCGAGCCAGGCCGATCTGCCCACGGGCGCGAGCGCCGTGCAAGGCGATGTCGCGCTCGCGCTCGACACCGGCATTCCCTACGAGTACACGGGCTCGACTTGGCATTCGCTGGTCGTCGACAACAACGGCAATCTCAACATCGGCACGGGCACGGTCGCCGCAGCGCAGATGGCCATGACCGCCTCGAACACGATCGGCTCGCCGTGCGACAACGGAGCGTCGCTCGGCGGCGTCGGGCAATTGAGCGTCGACGCGACAGGACACATGCTTTCGTGCATCGGCGGCACCTGGCAGGACGCCACGCGCATCGACAACGGCGCGGGATCGGGAGGCTGCCTCGTGATCATCGGCCCCATCCCCTCGCCCGACTTCGGCTATTGCCAACAATACACGGGCGCTTATCCGGACGGGGTCAATGTGACGATGAACGGCAGTTGGTATGTCTACAACCAGTCATGGACCCTCACGCTCACCCGGCCCGGCGTGATCACGGCTTCCGTCTGGGGACACATGAGCGAGCAATATTGCCAAATGACCGGGCTCTCGGGCCATCTCGAGCAGAAGGTGATCATCCGCAACAACGACGACAACCACACGATCGGCCGGAATTTGTCACAGACGCCCGGGATTACGGACACCTCTTCGGGCATCACCGAAAACCTCGTCTTACCGCTCATGCCGAACCAGAACGGCTACCTGATCCAAATCTTCACCAGTTGGGTGTCGTACAGCGGACAGACGATGCCCTACCAAGCCAGCACATGCGCTGCGGACGGCAGCGCCGTTCCGATCACGCCGCTCGTCATCGGGTGGAACATCAATTCGTATTACTGAATAACAGAGCAGCAGCCCTACAGGGAGTTCAAGTCGTGTCATTCAAACCGCTCCGTTCGACCCTGCCTCCGGGTCCGCCCACCCGCCGCAAGCGCATCGCGCGCGGCGTCGCAGCCCTCGCGCTGATCGGCGTGACGCTCGCTTCGCTCGCCGGTGCATCGGTGGCCGACGCGGCCGTCGTCCATTGGAAGAGCCCACAGATCGAGTACGCGGCCGAGGGTAAGGACGTCAAGGATGTCCTGCGCGATTTCGCTGCCAGCCAGGGCATCCCGGCAATGATCGGCAGCAATGTGGCGGGTACCGTCAGCGGGCGCTTTCATATGCCGCCTCAGCGCTTTCTCGACACGCTGGCGGCTACGTTCGGCTTCATCTGGTACTACGACGGAACGGTGCTCGACATCGTGGCCCCGTCCGACATGACGAACGCCGTCATCGATCTCGACAGCACATCGGTGCGCGAACTGCAGGCGACGCTCGAACAGATGGGCGTAGCCGATAAGCGATTCCCGCTCACGTACGACGCGGCGCAAGGCGTCGCGATCGTCAGCGGGCCGCCGTCGTATGTGAAGATGATCAAGGACCTCGCGCAGCGCGTAGATCGCAAGAGCACGCGCCGCATGGGCGACGAAGTCCGCGTCTATCCGCTCGCGCACGCGTGGGCCATGGACCGGACCGTCAACATCGACGGCGAAAACGTCACGATTCCGGGCGTGGCCACGCTGCTCAACAATATGTATCACCCGCAATCGGGGAGCGGCGCACTGGCGGGGCCGTCGCGCAAGCTGGCCTATGTCGCGCGCAACACGCCGACGCGCGATGTGTACGGCTCGACGAGCGGCGGCATGAGCAACGGCAGTGGCGGCGGCGCCGGTTACGTCGCCTTGCCGCCGTTGCCGGCGGGCAGCAACGGCGGCGCGCCGATGCCCTCCGGGCAGTTGCAGCAGGCCCGCGCCGCGGCGAGTCCCGGCGAGGCGCCGCCGGACGATAGCGGTAAGGACGAAACGCTGCCGGTGTTTCAGGCCGACCCGCGCACGAATTCCGTCCTTGTGCGCGACACGCCGGACCGGATGTTCCAATATCCCCAGCTGCTGCAGCGGCTGGACGTCAAGCCGCAGCTCATCGAAATCTCGGCGCAGATCATCGAAGTCCAGGACGGCGCCCTCGATCAGCTCGGCGTGGACTGGACGCTGCACAACAGTCATGTCGATCTGCAGACGGGCGCGGGTGGGGCGCAAAGCACCTATAACGGCACGCTCGCGCCCACATTCGGCACGACCTCGCTGTCGGGCGGCACGAGCGTGAATGCGGCGCCGCTCGGCATGTCGCTCTCGGCCGTGCTTGGCGACGCGGGCCGCTATCTGTTGTCGCGCGTCGACGCGCTCACGCAAACCGACAAGGCCAAGGTCGACGCCAGTCCGAAGGTGACGACGCTCAACAACGTCGAAGCGGTCATGGATAACGTCACACGTTTCTTCGTGCCCGTGGCGGGCTACGCGTCGGCCGATCTGTATACGGTTTCGACGGGCGTCTCGCTGCGCGTGCTGCCGATGGTCGTGCAGGAGAACGGCACCACGCAGATCAAGCTCGACGTGACGATCCAGGACGGCCATCTGAGCTCGCAAACCGTCTCGAACCTGCCTGTCATCACGAGCACGAACATCAACACCTCGGCCTTCATCTCGCAAGGCCAGGCGCTGCTGATCGCCGGCTATCGTGTCGACGACCGCTCGCACACGGTATCGGGCGTGCCGGGCCTATCGAAGATTCCCGTCATCGGCGGGCTTTTCCGAACCACTCAGCAGTCCGATAGCCATATGGAACGCCTGTTCCTGCTGACGCCGAAGATCATCGAGCCATGACCGCCCCCGCCCTCCCACATGCGCAGTCGGCCGCCGTGCGCGACGCGGAAATCGCGCGGCTCGAGGCCCTGCTCGACAGCCAACCGTGGGGCACCGTCGCGTTCGGCCGCGAAGGCGGCGAGCATCGCGTGGTGGTCGCCAACGAGCGCGCGCAACAGATGCTCGGCCGCCGGGTTGCAACAGGCGCGTCGCTCGTGCAGGTGTTCGGCGCGCTGAGCGAAAACGCCGGCGGCGGCGGCATGGCGAACGACGAAGCGCTGTGCGAAGCGCTCGCGCGGGGCCTCGAAATCGCGCTCGGCGAAACCTGGCTCTGGCTCAAGCTGGCCCATGTCGAAACCGGCGAAGCCAACCGCGCGCCGGCGCACGGCGGCATCGACGCCACGGTCGCGTTGATCGATGTCACGGCGCTGCGCCGCGGTCTCGACGAACGCATCGCGTCACTGCGCTTTCTGTCTCACGATTTGCGCTCGCCGCTGAACTCGATCATTGCGCTCTCGCAGCTTGCCGAGAGCGATGCGCCTGCTTTCGACCAGTGCGGCGGGATGGAGCAAATCGGCCGGCTCGCCCGTTATGCGCTCACGCTCGGCGAAAACTTCATCTTCTCGTCGGTGCTCGGCAATCTGCGCAAGAACGACTTTTCGCGCTTCGATCTGCGCGCGACCGTCCGCGAGCTCGTGCCCCAGCTCGAAGTCGCCGCGGTCTACCGGCGCGTGCTGCTGCGGCTGTGGCTGCCCGATGAAGCGGCCGTGTGGATCGAAGGCGTGCGCAGCTTCACCGCACGCGCCTTCCAGAACCTCGTGGACAATGCCATCCAGGCTTCGCGCCCGGGTTCCACAGTGACGATTCTCTTCAAAGTGGGCGACGGCCACGCCGAAATTCACGTGAGCGACCAGGCCGGCGGTATGCCGGGACTGCGCGCCAAAGGCCGTATCGAGCGTTTCGATACACAGCCGAACCGCTCGTCGAAAGGCTTCGGGCTCGGCCTGAAGCTCGCCTCGCAGATCGTCGGCATGCATGGCGGCACGCTGCACGCCGAGCCCAACGACGAGGCCGGCACGACATTCGTGATGCGGCTGCCATGCCTTGCGCCCGGCGATAAGCCTGCCGCTACGGCCGCGGTCCACGTCTTCAAGCAAGGAGCACTCTGATGAAACAACCACTACGCGACGAGGTGAAGCGATGAAGAAAAACGCTTCGGGCAAGCCGGTGCGCGTGCTCGTGGTCGAGGACGACCCGGCGCAGCATGCGCTGCTCACCTCATGGCTGAAAGCCGAGGGTTATCTGGTCGCATCGTTCCGAAACGGACTCGAGGCGCGCAACTATCTCGCCGACCAATGGGCCGATCTGCTGATCTTCGATTGGGACGTACCGGGGCTCACGGGCGAGCAGTTGCTCGCGCACGTTCGCGGCCGGGCTCGTTCGGCGGTGCCGGTGATCTTCCAGACCGTTCACTCGTCCGAGTCCGACATCGCGAAAATTCTCGACGCGGGCGCCGACGACTTTCTCGTGAAACCGCTCGATCGCGCTGTGCTGCTCGCCCGCGTGCGCGCCGTGCTGCGCCGCGCGGAGTCGGGGCAGCACGATGGCCGCAAGCTGCTCGTCGACGACGTGGTGCTCGACCGCGGACGCCAGACGCTCGTCGTGGGCGAAACGCCTCACGCGCTCGGCACCAAGGAGTTCGACATTCTCTGGCATCTGGCTACGCACGCCGGCACGGTCGTGCAACGGCAGGATCTGCTCTCGGTGGTCTGGGGTTGGGACGTGATGGTGCAAACGCGCTCGGTCGATATGTACGTAAGCCGTGTGCGCGCGCAACTGAGAAAAGCCGACGTGCCGTGGACCATCCAGTCCGTGTACGGCGCCGGCTACCGGCTCAATTTGGGCCCGGAGCTCGAGGACGGCGCACAGCCCGACGCGCCGCGCGAACCGGCCAACGATCAACCCTTGCAGATCGACGAAGGAGTCGCCCCATGACGATCAACCGCCTTTTCGCGGGCCTCGCTACCTTGGGCCGGCGCACTGCGCGCCTGACCGCCGCAGGCCGTCTCACCCTCGCCGCCTGCGTGGCCGCCGCGAGCGCTGCTCAGGCGCGAGCCGAAGTACCGCCCTGGCAGACCTCGCGCTTCGAGTATTCGGCTGCGAGCGCGAGCGTGCGCGACGCGCTCGCTGAACTTTCGCAACAGGGGCATGTGCCCATCGTGGTCGCCGCCGACGTGGACAGTCGAATCGCGGGTCGTTTCAACATGGCGCCACAGCATTTCCTCGATGTGGCGACGACCGACAGCGGCCTCGACTGGTACTACGACGGGACCGTGGTACGCGTCTCGCGTTCTTCCGCGCGCCGCACGCTCGCGATACGGCTCGACTACGCCGAGCCCGAGGAGCTCTTCAGCGTCCTGCGCGAAACGCACATCATGGACCCGCGCTTTCCTCCGCAGCTCGACGAAGGGGCGCGCGTCGTGACCGTTTCCGGGCCCCCCGCCTTCGTGACGCGCGTCGAGCAAGCCGCGCGTGCGCTCGAGCGCGGCGTGCGCGAGCGCACGCGCACCGCCGTGCGCGTCGTGAAGCTCACGTCGGCACGCGCGGCCGACCGCGACGTACGTCAAGGCGGCCGGGTGATCGTCGAGCCCGGCGTGGCGACGCTGATGCGCAGGCGCGCCCGCACGGCGCGCGAACAGCCGCTCACACCTGGCGTCACGCCGATCGAATACGAAACGCCGCTGCCCATTCTCGAGGCCGACGCAACGAACAACGCGGTGCTCGTTCGCGACCGCCCTGAGCGCCTCGCCGCCGACGTCGCGATGATCGAGTCTTACGATCGGCGGCCGACGATCGTGCGCCTTGTCACCTATGTCGCGCAAGTCGATGCGGATGCGCTCGCCGCGCTGCCGCTGCCGTGGCGGCCCGACGAGACCCCGGGCGCCGCGCGCGTGGCCTACACCGACGACGAAGGTGCCGACATGCTGGCTCAGTTGCGCACGTTCGAGCACGAAGGGCGCGCGCAGATCGAACTCGCGCGCGACATGACGACAGTCGACGGCACGCCCGTCACCGTCGACCGCTACGAGAACCGCCTCGTCGAAGCCGTCGACCGGGGCGAGGACGAAACGGCCGACGGCCGCGGGAACGCGCTGCTCGATGTGGCGACCGGCATTGCGCTGGACGTAACGCCCGTGGTCGAGCCTGGCGACGGCACGCCAAGCGGGACGGCGCACGTGGCGCTGACCGTTCGCCTGACCAACGATGCCGCAGGGACCCGTGCGACACGGCAGGCGCAGGCCGAGGTCAAGCCAAGCCGCTGCGCCGTGATCGCCTTGCCGGCGCAGGCCGCTGCGTCAGCCGCACCGCGCGGGGGCCAGGCGCCTTCGGGGGCTTCCGCCGCAGGCGTCGCCCCCGCCTCTTCGCGCACGCAGGTGGTTCTGGTCGTGCCCTATCTGAGTGGAGCAGGGTCGAACGGCGTCTGATATCGGAAGGTGTTGGAGATGGGGCGCGCGAAGCATGGTCGTCGACGTTCGCAGCGGCCAGCGCTAGACGCCCCGCTTCGGCACGCCGGTGTGCTCCCTAAGGAAAAGATCGGCTCGTAGGGAAAGTATGACTAAACTTTCCCCTCTCGCGTCCGTAACTCCTCGTAAGCGGACGAGAGTCCGCAAGGAGCCCCCTCGATTTCGAGGGGGCATCAGTTCGCGGCGCGGCGCGTCTTGTCCGGCGCCTGTACTCTACGAGGCTTTCCGCATGAAACCGCTGGCCTATCGCCGCAAGTACGGCCTGCGCCAGTTCGGCCGGCGCGGAGGCGACCGTTCCCGGCTGCTTGCGGTCTTGCTCGCGACGCTCGCCGCCGGAGGCGGATCCATCGAGTCCGCGCATGCGCAATACACCTGCCCCGCCTCGTGCACGAGCATGACGATCAACGGCGGTCAGATGCTGACCGTCAATTCGGGCGGGACCGCCACCGACACCACCCTCAACGGCGGGTTCCTGACCGTCAACTCAGGCGGCGCCGCGATCGGCACGACCGCAAACTCGGGTGGACAACAGGGCGTGTTCACCGGCGGCGTCGCCAGTGCGACGACGATCAACAGCGGCAGCGTCCAGTTCGGGCTCGGCGGCTCGATCGTCAATACCTCGGTGACCGACGGCGGCGCTCAGGATATCGATAGCGGGACGGCGACGAACATCGTGATCAGCGGCGGCGCGGCCGCGCAATATGTCAGCGGCGGCGCGGTGACCAGCACGACCGTCTATGACGGCTTGCAGGAAGTCGACGGCGGGACGGTCACGAGCACCGTCGTGAGCGGGGCGGCGGGTACGCAGTACATCTACGGGGGATCTGTTGCCGATACGACCATCTCGGGCGGCCTCCAGGTCATATCGGGCGGCGTAGCGACGTCGAACGTGCTGTCGGCCACGGCAGAACAAGACATCTACGGCGGTACGGCCATCAGCAACACGCTGACCGACAACTCGGTGCAGGGCATCTTCTCGGGCGGCGTGGCCAGCGCCACGACGCTCGCGGGCGGCGCGGGCCAATATGTTTCCAGCGGCGGCATCGCCGACGGCACCGTGGTCAGCAGCGGCGGCACGCAGTTTCTCTCCGGCGGCACGGCCACCAACACGACCGTCGGCAGCGGCGGCATTCAGTCGGTCTATTCGGGCGGCGTGGCGAGCGCCACCATCATCGGCAGCGCGGGCGTCGAGCAGGTCTACGCCGGCGGTACGGCGAGCGGGACAGCCGTCGAAAACGGCGGCAACGTCTATGTGAGCAGCGGAGGAATGACCGTCGGCACGCTCGCGAGCAGCGGGGGCGTGCAAAGCGTCTCGTCGGGCGGATCGGCATCGGGCGCCGTCGTGTTCTCGGGCGGCACGGAGTTCGTCAACTCGGGCGGGCTCGCGAGCGGCACGACGCTCAGCGGCGGCAACGAATTCGTCTGGACGGGCGGCTCTGCCCTCGCGACCCAGGTCGACGCCGGCGCACAGTTCTTGATGGGCGGCTCGGCGTCGAGTGCGACCGTGCTCAGCGGTGGCGCCCAATACATTTTTTCGGGCAGCGTGGCGAGCGCGACTACGGTCTCGAGCGGCGGCAATCAATACGTCAGCAGCGGCGCGTCGGCCATCGGGACCGTTGTGCGCGGCGGGGGCGAAACGGTTCTTTCGGGTGGCGTCTCTCTCGGCACGGCGGTCGGCAGCGGCGGCGGTGCTTATTTGCTCGGCGGCGCCGGCTCGGCCACGATCGTGCTTTCGGGCGGCAACGAATACGTAAGCTCCGGCGGTCTGGCCAGCGCAACCGTCGTCAGCAGTGGCGGCAACGAATACGTCGGCAGCGGCGGCCTGGCCATCGGCACCGCCGTGACGAGCGGCGGCTACCAGAGCGTCTTTTCGAGCGGAACCGCAACGGGAGCGTCGATTGCGACCGGCGCCCAGCAGAACGTCTGGACCGGCGGCATGGCGTCGGGGACGACGCTGAGCGGCGGCGACCAGTTTCTGTTCGGCGGCACGGCCGTGACAACGACGGTGAGCGCAGGCGGCGCCCAGTACATTTCATCGGGCGGCGCGGCGAGCGGAAGCGTCGTCGGCAGCGGCGGTCATCAGTACGTGAGCAGCGGCGGCACGGTGGCAGGCACCGTCGTGCTCAATGGCGGCGCCGAATACGTCTTTTCCGGCGCCGTCGCCAGCGCAACGACTGTCGGTAGCGGCGGCGTCCAGTCCGTCAGCAACGGGGGTACGACGTTCGGCACGACGGTCGCGTCGGGCGGCACGCAGAGCGTCGCGAGCGGCGGCCTCGTCTCCGGCACCGCCCTCTCGACGGGCGCGATGCAGAACATTGCATCGGGCGGCATCGCCGTCGGCACCGTCGTCGGCAGCGGCGGCGTGCAGACGGTCTCGAGCGGCGGCATCGCCACCTCCACCGTCCTCGGCGCGAACGGCACCTTGCTCGACAATGGCACAGTCATCTTCGACCAGACGACGACCTCGACGTATGCCGGCACGATTGCAGGCAGCGGCGCGTTGATTCAGCAAGGCGCCGGCACGACGATCATCAGCGCGGACAACCACGCCTTCGCGGGCAGCACGGTCGTGTCGTCGGGCACCTTCATCGTCGGCGAGCTCGGCCAGGACAGCGCGTCGCTCGGCGGCGACGTGAGCGTGCGCAGTGCGGGCACCTTGCGCGGGCACGGCTCGATCGGCGGCTCGGTCGCGAACGGCGGCACGGTCATGCCCGGCGGCACGATCGGCACGCTGACCGTCAACGGCAACTATGCCCAGGCTTCGAACGCGGCGCTCGTGATCGAGGTCAGCCCGACGTCGGCATCCCAATTGAAGGTGCTCGGCGCCGCGACGCTGGCCGGCCGGCTATCAGTGCTCTACGATCCCGGCACGTATTCGGCGCGCACCTATGCGCTGCTGACGGCGAACGCCATCGCCGGGCGCTTCGACTCGGTTTCCTCTCGGGCGGCAGAGGGCGCGAACCTGAACGGCCTGAGCGAGAGCGTGAGCTACGGCGCGACCGAGGTCGATCTTCAACTCGTGAACGGTGCGGCGGTCGTTGCGCCGATCGATACCAGCATTTTCACCGCGCTCGGCTCCACTGTCGTCCAAGCCGCACAGGCAACCGATGCGGTCGTGCTCGATCGTCTGGCGACGCTGGCAGGCGAGCAGGCGCCCGCCGCCCACGGCGGCGCATGGGTGACCGCCACGGGCGGCTACTCGCGCGCCGATGGGCACGGCGATATCTCGGGCTATGGGGCGCACCGCTACGGCGCCGTTGCGGGGCTCGACCGCGGCGACGATCGCGCGCGAATCGGCGGTGCAGTCGGTTTCGATCATGCGGAGATCGGCGAATACGGCTCGCCCGACACGGGTCGTTTCGATGCGCTGCGTCTCGCCTTGTACGGCAGCCACGCGCTCGGACCGCTTCAAACCGCCGCGCTCGTCGGCTATGGCGCTCATTGGGCGAGCCAAACGCGGCCTTTCGGCAGCGCGGCGGCCGGCGGCGCCCAAGGCGATCACGTGATCCACGCGGTGACAGGCGCCGTGCAAGCCAGTTTGCCGATGCATTTCGGCGGCACGGTGCTCACGCCGCGCGCGGGCCTGCGCTGGGCCTATGTCCACGGTCAGGGGTTCGTCGAATCGGGCGCCGGCGGACAGGACCTCGCCGTCGGCGCCGACACGGCTCACAGCCTGCAGCCGTACGCGGGCGTCTCGCTCTCTCACGCTTTCGGCAGCGACGAACGGGCCGCGCAACTGCACTTGGACTTCACGTATGCCGCGGAGCTAGCGGGCCGTGCCCGCACCGTGACCGTGTTCGCGCAAGACGGGACGGCGTTTGCAGCGCCCGGCGCATCGCTTGCGCGCGACATCGTCTCGCTGGGGGCCGGAGTGCAGGCTCGATTGAGCCGCGCGTGGTCGATCTCGGCCGACGCTTCGACGCAATTGCGCTCGGGCTCTGCCCTGAAATTCGACGTGAGCTATCGCTATTGACGAGCGCACATCGAAGCGCAGCAGCCCCAAAGGGGATATGAACAAGGCAAGCGTAAATTCCTATCATAAGCTTTGAAGTTATAAAAACGGCCAGGGGTACTACGATCTGACGCAGTAACAAGCGGTTTTTCTTGCGCTAATCTGAGCGGCCCTCTGCGATCCGGACGATCCGCAATGGCTACCCTCGAACGCACCGCGTACCCGCGCTTGCCCGAGGTTCTGGCACCCCGGGAACTGCAAGCCTGCTACACGCCACTGCCCGACGAGCTCGAATGGGCACGCCGCTCAACGCGTGACGAGAGACTGAGACTGGGCTTGCTGGTGCTGCTGAAGGTCTTTCAGCATCTGCACTATTCGGCTCCTGGGTTCTGGGCCGCAGCAGTCGAATCGTTGTTCGCCGATGAATCGGCGGTGCGTTTCATTTCGGCCGCGATGTTCGCGAACTGCTGCTCGTAGGCCGCTGTATGGCCGGACTTCACGGCCGAGCGCACGTAGTCGTTCACCGTCGGGTAGGCGCCGCGAACGTCGCCGAATGGTCCGATACGGGCGTACCAACTGGAAGGATTGCCAAAGCCCATTTGCTCCAGGCCCCGACGCGCTTCGGAAAAGAACTTGACCATATCGCTCACGGAGCCATATTCGGCCGTTTCCTTCATACGAGCGGCATGCTCGATGCCGAGGCGTCCGTTCTTGAAATGCCGGTTGAGCGCATCGAACTCGTCCCGCCGATATAGATTGGAAATCTCCACCGCGAGCGCCGGCAGCGACCGGTGCGCGGCGCCCGGGGCATCTGTTGCCACTTCCTCCGAAAGATGGATGCGACGCAGGCCGGGGTGCGTAAATGCTTTGGGCAAATGGTCAGCTTTTGCGACCGTGATCGTGACGCCGCCTTCGTCGACTATTTTTTTCATGCGCGCGCGAAACGTCGGGGATCGCTCGTGGAGCGCCTTGAGCTTCGCGACGAGATTCGATACCCGCGGATCGTCGGCCGGATTTCGGATGTGCGTGGCAATAGCAGCCCAGGAGTTGGGCTTAGCGGTTGCGGCCGGACGGGCCGCAGTCATATCTCTGCTGGAGAGCCCTTGCAGGTATGCGTCCGTCGATGCGCGCCGACTACTAGACGCGGACGCCCCCTCGGCATTCGATGACGATGTTTGGCTCGTGCCCGTAGCGGAAGCAATTTGGTGCGCCCCGTGCGTGCGAGTGATGTCTATCCCCATTTCCGCGCTCTTGTTGTCGTAACCGATCAAGGCGAAGTGCCATGCTGCCCGAACTTCTTTGAAGTGCCGCATTGTCCGGCGAAATGCAAGATCGATACGCGAAGGCTTCGCGAGGCGTAGGCCGTATTAAAAATCACTGTGAGGTGGAGTCTGTGCCGAACTGATCTCGTGCCTTTGCTTCTTGCGGGCGCCGCGGCGTCCCGCGGTACCGGACGTGCGTTGTCGCGGCAAGCTTGATGCGCTACAAGATTCGGCTGACGCGCCGCAGGTTCGCCGCGCGATGAGGCCCATACCAGCAGCACTGTCAGACTAACCGATCCATCGCGTTGCGATTGGAGCAACGCTTGCCGAGGTCGTCGGCCGGCATGTTGCATGGTGAACGACAGAGGGGATCAAGGGTATGACACGGCCTGTTGCCGGTAGAACGCGAGGCTTGCTGTCCGAACTGCTCAGCGGGGACGCAGCTGACCGGCAGTCCGAACAGCAGCCGTCGCAAGGACCATCGTTCAGCCACGCGTTGCACGGCGATCCCGCGCTGAGCGGCCTCACGGGCAGGCAGTCTCGCGAGACCAGCAGTCCTCATCAAGCAGGCGGTGCGACGCTGCGTGCACCATGGGCGCTTCAACCGCCCCCACGACGTCACTCGCCGGGGGGACCTTCGCTTTTCGGCGCCATGCGCAGTGAACTGGCGCTGGACGTTTGGCTGCCGATGGGCGGATATCTACTCGCCCGGCATATCGACGGCCGTCCGATCGACGCGGCCGGTATCGACCGGCTCGTGCCTGCGCAGGAAGCCCTGGTCGACGCGCGGCAAGCGCTGCCGTTCGGGCGCGGCAATATCGACATGGACCTCCAGCGCACCAACGGTGCAAGCCGGGTGCGCACCCATGCGGCGAGACAGTTGCGGCTCGACGCGCAGATTGCCGACACGCAATTAATGCCCGGCATTCCGGCCTCGGAGAATCGGCACCTTCTCATCGCGATGTCCGCCTACGCGTTTCTCGCCGGCAATTGCAGCGAATACGCGCGGGTTGCGGCGTTCGCTTATGGTAGCCGCGCACAGCAACGGGGGCGGCCGGCCAGCGATGCCGTCGCCCTCTACGAACTGCCAAACGGCGAACACGTCTGGGCAGAAGCGCCGAGCAGTGCCGCCGGGCAATCGCCGGTGGTCATTGACGCATGGGCCGACGGCCCCGCGGTGTTCGTCGAGGACGCCCAGTTTCCGAAGGACCGGCGCACCGCCGCAACCGTCGGGTGGTTCGATCTGCGGCGCGCGGCGCGGGCCGGCAATATCGCCAGGCTCGAGGCTGAAAGCATTCGACGACAGCCCCGCAACGGCATCGCGGAACGGCTCGACAGTGCGGAACGGGTAATGGCCAGTCCGACCGCCGCGCTGTCAAGCGGCGAACAACCGCTTCCCAGGCGCTATCCACGGCCGCAGCGAATACTCTCCGATGCGTTCGCCGCACGCGTGCACGACCGCCTGAAAACGGGCGATCCACGGTATGCGTGTCTGACGGAAATACAGGCCGCCTGTATTGCGATGTCGTTCGGCAGCGAGGGCGTCAAAAGGATCGCGAACGACGCTGCGAAGATCGTCGGCAGCGCGACGGCGCTCACTGCCCGCGATCAATGAAGTGTCCGCGCCGACTGAATGTCGAGCCACCGCGCCGATTTCGGTGCTGTGCGAGGTGCTCAATGTGAGCCCTAGCGGCTTTCATCCCGTGCTCGACCACGCATGCGCCGCGACGGGCGGCCGGCCCGGCAGAGACCGAATGGGCGACTGCTATCGCCCCGGCTGCCCGAACCCCGGAATTCGCCGCAGCGCCGACTTCACCTGCTCCGGCGTGATCAGTCGCGTGCACTCGAACTGCCGCGGCGTATCCTTGTGGCGCGGACACCAGAAGAAGTCCTGATGATCGAACCGATGCCGCACGTCGTTCCAGCAACTGTTGCAGGCGTGATAGTTGATCACGCGAAACGGCGTGGCGAACTCGTTCGTCTCGTGCGTAAACCCGCTGACGAGCACCGTCGGCGTCCCCGCCGCCCACGCCAGCCACGATAAGCCGCTCGACAGGCCGACGAACAGGCTCGCGTGACGCAGCCAGCGCGCGCGCTCATGCAGCGGCCGGTCGCCCGTCTCATCCTCCGCACCGTAGGGGATGTGATTCCATACGTAACCGCACCCGTGGGTGGCCTTCTGATCGATGCAGATCACCCGATAGCCGTGCACCTTCAGGAACGCGACGATCTCGCGCCAGCCAGTGGGGTGGTTCCAGTACTTGGCCTGCGTCGAACTTTGAACCGCGATCACGGCATAAGGCTCGGCGATAGGGCGGCTGTCGTCGTCGAGCGCGAGGCGCGGCGGCTCCTCGGCAGGATCGACGCCAAGCAGGTAGCCAGCTGTCCGGTGCAGGCCCACGAGCCGGAAATCGCAGGGCTGGCGGACGCATTCGTGATCGTCGAAGAACAGCCCGAGGTTGTAGGTGGCGTAATACCGATCCGGGCGCACGGCCTCGGGCGTGACGAACTCGATCTCGGGATAGGCTTTCGCGAACAGCGCAATGAGCTTCTCGGACATCGCGCACGTCAACCGGCATCCGTGCTTGCGCTGAAACTTCACGGCATACGGCAGCCACCCGACGACATCGCCGATGGTGCCGACGGGAAACTGAATCAGCACCGGCCGGCTTTCTGCGTGGTAGTGATGGACGAACGCCGGCGCTTTGTGGGACGCCGCTTGGGACGCCGCCTCGCGACGCCAAACCTCGATCGAAAAGCGCACATAGTACTTTTTCGAGCTCAGCACGAGACCCGCGTCGAGTTCGGTCTCGAAGATGACGTTGCCGGTGTCGAGATCGCGCAAGCGGACGCGCCAGCCGCCCTCGGGCAACACGACGCGGCAGCCGTCGTTGAAGTCGAAGCGGATACCGTGCGGGCCCGCCTGCGTGGCGGGCGGCGCCGGCGGCACAAAGGCGGGCTTGGGCGGCGTCGCCGCATTCGCGGGCGCGCCGGCGGCTTGCACGGACGAAGCCAGCAAGGCCGATGAAGCCGACGAGCACGAGGCGACCTGCTCGAGCGGCGAGGCATCGGAAGAAAGCTGCATATCGTTGATTTCCTTGGGCGGCATTCGACCGACGTCGCGTCGGGCCGCGACTATCGTGCCGGTTGCCATGGCGCCGTCGACCGGATTCGCCGACGCTCCATTATGACCATATCGACCGTATCGGGCGAAGGTTGAGCCGAATCAGGGTTTCGGAGCATACGACATCGCGCTGACATATTGGTCTGGCGTAATGCCGACCGTCATTGCAATGCCCTGTTGGCCTTTGCCCCATGTACTCTTTTTCGGCCATCTTCATCCCCATGGATCGCGCCCTTCGTTTCTTCGCGCCCGAATCCTCACCCGCTCGCCTCGCGAGCGGGGTCCGCGCCCAAGCCCGGCTTCTGACACCCGGCGACCTGCCCGCCTTGCTCGAACTCGAGCACGAGAAGTGGAACCCAGGCCAGGCCGCCTCGCGAGCCCAACTGCTTGCACGCATCGAAGCTCATCCCGAACTCGCGATGGGAGCGTTCTGCGTGCGCACGGGAAAATTGCTCGCCTCGCTTTTCCTGAAACCCGTGGCGGACGATTTCGAGCACCACGCCGACACTTGGCAGGCATGCGTGGCAGCGACGGCGCCGCGCAACAGCCGGTCGCTCTTCGGCATCAGCCTGAGCAGCCGGGATACGGCCGGCGTCGAAGCGCTTTTCGCGTTCTTCTGGCCCCGGGCGCTGGCGCGCGGTTGGCGCTACGTTTATCTCGGCTCGCCTGTGCCTGGGCTGCACGCATGGCGGCGCCGGCATCCCCACGCCGGCGTCGAGGACTACGTCTACGGTCGCCGCGGGAGCCGGCCGTTCGACCCGCAATTGCGCTATTACCACCGACGCGGCTTTACGAAGATCGTCGGCGTGAAGCGCGATTACTTTCCGCACGAGCGCTCGCTCGACTACGGCGTGCTGCTGCGCCGCACGGTTCCGCTCTCGCTGCTCGCGCCCCTCTGGCAACGCCTGCCGGCGGCGTGGGTCACGATCGTCACCCGCACGTTCACCTCTTTGCTTTGATCGAGCCGGAGCACCCATGCTTTCTGCCGTTGCCGTACGCCGGAGCCGCTGGGCCAATTTGCGAGCCTACTTGCGCGCCGATTGGCCGAGCCTGATGTTTCTCGCCCTGGCCGCCTTGAACACGATCGTGCTGGCGACCATGCCGCACCTCTGGCTGCGAGCGCTGCTGAGCCTGCCGCAGGCACTGTTGCTGGCTGGCTGCCAGGAAGCCAAGCACATGGCGGTCCACGGCACGTTTCTATCGGACCGCCGGGCGAACGATACGGCCGGCGTGTTTTGCGCCGCCCTGTTCGGCGTGAACTTCACGGCCTATCGCTACTTTCATCTGCAACATCATCGTGCGAATTGCACGCACGCCGATCCCGAAGGCCAGCTCTATGTGCTCAGCTGGCGCACGCGATGGATCTGGGCGCTCGCGCCGCTGGAACTGCCGTGGATCGCCTGGCATCAGAACCGCGTGGGCTGGCCGATGGTGCCGCGCTCGAAGCGCCGCGAGCGCAACTTCGCGCTCGGCTGGATGCTCGCATTCTTTGCGTTCGTCGTCATTGGCGCATGGCGTGCGCCGCAGGCCGTGCTCTGGGCCTATGCGCTTCCAGCGGCGCTCCTCGCATGGTTCGATTTCATGCTGACGCAAGCCGAGCACTACGAGGCGCCCGTTGCCCCGGCCACGATACGCCGTGAGCCCGGCGACATCACACATGACATCGTGCTGCCGCTCGGGCTAGGTTGGCTCATGCTGCACCGCTCGCTGCACCGCGTCCACCATTGCTATCCCGCCACGCGGTGGTATGACGCGCCGCGACGCCTGCGCAACGATCCGACAGCCGCACCGCTGACCTATTGCGCGTTCGTGCGCCTTTGGCTGGCCTCGGGACCGCGGCTTTGGCTGCCGGAGCGCTCGAAACCGGGCGCGTCGATTGCCGATGCGAAGCATCGCTGCAACGGCAGCCGATGAGCCCCTACCGATTCTCGATCGCACAGGCCGACGATGACGCACAACTGCGCGCCCGCATGGCGGCCGATTGGATCGAAGGCGCCGTCGCGCTCAGCCTGCGGCGCGAACCGTCCTACTTCGCCGCAAGCCGCCTTCAAGGCGCAATGCAAACCATCGTATGCCGCGAGGCGGCCACCGATACCATCGTGGCCACGCTCGCTCGCAGCGTGGCGACCGTACGCCTCGATGGCGTGCCGCGGCGCGCCGCACTCGTCTCCGATTTGCGCGTCGATCGCGCTCACCGCGGACGCGGGCTGGTGGAACGGTTATTCGGGGAACTGCGTACGTTGCACGAGGCCGATCCTGTGCCTTGCTACACGCTTGTCTACGAAGACAACGAACCGGCGCTGCGCAGCCTTGCGGGCGGGCGCCCCGGCATGCCGCGCCTGCGTCGATTCGGCCGGCTGCAAACGCACGCCCTTCACTTGGGCGCTCGGCGGCGTGCTCCGGCATCGGCGCAGATTGCGATCAGGCGCGCCCGGCCGGACGAGCTGCCCGAGATCCTTCGCTTTTTAGCCGTGCAGCGGGCCGGCGGCGCCTGGACGCCCGTGATCGGTATCGACGATTTCCATCCCGGCGGGCGCTGCGACACACTACGCGCGGAGGACTTCTTTGTGGCGCTCGGCGACGGGCGCATCCGCGCGACGATCGCTGCATGGGATCAAGCACCGCTGCGGCAGGCGCACGTCGAGCGCTACGCGCGGCCGATCGCCTGGGCACGCCCGGCCTACAACCTCGTCGCCGCGTTGCGCGGCAGGCCGCCGTTGCCGGCGCCCGGCGCACGTCTGCCCTACGTCTATCTCTCCTTCATCGCCGCCGAAAATGACGAACCGGCGCTTTGCGCGGCGCTGCTGGACCACGTGTGCGAGGCGCTCGGCGCCGAGCGATGGATGCACGCGCTCGCGGCGCTGGACGAGCACGATCCGCTGCGGCACGCGTTCGGCGGCCGCCGGGCCCGACGCTCGGCGGTCCTCTGCTTCGAGATACTGCTCGATGCCGAGCATGCCCCAGCAGCGCCGGCAGGCCACCCGCGCATCGAATTCGCGCTGACTTGAGCGCTCGGCGCAGCATTCCTTCATCGCCGCGGGGCGAGTCCGCGCATTCGCTTCGGCTCCCCGCACATCGCATCGCACAGCGGCCGGTTCCGTCATCTCGGCTCTCTAGCATGGCCGACGAATGAATGCACCATACCGATCCGTCCGTTCAGCAGGATGTGCCATGCCCCCGCTCAATCAGATCTCGCCGCTGTCCACGTTCACCGATACGAGCGTCGCACCCGACACCGTCCCCGTACGTGAGACGTCGTCGCCCACCGTGGCCTCGACCAAACCGCCGCGCGGTACGATCAGGGACCGCTTCGAGCAGATGATCGACATGAAGAAAGTGCCGCAACCGCCGGCCCTCCGCGTCGAGGCTTGGAATGAGAAAACCGCGATGCAAATTTGCGAGGGATGGCACGGCAGCCTAGTCGAGAAGGTCTCGATTCCGGAGCTCTCGCATCTTCTCGCTCTGAACTTCGAGCGGGCTCATGCCGACGAGATTCCGCCCGAGCGTGCGGCCGAGCGGCTACTGCCCGAAGGCGCCGGCAAGGCCGACTACTATGAGGCGATGGTCGAGACCTTCCTGAAGGCGATCGGCGCGGATGACGATGAGATGGGAAAAATCCTCGACAGCTTCAAGCGCGCCGGCGTAGGCGCGTTGCACCGGCAACCCGTGCTGGCCTCTTCCACGGCCAACGGCATCCTCGGCGCGGTTCAGATCGGCGCAGGCCTGCATCCGCCGGCAAAGGTCGCCCTCTCGACCGTCCAGCTCGTGCTGTCGGCCGTCACCAGCGCGCTCGCGGTGTTTTCGTCGAAACTCCGCTTTCGCAATTCCGGCACCGAGGAGATCATGCCGTACGGCAAGGCCGATGCGCCGCCAAGCGGAAAAATTGGGCCGAGCGTGGCAGGGGCCTCCTGGAAACTGCTAACGCAGCTCGGCAAGATCAACGCCGACGTCAAGGAGATGGAAGCGGCGCTTGCGGACCTGGAACACGCACAGGCCGAACGGTCGAGCGCGCCCGAGGGGACGGCCGCATGGCATCTCGCCGAGCGGAAACTGCGTGCCGCGGGCGATGACCTGAGCATCGGGTTCGCGGCATTCTGTTTCCGCAGCGAGTTGAAGGCACAGTACAAGGCTGCATCGGAAAGCGCCAAGGTGGAGTACCGCGGCAACGAGATCAATCTCGGCCTCGGCTACGTCAACGGCGCCGCCAGCCTGACGGCAACGCTGATGGCCATTTTTGCGCCTACCGCCCCAGCCACCTTCGGCATTTCCGTGGCGGCCGTCGCCGTCGGCGCGCTCGCCTATCTCGGGTACCAATTGAGCACGGGCCCCAGCAAGGACGGCGAAGCGAAGGCCACGCGCGCCATCGTCGCACTGGCGAAATCGGCCGATCTTATGGGCGGCAACGCGTCGAAGCAGCAAAAGGCACGCGCCGAGGCCTACCGCACCTATATCGGCGAGCGGCGCTCACGCGACCCGGCAGTCAAATCGGGTGCCCGCAGCAAGCTGCTCGAGACGCTGCGGCAGATAGCAGCCGACGATCGCACCGAGGACGATTTCCGGCCGCTGGCGAACTGGACCGCCTACGCCGACTACCGCGCACGACGAAACGAGAAGGTCGCTCAGATCGAGGGCGATCATCAGCGATTGCTTGGTCTGGTGCGCGAAGGGATCGAGGCGCGACGCTCGGCGCCGGCATGGACCGGACCCGGCGGCGCGAGCGCAACGGTGGCGCAGGACGCACCGTCACGCGAACTCGACCTTGTGACGGAGGTCTTAGAAGCCGACCGTGCACAACGAAGCCAGGCAGCACTGCAAGCGCTCGACGCAGAGTTCGCACAAACGCACGAGGCGAAGTTCAACGCCGGCACTGTGACGAGCGCCTGGAAGACCCCCTACCGCATGCGTTTCGACAGCATGGGCCGTCTGCTGCTCGGCAAGGTGGCCGCATCGACGCGCGCGCTGCTGAAACACACGACGGGCGCCATGCCCGAGTCCGGACCGCAGGCGCAGTTCCATACGACGCGCTTGGCCGGTAAGCGGCAAACCCTGAAGGCGAGCCTGCGCGACTGGATCAACTTCGAGACGGCGCAAGCGCGTCTCAAGGAGGCGGCGAAGCTGCCTGCCGGCGACACGGCGGCTGTGCGCGAGAAGCTCGCCTCGGCCGCCCGGGCACTCGCGGCGATAGGCGATCCCGATGCGCAAGCGCTTTTTACCGGCGACGGCCGTGCACAGGTGGAAGCGACGCGGCTGGCAAAGCGATTGACTGCCGGCGAAGAGGAGCGTTACACCATGACGATGGGGGGAGCCGCGACCGTCGCCGCGACCGTCAACACCTTTGGCGCGGCATTCAGCCTTGGCGTGAACGTCAAGAAGGACATACTGGCAAGCCAGGGCCATCCCTGGCATACGCACTACGGCGACCAGAAGGACGGCCAAGTCGTCGCACAAGGCGCCGCGCCGGTTACGGCTCACTACTCGGCCGGCGAGCGCGCACGCTTTCAGAAGACCGAAATGGCCCGGCTGCTCGCGATACTCAAGCGCAAGGGGGAGCCGCTGAAGCTCGCATTGGACGTACCCGAAGCCGAGGCCTATTCGACGGTGGACCCGCAACTCGATTTCAAGGCGCTCGACGCCTCGCTCGACACCCTCGTGAACGATCTGGAAACGCGCACCGATATCGCCGACGAACTGACGCTGTCGGTCGGCGGCCGCAAGGTCACTGCCGGCAGACTCGACGGCACGACCGACTACTACACGTGGCGCCGCGAGCAATCGTCACGGCGCACGCGGGCTGCGTTCCGCCTCGGTCAGGCCCGCGTCGTCGGCAAGGCGGCGTGGCTCTCGCTGGCCTCGCCGGTCGCGCAGGCGCTCGCGCATATTCCCCTCTCACGCACAGGCAAGGCCGTTCGACGCGGTAGCCGGAAAAGCCTCGAAGTTCGCGATGCACTCGCTGACCTGGCCGGCGACGCACGAATGGGCTCGACTTCGATCCAACGCGACGAGCCGGCTGGCCACACGCGTTCCGGCGATCATAGCGATCGCGATCATGGCGAAGATAGTTTCTACGAGATCGACTTCAGCCGCGAGATCGAACTCGGGTCCGCGATCGAGTCGGACCGGTTCGAGATCGACATTGGCCAAGCCGATGCGCGCATCGGCCGGTCGGGGCGCCGCTGAAGCGATGCGCGCGACGAGCCGCATCGACACGACGTCCGGCCCGATCGGCTACCTTCAGCTTAGCTCGGCTGCGCATGATCTTATGGAGTGCTAAGGAAATCCTTACGGAGGATTCCCCTACCTATATCACCCTGAAAATCGAGACTCGTACTGCCGTTAACACAGTCGAGGCATCGCGCTGCGAGAGCCTGGCAGGCAGGCAAAACGGACTTGCCTCCACTGACCGGCATTTGTGAGCGCAGGGCCCGAAAAAACGAAAGGAATGCAACAAATGATCGTGGGAAACGCGACGGAACCTCGTCTCTTCTGGTCCAGCCATACCGGCCGCCCCATACCGCGAGCGATACGCTCGCACGGTGTGCGCAGGCTGGCGCCATCCCATGCTATAGCCGCCGGTTCGCCGGCCGTGATATTCATCGATTGCGAGAACGCCGATGCGGCTTCGGAGCTTAGTAAGCTGCGCGCCGACACCGGCACCGAGGACTACCTCATACCGGTGCTGCCCGAACTGCGTGTTCAAGACGTCATCTCGCTGGTGGCGCACGGCGCCAACGACGCGGCCTGCCATGCGGATCTCGACTGCCCGGCACCGATCATCAAACGAGCGAAGGATCAGGCGCAGCTCATGCGCCTTGCTCGCGAAGGCACCGCCGACCTGCCACGGCTGCTCAGCTTCGTCGACGGCATGGAATCGCCTGTATTCCTGAAGGATGCCAATGGCCTCTACACCGGCGCCAACGGTCATTTCGAACGTTTTCTCGGCGCGGGCCGCGAAGGCATACAAGGCAAGACGGTCTACGATATTGCTCCGTCCGATCTCGCGCTGACCTATCATCGCGCCGACCTTGAACTGTTTATGCGAGGCGGCACCCAGATCTACGCGACCGGCATGCGGCACGCCACGCGCGGCGTGCGTCCCGTGCGTCTGTACAAACGAACGCTCCATGATTCTGCCGGACGGATCGTAGGCATCGTCGGCACGATTCACGAGATCGGCGACGCACGGGGCGAGCGCGCGGTGCGCGCCGAATTCGACTCGCTCGACGGAGGCGGCTTTGCCGTCGATTCGCCGCTGGGCAAGCCGCCCGTAACGGACCCGGACGGGCAGCTCCTCGCGCGCATTGCCGCGGGCGAACCCTCGGCGCTCGCACGGCTTTACCACCTTTATCGCGCTCGTCTCGCGCGCTTCGTGCGCCGACTGAGCGCGAACGATTCGCTCATCGAGGAAATCGTCAACGATACATTCCTCGTCGTGTGGAACAAGGCGAGGGAGTTCCGTGCCGAATGTGCGGTGTCGACCTGGCTGATGGCCATCGCCTACCGCTGCGCTCTGAAAGTGCTGCGCGAACATCGGCACACACTTGTCAAGGTGGAGCTGACTCACCCCGACCTCATGCTCGAGTATTGGCACGATTATGAAACGCCCGACCTGCTCGCCAAAGCATTCGACGTGCTCTCCGAAGACCTGCGCCTAGCCATGGCGCTCGCGTATCTCTTCGGACATTCGATCGAAGAGATCGCGCAGATCACGGGATGCCCGGTGACGACGGTCAAGGCACGCTTGCATCGCGCCCGCGGCAAGCTGCGCACGAGGCTGGCGATGCTTGGGGAGCGTGGATACGCCTGAAGCCGCCGACTGCCGCCTCTAGTCGGCACCGAAGCGCCGCTTCGGCGCGCCCCTGCGCGCACCACATCGCTTCGCATTTCCGCCACGCGCTTCGGATGCGCCACGGCACGCTCACGAGCCAGTGCTTAACTGACATCGTCGCCATGCCGGTCCCGCCTGTCAATTGCCGCTTGCTCATAAGCGTGGCACTTCGCGGCTTGCGCAAGCGCGGCCCGGTCCGGCGGCAGAACGTTCTTGATCGATCTTTTCTTGCAGGAGGTTGTAATGGACGGCTTAAGCGCAATTGGCGGTCAGAGCTCGATGAGTATGCTTGCGGGCATGCCCGGTACGTCGGGCTCCTCTTCCATGATGATGTTGTTGGAAGAGCTGATGTTGATGTTGATGATGATGATGATGGAAATGTCGCAGCAAAGCGGCAGCGGCTTGTTGGGCGGCATGGGCGGCATGGGCGGCATGGGCGACGGCATGCTCGGCGGTATGGGGGGTGGGATGCCAAGCAGCTTGTTCGGCGGGATGCCCGGTGCAATGCCGGGCAGCACGAGCAATGGAACGCCGGACACGAGCCCGTTCAACAACAACCCGCTGCTCGACAACGGCGGCATGCCACTCCACGGCAGCATTACAATCAACTTCTGATCGACGTCTGCGGGCGTGAAACTGTCCACGCGAGCGCACACGCAACTGCTCCCATGGCAAGATGTGCCGGACGGTGCAGCGGGGATCAACGCCCGCGCTCGGCGACGAGCATGAATCTGCAGTTCATGCGGCGCCCCGTACCGGCTGAATGTTTTGTAGCTCGTCCGCGGACCGATGGCAGAGAATGTGCGCGCCCGACGGCAGCGCTCGCAGCGGCGGCGGCACGGCATTGCATTTGCCGTCCGCGCGCGCCGAGCAGCGCGACATCTTCACATTCGCAATGTCGACGCCCGTGCCGTCCGACTTCACTCGCACCTTGACGTTGTAGTCGACGACCCGTTTAACGGGGACTACAGTTCTCACATTCGCTCACCTTTTCGAACCTGTTTCGCTGCGTCGCCCTGTTTATAAGGTTGGCGAAAGCTTTTCATGACCGCTGAACCCAGTGGCGAAGTGAAAACCCCGGACAAACACCGCGATCGAACGCGGCCGAAACGGCATCGGCGATCAGATCAGCGCGTCGAACATGAGATCGGCGCCGATCGCCTCGCCGATACCGAAGCCCAGGCCTCCTAACGCTGCGCCCGCGAACATCGACCCCCACCCCGGCCCGCTGCCGTACCCGCCGCCGTATGCGGGATAAGGCGTATAGGCGGGATAACTCGGGACGTACTGCGGCGGAGGAGCGTAGCCCTGGGCGGGCATACCGCTCGGGTACGGCATGTGGGGCGATCCATACGCCTGCGCATAGCCTTGCACGGGAGGCTCTGCACTACCGCCGTAAGGCGGATGCGTGTAGTGGGCCTGGTATGCGCCACCGGACGATTGGCCGCCGGAATACCGGTTGAACATCCGGCCGGCCTCCCAGCCCAGCGCACCGAGCGCCGCGCCGCCGAGCAGGCCGAGCCCCAGATCGAGGCCCGGCATGAAACAGCCCGGCATGAGAAAGTCTGCCCCGAGCGCCGCCCCGGCCATCATGCCGAGGTCTGCGCCAAGGAACATGCCCACCGCCGGCAGCGCGAAGCGCCCGAAGCCGCCGCCGAAGCCACCGCTCGCTCCCCAGTTGAAACCGCGATTGAAGTGCTCGTTGCCGCCGCTTTGCGGCCAAGGGGCCGCGAAGCGGGTACGCAGCGGCCGAGGGAAGCCGAAGAAATGCGAGCGCCGGAATGACGGCACATCGTGCCGGCCGTACTTGAACCTCGCGTCGTGTGGCGTCTGGGATGGACGCGGCGATGAAGGCGGCGAATGAGCGGCCTCCGAAGTCCCGTTCGTTTGGCCTGCTCGCTGCGACGCATTGGCGCGCTGCGGGCGCGCCGCGTTGACGTCCCTTAGATGACCGAGCCGCCCGAACGCCGACGCGGAATGCGAGGTTGAGCTCGGGCGCGGCGATGAAGGGCTCGATCCGGGTCTCGAATGAGGCGACGCAGGCGACGACGGCGTGCTCGAGGGTGTATCGATCGCCGGCAGGTGCGAGCCGATGCGAAGATCGTCTGCCATGAGTAAGGTCCTTGTTGATGGTGCGCGTCTGCCCGTCAGACGGGCGTGGGCTGACTCGATGAGGAAGCGGTTGCGGCGAAGCGGTCGAATCGCGGCCTATGCGAAACGATCCGCGGAAATCCGTTTTCCATGGTCGCGTTCCCTTCTAACGTCCGTCGCTCGCAACATGTGCCTGCTGGACGGCGGCATGCCTTGTCGCGGCCCACGTATCGTCCATGAAGCGGCTGATCGAGATCACGTCGTCAAGTGCCCAGACGCAGTGGTACCAACCCGTCGGGATGACGAGCAGGTCGCCGGGCTCGATCGTCACCTCGATCGGACGGGCCTGGGCAAAGCGCGGAAAGCGCTCGAGATCCGGCTGGGCCGCGTCTACACAGCAGGGCTGATACGTGTTGAAGCCGTCGATCGGATAGAGCAGATCGCGTTGGAACGGAGCATAGAGCCAGAACCGCTTGCGGCCATGCACCTGCGCAAGAAACGAGGCTGCGATATCGCAGTGCAGCGGCGTCACCAGCCTTTGCTCGCGCCGCACACCGGCCCACAGCTGGGCGACCGGATGATAGGCACCCGCTGAAAACAGCGGGAACGGAAACAGGGCGGCCAACTGCGGCGACAGCGGGCAGCCGGCCGAATACGGTGCGTCGGCGACGGCCGTCGCACCGCGCCACGATCCGAGAAAATCGCCGAGCGTTTCGGGGCGCCCGGTGACGCTGTCATGCCGCAGCGGCATATGGCCGTGGCGGGCGATCAGGTCCTCGAGCGACCAGCCGAGCGCAGGCCAGTCGAGCACTCCCCGCAGACGCAGCGGCATGCTCGCGACGAGCGACTCGACGACGCGCGCCGGGTCCGGCGTGTCGCATTCGGGCACATGCTCGAGCCAACGCGGAGCCAGCGCTCTCGCGTGCTCGAAGCGCGCAAGCACGCGCGGCTCGGGGCGCTTGAGCAGTTGCAGCAGGTACTGCGCCGTCAGTCCGTTCCCTTCGATCCGGATGCCGGATGCAAATGCGGGAATGCGCGCATCGAAGAGCCGAGGCGCGTCGAGCGCCGCACGCAGCGTCTCGGGTGCGAAGGTCACGGTCGCGTCCGGCACGATGTCGTCGGCGACGGCAACGAGAGTCTCGCCCATCGCGCCCATCTCGAGCGTCACGCGGCGTACCGGCTCGCCGGTGACGACGAGGCGCACGCGGCGCGGCCCCATGCAGGGAAGATGGTGCTCGGCCACGCGCTCGACGGCCAGCTCGAGCAACTCAGGCGCTGCATCGGGCAGGATCGGCAACGCGCGTGCGGCACGTGCCGGCGCAACGGCGAAATTCATGGCATCCATCTCGGGGCGTCCGCGAGGTTTCGATGAGTCTGGACGATAGACGCGCCCTGCCCCGTTCACCGCGCGCACGGCGAACGATCATCCACGGGTGCGAAGCAGCGGCGCGCCGGCCGTGCTCCGGTGCGCTCGGAACCCGGCGCTTTCGTGCTTCACGACACCGCTTCGCCTGCCGGCGCGAAACGCCCGCGGGCGGCTCCTATGCTGGGTCCATGCTCACCTTCGATGAAAGATAACCATGTTCGACCCAGACTTCAGGCTCACAGCCGCTCAGGCAGCCGATTCGGCGAACTTTGCCGCCCCGTCGACGATCTGGCTGACCGGTCTCAGCGGTTCAGGAAAATCGACCCTCGCCTGCGGTCTCGCAGCACGCCTGACGGCGAAAGGGCAGCCCTGCTACGTACTCGACGGCGACCAACTGAGGCGCGGTCTCTCGCGCGATTTGGGCTTCGGCGATCTCGAGCGCCGCGAGAACGTCCGGCGTGCGGCCGAGGTCGCAAGGCTTTTCAACGACGCGGGCTTTGTCGTGCTTGCCGCGCTGGTCTCGCCGCGCCGCGCGGACCGAGCGCTCGCCGCGAAAATCGTCGGCCCCTCGCGCTTCGTCGAAATTCATCTGGCGACACCGCTCGACGTGTGCGAGCGGCGCGACGTCAAAGGACTTTATCGGCAAGCACGCCGCGGCGTGCTTGCCGATTTCACGGGCGTCAGCGCGCCCTACGAGGCGCCTGTCAACCCCGAGCTCGCGCTGGACACGAGCCGTATCGGTATCGGGCCCTGTGTCGACATCGTCCTCGACCGCATCGACCAACGCAGCAGCCTGCGTTACGCCGCGTGCGCGGCCTGAGCTTTTCGCGCGATTCACGGTGACGGAGCGATCGATGCCCTGTCTCGCATGGCCCGAGCCTTCGCGTTGCGCACTCAAATTTCGCTCGGCGGCAGTCTCTTGCCGTGCGACGTCCTTAGCATGGTTGCGTCGCAACCCGGATCACGCCGACGGGAACGCCGGCAGCGCCGACAAGAGGTCTCCGTCCTATGCGCCCTTCTCCGCTCAGTCCCACGAGCCCCCCCTACACGCCGGCCGAAACGCCGCCCGTCAGTCCCGCGCCGCACGGCACGCCCCCGCACGGCGCGGCGCCCTCCAACTCGCCCGCGCCCGATCGCGGGAGGTTCGCGAACCTCCCGCGCGCTCCGGGCCAGGCCGCGCCGGCCGGCAGGCGTTCGCCGCTCGCGTTCGCCTGGCGTCGCTCGCCGTGGTCGCAGGCGCTGCAAGAAGCCTACGCCGGCGGACACGGGCCCGGGCTCCAGCATGCAGTCCCGGCCTGCGATGAGCCGCTCGATGAGCCGCGTCTTTACGACCCCTGCCGCCGCACGCTGAAAGCGGCGTATGACGGCAAGCTCACGCTCGCGCGCGGGCGGGCGCCGGGCGGCGCAGCGCGCAAGCACGAGGCGCTGAGCGCGGCCGCCCTGATCGAGCAGATCGCAAGGATCGCCGGTACCGAACCCGGCAGACGACCCCGCGCGGCCGGCTCCGCGCGCGGCGAAGCGTCGGCCTCATCCGAGTTCGCGCCCGCCCAAGACGAGTTGAGCGCGCAGTTGGCATCGAACGACCCCGCTGTCGTCCTGGCCCTCGCGCAGCAAGCGGCGCATCGCGCATGCGAAGCGGCCGAGGCTGCGCGCGCCGGCTCCATGGCGGCGCTCGTCGCCGTTCATCGTGGCGGCCTCGACGCCGCCAGCCCTTCCGGCGATCCGCCGCCCTTGCAGACGTTGCGCGCACACACCGGAGCAGCCCGCGCCCATCTCGATCGGCTGGATGCGGCGCTAGCCAGCATCGAGGCTGCCTTCGGCCCGTTCGACGACGATGACGATGACGACGACTCATCCGTCATCCGCGCCGCCCACTCGATGATCGGAGAGGCGCGCTTGGCGCTCGCCACCCTCGAGTCGGACATGACGCATTGCTTCGTGGCGCAGGCGGCTGCCGAACATCGTCTGCCGATCGAAGCCACCGTGCTCGGTAGCGTCGCTGCGCTGCGCGAACTGCACCCCGCGGTGTTCGAACTCGATCAGGGCGGCGGCGATCCGCGCGTGCTCGAGGGCGTCGCGGCACTGGCCTCGAGTACGGCGCAAGACTTACGCGCGCTGATGAGCGCCGCCGATGCCGCCGATCGCACCGTGCTGCGAAACTTGGGCAACGGCGCCGTCGATCTCTCTCGGGTGCTGGGCGACGCGCTGCAAGCCGTCGTGACCCTGCGCGCGGCGTGCCCTCAAGGCGCAACGCACGACGCGCTCGGTGCGTTGTTCAATGCCACGGAAGAGGCGCAGATCTGGCTCGAGGGACAAGCTCCGGCCAGCCCGGTCACGACGATGCTCCTGCCCCCCCGTTCTCCGCTGGTCACCCCGGCAGCACATGCACCGCAGTCGAACGAGACAGTCGACGCTCGCATGGCCGAACTTGCGCTGCAACGGCAGGCGCTGGCCCAGTTGCCTATGCTCGCGAACCGCCTTGCTCGCGAGTCGCAAAGCCCTGCCGCACGCGATCGCGAGCTCTGCAGCCTGATCGAGCGCATCATGACGAATGCGATGGGCGTGCATACGCCGATCGACACGCGCATCGAACTCGCTCGCGTCGCGATGCACTTCGCACCCGGCGAAGGCCCGGAGCGCAGCCGGCTCGCTCGCGCGCTGACCAGTTCGGCGCTGCGGATCGAGTCGCCGTCGACCAGCGAAGTCCAGGCTACGGTCGGCATCGACGATTACGGCGAGCACGGCAGCGCTTCGCTGTCACGGCATGCGCTGTTCGATCGGCTTGGCGACGTCATGAGCTCGCTCGGCCGCGACGATGCGCTCCGATTCGCACGCTCGCTCGATGCGGACTGGGACATTCGGGACAGCCGCCTTGGGCGGAGCGATCTCCGGCACTCGGCGATAGCGGTCGCCCAGCGGCGCGTCGCCAGTGCCTTCGCCTCGCTCGATCGGCTGACGCTGCCCGCGGATCCGGCAGCATTCGGGACGTGGCTCGGCGACAGCGCCGCGCGCAAGCACTGGACGTCGAACTATATCGAGGCTTGCAGTGTCTCTCGCTACACGATCACGGCTGGGGGGGCCGACGCGAGCGTTTCCTATACGGACAACCGCACCATCATCGGCCAACTCGTCAGGCACGCGTCGAACATGGCCGCGCTGCGCGGCCACCGCCACCATTTCGTCAAGCTGGTGAAGGACTTGCTCAAACGCGACGACGAGCAAATCGCGCTCGGGCATCGGCCTGTCGTCGGCTCCGCCCAGCGCCTGGAGTTGCTGCAGGCCATGGCGGCACAACTGCCGCAGTTCGGACATGCATCGGGGGACCGGCAGACCGTCAGCGACGTACTCGCGCTGATCCTACGTGAAATGAGCGAGCCGCATATGCAGACGCGGCACCGGGTGCGGCTTGCCAAGGAATTGGTCTCGGTCACGGGACAGTTGTCGACGAGCCGTTTCAGCGGGAGCGATGCGGCGCAATCGCACGCGCTCGAATCGATCGGTGTGGCGGTACGGAGCCTGCGGGGCGTACAGTCGACGGCGTTGCTGCGCGACGTGCTTGCGTCGAGGCAGGCGTGGAGCACGCAGCGCAGTGCAGGCGCCGACATCCCGCGTACGCGCGGCAACAAGCGCTTCGTGCTGGGGAGTTCTTTCTTTCCGCCGGCTGCCATGATCCATGCGGCGACTTACGCGATGGAAACCGTCAAAGGCCGTAGCAGCCCCCGGGACGAAGCGTTGCAGATGGTGCTCGAGACGCTCGAGCGGCGGCTTCAGGAGACGGTCGACGAGGGTTATCCCGCTCCGGCCGAACTGATTCCCGTCTATGGCGATCTGCTGCGCCAGTTGCTCGATGCGTCCGCTCAGCCGGGCGGCAGGCTCGACACGAGCAGCCTCGCGCGTGCGCTGTCGTGCATGGTGCGCGGCGGGCTGCCGGCCGATGGTGACGCAGCTGCGCGCGATCGTCGCCTCACAGCCGTCTTCGGCGAGGCCCCCGAGATGCGGGCCGCCGTTGCGAGGTCGCTGACGCGAGCGATCCGGGACAAGACGGGGCCCGCATCGACCCCGTTCGGCCGGCTCTCGTCGGCTCGCTACTTGCAGAACTTGCTGGCGGCGGGCGCCGGCAACCTGACTCAGGGCGAGCGCCAGGCTGCGCTCGAAGCGATTCGCCGCGCCGCGGCGAGCAAGTCTCTGAACAGCTCGGGCCGGCGCGAGCGGGTGATGCTCAATACGCTCGTTCGCGAGGCATTGCGCGACGGCATCAGGGTCGAGCCCGAGGTCATGAGGCGAACCGTGTCGCAGACCGTCGCCCTGCTGCGCGCGGTGCCGGGCGCTGTTCGCGAGGTGGCCGCACGGCACACCATGGAGGACCGCGCTGCCGCGGCAGTGCCGGTGCATGACGCCGCCAATCAGATGCGGCAGCTCGTGTCTGTCTACCCGATGCTCGATGCCCAGACGCGCCGTGACGTGCGGGCGGTCGTGCTGGCCTGCGCCCCCGACGTGCCCGCACAGAACGACGAGCGTGAAGTCATAGCCCAACTGCCGCTGCTGGCGTTTGCGACGAGCCTCTCGCAGTTTGCCGGCGCCCGGCCCGAGGACGCCCACGAGTTGCTGGAACTGCACGCGCAGGTGTGGCCGCGCTTGAACGTGACGAACCGCGAGGCGGCGATCAACGACATGTTCGACGCCTATGACGAGGCCACGCCGGCCGGCCGCGAGGCCGTGCTGTCGTTCGTCAGGAGACTGGGCGAGCCGGGCGCTTTCGTCAGCGCCGCGGCCACGCTGATCGGCAGTACCGTGGCGGACGAGGCCACGCGAGCGGCGCTCGGCGAAGCGGAAAGCGACCGCATCATCGCGGCCGTGCTCGAACGGATGCCGGACCTGCCTACCGGCAGCGCATCCGACTTGGTGTCGAGCGTGCTCCGCGGCGCCGCGGCGGTGCCCCAAGCGCTGATCGACGGCTTCATTGCCCAGGCGGGCACGCTGCAACCGCATACGCTGGCGCAGGTCTTGAGCACCGAACTCCAACGGTTGCCGACGCTGTCCCCCCAGCAGGCCGACGCGGTGTGTGCCGCTTGGGACAGCACCGCAAAGCGGTTGCCGCCGGGCTCGCCGCAACGCGACACCCTGGCGCTGTTCTCAGCCATCGCGGCACAAGCCAACGGGCGCGCAACGCCCGCGGGTCGGATCGCCGTGCCTAAGGAAGCCGCCAGTCAGCTCTCATCGGCGCTGTCGACGTTCGATGCGGGCCTGCAGGAAGCCGTGCTCAGTCATATCGCGGGCGAACACGCCCCGCCGGCGATGCGCCGTGCGATCGTCGACGATCTGTTCCGGGGGTTCGCCGACGCCACACCGAGGCAGCGGCTGCTCGCGATCAGGCTTGGCGGGCGTACAGGAGTCGGGCGCGGACTGCAGGCGCTCGCGAACGAATTCGGCGCGCCGCGTTACCGCGCCGGGCAAGTGGTGCGCCCCGGTCTCGATCAAGCGTTCTTGCCCGCTGAGGGCACTAGCCGGATCGGGGGCGCTCTGAGCACGCTGCGCACCGCGCTCGAGGACCGGGCGCGCCGGCCCGAGGAAATCTGCGTCGCGCTCGAAGCCATCGCCGAGCGTTTCCTCGCCTTGCCGAAAACGCCTTATCAGGAACAGTTCGCCGACCTCTTCAATCGCCTCGCCAGCACCCCCCGGCTTTCATCCGACCTGTTGCCGCGCGTAGTCGACACGCTTGCGCTGGCCGATGCCGACAAATCCGATATCGGCCGCGCTCTGCTGACGCGGCATGGGCGGGCCTTATCCCCCGACACGGCGGGCGCTATCGCGCGCGGCGAGGCACGTGCGCGGCTGGCCGCCTTGCGCGCTCAGCGCAGCGCCATTCTAGAGCGGCGCGCCGCCTGAGTCGCCTCATCACCACCTACCGGCCATTGCACCTCGATGATCGATTTGAATCTCCCGGCCTCGCCCGGCTCGCCTATCACGCCCCCTTCCGAAGCCGGCGCCGAGGCGGGCCCTTCCACGCCCGCACAATCGCCCGCGGCCGAACGTGCGCCGGCGATCGGCGGGCCCCTGACTGCATTGGCAGGCCTGACCGAAGCGCGGCGCGCCGCCGCGAGGCAAACGGTCAGCGCCCCGCGGCCGGACGACGGCGGCGAGCGACCGCTCAAGCGGCTACGCCGCACCCTATCGGATGGCGATGCGCCGAGCGTGCCTCATCCGGCGCCGGCAAGCGCCGCATCTTGGCGCGAAGAGCCGGCCATGCACGTGTTTCGATGGTCGATGATCCGTCGTCAGCCCATGGCGCGGTTCCTGCGCAGCGGCCCGATCGCCCACATCGCCAGCCGCCTCCAGCCACCGAGCCAGCGCAGGCTCTTCGACGCGCTGCTCTGCACGCCCGACGAGCGCTACGGATACTTGAAACTGATGTCCCCGGAGTCGGCGGGCCGGTACCTGCTGCGAAATCGCGACCCCGACGTGCTGATGCACGCCCTGGCGCAGGCCGGCATGGACGATCTCCATGGCGTGCCGCGTCCCGACGTCGTCGTCGACCGCTGCGGCTGGCTCCTGCGGGCTGGCACCGCCGCCGCCGTCAAACTGAACGTCCGGATCCCCCGGCGGGCTCGTGAAGCCCTCGTACAAGCGCAACAGCAGTTGCTCGACCAGTTCGATCAGGCCGGACCGAGTGCGCGGGCCGGCGCGGTGCGCAACATCGTCGGCACGTCTTCCGTTGCGGACACGCAGGACGACGCGTTTCGCCTGGCCCAGACGGCGCTCGCGCCGCAGCGTTTCCGCGCATTGCCGCTCGGCGAGAGAGCGGACGCGCTGGCAACGCTCGCGGAGGCGATCAGCGACGCCGCGTACATGTCGTGGCGACACCTGGAAGACGTGCCCGAAGGCCGGCGACACGACGTGCTCGAGCGGCATCTCACGCAGGGGCTCGATGAAGGGCTAGCCACGACCGTACCGATGCTGCTCAACGAAGCGCGCCGGTTGAGCCCGATTCCGTCCCATGCCGCGCGTGTGATGGTCACGTCGTTGATTTCCGTGCTCGAATACACGCCCCCGCCTATCGCGACGCAACGACTCATCCTGGACCTTTTCGACACACAGCTACCGTATCTCGAAGGCGACGACCGTGATGTCACGCTCGCCCGCCTCGCGGAATCGCTCGCGCTCTTCAGCCGGCCGGAGGAGCAACGGCGGGTGTTCGACATGGTGCTGCACCGCATGCCCGGCATGCCGCAACGGGAGGACATGCTCGAGCACGTGGGCGCCGAAGGCCGATGGCGCATTCCCTACGGGGTCGTCAATTCGCTGCGCCGTCTCGACGATCCGCGCCTGCGCGAGGAGACACTGCACCTGCTCGGCAATCAGCTCGAGCCACACAGGCTTGCGGCAATACCCGCGGAGCGGCTGGAGGAAGTGCTGGCAAGAGCGGCCGAGCTCGACGTTCCCGAGCACGACGTGCCGCGAATGTCGACGATCGTTCTGCGCGCGCTCGACGCCCTGCCCGACGCCCGCCTCGAACGGCCATTGCAGGCACTGGCCCGCGTCCAGGCCGGGCCGCTCGACGAAGATCTCGTCGAGCGGATACAGGAGGCTCGGCTCCGCCTGCTGACGCGCGTGCCGCCGCAAGCGCTGGCACGCGATGCCTCCCTGCTCCAAGGCCTTTCCCTACAGGATGAGGCGCGTCTGATGGCGTTTCGCACGAACGAGGCGACCGACGCCGATCCGCGCACGCGTGCATCGACTTTTGCGTTCGTGGCGACGCGCCTGAGCGCCCATGCAGCGGGCGCTCACGGCAGGCAAGCGGCGCATCAGATCGCGCACGCGCTGCCGCGCGGTACAGCGGCGACATGGGCCGGCCAGCTGGAGGCGCAGCTCGACGACGCGCTTGGCCTGCGCCTCGCGTCGGGACCGAGCACAGCGGCGCCGTCGTTCGAACCGACCCGGGCGTATGCCGACGTGGAGGCGCTGATCGCGGCCTTGCGAATGCGCCGGGACTAGCTTGCGCGCACAGCACTTGCCGCACTCGCCACACTTGCCATAGGCCCTGCTCCAAGCTTCCCGCTTCGCCACTGCGCCCATGCCTTCGCATCGGTTCCCCGCCCGATGCGAAACGCCCGCTACCGTCGAAGCGCGGCGATTGCCGCTTTCCCCAATCATCAAAGGAGAAGCATCATGTCATGGCATAGCTTCTGGCATGGCGTCAAGCATGACTTCAGCAAGGCGGGTCATGCGATAGAAGGCGCGGGCAAGAAGGTCCTGCACGGAGCCGAAGGTGTAGGCAAGAAGGTCCTCAATGGCGCCGAAGACGTTATCGGCGGCGTCATGAACGGCATCACCGGCGGGTTGATGGGTATGAACGAGGCGGATATCGCCGCGATGGAACAGATCATGATGGGCACCACGGAAATGAGCATGCTCTTCCAGATCTTCGACTCGTTCCAGAACACCATGCCGAAGTCGGACAACAACAACTGATTGCCGAGATAGGCGGGCGTGCTTCGCATCGTTAGCGGCTCCTTCGCATTCGTTCGCTAGCGATGCGGCCTGCCTTTCTAGCATCGCAGACAACGCTGAAAAAACGCGCTGCACCGGCACTTTGCATACGCAGCGGCCCAACCACACGCACGCCCGAGCCATCATGGGAATCGAAACCGTCAGTCCGATTTCGCCGTCGCCCGACCTCACGCCGTCGGAAAGCGCCCAGGACGTCCGCCAGGACAGCCCGCGCGGGCAGCCGTCGAGTACACCGGGCACGCCCCCCGGCGGCAGGCTCGAGCACCTATCTTCGCTGCAGGCCAGCCGCCCCGCCAGTCAAGCCGGGCCTTCGCAAGTGCGCAAGCCGCAGGCCGATGCACTGGCGAAGCTGGCGCGCCCGAGTTCGTCGGCTCTGCAGCCGCACCGGCAGACGGTGTTGCATGTCGCGCGCGAACATGCCGCTGCCGCGCCGACGCATGCCGACGCCGCGGCAGTGCGCCAACGCGCGCAGGCCCTCGGCGATAAAGAAGCGCAGCTCGCGGCGCTGAGGCGACCGCCCGAACCGCGGCAGGCCGAGGCTGCCCAGCCGGCATCCGAAGCGGAAATCGGCAAGCTCGTCGACCAGCTCGAAGCGAAACGCGCGAGCGCGCACGAGAACGTCTCGGTTCTGTCGCAGCAATGCAAGGCGGCATTCGACAAGATGGCGCGCCATGGCGTTGCGCTGGGCCGCAAGGTCGACCTGCTCGAACAATATCAGGCGAAACTCGACGAAGCGGGCCCCGCCTCCGCTGCGCCTCCGGCCCGGCCGCGTGCGTCCGCCGCGGCTTCCATCGTGCCCGATCGGATGGCCGCACTCGAGAGCCAAATCCGTCTGCTCAAGGGAAGCCGCAGAGCGGTCGCGGAAGAGGCGCTGGCGGTGGTCAACCGCGACAAGCTCAAGGAGCTCGGCACGTGGTCGGCCGTCGGAACAGCGTCCGACATCGCGAAAGCCTCGTTCAAGTCGCTCTTCAGCAAGCACCCGGACCCGGTCAACGAGCACCTCGAGCGCAGCATCGATGCCTGGCTCGACAGTTGGACGCCCGAGCGCACCGGCCGCCGAGACCGATCGGCGACGCCGGGCGAGCAGTTCAACAGAGCGGCCGAGGAAACGTTCCGGCGCATCGACGACGCGGCTGACCCGCACGCCAGCAGTACGGACGCCATGCAGGCATTGGCCGGCTTCCTCCATCTGATGTCTCAGCTCGAAGTAAAGCCGTTTGCGGACATGGCGAGGACGGGCGTCGTTCGACAGATCGCGGTCTATCTGATCAGCGTCAACCTCGAACACCAGTTTCCATTCACGGCGCTGAAACATATCCCGGGCTACCGGCCCTTCACCGACGACACGGGCGGGCTTGCCCAAAAGGCGGCAACGACGATGCTGAAAGAGGCCGATGCAATGATGGCCGCATTCGGCACCGGCCCTTCCCCGACGAAGGAGTTGGTGGTCCACGACCAGGTCTATCGCGGCCAAAGTTCGAGGCGCGCATTCCAGCAGTTCAAGGTGCTGGCCGAGCATTTCCGGACCCACAAGGACGCCTTCGCCACGGTGCTGGGGCGCGCGCAACGAACGTTCGCCGAGGAATTGAAAGCCATCGATCCGGCCAAGGCTCAAAACGATGAGCTCGACAAGTTGGGCAGGGAAGTCGCGCCGAAACTGCCCCCCGTCTATGACAGCATGATTCAGCGGCTCGGCGCCGAGCGCGCGCAGCTCGCGAAAACGCGCACACGCCGTTCCGCGGCGACACCCGAGATCGCCGAGGCAGCGACGACGAACCGCCCGAGCGCCGACCGCGAGCGGCTCGAGATCGCCGTCAGCCGGCTGCAGGGCGCCGTGCTCGAGTATGCGGACAAACACCGCGAGACGTTCGAATCGCACTCCACGCTGAGCGCCAGGCACATGGACGCTTCGGAAGAGCTCGAGGGCATCGACCGTCAACTCGCCGAAGCGCGCCAAACCCTGGCGGGCGTGCGCGCACACAAGCGCCGCAGCGCCGGGGAAAGCGCCGCGCGCGGCCAGCAGGCTGCCGCCCTCGAACGCGAGATCGAGGCCGGTTTGCAAGAAGCGCTCGCGGACCCGGCGCTCTCGCGCCTGATCTCGCCTTCGGCGCTGGCTCGTGCGCTGAAGATGCATGTCGGCCAAACGCCGGCCCAGATGCGTGCCCGCGTACGCCACGACAACCGGACCGCGCGCACGGGCACCTTTCGGTCGGGCGTGGAGTTGCTGCGGGCGATCGCGGACATCAGCGAGCACGAACTCGGCAGATCGGATTCCGCGCTGCGCGCCACCACGCGGCAGGCATTCGACGAAATTGCGGCGCGCCATCCAGGCGGGCACATCGACGCGCTGCATGACCACCGCCGAACGATCGGTCATGGCGTGCGCGCAAGCGACGCGGCCGACGCGCCGCCGTCGCGCACCGGCACGAGCCAGTATGCGATCGGTTGGGCCGAAGGCGAAGGCGCACGCATCAGCCATCTGCATCCATGGGTCTCGCCCTATTGACCGGCCTGTTCGCCACGCCAGCCGAATGATCTAGCGCCTCATCCGCACATGGACGTATCCCGGACTTCTCTGTCGCCGCCGCACTCGCCCACCCCGCCGGCATCCACGCCGCCCGGCCCTCGCGGCGCGGCCAGCCCCGCGCCGGCACAGACGACGTCGAGCGCCGCTGCGTCGGCGCTTTCGGCCCCGCTCAGGGACCTGTCGCTGATGCAGCGGCCCGCGGGCGTGCCCACGGGGGCGCCCGCGCCGCGCACGGCGTTGCCGGGCACATCGAGCTCGCATCGCGGGATCGTGGCGAAGCGGGCCGCGGCCGCGCTCGTGCGGGCCGTCCGCGACAAGCTGGCCGAGTGGCGCCCGATCGACGCCGAGGCGTCCGCGGTGCACGGCGGCGCCGGCGACTGGGCAATACGGACGCGGATAGACATCATCGAGGCGAGCCCGGCGCTGTTCGCGCACCGCGCCAGCCTGCCGCGCGCGGAAGCGATCCGCATGATCAGCGACAGTGAGCTGGGGAAGATCTACGAAGGCGTGACCAACTTCGTCCACCCCGAGCTGTCCCGTTTGTTGACGACCGCCTACAGCGGGCACGTCACGCTGTTCAACGAGAGCCTCTCCGAACTTTGGAGCCACTTGCCGACGATCCGCGCACCGAGCAGGCAGTTCTCCGAGCAGGAGGTGACCACGTTGCGCGCCGGCGTGGACTCGTTGTCGGCGCAGCGGGCGCCGTTCGTCGAATATTGGGACACGCAAGCCGCTATCGCTGCGCACCTGCTCGACATCCATGCGAGCCTTCGAACGAATCTGCCGTACTTGCCGGCCGGCGTCAGCGCGAGTTACGACACCTACCGCCGCATCGATGCGGTAGTCGCCTTCTCGAGCCGACTCAACGTGATGCGTGCCGTCGCCGACAGCGAAACCCTCCATCTGGCCGTGGCAGGCCTCTCTCTCGGCGATGCCGCGGCCGAAAAATTCTATGGGGAGAACGGCCTGCTCACGCTGATGGAGACGTTCGACTCCGACATCTTCCACGCTTATCAATCGATCCGCGGCGAATTGCTCGCGTGGCGGGCCAAAGCGCCGAGCGAGCCGCTCGCAGAAAGCGCGTGCATCGTGCTCGACGGCGTCATCGCGCGGCTCACCGAGTTCGCGGCGGCGCTCGACGAGTCGTTGCCCACTCATCGGAACGATCCCGATTTCGCGACCTTGCCGCTCGATGCGAGCGTCCCGCTCATCGAACTGTCCTGGATGGTCGCGAATGACGCCCTGCGGCTGGTCGAACTCTCGCGTTCGACGCGGCGCCCGACTGCGCCCGACGCGCGCGCGGTCGCGGCCGCGCTCACACTCGACACTGCCGCGGCGGCTTCGGCTTCGCAGCCGGCCCGCGCAGGCAAAGGTAAAGGCAAGGGCAAGGCCAAAGGCAGCAAAGCCAAGAGCAAACCGGGACGGGGCGGGCCCGCATCGCAGCCTGAATCCGAATCGCGCGAGACGCCCGAGACGGGCGATCGAGGGCAGCAGGGAGAACGGCCGGGGCCGACCACCCCGCGTGCAACCGCCGCAGACCCTGATGCGGCCGCCCAGGAAGGCGGCGCCGAAGCGCCTCGCGCCGAAGGTCTCGCGCGTACCGGACTCGGCACCTACATTCTCCGCAACAGCGAAGAAGCTCCGGCCGCCGCTTCACCGGCCGCTTCACCCGCCGATTCGTCGGCGGCAGCCAGTGCGCCCGGTCACGGCGCAATCGCCGAGTGGCTCGCACGTCTGGACGCGCTGCTTGCATTCGACCTGCCCGCCGAGCAGCGCAAGGTCTCTCAGGCGCGCTTGCAACTCTCGCCGGAGAACGCGGCCTATGTCACCGAGAACGTGATCGAGCGCCTCGCGAACGAAGCCAGTGCGATGCACGCCTGCCTGGACGTGCTCGACGTGCCTCGCCAACGCTGGGGGCTCAGCGGCGCCGAGGCCGACGATCTCCATCGCAAGATCGAGCAGCTTCGTCCGTTGCGAGCCCAGGCGGAAGGCCTCTCGCGCTCGCTGCGCGCACGGCTGGCGGACGACACGGTCGAGCATATGAAACGCTATCCGTTTCCGATCCAGGAACATGTCGAGCGCCTGGTCGCCGAACGCGCGCTGGTGCCGGCCGCGGCCACACCGCTGAGCGGCGAGCCGGGCACCCTATTCGAGCTCAGGCTCCAGCCGTCGGCCCTGCGCAACGGCGCCCTGCCTCGCCCGATGTGGCTGCACATCCACACCCAGCGCGCCGTGCATGCCCGGGAACTGGCCACGCTGCCCGACACGCTCTTCGCCGCCGCCCACGTCAAATCGGACGAACAACGCGGCTACAACCGCGAATGGCAGGACGCGCGCGCGCGAGAAGGCCACGAGAAGGTCGTCGTCCACCGCGGCAAGATTGCCCCGGCGCTGTGCCGGCAACTGCTCGCGCCCACAACCGCCGGCGCACGCACTTGATCGAAGACGCTTTCGACTATGAGCGACAGCAACCGTCCTTCGTCTTTGCCGCCGAATACGGGGCTCGGCTCCGCTGAGCCCGCGGGCAACGACGGGGCGGCGCATGGCCGCGTCGATCGCGTGCCGTCGAGCGAAGGCCCGGCCGGCGACGACACGCGTGCGGACGGCGCCGCGGTAGCCGGACCTGGGCGCCTGCCGCCGTCGCGTGCGACGCCCGATCTACTCGGCGACACCGCCAACCTTCACGAGCAGCTCGCCGTCGGTTTCCGGCTGGCGGTCAGCAAGGCCCGGCAGATCACCACGAGCCCGCCGCCGCAATCGTGGACACAGGCTTTGCGCGCCACGTTCACGCGCGCCGGCCGGCGCAACGCGAGGGACTCCTTGGTGGCGCAGCGCGCGGATCTTGCGGGGCTCGCGGCCGAATTGCGGCGCCTGCTCGATCAGAGCGAAGCGAACCGGGTCGTTGCGGCCCCGGAGGATAGGCAAGCGCCGCAGCGCTCCGAAAAAGCGCTGCGCGCCGATCGTGCGCTCGCGCAGACGCGGCGCTGGCGTCCCGAAGCGCAACGCTGGCTCCAGGCGGTCTGCTCGGAGCTGGCCTACGTTGAACGGAAGCTATCGAAGCGCTCGAAGCAGCGCCGATGATCGATGATTTCGCCTCGTCGCTCGCCAGTTCGCGGCGTGGCGCCGCCGAACGCTCCGGCACGCTACAGTCGAATCGATTCCCCTTGATCACGTTTGGCTGAACGGACCTCCGACCATGGCTGTGAATATCCCCACGCTTCCGCCGCTTCCCGCGAGTATCGATCTCGGCATGTCCGAACCGTCGAACGTGACGGGTGCCGGGCAAAGACCGCACTCGAGTGCGCTGCCGAGCGCAGGCGGCCAACTCCATAACCTGAAGACGCTCGGCGGCCGCGGCGGATCCGGCGAGGCAAAGCGCGCGGCGAAATACGCCCCTCCGCCCGAGCCGCCCACCGGGCAAGCCGGCCGCGACGTCAACGCGGCCCCCTACCGGCAGCCGCCGCCGCTGCCGTCAGCGGTGACGAACGGCAACGGCCCGCGCTTGACGCGCCAGCCGTCGTTCAGCGAGTGGGTGACGACGAGCATCGCACGGGTAGTGCCCGATCAGGACGACTGGGCCGGGCTCGACGACATTTTCCGGCGTCAGCCCGACGCCGACCCGGGCGGCATGGGTACCAGCAAACAGAGTCTCATCGATATGCCGCAGGCGCCGTTGCGCAAGAAGCCGTCGCGCCCGGCGCCCGATCCGCTCGACGACATCGCGGCCCATCAAACGAAGGTGGCCGCCGGGTTGCAACGTACGATCAACGCGGCGAATCGAATCGCCTCGGGCCCGTCACCGGTATCGTGGGGCACGGCGGTGCTCTCGACGTTCACGCAAAAGGGCAAGCGCAGGTTGGCGAACGCCCTGTCCGCCCGGTACGCGGAATTGAAGGGACTCGCGGGCGAGATGGAGCAACTGCTGCAGGAAAGCGAGATCAACAAGCTCGGTGCCGTCCCGCGGGACAAGCTGCGGAACTACGAAAAGGCAATACGAGCCGACTGGGCCGCGTTCCAGACGCAACGCCTGCGCCCGCAAGCGCAGCGCTTGCTGAGCGCGATGCAAGACGAGCTCTCTTCGCTGCAAAGCGAATTGGCCAGGCTGTCGAAACAATTGCGCTAGATCGAATCGCCGACGCGTGGCCCTGCACGTCGGCGCTGCATCGCCCGAGGCGGGGCCGCTTTCGAACGGGACGGGGAGAGTGTAAGAGAGCGGCTAGGAGCGGCCGAGCGCCACCCGGCCCGCTCACCGACGCTACAGCTCGTCGTCGTGATCCTGGATCTGCGCCCACATCGCCGACATATCGAGCGCAGGCTTCTCGGGTCGCATGTTGATCACGGGCTCGCCCGTCGCATCGTCGTCTTCAGTCGGCAGGGACCCGAAATTTTTCTCGTATCGCTTGTTCCTTGCGACCTGATCGTTGACCTTCGCCCACTCCTTGTCCGACACCTCATGGGTGCCAACGGGCGGATGCTGCCCGCTCTCGAGGCCCGCGACCTTATCGGCTCGATCGATCTCGGGGATACCGTCAGCCCAGCGGACTCTCGGAAGAGGCCCATGGATCAATTCCATGCCATACCACGTTAGCTCGGTCTTGCGCTCCTCGTGCATCAGCTCGACGAGCGCCGGCCTGCGCGGCGCCGAAGCAGACGCCGAAGCGCCGTCGCCGGCGCGCTGGCCCGCCTCGTGCGCGGTCCGAGGCTTGGGTGCGTTCGTGTGAACCATCGCGTGAGCGAGCGAGGTCAGCGCGGGCTTGCCCTTGTCCGTGCGTACCGCCGCCACGGAGTCCTGCTCCCGCGCCGCCGCTTTCAACCGCACCGCGGCATGCCCTGACGAGCCCGAGCGCCGCGGAAACGAGACGCTCCTGAGCAGCCGCGTCAGCACGGGGCTGCCGTCGGACACCCGCGCGCTATGCGAACGCTTGTCGGCAAGACCCGATTGGGCCTCGCCTTTCGCTTCGGCCGTCACGTCCGGCGTCGAAGGTCGGAATAACGAAGAAATGCTTAGCATGTGGTTGCCTCTCCATGGCGATTGCGTCCAAACATCGGCGGCGCCGATCCGCGCGTCGGTCCGGCCGCCCGAGCCTGGCGCGCACTGCCCTGCCCTTACCGCTGTCCCGCCAGTGCACGCATCTGCTGGCCGATATCGGCCAACGCGAGCTTGCTGTGCACTTCGTCGATGAACACGCCGATCAGCAGCGCCAGCAGCAATACCGCCAGCAACCCCTTCACGGCATGGCTCAGCGTGTTGAAGTCGAGCCGCTGCGCGCTCTTGCCGATGAAGCCGAAGCCGATGTCGACGAGCACCAGAATGGCCGTGATCGGCGCGGCAATCTTCGCGACGATCTCCATCAGCGAGTCGGTCTCGTGCATCGTGAACGTTTCGAGGATGTTCGACGGTACCGGCGTCGCGCTCGCGAGCGGCCACCAGTGGTAGGACTCGTAGACGGCGCCGAGCAGGAACGTCATGCCGCCGAGCAGCCAGAAGGCCGTCATGACGCAGTTCGAGAGGAGCGTCGAGGTGATCGAGGTCTGCTGTCCGTTGGTCGGGTTGCTCATCTGCACGTTGTTGTAGCCGGCCACGTCGTCGATATAAGCGCCGATACTGTCCGCGGCCCAAAAGATCTGCGATGCCGCGTAGCCGATCACGAGCCCGATGACCGCCTCCTTCGCCACCATCGCCACGAGCACCGCGCCATGAAGCTCCGGGATCAACGGGGTCTGTCCGTAGGCGATGAAGGTGCTCCAGAGCATGACCGTGGCGTTGCGCGTGACGCCTTGCATCATCGTGTCGCCCGTCGGCGGAAACATGTTCATGACGACCATCAGTCGCGTGCTGCAAAGCGCCACCAAGGTCAGGAAGTCGAGGACCGAGGCGTTCAGCCCGGGCAGTTGCAAGAACATTTGCGTCATGGCGCGCGAGGCTCCGTCGTCATCCGAAGTGAATCGCCTCGACCCACGCGGCGAGGTTCCTGCCCATCCGATCGAACACGGCGCGCTGCGCGCCGGCATAACGCTCGCAGGCCGCAACGATGCGCGAATGCTCGCGGGCGTCGTCGAGCGTGTCGATACGATCGAGCGCGTGTGCCGTCGAGCCGTCGTCGTCGCAGCGCGCGCGCCAGTCGCCCAGGCCCGCTTCGTCGAGCAGGCGGTCGATGCGCTCGTCGATAGAGAGCCCCAAAACCGGCACGCCATGAGAAACGGCCAGGACGGCCGCGTGATAGCGCGTCGTCACCACGCAGTCCGCATGGGCGACCGTGGTAGCCACGGCGTCGAGGTCCGCTTGTCCACGCGCCACGATGCGCACCTTGAAGGGCAACCGGGCCGCGAGGTCGCGGCAAGCCGCCTGGTCGAGCTGTTCCATGCCGACGATCACCGGCTCATAGCCGCGTTCGCGCAAGCCTGCGCAGAGGGCTGCGAAGCGACTCAGATAGCGGTCGTAGGCACGCTCGCGCGCCGCATCCCAGCGATGAAAGTGCAGCGCGCCGTAACGCAGCGGCGATTCCTCGCCGGAAGCATCGAGCGCTCGCGCCCGCGGCGCATCGGCGTAGACCGGCCACCAGAACGGATTCTGGACGCAGAGCACGGCAACGCGTCCGGCACGCTCGCCGGACGCCGCGGCCCGTTCGCGCGCCCGCCAGCGCCAAGCGGCGTCGGCGCCGCGCTGGCCCGACACGCCCAGTTCGGCCAACTGAGCGCATGCTGCATCATTGCGGCAGATAACGAGGCCACGCTGCGCGTTGCGCCGCACGAACCGTTGAAGCGACGCACTCATCGTGCCGCTGTCGACGCCGTAGGAAGCCGCCGGGCATCCTTGTGCGTGCGCAAGCGCGACGCCGCCGATCAGCATGCCCGCCAGCGAATCGGAGAACTTCGACGTATAAGTGGAGCCTTCCACGTTGAGCACGAGATCGGCCTCGGCCACCGCTTCCACGAGCGCATCGGGCAGGTACTGCAGCGGCGAATCGAGCTTTTTCACGCGCGCGAGCACGCGATGATCGAACAGCGTGCCCAGCGCGAGAAGTTTGATGCGCGGGACCCGGTGTGCGAACACGTCCTGGATCTGCGCGATCGTCTCGATCGTGCGCAGATCGGCGCCCGTATTGCCGGCGCCGCTATAGCTCAACAGCAGCACGCGCAGCGCGTCATCGGTACGTCGCGCTCGCGCGGCATGCCGGCCGGCGGCGTCGATGCGGCGCTGCATGTCGGCGAGGAACATTTCGTCGGGCGCCTCGGCCTGCGCATAGCGGTCAAGGGCCGCGCGCGAAGCCGAGACGGGATCGGCCGCGGCCTCCCCCTCAGCAGCGACACGCGGGGAAGCGCTCGTGCGCTCGTGGTCGGCGTGAGGGAAACGAGCGGCCTCGTCGGAAGACGGCGAACGAAGCGGTAGGAGAAGGCGTTCCATCACCTCCCCCCCAGAGCCTGCGCAAGCGCATGCATCTGCGCGATACCCGAATGCGGCGCAACGACGAGTTCGACCAACGTCACACCGGCGTGATCGCGCGCCGCCTCGAGCGCCTCGTCGAGCGTCAAGCGCGAGCTGGCCCTGCGATAGCGAAGCCCGAACCCCTGTGCGAGCGCCGCACAGTCGAAGCCGCAGCGGTTGCGGATCGTGCGCGCATAGCCGGGATCGGCCGCGACCGGCAGGTAGTCGAAGATCGCGCCGCCCCCGTTATTGAGGATGCAAACGCACGCCGGCACGTCGACACGCTGCGCACAGGCGAGCGCCGAGAGGTCGTGCAGCAGCGCCTGATCGCCCACGAGCAGCAGCCCCGGCTCGCGGCGCGCAAGCGCTTCGCCGAGGAACGTCGAGAGAGTGCCGTCGATGCCGCTCACGCCGCGGCTGACATAGAGATCCTGCGCGCTCGTGCGAACGTCGTAGCCGATATCGGCATGCCGCACCGACATCGAATTGCCGACGTGAACGAATGCGAACCCCTGGGCATCGAGCAGGCGATGCGTGGCCGACACTTCGCCCCACGGGAGCTGCGCGACGCAAGCCCGGCGTGCGCGCATGCCATGGGCCGCCCTGTCCGCCCAGCGCACGCGCCACGCTTCGCCCGCCACGCCGGCGTAGGTGCGAAGTTGAGCAGCCAGCCGGCCTAGCGCGGGCGCATCGACGCCGCTCAGCAGATCGCGGGGATCGAGCGCCGGGTGCAGATAATCGCGTTCGTCGGCGCAGGCAGCAACTTTTACGACGGGCACTTCGGCGTTCGCCTTCAGGAATTCGTGAAGCGTCGGCAGCACGGGCGCAAGCCCGAACCGCACGATCAGTTCACAGCGCGCATCGGACATCGGCGCGCGCGATGCGAGCGCATCGAACGGATTGAGGATCAGCGGCCCCATCGCGGGCGCCGCCTGTGCATCGCGAGCGCACGGGCGGGCCCGCAAGCCGCTGCCTACGTCGGCCAGCACCGGATAGCCCGTGGCCGCCGCAAACGCAAGGATGGCATCGGGCGTCGCGCCCGGCTCGGCCCCCGCAACGATGAGTCCGTTCAGCGGGCCGGCGGCCAACGTCTCGCCCGGATCGACGTTTTCGCCCCGTTGCGTGCGCAATTGGGCGATCCGCCCAGCCAGGCGTGAAGCATCGTCGCGGCTCCAGGCGTCGCGCCTCGCGTTGGCCACGTTGGCCACGTTGGCCGCGGTGTCCGCATCCGCGCGTGCGTCGCGCTCGTCATCGAGCGGCGCATGCAGGGCCGAAATCGTCGCGGCGCGGACAGGCAACGTCTCCAGCGCATCGTACACGCCGGCGAACGGTACGTTCAGATGGACCGGACCGGGCGCCGCGCGGCGCGCGAAGGTATGGCCGTCACCGTTCGGCTCGGGGTGCGCGCTGCCTGTCATCTGCCGCAGCACCGCATCGAGCGTCCGCCGTGCTCGCATCACCGCCTCGGGCGCATCGAGCGGGTCGTCGAGATCGGCCTGCGCGCGCGTCGCCGCGGCCGTCGCACCGAGATGGTCGGCCATCTGGCCGAAGCCGGTCCCGCGCAAATGGCGCGGCCGGTCGCAGCTCACGACAACGAGCGGGATACCGCTCGCCTCGGCTTCGACCAGTGCGGGCAGCAAATTGGCCACCGCGGATCCCGAGGTGGTCACGACCGCCACGGGCGCACCGTGCGCCTTGGCCATACCGAGGGCGGCGAACGCGCCACTGCGCTCGTCGGTGCTCACGAGCGCCACGTTCATCCGCACATCGCGCTCCATCGCCAGACACATGGCGCTCGCGCGGCCGCCGGGACACAGCACGGCATGGCGCACGCCATGCGCGAGGAGCGCCTCGATCACGCACGCAACCCAGACGCCGTTGAGCGACGGGCTATCCACCGCTGCCGCCAGCGCACCATCGTACCTGTTCATACCGCATCTCCTGTCTCGATCGCGGCTGCGCGCAGCCGGACTGCCCGCGCGACCATGATTTCCTCGATTTCGTCGTCCTGCCGATCCTCTTCCTCGCGCTCGACCTCGGCTTTTATCTTCTCGATGCGGCGCTCGATGACGTCGATCTGCCCTTCGTTGCGCACGATCTGCGCGCGCGTATCGGCAATCTCGTCGCGCCGGCGCGCCACATCGGCCTCGGCCCGGCGCAGCTCGCCCTCGGCGGCCGTCACACGCTCGACGAGGACCACGCGGTACTCGCGCAGCTGATTGAAATGCGGCAGCGACATCGCCTCCTGGCCGGTGAGCATCGCCTCGATCCGGTGGTCGCAGCCGTTCAGCACGGCATTCGCCTCGTCGAGCGCCGCCTGCTTCTCGCGCGCGAAGGCCTCGGCCTGCTCGAGCTCGGCGCGCTGTGCGGCAAGCGTTTCGCGCAGCGTGCGGTCGAGGCGCCGCCGCTTGTCGAGCATCAGGTCGAAGGCCGATAGCCGTCTGTCTTTCATAACGCGCGCTTTTCGGCTGCGTCGTTCATCGGCGGCCCCGGGCTTCAGCTCGCGAGCGCCGCGAGTGCGGCGGCGGTCTCGCGCGGCGACGAGAACTGATCGGTGCGCTGGCAGAGAAACGCGCGGATCGCGTCGATGCGCGCCACGGCCTCGTCGGCGAGCGGGTCGCCGCCCGGCCGGTATTCGCCGATCTGCAGCAGCGTCTCGATCTCCTTGTGTTTGGCGAGCAGCCGCCGCACATGGCCCGCCCGATCCATGTGCTCGCGCGTCGTGATGAGCGGCATCACGCGCGAGAGACTGCCGAGCACGTCGATGGCCGGATACTGGTTGCGCGCGGCAATTTCGCGCGACAGCACCATGTGGCCGTCGAGCAGGCCCCGCACTTCCTCGGCGACCGGATCGCCGCCCGTCTCGTCCTCGGCCAGCACGGTATAGAGTGCGGTGATCGCGCCGTGCTCGGACAATCCCGCCCGCTCGACGAGCCGCGGCAACTCGGCAAAGACCGAAGGCGGGAAACCGCGCCGCGCCGGCGGCTCGCCGACAGCCAGGCCGATTTCGCGCTGCGCGCGCGCAAAGCGCGTCAGCGAATCCATCATCAAGAGCACGCTCATGCCGCGGTCGCGGAAATATTCGGCCACGGCGGTCGCCACGAACGCGGCCTTGGCTCGCTCGATCGACGAGCGGTCCGACGTCGCGCATACCACGACAGAGCGGGCCATGCCTTCTTCGCCGAGAATGTGTTCGACGAACTCGCGTACCTCACGGCCGCGTTCGCCGATCAGTGCAATCACGTTGATGTCGCACTGTGCGCCTCGTGCGAACATGCCCATCAACGTGCTCTTGCCGACGCCGGCCGGCGCGAAAATGCCCACGCGCTGGCCGAGGCCCAACGTCATCAGGCCATCTACGATGCGCACGCCCGTCGGCAAGTCGCGATCGATGATCGGGCGGCTCATCGGGTTAGGCGGATCAGCGAAAATCGGGCGATGCTCGGTGCACTCGAGCGGGCCGCCGCCGTCGATCGGCGTGCCGAGGCTGTCGATCGTGCGCCCGAGCAGCGCATCGCCCACCGGGACGGATAGCGGCCGCCCGAGGCCGATCACTTGCGTCGAGCGCGAGATGTCGGCCACGCGGCCGAACGGTGAGAGCACCGCGACGTTGCGCGAGAACCCGACCACTTCCGCGTGCTGCAGCAGTTGTCCGTTCGGGGCGCGCAACTCGCACAATTCGCCGAGCCGTACTTCGAGCCCCGTCACACGCATCAGCGTGCCCACGACTTCCAGGACTTTGCCACGTGTTTCGACGCGCGAGCCGCCGCGCAATTCCTGGCCGATGGCCTCGGTGAGCGCCGAAAGCGCGCCGAAGCCTGCCGGCAGGGACATGTCGTCAAGCGTATCGTCCATCATGAACCGGCTCCGGCGTGATGATCTGGGTGCGCAATGCGGTCGTAGTCAGGATCGCCAAGCCACGGGATCGCATACGGGTCATGGTGAGGCTCGCCGTCGCCGGCCGCCCCGTCGCTATGCGCGTCGGCCTGGAACGCAGCCTCCGCCTCGGTCGCATCTTCGGCGTCTTCCCGATCCTGATGTTCAAGCTGGCCCGCGCGAGAAAGCGCTGCGCGGCGGTCCGCTTCGAATTCGTCGTCGGGCCCGGCTTCATCGTTCATTGCGGTACCCGTTCGATGCGCGGCACCATCGCCCGCTTCGGAAGCGGCATTCTTGGCGTCCTGCGACGCGCTGTCGGCAAGCGCTTTCAGATCTACGCCCGGATCGGCCAGATCGGTGTCGTTGGCGTCGTTGGTCCCACCCGTGCGCTGCACGGCACGCATCACAGCCGAGCGTAAGGCGGCCAATTGTGTATCGAGGCTCGCGTCCACCGTGCCGAGATCGGACTCGCACAAGCAGGCCCCGCGCGCCACCGCGCGATCGGGCATGACCGAGACGGCAACGCCGTGACCGCGCTCGCGCCAGATGGCAGCCAGCCGATCGAACTCGCCGACGGCCGCGGGTTCGTCGTCGGGGTGCACGCGCACCCGCAAATAGGTGCTGCCCTCGACGAGGCGCTCGACAACTTCGGCCGAGCGCGCGAAGAGCGCCGATACGTCGACATTGCGCACGATCTGCTCGGTCGCATCGACCACGAGTTCGACGATGCGCTCGCGCAGCAGCGATTGCACGCGACGCTGGCCTGCGGCCGAGCGCGCGCAGCGCTCGTACCACTCCGCCAGGCCGCGCTCCCGCCCCGCCTCGTAGCCGCGCTCGGACGCCGTTTCGTATTCGTGTTGCGCTTGGGCACGCACGCGCTCCGCCTCAGCCTCGGCCTCGGTCAATAGTGCGTCGGCGCGTGCCTGCGCATCGGCCAGTATGGTCTCGCGCTGGCGCTCGATCTCGTGTGCCGCTGCGTCGAGGTCGACTACCGCCGCGAACGCCTCGCGGCGCACGACATCGTCGTCGCTTTCGACACCGACGCCGCACGCGGGCATCTCAGGCGCGATTTCGTCGATGGAATCTGTGTCGCCGTGGCGGGCGCGAAGCCAAAGGATCATGACCGCTCCGGAAAAAGGTGAGGTAAAAACTCGAGCGTCCGGGCCGAGCCGTCGGTATCGATCGTCCGATCGCAGCCGGCCAGCCAATCGGGCTCGGACCATTCGCGCGGCAACGCGAGCCGCACCAGATCGGCCGGGCCGTCCACCGGCAAGACGCCGTCGCGGCGAAACAGGCACCAGCCCTCCCATGCCGCGGCCTGCCCGGTGAGCGTATCGACTGCCGGCATGCCGGCGCGACGCAGCGGTTCGATCTGGGGACCGTCCGTCGCGGCCTGAATGTGGCGCAGCAAGCCTGCCGCACTCCCGGTGCCGATCAACTGCGCGCAGTGGTCGCGGCTTGCGCGACCGACCAAACGCCTCAATTCGTTCCGGCGGAACCAGAGCGAGCGCACGCGCAGCATCGTCAGCACCTGCTCGACGCTCAGCATGGCTAGCGAACCTTGCGCCAGATCGGCGGCGGCGCAGGCGTCGAGCCGCGGCAAACCGAGCCCGATCGCGTGGGCGAGCGCCCGCGCACCCTCCTCGCAGCGCAGCCCCGGCGCGAACCGCTCAGCCCAGGCCGGCAGCCACGAGCGATCCATCCACGCAAGCAGGTCGCGGCGGTTTGCCTCGAAGCGCGCCAGCACCTGGGCGATGCGACGCACGGGCGTATCGAGTCCCTCATGCACGCGGCTCGGTGCGATGCTCATGGTTCGCTCCATCGGCTCAGTGCGCCGGCATCGTCGGCTCGACGGGTGCCGGCGCACCCACCGCCGGCGCCGTGCGCTTGCCGAAGAAGCGGCCGAACGACCCCGCCGAGGCCTTGCGTGAGAGCACCACGTAGAGCACGGCTGCGCAGCAGAAGAAGATCAAGAGACCGATGCCGACGAAGAGCCCAGGGACACCGCGCCGGGCTTTGGCCGCGAGGACCACCGGGTCCGCCGCCATGCTCGTCACGGCGACTTGATCGTAGGACAGCCCCTCGACGCTGTGCGCGACGAGGTTCTTGATCTGTTGCGTGAGCGTGGCAAGGTCGGCATTCGGTCGATATTTGATGAAGACCGAGGCCGATGCGGGCTTGACGGTCGTGGCCAGCGGGTCGTTGTTCGGCAACACGATCTGCACACGCGCGACGATGACGCCGTCGATCTTGGACAGCGTGTCCGAAAGCTCCTGCTGGACGCCGTAGATGAAGCGCACGCGCTCCTCGGTCGGGGTCGACACGAGCCCGCTCTGCTTGAAGAGATCGCCGAGGTTGTCGAATTTGCGACGCGGTAGGCCGGCCGTGCCGAGCACCTGCATGGCGCGCGAAAACTGGGCGTTGTCCACGGTGACATCCCAAGTCTTGCCGCTGTCCTGCGTCGATTTCTGCGCGTCGACGCCGTTTTCGAGCAGCACTGCCACCATCTCGTTGCTGTCGTGCTCGGTGAGGTTGCCGTACAGCTCGCTCTTGCAGCCCGCGAGCAGCAGCGCGAGCGCGAGGCCCGCATGGAGCGCGGCACGGCGCAACAGCGAGCGGGAAAAGATCATGCGCATGTTGGTCACCGCGGCGTCACTGGTTTTTCATCAGCGTGTCGAGCGCGTCCTTCGACGACGTCACGACCGCCAGCTTGGTCTGCAGATCGACTTGCATGCCGGCCGTCTCGAGCTGCACCTGCACGGTGGCCGCGGTCAGTTGCGGCATCGACATGCGCTCGGCGTTGTTGACCATGTAGAGCATGTCGTCCGAAACAGTTTTGAAAGCCGCATCCTGCGAACGCGCCAGCCGCGAAACCAGCGCGCCCGCATCGGTTTCGGGCGGGCGCGGCGGCGTCATGCGGCTCGTCTCGGCCATGGCGCGGAAGGCGTCGGCCCCACGCGCCGGGCTGGCCTGCGCCGCGCCACTTGCGTCGAAAGCGTGCGAGAGCACTTGGCTGAACTGCGAAAACGAAATCGGTGCTGCACTCATGATGTTTCTCCCGGACCGCAATGGCGCACGAATCACAAGCGCATGTACTGGCCGCCCATCACCAGCGACGGATCGATCCGCGTCGGCACCGGCACTGCTCCCTCGGCTTGCGTCGCCTGGCGCCGCGCGCGGTCCTCCTTGAGCGCCACGATCGAAGCCGGCATCTCGAACTGCCCCGAGCGCTTGGCCGACTCGATCGCGTTGAGCAGGTCCTGGCGCGCGATGACGGTGCGCACCATCAGTACCGTGTCTTCGTCGGTCTCCTCGTCGAGGATCTGCCGCGCCTCGCCTTCCCAGTTCGGATCGTTGTTCATCGACTTGCAGACCACCAGCAGCGCGCGGCTGCTCGGCAGGCACTGCTCCTGATCCACCAGGCGCTGGAAGATATGGCTCGCGCCGACGAAGTCCTGCCGCGCGACGTTGAGCAGCCCCTCGAACATCTCGAGCTCGGGCGTGTGGTGACACAGCACCGTCAGTGCGTCGTAGACATAGGCCATGTCGTCGTGATCGATGCGGCAGTTCGGGAAGTTGTCGCGCATCGCCACGCCGAGCACTTCCAGCATGATGTCGACGACGTGGTCATCGAAACGCATGTACTCGTTCGCTTCGCTCATTTCCGTTTCCTCTTCATGGTCGGTGGCATCCTCTCGCCGTCCGGCGATCGGTCTTGCACCCAAAGTAACAAGACGAGGTGGTCAGTACGTTCCGGATGCGAAGCAAAAAGCGTATTTGCGAAGCCGCCCGAGCTTGCGGCCCGGTGCACGCCGAATTGCAAAAAAGTGTGACAGCCGATCGCAACAGATTGTCAACAAGCGCGGCGCTTCACGGCACGCGACGCTATCGTCGGCCCGTCGATTGATTGCGTGAGCGAGGCCCGGCGATGAGCGGGGAAAAGACCGAAGAACCCACACAGAAGCGCCTGAAGGATGTCCGCAAGAAAGGGCAGGCATCCAAGAGTCAGGACATCGCGGAAAGCGTATGCGTGCTTGCCGTGGTGTTGATGCTCGCCGTCGCGCTGCACTTCGTGACCGACTTGCTGCACACGATCGTTCACGCCGCCCTCGAAGCGGTTCATGGCGAGCATTCGCTGCAGAGCACGCTCGTGGCGCTCGGCGCCATGGTCAAAGCCGGCGTGCTGCTCTCGGTACCGATCGCGTTCGGCGCCGCGCTCGCGGCCGGCGTTGCCAACGCCGCCCAGGTGAACCTGCTCGTTTCGTTCGAACCCGTGATGCCCAAGTTCGACCAGGTCAATCCAGCCAGCGGTCTCAAGCGCATCTTTTCCCTGCGCGCGGTCATCGATCTGGCGAAGATGATCATCAAATCGGTGGTGCTGCTGGCGATCATGTGGGTGACGATCCGCGGCCTGCTGCCGCTGCTCTCGGGCGCGCCGTATCAAACGCTGCCCAAGCTGATCACCCTGCTCTGGCATTCGCTCGAGCGGTTGCTGGCCGTCGCGGCCGTCGCCTATCTCGTGATCGGCATCGCCGACTACAAGGTCATGCACTGGCTGTTCATCCGCCAGAACCGCATGTCGAAGGACGACGTCAAGCGCGAGCGCAAACAAGACGACGGCGACCCCCACATCAAAAACGAGCGCAAGAAGATCGGCCGCGAGATGGTGATGGAAGAGCCGCAAAAGAAGGCCGTCGGCTTGTCCACGCTCGTCGTCACGAACCCCACCCACTACGCCGTCGCACTGCGCTATCTGCCCGAGACCGATGCGCTGCCCGTGGTGGTCGCGAGCGGCGTCGACGCCGATGCGGCGCTCGTGCGCCGCTACGCGGCCGAGGCCGGCGTGCCTGTGGTCGCCAATCCGCCGGTCGCACGCACGCTTTACCGCGTGAGCGTGGGCGATCCGATTCCCGAATCGATGTTCGAAGTGGTTGCCGCAATCCTGCGCTGGGTCAACAGCGTGGGCGCGTTGCGCGAGCCGAGCCTCACCTACACGGAGCCTGACCATGAATCTGCGTAAACTCCGCATGCCCGCTATCGGCGAGGTCGGCATCGCCGGTCTCGTGGTGGCGATCGTCTCTCTGATGGTGCTGCCGCTGCCCACGGAAGCGATCGATGCGCTCGTCGCCGTCAACATCACACTCAGCGTGACGGTGCTGATGACGACGCTCTATGCGCAAGACCTGATCGCGCTGTCCACCTTCCCCTCGATGCTGCTGTTCACGACGCTGTATCGGCTGTCGCTGAACATCGCCTCCACCAAGGCGATTCTGCTGCACGCGAACGCAGGCCACATCATCGAGAGCTTCGGCGAACTCGTGGTCGGCGGCAACCTCGTGGTCGGCCTCGTCGTATTCGTGACGATCGCCGTGGTGCAATTCATCGTGATCGCCAAAGGCTCCGAGCGGGTGGCCGAAGTCGGGGCGCGCTTCACGCTAGACGGCATGCCGGGCAAGCAGATGAGTATCGATGCCGAGCTTCGCTCGAACGCGCTCACGCCCGAGGAGGCTCGCCGCAAGCGCACGCATCTCGCCATGGAAAGCCAACTGCACGGCGGGATGGACGGCGCGATGAAGTTCGTCAAGGGTGACGCGGTCGCGGGCCTCATCATCACGCTGATCAACATCCTTGCCGGCATCGCGGTGGGCGTCGCCTATCACGGCATGACGGCGGGCGAGGCCGCAAACCGCTTCTCGATTCTCTCGGTCGGCGACGCGATGGTGTCGCAAATCCCGTCGCTGTTGATCTCGGTGGCTGCCGGCGTGATGATCACGCGCGTCTCGAACGACCTCGACGACCGCAAGGACAAGTCGCTCGGCAACGAGATCGTGCGCCAACTCGGCGGTCAGGCACGCCCGCTTTATTTCGCCAGCCTCCTGCTGATCGGCTTCTCGTTTGTGCCGGGCTTCCCTCAGATGCTTTTCGTGTTGCTCGCGGGTATCCTCGCCTTCTCCGGCTATCGGCTCTCGAAGAAAAGCAATACGCGCTCGGAGACGAAGGCAAGTGATGCCGTGGCCGCTTTTCAACGCGCGGGCGCGAAGGGCGAGGCGCCGGCGATCATGACCAAAGCGCCGCAGTTCGCGGCGCCGATCGGCGTGCGCCTAGCGCCCGATCTCGTCGCGCATCTGTCTGCGCAGCGGCTCAACGATGCGTTCGATGCCTGCCGTACGCGCTTGCAGGATGAGCTCGGGCTACCGTTCCCGGGTATCACGATGTGGTCGTCGCCCGATCTCCCCGACACTAGTTACGAAGTCTTGATTCACGACGTACCCGGCGCCCGCGTCGCGCTGCCCACGGGGAAAGTGATGCTGCCCGATGCAGCCCGCGAGCCCGAGCTCGCGTCGCGCTGCGAGGCACGCGGCCCGGCCGGCGGTGCGCTGGAGAGCTTCTGGATCGGCGAAAGCGCCGTACCGGCAAAAGCCACCGTCTGGCGCGCCGAAGATGTGATCGCACACGAAACGATCGCCCTGTTGCGCATGCGTGCTCAGCAGTTCCTCGGGATTCAGGAGACGCAATGGATGCTCGACCAGCTCAACGCCGACTATCCGGGGCTCGTGACCGAAGTGACCAAGGCCGTGCCGTTGCAAAAGATCGCGGACGTGCTGCGACGGCTGCTCGAAGAGCAGATCTCCATCCGCAACGTGCGCGGCATCATGGAAAGCCTCGTGCTCTGGGGGCCGAAGGAGAAGGATCCGCTGCTGCTCGCCGAGTACGTGCGGGGCGACCTCGCGCCCTATCTCGCCCACCGCGCGGCCGGGGTGCAACGCGCGCTCGCGGCAGTCGTGCTCGATATGCCCGTAGAGCAACACATCCGCCAAGCGATCCGGCAAACGCCGACCGGCAATTTCCTCGCGCTGCCGCCCGAAGAGATGCAGTACTTCGTGGACAGCATCGCCGCACACGCGGGCGAGACGCCACGCGAGGCCTTCGCCGTGGTCGCCTCGATGGACATCCGCCGCTACGTGCGGCGCATGATCGAAAGCCGGCTGGCGTGGCTGCCCGTCTACTCCTATCAGGAACTGGGCGGCCATGTTCAGATGCAGCCGGTCGGCCGCGTGACGATGTGAGGCCGTCATGTCCATGTACAACATCAATCCCCTACCCGTGCGCGTGCTGCCTGGCGCGTTGCCCGGCGGCCTAGCGCAATCGAGCGTGCGGCATGCCGACTACGGAACGCTCGTGCGGATCGCACGCCGAGCCTCGCGGCGCACGCCCGCGTGGCGGGCGATGCAAGCGATGCATGGCTCGCACGACAACGCCGCTCGCGAGCATGGGGGTGAACCGCTCCGAGACGAGCCGCACGAGACACCGGGCGACGCTTGCGAGCCCCCGACGTTCGCGCGCGAGCGCGAACAAGGGCCGGCCCCGCTCGAGGCCCGCCACGCCGCCGCACGGGTTGCCGTATCCGCTCAGCCCCGTATGCACCGCCGTGCGCCGATCGGGCACCGGATCGAAACGCACGCGGCGCCATGCATCGGCGCGATCGCAGCGATGCGTCAGGAATTCGACGGTTGGGTTCGCTTCCTCGTCGAGCGCGCCGCGGATTTCTGCTGCGACCGTGCCGTCGGCGCACAAGGACAGTGGTCCATCCGCTTGGCGCTGGACCCCGCCATCCTGCCCGAGTGCACGCTGCATCTGAGCCTTTCGCATTTCACTCTGGCGCTTCGGTTCGAGACACAGGCGAACCCCTCGCGACAGCTAGTGTTGCATCACGAAGAGACGTTGAAGGCGCAGCTCGCCGCCACGCTCGCTCAACGCGGCGAGCCACGCGACATCGAGATCGCCGTCGATTGACGCTCCCACGCCGACCCTGACCATGGAACCCGCAGACACCGCCATGTCCATTTCTTTGCGCAAACCAGGCTCCGTCAAACGGCTGGCGGACAGCGCGCCGCATGCGCTTACGCACCGCGCCGCTCGTTTCGCCCGGCTTCTCGCCGATGCCCGCCTGCCCGCGTGGCTGCGCCAGCACGGCATCACGCATTGGCGTGTCGGCACGCCCGAAGCCACGCGCTTTCACGAAGCGGGCTGGATCGAATTGCGGCATGGCTTTGCCCACGCCGCGGCCACGATCGACCTCTCGCGCCACCCGGCGCTCGCCGCGGTCGCTGCCGACGGCGCACGCGCCGGCGACGGACGCCCCCTGCCCGCCGACGACGCACTGCGCCACGCCGTGGCCGCTGCGCTGCTCGAACCGCTGACTCAACGCTGCGCAGCGCTGGGCCTCGGCGAGGTGAGCGTGGCAGCCGTTCACCGCGGATCGCCTCCGCCAAGCGGCAGCGTGCGCTTCGCCATCTCGCTGCGCACGCAAGAGCTTGCGCTGGAATGCATCATGCCGCCGCCCGACGACGGCTGCCTCGACGTGCTCGAGGCGCGCATCGCCACGCAGCGTCTGCCTTTGTCGAGGACGGTGAGCGCGCTGCGCGTGCCCGGCAGGCTGGCGCTCGGCAGCAAAACGATGCGCATCGCAACGCTGCGTTCGCTGCGCGCAGGCGACGTCGTCCTGCGCGCGCTCGACCCGCGCTTATCCGACTGGCTCGCGACGCGCGATCGCAGCACCGAAATCCACGCGCTATGGGGCACGCCCGGCGCACCCGGCATCCGCGTGCCGGTGCGCGTAGGCGCCAACATGATGACCTTGACAGGAGAACCCACCATGACGGAAGCAGAAATGGACATCCCGTCCGAACAACCCGAGGATCAGACCGCGTTCGACGTGAGCGGCCTGGGCCTGCCGATCCGTTTCGAGGTCGACACGGTCGCCATGCCCGTTTCGCAGCTCACAGCGCTGCGCCCCGGTTATGTCGTCGAGCTAGCCGTGCCGCTCGCCGACGCGCGCATCCGCTTGAGCGCACACGGCCAGACCATCGGTTTCGGGGAGCTCGTGACGGTCGGCGAGCATCTTGGCGTCCGCATTCTCGAGATGACACACGGCGATGATTCAGTTCAGTGACTTCACCGGTCTGCTGATCGCGGTCATCGCGATCACGCTGCTGCCCTTCGTCGCGATGGTCGTTACGTCGTACGCGAAGATCGTCGTCGTGCTCGGTCTGCTGCGCAACGGTCTCGGGGTGCAGCAGGTGCCCCCCAATACCGTGCTCAACGGCATCGCGATTCTCGTGTCGATCTACATCATGGCGCCGATCGCAATGCAGGCTTTCGATACGGTGCAGCAAGAACGGATGCGGCAAGACACGTCGCAAGTGATGATCGATACGTTCGGCGCCGCCCGGGAGCCGTTCCGGCAATTCCTGATGAAGCATACGAACGAGCGCGAAAAGCGGTTTTTCCTGCATTCTGCGTCGGTCGTCTGGCCGAAACCGCTCGCGGAGAAATTGCAGGAGAACGATCTCATCGTGCTCGCGCCGGCGTTCACGCTGACCGAGCTGACCGACGCATTCCGTATCGGCTTTTTACTCTACATCGCCTTCGTCGTGGTGGATCTCGTCATTGCCAACGTGTTGATGGCGATGGGTCTCACCCAGGTGCAGCCAACCAACGTCGCGATTCCGTTCAAGCTGCTGCTGTTCGTCGTCATGGATGGCTGGTCGACCCTGATTCACGGGCTCGTCCTCACCTATCGCTGACGAGCCGCCGCACGCAACGGAGAAACCGGTATGGAAATCGACAATCTGATTCGCCTCACGACACAGGGCATGCTGATTTGCCTATACGTGTCGCTGCCGATCGTCGTCATCGCGGCGGGCGCAGGCTTGCTGGTCTCGTTCCTTCAGGCCATCACCTCGCTGCAGGACCAAACGCTGTCTTTCGCCGTCAAGCTCGTTGCGGCCATCGTCGGCATCGCGATATTCGGCAGCTGGGGTGCGGCCATGATCGTGCGCTTTGCGCACCAGCTGATCGCCGTGGCGGTGCCGTCATGATCTCGGTCCATGGAGGCGGTTCGCCGCCGCACGCGCAGACGGACGAGACGCAATCCGATACCGACGCTGCGCGGCTCGCGGCCGGCGTCGCGCGGACGCTGCGCCAGACGCAGCAAGCCCGCTTCTATCGCGAAGCACGTTTCGCCGCAAAGGAAGAAATCGCGTCGCCGATGCATCACACGCTCAAGCACAATCATCCGCTCACCAAGCTAAAACACCGGCGTCGCAAGCCGCTCGTACTGCATCGGTCGGTGCGCCGCAACGGGCCGCTCGATACGAAGACGGTGCGGACCGAGCACGGTCAGCACCGCCGGCATGAGCGTGTGGGGAAAGACGGACGCCATCAGGGCGGCGGCCAGGGTCAGGGAGAAAGCCATGAGCAGGACGGCCAGCAAGGGCGGCAGCGGGAGCGAGAGCGGCGCGACGACCAGGCTCCGGTCATCGTCAAAGTCCGCCGAGCGAAGCGCATCGATCCGGCTGCCGTCAGCCACGGCGTGCTTGCCGCAGCGGAGACGCCGGGGCTGCCCCCCGCACAGCTCGAGCTCGACATGCGGCGTACGCTGGCGGCGCGCGTGCTCGACATTGCGAGGCTATTGCCCGGCGATCCGACGGCGCGCGCAACACCTCGCTGGCTCGGGCTTTCGCTCGATCTGAACGCTGCGCTTCAGTCGCTGCGCAAGCGCGGGATCAAGCCGAATCCGACCGGCGTTGCCGGCGTCAAGCAACTGCTGCTGGAAGTGCAGGACAGTGCGCCGCGGGTCCCCTCGCCACAACTGACCGACGATCGCGGACGCACCCTCAACTTGCTCGCACCGCTCATGGTGCTGGGTGCGGAACGCCCGTCGACGCCGCGTCAGCTGACGCTGGCCGCGAACCGGCTGCGCTCGAGCCTTGCCGCCGTGAGCACCGACACCGAGCACAGCGACGTTCGCCCACAGGCAAAAGCACCCGAACCTTCGCAAAACCCTTGATTGCTTCGCACGAACGCCGGCACGTGCATTGTCGTTTCGTACACTGCCCCTCACCGAAACCGAAACTGAATGCAGGACGCGCATAGCAGGACAACCGACATGAAACAGCTACGCATCTTGACCGGCGCCCACGCGGGCGCACAGATCCGCCTGGTTCCCGGCGAGTACCGGATCGGTCCGGACGATGGCGCCGACATCTGTGTGACCGACTGGGACGATCACGCCATCGTGCTCTCGCTCGATGCAAGCGGTGTGCTGCGCTGGCATCAGGCGCCGGACGCCGAGGCCGAGGCGACCGTGACGCTCGTGCCGGACCTGATCCCGATCCCGTTCGGCGACGTGGTGCTCGCCGCCGGCCCCGAGGACGATTCGTGGCCGAGCGACGTCGACTTGCTGCGCATGCTATGGATCAAGCCCGAAGCGCCGGCTGCGTCCGCCTCGGCGGAGCCGGGCCCGCGCAAGCGCAGCATCGCCGCCCCGCTCACGGCCGCGCTCATCGGCGCCGGCATGGTCGGCGCACTGCTGATCACGGGCGCCGCGCTCTTCGTCGGTGCGCCGCGCGAGGCCGACGCAATGCCCGATCCACACACATTGACGGCACGCATCGCTGCCGAGCTCCATTCGGCCGGCATCGACGGCCTCGATGTCGCACCGCAGGGCGCCGCCGTAGTGGTCACCGGCATGGTCAGAAATGCTGCCGAGGACGTGGCGGCGCGCGGCGTGTTTGCGCGGGTGGCGCCCGACCAGAGCCACGTGCTCCGGCATTACGACGTGGCAGAAGAAGACTGCCGAAGCCTCAAGGAGGCGCTCGGCATACCTGGCGTGCAGGTTTCGTATCGCGGCGCGGGTGCGTTCGAAGTCGGCGGCACCGTGCCGTCGCTGACGACGTTTCAGGCGGCGCTCGCGCACGCGAAGACCGATTTCGATCAGAACGTCAAGCGCATCGACGTGAACGTCACCGAGGCAGCGCACGCGTTGCCGCAGGCGCAGTACTCCGAGGTCATCTCCATCGCGGGCGTGCGCTACGTCGAAACGCCCGACGGTGTGAAACACCTTTATCCGCAAGCAGAGACGAAGCACTCTTCCACCTCTTCACCCGACTTGTGAGGCGAAACATGTACGAATCACTCGCACCCGTGGCACACGACCTGACCCACCTGAAGGCGACGCTGGCATCGCCGATGAGCCACGCGCTCGTGAAGCGCGCCACAGAGGCGCTCGATACGACGGCGAGGGCGTTCGCCGACGCCACGCAGAAAGCCGGCGGCGATCAGGAACGCGCCGATTTGCAGATCCTTTATCGCGGCTTCGTCGCGGCGCGCCGAATCGTGGCGCACCTGCACGAACTGCAAACGCACGGGCAAAGCCCGCGCTGAAACGAGCATCGCCTGGCACACCTTCCGGTCACGATGCCAGTTGTTCAACGACTGTAGTCCACCTTAATCCTTCCCTATAGGAGAATGCTATGTCCGCAGCATCCACAATTGGAGCAGGCGCCGCTTCGGGCGGTATGAAGTCGTCGATGATGGCAATGATTCCGGTCATGCTGCAAGCGGCCGAGGATCAAATGATCATTTCGATGATCGAAGCCTTCACCAACGTCGAAAAAGCTGCCGCCTCGGGCGTACAGTCAGCGTCGCAGAAGTCGTAACGACATCGCTGGGCCGCGCGCCGTTTGCACGGCGGGCGGCTTTTTTTTTGCCCATTGCAGCAGCGCTGCCGGCAAGGAGCATCTCATGAGCCTCGAACGTTACGGCGAGATAGTCCGCGAAACCTGCGCCGTCGTCGGTCTGCCCAATGCGGATTACGTGCTGCAAACCCATACGCTCGAAGTCGAAGGCTTCGACGTGCGGCTCGATCACTTCGAAAACGATCCGGCCGCGATGTACGTCAACTTTCATTACGGCACCGTCACCGCAGGCCGTACGCTGAACGTGTTCCGGCTCATGCTCGAGGCGAATCTGCTCATCTACGCGCAGGACCAGGCGCAGCTCGGGCTCGACGCCGATACAGGCGGCATCGTATTGATTTTGCGGCTGCCGATCACCGACGATGTCAACGGCGACACCGTCGCCGAGCTGCTCACGCATTACGCCGAGCACGGCCGCTACTGGCGGCAGAACATCATCGAGTCGAGTGACGAGATGTTCGAAGGGATTGCTTCAGGCTCGTACTTCTGGCTGAGGGCCTAGCTCGGCGCGATCGCGCGCCCCGCGTACAGCCCGATCGGTCCGGCAATGGACCGTTCCCCTCCCTCTTTCCTAATGCAGCGACGCCATGGCCCCACAAGCTCCGCCGGCGATGGCCACGAGTGCATGACAAGCGTTGACCGTCTGTGTCGCGCCGGTGCTGCTCATACTGCCTTTGAGCGCCGCATAAACGTGCACCGCGTCGAGATGCGGATCGACGGCCAGCAACAACGCGGCGATACCCGACACGTAAGCCGCCGAAAACGACGAGCCCGACAGGAAATCGTAGTGCCCGCCCGGCGTCAACGTCAGCACGTCGCGACCCGGCGCATAGACGATGTCGCTCACGTGCGAGCCCGGCAAATCCGCACCGATCACGTTCGGCACGCCGATGGGGAACGCGTGGCGGTCGCCGTCCGGCGGCACCGCACCGATCACGATCGCGCCATGGCGCAGCGCGTAACCGACGAGTTGTGCAAGTAACGGATCGGGCGGGCCTGTCAGGCTCAGATTGATGACTTGCGCATGCGACTCGATCGCGGCCGACAACGCTTCCGCGAGCGTCAGCGAGTTGCACAGCGATGCGCCTGTGTCCGGCACGCTCCAGCAGGCTTTGAGCGCAAGTATCCGAGCCCCCGGCGCAACGCCCAGCACGCCGCGTCCATCGCTCGGGGTCGCCGCAATGACGCCCGCGACGGCCGTGCCGTGCACGTCGTTATTGAACTGCTTCATGCCGCGCCCGACGAAATCGCGCGTCAGCACGATCCTGCCCGACAAACCGGGATGCCGCGTATCGACACCCGTATCGATCACGGCGACTCGCACACCGTCGCCTTGCGTCACGCGCTGCGCGGCGATCGCATCGATCTCTTGCAGGCCGCGCTGCAGCGATTCGTAACCGGTGTCGTCGCTCAACGCCGTGCTCAGCGTCCGGAACGACTGCAGCGGCTCGGCGAGCCGCACCCGGCGGTCGTGCGCGAGCTTTGCCAGCACCGCGTCGCGCCGCTCGCCGCCCGTGATTTCGAGCACGGCGCAATGGACGTGAAGCGGCAGGATCGGCCACGCGGTCAGCTCGCGCAACCGATAATCCCTGGCCAGCGCCGCCATCGTGGCCCGCGCGCTGCCGTACGCAAGGTAGCCCGGCGGGCTGCTGTAGCCGCCCGCCGTGGTCCCAGCCATCGTTGGGACCGATTCCACCGGATTCTCGACCGCGATGACCACCATGTTGTCCGTGGCTGAAGCCATCTGCGCCACCACGGCGGGATCGACGTCGTTCGCCGACGCCGGAATGAGCACGGGGCTGCTGCTGCACGCGGCAAGCCATAATGTTGCGGCCGCAACCAGCCACGCAGGCCGGCGCCGCCATGCGCCTCCTGCAGCACATCGATTCATCGCTTGTTCCTTGATTCCTTTCTTGCTTAGCCGCGGAACGGCGCGGGCTGCGACCGCGCGCCGATGCGCGACGACCGTGAGTACCTCATCCCGCGCGAAATGTTGCAATAGAGTAGGCTCCGGGTCGAGTTTTTTTCAGATCTGCTTTAAGATTTGCGCTCGTTGTTTCCATGAAACCGAGGCGCAGTACGAACATTCCCTCCCAAAGCGCAGCCATCGGGCCTGCGCGCATCGTTTTGACGCATTGGATCGTCGCCGCTTGCGTGTTGCTGCCGCAGGCGGCTGCCGCCGAGCCGAACGGTTGGCAATTCGAGGTCAGCGGTGCGACCGGTGCGACGACGCGCGGCATCGTCGAAAGCGACAAGACGCCGACAGTCGGCGTAGGCGCGAACTGGTACCCCGATCCTGGCGGCGGGTTCTTCATCGGCGCGTCGGCAGTGACGATGCGCTCGACGCATTTTCCGGAAACGGGCGCCAAGCTCGTCGCCAACGCCGGCTACACATGGCGGGTCCATAGCGACTGGAGTCTCCAGACCATCGTCTCACGTTATCAATTCGAGCATGTGCCGTTCGCCGCGCGGCTGGACTACGACGAGGTTGCGCTGCGCGGCGCATGGCGCGACACGGTGTTCGCCACCGTCACGGCCTCGCCCGACACCGCATTCGGTGCGTCGCCTAAATCGCGTGCGTTCTCCTATGACGTCGCGGGCCGGCTGCCGCTTGCGCGAGGCTTCTCTGCCACGGCCGGCATCGGTTACTACGATCTGCGCGCCCAATTGGGCGACGGCTTCGTTTATGCCGATGCCGGGCTGACCTACGAGTATGGCGCCATGCAGGTCGATCTCTGGTACATCGGCACGCACGCTTCCGCGCAAATGCAGGCGCAGATCGGCAGCCTGCTCGCCCACCGTTGGATCGCCGATGTCATTTGGCATTTTTGAGCTCGGAATCGACTGCTCCCCGCGCCAAGGACGATGCGGGGCCCCACTCGCCGATGGCATGCGGGCGCATTATCGTCCGCTCAGCGCCTGCGCGATAGGCTCGGCGAATCGCACACCCGGCGCGGCACGCAGTGCGGCCGCCGTGGCGTCGAGGGAAGCCGTCGCGCCGACCGGTGCGAGCGAATAAACACCGTTCGCATCGGGCCCGGCGACGATCTGCAGCTTCAGCGACACCAGCAGCGCCTGTAAGTCGCGAACGGACATCTGCTCGTCGACGACGAGCCGGATCGCCGCCCGATTGGGCCGGGCGGCCGGTTCGGACAACGTGCGGTAGGCCGCCGCCGGCGCGGAAGACCCCAGCCGTTCCCCGAGCACGGCGAGCGCACCCGATTCCAACAGCACGACTGCGGCCAGACCGCATGCAACCGTCGTTGCGACACGCGCACGCGCGTTCGCCGCAACTTGGCGCTGCCGCAGCGCTTGCACCGGATGCCCCTGGGTCTCGCCTTCGACATCCCCGATCCGTTGCAGCAGCCTGGCGAGCCCGCGCTCGACGCGCGGCGCGTGCAGCTCGCGTTCGTTCATGGCGGCGCGCAGGCCGCGTTGCCGCGAGAGTTCGGACCGACACAGGACGCACCCGCACAGATGTTCGTTCACCCTGCGCAACTCGTTTGCATCGGCCGTACCGTTCACGACCCAAGGCAGCGCCTCCCAGACCCGCAGGTGCATGCGTTCGTCGTCGACTGCGATCATGCTCATGATTCGTCTCCGGTCACGCCTGCCAGCATCGGCATTACGTTGCGCAACTTGACGCGGGCATGGAACATCCGCGCTTTGACCGTCGTCACCGACGCTTCGGTGATTTGCGCGATCTCTTCGAGCGAATGGCCCATGACGTACGCGAGTTCCATCACCACGCGCTGCTCGGGCGAGAGCTTCCTGAGCCCCTTGTCGACCCAGTCGGCCTGCTCATGATCGACGAAGGGCTCCACGGCCTCGCCTTCGAAGTCGGCGGCGAACTCCTGATAGCGAAAGCTGCCGTCGCGCAGCGCACGCAGCGTCACGCGATAGGCAATGCCCATCAGCCATGTAGAGACGCGCGCATCGGCGCGAAACGTCCCCGCCTTTTGCCAGACGACCATGAACGTATCGTTGATGACTTCCTCGATCAGATCCGGGCGCCTCGTAAACCGGTTGAGAAAGCGCGCGAGCCGGCGATGGTACGCCCGATAGAGGTGTGCCAGCGCCTCTTTGTCCTGATCCGCCACGCGCCGCAGCAGGCGCACGTCGTCCGCATCGGTAGGTTGTTCGTCGTCCAGGAAGGGGGTAGCTTGATTCAATAGCATGATGCGGATCGCGGTCGGAGCAAGCGCAAGGCACCCGTAGGTAGCGCAAAGCGACGAAAAAGTTGCGGGACAGGGCTAAGGAATTCCTGCCGCGGCGGCTCCAATTTGCTTGGATTCGCACCATGCCACAAGGTCGTCGACGGCTGATTCGGAGGTGAGGAAATCCTTACCCCCGGCCCGCACGGCCGCGAGCAATGCGCGTTTCCGGTCTCGGAGCATGTCGGCGCAGCCATCGCGGCACCGGTCGGCGGCGGCGTCAGGCGTACCGAAACGGACTAGCGGCTGAGCAAGCCGCACGCGCCGGTCGGCCATGAGCTCGCTCAGCACCGCCTCACGCGATTGCTTGCCTTCGATTTCGAGCACGACGCAATGCAGTTGAAGCGACACGATCGGCCACTCGAACACCTCGCGCAGGTGATAATCCCGCTCGAGCGCGATGACCGTCGCCTTCGTCTGCGCATCGAGGAATTCGCCAGGCGTGCGGGCCGCATCGGCGGCGATGCCAACGACGACCATCCGGTCGCCGGCGACAGCCATCCGCTTCACCGCGGCCGCCGTCCGGCCATTCGGCGGTGGAACCAGGGTGAGACGGGCGCACGCTGCGAGCAGCAGCGACAGGAACACGGCATAGCAGGCCTGATGCAACTTCGCCGCTTTCCCCGCATCCAGGACATTCAACAAGGGTCTCTCCAGCGTTGGCGGCACGGCTCGGTGATCCGGCCAGCCGGTTGGCGATCGCGCCCGCATCTGCTCTGGCCGTTTCCGGCCGCCCGGGCTTACTCACTGCAAATGAAATATCGCAGTACGTGCCACGTATGCGCTGAAATGTTGCAACGCGCCGGAAACAATTTTTCTCACATCGAGCCATCCCGGAACGGCCGGTCCACTGTCCGGCGCGTCGTCGTCCGACGCGGCAAGGGACATCGGCATGCCGTCCACCTCTCCCGCCGCCGGGGCGGAGCCCAGCGGCTGCCACTTGGCCAAAATATGCTCGACGCGCTGTGCATACCGGTCGCGCTCGGCCGGCGTCTCGGAATGGTAGGCGCCGATTGCCGCCCAGGTATTGCCGTACTTGTTCATCATCCGGCGTAGATGCCATGCCCCGATATAGACGTTCGCGCACGGCCTCATCAAGGTGTCCCGAGAGATGTGGTAGCGATCGAGTTCGCGCAAATGGATCGAATTGATTTGCATGATGCCGTAATCGATCGAACCGTTTGCATTGCGATGCATCGCATCGGGCCGGTTGTGCGATTCGAGCCAGGCGATGGCGCGCAGCACCATCGAACTGACATGCTGGTAAGCGCCGGCTTCGTCGAAGCAGTCGGCGTGTGCGGGATCGGCCCACGTGCAGGCCAAGCAGAGCAAAGCGGCAAGGGCGAGCGATCGAGATAGGCGGCGGGGTTTCGTCGGCATTTCGCGTCGGTTCGAGCAGGAGTGCAGTTCAACGCTCCCATTCTCGCCAATGCGAATCGCCGCGCCCGTCGCGCTCGCGAAGTCCCGACATCGCTCCCGAAGCCCGGCGTCAGACCCGCGGCAGAAAGCGAGCGCGCCGCGAGCGGCGGCGCGGCAGGCGGCGTGCAGTATTTTTCGACGGCCCAGGCAGAAGACCAACGGCAAGCGCTGGCCGCCGTCGCGCGCGGATTGCCGATGAGCGAGTCGACGCTATTCGCCTCGTTTCTCGACATTCCGTGCGCGCTGGCCGAGGCTTAGCGCCGGGCGCTCAGCTCATTGCGCCGTATCGGCAGCCACCCAAGTAAATCCTAGGCCGGTGATTCCTTGCACGAGGCTCTTGAAGTCTTGGAGCCCCGGCGTGCCGAGATCGGGCTCCAGCCAGAACGGGTGGAAGAAGAACGAAGCGAAGCCGTCGCGTACGACGAGCGCATACTGCGCGTTCGTATATAGATCGTTCCACGAATACGTCAGGCACGAGAACGGGTCGATCGAGCAAATGTTGTATTCGATATTGCCGAGGTTCTCCGGAATGATGCGTTGTCCGTAGTAGTCGCTCTTGATGATGTACGGAAAGAACTGGCCGACCGAGAAATCGTGATTCGGCGCGGTCGAGTTCAGATCGGGCGTGTCCGACGTGTAGTAGACGGCGCGCTGATAGGTCGTCTTGAACAGCGGCGGCACGGCCTTCATGGCGAGTGGCGACGATTGATAATGCGGCGCTTCCCACGCGAACGGCGTGTACCCGCTCCCCTTCAATTCCTGCAGCCCGGCGCTCAGACGGCCGCTTGCCCATTGCACCGAATCTTCGTCCACCGGCCTGTTCTGCGTTTTCAGCCAGAACTCGTAGTCGTTGCCGCTCACGGCGTTTTCCGTATTGGGCGTCGAATTGTACTGATGCGTGTAGCCGTGCATGACGATCTTCCCGCCGCGTGCCAACGCGTAGTTGAGCGATTGCTTCAAGCCCGTCGCTTGCGCAAGATGCACGGTCAACGAGACGCCGCCGTTGTATGCGCCCAGCGGATCTTGATAGAGTGGAATGGTCGCAATGGAGAACGGAATGCGCTTGCTGTAGAGGTAGTCGGTCAGCGACTTCATCGACGTCGTCGTGGTGAACGCATTGACGTCCTCCAATCGCACGAGCGCGCGATGCAGCACGGGTTGATTCGTGACGAGAATATCGTGCAGAAGATCGCACAGCACGAGGTATCGGTCGCGCGGGCCGATATACGACAACGGCATGTCGGCGAAATACCAGAAATTGCCGGCGCGCATGACGTACGGCGCCTGCTCACCCGTCTTGCTGTCCTTGATCGTAACGAGCGCGCTCGCCTTCGTGGCGTCGGATACGGTCGTCACGCCGATGTCGGGGTCCGCGCTGACGACGCCGGTGTTGGCGTCGAAGGCGTAGTACTTGACCATGTTCTGGTTCTTGTACGTCACCGTATCGAAAAAGTCGGGCGCCGGATTCGAACTGGAAGGCGCAGTGGACAAGCCGCGCAATGCCGTGAACGTGAAGCCGTAGCGCGCCGCGAATCCGTAGCTCGTATCCCAAGCGACTTGCCAAAGGTTGTACTTGAACCATACGACGGTCTTGCTCGTCGCTGTCACATCGGAGAGAAACGCCGGCGGGATGGCGCTATCGAAATAGCTGCCGAGGTAGAACGTGGCTTGATAGTTCTCCACGTTGCCGGCGGTGTAGCTGGAGACCGGCGCGAGCGTCACATTCGTATTGAAGTGGCCGAGCAGGTTTCTCAGCATGATCGCGTAAGCGAAGCCGAGCTTCGTGTATTGATCGTTCGGCGGGGCATCGTAAAGCACGAGCACCTTCGCCGTCGTCGTCTGAGCATAGGCGGTGGCGGGCCATTGCGCGCTCAGCAGGCCCATCGTCAACAGGCACGCCAGCAGGAATCGTTTCATCAGGTTTTTCATGGTGGCCTCCCCGTTCAATCGCGGACGTACTCGCCGTTCGGCGTACGATGCCGGCGCGTATCGAACCCGCGCCCGTGTCCCTTGCCTTGCTCTGTCGTCTCGCGCTCGAGCTCCGGAATGCCGGGCGTCACCTGCGTGACGACGGTTGGCCTGGGCGGCGGGGTCACTCGATGATGCTGAGCTGCAGGGCCTGCGCTCGACGTAGGCGGCTCGGCCGCGCAGACGCCGGTGGTCAGCAGCGTCGCGGCGCACACGGCCGGCGCCACACGAATTGCGAGTTGGCTAATCTTCACGAAAGGCTCCGATTGACTGGGACGTACGAAGGTGCGTGTCGAAGCCGCACGCATGCCTGCAGCGCGCTCGAGCGTCACACCCGGGTCGCATCGGTCGCGCAGACATACCGATTGCATCGGCGCGGCTTGGGGGCGCGCGTGCCGACGCAAGCCGCGTGCACAGGGGAATGCACGCGGCGCCCCTAGGCGTCGTGCAGCGACGCGCTAGGGTTGGCCCTTCTGGTTTGCGATGCGTAAGAAGATCGTAATAGTCGCGCGCAAACGTTAATGTGCGCGCAAACACAGAAGCGCAGCGAGCGTGAGCTTGCTCACGCCGTTTTGCGTCAGAAGGCGGCCGTATAGATGGCCAATGCGTCGGCCTCGGTCACGGGCCGCGGATTGTTGACGAGCAGCCGTTGCTGCAGCATCGCGTCTTTCGCCATACGCGCGAGACCGTCGCGCTCGATGCCGACTTCGCGCAACGTCGAGGGAATGTGCGTTTCGGCGATCATCTGCTCTAAATGCGCGATGAAAGCGCGCGTCTTGTCTTCAGCGCTGCCCGTCGCAGCCGGCAGGATGGCGACCGCGAGTTCGGCGTAAAGCGGCGCCGCGGCAGCGGCGTTGAACTTCAAGACGTGCGGGAGCACGAGCGCATTCGATAAGCCGTGCGGAACGTGGTAGATGCCGCCGATCGGGTAAGCGAGCGCATGCACGGCGGCCACGGGCGCATTGGCAAACGCTTGGCCTGCGAAGGTGGCCCCCAGCAGCATCGCTTCGCGCGCAGCACGGTCCTGTCCATCGCGGCAGGCCGTCAGCAAGTGCGTCGACAGCAGCTGCAGCGCGCGCAACGCCAGCATGTCGGAGATGGGGTTCTTCAAACGAGCGGACGTATAGGCTTCGATGGCGTGAACCATGGCGTCGATGCCTGTCGCCGCCGTGGCGGCGGCAGGCAAGCCCAACGTCAGCTCGGCGTCGAGGATCGCGAGATCGGCGATCAACTGCGGCGCGACCACGCCCATTTTCGTGGCCTCGCCTACCGTTACGATCGATACGGCGGTCACTTCCGAGCCGGTACCCGCGGTCGTCGGTATTTGTACGAGCGGCAGGCGCCCCGCTTCCACCTTATTGACGCCGTACATCTCGCTTAGCGGCTGTCCGGAGGCGAGCAACACGGCCAGCAGCTTTGCAACGTCCATCGACGAGCCGCCGCCGAGACCGATCACGATTTGCGCTTGGGCGTCGCGCGCTTGCGCTGCCGCTTCCAGGACGACGTGCTCGGGAGGATCCGCCACCACGTTGTCGAGCACGGTAACGTTCCAGCCGCTTTGGGCTAGATCGGCGAGCGCGGGAGCGAGCAGCCCGCTTCGATGAAGAAAGCCGTCGGTGACGAGGCAAAGCCGTGCGAGCGTGGGATAGCGCTCGCGCAGCAATGCACCGAGGCGCCGTGCGGCGCCGAATTGTACGACGATCGTCGGGACGGTTTGAAAGCGAAACGGCTCGGCCATCTGGGGTCTCCCCTCGCGGTATCGGCGCTCATCTTAACGCGAGCCCGTTCGATCGGGAATCGGCCGTGCCGGCGGGACTGGACAGCGGCACGGCGCAACGCTGCACGGTAAGGGCCTTACCGGACCCGTAACGATGCGCTCGATGCGCTCGATGCGCTCGATGTCGTCGATGCCCTCAAGGCCCGTCTTGCGCCTGCGCGTCCAAACGCGCCAGCACGCCGGCCACGATGCGGTCGCACCGCGCCCCGTCGAACGAAAACACCTCGCCCTCGGCCAGATCCATCTCCCGCGCCACCGACTCTCGCAGCAAGCTGCGCGCGCGGAACAGGCGGCTGCGCACCGTCGCCTCCGCAATCCCGAGGCACTGTGCCGTTTCCTCGACGCTGAGCTCCTCGACGCAGCGCAGGACGAAGACGACGCGAAACGCTTCAGGCAGCGCATCGAGCTTGCGTTCGAGCAACGCACGAACTTGGGCGCGCATCAACGCTTCGTCGGGAGACGCGTCATGTGAAGTATCCACGAGCTCGAGCTCCGATCCGTCGTTCGCGCTGGTGCTCGTCGTCGGCGCGACCGCATTCCTGCGCGCATCCTTGCGCAGTCGCGCCAAGCACGCATTCAACACGAGCCGCGACAGCCAGGTCGACAACTGCGCGTCGCCGCGAAAGCCCCCGATCGCACGATACGCGGCGAGATAGGCGTCTTGCAGGGCATCTTGCGCCAACGCATCGTCGCGCAGCGTCGCTCGTGCGAGCCGATACAGCCGCTGGTTGTACCGGCGCATCAAATGAGCGAACGCGTCGCGCTCGCCGGCGCTGACGGCCGCAGCCAGCGCCCTGTCGTCGGCGTGCCGCCAGTCATGCGGCGCGCCGAGGCATCGCGTCGTGTCGGAGTTCATGGCTTGCCTTTGACGATCAACGTCGCTTGCATGGTCGGATGAAAAGCGCATGCATAGGCAAAGCGCCCCGCGGTCGAAAACTCATGGCGCCACCGTTCGCCGGGCCCGATCGATTGCGAATCGAAGCGCCCGGCGTCGCGGGAAGTGACGGTATGCGCGACCGGATCGTCGTTGACCCACACCACCGTGTCGCCGCGAGCGACGGTCACGGTGGCTGGCTCGAACCGCATACCCGTGATTTTCACTGTCCATGTTTTCGCGACCGCGGCCATCGGCGACGCCAACGCCACGCTCGCCCCGATGCACCACGCGAGCGTAACGGCGTGCAACCGCCGAGCCGCCTTCGTCCGTGCCGCTCTTTCAATCGTTGCCGTTCCCATTGAGCTCAGCATCCAAGTGTTTCGCGTGTTCGAGATGCGCGACGAACGCGGGACGGACCTTCACGAGCAACGCTTTGAGCTCGGCGTTTTTCGCATCGGGAATCAGTGTCTTGTCCATCGCATCGAGCACCGCTTGATGATAGGCCACTTCATGATCGACGTATGCCTTGTCGAATGCCTTGCCGGTCAGCCCCTCGAGCTTCGACAAATTGTCGTCGCCGCCCTTCTTTAGCGACTCGCTGGTCGCATTCGGCTCCGGCGTCACCTTCAACTTGCGAACGAGATCGCCCGCGGCTTGATTGACGCCCGTGTGATCGCGCACCATCGTTTGTGCAAACGCTTTGACGTCCTTGCTGCCGCCCTTTTTCATGGCGAGTTTTCCCGCGTCGATATCGACTTGGTTGGCCGTTACGACGATCGCGGCGATTTGCGGGTCGGTCGGGGAGGCGTCGCTTGCGGTTTGCGCTTGCGCGCGGCAGGCGAGCACGGCTAGCGCCGACATTGCGGCCATCGCCGCCAGCTTGGGGATCGGTTTCAGGTTCACGTGTATCTCCTATTCTCGACATGGGCCCTCGCCCGTTTGCTCGGGAACGACAGGTCTTGCCGCGATAGATGTCGCGTCGCGCGAGCGCGTTCCCAAATTTTTTTGTCGCCGCTTTTGTTGCGCGTTTGTGGCCTCGTTTGTGGCCTCGTTTGTGGCCTGGTTTGCGGCCTGGTTTGCGGCCTCGCTTGTCGCTGCTTTTGCAGGTTTGCCGCTGCTTTTTCCGCCGTCGATCCGAACGAGCCTCCCGATAGGGAACGATGCGCAATGATGGTTTATTCCGAGGTATTTCGATCGTAAGACGGATGTCCCGTGTGCTATGCTGGCGGACACTTCGCCGCCTCCGTCTCACCGCGCGTTCTGTGCGATATGGGATGCGACGCGCAGCCCGGCCGCAATCATCAATCCTATGGACTATCGACATCTCAAGAACCGCAAGAGCATGCACGCGAGGATCGTGCAGGAACTCGGCATCGAGATCGTCAGCGGGAAGTTCGCGCCGGGGGAACGGTTGCCGCCTGAACCCACGCTTTGCGAATCCTATGGCGTAAGCCGCCCCGTGTTGCGCGAGGCGACGCGCGTGCTCGTCGCGAAGGGGCTCGTCGTGTCGAAGCCGCGTGTAGGCAGCGTCGTTCGTCCGCGCGAAGAATGGCATATGCTCGATCCGGACGTTCTGTTCTGGACGATCAACGTCACGCCGGAAGGCGAGTTCTTTCGCTCGTTGCTCACCGTTCGCCGCATCATCGAGCCCGCGGCGGCGGCGCTCGCGGCCACCGAGGCGACGGAAGAAGACATTGCGCGCATGCGCCGCGCGTACGATCAGATGGAAAACGCATCGACGGCCAATGCCTTGCTGGAACCCGATCTCGAGTTTCACCGGGCCGTGATGGCCGCGACACATAACGACATGCTCGCGTTCATCGGCAATATGATGTCGCTGGCCTTGTCCGAATCGATCAAGCTGACGAGCCGTCACCCCGATACGCACGCGTTGTCGCTGCCGCGGCACAAGGCGATATTGACGGCGATCGAGAACCGCGATCCGCTAGGGGCGCGTCAGGCCAGTCTCGTTCAGTTGGAGCATGCGAAGGCGGATGCCGAGACGATTTTGGTTATTGGGCATCCGGCGCCAAGGTAGCGGCTGCTGCGGATCGACCCGTGTCGGACTTGGACAACGAATCGTGGTCCCATTCGCCGATTGTTCGCTTATATATCTTATATCGCCCCGTCTTGGGGCCGTAGGCCGCCTGCACGACGTTCTCTTTGTAGCCGTAATACGTTGGGACTGTCACGTTCGGAAGGTCGCGATTCACGTTCGGAATGTGGCGATTTTTGTCATATACCTCTCTAAAGTAGATCGACAAAGCCTGAACACTGGAGCCGGGAGCGGCCACATCGAGAAACGCTTTCGCCAGCGCCTTGCTTGCTGTGTACAGTCGCCCTTTGCAGCCTTCTGCCAACTCATCGTTTTCCGATTGCCCGCACGGCCCTTCGCTGCCGTGAAACTCGAATATGATCTGCGCCGGCTCATCACGTGACAGCGCTTTTATCCGATCCATCGCGATAGCCCGGAACTCAGGGAGCATATAAGCTTCCGCATCGTGCATGGATATCTCCGTGTCTGCTGTCCGGCCCGCCCCCCCCGGGATCCTAGGTGACAGAAGTAGGCGCGACGCGTCCATTAGCTGCGCCGAATCGAATTTTTCCAGACTTTCGGTGTGGCCTTCCAAACTAGAAAACGGAATGGTAGACAGTTTTTCCAGACTCAATTTCTGGGTCCTTCCCTTGTACTTTCTAGCCTTGAACGGAAGGACTCCAGACTTGAAATATGCATTGCTCCGAGAGATCGCTGAAGCCTCAGATTGGCCTCGCTCGCGGAAATCCTGTTCCACCGAAGCGCTAGAAGAGGGCGCGACTGAATGCGCTCTTTCGCGTGCGCCATCCACTTCGCCCGATAGGGACTGCAGGTTCGGGTACGTGAATGCTTGCTCGGCATCGCTGGAACTGAGCCCTACACCGAAACGTGGGTAATGAAGCCCTGTGGATCGCTGTTCCGATGTTTTTCTGCGAGGGTATCGGATCTGTAACCAGCCGCAGCTCGCAATCGTCGGGTTCTTATGAACGGCACTCATTGAGTCCGTCGACCGATGTACAGGCAGACGATCCAACGAAGTCGATCTTGAACGAGGCGCGAGCGTTAACATGGAATGTACTAGGTGTCCGTAGCGACGTTTTTAGCATCCCGAGAACAGTTTGCCAAGAGCTGCCGCGCCGGTATTCCCGTTATGTAGAATTTGGCTCCTCAATGCGAATACGAGGGCCCCGCTGCATTGTCTTCCGCGAACATGAATTTGAGTGTAGGCCCTTGATAAATTTGCAAGCCGACACATTTGAATTTCGGAAAGCGGCCACGTGCCAGATTGATCGCATTGAAGTCATGCATCATATTCAAGGTCGTCTTGACGTTCGGCACGCCCTTCATCCTGTTCCACGCTTCCGAGCCAACCTCGACGTTCATATTCGGCACCGTGCCGTTGCCGAGGGCAAGTATCGCTTCTAGGGTCTGTGTGTTTTCGATGTGATTGCGATAGATGACAGAAGGAAATTCGGACGGTAAATCCTTCAAATCGCCCGTTTCCATCACACGCATCCATTGACTGAAGAAGGCATCGGAAGCGAAGTATTCGGCATAGCGATGCCGGAAGTTCTCCATCATTACCGCGGCCTTCCCCGTATCGTGATACATGTTCATGTAGTGGTTGTGGCTCGGGTCCACGGGGTTGCCCTCGGCTTCGGCTCTTGCGATCGCTTCGGCTTCGAGAGGCGGATAGTCGTCGATCTGGAACCAGTGCGCGGGGTCCTGAAAAGCCTCGTCAAGATTCGGATCTCTTGTAATGGCTTCCGGCAAGCGCCTCGGGACAGTCCTATTCCCGCTCTTGACGGCTTTGGGCTTCAATCCTTGATGCCACTTTGCGTCGTATTTCGCCACACGATCGGCAATTCTTTTGTAAGAATCCGAACCCTGGGGAATCACCGGTGCGGCGCTCGACTGCGCCGTCTCCTGTCCAGCCACGACTGGGACCGGTGGCTTGCGGCGTTCGAGCTTTGGCTTGTCGATGGGCGGAGCGGCTCCGGCGCCTAGCACAGGTCGGTCACTCCGATGAAAGACTATGACCGCTTTGTACCAGGCAAACTCTCATTCCGAAACCTTCAAACCATCGAAGGAATCGGAATGAGCCCACTATATGGCCGAACCGGCTATTCAATGCGAATGCGGCGGCACCTCTGCCCCGCGGCATCCGACGAGAAAATCGAAGTCGCAGCCTTCGTCCGCCTGCAATACGTGATCGACGTACAAGTTCCGATAGCCGCTGACATCCGCTGCATTCGGCTTCGTGTTCCGTTCGCGCCACGACGCCAAACGTTGCGCCAACTCGTCGTCGGAGATGTCGAGATGCAAACGCCCCGCCTCGCAGTCGAGTTCGATCCAATCGCCGTTGCGCACCACCGCCAGCGGGCCGCCCGCGCGCGCCTCGGGCGCTACGTGCAACACGACCGTGCCGTAGGCGGTGCCGCTCATCCGCGCATCCGAGATGCGCACCATGTCCGTAACGCCTTGCGCGAGCACCTTCGGCGGCAGGCCCATGTTGCCCACTTCGGCCATGCCCGGGTAGCCCTTTGGCCCGCAGTTCTTCATCACGAGAATCGAGTCGGCGGTCACGTCGAGTTCGGGATCGGCAATGCGCGCCTTGTAGTCGTCGAAGTTTTCGAAGACGACAGCGCGGCCGCGGTGCTTGAGCAACGAGGCGGTCGCGGCAGACGGTTTGAGCACCGCGCCGCGCGGCGCGAGATTGCCGCGCAGCACGCATAGGCCGCCATCCGCCACGAGCGGCTTATCGAGTGGACGAATCACTTCATCGTTGTAGATCGGCGCTTCCTTGCTGTTTTCCCAGAGCGAGCGTCCGTTCGCCGTCAATGCATCGGGGTGCGGGAGCAAGCCCGCTTCGCCTAAGCGCCTCAGCACCGCGGGCAGGCCGCCCGCGTAATAGAACTCTTCCATCAAGAAGCGGCCCGACGGCTGCAAATCGACGACCGTGGGCGTGCCGCGTCCGATGCGCGTCCAATCGTCGAGTTCGAGTTGCACGCCGATCCGCCCTGCGATCGCTTTTAAATGGATTGCGGCATTGGTGGAGCCGCCGATGGCCGCATTCGCGCGAATCGCGTTTTCGAATGCTTCGCGCGTCAACAGTTTGGACAAGCGCAGATCTTCGAGCGCCATTTCGACGATCCGCATGCCCGACAGGTGCGCCAGCACATAGCGGCGCGAGTCGACCGCCGGGATCGCCGCGTTGTGCGGCAGCGTCACGCCGAGCGCTTCGGCCATGCAAGCCATCGTCGAAGCCGTGCCCATCGTGTTGCAGGTGCCCGCAGAGCGCGACATGCCCGCCTCCGCGGCCATGAACTCGTGGATCGAAATCTTTCCGGCCTTCACCTGCTCGCTCAATTGCCAGACCACGGTGCCCGAGCCGATGTCGCGCCCTTCGTGCTTGCCGTTCAGCATCGGCCCGCCGCTGACGACGATCGCCGGCACGTCGCAACTGGCCGCGCCCATGAGCAGCGCCGGCGTGGTCTTGTCGCATCCGGCCAACAGCACCACCGCGTCGATCGGGTTGCCGCGGATCGACTCTTCGACATCCATGCTCGCGAGGTTGCGCGTGAACATCGCCGTCGGGCGCAGATTCGATTCGCCGTTCGAAAACACGGGGAATTCGACAGGGAAGCCGCCCGCCTCGAACACGCCGCGCTTCACGTGCTCGGCGAGCTTGCGAAAGTGCGCGTTGCACGGAGTGAGTTCCGACCACGTGTTGCAGATGCCGATGATCGGCTTGCCCTGGAACTCATGGTCGGGGATGCCCTGGTTCTTCATCCAGCTGCGGTACATGAAGCCGTTCTTGTCGGCTGTGCCGAACCACTGGGCGGAGCGAAGCTTGCGGGGTTTGTCTGTCATTGCGCTATGCCTCTTCGAGGCTCATATAGTAAAACGATTGATCTTGTCGTTGCTGAAGCCGTGAATCATCGTAAGATGACTTTTGCAGGCCCGCGGGCCACGGTGACTTCCCATATATTGGCACGATCGCCGCTCTTTGGCGGGACTTCCTCACCGATCAGACGTAGAAATAGCATGACTATTGGGCTAGTGGATCTGGGGAAAACGCTAATCGATTCGAGGGTGCGGCATGCTTATAGTTTGGCTATTTAGAAGTTCAGGCGTCAAATTGACGCGCCCAGAGAAGGCGATCGACAGGGGATGGCGCGCAAGCGCTTCGGTAGTTCGTTCGATGTATCAAAACCACGCAGCAATCAAAGACAAACGGAGACAAGCATGGGACGTAAGGTACGGTTGGCGCTGAAGGCATTGCTCGGTGTTGCGGTAGCAATGTCGGTGGTCGTGGATAGCCACGCCGAGGACAAAAAGATCACGCTCGGTTTTGCCCAGGTGGGCGCCGAAAGCGCCTGGCGCACGGCGAACACGGTGTCCGTCAAGCAGGCTGCGAAAGACGCGGGAATCAACCTGAAGTTTTCCGACGCGCAGCAGAAGCAAGAAAACCAGATTCGCGCGATCCGTTCCTATATCGCCCAGAAGGTGGACGTGATCGCGTTCTCGCCCGTCGTGGAATCGGGCTGGGAGCCGGTGCTGGAGGAAGCGAAGAAGGCCCACATTCCGGTCGTGCTGACCGACCGCAACATCGACGTGAAGGATAAGTCGCTCTACGTCACGATGATCGGTTCGGACTTCCTCGAAGAAGGCCGCCGCGCAGGCCGTTGGCTCGAAGAGACGTACAAGAACGATCCGGGTCCCATCAACATCGCCGAATTGCAAGGCACGGTGGGCTCCGCGCCGGCGAACGATCGTCATGCCGGCTTGATGGAAATCATCAAGAACGACCCGAAGTTCAAGATCATCGCTTCGCAAAGCGGCGACTTCACGCTCGCGGGCGGCAAGCAAGTGATGGAAGCCTTCGCCAAGACCTACGGCAAGAAGATCAACGTCGTCTATGCGCATAACGACGACATGGCGCTCGGCGCGATTCAGGCCATGGAAGAAGCCGGCATGAAGCCGGGCACCGATCCCAAGGTCGTTTCGTTCGACGCGACCAAGGGCGGCTTCCAAGCGATGATCGCGGGCAAGATCAACGTCGACGTCGAATGCAGCCCGCTGCTCGGGCCGCAATTGATGAGCGCCGTCAAGGATATCGTCGCCGGCAAGACGCTGCCCAAGCGCATCGTCACGAACGAGACGGTGTTCCCGATGAACGTCGCGGCGCAAGTGCTGCCGCAACGCAAGTATTGATCTCATCGGACCTCAGCGAGCCAAGCCCATGACCGGCCCCCTCGTACTCGAAACGCTCGGGTTGACCAAGTCGTTTCCCGGCGTTCACGCGCTGCGCAACGTCGACTTCCGTTTGTATGCCGGCGAAGTGCATACGTTGATGGGCCAGAACGGCGCAGGCAAGTCGACGCTCATCAACGTGCTGACCGGCGTTCATTCGCACGACGCGGGGGACATCCGCGTCGACGGTCGGAGCGTGCGGTTCGCCGCGCCGCTCGAAGCCGAGGCGGCCGGCATTCGCACCCTCTATCAGGAGGTCAACCTCTGCCCCAACCTGTCGGTCGCGGAGAACATTTTCGCGGGCCGCCAACCGCGGCGCCGCGGCGCGATCGACTGGAAGGCGATTCATGCGGGGGCGCGGGAGGCCCTCGCTCGATTGAATCTCTCGCTAGACGTCACGCAATCGCTCGACACGTATCCGATCGCCGTGCAGCAAATGGTGGCGATCGCGCGCGCCGTCAGCGTCGATGCACGCGTCCTGATTCTCGACGAGCCGACTTCAAGCCTGGACGATTCCGAAGTATCGAAACTGTTCGAAGTCCTGCGCCAATTGAAACAATCGGGCATGGCGATTTTGTTCGTCACGCACTTTCTCGAGCAAACCTACGCGATTTCCGATCGCATCACGGTCATGCGCAACGGCGAGCGCGAAGGTGAGTACCTGGCGAAGGACTTGCCCGTCGACGAGCTCGTGCGCAAGATGGTGGGCGAAGTCCCCGTTGCCGTGGCACGGGCGCGCGGCGCATCCGCCGGTCAGAACGCCGCTGCCGCAGCGGCCGACGGCACGTCTCCGCGTTTCGACATGCGCGGCGTGGGCCGGCGCGGCGCCGTTCAGCCGATCGATCTGACGCTCGAGCCCGGGCGTATCGTCGGGCTCGCGGGCCTGCTCGGGTCGGGGCGCACGGAAACCGCGCGGCTGCTGTTCGGGGCCGACCGCGCGGATACGGGCACGGTCACCGTCGACGGCAAGCCCGTCAAACTCGGTTCGCCGCGTCACGCGGTAAAGCATGGAATCGGGTATTGCCCCGAAGATCGAAAGAAAGAAGGGATCGTCGCCGCATTGTCCATCCGCGAGAACATCGTATTGGCATTGCAAGCGCGGCTCGGATGGTGGCGCCCGCTTGGCCGTGCGAAGGAAAAGCGGATCGCCGAACACTATATGAAGGCGCTCGGCATTCGTGCGCGCGATATCGAGCAGCCGATCGAACTGCTCTCGGGCGGCAATCAGCAAAAGGTCGTGCTCGCGCGCTGGCTGGCGATCGACCCGAAGATGCTCATTCTCGACGAGCCGACGCGCGGGATCGACGTGGCGGCGAAGTTCGAAATCATGGATCGCGTCATGCAGCTGTGCGCGAAAGGGCTCGGCATCCTCTTGATTTCTTCGGAAATCGCGGAAGTGTTGCGCGTGAGCGACCGTATCGCCGTGCTGCGCGACCGCCGCAAAGTGGCTGAACTCTCGGGCGAGGAGCTCGACGAGCACGCCGTCTACAGACTCATCGCCGGAGGCCAAGCATGATCTCGCGCGCGTTGCAGAGCGTCGCACGCCATCCGTTGCTATGGCCCGTCGTGACGCTCCTTTTGCTGTTCGCACTCGATGTCGCGCATAGGCATGATTTCCTTGCCATTACGGTGCTCGACGGACATTTCTTCGGCGCACCCATCGATATCTTGAACCGTGCGGCGCCGCTCGTCGTGGTGTCGCTCGGCATGACGCTCGTGATCGCCACGCGAGGGATCGACATCTCCGTAGGCACGGTGGTCGCCATCGCCGGCGCCGCCGCGGCGGTCTTGCTGGCGGCCGATCCGACACACGTCGGCGTGGCGCTTGCGGCTGCGCTCGGCGTCGGGTTGCTCGCCGGCGCTTGGAACGGCTTGCTCGTCGCCTTCGTGGGCATGCAGCCGATCATCGCGACGCTGATTCTCATGGTGGCCGGACGTGGCGTAGCGCAATTGCTGACCGGCGGGCAAATCATTCCGATCGGCGCACGCGGCTATCTGCGGCTCGGCGACGGATTCATCGCCATGGTGCCCTGCGCCGTATGGATCGCACTGGCCGTCGTCGTGCTGACCTCGCTGCTCGTCAATCGCACGGCGCTCGGGCTGCTCGTGCGCGCCATCGGCGTGAACCCTGTCGCCGCACGGCTCGTGGGCCTGCGCTCCAGCGCGATCATGTTCGGCATCTACGTGTTTTGCGGGCTGACGGCCGCCATCGCCGGCATCCTGACGAGCTCGAACGTACGCAGCGCCGACGGCAACAATGCGGGCTTGCTGCTCGAGCTCGACGCGATTCTCGCGGTGACGCTCGGCGGCACGTCGCTCGCAGGCGGACGCTTCTCGCTGGCCGGCACCGTGTTGGGCGCTCTCATCATCCAGACGCTCACCTATACGACGTATTCGATCGGCGTCCCGCCCGAGGCCACGCTGGTGGTCAAGGCGATCGTCGTGCTCGTGGTCAGCGTCATTCAGTCGGCGCGTGCGCGCGACCTCATCGTCGGCCTCGTCGCGCGGTTGACGTCGGCCTCCCCTTCCACTCGCGCCCGCACGGAGGTGCAATGAGCGCGTTCATTCGTCGTCTACTCGACCCGCGCACCCTGCCGATCGTCGTTACGATCGCGTTGTTCGCCGCGCTGTTCGGTTTCGGCTCGTTCATGTACACGGGCTTCGGGTCGCTGCAGGTGCTGTTCGGCCTGCTCGTCGACAATTCGTTCTTGCTGATCGTGGCGATCGGCACGACGTTCGTGATTCTGTCGGGCGGCATCGACCTCTCGGTGGGCGCCGTCGTCGCTTTCACGACCATCGTTTCCGCCGTATGCGCCCAGCACTGGCATTGGCCGATCTGGGCCGTGGCGCCGCTCGTGCTCGCCATCGGTGCTGCCTACGGTGCGGCGATGGGCGCTCTGATTCATTACCTGCGCCTTCAACCGTTCATCGTCACGCTGGCCGGCATGTTTCTCGCGCGGGGCGCTTGCTTCTTGATTACGACCCAGTCGATCACGATCGACGAACCGTCGTTTCATGCCGTGGCGAGCTATAGCTTGCCGATCGGGAGCGGATCGCTCAACGCCGGCGCCATCATCGCGCTCGTCACCTTGGTCGTTGCCATCTACATCGCGCATTTCACGCGCTTCGGGCGCAACGTCTATGCACTCGGCGGCAACGAAAAGTCGGCGCTGCTGATGGGTTTGCCGATCGCACGCACGAAAATCGGCGTCTACGCCTTGGGCGGCTTGTGTTCGGCGCTCGGGGGGCTCGTCTTCACGTTGTACGTGCTTTCCGGCTACGGTCTGCAAGGCCAAGGCATGGAACTCGATGCGATCGCCGCGAGCGTGATCGGCGGCACGCTGCTGACGGGGGGCGTCGGCTACATCATCGGCTCGGTGTTCGGCGTGGGCGTGCTCGGCACGATTCAAACGCTGATTACCTTCGACGGCACGCTCAGTTCGTGGTGGACGCGCATCGTAATCGGCGCCCTGCTCTGCATCTTCTGCTTGTTGCAACGCGTGATCGAGCGTCAAGCGGCGCGCCGTAAGTCGAACGGATCGGGACTCGGGTTGGCCGCTGCACGCGGCGATGCAAAGCGAGACGTGAACGACGAGCAGGGCAAGGCGCCGTCGCTCGGATTGCGCGCACGATTGATGCGGCGGCCCCGCATGCTTGGATAGTCTTTATTAGGAGCACGAATAGTGACCGTTTCGACCCGCCCCTTTTCGGGCGTATTCCCCGTCGCACCGACGCCGTTTACCGAAACCGGCGAGCTCGATCTCGACGGCCAGCGCCGTGTGCTCGATTGCATGATCGACCAGCGTGTCGATGGCATCTGCATTCTCGCCAACTACTCCGAGCAATTCTTGTTGACGGATGCCGAGCGCGATGTGCTCGTCGATCTGTGCCTGTCGCACGTTGCCGGCCGCGTGCCGGTCATGGTGACTTGCAGCCACTACAGCACGCGCATCGCCTCGGAACGCGCGAAGCGGGCCGCCTCGGCCGGCGCGAGCATCGTCATGTTGATGCCGCCGTACCACGGCGCCACGTTGCGCGCCGACGAAAACTCGATGTACGACTTTTTCGCCCAAGTGGCGAAAGAGGCGAATGTGCCCGTGATGATCCAAGACGCGCCGCTGTCGGGCGTGACGCTGAGCATCCCGTTTCTCACGCGCGTCGCGCGCGAACTGCCGCTCGTGCGTTACTTCAAGATCGAAGTGCCGCAGGCCGCCGCTAAGCTGCGTGCGTTGATCGCAGCAGGCGGCGACACGATCGAAGGGCCGTTCGACGGCGAAGAAGCCATCACGCTGCTGCCCGACCTGGACGCAGGCGCGACGGGCACGATGTCGAGCGCGTTGCTGCCGGACCTCATCCGCACGGTGTTCGACGATTACCGTGCGGGCCGCCGAGACGAAGCACGCGCGGGCTATGCGCGGATCTTGCCGCTCATCAACTACGAAAACCGTCAATGCGGGTTGCGGGCGGCCAAAACCGTCATGATGGAAGGCGGCGTGATCAAAAGCGACGCCGTGCGTCATCCGCTCGAAGCGCTTGCCCCGGCCACACGCGCCGAATTGCTCGAACTCGCACGCGAAGCGAATCCGCTCGCACTGCGTTGGGGCCTGTGAGCGAGAGACGCAGAGGCTGAGATGAAGAAGATTTCGATCGCACTCGTCGGCATCGGCAAGATTGCCCGCGACCAGCATTTGCCGGCCATTGCGGCCGACCCGCGCTTCGAGCTCGTCGCTTGCGCTAGCCGCAATGCAACCGTCGAAGGCGTGCGCAATTATCCGACGCTGGAAGCGTTGCTCGCGGCCGAGCCGCAGGTGCAAGCGGTGTCGCTGTGCTCTCCCCCTCAGCCCCGCTTTGCGCAGGCGCGCACGGCGCTGGCGGCGGGCAAGCACGTCATGCTGGAAAAACCGCCCGGCGCGTGCTTGAGCGAAGTGCTCGTGCTCGACGAAATGGCGCGTGCCGGCGGGCGCACTCTCTTCACGAGCTGGCATTCGCGCCATGCGCTCGGCGTGGAGGCGGCGCGCACGTGGCTCGCCACACAGGAGCTTCGCGCCGTTCATGTGCGTTGGAAGGAGGACGTGCGCCGGTGGCATCCCGGTCAGGCGTGGATTTGGGAGTCGGGCGGGCTCGGTGTGTTCGATCCGGGCATCAACGCCCTATCGATCGTCACGCGCGTCTTGCCTCGTGAAGTCGCGCTCGTGTCGTCCACGTTGAGCATTCCGGCCAATCGCCAGATGCCGATCGCGGCCGATCTCGAGCTGTTCGACGCGGCGGGCGTGCCCGTGCACGTCGAGTTCGATTGGCGCCACGGCCCGCAAGAGCTCTGGGAAATCGAAGTGCGCACGGCGGACGGCACCCTGCTGCTTTCGCAGGGGGGGAACCGGCTTCAAATCGACGGACGCGACGTGGCGCTCGGCTCGGTACATGAATATCCGTCGCTCTACAGTCACTGGCGCGACCTCATCGAGCGCGGCGAGCGTGACGTCGACGTGCGGCCGCTCAGCCTCGTCGCCGACGCCTTCCTGCTCGGCAGGCGGGAGAGCGTCGAGCCGTTCATCGAATAAGGGTTTTGCGCGAACGGCCGTCTGGCCGCTCGTGCGGCACGTAACGGGTTAGTTAGGACTACTAACGGACTTGATCGTAATTGGAAGGCAACGATTCGATTCGAATCACAACACGGTCCGCAGCGACCGACAAGAAGGAGACTAGTATGACCAGCAAGCTTCGCCGCTTCACGTTGCGCGCCGCGATGGCCGCGATCGTCGCCGCACCCCTGGCCGCTTCGTTCGGCGTTCATGCAGACGAGCCGCTGAAGGTCGGCTTTCTCGTGAAGATGCCCGAGCAGGCATGGTTCATCAACGAGCAGAAGGCGGCAACGGCGCTCGGTAAAAGCGAAGGCTTCTCCGTCGTCAACATCGGCACGCCCGACGGCGAGCGCGTGTTGAGCGCCATCGACAACCTCGGCGCACAAGGCGCGAAGGGCTTCGTGATTTGCGCCCCCGACGTTCGTCTCGGACCGGCGATTCAAGCACGTGCGAAGAAGTACAGCATGAAGTTCGTGACCGTCGACGATCAGCTCGTGGATTCGTCCGGCAAGCCGCTCGCCGGCGTGCCTCACCTCGGCATGTCCGCCTTCAAGATCGGCAATCAGGTCGGCCAGGCGATCTCCGACGAAATGAAGCGTCGCGGCTGGAAGCCCGAAGAAGTCGGCGCGATCCGCATCTCCGACTATGAGCTGCCGACGGCCAAGCTGCGCACCGACGGTGCGACGCAAACGCTGCTCGCCAACGGCTTCAAGAAGGACAACATCTTCGACGCCCCGCAAAAGACGACGGACGACGAAGGCGGCTTCGTGGCGAGCTCGCCGGTTCTGTCGAAGCATCCGAACATCAAGAAGTGGGTGATCTTCGCGTTGAACGAGGAATCGGTCCTGGGCGGCGTGCGCGCCACCGAACAGCTGCATATCCCGTCGGCCGACGTGATCGGCGTCGGCATCAACGGTGCGGGCGAAGCGTTCGCCGAGTTCCAGAAGAAGGAACCGACGGGCTTCTACGGCACGATCGCCGTCAGCTCGACGAACCACGGCAAGGAAAGCACGGAAAACCTCGTTCAGTGGATCAAGACGGGCAAGCAACCGCCGGCTGACACGCAAACGACGGGCAAGCTCATGACGCGCGACAACTGGACGGCCGTGCGTAAGGAACTGGGGATTTAATCGTCATGCATGACGCGAACGACATCGTGGTATCAGGCGCAGGCCGCATGGACGCAGCGAGCGCCGGTCCGGCCTCGCCATACTTGCAGCTCGACGGCATCACCGTCAGTTTTCCGGGGGTGCTCGCGCTCGATCGCGTGTCGTTCGCGGTACGCGCCGGTGAAGTCCACGGCCTCATGGGCGAAAACGGCGCCGGTAAATCGACGTTGCTCAAGGTGCTGTCGGGTGTCAACGTGCCGCAAGCCGGTACGTTGAAGCTCGGCGGCGCCGAGCAGCATTTCTCCGGGACCAAGGCGGCGATCGAAGCCGGAATCGCAATCATCTATCAGGAACTGCATCTCGTTCCGGAGTTGACCGTCGCCGAGAATTTGATGCTGGGGCAACTGCCGAGCCGCTTCGGCGTGCTCGGCGAGCGCGAGCTCATCGCCCGCGCGACAGAAACGCTGGAACGCTTGGGCGAGCGCATCGATCCGCGCGCGCAGATCAAGGATCTGTCCATCGGACAGCGTCAGATGATCGAGATCGGCAAGGCGCTGATGCGCGACGCGCGCGTGATCGCATTCGACGAACCGACGAGCTCGCTCTCGGCGCGGGAGACGACGCAACTCTTCAAGATCATCAACGGGCTGCGTCAGGAAGGCCGAGCGATCATCTATGTCACGCACCGGATGGACGAAGTCTACGAGCTTTGCGATCGCGTCACGGTGTTTCGCGACGGCCACTCGATCGAAACGTTCGAATCGGTCGACGGCCTCGATCGGGATCGTCTGATCAGCTCGATGGTGGGCCGCTCGATCCGCGATGTCTACGGCTATCGCTCGCGCGAGCTCGGCGACGTGCGCATCGAAGCGAAGGGCCTGCTCGGCCCCGGATTGACGGAGCCCGCTTCTTTCAGCGCTCGCCGCGGAGAGATTCTGGGGTTCTTCGGGCTCGTCGGCGCGGGGCGCTCCGAGCTCATGAAGCTGATCTGCGGCGCCGTGCGCCCGAGCGAAGGCCATGTCGAGCTCGACGGACGGCGCATGGCCTTCAAAACGCCGCGCGACGCCGTGCGGGCGGGCATTGCGCTGTGCCCGGAAGACCGCAAGCAGGAAGGCATCGTGGCCATCGCCTCGGTGGCGGACAACATGAACATCAGCGCGCGGCGCCATTCGAGCTTCGCGAGCTGGCTGCTCAACGAGCGCCGTGAGCGCGAGTTGACCGATGACTACATCGGCAAATTGTCGATCAAGACGCGCAACGGCGATACGCTCATCGGCACCTTGTCCGGCGGCAATCAGCAGAAAGTGATTCTGGCGCGATGGCTGGCCGAGAAGATCGACGTCTTCGTCATGGACGAGCCTACGCGCGGCATCGACGTGGGCGCGCGGGCGCAGATCTACGAGTTGCTGTATGGACTAGCCGAAGCAGGCCGCACGGTCTTGATGGTATCGAGCGACCTGGCGGAGGTGATCGGCGTGGCCGATCGCATCATCGTGATGAAGGAAGGCAGTGTGGTGGGCAATCTGCCCAAGGCGGAAGCGACGCCCGATCAATTGATCAAGCTCGCGCTGCCCCGCTGACGCACCGGCTATCGAAGACTCAGACGCTTAGCAGCACCGATTTTTTGGCCGCGTAACGACGCGGCAACGAACGAGACGAGACCATGCAACAACCTCAAACCCTTTCGCAAACCGCTCCGAGCGGCCCGGCGGCTTATGCGGCCAAACTGTGGCGACTATTGAACAAATCCGGCATCGTCATGGTGTTCGCGATCTTGTTCGTCGTGCTGTGCCTCACCGTGCCCGACTTTCTGACGAGCCGCAACATGCAGGGCTTGCTGCTGTCGGTCACGTTGATCGGCTCGATCGCGGTCACGATGATGTTCGTGCTCGCCCTCGGCGAAGTGGATCTTTCCGTCGCGTCGATCGTCGCGTTCTCCGGCGTCGTGGCCTCGACGTTGATCACCGCGACCCATAGCGTCGTGCTCGGCGTGACCGTGGGCGTGCTTGCGGGCGGCGCCGTCGGTCTCGTCAACGGCGTGCTCGTCGCGCGCTATCGCATCAATTCGCTGATCGTCACGCTCGCCATGATGGAAGTCGTGCGCGGCCTCGCGTTCATCGTGTCGAACGGCGACGCCGTGATGATTTCGGAAGAACGCTTCTTCGACCTCGGCGGCGGCTCCTTCCTCGGCATCTCGTATCCGATCTGGAGCAACATCGTCGGCTTCGTCGTATTCGGCTTCATCCTGCGCAAAACGGTGTTCGGCAAGAACGTCCTGGCCGTCGGCGGCAATGGCGAAGCGGCGCTGCTGGCCGGGTTGCCCGTTACGCGCATCAAGGTTCTCGTATTCGTTCTGCAAGGCTTGGTAACGGGCTTCGCTGGCGTCATGCTCGCCTCGCGGATGAGCTTGGGCGATCCCAAGACTTCGGTGGGCCTCGAACTTGGCGTGATTTCGGCCTGCGTGCTCGGCGGCGTGTCGCTCACGGGCGGCGTGGCGACGATCTCCGGCGTGCTCGTGGGCGTGTTGATCATGGGCTCGGTGCAAGACGCAATGAGCCTGCTCAATGTGCCGACGTTCTACCAATATCTGATTCGCGGCGGCATTCTGCTGCTCGCGGTCTTGTTCGATCATCTGCGCCGCAGCCGGCGCGTGCGCTGACCCGGGAGTCTCCGCACGACGTTTTCCGGGTGGCGTACCGGGCGCATCCTCGCCCGGCCGCCCCCGTCCCTTCCAGGTAGCATCCGCTCTCGACTCCGACTGACGAGGCGATTTGGCCGAACGGTTCGTTCGGCCTTTTTTTTTGGGGGGGGGCTGGACATCTGAAGGAAGCCTGACGGCAAAGCGTCGAGATCACGTCAAAATAGGCCCGAACGGCTCGCCACGGGCAAGCGCGGGCGCACCCACTTATAGGCTTCCATGGCGCCGAGCACGAGAAGGACGACGCAGGCCAGCCGCAGTCCGTCGGCCAGCGTCAGTGCCTGCAGCGATAGTAGCTCTTGTAGTCCCGGGAGCCTGAGCACCGCGATCTGAAGAAGCTGCGTGCCGAGAACAGCGGCGACGAGCAGCCGGTTATGTGCGAAAGGCACTCGGAAAACCGAGCGAACTTCGGAACGGCAGTTGAAGCAATGGGCATTCTCGCACCAGACGAGAGTCCACAGAATCGAGCCTTGGGCCGCGCCGTAGGGAGTACCGGCCTGCAAGAGGGCAAAGTAAAGCGCGAAGCTCGAAAGCCCGATGGTCATTCCCCCCAAGGCGACTTGTTCGATCATGCGACGGTCGAACACCGGCGAATGCGCGGCACGCGGGCCGCGCAGCAAGACCCCGGGCTCACCCTTTTCGAACGCGAGCGAGACATCCTGCACACCATTTGTGATCAGGTTGAGCCAAAGCAGCTGCACTGCGCTCAAAGGAGGCGGCAAGCGAAACGCCGCCGCCAGCAGCATCAGCAGAATTTCCGCGGCGCCGGTCGAAACCAGGAGCAGGATGACTTTGCGGACGTTGTCGTAAGCGACCCGCCCTTCTTCGATCCCGGCCACGATGGAGGCGAAGTTATCGTCGGTCAGAATGAGATCGGCGGCTTCACGCGCGACGTCCGTCCCGCCTTTGCCCATTGCCACGCCGATATCCGCCGCATGAAGCGCGGGCGCATCGTTCACGCCGTCCCCCGTGACTGCCACCACGTGACCTTGTCGGCGCAGGCTCTCGACGATGGCTAACTTCTGCATGGGTTCCGTACGGGCGAATACGTTCGACCTGCCGACGGCGGCGTCAAGTGCAAGTCCTTCGAGGCTCGAGAGTTCGGCGCCGGTCAAGACTTCGTCGCGTGCCACGGCAAGACCAAGTTGACGAGCAATCGCCAAAGCGGTAAGCGGATGGTCGCCCGTCACCATCACGACCCGTATCCCCGCGCGCCGCGCGTCGGCCATCGCTTTGCGCGCCTGCGGTCGCAGGGGATCGATCAGCCCCGCAAAGCCGAGGAGCCGAAGGCCGATCAACCCCTCTTCCTCGACGGAGGAAACTGGCCCCGCCGCAACGGCGATCACGCGATAGCCGGTCGCCGCCAATCGATCGGCGGCAGTCAGGGCCGCCCGGTCCACATCGCCGCAAAACGAGGCAACCGTTTCGGGTGAACCCTTGACGTAGGCGAAAATGGCCTCTCCACGCGCCTGGAATGCCGCGGCGAAGCGTTTTTCGGGTTCGTAAGGAATCCTCTCTATGAACTGCGCTTCGCCGTCGCGGTGCCAAGCGGCACCGCGCCGGGCGGCAGCGCAAAAGGCAAGATCGACGGCGTCGCCGCTCGGCCCCTCGTTGCTATCGGCAGGCGCCTCACTCGCATACGCACCGGCCGTCAACAAGGATTGCACGGAAGGATCGCTCGCCGCGCACTCGCCGGCATTCGGCACCCACACTCGTTCGATCGTAAGACGATTGATGGTCAACGTCCCGGTCTTGTCGGTCGCAATCAAGGTGCAGGCGCCCAGGCCTTCGACAGCATGCAGGCGACGGACGACGACTTGGCGCAACCCCATGCGGTGCGTGGCGATCGACAGTGCAACGGTGATGGCGACGGGCAGGCCCTCCGGAATGGCCGAAACGGTCAGCGCGATCGCCAAAAGAACGATGTCGGCCACCGCTGCGCCCCGAACCGCTTCCATCGCGGCGATAACGGCGATCGTCAAGATCATCGCGACGCCGAGATGACGGGTGAACCGCGCCAGGCGCCGCACGAGCGGCGCAGCAGGCTCAGGTTGCCCGAGCGTCGCGGCCAATTCCCCGACAACCGTGCGACTCCCGGTGTAAACAACTGCACCGGTGCCGCGCCCGGCTCGAACGACGGTGCCGGCGTGCAGCATGGTCGCGCGATCGCCGAGCGGGGCCTCGGCCGCCACCGAACTACCGGCGACTTTATGGACGGCAAGCGACTCACCCGTCAACAGGCTCTCGTCGACGGTGAGACTGAGTGACTCGATCAGACGTATGTCGGCAGCAATCCGTTCGCCGCTCTCCACCTGCACGACATCGCCCGGAACCAGCGCCTCGGCCGGCAAGCGCACTAGTGTGTCGCTACGCCGGACCGCGACACTGCCCTTGATGAGCGCCTTAAGCGCGATGGCGCGAGTTTCGGCTCGCCACTCCTGATGCGTGCCGACTATGGAATTGAGAAGCAGCGCCGCAAGAATGAAGACAGCATCCCTCACGTGCCCTATCGCGAGCGATACTGCAGCGGCTGCGAGAAGCAGATAGATAAATGGGCTTCTGAACTGGGACAGAAAGACACCGATCAGGGTCTTTGCCGCCGCCTCAGGCAATCGATTCGGTCCGAAACGCCGAAGACGTTCGGCCGCCTCGGCCTCGCTGAGGCCTGAACGGGAAGTATCGAGGTGCGCAAGAACCTCGTCGGCCGTCAGATGATGATAGTCCGTCATAACGAGAGCGTTGGACGACAGAGCGAATGATGACGAACACGCGCCGTGTTCATCTCACGGATGGCCAGCGTGAACGGCGACGCGGCGCTACCGGCTCACGGAGAATCGCGCTATAACTTCGGTCAGTGATGAACGAACAGGCTTGTCGCACTTTCTTCGAAGAGTCTGCGAGTGCATGAGCCGAGCAGCGCTTTTCGCCAACCACGGTGACCGAATGCGCCCATTACGACGATGCCGGCATCGATCGATTGGGCTTGCGCCAAGAGGATCTCCGATGGATCGACGGACGATGCAACGGCATGCGTCTGCACGGAGATGCCATAGAGCTCGAGATAGGCCGATCCGCGCTGCGCTGTCGTGCGCGCTTCCTCCCTCGAGGCGGCGACGCTGACCAGGTGCACGTTCGCCGAGTCAGACAGATGCAGCAAGGTAAACATCTGCAGGCTCCGCGCCGCTGCAACGCTGCCGTCGAAGGCAAACGGATGCGAAGGACGTCGAGCGCCCTGCCGTACTCGATAGCTGCTCACCACCCCCATTGATCGTCTTGTGCGCGGTAAGCGCGCAGCTTATCGAGCTGCTTGCTCGTCAGGACCGCCTCCATGTGCTTGCGCGCATCGTTCGACGAATCGATCATCTTTTGGCGCAGCTCGCCGATCGACTTGTAGGTATCGTCGATCGCCGCGGCGTCGCGCTTGGGCGCTTCATAGAGGTCGCGCAGCTTGGCCTGCTGATCCATCATGGAGCCCATCAGGCTCCAATGCGAACGGCGGGTGTCGTCCTGAATGCGGTTGATCTTGCTCCGCTGCTCGTCGCTGAGCCCGAGCGCGTCGACCCAGCCGCCGCCGAAACCCATCATGCCCGGGCCGTAACCGGCGCCGCCCATCATGCCCCGCCAGCCGCCGCCCATCATGCCCGTTCCGTAGCCGCCGCCCATCATGCCGGGGCCATAACCGCCACCGCGCATCATCCCCGGGCCATAGCCGCCGCCAGGGCAGCCGCCGGCCGGGCCTTGGGCGAATGCCGCCGTCGAGATTGCTGCCGCCGCGACGAGCGTCATACGCAGAAACGCTGTTGCGAATGTTTTCGATTTGCTGGGTGACGACATAACGGCCTCCTTCGAGTGGGTAAGCTGCGCTTTGCCTTCCTGCCGGCCGATCTGGTATCAATACGGATACGCGGATACGGCCGTGCATCCGTTTTGCTGCCGGCGACGGCATGCGCTTCGACGTATATTGAACGCCGAGCACGACACAGCCGCTTGACGTGCGTCAAGACTCACGCGGAAGCGCCGAAAGCGCCGATTCGATCGAAAGGGTGATTCACGATGACCGATGGGCCGAGCTTCTTCAATTTGTACCGTCATAACTTCGCGCGAATCGCCGTGGCCGTGCCGCGTACGCACGTCGCCGATCCCGCATCCAATGCCAAGGAGACGATCGCTCTGATGCGCGAAGGACAAGCGCGTCACGCTGCCGTCACGCTGTTTCCGGAACTCGGGCTCTCGGCGTATGCCTGCGACGATCTGTTCCACCAGCGCGCTCTGCTGGACGCGTGCCTGGCCGCCCTGGGCGACGTGGTCGCCGCCTCGCGCGACATCGAGCCGGTGGCCGTCGTCGGCCTGCCTCTCGATATCGACGGCTTGCTCTTCAACTGCGCCGCCGTCTTGCACCGAGGACGCATCCTGGGCATCGTGCCGAAAACCTACCTGCCGAATTACCGCGAGTTCTATGAACCGAGGCAATTCGCGCGCGGCGACCGGCTCCTGCGCGACCGCCTTTCGCTGCTCGGTCAATCCGACATTCCCTGCGGCAGCGCGCTGCTGTTTCGCTTCGAGCAGCAGCCGCTGCTGACGTTTCACGTCGAGATTTGCGAGGACTTGTGGGTGCCGGTGCCGCCCTCTTCGTTCGCGGCATTGGCCGGCGCCACGGTGCTGCTCAATCTCTCCGCGTCGAACGTGACCGTGGGCAAGGCCGATTTCCGCCGGGAGCTCGTCGGCGGACAATCGGCGCGGTGCCTGGCCGCTTACGCCTACAGTGCGGCCGGTTACGGAGAATCGACCACCGATTTGGCGTGGGACGGGCACGGCGTCATTTACGAAAACGGCAATGCGCTGGCCGAGACGCGACGCTTTCTCGATGCGCCTCAATGCGTCGCGGCCGACATCGATCTCGATCGCTTGACCAGCGAACGCATGCGGCAGACCACGTTCGGCGATACGGCGCACGCGCACCGCGACGCTTGCCAACGCTTTCGCACGATCGCCGTGCCGGCCGTCTTGCCGAGCACGGCGCGCCTTCCGCTCACGCGGGCGTACGAACGCTTTCCTTACGTGCCCTCGGACCCTGCCCGGCGCGACGAGCGTTGCCGGGAAATCTACGACATTCAGGTGCAGGGGCTCGTCACGCGCATGCGCGCCGCACGTGCATCGCGGCTCGTGATCGGGGTATCGGGCGGGCTCGATTCCACGCAAGCGCTGCTCGTCTGCATGCGCGCCGTAGAGGCGCTGCAACTGCCGAGCACCGCCGTCATCGCCTGCATCATGCCCGGTTTCGGCACGAGCGAACGCACGCTCGATCAGGCGAGACGCCTAGTGTCTGCGCTCGGCTGCGAATCGCGCGAGATCGATATTCGCCCGAGCTGTTTGCGCATGCTCGAAGATATTGGCCACGCCTACGCGAAGGGCGAGCCCGTGCATGACGTCACGTTCGAAAACGTGCAGGCCGGCGAGCGCACGAGCCATCTGTTCAGGATGGCGAATCAGTACGGCGCGCTCGTCGTGGGCACCGGCGATCTGAGCGAACTGGCGCTCGGCTGGTGCACCTATGGCGTCGGCGATCAGATGTCGCATTACGGCGTCAACGCCAGCGTGCCGAAAACGCTGATTCAATACTTGATTCGCCGCAGCGCTCAATGGGGAACGCTGAGCGACGCGGCAAGCGCGGTGCTGCTGGACGTGCTCGACACCGAGATCAGCCCGGAACTCGTTCCGGCCGACCAGGCCGGCCAAATTCAGCGCACCGAGGATGCGATCGGCCCTTACGAACTACAGGATTTCAATCTCTATTACATCTTGCGCTTCGGCTATCGGCCATCGAAGGTCGCATTTCTGGCTTGGTCCGCTTGGCACGACGCCGCCCTGGGATCGTGGCCGGATCTGCCCGAAGAGAAGCGCCACGGTTACGACATCGGCCAAATCAAGCATTGGCTCGGGCTATTTCTGCAACGGTTCTTCGGCGGGCAGCAGTTCAAGCGCAGCTGCCTGCCGAACGGCCCGAAAGTCGGTTCGGGCGGTTCGCTGTCGCCGCGCGGCGACTATCGCGCACCCAGCGATTCGACGGCCGATGCGTGGCTCGCCGAACTCGACCTCATACCGGACGAGGAGGGCAGCGACAGCGGTGCGTGAGCAACGGATGGGGCGCCGGCGCGACGCACCGGCCCCGCCCGCCGTTGCAAACCTAGGGCTTGACGACGTGCCAGACGCCCTTGAAGCCGTCGCCGTTTTTTTCGCCGGTTTTCTTGTCGCCGGAGTATCGGTACAGCGGGCGTCCTTCGTAGGTCCACTGTTGTTTGCCGTCGGCGCTGCCGACGAGCCCGAACTGCCCGCTCGGTTTGTCATAGGAATCGGCGAGCGCAGCGGGCCACAAGGTCGCGCAGGCGCCGGCACAGGCGCTCTTGTTCCCCGCCGTGTCTTTATCGAAGGTGTACAGCGTCATGCCGTCGTCGTCGACGACCATCCCCCCGACGACTTTCGGCGCTTCCGCGAACGCAGTTGTCGATACGGCCAAGGCCAGGATGCACAACGACGTCTTGATCATAAACAGTCTCCTATTGCTGGTGGGAACCGGGGTATCCGGCCGCTCTCGCGCAGCCACGTCCTATCGGACGTGGGCTAGCGATAAAACGGATGGAGACGGCAATTGATTCCACGGATGGAAAAAATTTTTGCGCCGAGCCGGATCGTTGAAAACGCGCGGGTTCCTACGCCACCGAATAGGCCTGCCATGCCGCACTGACTGCCGGCGCTTCGCTCGCTATCGGCCGGGCGGCGGGCACGACGTCGCAGAGCGAGCGATGAATGCGCCACCAGACGCCCTTCCCTTTAGCCGGAAGGTCGTCGCGCAAGACGGTGCGCTTGCGCAGAATTCGATATTGATCGTCCATCGACGCCAAATAGCGTGCGCCGTTGATCAGTCCTACGTAGTTCTCGGCGCCATACAGTAGATGGGGCGCCAGTTCGCCGGACGGCGCTACGCGGCCGTCATGGCCGACGTTCAGTTCGCTCGTATAGGTCAACCACCACGTGCACGTTTCCATCCTTGCGGGCCGACGCTCGGCCATGATCGACCGATTATCCAAGTGACTGACCGACAGCATCCTCGAATTGCCCTTGTCGTCGACCAATTGCAGTCGAACGCGGTCGGCGAAAGAAACGGGGTCGCCCCACTTGCGCTTCGAGCCGACGACGGGCAACACCCGCCATTGATAATCGACAGCCGGATGCTTTCCGGCTTCGCATACTTCGGTCGACAACAGCAGCGGATTTCGCCGCCCTTCCGACCGCCTCACAATGCCCAAAAATAAGTGCTCCTCGCTCTCGCAGCTCTCCAAGACAATCGCATCCCCATAACACACGACATTGCCGCTCATGTTTTCGCCCTCATTTTTTTGGATGAATAAACGATGCTGCAACTATGAGACTCAACTGTGATATAAGCCTTGCGTTCGAGCAAAAGCAGCCACTCGAACTTTCGGCACGCGCGTGCCCCTCGGCATCGCGTGCCGACGTCCCACCGAAAATCGCGAGGCGTTAAATAACCAGAAATCGTTACCGCGGCTTTTCGCGGCAGTTCAATTGGTATGGAAGAGCGTCGACGTGGCCAGGGACCGGCCTCGGCCGCCGCGGATCGGGCCGATGCAGGGCCGACCTACGTTGTCCCAAGTAGCAGCGAGTGCTGCTGCGATTGCAGCGGTGCTTCCAATCGCAAGACATATTTGGTCCCTCGCTGTCGTACGCGGCGTTTATCGGGCCGGCGGCTAGCAGATTGTGGTGCCCCGATCGGGCGGGGCGTCTAATTAGCTGAAAGCTGACGGTAAATCTAATGATTAGCGAAATGCGTGTCAAGTAACGATAGAAAAATTAAGGATGCCGCGTCGCCGACCTGGTTCGCCCTTTCTCCACATATTCAAGTTTTCGCCCAATCGCGTGCTGCCGATGGGAAAACCCAAGGGCGCGACGCGGTTGCCGTCGATTTCGCCCCAATTATCGCGGCGCTTGGCGTTCATTCGGTCTAATGACAATTGTTATGATCTGATATCCGCCCATCGAAAGCGCAAATAAGAACGCGCAGGCTCTATTTATCTTGCACAGTAATTTTCGATTTCGACCTGCACCGGTATTTGGCAAAAAATGCTGCAGTGCGTGATGCCGACGCGCGCCGGCCGCGCGGTTCCCGGCAGCGCCGGCACAGGCATGCCGCCAGGTGGCGGCGCGCTGTTTTTTCGCCAATAATGGCCGCATTGCGATCGCAGGACGAGGGCCCCATGGACTATCCACCCGAAGCCATTCGCACGGTCGCCGTCGTCGGCCATGCCGGTTGCGGCAAGACTTCGCTGATCGAAGCGCTATTGTCGCGAAGCGGCACGATCCACGCCGCAGGCAGCGTCGATCGTGGCACCACGGTCTGCGATTTCGATGCGCTCGAGCGCAAGTACCATCACTCGCTCAATTCGGCGGTCGCGCACCTCGACTACCGCGACACGCGGGTCTATCTGCTCGACACGCCCGGCTATCCCGACTTCTGCGGGCTGTCGATGAGCGCACTGCCTGCCGTCGAAACGGTCGCGATCGTCGTCAATGCCCGCACCGGCATAGAAATGACCACGCGCCGTATGATGGCCTGGGCTCGGGCGCGCAAGCTCTGCACGATCATCGTCGTCAACGGCATCGACGGCGAGAAAGTAGACCTGGCCGCGCTCGTCGCGCATATCCAAGAAGCGTTCGGCAACATCTGCCTGCCGATCAACTTACCTGCGCAACAAGCGCGAAGCGTCGTCGATTGCTTCTTCAATCCCTCGGGGGAAGCCGACTTCGGGACGGTTCAATCGGCGCACGACGCGCTCGTCGACCAAGTCGTCGAGCTCAACGCCGAGTTGATGGAGCTCTACCTCGAGCAGGGCGAAGCGATCGAGCCCGAACAGCTGCATGCGCCGTTCGAGCAAGCGCTGCGCGAGGGCCATTTGGTGCCGATTTGCTTTACGTCCGCGGCGACGGGGGCTGGGATCGAGGAGCTCCTGGACGTGTTCGTCCGCTTGCTGCCGAACCCGCGCGAAGGCAATCCGCCGCTGTTTTACCGCGACATCGACGGCCGTCGCGAAACCGTTCAAGCCGAGCCCGATCCCGACAAGCATGTGCTCGCCCACGTATTCAAGGTCGTCGTCGATCCTTACATCGGCAAGCTGGCCGTTTTCCGGATACATCAGGGTACGGTGCGCCGCGACAGCCAGCTCTATATAGGAAGCGCGCGCCAGCCCTTTCGCGTGGCGCATCTGATGCTGCTGCAAGGCAAGGACCATGTCGACGTCGTCAAAGCCGGCCCGGGCGATATTTGCGCGACGGCGAAAGTCGATGAAATCGGCTACGACGACGTGTTGCACGACGCACCGGAGGACGGCGACATCCATCTCGCCCCCCTCGAATTTCCGAACCCGATCTACGCGCTCGCGATCGAGCCGGAGCGGCGCGGCAACGAGCAGCGTCTTTGGGAGGTGCTGCAAAAGCTCGCCGCCGAAGATCCTTGCTTGAAAATCGAGCATCCGGAAGGCACGAACGAGACGGTCGTTCGCGGGCTGGGCGAACTGCATCTGCGGCACATGCTCGAACGGCTGACCGATCAATACAAGCTGGCCGTCGTCACGCGGCCGCCGAAAATCGCCTATCGCGAGACGGTGGGCACACCGGCGGAAGGGCATCACCGGCACAAGAAACAAACCGGCGGCGCGGGGCAATTCGGGGAAGTCATGCTGCGTATCGAGCCTTTGCCTCGCGGCGCGGGTTACGAATTCGTCGATGCGGTCAAGGGCGGCGCGATCCCCGGGCAGTTCATGCCCGCCGTCGAAAAAGGCATTCTTCAGGTCATGGAAAGCGGGCCGCTGGCCAGTTTTCCGATGCAGGATGTGCGCGTGACGGTCTATGACGGCAAGCATCATCCCGTCGATTCGAAGGAAATCGCATTCGTCGTCGCGGGCCGAAAGGCTTTTATCGACGCTGTGCTCAAGGCTCAGCCGATCTTGCTCGAACCGATCGTCGACATCGAGGTGACCGCGCCGGAAGCGGCGATGGGCGACATCATCGGCGATTTGTCCGCTCGGCGGGCGCAGGTGCAAGGTTCGCGCACCCTGAGCGGTCACATGGTGGTCGTGACGGCGAAGGCGCCGCTGTCGGAATTGACGGAGTATCAATCTCGCCTGAACGCGATGGCCGGCGGCGACGGCAATTACAGCATCGAACTGAGCCACTACGATCCCGTACCGCCGAATCAACAGGACAAGTTGGCATCGCAATACCGCCGCCACGAGGAAGGCGCGGAGCGGTAACCGGCGCCCACACGGAACCAACCTGCGGACGGACTGCATCCATTCGAACGTTTTCTCCGTACCTAGCGCTGTCAGCTATCCAATTCGGAGGAACCGAACCATGGGCACTTCGACACGCCGCTGGGGCGTTCTCGCCGCCTTCATGCTCGCCGCCGCCACGGCCGCATCGCTGGTCGGCGGTGCGGCTGCCGTCGGCAACGCAGTCGGCATCGGCAAACCCGCGCCCGAATTCACGGGCATCGACCGTTGGCTGAACGGTCCGCCGCTCACGCTGCGCGAGTTGCGCGGCAAGGTCGTGCTCGTCGAGTTTTGGACGTTCGAATGTATCAACTGCTTTCATGCGATGCCATACGTCAAAGACTGGGACCGCCGATATAGAAGCGAAGGCCTGACCGTCGTCGGCGTTCATACGCCGGAGTTCGCGAACGAGCGGATTGCCGAGAACGTGAAGGACGCGATCCAACGTTACGGGATTCGTTATCGCGTGGCGCAGGACAACGAGTATGCGACATGGAATGCGTACGGCAATCGATATTGGCCGGCGCTTTACCTGATCGACAAGCAAGGCCGGGTCGCCTACACCCACGTGGGCGAGGGAAATTACGATGAAACCCAGGCGTGGATCGAGAAACTGCTTGCGCAGAAAGACTAGATTCGCGCGCGAGAGCGCCGATGGAATAAACTGCCGCGCCGCCGCGTTATAGGTGAGGACGACGGCCGAACGGCGGTCCTCGAGCACGATGCTGGCGCCGGCGCAACTTGCCGAGCGCCGTTTCGGCCCGTGCTCCCCACTCACCTTGCAACCTTCATCAGGAGGAATCGACGATGAAATCGCACAGATTGCTTTCGGCGCTGTTTGTCATGCTCGCACTGTCTCTGGCTTCGCTGTCGGCGGCCGGCTGCTCGTCGGCCAACGATTCCATGAATTCGTCGAGCAGCAGCGGGAGCGGTAGCGGAGGCAGCGGCGGTAGCGGCGGCTACTGATCCAATTGGACGCGACGCGCCTGTGACGTTCGAAACCGATGTAATCGCCGGGCTCGCACCGCTGCGCCGCTATGCGCGTGCGCTGACGGGCGATGCCGCCTGGGCCGACGATCTTGTCCAAGACACCGCGGAGCGCGCGCTCGTGCGCTCGGGGGCGTTTCGCAAGGGGACCAACTTGCGCGCCTGGCTGTTCACGATCTTGCGCAATCTTTATATCGATCAATTCCGTGCACGAAGAGAATACGCGGTCGACGACGAGGCCGCACCCTGGCACACGATGGAAACGCCCCATCGCGAGATCGACGGGCTCGTATTGCGAGACGTCCAGCGTGCGCTCTACCATCTGCCGCTGGAGCAGCGCGAGGTGCTGCTTCTCGTGTGCGTGGAAGAGCTCAGTTATCAAGAGGCCGCGGCCGTGCTCGACGTGCCGATCGGCACCATCATGTCGCGGCTCGCGCGGGCGCGCGAGCACATGCGCATGCTGCTGGGCGGCGAGCCCGCCCGCAAGAGCGCGCCGCTTAAAGTCGTGAGAAAGACGCCATGAACGACGCTTCCAACAATGGCTCGCGCCTGCCGCCGATCGACGCCGCGACGCTCGGCGCCTATATCGACGGCGAACTGACCGAGGCGCAACGGGCGGCTGTGCAAGCCGAACTCGCGCAAGACGACGAAGCCAGAGCGCGCGAGAGCGCCTGGCGGGCCCAGAAAGCCGCGCTTCAAGCGCTGTGCGGGCCGGCGGACGGTGACCGAGCGCCCGTCATCGTGCTTCGGTCGCGCCTGTCCTGGCCCCGCCGCTTCGCGCTGGCGGCGGTCTGGCTGCTGACGGCCGGTGGCGCCGGGCTGCTCGCCAGTGGATGGTCGTCGCACTTTGCCGCCGCGGCGGCTCCGGCGGCATTTGCGCGCCGCGCCGATATCGCCTATGCCGTTTACACGCCCGAGGTGCGGCATCCGGTCGAAGTCGGAAGCAGCGACGAAACGCATCTCGTCGCTTGGCTGTCGAAACGGCTCGATCGCCGCTTGTCGGCGCCCAGCCTGCAGGAATACGGTTATTCGCTCGTCGGCGGCCGCCTGCTGCCCGGAGACGACAAAAGCCCGGCCGCGCAATTCATGTACGAGAACCGCGCGGGCGCGCGTCTGACGCTGTACGTCACGCGCGCATCTTCGGATGAAACGGCTGTCCGGTCGCTGCGCGAAGGCAGCCGCCGCACGCTTTATTGGGTCGCCGACCGAACCGGCTATGCCTTATCGGGCGCGATGCCCGAAGCCCGGTTGCGAGCGATCGCGGTAGATGTCTGCAGTGCATTGGGCGGCAGACCGCAAACCTGGCAGTAACTAGTCGAATGCCGCTCGGCGCTACGCGCGCCTCAGGCCCGTCACCGATACGGTCAGCCCCTGGCCGCCGGCGTTGTTTCGCAGCGCGAGCTCCGCATGATGCCGGTCCGCCACGCGCGAGGCAATCGCGAGGCCGAGCCCGCTGCCCGCCCCCTTCGTGTCGGCGCCGCGGTAGAACCGGTCGCACACGCGCGCCAACTCGCTCTCGGCGATACCCGGCCCCGTGTCGACGACATCGAAGCCGACACCGTCACCGTCACGGCGCAACACCAAATCCACGCGGCCGCCGGGCGGCGTATGCCGGATCGCGTTGTCGAGCAAATTGTTCAGCAGTATCGATAACCCGTTGGGCTCGCCCAATACCTCGTACATATCGTCGGCGGCGTTTGCCCGCACCAGTTCCAAGCCGAGATCGATCGATTTTTCCTCGGCGAGCAGCGAAAAGTCGCTGACGGCGACCTCGGCCAGCCGACGCAGGGCGACGGGTGCGAGCGCCGATGCGGGCTCGGCGTCTTCGCGCGCCAGCACGAGCAGTTGCTGGACGAGACGGATGATCCGATTGAGCCGTTCCTCGATTCGTGCCAGCGCCGGGCCCGAGCCCGTGAGCGAACCGTCGCGTTGCGCGGCCTGAAGCTGCAGCTTCAGCGCGGCGAGTGGGGAACGCAGCTCGTGCGCCGCGTCGGCGACGAACGTCCGCTGTGCGTGCGAGGCCGCGTTCAGCCGCGATAGCAGATCGTTCAACGCGTGGACCAGCGGAAGGACTTCCACCGGCACGGTCTGTTCCATTGGCAATGGTTCGAGCGCTTCGAGCGAGCGCGTGGAGAGCGCGCGCGACAGCGCGCGGATCGGCGCCAGCCCTCGCGCCACGACGAACAGCACGAGGACGAGGGTCAGCGGCAGCAGCAGCGCGAGCGGCCAGAGCGTACGGGAGGCGAGTCGCAGGGCAAGGGTCTCGCGGACCGAAACCGGCTGGGCGACCTGGATGAATCGATCGGGTTGACGCAATCCATACACGCGCCAATGCGTTTCGCCGCGTTCGATCGTTCTCAGGCCTTCTGCGAGACGCTCGATGCTCGGCGCTTGCGGCGACCGGTAAACGGGCCGTCCCTGCGCATCCCATACTTCGATGGCGATACGCTCGTCCGAGATTTCGTCGAGCGGGCTGCGCTCGCGCCTGCAAATACCGGGCGCCGCCAATGTCCCCACCGTAGGCGGTACCGAGAGCGCCACTGCACGCAACTCGTAGTCGAACAACTCGTTCGCTTCTTCGTGCGCGGTGTGAAAAATGCCGTAGGCGGCCACGATCGATGCGGCCGCGAAACCGAGGATGAGCCAGCCCAGCAGCCAGCGGCGGATCGACGTCATTCGGTGCGCTTCATGCGGTAGCCGACGCCACGCACCGTGACGATCTGCTCGGCGCCGAGCTTGCGACGCAAACTGTGAACGTAGACTTCGACGGCGTTGCTGCCGATTTCCTCTCCCCAGCCGTAGAGCTTTTCCTCGAGCTCGGCTTTCGTATGTACCCGTCTAGGCGCCTCGATCAGCGCACGCAGCAGCGCGAATTCGCGCGGCACGAGAGGGACGGGCACGCCGTCCTTCGTCACTTCGTGGGCGGCCGGATCGAGCGCGAGCTCGCCGTGCGTGTAGACGGGCTGCGTTTGGCCTGTGCGCCGGCGCAACAATGCGCGCACTCGGGCAGCCAGCTCATCCAGTTCGAACGGCTTGACGAGGTAGTCGTCGGCACCCGTGTCGAGTCCGCGTACGCGATCGTCGAGCGCGTCGCGCGCGGTCAGGATGATGACGGGCGCCGACCCGCCTGCGTCGCGATAGGCCTGCAGCACCGAGATGCCGTCTTTCTTCGGTAGCCCGAGGTCGAGCAGCACGAGGTCGTAGACGCCGTTGTCGAGCGAAAGCGCCGCGGCGCGTCCGTCCTCGGCCCAATCGATCGCGTAGCCGGCACGGCGCATCGTATCGAGCACAGGCTCGGCAATCATTCGATCGTCCTCGACCAACAACAAGCGCATGATTCCTTCGTTTAGCAAGGGGGCATGCCTAGCATGGCAGAATCCGGCTTAACCCAACCTTAAGGCTCGCCGGCCGCGGCGCGAGAACCAGCTCGCACCGTGAGCGATTATCGCTCGTTCTTCGCGCGCCGCCTTCGAGCGAGCCGCGGGCGTGCCGGTTGCGAGCCCGAGGTAGATGCCGCAAGATCGACCCGGCGCCGGCCGCCCTTGCGCATGCTCCCTGCCGCGCGGAATGGCACGCTTCTTCGTTTTCCACTGCCCGTCACGATGGATCGACCCTCTACAGCCGCACAGCCGCTCATCCCCCGCACCGTTTGGGCGCTCGGGTTCGTGAGCCTATTCATGGATCTCTCCTCGGAGCTCATCCATGCGCTCCTTCCGGTTTTTCTCGTGTCGACGATGGGCATGAGCGTCGCCGCGCTGGGCGTGTTGGAGGGCGCAGCCGAGGCGACGACGATGTTCGTCAAGATGTTCTCGGGGCCGATAAGCGACTGGCTAGGCAAGCGCAAAGGGCTTTTGTTGGCCGGCTACGGCCTAGCCGCGCTGTCCAAGCCGCTTTTTCCGCTGGCGACCGCACCCGCGACGGTCGTCGTGGCCCGCATCGTCGACCGTATCGGCAAAGGCATTCGCGGAGCGCCGCGCGATGCGCTGGTAGCCGATGTCGCGCCGCCCGAAATTCGCGGCGCTTGCTACGGCTTGCGGCAGTCGATGGACACGATCGGCGCAATCGCCGGACCGCTGTTCGCCATCCCGCTGATGCTGTACTTCGGCGACCATATTCGGACGGTGCTTTGGTTCGCCGTCGCGCCGGCATTCGTGTGCGTCGCGCTGTTGTGGGCGGGCGTGCGCGAACCGGATCGGCCCGCGGGCGAGCGGCATTTTCGCGCGCCGTTGCATTGGCGCGCCGCACGCGAATTCGCGCCGCGCTATTGGCTCGTCGTAGCGATCGGCGGCACGTTTTCGCTGGCCCGCTTCAGCGAGGCGTTCCTGGTGTTGCGTGCGCAACAAACGGGCGTCGACTACGCCTGGATCCCCGCGGTCATGGTCGTGATGAACGTCGCCTATGCGTTGTGCGCCTATCCGGTCGGCAAGCTCGCCGACGCGATCGATCGACGAGCCTTGCTCGTTGCCGGGCTCGGTTTGCTGCTCGCCGCCGATCTGCTGCTCGGCGCGAGCTTGTCGCCGCTCGCGCTGTTCATCGGCGTCGCGGCGTGGGGGCTGCATATGGGTTTCACGCAGGGGGTGCTGTCGGCCATGGTGGCCGATACGGCGCCGCCGGCATTGCGCGGCACGGCTTTCGGCATCTTCAACCTGGTCAGCGGCTTGGCCATGCTGCTTTCGAGCGCCATCGCCGGCTGGCTCTGGCAGCGCCATGGCGCGCCGGCGACGTTCTTCACGGGCGCGGGGCTCGTCGCGGCGCCGCTCGCCCTTTGCGCATTGACGCGCCGGCGCACGCCGCCCGCGATCTGAGCGAGGCCGCGGTGCGTCCGCCCGTCAGACGGCGATCACGCAATTGCGCCCATGCGTCTTGGCGCGTTTCAGGCGCTCTTCGGCGGACTGCATGATCTTGTCGGCCGTCGTGCCGTCGGGGCCGAATTGCGCAATGCCGATGCTCACCGTCACCGAGAAGCGTTCGGCACCGCTTTCGAATTGCAGCGATTGAATCGAGGCCCGGATACGCTCTCCGATCATGAGTGCGGCATCGAGCGCGGCTTGCGGCAGGGCCGCCATGAACTCGTCGCCGCCCAGACGAGCGACGCCTTGATAGGACCGCAGCGCTTCGATGCAGGTGGTCGCCACGGCTTTGAGGATCAGATCGCCCATCTGCTCGCCGAAGCGCTCGTTGACGCGCTTCAAGTTGTCGAGGTCGATGGCCAGCACCGACAGTGTCGCCTCTCTGCGCTTCGCGTCCGCAACTTCGAGCGCCAAGCGTTCGATGAAGAGCCGCCGATTCGTCGCACCCGTCAATGGATCGACGGCCGCCATCGATTCCAGTTTTTGGTTGCTGCGCTGCAGTTCTTGGAGGGCGCCCTCGGTGCGGGCCATCTCTTCTCGAAGCCGCGCCAGCAAATCGGCTTGGCTGTAGATCGTCGAGAACGAACGCGTGGTATGGAACGCCTGAACGATCCCGTAGCTCAGAAGGAAGAACCCGCCCGCGAAGATGGCGTGGGCGAGCCACCACATGTGATTCCACGGCTTGCCGAGAATGAACGCGAGCGAAGACAGCGCGAACGCCATGACCGAAATGCCGAATATCTGCATCAGCGGCGCATGGATTCTGCGGACGACGAGGCAAGCCACGTTGAGCAACGACACGATCATGGCGCCCCCCTCGAGCGACAGCCGTACCGCCAGCGTGCCTGCGATCGACGAATTCGCGAGCACCGCGACGAGCAGGTCGATGACGATGAACGCGACGAGCCACATGCCCCACAGCCACCGGTCGGTGCGCCGCTCGACCGAATCCGGGCGTGCCTCGTAGGACAGCAGGCCGACGAAAAGCAGAATCGACATGGCGAGGCGCGAGGCCGGCCCATAAAGCAGGAACAGCCACATGTTGTGGTGCGCGAGCGGCGTGAACGCCCCGTGCAGCGCGTAGATCAGCACGAAGCCGGTGAAACCGAGCGTCATCCAGCGCAGGATGGGCTCGCCGGAGAGGCGGTAGCACTGCCAGCTCACGTAGCTGACGAACGCGCCTTCGAGCGTCGCCGCCGCGATCGCAACTTCGTGGAAGGCGTGGCTTTCGAACAGCAGGTGCGGGTCTTGGTAGTAGTAGATGTACGCGATGAGGTAGGCCGGCAGCAGCGCGAATGCGGCAAGCAAGAAATTGGCGTACCAGGCGGTCACTCGCCGCGCGGTCAGGGAGGTATCGTCTGTCGATGTCGTCGTTGTTGTATTCATCGCTCGTCTCCTATCCTTGGGGCGGCATGCCTCGCGCATTCTACGCACGAATAGCGCGTTGCACGAGCGCACGCGCCATCAGCGCGATCAATTCCGGCCGGCGCTCATTTATGCAGCGGCGACACGGCGGTCACACGCGGCTGCGCGCCGGGTCCGGCGGCTTCCAGCGTCACTTTCCAATCGGCGGCGCCCGACGGTTCGCTCGGGTTTGCGGCTGTTTGCTTTGCTGCCTCGCGCGCTCCAAAGGGCAGGCGCGCCAAGGCGCCGGCAACGAGATAGCCGTCTGCGAGCGGCGAGGCGGCGTCCCGGTCGCGTTTCGTGGCGCTGACTTTATAGGCTTGCCTGCCGTCCGTGCGGTCGAAGAAGCGCAGCGTCAGCGAATGCACGTAGGCGACCGCGCCCGGCCATGGGAAGCCGGGCGTGCGGCCGGTGTCCGCGAAGCCGCACGAGCGGCCCCCGGGGCAGCCGGAATAATCGACCTCGACCGACGCGGGATGCGTGTCGTGCGAAAGCGCCAGACGGTAGCGAGCCGACTGCGCAGGCGCGGCTGCGAAGCCGAGTTCGGCCAGGCGCCGTTCGACGGCCGATTGCAAGGCCTGGCTCTCTCGGTCGCCGGGCGCGCCCGTATCCTCCGCGAACGCGTAGGTGCGCTCGGTCGCGCCGAAGCCGGGCTCGGCGCTCGCTCGCACGGCCGTCGCGGTTCCCGCGCATCCGGTCAGGGCGGCCGTGCAAGCGGCCAACAGCAGCATGGATTTCATCCGGATCGTCATGGCGTCCTGTCGTCTATCGTCTTGTCCATCGGCGTCGAACGGCTCAACCCGCCTCGGCCCAGCGCGGCATCGACACGGTCACGACCGTCCCCTGCCCCGGCTCGCTTTCCACTTTCACCTCTCCTTCGTGACGGGTCACGACCGTCTTCACGAGCGCCATGCCAAGCCCTGCCCCCTGGGTGTGCGGTTGCCCGGGCACCCGGAACCGGCGAAAACGTTCGAATAGATGCGCTCGGGCTTCCTCGGCCATGCCGTACCCTTGGTCGGCGATCGCGCAGCGAATCCTTCCGGGCGGCGCGCCGGTCAGTGCTACGCGAACGACCGTATCGGTCGGGCTGTACTTCACGGCGTTGTTGAGCAGATTCGTAATGGCCCGGGTCATCAAAGAACGGTCGGCGCGAACCCAATGCGCATCGCCTTCGAAATGGGTGTCGACACGGATACGCTTGGCGCGTGCCTGCGGCCAAATCTCGTCGCTCGCGTCGAGCACGATGTCGGCCAGGTTGACCGGCTCGAAAACATAGGCCTGGGATTCGGCTCGCGTCAACTGCACGAAATCGTCGGCAAGCGTCAGCGCCCGTCGCGTATAGCGTTCGATATGCCCGAGCAACGTCCGCATGCGCTCGGAGCGCGTGGTGGTCATCTCTTCTTCGATCAAGGCGAGCACGGAAGCGTGCGGCGAACGCATGTCGTGCGACAGCAGCCTCAGCGCATCCTCTCGCGCTTGTTCCGCCGCATGCAGCGCGGTGACTTCCACGAGGCCCACGGCCCAGTATCCCGATGCTTCGCCGCGTGCGTCGCGGCAACGTGCATAACGCAGCAGATGGTCGCGCCCGGTCCGATCGCAGACTTCGACGCCGCGATTGAGCGTGCAGACGCGCTTGGAATCGGTCGGATCGAGTAGGCCGGGCCAGCGCGCTTTCAACTCGTCGTCGGATACGGTCTCGGGGCCGATCGATTTGATCAGCGTCATCTCGCCGAGCGCATCGGTGAGCATCCGTCCCTCCGGCGGCGCGCTGGCCACGCGGGCGAAGTGCGCGTGCGCCGCTTTGTTCGCGACGCAGATCTTGCCGAACCGGTCCGCAATCAGGATCGGCTCGGGCAGGCTGTTCAGGCAGTCCCAGACGAAGCGCTTCATATCCTGCACGCGGTCCGCCGCCTGCTCCACCAGAGCGATGTGCTGCTCGAGCGCATCGCCGCGGATGCTGCGCGGCTTGGCGGGAAGGCTCGGCAAAATGTCGCCGTCGCCGTCGTCGGCTAGCCGCTCGAGTTCCCCCTTGAGCCGCGACATCGTCATTTCGAGTCTGCGCCAGCTCCATAACGGGTAGACCGTCAGCAGAGCGACGAGCGCGGGTACCGGCGAAATCCAGATCGAGGCATCTCCCAGCAAGAACGTGCTCAGCACGATGCAAGTGCCGACGAGGCCGAGCGTCATCAGCAGCGTTCGCCAAGGAGAAAAGAAAAGGAGCGCTGCCAGCAGCGCCGCGAGCGGCACCAGCGAAGCGGCGAACTGCCAATGCGAGTTCACCTGGCGAATCGCTCGCCCTTGCAGCAGCGCGCTGAGCACGTTCGCATGAAGCATAGTGTCCGAGGTGGGCCCGAACCTTCCAGATATCGGTGTCGCCAGGTGAGTGAGCAGTCCTGCCGCGCTGAGCCCGACGAACACGACCTTTCCTCGCAGTGCATCCGGCGCGACTTGACCATCGAGCAACCGGCGCGCCGAGATTTGCCCGCCGCGCGGCGCTTCGCCCGAAAACGGAATGAGGATGCGCGAGCCGCTGTGTCGAAATGCGGCGAACGTCGAGGTCCTCGCTTCGACGTTGGGCAGCGTGCCGGACGTTCGATAACGCCCTTCGCCCAGGTCGATTTTTCCGCTGCGGATGTCGTCGTACAGCGGCATGACGAGATAGGGCCAGTTGGCATCGACTGCCCGCTCGCTCAGCGCGACGCCCCTTACGATGCCGTCGGGATCCGGTTCGACGTCGATGTGGCCCACTCCGGCCGCCGCGGCGGCGACGATGGGCACCGGCTTGACGGCACGGCTTTCTACGCGCGGGTCGACGAACAAGGGCAAGTAGGTCGGCGCTTCGCTCACGGCCTGCGCGAGTTCGCTGTCTTCGAGGGACGGCTCCGTCAGCAGAACGTTGTAGACGATGGCCGCCGCACCCGCTCTCGCGACCGCGTCGATCAAGCGGGCTTGCGTCGCACGCGACCAGGGCCATCGGCCGATGTGTCCAATGCTATCGTCGTCGATCGAGACGATCGCGATTTCTTTCGCAAGCGGCTCGGATCGCAACGTCAGCAAGCGGTCGTAGACGAGCCTGTCGAGATTTCCGGCAAGCGAAGTGAAGACGCACACGAAGACGGCCGCAACACCGAAGCAGCCGATCGCGAGCCACTCCAATACGAAGCGCCGCCATACACCGAGGGCCGACTTGCGCGGCGGAAGATCGCCGGGCAGTGACGGGATCGCATATTCCGACGTCATGGGCGCACCCATCAATTAGCCAACGTGAAGGCATGCACGGCGCCCGGCGTGTCGTAGAAGCGGCCGTGATCGTACTCCTCGGCCACGACGCGCCAGTAGTAATCGCCGGCCGGCAGGTCGGAAACGACGAGCGAATTGCCGCTCAGATCCACGGCATCGACGACCGGATCGCGCATGTCTTCATGGTGCGACAAGATCAAGCGAAACCGCGCATTGGCGTCGGTGCGCGAGGCGCGCCAAAGGAAGCGGTAGTCGTGCGTGCCGGCTTGCTGCGCCCCGCTTGCCGACAATTCGTTGGTGCGGCGCTCGAACGCATAGACGCGCGGCAACCCTTCGAGTCCCGCTGCGTCGATCGCCGAAACGCGCACGAAATAAGTGCCGTCAGGCAGATCGGCAAACGAAGCGGAAGGCGCTTGCACCCGCGCTTCGCGAATGACGTCGAGCAGATCGGCGTCGCGCGCGATCTGCACCCGGTAGGCGTTCGCGCCCGTCGCCGGTTCGATCTCGAAGCGAACGGCGCTTGCGCTTTGCACTTTGGCCGGGTGCCGCAGCACCGGGGCCGGCAACAGCGGACGCGCCGCGCCGACGGCGCCATCGCTCGGCGTCGCACTGCCCTCGCCTGCCCCGAGGAACGCCGATCCGCTCGCGTCCCATTGCGCTTTGGCCGGCGTCGCACGGGCCGAAGCGCCGACGGCTACCTTGCCGTCGAGCACTTCCACGGCCGTCATCGACGGCATGACGTTCACGCGGAAATGCGTCCCGCGCACGCCTGCGACGATGGCCGGCGTACGTACCTCGAAACGATCGCCAGGTTGCTTCGCATGCGTCACCTCGTTGGTGACTTCACCCTTGCGCAATTCGATGACGCGTTCCTGTATGCCGGTCACCGCCATCTTGCGCAAAATCGACAACACGATGCTGCTATTGGGCGTGAGGCTGACATACGTGCCGTCGGCGAGCTCCAATGTCGCGAAGCCGTCCGGTCCGGTGCTGACGGTATCGTGCTCGCCGAGGACGCGGCCAAGGCGCAGGGGGATTGCGGGCGCACCGGCGGCCGCGGGGTCGTGCACCCGTGTCGTCACGAGGCCGCTCATCGCGATGACGCTCACCGGAGTGGGGTCCTGCCGCAGCAATCGAAGCGGCAGAAGTAGCGTCGTGCCGGGGGGCAGCCGTCGCGGTGCGCTGACGTGATTGAGTCGAGCCACGACGCGCCACGCACGCGAATCGGCCAAATACCGCTGCGCGACATCGTAGAGGGTATCCCCGGCCAGCGTGACATAGGGGACCGTCGCATGCGTCTCCAGATCCGTTTGCGCGCGCGCCGGCGAAACGAAGAGCAGCGATAAAACGGCAATGATTGCAGCAGCCGGTGCGTTGCCCCACCGCCTCAAGCGGCCGGCTTCGCAAATAGGGAACGTTCCGTCGCGCAGCGAAGCAGCGCGAAGCACCGAAATAATTGGCATCGTGGTGTGTCGGTCAATGCTCTGTTGTTCTAATAAACGCGACGCCGATTCGACGCTGGTCGCACGTATGGCCCGCGCTGAGCCGATTTCCGCTGTCGATAAACCCAACTGCGACCGCAACGGCGCATCGACGAAAAGTCACAGTGCGCGAGCTTAACGAATTTCTCGCGATTGTGCATCCAAAACGGCAATCGCCGCCGGTGCGCCTCGATGGTGCGCAGCCTAGCGACCTCGACGGCCTTGCCCCACGCGCGAGCCACGCGATTGCAAACAAATGTCAATCCCCAGCTCACTTAGTGGGCCGCGCCCATTTTCTTGCGGGCGCAGGTACAATTCCCAAACTTCGACACCCATGCCGCGTTGTACTTTTAGCGTGTTCGTCATACATTTATTTGACACCGACGATAAATGAAGATCGCTTATTTGGAAGATGATGAAATCCTAGCCGAGCACATCGGCGCCATATTGTCTTCGAACGGCCACGAGTGCGAAGTATTTCGCGACGGCAGTCAGCTCATCCGGCGGTTGAAACGCGAGCCTTTCGATTTACTGGTGCTCGATTGGAACGTGCCGGGGGTGACGGGGCACCAAGTCACGATCTGGGCGCGCGCGAACCTGAGCGAACGCGTGCCCATTCTCTTCATGACGAGCCGCTCGCTCGAGGCCGATGTCGTGACCGCACTGATGGCCGGGGCCGACGACTACATGATCAAGCCCATTCGCAGCGGCGAATTGCTTGCGCGCATCAATGCGCTGAGCCGCCGCGCGAACCCGGGGCAAGCCGACCCTCAGTCCATCATCGAGGTGGGCACGTATCGCATCGATCCCGTCAGCCGCACGTGCTTTCTGCGCGAGACGCCCGTCGAATTGACGGGGCGCGAATTCGACCTCGTCCTGTTGCTGTTCCAGCACGTGGGGCGTGTCCTCTCCCGCGAGCACATCGGCGGAACGCTTTGGGGACAATCGCAAAGCGCTATTTCGCGAACGCTCGATACGCACATGTCGCGAGTACGAACGAAACTGCAATTGAAGCCGGAAAACGGCGTCAAGCTGATGCCCGTCTACGGGCACGGATATCGCCTCGAAGTCGTCTCGGATCCGGACAGGGACATCGTGCGCCAAGACAGCGCACCCCGCGCGTTGAATGCTTAACTAAGGGTTTTCACGGATGCCGCCTGCCCGTGATTGGCGCGCGCGGCAATAAGCATCTAGCTCGCAGCATCGCACCTTGATCGATGTCAAACCCCGGCGCTGGCTCCCCGCAAAAATCGGTATGAAGTTTCGGCCGTAAATGCCGTAACACACGTGATAGGCGAACGCCGTGCTCGTGCGTCTTCGCCCGCCCGAGATTTTGCGAGTAAGGACATGGAAGCCCCGCCCGACTCACCCGAAACGACGCCCGCGCAGGAAATCGATTCGTCGCGCGGCCCGCTGCGCCGCCGGTTTGCTCACGTCAAATTGCAGACGCTGCTGCTGATCGCCTCGTTGTGGTTTGCGCTGGGGGCGTTGACGCTATGGGATGCCAACGCCGAAATGCGAAGCGCGCGGGCCGGCGCAACGGCGCTCGCCGATGCGCTCGCCGCGCACACCGTTCGCGTGATGCGCGAGGCCGAGCAAGTGGCCGCCCTGGTGTCGTGGCAAGTACAAAACGACGGCGTGTCGATTCCGCTCGCCTACTACGTCAAATCGGGGTTGCTCAAGCTCGATGTGTTCGTGCAGGTATCCGTCATCGATTCGCAAGGTTATCTGCGCGCGTCGACGGTGACGGGTTTCAAGCCGATCAACTTGTCCGATCGCGCGCATTTCCGCGTCCACGTGAACAACCCGAGCACGGCATTGATGATCGGCCAGCCCGTCATCGGCCGCGTGAGCGGAAGGACCTCTCTACAGCTCTCTCAACGCATCAGCTCGCTCGATGGGCGCTTTCTCGGCGTGGTCGTCGTCTCGGTCGATCCGGCCTATTTCACCGAGCTTTATAACGGCCTGCGTATCGGCAAGAACGGCGTCGTCGCGGTCATCGGCACGAACGACGATATCGTTCGGGCGCTGCGCTCCGGGCATCATAACGGCAATGCCGTGGGCGCGGCGCTGCCGGTGGACGATCCGTTACGGCGCGCATTGAAGGCCGCGCCGTCGGGCAACCTGCGCGCCGCGTCTTTCATCGACGGCCGCGACGCGATCATCAGCTATCGCACGCTGAAGGGCTATCCGCTTGCGGTGGCCGTAGGCTACTCCACCGACGAGTATCTCGCGGCATGGCGCACGCGCAGTTTCCTGCTGCTGATGGCCGCCGTGCTGCTGACGGTACTGATCATCGCCGCCGAAGGCCGCACGAAGCGCCTTTTGCTGAGCTTGGCCGCGGCCAACGATCGGGAAATCGCGAAGGGAGCGCTATTGGAGCAGGCCCGCCGCGATGCGGAAGCCGGATCGCGCGCTAAAAGCGCATTTCTCGCGACGATGAGTCACGAGATCCGCACGCCGATGAACGGCGTCATCGGCATGACCGAGGTGTTGATGCGCTCGACGCTCTCGGCCGATCAGAAGGAGATGGTCTGCACGATTCGCGACTGCGCCTCGGCGCTGCTCAAGATCATCGACGATATTTTGGATTTCTCGAAGATCGAAGCCGGCAAGCTGCAGGTCGATTGCGTGCCGACTTCGATCGAGGACGTCGTCGACGGCTTGTCGACGTCCCTCGCCACGGTGGCCGACGCCCGCGGCGTCGCGCTGCGCGTCTACGTCTCACCGGCTTTGCCGGCGAGCGCGATGTTCGACGATACGCGCTTGCGCGAGGTTCTCTACAACCTGGTCGGCAATGCGATCAAGTTTTCGTCGGGCCGCCATGGCGTACAGGGCCAAGTGAGCCTGCGCGCCACGCTCGTCGATGGCGAGACACCGTCGGTGCGATTCGATATCGGCGACAACGGCATCGGCATGACCGGCGAAACGCTCGCCAAACTGTTCGAGCCGTTCAGCCAGGCGGAGGCTTCCACCACGCGGCGCTTCGGCGGCACTGGGCTCGGGCTCGCCATCTGCCGGCGCCTGGTCGCGCTGATGGGCGGCGAAATGTCCGTGCATAGCGAGCCTGGCCGCGGCTCGACGTTCACCGTGACGCTTCCGCTTCGCGTCGCGGCCGGAAACGCGCCGCGCAAACTGACCGATCTGTCCGGGTTGTCCTGCATCGTCGTGGCTTCGCCCGATTGGTGTTGCAACGACGCCGCGGACTACCTGCGTCATGCGGGGGCGCATGTCGAAGTTGCGGCCGACGCCTACGATGCGCGGCACGCGCTATCGCGTGCGAACGGCCCGCACATCCTCGTTCACGATGCACGTTTCACGGTCGAGGACATGGCGCCGCGCGCGTCGCGCGAAGCGCGGCTCGTTTCGGGCAACGTCGTGATCGCGGCATCGCGCAGCATCGAGTTGATGACGCAAAGCGGCGGTACGGTGTCGATCGGCGCGCAAGCGCTGAGGCGGCGCGTTCTGATCGACGCCGTTGCGCTCGCCGCCGGCCGCGTATCGGGCAACGCATCGCCCCGTTCGAGCGAAGACGACGTCGGCGTCCGGCGCATCGGCGACGGCGTCAAGCTGCTCGTTGCCGAAGACGACGAGATCAATCGGCGCGTGATTTCTCGTCAATTGGCGCTGCTCGGTTACGAGGCCGACATGGCCGTCGATGGCGAAGAGGCCCTGGAGATGTGGCGCGCCAAGTCTTACACGCTCGTACTGACCGACCTGCATATGCCAAGGCGCGACGGCTATGAGCTCGCGCAGACGATACGCGCGGAAGAAGCGCAAGGCATCCGCGTGCGCGTGCCGATCGTCGCGCTCACAGCCAATGCGATCACGGGCGAAGCGAATCGCGCGAAGGCCCTGGGGATCGACGACTACCTGACGAAGCCGCTGAAACTGAATTTGCTCGAGCATGCGCTGGCGCAGTGGACGAGCGCGTCGCAAACGGACGAGCAATTGGATAGGAGCGGCTCATCGCCGCATACGGCTTCGCTGGCTTCTTCGCACTCGGGGCCAGCGGCCGGAGCGGGGCCAAACTCGTCCGACGCAATGACGGCGACGCCTGGCGAAAGCATGGTCGCCGATCCCGAGGAACCCGGCGCGGCCGACGACGAGCAGCAGACGATCGTCGATATCAACGTGCTCAAGAGCATCGTCGGGGAGGATCTCGAAACGGTTCAAGCGCTGCTCATGGAGTACATCGAATGCTCGGCCGATCTCGCTCGGCAATTGCGGGAACATCTGGCCGCCGGCCGCGCGCGCGAGGCTGCGACCGTGGCGCACAAGTTGAAATCGTCCTCGCGTTCGATCGGCGCGCTGCCGCTCGGCGAACTTTGCGCGCGCATCGAAGCCGAAGCGTCGGCCGGCGATGCGAACGGTTTCGCGCAACTCGAGGCGCAGTTCGACGCATCGTATCGCCGCGCGATCGACGTTTCGCGCGATATCGCTGCGACGCTCGACGTGCGGCCCTCGTTCTGAGAGCGCACCGCGCTCCCCCGTTGCGAGCGATACCGTTGCTGCGTGGCGCGTGTCCCGCCGCATGGCCTGCGCCGCTCAGCCGAGCGACGGCCGGAAAAAGTTACGCGAAATCGAGCGCGAATTTACCGTCCGTTTCGGCGCGCGGCCGCCTCTCGTCAATGCTCGCTGACGCGAAACTGTTCGGGGTCCTTGCCCTTCAACCAGCGGGGCCGCGGGCCGCGCCCACCCCACGTTTCACCGGTCTCGGGGTGACGAAAGCGCGGTGCGATTTGCGACGCGCCGCGAGATTTCCGGCGCGTCCCGAATATGTCGTCCGCCGTAAAACCGAACGCGGCGACCGTCTCCCGCACGGTCGCAAGCGCTTGTTCCGCTTCGATCTTGCGCGCCTGCTCGATCTCTGCGTCGAGCTCTTGTTTTCTTGCCAGCAATTCCTTGTAAGTCGCCACGGACTCAATCCTCCATACGGTTTGTCATAAGCGCGGCGGTTCCGTCGACGAACTCGCGACGTGATGCCGCACGCAGACTTCGCAATGCGCTCTCGCGCCCAAACTGCCGTGCCTCGAGGGCATAGCCGCCACAGCGGAAGCAATGGCCGTGCCAGCTTGGCGACCGAAGAGAAAAAGGCCAGTGGATGAGCTCAGTGCTTGAGGCCGCCGGCCGGGCCCATATCGCCCGGATCCGGCGCTTCGACGAGGGCGAGCGGCAACCTGAGCGTCAGCCGGAAGCCCTGCCCGGGAGCCGTCTCGATCTCGAGTTCGCCGCCGAGCCGAGCGGCCCGCTCCCGCATGCCAAGCAGGCCGAACGAATTGCGCTTGCGCCGCGCGTCCGGCAGCGCGCCGCGTCCGTTATCGCCGATCTTGACCAGGCAGAACGGCTCCTCGCGGGCGATTTCGACCGTGGCCTCGCTCGCGCCCGAATGCCTGGCGATGTTCGTCAACGCTTCTTGCACGACCCGGAACACCTCTGTGCCGCTGTCGCGGTTGAATGCGACTTCGTTGACGTCCAGGTGCGCATGTACCGCGATGCCGTGCCGTGCCGAAAACTCGTGAATGAACCACTCGATCGCCGGGATCGGGCCCAAATCGTCGAGCATGACCGGACGCAAGTCGGCTGCAATGCGCCGCACCGACGCGACCAGTTGATCGATGACCCCGTAGATGTCGCCCAGCGCCTCGGCGGACGCGTCATCGATCTTGGCTTCGATCGTTTCTTGGAAGCGCCCCATGTCGATCTTCAGCGCGGTCAACAATTGCCCCAAGTCGTCATGCAGCTCGCGGGCGATGCGCGTCTTCTCTTCTTCCCGAATATGTTCGATGTTCGTCGACAATCGTTGAAGCTCTTCGCGCGACTCTCGCAATGCTTCGTTCGCGCGGCGCCGGTCGGTGACGTCGAGGATCCAGCCCACCATCCGATAAGCGGTGCCCGACGCATCCCACAGTGCTTGCGCGCGCGACTGAATCCATCGGTAATCGCCGGCGCGCGTACGCACGCGATACTCGATGTCGTAGGGCGCCTTTTCTTGCGTATGCGCTCTGAGCGCGCGCGTGACGTGCTCCACATCGTCGGGGTGAATGATTTGATAATGCGCCTGCATTTCGCTCGGCAGCTCGTCTTCGCTATGTCCGACGATCTCTCGAAAATGCGGCGAGAGATACAGCGTGTCGGTGCGCGGATTCCAATCCCAGAGGCCGGCGCTTGCCCCGCTGACCGCCAGCTGGAACCGCTCTTCGCTCGCCGCTAAGTCGGCCAAGGCGCGATGGCGCTCGATCGCATAGCGAATGGCACGGCTTAGCAACGAGGCTTGAATTTCTCGCTTGAGCAGATAGTCCTGAGCGCCTTCCTGAATCGCCACGAGCCCAACCGAAATATCGGCCAGTCCCGTCAGCACGAGCACCGGCGTATCGGGCGCGGCGTGCCGAAAGCGCCGGAACGTTTCGATGCCGTTGCCGTCGGGCAAGCCGAGATCGAGCAAAACGACGTCGAACCGCGCCTGCTCGGCCTGCGCCAGCGCATCCGATAGCGAGTCGACGTGCGTCAGGCAATGCGCGAACTCGGTGATGTCGATGAGCGCTTCCCCGATGATCAGCGCATCGGTGGGGCTGTCCTCGACGAGCAGGACCTTGACGGACGAGGGCGTGTTCAAGAGCGAACCGGCGGTAGCGTGACGACGCCGAACCAAAAATCGTTGATGCTGCGCACGACGTCGATGAACCGCGCGAAATCCACGGGCTTGGTGATGTAGCAATTCGCGTGGAGGCAGTACGACTTGATCACGTCCTCCTCCGACTTCGACGTCGTCAGAACGACCACCGGAATGTTGCGCAATTCGGGGTCTTGCTTGAGTTCGTAGAGCACTTCCCGGCCGCTCATGCGCGGCAAGTTCAAGTCGAGGATGATGAGGCCCGGATGCACGGGACCTCGCTCGGCATAGTGGCCTCGTCCTTTGAGATAGTCCATCGCCTCGACTCCGTCCTCGACGATGTCGAGCGGGTTGACGACCTTGTATTGCTCCATCGCTTCTCGCGTCAACATGACGTCCGTCGGGCTATCCTCGACGAGCAGGATGTGGACCAGATTGCCTCTGTCATCGCGCAGCATGAGCCTTCACTCCCGAGAATGATGCGTTAGCCTTCGACGGAACCGCTTCCAGTGCTTTCGCCGCCTTGCGAGCCCTCGCTTACCCGATCGCCTTGTCCGTCGGCGCGTCCCGTGCGGCTCAGGGTGAAAAAGAACGTCGCGCCCTCTTCCGGCTTCGATTCCACCCAGATGCTTCCGCCGTGATGCTCGACGATGCGCTTGCACAGCGCGAGCCCAAGCCCGGTGCCCGGATATTCGCGGCGGGTATGAAGACGCTGGAAGATCACGAAAATGCGTTCGAAGTATTGCTGGGCGATGCCGATTCCGTTGTCGGCCACCGAAAACTGCCATTCGTCAACCGCCTCTTTCACGCCGATATGAATCCTCGGCGGCCGCGCCTTGCTGCGAAATTTCACGGCATTGCCGATCAAGTTCTGAAAGAGCAGCGTCAACTGCGTCGAAATGGCGAGCACGTTCGGAAGCGGATCGTGCGTAACTTGCGCACCGGTCTCTTCGATGATGACCGTCAGATTCTTGACCGCGGTTTCGAGCGCCTGTTCGGCGTTCACGAGTTGCTTCGGATCTTCCAAACGCCCCACGCGCGAGTAGCTGAGCAAATCGTCGATGAGCGCCTGCATGCGCGTGGCGCCGTCCACCGCATGGCCGATGAATTCGTCGGCGCGCTCGTCGAGGCGCCCTTGATAGCGCCGCTGCAAGATCTGCAGCGGCCCGGCCACCGCACGCAACGGCTCTTGTAAATCATGCGAGGCGACATAAGCGAATTGCTCGAGATCGCGGTTCGACCGCGCGAGCTCTTCAGTGCGCTGACGCAACTGCCGCTCGGAAAGATACCGCTCGGTCACATCGTGCAGCACCAGCACCGAGCCCACGAGCCGCCCTTCCGAATCGAACGTGGGCGCGCCGCTGGCATCGACGTGCGTACGCGTGCCGTCCCTGCCGACGAGCACCAAGCCGTCGGAGTGGTCGACTCCGCGGCGCTCGCGCATGGCGATCAACGCCGGGTTTTCGGCGATGCTGTCGTCGGCGGCGCGCTCCAACCGCAAAATTTCATCGACGGGCCGGCCGCTGGCTTCCACGGCGCGCCATCCCGTCAGCGCCTGCGCGACGCCGTTGAAGAACCGAATGCTGCCGTCGGCATGTGTCGCGACGACGCCGTCTCCGATACTGGCGAGCGTCACTTCGAGCCATTCCTTTTGCTCGGACAACGCGCGTGCGGCCACGGCCTCGTCGTGCAGCAATCGGCGCGCCAAATAGCCGAACGACATGCAGATGACGATCGTCAATCCGCCCGATGCCAAACAGATCAACACCGCCATGTCGCGCGTCCGGCGCGCGTTCTGCTGACGGACGGCCAACTGCTCGGCGACGTGCCGCTCCATGGCGCCCACCGTCGCCCGGGCGCGATCCATGAACGCCTTGCCGGTGTCGGTCATGATGATGGCCTGCGCGGCTTCGAACCCTTGCGTGCGCCGCACGTCGATGACCTTCTGGAGTTCGCGGTGCTTGCTCTCGAGTTGGCCGCGCAGTTGCGCGAGCCGCTCCTGCTGCCGCGGATCGCCCTTGAGCAGCGATGCGAGATGATCGAGTTGCCTCGCGATTTGCGGCTCGGCTCGAACGTACGGCTCCAAGTACTCGTCGCGGCCCGTGATGACGAATCCACGCTGCCCGGTTTCCGCATCGCGCGCGAGCGCAAGCAACCCCTCCAGCCCGGCGTAGATATCGTTCGAATGCTGAACCTCGGCCTCGCTGTCGTAGAGGTGCACGGTGCCAAGCGCCCCGACGACGGCCGTCACGAGCATCAGCAAGCCGATGACGGGCACGCCCCACCCGACCCAACGCGACGCCCTCGTGCGAATCCCTTTGACCGCGATGTTCATTTCCTTCCACCTCGAACGCGCACGCGGCGCTCAATTACAAGATAGGAAATTCAACTGAAGAATCTAACGGCAAATTGCGGTCGGCCGAAAATTTCGTCGCCGTCCCGAGCGGGCATCGACGATCGCCTCGATGACCTATTGGGGCAGCATGGTAGGGCTATCGTCCGCTCGTCGCGTTGGGCGGACGATAGTCGGTCGGCCGAGCGCCGGTCCACTTTCGAAACGCGCGGTGAAACGCGCTGGGCTCGGCAAACCCGACGGCCACCGCGATGTCGGCGATCGTTCGATCTCCCGCCTGCAAGGCCGCGATCGCCATGTCCCGGCGCAACGCATCCTTGATCGACTGGTATGTCTCTCCTTCGCGGTTGAGCTTGCGCCGCATCGTCGCCTCGGCGATGCGGAACTCGGCGGCGAGCGCATCGGCGCCGGGCCACTCGGCGAACGGCCGGTTGCGCAGCGCCCGCCGCACGCGCGCGCTCATCGAATCCGGGTTGCGGTACTTCACGATGAAGCTCGCCGGGGCATTGCGCAAAAACGTTTTCAGCGACTTGGCGGTCTGGATGACCGGCAGATCGAGGAATGCGGGAGCGAGCTCGACGTACGACGCGCGTTCGCCGAAGCTCAGGTCGTCGCAAAACATGGACCGGTATTCGTGACCCGCTGCGGGCTCGGCACAGCTAAAGCGTGCGGTTCGTACCGGAATTCGGCGCCCGACGAGCCAGCAGACGACGCCGTAGACGAGGATGAAGTGCGTCGCATAAGCGAACATCTCCTTTTCGGGCGCGCCGTCCCGTAGCCGATAGACGAGCCGGACGCGCTCGCTCGACGCCTGCACCTCGGCGGTCATGTCGTCGAGCACGAGCCGCATGAAGCCCGTCGCGCGCGCGATCGCCTGCGCACCGTTGCGCGCGGTCAGCGCGGCTTGACACATGGCGATGAAGCTGCCGCTGCGCATGGGATGGGAGTCTTGTCCGAAAAATTCATCGTCGAGCCCGCGGCCGATGGCATTCCACAGCGCGCCGTATTGCGACGAAGAGACGCGGCCTTGCGGCGAGGCGAGCACTTGCGGCGCGATGCCCGCTTGCTCGAGCATCGGAGCGGGATCGACGCCGCAGCGCTTGACGCAACGTATCGCTTCTTCGACCAAGCTGACCGCGATGGTCCCTTTTTCTTTATCCATGACTCGTTTCAGCCCGGCGGGCGGCCGGTACGGCTCGGTGACGCAATGACTCGATGACGCGATGTGCCGATGGCAAATGCGCTCACGACGATTGAGCGGCCTGAGCATCGAAAGCCGCCGCCGCCGTGCCTACACTTCGACGCGTGCACGGCTCACGCTTGCCGGCGTGCGGTGTACGGGTTGCCTCCCCGACGCAACGGGCCACGCCCGGGCAAAGCTCGACAGTGTATAGCCGGCGCCGGCCCCTCGCCAAGCCGGCCCGCGGGCCGCGCACGAGCGGGCGCATCAGCCGGCGTGCGCCGAGCACTTGCCCGGCGTCGGCCGCTTTCTTCTTCGACGATTCAGCACGACTGCACCTCCATGGACGAGTTCTACACCGACGAACAACGGATGATTCGCGACGCCGCCCGCGAGTTCGCGACGCAATGTCTAGCTCCGCACGCAGCCGAATGGGACCGGGAAGGCGCGCTGCCCGCCGAGATCGTCCGGCAGATGGGCGAGTTGGGCCTGCTCGGCATGATCGTGCCGGCCGAACTCGGCGGCACCTATACCGACTATGTCGCCTACGCGCTCGCGCTCGAGGAGGTCGCGGCCGGCTGCGCGGCGTGCGCGACGATGATGAGCGTGCACAACTCGGTCGGCTGTGGCCCCATCCTCAAGTTCGGCAACGCGGCGCAACGATCGCGTTGGTTGCAAGATCTCGCACTCGGCAAAACGATAGGGGCGTTCTGCCTGACCGAGCCGCATGCCGGTTCGGAAGCGAACAATCTCAAGACGCGGGCCGTGCTCGAAGACGGACGATGGGTCATCAACGGCAGCAAGCAATTCGTGACGAACGGCGGCCGCGCCGGCGTGGCGATCGTCTTCGCCGTCACCGATCCCGAACTCGGCAAGCGCGGCCTGTCGGCATTCATCGTGCCGACGGATACGCCGGGGTTCGTCGTGGGCCGCCCGGAAAGCAAGCTCGGCATCCGGGCGTCCGATACCTGCCCGATCACGCTGGAAAACTGCGCCGTACCCGAAGCGAACTTGCTCGGCAGCCGCGGCGAAGGTCTCAAGATCGCGTTGTCGAACCTCGAGGGCGGACGGATCGGCATCGCGGCGCAGGCCGTAGGCATCGCCCGGGCCGCATTCGACGCCGCCCGGGCCTACGCAAACGACCGGGTCCAATTCGGCAAAGCCATCAAGGAGCATCAGGCGATCGCACACATGCTGGCGGACATGGCCACGCGCCTGAATGCGGCGCGGCTGCTCGTGCATCATGCGGCGCGTTTGCGCAGTGCGGGCAAGCCTTGCCTCTCCGAAGCGTCGCAAGCCAAGCTCTACGCGTCCGAAGTGGCCGAGGAAGTCTGCTCCAAGGCGATCCAGATCCACGGCGGCTACGGCTATCTGGCCGATTATCCGGTAGAGCGCCATTATCGCGACGCCCGCATCACGCAGATCTACGAGGGCACCAGCGAAGTGCAGCGAATGGTGATCGCTCGCGGCCTCTGACTGCGTTCGATTTCGGCGCAAGCGCCGGTAACACGCTGTTGCAGACGAAATCCGCTGTTTTAAGGATCGCTTAAGGCGCCGTGCTCAACATCGGCGCGCTGCAACTCGCGATGGAGCCGGCCCTATGAGTGACTCGAACGAACAACACGCCACGCCGCGCAAGCCGCGCACGATGCTGCGCCGCATCCTGAGCCATCACGAGATCGCCACGCTGCTGCTCTTGCTGCACTCGCCCATCGACGTATCCGCGAAACCCGAAATACCGATGTTGCAGGAGGCGGGGCTCGTGGAAAGCGTCACCTCCGAGACAGGCGATACGCGCTTCCGGCTGACCGAAGACGGCAGCGCCGTACTTCGCGGCCTCGGCGTCAGCTGACCTTTCAGCGCGCACCGCCTGGGCGGGCGCACGCGCGGCGGGTGGCAAATCCGCTCACGCAAAGTGAGCGGCTTGAGCATCGAAAGCGGATCGCCCCCTGCCTACACTTCGACGCGTAGTGCATCGGCATAACGCGAGCGCGGCAGACATCGCCCGGCGCCGGATACGCGGCGTCCGAGCGATCGGCGTATCGTCGTCTATAAATCAATCATCGAAAAAGTGCGCGCTGGAACGCGCCGGCATGGCTCGAGCGACCGAATTCGTACCGGCCGCAAGTCATAGGAGACATCGAATGACGGCAGCACAGCGCTTTTTGACTGCGCGCGATTTCTTGTTGCAGCACCGCAGCGACTACGACCGCGCTTACCGCGATTTCGCCTGGCCTGCGCTCGACGACTTCAATTGGGCGCTCGATTACTTCGACGCCATGGCGCGCGGCAACGACGCGCCGGCTCTGCTGCTCGTCGATGCCGCCACGGCTCGGGAGACCCGCTTTTCGTTCGCGCAGATGTCGGAGCGCTCGGCGCGCATCGCCAATTTTCTGCGTGCGCTCGGGGTTGCGCGCGGCGACCGCATCTTACTGATGCTCCCCAACCGCGTCGAACTCTGGGACGCCATGCTCGCGGCCATCAAGCTGGGCGCCGTGCTGATGCCGGCCACCACCCAGCTCTCCACCGACGATTTACGCGACCGCATCGCCATCGGACAGCCGAAGTTCGCGATCGTCGATGCGGGCGAATGCGCCAAGTTCGATGCGATCGACGCCGCGCTCGTCAAAATCGCCGTCGGCGCCGAGAACGAGCCGGCCGCGGCGCACTGGCATCGCTTCGACGACGGCTACGCGGCTTCGCCCGATTTCACGCCGCATGGCGCGACGCGCGCAAGCGACCCGCTGCTGCTCTACTTCACATCGGGCACGACCTCCAAGCCGAAGCTCGTCGAACATACGCACGAGAGCTATCCGGTGGGCAGTTTGTCGACGATGTATTGGATCGGCCTGCAACCGGGAGACATCCACTGGAACATCAGTTCGCCCGGCTGGGCCAAGCATGCATGGAGCTGTTTTTTTGCACCGTGGAACGCGGGCGCCTGCGTCTTCGTGCTGAATTACACCCGCTTCGATGCGAAAACCACGCTCGATACGTTGGTGCGGCACAAAGTCTCGACGCTTTGCGCGCCCCCCACGGTCTGGCGCATGCTCGTGCAGGAACCGCTGAGCGCCTATGCGGTTCAGCTGAGGGAAATCGTCGGCGCGGGCGAGCCGCTCAATCCGGAGATCATCGAGCGCGTCAAATCGGCTTGGGGCATCGCGATTCGCGACGGCTACGGACAGACCGAAACGACGTGCCAGATCGGCAACTCGCCGGGCCAGCCTGTCGTGCCGGGATCGATGGGACGCCCGATGCCGGGCTACCGAATCGCGCTCGTCGATCCGGACGGCCAGCCCGCCGAGGAAGGCGAGATCGTGCTGCCGCTAGCCGAAAGCGCGGGAACGCAGAGCAACGGCGGCGGACAATCATGGCGCCCGACCGGCTTGATGACGCGCTACGCGAACAACGCCGACGCCACGGCGCACGTCATGCGCGACGGCCGCTATCACACGTCGGACATCGCCATGCGACGTCAGGACGGGTACTACGTCTACATCGGCCGCGCCGACGATGTCTTCAAGTCATCCGACTATCGCTTGAGCCCATTCGAGCTCGAAAGCGCGTTGATCGAGCACGAGGCTGTGGCGGAAGCCGCGGTCGTGCCGAGCCCCGACCCGCTGCGGCTGTCGGTGCCCAAGGCTTACGTCATGCTTCGCCACGGCTACGTGTTCACGCCGGAGCTGGCCAAAAGCATTTTTGCTTTCTCGCGCGAGCGCTTGTCGCCCTACAAACGCATACGCCGGATAGAGGCCTATGAATTGCCGAAGACGATCTCCGGCAAGATTCGGCGGGTCGACTTGCGCCGTCGCGAGATCGAGCGCGGCGATGCGTCGACGCGGTTGCCCGGCGAGTACTGGGAAGAAGATTTCCCCGAACTGCGCTGAACTGCCCGTCCCGCCGCATTCGTTTTTTCGGAACGCTGTCGTTGCATCGACCGAGCCGGAAAGCCACAGGACAACAGCAAACCAGGACAACAGGAGCCTATCGATGAGCGCAACATCTGCCGCCGGCGCGAGCCAGCCGACCGTCAAGCTGCTGATCAACGGAGAATTCGTCGAATCCGCCACGACGGAGTGGCGCGACATCGTCAATCCCGCCACGCAGGAAGTGCTCGCGCGCGTGCCATTCGCGACGCGCGCGGAGGTCGATGCGGCCGTCGGCGCGGCTCAGGCCGCGTTCACCCAGTGGAAGACGACCCCGATCGGGACGCGCGCCCGCATCATGCTGAAGTACCAAGCGCTCATTCGCGAGCATATGCCGCGCATCGCCAAGATCCTGACGGCCGAGCAAGGCAAAACGCTGCCCGATGCCGAAGGCGACATCTTCCGCGGGCTGGAAGTCGTCGAACATGCGGCATCGATCGGCACGCTCCAACTGGGTGAATTCGCCGAAAACGTCGCCGGAGGGGTCGACACCTACACGCTACGTCAGCCGATCGGCGTATGCGCGGGCATCACGCCGTTCAATTTCCCCGCCATGATCCCGCTGTGGATGTTCCCGATGGCGATCGTCTGCGGCAATACGTTCGTGCTCAAACCTTCCGAACAAGATCCGCTTTCGACGATGACGCTCGTCGAGCTCGCCCTCGAAGCGGGCATCCCGCGCGGTGTGCTGAACGTCGTGCACGGCGGCAAAGAGGTCGTCGACGCCCTGTGCACGCACGAGCAAATCAAGGCCGTCTCGTTCGTCGGTTCGACGGCCGTCGGCACGCACGTCTACAACCTGGCGAGCCAGCACGGCAAGCGCGTGCAATCGATGATGGGGGCGAAGAACCACGCCGTCGTGCTGCCGGACGCCAACCGGGAGCAAACGCTCAATGCGCTCGTCGGCGCCGGGTTCGGCGCCGCGGGCCAGCGCTGCATGGCGACCTCGGCCGTCGTGCTCGTCGGGCAAGCGCGCGACTGGCTGCCCGATCTCGTCGCGCGCGCCAAGACGCTGAAAGTCAACGCGGGTACGGAGCCCAATACCGATTTGGGCCCGGTCGTGTCGAAAGCGGCGAAAGAACGCATCTTGTCGCTGATCGCGAAGGGCGTGGACGAAGGCGCAACGCTCGCGCTCGACGGCCGTGACATCAGCGTGCCGGGCTACGAGAGCGGCAACTTCATCGGCCCGACGATCTTCACCGGCGTGACGACCGATATGACGGTCTATCGCACGGAAATCTTCGGGCCGGTGCTGGTCGTGCTCGAAGTCGCCACGCTCGACGAGGCGATCGCGCTCGTCAACGGCAACCCGTTCGGCAACGGCGTGGGCCTTTTCACCCAAAGCGGCGCGGCGGCCCGCAAGTTTCAGAGCGACATCGACATCGGCCAAGTCGGCATCAACATTCCGATCCCCGTGCCGGTCCCCTTCTTCAGCTTTACGGGGTCGCGCGGCTCGAAGCTCGGCGATTTGGGCCCCTACGGCAAGCAGGTCGTGCAGTTCTACACCCAGACGAAAACGGTCACGGCGCGCTGGTTCGACGACGAAGCCTCGGCCGGCGGCGTCAATACGACGATCAGCCTGCGCTGAAAGCCGCGTTTGCATTGGACGGGACCGCACCTGACCGCGGCGCGTCGCACGGGTCGCGGCCGAATTGCACGGAATAAGGCCGGACTGCGCCCGACGCGCCGGCCAGGGAGACACAGGTCATGAAGATTGGATTTGTCGGCTTGGGCAACATGGGCGCGCCGATGGCGCGCAACCTGCTGAAGAACGGCCATGCGCTGCAGGTTTTCGATTTGAGCGAAGCGGCGCTGCGCTCGCTCGAGGAGGCCGGCGCAAGCGCGTGCGCATCGCCGAAGGCTGCGGCAATGGATGTCGAGCTCGTCGTCACGATGCTGCCCGCCGCTGCGCACGTGCGCAGCGTATTGACCGGCGAGCAAGGCGTGTTGGCCGGCATCGCGCGCGGCGTGACGATCGTCGATTCGAGCACGATCGATCCGGCCAGCGCGCAGGCCTTTGCAAAACTCGCCGAAGCAAACGGCAATGCATTCGTCGATGCGCCGGTCTCAGGAGGCACAGGCGGCGCGGCGGCCGGGACTTTGACGTTCATGGTCGGCGCGAGCGAAACGCTGTTTGCGAATGTGAGTCCCGCGCTGCAAGCGATGGGCAAAAACATCGTCCGTTGCGGCGACGTCGGCATGGGCCAAGTGGCGAAGATCTGCAACAACCTCCTGCTCGGCATCACGATGGCGGGCGTGGCCGAAGCGATGTCGCTCGGCGCCGCGCTCGGCATCGATCCGAAGGTGCTGGCCGGCATCATCAATACGTCGACGGGCCGCTGCTGGAGCTCCGATACCTACAACCCGTATCCGGGCATCGTCGAAACGGCCCCCGCCGCTCGCGGCTATACGGGCGGGTTCGGCGCCGATCTGATGCTCAAGGACTTGGGCCTCGCTGCAGAAGCGGCGCGTAGCGCCAAGCAGCCGATCTTTCTGGGCGCCCTCGCGCAGCAGCTCTATCAGACGATGAGTGCGGCAGGCCATGGCGGGCTCGATTTTTCGGCAATCATCTCGTTGTATGAACCGCATCGCGGTCAGCCGTAAGCTCGGCCCCGACCCGCTCACGACCTCTCGAGCCTCGATGCACACAGAATCTCAATGAAAGGAGTCAGCCGATGAATGCACGTGTCGAAACCTCGCAGCCCACCAGCGACGGTGCATCGAGCGCCGCGCCACCGGCAGAGGGACGCGTGTCGTGTCACGTCGTCAACGGCGTCGCCATCCTGACGCTCGATCGTCCCCATGCGCTCAATGCGCTGTCGCACGCGATGATCCGCGCGCTGGCCGAGCACGTCGAACGTTGCCGGCACGATGACGGCATCGTCGCGCTCGTGCTGCGCGGCAGCGGAGAAAAGGGCTTTTGCGCGGGCGGCGACGTGCGGGCGCTTTATCGCGCCGCAACCGCGGGACGCGTCGAGGGCGAAGACGGCTGGCGGCAGTTTTTCATCGACGAGTACCGGCTCGACTTTGCGCTGCACGCGTTCCCGAAACCCATCGTCGCGCTCGCCGACGGGATCACGATGGGCGGCGGCATGGGCCTCGCCCAGGCCGCATCGCTGCGCGTCGCCACCGAGCGCAGCAAGATCGCGATGCCGGAAACGCGGATCGGCTTCGTCCCCGACGTCGGCGCGACCCGCTTTTTGAGCGTCATGCCGGCGGCGCTCTCGCTTTATGTCGGCTTGACGGGCGCCGTGCTCTCCGGCGCGGACGCCGCACGCTGCGCGCTCGCCGATGTATGCGTGCCGAGCGACTGGCTGCAAGGGTTCGAGGGACGTCTCGCGAGCATGCCGGCTTCGCAGGTGCGCGAACGGCTTCGCGAGGTGTTCGTGCCCCCCGCGGCAGCCGGCGCATCGGTCCCGCCGGCCGCAATCGAAGCGTTTCTCCCTGCGATCGAACGGCATTTCGACGCCGGCCTCCGTGTCGATGAAATGGCGGCATCGCTCGCGTCGGCGCTCGGCGCCGAGCCCGCTGCGCCGCTACGAGCGTGGCTGCAAACGGCACTCGACGCCTTGCACGGGTATTCGCCGACGATGTTGCACGTCACACGCGAGGCCCTCTTGCGTGGGCGGGCGATCACATTGGCCGACGCTTACCGCATGGAGCTCGGCATCGTCTCGCGTGCGATCGAGGAAGGCGACTTTTGCGAAGGCGTGCGTGCGCATCTCGTCGACAAGGACCGCACGCCGCGTTGGCAAAGCGCGGCGCTGGCGCAGGTTCGCCCGGAGCGCGTCGCCCATTTCTTGACTTCGCCGTGGACGAGCCATGCGCACCCGCTCGCGGATCTCGGCGCACTGCCGCGCGGGCGCGCGTCGCAACTCCCGTCGTAAAAGCGCGCCGCGTCAGCTCGAGGCGATCAGCCCCATGGCGATCGCCTTTACGACTGCTTGAACCTTGTTCGTCGCATTGAGCTTGAGCAGTACGTTATTGACGTGAAAATTCACGGTCCGCTCGGAGATGTTCAGGATCTGGCCGATCTCGCAGGCGGTTTTTCCCTCCCCGGTCCAGCAGAGCACTTCGCACTCGCGCGGCGTCAGCACGACGCTGGCCTCGGGCGCGAGCCGGGGCACCAGAAATTCGCTCATCAGCGAATGGGACAGATTGGCAAGCCAACTCGCCTGCAGCGTCAATTTCTCGATCTCGGCGGTCGTCAGCGCCTCGGCGCGGCGCGCCATCGTCAGCAACCCGTATACGCCGTGAGCCGCCCAGCTCGACTGCGCGACGCCCACGCGCAGCCCGAAAGCGCGCGCGTCGGCCCACAATTTGTGCGCATTGACGGGCGCCTCCGGCCATACGATGAGCCGGGAACTCGACATGCCTTCACGGACGGTCGGGTCAATGTCGATGAAGTGATTATCTTGGTAGTGCTGCGCCCATCCCGACGGATAAGCATCGAAAATAGCGACGGCCGGATTGGAGACGGGCAGCGGCACGCGAATCAGATAACCGCAGTACTCGAAACCAAGCCGCTTCACGAACCCTGCAATCCGATCGAACAGTTGCCGCTCGTCCGATGCTGAACGCAGTTGTTCGTAACTATCCTGCCATCGCAACGGCCAATCCATTCACTCCCCCAATAGTCGTCGGCCCGGCGCACAGGACTGTCATAGTTGCCAGCTCCCATTGCCGCCGTGGACTGCTACAGTGCCGCGCATGAGACTTTCTTTCTCATCTGTCCGGCCTCGCGGATTGAGTCCGCCGTGCAGCCGCACAACGCGCGGCGAGCCGAGCGAACCCAACTCCAAAAGCGAGCCGCCCTCGATTATCCCCACACTTCAACACAGTGCTCATTTATAAGCAAATCGTCCGATGATTTCAATCGTCGGACGAATACTGCGAAATGCACTGCGGCGAATCAGCGCCCCGCCGGGAGGCCGTTCGCCCTGCCGCTCCTGTCAAAGTTGACAGTTACTGGACCTCGTAGCGCGCTGTGTAATGCTCCTATTAAAATCATAACCGAGGGATTCCATTCGAACTTCAAATCGCGGCGCGCGGTGCATGCCTGAAGACGCCCATAGCGCGCCCATACCCACACAACGCCATTGCGCCTCGCCTGCTGACGACGATTTTGCCGCATGGATGAGGATCGGCGTTAGGCCGCTGTCTCGAACTCGGTCGATGCCGATCGTGCGCGTCGACCGTAACGGGCTGACGGTAGCACTGAGCGACGATGCCGACGTTCCGCCCATCGGCTTGCCGCGCAGCGCGCTGATCGTCGACGGTGCGGATTCGCTATGCGAGTTGCGCCTCGTTCCTCGCGCGGCCGCCTGCAGCCCCGGCCGGACGAACCAAATGACGATGCAGCCATCGCGTGCCGACGATCACGCCGTGCTTTGGCAGGCGCTGCGCACGCACCAACGGCATCTCGGCGCGGTCCCCGCGAGCACTCCCGCGCCTTGGTCGAGTGTTTCCGACGGGCTTGTCCGGTGCGACGCAGCGTTCGGCTTGGCGAATGCCGACGACGCCTGGTTTTTCTCGCAGTGGCTCGAATACCACTTCGCCGAAGTTCGCGCTAGGAGCCGGATGGCGGGCACAGCAGCCGATTTGCGCGAAGTCGAACGGCGAGTCGTCGATCACGAGGTCGAAGTGCGCTTCGTCTTTCAAGCGAACGAGCGAATCGCGCGTGCGTGCATGGACGCCAACTGCCGATGGGTCGCAGCGGAAGCAGCGCGGCAAATGGGCATGACGGTGGAGCATTGGCTGGCCGGCTCGACGATCACAGGCAGTTCGCCCGGCGCCTGGCCGACGCAAGCCAGGCTCGTTTCCGGCGCGACGCGCTACCCGTCGTGAGCACAATGGCCCGGTACCGGCGGAAACCGGCGAAGGAAACCGCCTGCCCGTAACTCAGAGGTGGGGCTTGAGCCAGCCCAGGCCCGCCGATGTCCCCGCCTTTGGGCGATATTCGCAGCCTATCCATCCGCCGTAGCCGAGCGCATCGATGCGCTCGAACAAATACGGGTAATTCACTTCCCCGATGTCCGGTTCGTGCCGATCCGGCACGCCGGCAATTTGAATGTGGCCGATGCCGGCCATGTCGCGTTCGAGCTTCTTCGCGAGATCGCCCTCGACGATCTGGCAGTGATAGCAATCGAACTGCACCTTCAAGTTCGGCGCACCGATCTCGCGGCAAATCGCCTGCGCGTCATCCTGACGCGTGAGGAAAAAACCCGGCATGTCGCGCGGATTGATCGGCTCGATGACGATCGTGACGCCGTCGGCGCGCGCAACGTGGGCCGCATAGTCGAGATTGCGCAGATACACGGCGCGATGCTGTGCTCGGTCGGCGCCGTCGGGCACGATACCCGCCATGACGTGCAACGTGTCGTTGCCGAGCCTGCCCGCATAGGCAAGCGCCGTGTCGATTCCGCGACGAAAGTCGTCCTCGCGGCCCGGCAACGACGCAATGCCGCGCTCGCCTGCTGCCCAATCGCCCGGCGGCGCGTTGAAGAGCGCCTGCGTCAAGCCGTGCGCTTCGAGTTGCGCCTGCAGCGATTCGACGGAGAAGTCATAGGGGAACAGATATTCGACCGCCTTGAAACCATCGCGAGCCGCGGCGGCGAACCGGTCGAGGAACGCGTGCTCGTTGTACATCATCGTGAGATTGGCGGCGAAGCGTGGCATGACGGCAGGTTCGATCAAAGGTTGGATGGGAACGGTCGACTAGATATGCGAATAAGCAAGGCGCCGATCTTCGCATGGACAGATGTCGAAAACCAGCAGACCGCGGGAACGGTCAGGCGATCGACGGATCGCAGTGTCGAAAGCAGACCCGATCTGCCCTTTGGAACGATCCTTCGGGATCGAGTGTCATGGGCGGCAAAACCGGCGAGGTCTCGATGGTCGGGCCTCACGGCGACGCGTCCTCCTCGCGGCTGTTTTTGCGATGCTTTCAACTCAGCACGCCTTCTCGCTCGAGATCGCGTTCGAAATCGGACAGCGCGCGTCGAAGTCTTTCGACGAGATCGTCGATCTCGATCTCGGTAATGATCAGAGGCGGGGCAATGAGCTGAATATCGCCGAACTGGCCGCGGTTGGCGCGCCGGTTGTAGAGCGCAATGCCATGCGCGAGCCCATAGCTCGTCAAGCGGGCCGGCGCATTCATTGCCGGCGGAAGCTGCTGTTTGGTTGCTCGGTCGGCCACGAGTTCGATCGCCATCAGCAAGCCCTTGCCGCGCACGTCGCCGATGAGGCGGCTATCCCGCTGCAGGTCGCGTAGGCGCTGATCGAGATACCGGCCCATCCGTTCGGCCCGCTCGATCAATCCCTGCTCCACCACTTCGTCCATCACGGCAACAGCCACGGCGCACGAGAATGGATTCGAAAAATAGGTATGTCCATGGACGAACCCGCCCTGCGAGCCGATCGTCTCGACGATCCGGTTTGGCGCCAGCACTGCGCCGAACGGCGTATAGCCCGCTGCCAGCCCTTTTGCCAGCGTGACGATGTCGGGACGAGCGCCTTCCCAGTGCTGCGACGATAGAAATGCGCCCGTGCGGCCGGCGCCGCTCATGATCTCGTCGTGAATGAGCAACACGCCGTAGCGGTCGCAAATCTCTCGAATCCGACGGTAATACGACGGCGGCGAAACGAGCGCACCGGTCGATAGCCCGCCGATGGGCTCGATGATGAACGCCAGAACGGTCTCGGGCCCCTCCTCGAGAATCCGCTCCTCGAGCGCGCGAGCGCACGACGCCGCGTGCTCCTCGGCGGTCACGCCATCGGGCAGCCGATAGGTCAGCGGCGCCGGAATCTTCGGCATCGGCTGTAGCATCGGCCGGTAAAGCGATTCGGTGAACGCGTCGCCCGTGATCGCCATGGCGCCCATCGTGGAGCCGTGGTAGCTGGGGTCGCGAGAAATGACTTTCCACCGCGAGGCTTGACCTCGAACGACCGCGTACTGCCTCGCCAACTTGAGCGCCGTTTCGTTGGCTTCCGAGCCGCCGGAAACGAAGAACGCACGGTCGAATCCCTCGCCGGCGAGGTCGCAAAGGCGGTTGGCCAGACGAACGTTGTGCTCGCTCTCGAAGAAGCGCGGATACGCGAACGTCACGCGTTGTGCTTGCTCGCACATGGCTGCGACGACGCGAGGATTCGAATGGCCGAGATTACTGACCACGGCGCCCGATGTCGCATCGAGATATCGATTGCCATTCTCGTCATAGAGATGAACGCCGCATCCGCGGGCAATTCGTGGCGGGCGCTCCGCCCCTTTCGGCAAGTAAAAGCTCATGACGCTGCCGCCGCGGGCTGTATTCCCTACTCGACGCATTTCAGTCGGACCGTTCATTTCAACGCACTCTCTCTGATCGACAACACTGCTAGGAACTCGAATCCGTTTCCGAAACGGACAGGCTTGTGCTTGCTACCGGCGTGCAATTGCGCCGCTTGGCCTTAGCCTTAGCTGACAGCGCCGGTTAATACATTCCCGTATCGCGTGAGGAAAGCCCTGAAGGCAGACGCGAACCGTTCGATTTCCACATCGGCGATCGGCAGGCTCAGAACGATGAAACCTCGGCGTGCCAAGTAAATGCCGTGCTCGATCATATGAAAGAAGAACAGATCCTTGATACCGTTGCCGACGGCAAGCAAGTCGCTCACGGAATGGATCGCGTGCGTCCCGGCCTGAAGGTTCGTCAGCGAGCCCCTGCCCACGAACTGGAGCGGAGCCTTATGCTCGGCGCAAATCGCATTGAGCGTGCTTCGAAGCCGATCGCCTCTTGCGTTCAGTTCTTTCGCTGCCGCCGGGGTATACAGTTCCGACAGCCCCGCCGCACCGGCGGCCATGGTGAGCACGTTGTTGTTGAACGTGCCCGCATGAGGCGTTGCGTGAGGATGACGGGGGTCGAATTGCGCCATGATCGAGGCGCAGCCGCCGAACGCGCCGAACGACATGCCGCCGCCGATGTACTTCCCTAACGTCGTGAGGTCCGCATGAATACCGAGTGCCTCTTGAAGGCCGCCCGGGGCAAGCCGAGACGTCATCACCTCATCGAAAATCAGCACAGCACCGCTTTCGGCTGTGACCTCGCGCAGCCCGGCAAGGAATTCACGCTGACCGACGATGCACCCGGAAGCGCCTTGCATAGGCTCGACGATGACAGCCGCGATCCCGTCGGAATGGGCCGCGAACAGCGCGTGCACGCTTTGGAGATCGTTGTACTCGGCCAGTAGATAGTCGTGCGGGACGTTGACGGGATTGTCGCCTTTGGCGAACGTAAGCACGCCTCCGTGGTAGCCGCCTTTGAACACCACGATCTTCGAGCGCCCGGTATGAATCTTCGAGGCCGCGATCGCCATCAGGTTCGCCTCCGTGCCGGAGTTCGTGAATCGCACCGCATCCAGCGACGGAAAGCGATCGCAGACGAGCCGGGCCAGCTTCGATTCGAGCAGATTATGTCCGCTCAGATTGATCCCCCTGTCCAGCGCGTCATGGATCGCGCGACGAATCACGGGGTTCGAGTGCCCATAGATTCCGGCCGTGAATTCCGCGATGAAATCGATGTACTCGTGACCGTCGGCATCCCAAAGGCGACACCCTTCACCGCGGCCGATGGCCAGCGGAAACGGCGTATAGAAAAGCACCGAGCGCGTATTGCCGCCAGGCATCACCTGCGTGGCGTGCTCGTATTCCAATTCGCTCTTCGGATTGCGCTCGGCGAACTGCCGCGCGGCAGCGGCGATCGCCCCGTCGAGGGCTTCGCTTGGCGTCGTGAGGTCTTGGCTCATGAATGTGACGCGCGTGCGCGCAGGCTTCGGATGGCTACGGGCCCAGATGCGAACACGGATAAATAGTTACGATGTACTGGATACTATTGTACGGTGAACAATAAATCAACCGCTTCGATGGTGGCTTGCCGTGCGGCGAGCGTAGACGGCCGTAGCCGTAGGCGTAACGATGGAAGCCGGCCGGGGACAGACGGGCGGCGACAGCGACGAGGCGTTCCGCGCCCGAGACTTGTCGCCGGTTGAACCGCTTTACAATGGCCGCTTGTTCAGAACAGGCCACACAGACCGCCCGATGACGACGTCAGCTCCGCGCACGCCACGGACTCAGACCAAAGCGACCACCGATAAAACTGCACCGGCGACGAAGCGCGCGAAGGGAGCCGGCGCCGAAACGGCGGACTCCGGCCCCCGCCGCGGTCGTGCGGCGAAGGGGGCCGCCGATGCGGCGTTGAGCAAAGACCGTATCGTCGCGGCAGCGATCGAGCAGATCGATCGCAACGGCGTCATGGGGTTCAGCCTCCGGGACGTCGCTCGTTCGTTGGGCGTCTACCCCGCGGCGGTCTACTGGCACGTGGCGACCCGAGACGATCTGCTTGCCTCCGTAGTGGAAGCGACCATGGCCGACGTCGCGCCTGAGCCCGGCACGCTGTCATGGCAAGACTGGTTTCGCGAGCTTTTCGCGCGGTGCCGCGCCGTGATGCGGAAACATCCACATGTCGCTCAACTGGTGGGCGCGCAACTCGTCGCGAATGCGAACCTGAGCCCCGGCATGATCGACCGGATCTTGGCGGTGCTCGTCGCCGCGGGCTGCAAGGACGAGCATATCGTCGAGCTCTATAACGTCGTCGTCGCCGCCATGGTGGGGTTTTCGACGCTCGAGTTCGCATCGGTGCCGACCGACAACCCCGCCGCGTGGGCGGCGCAACTACAGCAAAAGACGCACGACATTCGAGCACTCGAATACCCGACATTGGCCAGATATCTGCCGGCGATGGCGAATCGCGCGTTTATCGTGCGCTGGCAAAACGGCACGGACGCCCCGATGGATTCGAGCTTCGAGGCGTACGTGGAGGTCGTCATCGCAGGGCTGACTGCGATGCTCGGACGCCAGTGAGCAAACGGTTAGGCGCTCACGCTTCGCGCTGCCCGCGACTGAAGGTCCGTTAATTGAGCCAGTGCATCTGACGCGCGCTCGACGGGGACGAAGAGATGATCGTGAAAGGCGGCCGCAACGACGTTGCAGCTGATGCCGGCCTTCGTCAGAGCCTGGGCCACCGCGGCCGTGAGTCCGACGGCCTGCAGATCGGAGTGAACGGTTAGCGTAATCCAGGCGGCGCGAAATAGAACCGGCAAGTCCTCGCGCACGGCCGTCGTCTCATCGATGATGAGGGTCAACCCCTCTCGCTCACGAAACGTCGCCAGCGGCGACAGCCGCGATAGGTCCCGATCGGCCTTCACGCAGCAAAAGACGTAGGTACCTTCGTTCAGCGCCGGCTGCATGGACGCAAGCAGTTCGGCGAGATCGGAAATGGGCTGAGTCAAGGCGTTTCCTGTCCAAGAGAAGTTGGCCGAGTCGAACATTCTATTTCAGCCCAGCCCGAATGTTTTTCTCAAGCTTGCATCCACCGGGCCGGCTGGCATGAAGCGCCGCAACTTGCTGAGCAGCGATGCTTCGCCTGCGGGCGTACGGCGCATACGCCAGGCACCTAGCGCGGCCTCGATGATGGTGTTTGCCACGCCGTCCGGTTCAGGCGCCTTCTTGACGCTGTCCACGACCGCGCGCGACGCAAGATCGCGTTCGCGATCGTAATCCGCGATTTTGGCGCTCGCCTGCGGCGCATTGACATCGAGGTTCGTTCTGGTGAAGGAGGGCTCGACCAACGTGACTCGAATACCGAATTGGCGCACCTCGTGATCGAGCGTTTCGGTCAGCCCTTCTACCGCATGTTTCGAGGCCGAATAAAGTCCCATGTACGGGGCCGGAAGAAAGCCCAGCACTGAGCTGACATTGACGATCCGTCCGCTGTGCCGAGCGCGCATGTGGGGGAGGACCACCTGCGCCGTGCGCAGAATGCTCAACACGTTGGTGTCGAACAACGCCGCCGCCTCGCTCGTTGCCGTTTCCTCCACTGCGCCGATCAAACTCATTCCGGCATTGTTCACGAGCACGTCGATGCGTCCGGTGCGGTTGATGATCGATTGAATCCCTGAGTTCACGGAAGCATCGTCGCGAACGTCCATTTCGACGAGTTCGACACCGCGCAGCGGCGCCGCCTTTGCGATGCTGCGCACCGTTCCGAATACACGGCACCCCCGCGCGGCGAACTTTTCGGCGGCGACGCGGCCGATGCCGGACGACACGCCGGTCACTACGACAACTTTGGAATTTGACATGATGGTCTCTTCTATACGATGAGTTGAGCGTTTCGCTAACCGCGCGCATCGAGCGCGTCTCGCAGCCGCTGCTCCGAATGCCGTGCCGGCTCGGCATGATCGTCGCCCGCGCGAACGGGACTACTGGGACGGATCTTGAACCAGATCGAATACATTGCCGGCAAGAACACGAGCGTCAAAATCGTCCCGGCCAACGTGCCGCCGATCAGCGTGTACGCGAGCGTTCCCCAGAACACCGAATGCGTGAGCGGGATGAAGGCTAGGATCGCTGCCATGGCCGTCAGGATCACTGGGCGGACGCGCTGAACCGTCGCTTCGAGCACAGCATGAAACGGATCCAAGCCGGCTCGCTCGTTCACGTGAATCTGCCCGATCAAAATCAGCGTGTTACGCATCAAAATGCCCGACAGCGCAACGAGGCCGACCAACGCATTGATGCCGAACGGTTGGCGGAACAAGATCAACGTCGGCACCACACCGATCAGACCGAGCGGGCTCGTCATGAACACCATCACCATCGCGGCGATCGAGCGCACCTGGAAGATGAGGATGACGAGCGTGATCGCCAGCATGATCGGGAACAGCGGCAACATGGCTTTGGTCGCCTTGCCCGATTCCTCGATCGCGCCTGCCTCTTCGATGCGGTAGCCGCTAGGCAACTTTGCGACGATGGGCCGCAGTTGTTTCGTGATCGCCGTCGAGACATCCGGCGGCTGCAGGTTCTCGGCGATGTCACCTCGCACCGTGATGGTCGGCACTCGATCGCGCCAGCGCATGATCGGCTCCTCGGCACGCACCTCGAACTTGCCGACTTGCGATAGCGGGATGCGTTGCCCGTTCGCGCCGGCCAGCGTGAAATCGCCGATCTTCGCCGGATCGAGCCGAACGTCGCCGGCCGAACGCGCGATGACCTGCACCGTTCGGATATCCTCACGCACGGCGGTAACAGGAGCGCCCGTCAGGAGAAATTGCAGCTGCTGGGCGACGGCGCTCGACGTCAGCCCAAGTGCCTCCAACCGGTCCTGCTCCAGCGTGAAATGCAGTGTGGGCGAACGCGTGCCCCAATCGGTATTGACCGTGCGCATCATCGGGCTGGCGTCCATCGCCCTCTCGACGTCGGCGGCAATCCCACGCAGTTTGGCCGGGTCCGGCCCGGACACCCGGTAAGCGACCGGGAACGGCGAATACGGACCGAATACGAGTTGCGTGACTCGCACGCGCGCTTCGGGGGCGAGACCGCCCGCGATGGCCTCGCGCAGCCGCTGCTTCAGCGCATCGCGCTCGTCTTGGCTGTCCGTGCGCACCACTATTTTTGCAAACGACGGATCGGGCAATTCCGGCCCCATCGCGAGGTAAAAGCGCGGCGCCCCCTGCCCGATGTAAGCGGTGACGATCTTGGCTTCCTTTTGCTTGGCCAGCCACGCCTCCACCTTCTGCGCAGCGGCGCTGGTCTGAGCGATAGACGTGCCATAGGGCATCTGCACCTCGACGAGCACTTCCGGGCGGTCGGAGATCGGGAAGAACTGTTTCTTGACCACGGCCATGCCGAGGACGGCCAGCACGAAAAGACCGACGACAGAACCCGCTACCAGCCATTTGCGCGCGATGACGCGAGTCAGCCACCGACGGAAGCGGTTATAGCGCGGCGTATCGTAGATCGCATCGTGTCCGCCGGCGACCTTGTCGAAGCTGGGCAGCATTTTCACGCCGAGGTACGGCGTGAAAATCACGGCGACGAGCCACGATGCGATCAGCGCGATGCCGACGATCCAGAACATGTTGCTCGTGTATTCGCCGGCGGTGGATCGCGCGAAGCCGTTCGGCATGAAGCCCACCGCCGTCACGAGCGTGCCCGAAAGCATCGGTGCCGCCGTATGGCTCCATGCATACGCGGAAGCGGCAACGCGGCTGTAGCCCTCCTCCATCTTTACGACCATCATTTCGATGGCGATGATCGCATCGTCGACGAGCAGGCCTAGCGCAAGAATCAAAGATCCCAACGTGATGCGGTCGAAGTTCTTGCCTGTCGCCGCCATCACGACGAATACGATCGCCAGCGTCAGTGGGACGGCCGCCGCCACGACCAAGCCCGCACGCCAGCCCATGCTCACGAAGCTCACGAGCATGACCACCAGTAAAGCGGCAAAAAACTTGAGCATGAACTCGTCGACCGCCGAATGAATATTGACGGCTTGATCGGTGACCTTAGTCAGGCTCATCCCGAGCGGCAGTTCGGCGTTGACGGCGCGAACTTCCCCATCCAATGCCTTGCCTAGTTCGAGGCCGTTCCAACCGTCGCGCATGACGATGCCGAGCAGCAACGCCGGTTCGCCGTTGTTGCGGATCATGAACGTTGCCGGATCTTCATAACCGCGCGCAACGGTGGCGATATCGGACAGCTTCAGCGTGCGACCTTGCGCGACGATCGGCGTGTCGCGGATCTTCTGCAGGTTGTCGAAGGCGCCATCCAACCGAAGGAACACTTCCGGCCCTTTCGTCTCGACCGACCCGGCCGGCGTCAAGGCGTTCTGCCCATTGAGTGCGGCGAATATGTCCTGCGGGCTCACGCCTAGCGTTGCGATGCGGTCGTGCGAGAACTGCACGTAGATGCGCTCGGCCTGCTCGCCGATGATGTTGACCTTCTTGACTCCCGGCACGTGCAGCAGCCGTTGGCGCAGCGACTCCGCATCGCGCGCAAGAATCCGTTGCGGCTCGCCCTTGGCTTTGAGTGCAAACAGTGCGAATGTGACATCGGCATATTCGTCGTTGACCATCGGCCCGATGACGCCGGCCGGAAGATTCGCCGCCTCGTCGCCGATCTTCTTTCTGGCTTGGTAAAACTGCTCCTGCACTTCCGAGGGCGGCGTGCTGTCGAGCAACGTCAACGTCGTGAACGCCAAGCCCGGGCGGGTATAGGTTTCGGTGCGGTCATACCAGCGCAGCTCCTGCATGCGCTTTTCGATCTTCTCGGCGACTTGATCGTGCATCTCCTGCGCCGTGGCGCCGGGCCAGGCCGTGACGATGGTCATCACCTTGACAGTGAAGGCAGGATCTTCCGCCCGGCCCAATTTGAAAAATGCGATGAGCCCGGCCAACGAGATCAGGCAAATCAGGAACAAGGTGATGGCACGCTCGCGCACGGCGAGCGCGGACAGATTGAAGCGACCTTCGCTCACGGGCGGCCTCCCTCGGCGGAGGCCACCGCCACGGCGGCGGTTTGGCTTGTCACCCGCACTCGCTCTCCTTCGCGCAGCAGTTGTGCGCCGAGGGCGACGACGCGGTCGCCTTGCTTGAGGTTCCCCGCGACGCGAGCGCTATCGTCGTCAAGACGTTCGACGGTCACGGGCCGCCACGAAACCTTTGCCGGGTTGCCGTCGACGACCCACACGCCCGGCCCCTTGCCCGTATCCAGAAGCGCGCCGATCGGCACCTGCCATCCGCTTTGCGCAGACGCGCGACCGTCCGGCAGACGAATCGTCACCGTGGCGCCGAGCGGTGCGTTGGCCAACGCGCCTTGCAGCACATACCGCGCTTCATAGGTTCGTGTGTGTGAATCGGCAACATCGGAGAGTTGACGCAAGGTGGCCGGCACGCTCGCGTCGCCGCTGCCGAACAACGTGGCTTGCGCTACGGAGCCGATGGCCGGGCGCAACGTTTCCGGCAATTGAATCACCGCTTCCCTTCGCCCCGCATGGGCCACGCGCATCACGGGCTGCCCGGCGGCGACGACCTGCCCGGGCTCGGCCAACGTTTCCATCACGACGCCATCGCCGTCCGCAACCAGCTCGGCATAGCCGATCGCGTTGCGCGCGACGTTCTCGTCAGCCTCGGCCGCGCTCAGTTGGGCTTTGGCGGCATCGGCGGCTGCTTTGACCTGATCGTACGCGGAAGCCGATATTGCGCCGGTGCCGCGCAGATCGCGGTAGCGCGCTTCGTCCTGAGCGGTTTGCTGCGCCCGTGCGCGCGCCGCGGCGACCGCGTCCCGGCGCGCCTGCGCGGCAAGCCGCAAATCGACGGGATCGATCCGCATCAACGGCTGGCCGCGTTTGACGTTTTGGCCCGCATCTACGAGCCGCTCAAGGACCTTACCGGAGATTCGGAAGCCCAGATCGCTCTGCACTCGAGCAGCGACAGTGCCCGTGAACGAACGGGACGCCGCGACCGCGCTCCGAACGGCCGCGCTTCGCACGAGCGGGGCTTCCGTGCGCGGATCGATGGGCGTCTTTGCCCCGCACGCGGCTAGCGCAAGAGGCAATGCGGAAACGACTGCGGTTGTGGCGAAGCGGCGCGAAAACATGAAAGACCCATGGGCGAAGTGACCGGGGTTTTCATTGTGATTCTAGTGACTATTTTAGTCAAGCGTCACTATTATCGAATCGCATGGCGGCCGCTTTGCTGCTCACGGCGACAGGCTGCGGAGCACCAGACTCGCCAGCTGCCGCGGCGCGACGTCGGTGGTATCGAGGCTGTACTGCAGCAACAACGGATTGAGGTAGGGCCGCATCACGAGGTAGATCGCCATTGCAGCTTCATCGAGCGGCGTCTTTCGCTCGAAGTCGCCACGCTGCCGGCCTTCTCGAAGCACGTCCTGCAGCAGTTGCTGGACGCGCGCCTCGTAAGCCTGAACCGCTTGCCAGTTTTCCGTGGCCGCCGAGGCGGCAATATCGTAGAGCTTGCGATCCCGGAAGAACAGCCGCAGGCTCGCCTCTGTAAAGACCTGGAACATCCTGCGCAGCTTTTCCGGCGGCAACTCGGCTTCTGCGACGGCGGCCCGGACATCGGTCTCGATCGCGTGCAGGCAGTTCGCGCAGATCATCTCGCCGATGGCTTGCTTCGATTCGAAGAACTTATAGATGTAGGCCTTGGAAAAGCCGATGGCCTTGGCGAGGTCGGAAACGGTCGTCTTTTCGTAGCCGTACCGGCTGAAGTGTTCGGTGGCGGCGGCGACGATTTGATCCCGAACCTCGTGGTCCGCAGGGCCGCGGGCAGGCGTGAAAGAAGGGGTGGCTTTTGTCATAAGCGCTAGCTTACCTTCGGCATCGCCTATGGACAATAAGTGACTATTTGGTATTATAGTCACCATTCCAGTCGCTCCTGCGAGCATGTCCATGCCCCTCAAACCCACTTTCTTCGCGTTGATTGCCTCGGTCGTTCTCTCGGGTTGCGTCGCGGGCCCCGATTATGTGAAGCCCGAGATCGCGATGCCGCAACGGTTCGAAGCTCAGGCCGCGGTCGATCAGCGGCAGGCGGCCACGACCACTGAGCTTCCCGTTTGGTGGACGGGCTTTGGCGATCCGCAACTGACGCGATTCGTGACACTTGCTCTGAGGGAGAACCTCGATTTGGCGCAAGCCGCCACGCGCGTCGCCCAAGCGCGTGCGGGACTTGGCGCGGCCAATGCAGCATTGCTACCTTCAGGGATGGTCGGCGGTCAGGCGGAGCGCGCCTATCAGTCCGTCGAAACGCCGTTGGGGCGCGTACTGAACGCGACGCCGGGGTTCGATCGCCACGGCAGCGACTACGAGGCCGATATCAACGCCCGTTGGGAACTGGATCTATTCGGGGGACTGCGTCGCGGGCGAGAAGCGGCGCTTGCCGAGTATCAAGCTTCGGAGGCAGGCGCGGTCGCGACGCGACTGGCCGTAGCCGCACAAACGGCCGATATCTACATCAGCATTCGCGGATTGCAAGCGCGCCTGAACGTTGCGCGCAAGCAGGCGCGCACACAGCGGGACCTGCTCTCCACGATCGGGCTTCTCTATAGCAAAGGCTTGGCCGCCGAACTCCAAGTCAACCAGGCCGCGGGCGCGCTGGCTCGGGTTCAGGCATCGATTCCCGTCTTGGAGACAAGCCTGGATGCGGCGATGAACGCCCTGGATGTCATGCTCGGCTCGCAGCCCGGAACCCATCGAGCCGAGCTTGCCGAGGCGAGTGAAATTCCCGTTGCCCCGCGAATCGCGGCGACCGGGACGCCGGGCGACTTGCTGAGACGCCGGCCCGATTTGATCGTGGCCGAGCGTCGCCTCGCGGCATCGAACGCGCGCATCGGCGTGGCCGTCGCCGAGTATTACCCGAAGCTGTCGCTTAGCGGACTGATCGGCAGTGCGACATCAGTGGCCAGCGGCAACTTGTTCACGAGCGGCGCGAACCAGGCCGCCGGTGTCTTGGGGCTGCGTTGGCGCTTGTTCGATTTTGGCCGTATCGACGCGCAAATCAAGCAGGCCAAGGGGCAAAATGCCGAGATGCTCGCGGCGTACCGCCTTGCCGCGCTGCATGCCACCGAGGATGTCGAAAACGCGTTTTCTGCGCTAGCCAATCGAGAGCAAGAGGCATCGGTGCTGGCCGACGGGGTGAATGCGCTCCGCCACGCACGCGATGCCTCGTTCGCGGCATATCGGAAAGGCGTTGTCAGCTTGATCGAAGTTTTGCAGGCCGATGACAGCCTACTGCGCGCCTCGGACGAGCGGGTGCAAGCGCAAACGGAATCGGCGCGCGCGGCGGTCGCGGCGTTTAAGGCGCTCGGTGGGGGGTGGAATGCTCGGCAATCGGAGGGGGGTGCGCTGGAGGGTTAGGTCGGTTGGACCACAAGTCAGATGCGCGGCCCGTGCTATTTGGGACGAGAGCGCTTGCGCAAGTGTGCAAAAATGCAGAAGAATTCGAGTCGAAACGACCCAGCTATTTGAGCCGAACTGCGTCTATGACATGCCGCCCCGGGAACAATCCCAAACGCCGTATCGCCCCGAGCGAACTGACTTAAGAGCAGAAAGATGCGCTGAAGGACCGCGTGCGCTATGTCGGCAGCGGTCACCATAAACGCAACCCGGCCGATTATGGGCTGCCGCGAGCGAACCCCCGACCCACCAAGTCACTGTGCGATCTCGAACGCACTATTCTTCTAGATGAAGCCCGCCAACTCGTCGCTCGGGGTATCGAGCACGGGTTGTTCAGCGAACCCCAGGGCGACGGGTTCCCGAAATTCATTTGGAGCGTCTCGGAGCATGGCGAGGTGTTTCCAAGTGTCCGACCGAACGGTCCTGACTCTCTTGGTCAACCATAGGCGGCTCGACCGGAGCAAGCTTGACGAAGCTGATTGGGTGCAGACCTGACGGCTATTTCTTGGCGGGGGAGACGCTTGCGGCCTTCTCGACTCGACACGCGCAAATCGCGGCCGATAGAACGATTCGGATCATGCGCGCCCCGCCGTCGGGACTCGTTCATGTTCGCCCGCCGCCAATGCGAGCCCGGTAAGCGCACACGCCGGGGCCGCCAGCGCCCAGAACCCCCAGTAGCGAAAACCGAATGCGCCGGCCACAGCGCCGATCGCGAACGCGGCGATGGCCGGCAGCATTTTTGCAAACCGTGCCCGCGCCGACGCGCGCACGTTTTCGGCCGTGCTCGATGAGAGCATATCGACCGCGTCGAGAATCGCCTGCGTGACGTTGCCCGTCATCACTGTATTGGGCACGCCCGCGCGCTGGATCAAACGCGGATGCGCGTTCTGCACGCCCATCGCCAAAGCGCCGAGCACGCCCGCCAAAATCGCAGGCAGCCCGTCGGCCCGAGCGATCGGACTCGCCCACACCCCGGCGGCGCAGAACCCGAACATGAGGACGGCTTGCACCGCATAGAGCACGCGCGCGCCGTAGCGAGCCTGCCGCGCGGACAGTGACCGCACCAGCAGACTGCTGAAGACAACCCCGCCGATGAAAGCAGGGAACACGATGAGCTTCAGAAAAACGCCTTGCGCGTAGCCCGCGACGCCCGCGCCGATCAGCACGAAGTTGCCCGTCACGTGTGCCGTGAAAAGCCCGAACAATGCGACGAAGCTCAGTGTATCGACGAATCCGGCGATTGCCGCAAGAATGGTGTCTTCCGATTTCATGTTGCCGCACTCGCTTGGATTTCGGCGGTGTCTTCGCCAGGAAACTGCACAATGGTCGCGAGCACGAGTGCCGCGACGAGACCAAGGTGCTCGAAAAAACTATTGAGCGCCATGAAGCGCGCGTTCCCGGTGTAGTTCCAGAAGTCGTTCGCCACGAGCATCGCAACGACTGTCAGCACCCCGAGGGCGCCTGCGCCCAACCATGTGAAGCGACGAAACACGACGCAAAACGAGCCGACAATCTCGACGGAAACGGCGAGCGCAGCCCAGAGCGCCGCAGGATGCAGCCCGAAATGTGCCTGTTCTTTGATGGCCTCGTCGAAGTGTAATGCCTTGTCGATGCCGCCTATCAAATAGGCCGACACCAACGCCGCCCGCACGAGCGGCAGCGTCCACGCCTGTTCAAGCAGCGAGCGAACCCAGCGCGGACTGCCACGGCCGGTCGATGAGGATATCGACGTCGCCATGTCAAACCGCCCAGCACGAACATCCGAACGCGCCCCAGAATCCCTTCTCGTCGGAAGTCGGCAACGCGCTGCCCCATGCCTTTGCATGGGCATGACCATGCAGGCCGCACGCGCTCGCGCAACCGCACGCGGCTGCCGCTGCGGCCGCCCGCTGCAGCGGCGCGCCGTCGCGTTGCGTCGCGCCCCAGCCACCGTAGCCGCCGAAGCGCCGCACGGGCGACCAGTCCGGCATCGCCGGCGGGACTGGCGCGTCGTGGCTGGAGAATGGGCCTGCTCCCCAAACGATCCGCCCACCGACCACCGTCAACAACGAGGTCGTGTCGACGATGTCCTGTTCGGCGCACGCGAAGAAATCGCGGTCAGGCACCACCAGATCCGCAAGCTGTCCGACTGCGATGCGGCCTTTATTGCCGTCTTCGTTCGAGAACCACGTGACGTATTCGGTCCACATGCGCAGCGCCGTTTCACGATCGAGCAAGTTGCGCTGCGGATACATCCTCAAGCCGCCGATCGTCTTGCCGGTCACGAGCCATGCGAGCGACACCCACGGGTTGTATGAAGCGACGCGCGTCGCATCGGTGCCGGCCGAAACCTTGAGTCCCTTTTCGAGCATCCGGGCAACAGGCGGCGTGGCTTCCGCCGCCTTGGCGCCGTATCGTTCGACGAAGTACTCGCCTTGGTAAGCCATCCGATGTTGCACGGCGACACCGCCTCCAAGGGCGGCGATGCGATCCATCGAACGCTCGGAGATGGTTTCCGCATGATCGAAGAACCAGCGGATACCGTCGAGCGGGATATCGCGATTCACCTTCTCGAACACGTCGAGCGCGCGGCTGATGGTTTCGTCGTACGTTGCATGCAAACGCCACGGCCAGCGGTTCTGTGCGAGCACGCGCACGACGCCTTCGAGTTCGTCCTCCATCTCGGCCGGCAACTCGGGACGTGCGACGCGGAAGTCCTCGAAATCGGCCGCGGAAAACACGAGCATTTCACCCGCACCGTTATGGCGGAAGTAATCGCTGCCGTCGTGATACTTGACCGTACGTGTCCAGTTCACGAAGTCTTCCTTTTCGGCCTTCGGCTTTTGCGTGAACAGGTTATAAGCGATGCGAACCGTCATCTCGCCCGCTTCGTCCAGCTTGCGGATGACTTCGTAATCGTCCGGGTAGTTTTGAAACCCGCCGCCTGCGTCGATCACGCTCGTCACGCCGAGCCGATTGAGTTCGCGCATGAAGTGGCGCGTCGAATTGTATTGATACTCGAGCGGCAGCTTCGGCCCTTTCGCTAGCGTCGCATAGAGGATCGACGCATTCGGATTGGCCAGCAAGAGGCCCGTGGGGTTGCCGGCTGCATCGCGCATGATCGTGCCGCCCGGGGGCTCCGGCGTGTCCTTCGTGTAGCCGACCACGCGCAGCGCAGCAGCATTGAGCAACGCTCGATCATACAAATGCAGGATGAAAACCGGCGTGTCGGGCGCCACGGCATTCAACTCTTCGAGCGTAGGCAGACGCTTTTCCTCGAACTGATGCTCGGTGAAGCCGCCGACCACGCGCACCCATTGCGGCGCGGGCGTCATCGCGACTTGCTGCTTGAGCATCTGCATCGCCACGGCCAGCGAGCGCACGCCGTCCCAACGCAATTCCATGTTGTAGTTCAGACCGCCGCGAATCACGTGCGTGTGATTGTCGATCAGACCGGGCAGCATCGGGTGGCCCTTCAAATCGATGACGGTGGTCGCGCGGCCCGCCAGCGGCATCACATCCGCATCGCTGCCGACGGCGACGAACCGGCCATCGGCGATCGCAACGGCCGTAGCGATAGGGTTCGAGCGGTCCAACGTGGTGATCCTTCCGTTGCGGAGAATGAGATCGGGTTGGGTGTCGGTTGCACTCACGAGCGTTGCCTCCTAAACGGTTAGAAGCCGAACAAATGTTTGGCGGATGCGATCGCCTGCTCGCCGGCCAACATGCCGAGCAAGCCGACGAGGGCAATCAGCGGCGGTGCGGGCGAACGCACTTTGATTACGCTGTAGATCAACCCTATTAGCGCGCCTGCGCAGAGTGACAGCAGATACGGTTTCATACGGTCAGCTTCGATTGCGGCATCATGGGGCGGTCGTCGGTACGGCGCGCCGATCGAGGCGCGCCGCACCGACTCCGGGGACAGCGCTCGGCGATTACTTCGCCGGCACCGCCGACAGGGCTTGATGCGGCTCGGCCGTACGCTGGGGCGCCTTGTGCACCATCGTGTAGGCGTAATCGATACCCATGCCGTACGCGCCCGAATGCTCCTTCGCGATCGCCATGACCGCGTCGTACGTTTCGCGATGCGCCCAGTCGCGCTGCCACTCGAGCAATACCTGCTGCCACGTCACGGGAACGACGCCTGCCTGGATCATGCGTTGCATCGCATAGTCGTGCGCGTCCTTCGACGTGCCACCCGACGCATCGGCCACCATGTAGATTTCGTAGCCGCCTTCGAGCATCGCGCTCAGCGCAAAAGTCGTATTGCACACTTCCGTCCACAAGCCCGAGACGATCACCTTCTTCCGTCCGTTCGCCGCTAATGCGTCGCGAACCTTTTGATCGTCCCACGAGTTCATCGACGTACGTTCGAGCAGTTTGTGATCGGGAAATACATCGAGGACTTCCGGGTAGGTGAAGCCGGAGAAGCTCTCCGTTTCGACGGTCGTGATCGTCGTGGGAACGTTGAACACCTTCGCCGACTTGGCCAGTGCCACGACGTTGTTTTTCAGCGCCTGACGGTCGATCGACTGAACGCCGAATGCCATCTGCGGCTGCTGGTCGATGATGATCAGTTGGCTGTTGAGGGGCGTCAGTACTTCCAGCTTAGGATTGCTCATGGCGCGTATCGTCCTAGTGAGTCGGTGAAAAAGAGGCACGCTTTCGCGTGCAACGGCACGTCACGACGGTTGCTGATTCCGCCGTGAAACTTCGGATGAATGATTGCCGGGCAGCGCGCCGAACATGTGCTGGCCGCACTTCGCTTCTCGCCATGCCGCGCTCAGCTTGAAACCCGAGAGCAATCGCCGCGCGAGAGGCAGAATCTGTTCGCCGGCCAGCATCCCGAGCAAGCCCGTCAGGGCAACGACGGGTGGCGCAGGCGAATGCACGTCGATCGCGCTATAAACGCCGCCTGCCAAGATGCCGGCAAGGAGAGAAAACACGTACGGTTTCATGATGGATTCCCTTCGACTATTCGACTATCGGCGCAACGATCCGCGGCGTCGGTTGCATGACCATCTGAACTTGTGAAGAACACTGCGGAAACGCACGCACGCGACAAATGCGGGCGCGGCCTAAGGCACCGAGCGTGCTGTCACTGATTGGGCGAGCGCAGTGTAATGAAACGCAGCCCATGCGTCTTGAACGAAAATGCTCCCGAACGCAGCGCCTTCCCGGGATGGCGCGTCGCCGAATCGAGTACCCCTACTGGTGGCCGCGAGACGTGAAATCCGACGTGATTCTTGATTTTTTAACAACTAAGTGTTGATTTCGCCTAGGTATGAATCGAGGCCTTCGCAAGGCAGACTCTGGGTCATGCTGGTTATGCAGTTGATCCCAAGGCGGAGCCCCATGAAGATAGACCCGGAAGACGCTGGATGTGACGCAACGGCGCCACGCAGGACGCGGGGGGTTCCGTGGCTGACCTCTGCTTTGCGGATGCTTCAGGCCGATTTGGCGGCTGAGCTTTCCATGGCGGATGTCGCTGCGTCCGTCAATCAGTCCACGGCGCATTTTTTCCGCACGTTCAGGCTAAGCGTGGGGCAAACGCCCCATCAATGGAGATTGAACGTACGCATCGCCGCCGCGCAGTGCGACCTGATCGCGTTGCCCGTGCACGCGGCCGAAATCGCCCAGAAATATGGCTTCAGCGATCAGGCCCACTTCACGCGGATCTTCAAGCGGATAGTCGGACAGACGCCCGGCGAGTGGCGTCGGACGCGCTAACACTCGAATTCCGTGCCGCGCATCGCTTCGATCAGATAATCGACGAACGAGGCAATGCGAGCCGAAGTCGCCGTATTGCGATAGTAGACTGCGTTGATCGGCTGCCAGACTTCCTGGGTTTGCCGCGTGAAAAGCTGCACGAGTGTCCCATCGTGACGATCGCGCGCAGTCATGAAGTCGGACAGGCATACGATACCGGCGCCCGCCAACGCCAACTGCCGGAGCGTTTCGCCGCTCGACGACCAGATGGTCGGTGCGATTCGATACGGCTCGTTGGCCGGTCCCGGGACGGGCCAGATATTGAGGGTCTCGGGCTGGTTGAATCCAAGCAACACATGCTGCGAGAGATCGGCTGCGCGCTTTGGATGGCCGCGGGCTTCCAGATAGGCCGGACTCGCTAGAACGCGCATGCGACTGCGGCCGACAGTTTTGCGATGCAGCGTCGAATCTTTCAGCGGGCCGATTCGTATGGCTACGTCGGTGCGCCGCTCCAGGAGATCGATGATTCCTTCGTTCGTGTCGAGTTCCAGCTCCACTTGAGGATAGCGCTCGCGGTAGCCCTGCACGAGCGGCACGATCACATGAAGCATGAACGGCGTCGCCGCATCCACCCGCAGCCGACCCGACGGCCGCTCCCGGCGTGCGGCCATTTGCTCCTCCGCTCCCTCGACCGACGCAATGATCGCTCGCGCGTCGCTCAGGAACGCGCGCCCCTCTTCGGTCAGCTCGAGACGGCGCGTCGTGCGCCGAAGCAGCGTGGTTTGCAGCTTCTCCTCCAGGCGGCCCAGCGTGCGGCTCGCGGCGGAAACGGTCACTCCCAGGTGTTCCGCAGCGGCCGTGATCGACCTGCTGTCGACCACGCTCACGAACGCCTGCAATTCGTCGAGTGTGATTTTCACTTTTGAGTTGCTTGCCCCCGAGATCGAGTTTGGTCTGGGTGATAAGCATCGATGATGGTATTCAACCACCGGCCGTAGGCACGTGCTGCTCGGACCGGTTACTCGTTCTCTTCGAAGTAATGCCCGAACTTCGCCTGCTTGGTGCGGATATACCGTTCGTTCTCGTCGCGTACGGGAATGGCTAGCGCAACACGTTCGCACACCGGAATCCCGTGTTTGGCCAGCGTGTCGAACTTTTTCGGGTTGTTGCTGATGAGCCGCACGGAAGTCACGTTGAGCTCGCGCAAAATCGCAGCGGCCGAATCGTACTCGCGGGCGTCGTCGGGCAGACCGAGCTCGAGATTCGCTTCGACCGTATCGAGTCCCTGCTCTTGCAGTGCGTATGCGCGAATCTTGTTCGACAAGCCGATGCCGCGGCCTTCATGCCCACGTAGATAAAGCAGAACGCCCCGCCCCTCCGCCGCGATATAGCGCAGCGCGAGATCGAGCTGCTCGCCGCAATCGCAGCGGTACGAGCCCAGGACGTCGCCCGTCAAGCATTCCGAGTGCAAGCGTGTGAGCACCGATGCCTGGCCGCTGACATCGCCCATCACGAGCGCGAGATGCTCGGCTTCCCCCGCCGCAACACGAAAAGCGTACGAGGTAAACGCGCCGTAGCGAGTCGGCAAGGTGGCTTTGGCGGCGAGCGTGACGGCTCGCGTGCGGCTTTCGCCGTCGAGCTGCGGCGGCTGGGAAGACGTGGGCATGACTTCTCGAGGTGATCTTTAACGGTTCGTCCGCGCACCGACAGCCGGAGCGCGCACCGCGAGTTTACCGCTATTCGCCGTTCCCAGCCTGCCGTGCACGCCGCCGCACGCGGCGCGAACGCCTATACTGGGAGACAGCCCCGCGCTGGGCGCCCCTCGCGCGCCGCCCGGAGCCGATCCCCGCCCCCGAACGAGAAGACGGAGACTGACATGCCGAACGTAGCCCAGATCCTCAAAGCGAAGCTGGACGATCCGCAGGCCGCAAAACGAATCGCCGAAAGGCCCGTCGTTACGATCGACGCCGATCAATCGGTCTTCGAGGCCGTGAAAATGATGTCTCAGCATCAGATCGGCGCGCTGATCGTCACGGAGGGCAGCGAGAAGAAGATCGCGGGGATCATCACCGAGCGCGACTACGCCCGCAAGATCGTTTTGATGGACCGCTCGTCGAAGTCCACGCGCGTCGGCGAGATCATGACGAAGCAGGTGTTGCACGTGCGCATGAGCGACACCGCCGAAGCATGCATGGCCTTGATGACCGAGCACCGCATGCGTCACTTGCCCGTCATCGACGACGGGCGGCTTGCCGGCATGGTGTCGATCGGCGACCTCGTCAAAACCATCATCTCGGAGCAGCAGTTCACGATCCAGCAATTGGAACATTACATTTCCGGCGTGCATACGTGACCGACGCGCTCGCCGTGCAGCCGCCGCCGCGCGGCCGCACGCCGGGCCGAAGGCCCGTAAACCGCGCGCCAGCCGTCACGTTTAGGTCCCGAAGTAGAGGGAGCCGGGGCCCTTCTTCTCGCGCGCGCCCGATTCGCTGACGGTACCCCATTGCACGCCGTAGCCGCTGGTATCGACAAGGCGGCTCAGCGCATCGATCCGCCGCTGCGCCGCCTGAACGTTCGACGGGTAAGTGGTCTCGTCGCGACCTCCGCGGTAGCCGGCATCGGCCAATTGCCGAATCTGCGCCTGCACTTGTGCCCGGCTCAGCGCTTCGCTCGGAGCCTCCCCTGCACACGCAAGCGCGGGCGCGGCGGCGATGCCCGCGAACAAGGCGGCGATCAACGTCGGCCTCTTCATCGTCTCCTCCAAAAGAGTGTTTCCTGTCCGGCACAATGCCGAACGAGGAACGCAGTCTACATTCGGCTTTCGACCACGAGAATCCCCGTTTCAGCTATTCACCGTTGCAATCGCCGCAAATATCGACAAGCGCCGCAACAAATCGAATCGTTCGATTATCGCAATCGGCGACCGCTGGAAACGGTTTATATCGCCACCGCCTACGATAAATAGGCGGGAATATTTTGGCATGCGAGGTAATGCGCAAATTTCTCCGCGAAATCGATTTCAAGCGCCCATCAGTCGAACTTCTATTCAAGAAGGCGCCGCGCTGCCGTCAACGCATCCTTTGAACGAAAAAACAAGCGGATAACACCTCATGTGTCTGTTATGATTTTGCCGAAAAAGGGACTGCCTGGATTTTAAATCGGTAGCAAGGGCCGCTATCTGTTTCGGGCAAGTAATATTTGCGACACGTGAGGATATATGCCACGCCAATTTATCGAGTCGATGTCGCCGCTATGGCGTGCGACCGACGAGCAATCATGGTTCGAGGCGCTTGCAATGCTCGGCCGGAAATATGGTTTCGATCACACGTTATTTGCTGTCGTGCCGCGGCCGGGCATGCGGTTCAGCGACGCATACCTGCGCAGCACCTACGATAAACGCTGGCGCCAGATGTACGACGAGCGCGCGTTGTTTCGAATCGATCCCACGGTCGCGCATTGTCTGACGCAGACATCACCGCTTATTTGGACGTCGTCTCATTTTGCCGAACGCGATCAACAGGAAATGTATGAAGAGGCCTGCCAGCACGGGCTTTGCACAGGAATTTCGTTGCCGATACACGGCCCCAAACAAGAAGTCGGCATGTTGTGCTTCGTGCGCAGCGACAGGACGCGAGCCGCGCTCGACGCTCACGTGCGACGCGCTTTGCCGATGTTGACCCTGCTGCGCGACGTGGCCTTCGATTCGAGCCAGCGGTTCCTGGACGGCTATACCGAACGGCTGGTACCGAAGCTGACGCCGCGCGAATGCGAATGTCTCAAATGGACCGCGCAAGGCAAGTCCACCTGGGAAATCGCCAAGATCTTCGGTTGCTCCGAAGCGACAGTGAATTTCCACATGACGAACATTCGGAGCAAGTTCGGGGTCAGCTCACGAAGCGCGGCTGCCGTCAAAGCGACCCGAATGGGACTGATAGATCCTGACTGATCGAGGCAGGCCGAATCGACGGCGCTCTTTTTTGCGAAACCGCGCGAATATCCTCTTCCGAAATCCTCGCCTCGAAATACAGTCGCAGCAGGATCATGACGGGTTTCGGGATATTGGCACCGAGTTCGAAGCGACTTCCGCGCGATTGAGTGACGCCGAAGCGGGACCAAAAAGTTTTTTGACTTTCTTTCACTTGCCTTCGATACGCTTGGATGAAGGCACTGTCTATTTCGGTCCGAACCGGCCGGACCGCATCTTCCGCTTGCGGCTGACGAATATCGGCTAACGACATGGTTTTCACCTGATAAGGGCGTACGCGACCCCTGCATCATCCCAAGTGTCGCCGATCATTTGTACCTATCTTGCTTGACAGTTACACCTCGCACGCAAAGTGCATATGGTCGATGCCCCGTAGACGACATGACAACGCCGGGAGAGCGAGATGAACGCCAAAATCACGATCGATAGACAGCCGAGCTTCGATCTCGGCGCGCTGGCGCAAATGTACCGGTTGCGCGCAAAGGTATTCGGCGAGCGCATGGGATGGGAAGTGGCCGTCCTCTCGGGCATGGAGATCGATCATTACGACGCGCAGTCGCCCTACTACATGCTCGTGCGCAACGAATCGGACGCGGTATGCGGCTGCTGGCGGCTTCTGCCCACTCAGGGCCCGTATATGTTGCGCGATACATTCTCCGAACTGCTTCACGGCGCATGCGCGCCGGCATCGCCCGACGTGTGGGAATTGAGCCGCTTTGCGATCGTTTCGCCGGGGCAGGCCGGCTATGGTTTCGGCGAGTTGGCGCTCGACGCGATGCGAGCGATCGTCGAATTTGCCGACCGCCGCGGCATCAGGCATTACGTGACGGTGACGACGACCGCCGTCGAGCGGTTGCTTGCGCGAGCGGGCATAGAAATGCGGCGCTTCGGCCCAGCCATGCGTGTCGGCGTAGTCAATGCGGTGGCGCTGACCATCGATCTAGGCGACCGGACGCACGACGCGCTGTTCGGTCATACCCGCGGGGCCGGCTCGGCACGCGAGCGGCGCCCTCTCCTTTCGGTTCCGCGGACATATTGATCATGTACGCCCCCCCGTTCGATGCAATGACCACTGTCGCCGCATCGGTCGGCATCGACCGGCTTCCCGTCCGGGGGCTTGCGCGCTCGCTCTCTCACCGCAAGGCCGCGCGCGCTACGCGACAAGCGGCCAGATCCCAAGCTGCGCAACCGACGGTCTTGAACACCACGGGCGCGGCGCCCGCGTCTATGCTCGAGGCGCCGGGCAGGCCAGTCCGCAACGCATCGGCCAACGCCGTAACGTCCGCCCAATCGACGCCCGCTTGGATGAAATCTCCGGCTTCGTGCTTGGCGCCCACCGAATCGTCGACATACAGGCGGCTGCCGCTCAACGTGCGCGCGCCGATTTCGACCATCTCCGGCGTGAACGCCCCTACGCCGATCACGAGCCGTCCCTCTCGGGCCGGTTCGTCGTAGACGGCGGTTCGGCTCGTGGTGAGCGCAATGACGGTGTCGATCGTATCGGGAATCATTCCGCCTGCGTGCGGAAGCAGTGCCAAGCGCGATCCGTGCTCCGCGCAGAAGGCCTTGGAGCGCTCGGGCGAGGTGCCGCGGACGAAAACGCGCGCCTCGGGATAGACCGCGGCGAGCGCCTCCACGTGATGCGCCGCCTGCGTGCCGGTCCCGAACATCATGACTTCCCGCGGCGGCGTGCGAGAGAACGTTCGCATCGCAAGCAGCGATACCGCCGCCGTGCGGCGGCCCGTGACGGTCGGGCCGTCGAGCGCGAATTGCGCTTCGCCCGTATCGGGATCGCAAACGCTGACCTGCCCGTGAATCGTCGGCAACGCACGCGTCCGATTCGAAGGACATACGGTCACGAGCTTATGAATCGCTAAATCGTGCGCGGCGGCCGGCATACAGAGCATGGTGCCGCCTTGGTTGAGCGGCACGACGAGCCGCGCCGGACTTGCGATTTCGGCACGGGCGGCTTCGAGGCAGGCTTGCGCCAGCGCATCGACGAGCGCTGGAAACGGGATGAGCCGCGCCGTCTCGGCGGCCTCGAAAAACTGCATCGTCATAGGGTTTTCTCCAGTTTTTTCGATGCGGGCGGTGTGACGAAGCCCCGATCGAGCCCGCGCCGCAGCATTGAGCAAGCATAACCGTCGATCGCACGTCGCGCGCGATAACGCATCGGCGGAGTGCGGCGCCACACCATTGACTACCGGTAACGAACGTAACCTGTCGATACATATTTGACGCGGGCGCGCACTCCGTTGCCCGTTAAAATACGCCGCGCTCCCTTACTTTCATACGCCGCGGCGCCAGCCGAGCGTCGGCGTCTCGCTAGGCCTCTCATGAGCACCGCCGACATAGAAGCACCCAAAAGCAGCATGACCAACGAAGCCACTCTAGCGGACTCTCTCACCGTTGCAGATCGCGTTCGCGCGCTGATGGTTCGCCATGGCATAGGCAAACGTCAGCAAACTACGGAGCTTTGCCGCATTCTCGATCTGAGCTTTTCGCAGGGCCACCGCAAGCTGCGCGGCAGCAGCCCCTGGACGCTCGCGCAAATTCGCAAGGTCGCCGATGCATTCGGCGAGCCGCCCACGCAATTGTTCGGCGCTCAAGACACCGGGGTCGACACGGCCGCTGCGCACCCGCGCGAAGCCATGCTCAACATGGGCGCGTTCGAAGGGCCATGCGTTGCGTGGATCGGCGCGCCGCTCGGCCCCTACGAACGCGCGGAATTCGTCGCATACGGAGAAGGCGACCGCTGGCGCATCGTGCGCTGCGACGGCGCGCCGGGCGAGCATGCGCACGAAGTGCTGAAGATCGAAATTCATCCGCGCCGTGGCGAAGCGCAACGTGCGGCCGTAGCGGTCGTCGACGCCGATCGCGCGGCCGCGGAAGCGCTGTGCGACTATCTCTCCCAGAACGGCTTCGCCGCCACGGCCTACGACGACCTCTCCGCCTTCATCGAAGCGCTGCGAACGCAGGTGTTCGATGCGGTCATCACCGATTGGCTGTTCGGCGAACACACGGCCGCATGGGCCGTCGAGGCAGTCCGCCGCTCGCCGCGGCCCGATGCCCCGATCTTCCTGCTGACGGGCGATTTGCTGACCGGCAAGGCGAGCGAAGCGGACATCAGCGAAGTCATCCGGCGGTTCGATGTCGCCTGCTATGAAAAGCCGGCGCGCTTGGCGATTCTCGTCGCCGATCTCTCCAAACGTCTCGGCCGCGCGTAGGCCGGTGCGGCGCGGGGAAGCGGCAGCGCCGCACCGGCGCCGCGGCTCGCGCTCCCACGGCCTTGCGCGGCCTCACTCGTTGAACTACACGTCGAACTTCACGCCCTGCGCGAGCGGCAGTTCGCGGCTGTAGTTGATCGTGTTGGTCGCACGGCGCATATAGTTCTTCCACGAGTCCGAACCCGATTCGCGGCCGCCCCCCGTTTCCTTCTCCCCGCCGAACGCACCGCCGATCTCGGCGCCGCTCGTGCCGATGTTCACATTGACGATGCCGCAATCGCTGCCGGCCGCCGACATGAATTGTTCGGCCTCGCGCATATCGTTCGTGAAGATGGCCGAGGACAAGCCCTGCGGCACGGCGTTGTGCACCGACAGTGCTTGTTCGAAATCGTCGTAGACGAGCACGTAGAGAATCGGGGCGAATGTCTCGCGCTCGACGACTGCCGTCTGCGCCGGCATCCGCACGATCGCGGGGCGCACGTAAAAGGCGCCGTCATGTCCGACGTCGACGCGCTCGCCGCCCGTCACTTGTCCGCCATCCTTGCGCGCATCGGTCAGCGCCGCCTGCATCGCATCGAACGAACCGCGATCGATCAGCGGGCCGACGAGCGTATCGCCGTCGAGCGGATCGCCCACCTTGACCGAAGCAAACGCCTTCTCGAGACGCGGCAGCAGCGAATCCACGACGCTGCGATGCACGATCAAGCGGCGCAGCGTCGTGCAGCGCTGTCCCGCCGTGCCGACGGCCGCGAACGTCACGGCGCGCACGACGAGGTCGAGGTCGGCACTGGGGGCGACGATCATGCCGTTGTTGCCGCCCAGTTCGAGGATGCTGCGGCCGAGGCGCTTGCTCAAGGTTTGCGCCACTTCCATGCCCATGCGCACGCTGCCCGTCGCGCTGACGAGCGGCACCTTGTGCGAGCGCGTCAGCACTTCGCCCACCTCACGGCCGCCGAGAATCACTTGAGACAGCCCTTGCGGCGCGACGCCGGGGTGCGCTTCGTCGAATTCGCGCACGGCTTGCGCGAACAAAGCGTCGCACGCGAGCGCGGTGAGCGGTGTCTTCTCCGACGGCTTCCAAACGACGGGATCGCCGCAGACGAACGCGAGGGCAGCGTTCCACGCCCACACGGCGACGGGAAAGTTGAATGCGGAAATCACCCCGCAGACGCCGAGCGGGTGCCACGTTTCCATCATGCGGTGGCCCGGGCGTTCCGACGCGATCGTCAGACCGTAGAGCTGCCGCGAAAGCCCGACCGCGAAATCGCAGATGTCGATCATTTCCTGCACTTCGCCGAGGCCCTCAGAGCGGATTTTGCCCGCTTCGAGCGTCACGAGCTGGCCCAGCGCATCCTTGTTCTTGCGAAGCACATTGCCGAAAACGCGCACGAGCTCGCCGCGCAACGGCGCCGGGGCCGTGCGCCATTTCAGGAAGGCCGCATGGGCTGCGTCGATCTTGCGCTCGGCGTCGAGGGCCGAATCGACGGCCAGCGTGGCGAGCGTCGCGCCGTCGCGCGGCGAGCGGGCCGTCAAGGCTTCGCCCTTCCAAGCCGAAAGGTCGACGTTCAGCGCTGCAAGTATGTCGTTGACTACCATCACGTCCTCTTTAGGTCGAATCGAATTCAGTCTGATGAGACTACTATGCCGGGCGCCCTACCCGCTATTTTGTGGCGAGTAAGCGGCCCCGGGTTGCTTCGGCGATCCAGCGATTGAAACGCGTTCGGGCCGAGCGCGCAAGCAAGGCGCATTCGGCCCTTGTCTACCCCTGCGACAATGCCGACGCAAGCCGGCGGGCCCCTTCGAACGCCTCGGCCTCGCTCGGAGCGGCAAACGACAGACGCAAGCTGCACGCGTCCGGCTCACGCACATAGAAGGCTACGCCGGGCACGAACATGACGTTCCGCTCGATGGCGCGCTTCAGGACCTCGGCCGCATCGCGCCCGCCCGTCAATCTCGCCCAGACGAACATGCCGCCTTCGGGTGCGACGAACTGCAGGCCGTCGGGCGCGAAATGCAAAAGGGCACCCCGCAATGCCTCGCAGCGGGAACGGTAAGCGCCCACGATCGAACGAAGATGCACGTCCAATCTACCGCTGTCCAGGTAGTGGCGCGCCGTTTCCTGCGAAAGCGGCGCGGTGCACAGATCGCTCGTCTGTTTGGCGACGATCATTCTGCGTGCGATGGCGGCAGGCGCGACGGCCCAGCCGACGCGCAAGCCCGGCGCAACGATTTTCGAGAGGCTGCCGAAGTAGACCACCCAGTCCTGCGCGCCCGGGCACGCCCGAGCCAACGCCAGCATAGGCGGAACCGGTGCCCCCGAAAAACGCAATTCGCCGTAGGGATCGTCTTCGACGAGCACGATGCGCTGCTGCGCGGCCAGCCGCACGAGCGCTTCGCGCCTTGCAAGCGGCAGCGTTGCGCCGGTCGGGTTGGCAAATGTCGGCACCGTATAAAGCAGCTTCGGGCGCGCGTTCGCGTCCGGCCATGCGTCGAGTTGCGCGGCGAGGGCTTCGACATCGATGCCGTCGCTGTCGGTGCGCACGGTGACGATATGGGCGCCTGCAAGACGCAGCGCTTGGATCGCGGCAGGATAAGCAGGCTCTTCGATCAATGCGGTGTCGCCCGGGGCAATCAAAGTGCGCAGCAACAAATCGAAGCCTTGCTGCGAGCCTGTCGTCACGACGACGTCGTCGGCGTCGCACTCCACGCCGCGCGTCCCCATGAGGCGAGCCAGCGAGCGGCGCAAGCCCGGCGCCCCGGCAGTATCGCCATATTGCAGACAAGCGATGGAATCGCTCCGATACGCCGCGTCCAGCGCCTGCCCTAGCCCCTCGCGATCGAACAAATCCTTCGACGGATAGCCGCCGGCGAAGGAAATCATGCCGGGACGCCCGACATATTTGAACAATTCGCGAATCGGCGAGCCCTGCGGCGCCCGAAAAGGCGCCGTGAAGTCGTAGGCTTCGTCGTGCTCGGCGGGACGCGTCGCACTATCTGGTGTCATCGCTCTACTCCCTGCTCGAGCGTCGCATGGCGCGGCGTCGATCACGCGGCCGCGGTCATTTTGAAGATGCCGGTTGCATTGCCGGCATCGAAGCCTAGATCGAGCATGACGCGACCCGTTTCTTCGTCGACGTACGTATCTCGCGTGATGAATTCGTAGAACGACCCCGGTACCGCACGGCGCACCTGCGAGCCATCGTCGGCGAGAAACACGCGCTCGACCGGGTCCGCCTGAAATGCCGTCTGCTTCACGCGGCCCGACTTCGAGACTTCGACGCGCTTCTTGATGGGCCGGCCCAATGCACGCTGCGCCTCTGCCACGGCAAAGACGTCCGACACGCGATCGGTCGCGTGATTGAACGCGTTGCCCTCCGTCGCGATCCACGCCATTTCCGCCGATTCGGCAAGCAGCGTCGTGTAGTCGGCCAAGCGCGGCGCCGCATGGTGCCGATCGAAGCAACGTACGAGGACCGGCAACAGTGCGCAGGCATCGGCAAGCGGCAGCGCCGCATCGCGCTCGAGTTCGGCGAGCCATGCGACCGCTTGCGGCGTCAGCGGATCGACCGACGTGCCCAGCACATTCGTCACCGCTTGTTGAAATGCGTTCGAAAAGCGTTCCGGGTGCAGTTCGCTGACGAAGAACTGAGCGATATGGTCGGGTGCATCCAAATGCGCGTACGAGCGCCCCGTCATTTTGATGCGGTCGAGCGGATACGTTCCGTTCAGCCGATAACCGAGCGGCTTCAGAATACGTGTGAACGCGGCCTCGCCCGGGGGCAGCGCGCCGCAATGCGGCCAACGCACCGTACGCAGCGCGCCGTGATCGAATTCGACGCGAGCCCCATCGCGAACGACGTCGTCCGTATAGGCGCGCCCGGTCGGCACACGTTCGAGCAGGCCGTCGAAGAGCGCCATATTGAGCGCTTGAGCCAGTTCGAGGCGCGTCACGATACCGGGCTCGCAGCGGTCCAACGACGGCGCTACGTTCATCAATGTCACCAACCGCCGGGCGGCGCCCGCGCCGCAGGCGGCTTCGAGCAAGGCGTCGAGATTGCTGTTCATCCAGTCGTTCCCCGTTTTCCGTTCAAGGCGAAGCCTTTATTCACTGATGCTTGGCGGATGCCGTGCGCTCCGGCAAGATGCCGATCGATGGAAATTGTCGTGGCTCGGCCCGGCGATCGCAATTGATTTAAACTCATCACTTCATTCTTGAAACTCACTAAGTCGCCGTTCCGGCTGCCCCGGAGCGTGTCACTCGCACCATGAGAAAAGGCATTCCGAATCTGTCCGCGCTGCAAGTGTTCGAGGCAGCGGCGCGGCACGAAAGCTTTACCCGCGCGGCCGACGAGCTCGCGCTCACGCAAAGCGCGGTCTGCCGGCAGGTCGCCTCGCTAGAAGGCAGGCTCGGCGTCGCCTTGTTCCTACGAATCAAGAAGCGGGTCGTTCTGACGCCTCACGGCCGCCACTATGCCGAGCAGATTCGCAAGAGCCTAGAGCGCATCGAGCGCGACACGCTCGAACTCATGGCGCAGCGCGGCGTCGGCCGCGTCCTCGAGCTGGCGGTCGTCCCTACGTTCGCGAGTCAATGGTTGATTCCGCGTCTGCCGCAGTTTCGAGCGCTGCGGCCAGACATCACCGTGAACCTGTCGATCCGCACCGAACCGTTCCTATTCAGCGATTCGCCGTTCGACGCCGCCGTGTACTTCGGCCGCTCGGTGTGGCCGGGCACGCAAGGCACGCTGCTCTTTCGAGAAGGCAACGCCGTGCCCGTCTGCAGTCCCGCGCTAGTCGCCGGCAACGGGCCGCTTTCGCGCGATCGTCTCGTCGACATGCCGCTGTTGCATCTCTCGACCCGCCCCGACGCATGGCGCGACTGGTTCCGGGCGCATGGTTTCGGAGACGATGCGAGAGCCGTGCGCGGGCCGCGCTACGAGCTGTTCACCATGCTGTCGAGCGCGGCGCTCGCGGGCATGGGCGTGGCGCTGATGCCGGAGATTCTGATCGCCGACGAACTCGCATCGGGACGGCTGACCGCGCCGCTCGACATGCCGCTCGCGAGCGACGCCGGGTATTACCTCGTCGCACCGGACGCGGTAGCCAACGACGAACCGTTCGTGGCGCTGTCGCAATGGCTGACATCGCTCGTGCCGCAGGCGCAAGCCGTAAGCGAGGGCGGCTAACCGTCGAGCGATGCGCTACTGCGGGTTGCCGCGTACGGGGTACGGCGCAAGGCGTCCGGCGTCCGGCGTCCGGCGTCCGGCGTCCGGCGTCCGGCGCCGGCTCCGGTCTCGGCGATGCCCTCTGTTTTACGCCTTACGACGCGGCCTGGGCCGCGATCCAAGCGCGGAACGCTTGCATGGCCGGCGACATCCGTTTCGACTTGAGCCAAGTCAGCCAATAGCTGCCCGTGCTGACCTCGAAGTCGAAGGGCCGCACGAGCCGTCCCGACTGCAATTCCCGCTCGAACATACGCGCAGGCGCAAGGGCAACGCCTGCGCCTTGCATCGCCGCCTCGACCATCAAGCGCGACGAGTCGAAGACGGGCCCCCGAATCGGACCCGCGGGCAAACCCGTTTGCGCAAACCAGAGCGCCCACTCGTCGCGGCGATAGGAGCGAAGCAGCGTTTCGGCGGCGAGATCGCGCGGCGTTCGAAGACGGGCCGCCACCTCCGGCGCGCACAGCGCGGTCAGCGGCGCGTCGAACAGCGCGACGGCCTGCGTGCCGGGCCAGTTGCCGTCGCCGAATCGAATCGCCAAGTCGAAGCCTTCGGCCGCGAAATCGACGAGGTTGTTATGCGTCAGCAGCCGCAACTCCACGAACGGATGCGCCGCGCGAAACCGGTTAAGACGCGGCATCAGCCAGCCGACGGCAAACGTGCCGACCACGCCCACCGTCAGCACCTCATGGAAATGACCGCCCTCGAACTGTTTGAGCACCGCGTCGATCCGGCCAAAAGCGTCCGAGACGACGGGAAGCAACGCCAGCCCTTCGTCCGTCATTCCGAGCCCGCGCGGCAAACGCTTGAACAACTGCGCCCCGAGCCGCTCCTCGAGCGCCCTCACTTGCTGGCTGACGGCCGCCTGCGTCACGTTCATCTCGCGTGCGGCGCGCGTGAAGCTCAGGTGACGCGCAGATGATTCGAATGCACGCAAGGCGTTGAGCGGTAAAGGTCTGACCATGGAGCAGAACCCGAAAGAAATAGTAATGAGTCTGAAAAGTTATCATCGATTGTCGCCGAGGGCCGAAAACGCGATATTCATCGCTCTTTCAAAGGAGCGAAGAAGATGCAAAGAAGACGATTCCTCGGTACCACCCTCGGCGCGATAGTAGCTGGGCTATCGACTCGCGTGTCTGCCGGCGCAACCCCGGCAACTCGAAACGTGGCGGGCGCGAGCGGTGCGGCAGCCGCGCCGCGACTTGCGCCGCGCGTTCGGGCGATCGAAACGGAGTTGGCCGCGATCGAGAAACGCGCCGACGGGAGACTCGGCGTAGCCGTGCTCGATCTGGAGACGAACATGCAGGCCGGCCATCGCTTGAACGAGCGCTTTCCGATGTGCAGCACGTTCAAGCTCTTGCTCGCGGCCGCGGTGCTGGCGCGCGTCGACAGCCGCGAAGAGGATTTGGGAGAACGCGTGGTGTTCGGCCCCGACCGTCTTTTGCAATACGCGCCGATTACGCGAGGCCATACCGGCGAGCCGGGGATGACAGTCGCCGACTTGTGCGACGCCGCCGTGACGATGAGCGACAACACCGCGGCGAACCTGCTTCTCGATAGAATCGGCGGGCCCGCGGGCTTCACCGCTTATGCGCGAGCGTTGGGCGACACCGTCACGCGGCTCGATCGCACCGAGCCGTCGCTGAACGAGGCGATCCCCGGCGACGCGCGCGATACGACTACGCCTGTCGCCATGCTCGAGACGATGCGCAAGGTGCTGGTCGGCGATGCGTTGTCGTCCGCATCGCGCGCGCAATTGCTCGCGTGGACGGTGGGCAACCGCACGGGCGATGCCCGTCTTCGAGCCGGCGTGCCCAGCGGTTGGCGAGTCGCCGATAAAACCGGAACGGGCGAGCGCGGCTCGACGAACGACATCGGCATTCTATGGCCGCAAGACCGGGCGCCGATTCTCGTTACGGCCTATTTGACGCAAACGAACGCGCCCGCCCGCGCGCGCGATGCGGCCGTCGCCGAAGTCGCCCGGGCAATCGCGCGGCATGTCGGGTAGTCGAGCCGCGTAAAACCAAACGCTCATAGGAGTCGTTGCATGCGAACACCTGCCTCGAGTTACTACGAAGCCACCGTCGAACGCCCGCAGCGGGCATCGCTCGCGGCCTCGCGAGAGCGAGCCGAAGTCTGTATCGTCGGCGGCGGCTTTGCCGGGCTCGCCACCGCGCTAGGGCTCGCCGAGCGCGGCGTGAAGGATGTCGTCGTACTCGAAGCCGAACGTGTGGGGTTCGGCGCCTCGGGGCGCAACGGAGGGTTCGTTTTCGGCGGCTACAGCCTCGAATGCGCCGATCTCTTGCGTGTGCTGGGCCCTCGCGACGCACGCGCGGTGTACCGGCTCACGCTCGACGCCGTCGACTTGATCCGCAGGCGCACGATGCAGTACGGGATCGATTGCGATCTTGTCGATGCGGGTGTGATTCTCGCCGACTGGTTCGGCCGTCCCGCAGCACTCGACGCGCAGCGCGAATTGATGCGCACGTCGTTCGGCGTCGAATGGGAGCCCCTTTCGAAGGGCGAACTGCGCGAACGCCTGAAAACCGAGCGCTATCACGGCGGCCTGCTCGAGCGGCACGGGTTTCATTTCCATCCGCTCAAATACGCACTAGGAGTCGCGAGAGCGGCCGATCGAGCCGGGGTGCGCATATACGAGCATAGCCCCGCGTTACGCTTCGAACGCTCGGGCCAGGATCATATCGTTAGTACCCCTAACGGATCGGTCGTCGCGCGCCACGTCGTCCTAGCCGGGGGCGGGTATGTCAAAGGGGTTTATCGGCCCGTCGAGCGCGCCATTTTGCCCATTGCAACTTATGTCGTCACGACCGAGACGCTGGGCACCCGGCTGCCCGAGGCCATCGATTGCGCGGCCGCTGTCTACGATACGCGGTTCGCTTTCGACTACTATCGCGCCCTGCCCGACACGCGCATTCTGTGGGGCGGCCGGATATCCATCTTCGAACGCAACCCGCGCACGATCGCAAAGCTGTTGATGCGCGATTTGCTGCGCGTCTATCCGCAACTCGACGGCGTCAGGCTCGATTTCGCATGGAGCGGTTTGATGAGCTACGCGCGCCATAAGATGCCGCATCTCGGCCGATGCCCGGACGGCGTTTGGCACGCCATCGGCTTCGGCGGCCATGGGGTCGCGCCCACGACAGCGGCCGGCGAGCTGCTCGCCGCCGCGATCGCGCAAGCGCAGCCTATTCCCCAGCCGTTCGCGCGCTTCGGGCTCGTGCCGACTTACGGCAGCCTAGGACTGGCCGCGGCGGAATTGACGTATCTGTCGAAAATTTCGGCCGACGCGCTCGCCGAGCGGCGGCGCGGCTGACGGCGCCCCGCCTCCCCGCAGGTTCGTCGCGCGGCGCAGGCGGCGCCGTTGCGCGACGCCGAGTCAAAACGCCTCACTGAACCATCGGCACTTGAACGTTATCGGGCCCAGGGCCTGCCGGGGCGGCAGCGGCCCCCGACTCGATGATGGCGCGATCGACGAGGGCCTTCGCCTCGGTGCTGCTCGCGTCCACCGACAACGCCGACCCGGCGTTGTGCCATACGCAATTCCAGCGCCCCTGAACGACGCAGGCGCGCGCGGCGCTCAACGACGCGTCGCGTGCTTGCTCGCGAGACACGAGCTGGTCGCGAAGCGACAGCGCATAACCATTGTGCGGATCGGACGCTAGCACGCTCGATAGCGATGCGCGCGCCCCTTTCAAATCGTTCTTCGCCAACCGCGCCTGAACGCCGTCCAAGGTTCGCGCAGCAGCAGCACGCCCGCTCTTCGCTTCCTTTTGCGCTTGTGCCTGCGCTTGTGCCTGCGCTTGTGCCTGCGCTTGTGCCTGCGCTTGTGCTTGGGCCTGCGCTTGAGCTCGCTTACGAGCGGCCGTCGATTCCGTCGACGTCGTTCGTGCGTCGTTCGTCCGAGCGCGCTCCTGCACGGGCGCCGGGGCTTGCACCGACGCGACAGGAGGCGCGCTCGACGCTTGCGGCGGCGGCAGCGAGGCGATCGACATGTCGGGCGGCGTCGAATCGTCGGCCTTGGGCGCAGGCGCTGCGTTCGTGATTTGTGCACCGTTCGCGGGTGCGCCGTTCGTCGGGGCGTTGTACGCCGACGCGTCGTTCCCGGCTGCGTTGGCCGCCACCGCGCTACGATCGCCCGCATTCGGAGCAGGCGCGACCTGCCCCGTCACCGGCGCAGGCGGTTGCAGCCCGCTATTCGCGTTGCTCCGGCTCGCCGAAGGGGCGGTGACGTTCCCCGCCACCGGTGGCTGAATGCCGTTCGCGCCGTTCGTGCTATTCGCCCCAATGGAGCCCTCGACCGATTTCGACGCGCTCGCCTGAGGGATCGGCGGCGGCGCCGTTCGATCGTATCGATGCAGCAAGACGGCGCTACCGTAGATGACGACGAACGCACCGAGAATCAGCGCCGTTCCGCCCTTTACGTTCCATTGACGCGCGTTGCGCAAGCCGGGCGAGCGCATCTCGCGGTACGGATCGCCGTCGGGCGATGCGAACAGCGGGGTCGGCGCGCCGGGCCACGGCGGATCCAAGTCTCCCTCGAAATCGGCGGACTCGTAAGCCCGCATCGACGGCTCGGAGCGCGAGGACGCGCCGGGGCTGCGCCGCGCATGCGACGCGACACCGGCCAGCGCGAACCGCGCGTGCGCGCCGCAGTGAGGGCAGAAGGCTACAGGTTCCGAAATCCGGCCGCCGCAACGGGCGCACGTTGCCGGAAAATTCGGATCGCGAGCGGTTTGATCGCGCATGTCCGCACTCCTAACGGGCGGACGAAGCAGACATTGCGCCTCGCTTCGAATGGGCGCTCGCCGGCAGGAGCGCGACTAACCGCTCGATTCGAGAAAAAGGCTTGAGCATGACATCGAGTAATCGAATCGAACCAAGGGACCACTATGGTTGAGCGGCCCTCGGGCGTCAAGGCGGCGTGGCGATTACGCGCCAGCGAAAATCGCCAGAAGTTCGTAAATCCGTGCCAATCGGTTTCGACGCCAATTATTTGCGCGCCCTAAAAAGCGCCTCGGCTTGCATGCAATGCGCGGTTCAGCGAAGCGTCGTCCCGTGCAGTAATAGACGGTATTCGCTAGGCGTGACGCCGACCGTCGCCTTGAACTGGCGTGTAAATGCGCTGTGATCGGTGTAGCCGCACAGCGCGGCGACATCGGTCACCTTGTCGCTCGATGCAAGTAAGGCTGTCGCCGCATCGAGACGCGTTTTCAAAAGTACTTGCCGCGGCGTCAAGTGAAAGACCTTATGGAAATATCTTTCGAGCTGCGCGACCGACATTCCCGCCATTTTCGCCAAATGCGACAGATTGAGCGGCTGAACATAGTTTTCTTGTATGTACTGCACCACCTCGGCGAGCTTCGTATAGGCTGGGTGCGTTCTTTCGTTGGCCTTCAAGTCGCGCGACGCGCCGGCGATGCCCACGATCTGCCCTTCCCGGTTGCGCAGCGGCACCTTTGAAGTCAAGCACCATCCTGGTTGGCGCCCCGGATAAAGATGAAGCTCGAGCTGGTCGATCATCTGCGCGCCGCCGTTGACGATCGATTGGTCCTGCTCCATGTACGCCGCACCGAAGCGAGAAGGAAACACTTCTTCGGTGGTCCGTCCGACGATTCCCCGTTTGTCCTTGCAGCCGCAGCGCATCGCGAGCGTGCGATTCACGAGCGCATAGCGCGTGTCGCGGTCTTTCACGAAAAAAACCACGTCGGGCAATGCATCGAGCACGGGCTCGATCTGCGCGTAGTACGGCAGCATGTCGGCGAGCGTTTCGGCGGCAGGCATTTGCGGTAAGGGGATCGTCGGAGGCATCGGCACGGGCGAAGGGAACGGCGCGGCTGGCGTGCGCCGCGCAAAGCGCCTCGATTATAGGCGAGCGTCGCCCCCTTGCTGCGCTTCCATCAATGCCCCGATGCGCGTCGGTAGAAACGGCGGCCGCGGCGCCGCGCTCTCCCAGCCGAAATAGGTCTGCGCCGCCGAGCCGCAAACGCGGCCTTGGCAAGGGCCCATGCCGCAGCGCGTATGCAGCTTCGCATCGCGCCATGTGCCGTGTGTGGCGACCGCGCCGAACGGCACGTCTTCACAGCGGCACAAAATCGTCTCGGCGCTCGGCCACTCGCGCGCGCGCTCGCCCAACTCGAACGATCGCGCGACGCGGCGCGCAAACCCGCGCCAACGATCGCGCTCGCGCACGGCGCGCTCGGGCACCGGCAGGCCGGCCGCCGCCAAGCCCGCGATTTCGCCCTCGGCTCGCGCGAGCTCCATGCCGCCGATGCCCGTGCACTCCCCTGCCGCCCACACGCCGGGAACCGACGTGCGCTGCAGACGATCGACTTCGATCGCGCCGTCCGCGAGCGAACATTCGAGCGCCTGCGCCAGTGAAACGTTGGGCACGAGCCCGTATCCGCATGCGATGCGGTCGCATTCGATCGTCACCTCGCGCGGACCGCGGCGGACGACCACCGCCTCGACATGCGTGTGCCCCAGCGCTTCGCGCACGACGCTGTCGGCCCAATAGGGCGTGCCTATGAATCCGCGCATCAATCGAAACGCTTGCCACGCTTTGGACGGCGTCGCGCCCAACGAAAGCCCGAACTGCCATAGCGCGCGTCGCGACGCTTGCTCGGCGACGGCGACCACACGAGCGCCGGCCTTTCGCGCGGTCGCCAACGCGGCGACCAGCAAAGGTCCGCTACCGGCCAAGACGATGCGTTCGCCGCGCACCGGCATGCCGCCCTTGATCAACGCTTGCAAGCCTCCAGCGCCCGTGACCCCCGGCAAGGTCCAACCGGCGAACGGCAACAGCCGTTCGCGCGATCCTGTCGCAATGATCAGTTGTCCTAATGACACCGACATTCCGCCCTCGCCCTGGATATCTACGATCATCTCGCGCGGGCCGGTCAGGGCGCAGACTCGAGCGCCCGCGTAATGCACGACGTTGGGACGACTCGTCAAATGGGCGAACGTGTCACGCAACGCATCGGGAACAGCGGCGGCCGGGCCTTGCCGCCATACTTGGCCGCCCACCTGCGCATTGTCGTCGACGAGCGCGATGCGCATACCGGAGCCGGCGGCGGCGCTTGCGGCGGCCAATCCCGCCGGGCCCGCACCGACGATGACGAGATCGAAGCTCAACTTCATGACGAAACGTCCTCTGTGCCGATCACCATGCCGTCTCGGCAAATCGTTTGGCAGGCTAGAACATGCGCGCGTGCATCGATCGTCATCCTGCACTCTTGGCAAATGCCCATGCCGCATAGCGCGGCGCGCGGCTGACCGCTCACCGACACGCGCGTGCCGCGGATGCCGCGAAGGATGCATACCGCCGCGGCGACCGTGGTATACGCAGGCACCTCGATCGGCGCTCCATCGATGGTGACGACGACGGGCGCTTCGCCCGGAATCAGGCGGTCGCTGTCACGCGTCATGGTCAGCCTCCGCGGAGAATCGATCCACGCGATAAGGCGCGGCGTCGATGGCCGTCTGCGCCCCCAGCATTCGCGCGGCCAACAGCTTCGCCGTCGCGAGCGACGTCGTAACGCCGAGCCCTTCATGTCCGGCCGCGATCCAAACGCCACGCAAGCACTCCCCGGCCGGGCCGATGATCGGCAGGCCGTCGGGCGTGGCCGCGCGAAAACCCGTCCAGGCCCGCATGGCGTTCATCGACGGCACCCCCGGCAAGTAGCGAGCCGCTCGCTCGAGCATGCGCGCGAGCACGGGCCATTCCGTCGCGGGATCGACGGTATCGAACTGGCGCGACGAGCCGAGCAGCAATTGTCCCGTCGGCCGCGGCTGCGCATTGAACGCAACCGATGCGCCTTGCGTTTGATGCGCGCTCTTGATGTAGCCCAGTTCGAGAATTTGATGCCGGATGTAACCGGGGTACCGATCCGTAATCAATAAATGCCCCTTCTTCGGGACGAGCGGCAGCGACGGAACGAGGCGCTTCGCCGCCAAGCCGTTCGCGACGACGATGAGCCCGCCGCCGATGCGCTCGCCATTCGCGAGCCTAACCTCGCCTCGCCCAACCGACGCGACTTCGCATCCGAGGCGCACACGGATATGCCGTGCCCCCGGCGAACATTCGAGCAGCCATTGAGTAGCCCGCGGCGCGTAGACGATCGCATCGTCGGGCACGAGCAACCCGCCCGCCATCGGCGTGGCCAACGCGGGCTCGCATTCGCGCAACGCTTGTTCGTCGATGAGCTCGGCCTTTACGCCGCTGCCCATGAATGCACTGCGCAGCGCGCGGGCGGCATCCCGCTCCTGTTCGTCCGCGGCGACCCATAACGTGCCGCATTGCGAGAAGGCATCGGCCTCGCGCAACGAAGGTGCAAGCCCTAGCCACAGTTCGCGCGAGTACCGCGACAACGCCAGTTCCGCAGGCGAATCGTTCATGACGACGATATGGCCCATGCCCGCCGCCGTCGCGCCGCCGCCGATACCCGACGCATCGACCACCACGACCGTCATGCCTCGCTCGGCGAATTCGGCGGCACAGGCGGCGCCTACGATCCCCGCCCCAACGACGACGACATCGGGCGTCATGCCGGACGCGTGAGCGCAATGCCGAGCGCGAAAGGATCGTTCGCCTCGAACAGGAGCCTTCCTTCGGCCATGACATGGGCGCGCCCGGTGATCGTCGGCTCGATCGCACGAACGCCCTGCGGCAAGCCGGCGGCCGAATCGAGCGGTGCGTACCGGCCTTCGAAGACGCTGCCGATGATGCTTTGTTGACGCCAAGCCGCGCCCGGAGCCAGCTTGCCGTCCGCCGCCAGGCACGCGAGCTTCGCGCTCGTTCCGGTGCCGCATGGCGATCGATCGTAGGCGTCGCCCGGACAGAGGACGAAATTGCGGCTGTCGATTCCCGCCTCCGCACTCGCTGCGAACAACTCGATGTGATCGATGAGCGCACCATCGGCGCCCGTCACGCCCTGCTCGATCAGCGCCTCGCGAATCTCGTGCGTGAACGCCGTCAGTTCGCCGATATGCGCGGGCTCGAGCATGCGGCCATGATCGGCGACAAGGAAGAACCAATTGCCGCCCCACGCCACGTCGCCAACGAGCGCCCCCACGCCGGGCACGTCGACAGACACGCCGGCGCGATAGCGATAGGCGGGCACGTTGCGCACGGACACGCTGCCGTCTTCGTTGAGCGTGGCCTCGACGATGCCGACCGGCGTCTCGATCCGATGACGCCCGGGAGCGAGCCGCCCCATATAGGCCAGCGACGCAATGAGGCCGATCGTGCCATGTCCGCACATGCCGAGGTAGCCGACGTTGTTGAAGAAGATGACGCCCGCGGCACAACTCGGATCGAACGGTTCGCAAAGCAATGCGCCTACGATGACGTCCGAGCCGCGCGGCTCGGTGACTACGCTCGCGCGCCAATCGTCATGCCGCGTGCGCAATATGTCGAGCCGCTCCGAGAGCGGGCCGTCGCCCAGGTCGGGACCGCCTGCCGTCACGAGACGCGTCGGTTCGCCGCCCGTATGGGAATCGATGATGTGGATGGTTTTCATGGCGCTCATCTTAGGAACGCGAAGCGCCGGCGTCTTGGCGGCGGTGCGCGCCCCGCATGCCGATTTCGGCATACTCGCAGCCGCTTGGCGGCGGTGCGCCGCACTGTGCCGAAATCGTCATCGCGTATGCGCGAACGACGCAAGACGCGAACAGAAGCGCGACCTACACTGCGTCTCGCATTCTGCTTATCGACCTGCTCTGGAGAAATGAAATGGCACCAGTCTGGCAAGGCGTCATGCCCGCCGTCACGACCAAGTTTCACGAAGATTTCAGCATAGATCGCGTTTGGACGAAGAAGAACATCGAGGCGCAAATCGATGCGGGCGTGGACGGCATCATCGTTTGCGGTTCGCTCGGCGAAGCGTCGACGTTATCGCTCGACGAGAAGCTCGACGTACTCGATGTCGCTGTCGACGCAGCACGCGGCCGCGTGCCGGTGCTGCTGACGATCGCCGAGGACAGCACGCTCGAAGGCTGCCGACAGGCCGAGCGCGCGGCGAAGCGCGGTGCGGCCGGTTATATGGCGCTGCCGGGCCTGCGCTATCTATCGGACCGGCGAGAAACCATCAATCATTTCCGGATGATCGCAAAGGCAAGCCCCCTGCCGATCATGGTCTATAACAACCCGTTGGCCTACGGCGTCGACATGACGCCCGACATGTTCAAGGAGATCGCCGACGAGCCGAAACTCGTTGCGATCAAAGAATCGTGCGGCGACGTTCGTCGCGTCACGGACCTCATCAACGCGGTCGGCGAGCGCTACGCGATCTTCTGCGGCGTCGATAACCTCGCCATGGAAGCGATGCTGATGGGCGCCCACGGATGGGTTGCTGGCCTCGTCTGTGCGTTTCCGCACGAAACGGTTGCGATTTACCGCCTGCTGCAAGCGGGACGCATCGAAGAAGCGCGCACGCTTTACCGCTGGTTCGCCCCGCTGCTTGCGCTCGACGTTTCCTCAAAGCTCGTTCAAAACATCAAGCTCGCAGAAGCCATTGTCGGGCTGGGCACGGAACCCGTGCGCCCCCCGCGCCTGCCGCTCGTCGGCGACGAACGCAATGCGGTCGAGAAATTGATTAGGAATGCTATCGAATCTCGTCCGCCATTGCCGGCGCTCTGAAACTCGTTTTCGACATTCTCCGCGAAGCGGCGGTCCCGCCGCTTCCGTACGCCTGACCGGCGCCCGCCGAACGACAGATTTTCGCTGTTAATCGCCACATTCGCCGCCTGTGCACGGCGGCGAGATCGTTGTCTACACAACGATTTTTCATCGCCCTTCTTCACACGAATCAGCCTCTATCGTCGGAAAATTAGCATTTATTTCCAGGTAACATCACGCTTCTTTTCAACCCGACGACAGGAAGAGACGTGACGTTCAGACGATTCAGAACCTTCTCCAAACTCGCGGCCTCCGCACTGCTGGCCTGCGCGATAACGTTGCCATTCGCAAAAGTTGCGCATGCGCAAGTGGAAACACCGAAAGCGCCCATCTACGGCGTGACGCTCGACGATCTCAGCAAATTCAAGGCGATCATCGCTTCTTTGCAGAATTTGCCATACCGGCCCACCGTCCGTGTCGTATTCGACCCGGGCACATCCGCTGCGGATTACTACCCCCAGATCGTCAAGCTTCATCAGTACGCGTACGTCATGGGCGAAATCTATGACTCGTACTATTTCCCGACCGACCTGACCACGTACACGAATCGTACGAAGGAACTTGTTTCGACCCTCGGCGCAAACGTTGACGTGTGGGAAATCGCGAACGAGATCAACGGCGAATGGCTGCGTCCGAACATGAACGGGCCGACCTCGACCGCGACGACGCAGGAGCAGCAGATCGGTCAGATGGTTCAGGCGGCCTATAACGTCGTCAAAGGCGCCGGCGGGAAGGTAGCCGTGACGATGTACTACAACCAGGATCCGTCGGGCAATAACTGCTGGGAGCTGCCAATGGACAACTGGCGCACGTGGCCGACGCAGTTCCTTTCGTCGACCGTACGTAACGGCGCCGATTACGCCCTGTTCAGCTACTACCCGTATCAGGATTGCTCCGGACTTACCCCTTCCTGGAAGAACGACTTCGCCACGCTCGAGAGCTTGTTCCCGAACGCAAAGGTCGGCTTCGGCGAAATCGGCACTTCCGATCCGGCTGCACCGTGGTCCGTTCAATCGAACATGATTTCGTCGTACTACCCGATGGTCGACACGTTGAACGATCCCAAGTTCATCGGTGGCTTCTTCTGGTGGTATTACGCCGAAGAAATGCTGCCGTACTCGACGAGCAAGTACTTCCAGTTGCTCCGCAACACCATCATCAACTTGAAAGCACCGTCGTAAGGGTCGTTCCTGCTCGATGTCTCAAGGCGCGCCACGCTCCCGGCCCGCGGCCCGAGGGGCCAACGCCCGGGTGAGCTCGTTCGACACGTAGTGCGGCCCGTCGAACAGGTACGCCGTATAGCCGCGATACGCCGCGAGTTGCGCTCGCAACTCGTCGGCGGTCGCCGCGCGAAATCCCCCGTGCTCGCTGGGCCGGAACGCTTCGGCGATCACTCGCACCCGCTCGCTGCCCAGCTTGGCCGAGAGCGCCTCCAAATACTCGCGCGCCACCTCGGGTCCGCGCGCATACACCCCGCATCCGTCTTGAAAGAAGACGCCGACGTCCGGCGGCAGCCATGTGGCGAGCCAATCGGCGAGCATCTTGCCGCCGATATTCGTCCGATCGTAGACGGAGATCCATAACGGGCGCGGCAACGCGCTCGTCAACGGACCCAGCTTGGCCGCATCGGCCCACGTTGGATCGACTTCGACCGGGAAGTAGTAACCGCTAATGTGCAACGGCAAGGACGACGATGCACGGGCGAGCTGCGCCGAGATCCGCACGAGCTTCTCGACGTTCGCGCGCGCGCGCTTTTCGTCGGCGTACCCGGCCAAACCTACGATGACGTCCGCGGCCCAGGGCTCTCGCCCGATTCTCGCCCAGTCGGGCATGTTCGCCGCTGCAGGAAGGCCCGCGTCGGGGACGAATGCCGTGTCGTCGACCGCTGTCCATTGAATCAGCAACCGCCTGACGCCGAGCAGTTGCCAATCGCCGGCTGGATGCGCAGTGGCGTTGTCGACTTGCCAGACGATCCCTTCCGCACGGCTGTCTTTAGGCATGTTCGCGCATGCGGCCGTGAAGGCGGCTGCCGCATAGGCGATGCTCACGGCCGCCAGCCGCCCCCCCAAACGCGCCGCGCCTGCGAGCCGAGACCGAGCCCGGCATCGGCGCCGCCCCCATCGAAGCATGACCCAGCCCCCCTCATGTGGCGCTAGTACCAAAGCGTCGCTTGGATCGCGAGCCCGCGCGCCCGAGCGGCGGATGTTAGCGGAATGCGATATTGCACGGTCAAGTCGGCCCAGCTGGCCGGCGCGCTGTAGCGATTCTCGCGGAACCAGAAGCGGAACTGCAAACCGGGGCCCACGCCCACGGCCGTTTGATTGCGCTCCTTGTTGTCGTGATCGAAAACGAGCGCCACGTGGGGGTAAACCGTGAGGTGATTGCTGATCGAGCTCAAGGCCCACGTGTGACCGTAACGTAACTGAGAATACAAAATGTAACGGCCTTGATGGAAGAAATAGTCGGCCTCCGCATACACTTGCCACGCACGCCAGCTCGGTTCGGTCACGCGCAGATCGCTGCCGGCCTCCGAGGAATAGCCCAGACGCGCGAGCCAATCGTTTTGCGAATAGCGACCCAAACGCACGAGGCGCTCTGCACTGAGCACAAGGTTCTGATCGACGAGCGGCTTATAGCGCGCACCGACCGAGCCTTGCAAAGTGGGCAGTCCTGTCACGTTGCCCGAGCCGTCGTATGCGGTGCCGTAGCCGCGAACGAAGAACTGCAGGATGCGCCCGTTTTGATAGCCGATCTTCGGCGGTTGCCAATAGGCCTCGACGCCGGGCTGCAAGACACTGACCGTGCCTTGATACGAGAACGCGGACACTTGATAGGGCAAGCTGACGACGAAGCCCCACGTGCGTTCGAGTTGTTGCACTTCGCGGCGATACCCGAAGCGCCGCTGAACGTCGAACGCGTGTTCGTGGTCGTCCGCGTCCAAGCTCGCTTCGAAAAGCTTCACGGCTTCATCGTTCTCACCGATGCGTTTGGCCGCGTAGCCCGCATCGGCATAGTTGCCCGCTTTACCTGCACCGAGCGCAAAGCCTTTCTGAAACTGCGCGAGCGCTTCGTCGTCCTTGTTTTCGCGCAGCAAATCGTAGGCCTTCTGCAATGTCTTTTGCGCTTCCTCGTCGCGTGGGTCGGGCTCGCTCTGCTGCGCGTAGCCGATCAGCGCGGCGGCACTTTGCTTGTCGTCGTCCGTTACGGCATGCGCTTGCGCGAGCTGCGCCGCTGCCAGCGCGCCTTTGCGATCGCCGTTCCGTAAGCGCAACTGCGCGACGCGCAGTTGAACCGCGACGTCGGGTTCGTCTTCGATGGGCGCCAACGCTTTCGACGCCTGATCGGGTTCGTGCGCCATGAGCGCGCTGTCTGCCCAAGCCAGTCTCAAGTTGCGCTGCTGCGCCTCGTCCCAGTTGCCCTTGGCGACCGCCGCCGCAAAATCGTCGACTGCGTCTTCGTAGCGTTGCTGCCTTTGCTGCAAGAAGCCATGTTGCGCCAGCACTCTGCCATCGTCCGGATATCGCTTCAGCAGGCTATCGGCTTGCGCGTTGGCTTCTTCGAGCTTGCTCTCTCTCAGATAGACATCGAGCAGCAGTAACCCCAGCTGCAAGTTCGACGGCTGCACACGCAATGCCTTCGCGGCGTAGTCCTCCGCGCGCGGAAGGTCGCCGGCAGCGATCGCTTTGTATGCCGCGTCGGCCAAGCGATACGCACGCGGCGTCAACGGTTGCGCCCATGCCGTGTTGGCGTGAAGCGCGAGTGCTGCGAAGGCCGCAAGCCCCCCCGTGCGAACGAGGGCGCGAAGCCGTTTCGCTCGCTTGGCAGTTGCCCGTTTCATTTTTCATTCCCCCGGTTTGGCCGCTTGTGCGACTCGATGCATCTGCGCCGCCGCGCCCGCGGTGCGATCGCCATCCGAGAATCGCGCGTGGCGCGCGAGCTCGGCTGTGATCTCCGCGTCGCTCGCGACGAAGTACGCCACGTTGCAACCGGCGGCTCGTTTGACGGTCTGACGCTCATCTTCGGTGAGCGGGCTGCCGACGGCGACGTTCAGCGTTCCGTCATCGGACGTCGAAAACGGCACGGCGCGATAGGCATGCTGTAGTTCGGGGGCGAACGCGGCCTTGAACCGGCCCGATACGACGTTGGCCAGGCTGACGCGCGGCAGCTCCGCTTGCTCGGCCAGCGCATCCGCAAGCGATTCGCTGCTGATCGCTTCGCTCTCGAGCAGCAGTTCGCCAAGCCGTCTTCCGCACTCGGCTTGGCGGGCGAGGCAAGCCTCGATTTGCGCCATCGTCACGACGCCCCATTCGACGAGGATCTCGCCGAGCTTACGGCGCGCCTTGCCGAGTTGATCGTTCGATAGATAGGTGTGGCTCGTCTTATCCCACGCGATCGCCTTCCCTGTAATCAAGTGATTGATGAAGATGCGCCAGGCCCGGCAGACCGCCATGAAGTTGATGAGGTTGTTGACGAACAACCGCGGCAGCGACAACGCGCCTTGGAGCGCGCCGTTCAGTTTCGCGACGAAGTAGAAGCGCTCGCTCAAGCGCAGCGCAAGCATGGCGCTATTGATCATCAGCAGCGGCGCGAGCGCGCCGCCCACGAGCGCCGCCCCCTCCCGACCCGGCGGAGCGATGCCGGCCGCGCGCAGGCCGGCCACCGACAGGTAGTTGATGAGCACGGCATATGCAACGATCGAGATCAGCGACGTGACCATGCCCTTGCGGTCGCGAAAGAACATGTAGCGGTCGCGCCAGCTGCCTTGCCATCCGAGCTGCTGCCAGCCTTGAAACGCAATGCCGAGAATCCAACGCGTGCGCTGCCGATAGGCCGTGCGCAGCGTGCTCGGAAAATACTCGCGTGTCGCCAATAGATTGCGGGCCGGCGCCGCACGATGCCGATGTCGGCGCACCTGCTCGCGTACCGCGTCGGGGATCGGAAACCGCGCAAACGTTTCCTTCATCCCGAGCTCGCGCAGCCGGAAGCTGAAGTCGTAGTCTTCGGTCAGCGTCGTCGTATTGAACGGCTTTCCGTCACGCTCGACCGACACCGCCTCGATCGCCCGGCGGCTGTAGCATAAAGCGACGCCGGCACCCGGCACGATGCCCGTCAGCCACTGACGCGAAGGAATATCCTTTTGATGCGTCTCGCTGAAGTCGTCCATATACGTCCCGGCCACGAATTCGTTCCACTTTCGCGGTAGCGACAAAACCGGCAGTTGGACCAAATCGTTTTCTTCTATCGCATAGTTGAAATATTTCAGTTCGATAGGATGAATGACATCCTCGCAGTCGTGCATGATGACGCCAGCGAATTGGATATGATGCGCGGTCTCATAGCGGCGAATTGCCGCGATGATCCAATTGAGGCAATCCGCTTTGCATGTCGGGCCGTCGTTGAGCACTGTCGCGCGAACGACGCGGCCGGGATGCCGCCGCACCATTCGTTCGACCTCGGCCGTCGTTTCGGCGTCGTTGTGATAGGTCCCGGCAAAGATGATGTATCGCTCGTACTCCATGGTGGCGAGCGTGTTCTCGATCATCTTGGCGATCACGTCGTATTCCTTCCAGGCGGGCACCATGATCGCCAGGTAGCGTTCGTCGAGCTCGCGCAACATCCGCGCATCGACGTTCGGCTTATGCTCTCGGCGCAGCAGCCGTTTGAGCTCCAACACCCAGTAAAACGCATCGAGAAACAGATCGTCGATCGTGCTGACGAAGATGATGATCGCCGTCGCCATCGCAACGGCATTCAATCCGTCGAGATACCAATCCCATATCGTTATCGAGTGCATTTGCTTCAACCGCATCAAATAGTCGTGCACTTATCGTATGGCGAATATTCAACGATGACTGTACGTCTTCACACACTGACCACGCCGCTGATCGAAAGCAATGCGCGATATAACGCAAATATCTATCGAATATAAAATCCGCAGCAACGCTCTCCAGCCGTTGACCGAACGGCCGGAGAGCGTCTTGTCCATACGAAACGAATACACGCGAGGCCGCGGCTTTACGCCGCCTGGCCTGCGGCCTATCGCACGCTTCACGCCGATCTCAGCGCTTGCAATCCCGAGGCGATCGCGTTGTGCAGCAGCATCGGTTGAGGCGCCACGGTTCCGAGCGGCGATACCGTTGAAGGGATCGACATCAGCGCATCGACGATTCGCTCGCTAGCATGCCCGTCGCCATACGGATTGTTGGCGTGCGCCATCGCCACGTATTCGCCACGATCGTCGAGCAGCCCGCGCACTTCCGACACGATTCTTTCGGTATGCGTGCCCACGAGCCGCGCCGTGCCTGCTCGGACGGCCTCCGGCCGCTCGGTCGTCTCGCGCGTGACGAGCACCGGCTTGCCCAACGCCGGGGCTTCCTCTTGGATACCGCCTGAATCCGTGATGATCAGATACGCCTTCGACATCAAATACACGAACGGCAAATAATCCTGAGGATCGATCAAGTGCACGTTGGCCACGTCGCTCAGCACCGCGTTGACGGGCGTGCGCACGTTCGGATTCAAATGGACGGGATAGACGAGCTGGACGTCGTCGTGCTTTTGCGCAATTTGCCGCAGTGCCTCGCAAAAGTGCCGAAATGGCTCGCCGAAGCTCTCGCGCCGGTGTCCCGTCACGAGAATCAAGCGGCGCGAGGGATCGAGGAACGGATAACGTGCGGCGATCGAACGCGACAACGCTTCGTCGCAATCGAGCTTACGCTTGACCTGCAGCAGTGCGTCGATGACCGTGTTGCCGGTCAGCACCACCTGCGAGGCGGGTGCACCCTCGCTAAAGAGGTTGTGTTTCGCCTGCTCGGTGGGCGCGAACAGCCACGACGATACGGCGTCGGTCACGCGCCGGTTCAACTCCTCCGGCCACGGCGACCACACGTTACCCGTGCGTAGCCCCGCCTCGACGTGCCCGACGGGAATGTATCGATAGAACGCGGCGAGGCTCGCCGCGAGCGTCGTGGTGGTATCGCCATGAACGAGAACGGCGTCGGGTTGCCAACTGTCGTACACCTTGCCGATCGACTGCAAAATGCCCGACGTCAGATCGCCGAGCGTTTGCCCCTCTCGCATGAGGTCGAGATCGAAGTCAGGGACGATCTCGAACAAGTCCAGCACCTGATCGAGCATCTGACGGTGCTGCGCCGTCACGCAAACCCTCGCATCGATGTCCTCGTCTTCGGCCAGCGCCTTCACGAGCGGCGCCATCTTGATCGCTTCGGGACGTGTCCCAAACACTGTTAAAACCTTCTTCATTTCTTCCCCACTGATTGGGCCGACGCCCTGTTCGTGACGAACGTGTCGATGCAGCCAAGCGCATCTCGACGTATTCCTGCATTCCAAATGGCTTTCAGCTTTGCAAGGTCACGGTAAGGGATCGGCAAAAGGGATGTCTGTGGGCCTCCACTCACAGCGTTTCCTTCGGGAATCGAGTTCCCTCGCACGTGCGGTTCGCGTGGTCTCTGCGAACCGCACTGTGCGTCCTGCGATACCCTCCATTCATTTGGCAGTCGTTCCGTCGACCCACTTGTAGCCGAGCTTCGTCACGCCCGACACAAGACTCTTGAAATCCGACATGGCCGGCACGCCCAAGCCGGGTTCGAGCCAATACGGATGAAAGAAGAAGGACGCGAAGCCATCGCGCACGGCGAGCCCGTATTGCGCGTTCGTCAGCACTTGTTGCCAGGTGTAGGCGATGCACGAGAACGGATCGATGTTGCAGATGTTGTATTGGATGCTCCCCAAGTTCTCGGGGATGATCCGCTCACCGTAGTAGTCTTGATTGATGATGTACGGGAAGAATTGCCCGGCCGAAAAGTCTTGATTGGGCGCCCCGGTGCCGATCTGCGGATTGGTCGACGTGTAGTAGACGGCTCGTTGGAACGAGGTCTTGAACTCGGCCGCCGCGGCTTGCGACGCGAGGGGCGACATTTGATACTGCGGCGCCCCCCAACCCGCCACCTTGAAGCCGTTGTTCGTGAACTCCGCTAAGCCGTCCGTCATTCTGCCCTGCGCCCATTGCTCCGAGTCCTCGTCGACGGGCCGGTTCTGTACGGCGAACCAGAACTCGTAATCGTTACCCGATACGGCGTTCTGCACGTTCGGCGTCGAGTCGTACTGGTGCGTGTAGCCATGCATGACGATCGAGCCGCCGCGCGCGAGCGCATATTTGAGCGAGGACTTCAAGCCGGTGGCCTGCGCAAGATGGATAGTTTCGGGCACGCCGCCGTTGTAGTAGCCGTTCGGGTCCGTGTACAGCGGGATCGTCGCCATCGTGAACGGAATCCTCGAGTTGTAGAGGTAATCCGACAACTGCTTCATCGACGCCGTGGTGGTGAACGCGTCCAGATCTTCTAGCCGCACGAGCGCGCGATGATTAACGGGCGCGCCGGTATTGAGGATGTCGTGCAGCATGTCGCAGATCACGAGATACCGGTCCGTCGGCCCGATGTAGGTGAACGGCATGTCGGCGAAATACCAGAAGTTGCCCGAACGAATCACATAGGGCGCCGTCGCTTGGGTTTGGCTGTTGGTGATCGTCACCAGCGATTGCGCTTTCGTCGCGTCGGCTACCTGCGTGAGCCCGATATCGGGGTCGGCGCTGACCGTTCCGGTCGAAGCGTCGTAGGCGTAGTACTTCACCATCGACAGGTTCTTATAGGTGACCGTATCGTAGAAGCCCGGATTCGGATTGCTCGACGACGGCTGCGCGTTGAGCCCCGCCAAGCCCAGGAAATTGATGCCGTACCGTTGCGTGAACGTGTAGGCCGTATTCCAAGCCACTTGCCAAAGGTTGTACTTGAACCAGACGACGGTCTTCGTCGCGGTCATGACGTCGCTCATGAACGCGGTGGGCAACGGGTTGTTGTAGTAGTCGCCGATATAGAACGTCGCCGTATGGCTGCCGATCTCCCCGGCCGCGTAATTCTGAACGGGCTCGATCGTAACGGTCGTATTGAAGTGGCCGAGCAAGTTGCGCAGCATGATCGCGTAGATCAGACCGAGCTTCGAATAAGGGTCGTTCGCGGGGTTGTCGTACAGAATCAGCGTGCTCGCAGTCGTCGTCTGCGCGTGGGCCGTGACGGGCGCCGTCAATTGCACGAGGCCGGCCATCAAGGCGAGGACGAGGATGAATTTTTTCATGGCGGTCTCCTCTAGTCGCGCTCGACCGTGTCGCCCACGCGCTTGACGGTATTCGATGGGAATTTCGGACGTCCGGTTTCTTTATAGGCGTCGTGCCAGTCCTTCTTCGACATGCCCGGCTGCAGCTGAACGTGGGCTGAGCCGATCGGCAACGGCGGGACCCTGAAACTCTTGGAGGGATCGGTTTTTTTTAGGCCCGAATTCGGCGAGCCTTGCGCTTTCGCGGTTATCGGGAAATTGCCCACCATTCCTATTGCCAAAAAAGCGGCCATCGCGAATGGAACGAAACGGCGAGGACGCTGTAAAACGTCGAGGACAGTCATAACCGGCTCCTTCTCGCTCACCCGCATGCGGACTCGGCCGCACACGTTTTTTGGACGTACGGCGAGCCGCCGGGATGCGCAAGCATCTCGAGAGGCATTCTCAGATTTGATCGACACGGGACGAATAGGCCGACGAGGGTTCGGACGTTATTCGTATCCCTGCGGTATCAGCATGCACGGTGAAGCGCGTTCGCGCGCGGTCTATTCGAATGAATATGTCGGAAGGCGCACACTCGTTTCGGCCATTCGGTGATAGAGCAGTTGATATGTTGATATTTTGTTATTCAAAATGGCGCGCAAACCAGCCGCGGCTGCGCGCTTTTCGGCCTTTCGAAGGATGAACGACGCGGGCCGGCGACGCATTCCATCGTTCATCGGACAGCGAATCGTTCCTGCGGCAGGGTGGTTAGCATGACCGCATGAACATACGAGACCATTCTTCCGCTTTTACGCCGGCCACCGCCCGCGTGCTTGCGACGGTCAGCGTCGCATTCGTCGTCGCGCAACTCGATGTGACGATCGTCAACATTGCGTTGCCGCGCATCGGCTCGCAGTTGCACGCGTCGGTTTCCGTTCTGCAATGGATCGTCGATGCCTACACGCTCGCGTTCGCAGTGCTCATGCTGTCGGCTGGCGTGCTCGGCGATCGCTTCGGTGCGCGGCGCTTGTTTGCAGCAGGCCTCCTGCTGTTTGCCGCCTCATCGCCCGCCTGCGCGCTGGCTCCCGCTGTGTGGGTGCTCGTCGCGGCACGAGCGGCGCAAGGCATCGGCGCGGCCGCCATGCTTCCCAATTCCCTCGCCCTGCTCAACCGAGCATGCAACCACGACGCGCATCTTCGCGCACGCGCGGTGGGGCTTTGGACGGCGTCGGGTTCGATTGCGATTGCCGCCGGGCCGATCGTCGGCGGCATGCTCGTCGCGGCTTGGGGATGGCGAGGCATCTTCGTCGTCAATGTGCCGCTGTGTTTGGCCGGCCTATTGGCGGCCTGGGCATGGATACCGCCGCACGAGGACGCGCCAGTTCATGCGCATCGCTCCGTCGGCATCGATCTGCCGGGCCAGTGCATGGCGATCGCCGCGCTTTCCGCATCGACCGCCGCCATCATCGAAATGCGGCCGCTCGGTCCGGGCCATCCGTTAATCGTCGCGGCCCTCGCTGCGTCGGCGCTTGCAGCGCTAGCGTTCGTCGCCGTGGAGGCAAAAAGCCGGGCACCGATGGTACCGCTCTCGTTGCTGCGCGATACGACGTTCAGCGCGGCCGTCGCGTTCGGCGTCTGTGCAAACATGGCGTATTACGGGATCGTATTCGTGTTGAGCTTGTACCTGCAGCAGGTCCGTCACGACACGCCGGTTCAGGCGGGCCTCGCTTTCCTTCCGCTTACCGGGGGGTTTCTCGTATCGAACGTCGCCAGCGGCTGGGTCGTCGCCCGCTATGGGCCGCGCCGCCCGATGATCATCGGCGCGGCCATCGCCGCGCTCGGCTACGGGTGGTTGCATGCCGCACAGCCCCATACCCCGCTCGCCGCGCTAATGGCTCCTTTTTTGTTGATTCCCGCCGGCATGGGGCTCGCCGTTCCCGCAATGACGACGGCCGTGCTCGCATCCGTCGAACACGCGCGCGCCGGGACGGCGTCGGCCGTGCTCAACACGGCCAGGCAAGCGGGAGGCGCTGTAGGCGTAGCGGCGTTCGGGGCGCTGGCGAACGCCGGGGCAGGCTCGGCCGTCGTCTCGGGCCTGCGAACTTCGGCCGCGATTGCCGCGGCGTTACTCTTGACGGCCGTGTTGTTGGCTACGCGCGTTCACCCGTCGCCGCACGCGCATCGTGCCGACGAGGGCCGAACGGCACGCACACCTTAAAGCGTGGCATTTTGAACGGCGCCGGTGTCGAGCGCGCGTTCGATCAAACCCTCATCGCGCGCCTTGCGTATCGCATCGGTCAATAGCCGATCGGGGGCGGCCATTTCCGCCTTCAACGTGCCGATCAAGCCCGATGCGTCGAAAATAACGAGCGTTTCGGCGGAATCGTCGCGGCTGATGATGACGCGATGCGTCGACTCCCCTTCACCGAGGCTCGCGCAAAAGTGCATATTGCGCCCGTCGATTTGCTGCTCGAAGCTCTGAATCATTGGGTGGCCCTCCTTGTTACGCACGTGTGTCGCAACAAGAAGAACAAGCAAAGATCGTGCGCAACGCGTGCGCGTCGCGAGCGCGCGCGGCATTGCCGTTACAGCGACGGCCGCCTTGGGGCGCGCGCCGCGTCGATACTCGCGCCGCCCGCGCCTGTGACGCAAAGCAGCAGGAAACCGCCGGCTATGCCGACGTTTTTCCAAAAATGAATCACCATGTCGTGCTGAAGCGCAGCATCGGCGACATTCCAGAAATCATGGCCGATGACGGCTGTGGCGATGGTATAGACGGCGAGGACGAACCCTAGCGGCCGAATCAGGAAACCGACGATGAGAAAAATGCCGCCCACGACTTCGATGGCGGCCGCAATGGGCGCGGCGATTTGCACGAACGGCACGCCCTTGGCGTTCAGATAGCCCACGAAGGCGGCGTACCCGAACACCTTCATCACACCGGACCATACGAACAGCACCGACAGCGCCAAGCGTGCAATGAGAATGATTCCCGAGTCGACGGGTCGCGTCATGAACCTATTCCTCCCATCCGAGTCCGCGAAAAAAGTTCGCGCGCCTCGCAGGCGCGCGGACGTCGATGGTCAGGATATGCGTTGCCGGCGCGTTTTCCAAGCGCCGCGAGCGACCGGAAGCCCGCGGGAGAGTCGCTCCGGCGGCCCCGGCTCAGGGCGCCATTTGCTCGATGCCGCGCTGTGCCTGCTCGGAAGCGCACACGCCGGGATCGTCTATCGGGCGCGGGTGCCGCTGCGTGGGCGCTTCGTCGCGCAGGCCGATCGCGTTCAGCAAGCGATACAGGGTGGCCCGCGAAATGCCCAGTTCGACCGCGGCGCTCGACAGGCTATAGGCGTGGCGTACGAGCGCCTCGCGAACGGCGGCGCGTTCGGCGTCGCAGCGAATCTCGGCGAGCGTTCGGCCGATCTTCGTCTCCACTCCGGGCAAACCGAGGTCGGCTGCCGTGATGAAACGTCCTTCCGCCATCACGACGGCGCGACGCACGCAGTTGATCAGTTCGCGCACATTGCCGGGCCAGCCGTAATTGAACATCGCGGCAATAGCGTCGCTTGAGAACCCGCGGATCTTGCGCGCGCCGTCGCCGCGATAGAGCTCCAGCGCATACTGCGCCAGCAGCTTGATATCGCCCCCGCGCTCGCGCAGCGGCGGCTCGTTCAACCGAAGCACGCACAGGCGGTGGTACAGGTCCATCCGGAAACGGCCCGCTTCGATCGCACTCATCAAATCCACGTGCGTCGCCGAAACGATACGCACGTCCACCTTGATCGGTCCTGTCCCGCCGAGCCGCTCGATCGTGCCTTCCTGCAGAAACCGCAACAGCACGGCTTGGCATTCGTGCGGCATATCGCCGATTTCGTCGAGAAACAGCGTGCCGCCCGCCGCGGCTTCGATGCGGCCGATCTTGCGCTGCAAGGCGCCGGTGAACGCGCCGCGTTCGTGCCCGAACAATTCCGATTGCAACAGCGACGGCGGGATCGCCGCGCAATTGATCGCGACGAACGGCGCCTTCGCCCGCGCGGAATGGTCATGGATGGCGCGGGCCGTCAGTTCCTTGCCCGTCCCGGACTCTCCGGCGATGAAGACGGGCGCCTCGTTGCGCGCGCACTTATCGACGCCGCGATTGAGTTGCTGCATCGCTTCGCATTGGCCGATCATCGCGCTCGCGGGAGCGGGCGGCTTCTGATGCGTGTCCGACTCCCGCAGAGCCCAAAGGCCGTCGGCATGCCCCATCAGGATCGTCAAGCGATCGTCGTCGCAAGGCACCGTGACGAAGTCGAAACAGAAATCGAGGATGAACCGGCGCACGGCCGGATCGTCGGCTTGGCCGCGCCGCGCTTCGGCAATCCACGCGAGGTTGCTCTGCGAAATGCACGCGGCCAATTCGGCGAGTTCCTGCGCATTGCAGGCGGCCGGCAATTGCACGAGTCCGACGTGGATGGCGCCGCGCTCGACCGCGCGTTGTACTTGTTGGGGCGTCTTGGCATGAACGACATGCCACCCCGCTGCCACGAGCTGGTCGACACACTCCGTATCGGGCTCGAGCGCAACGAAAAGGACGGTACGCTCCGGCTGCAGCGGATTGAAAACGGTACTCATTTATTACCCCCGTATCGATACGCGAGTCATGCCTGTCGGGCAGGCTACCTCGTCGAATCGAAGCCATTTTTGATCTCGATCAGTGAAGCGGCGCGCGCTCGCGCTCGTTACCTCGACCGTCGAAACCGCGTCGGCACGCCGTCTGTCGCGGCGTTGCCAGCCATCACGCATTGGCGCGCAATCGTCGTGACGACCGAATGTCCCCGGCCGAATCGCCACGGCGCAATACGCACCCCCGCCCCGGAATTCTCTCGTCAAGCGTCTTTCGCCGATTAGCGCCGCGCTTTATTTCGTTATGCAGTGCAACATAGCCCGGAGTCTTACAAATTACTATAGGAAAAAACGCCATCGGGCCGAATACGGAGTCGCAGTATTTTTTACCAGCAATGTGCGGTGGCGGACACAGCGCCGAGTGCGTCGGGCCTAAGCGTTCCTGGCGGGCCTCAGTCTCACGTCTGCGACATCTTCGGCGAGCGGTCTTTCGGTCGTTTTTTCCCGTCAATTGTGACGCTGAAAGACGCAATTACGGCTGCGGGACATTGCTGTCGCTGCAGCGCGGCAAGGACGAATCGCGCCACGAACGCTCGTTCGATACGGCGTAAATCTTTTGTTTGCCGGCCCAAGTCACGTTTCAAAAACGAAACATCCCCTCTTCCTAAAACGCCAGAACGCCGGCTGCCTGCTGTCGCATGTCTTATCCGGCAAGGCCTCCCGGCCTCATGGCATACGCATTGCCTTATCGCCCCGCAGAGAATTCGTCGCTGCCCGGACCGGTTCAAATGGGTAGCGGCAACAGACTTCGGTGAACGGCGCGCGGCATGACATGCGCGCCGATTGCCGAGGAAGCGACGGGGTCATCGACGTGCGATGCGTGCGATGCGGAGATACGAGCGGTGCGCCCCGTTGAGGTCGTCGTCCAATCCGGGCGGCTATTGCATGCCGCGGTCCTCTTCGAATGGCCGTGGTTTTTTGGTTGATTTCAACCTCTCCATCGGGGGCAAACATGAGCAAGCTTCAACATTTCCTGCGTGAAGAAGACGGTGCGGCCGCTATCGAGTACGGCCTGCTGGCTGGGTTGATTGCGGTGGCGATCATCCTGAGCGCACAGGCGGTCGGCCTGAGCCTGCAAACCATCTTCGGCGCTGTCAACACGGCGCTGACGAACGCGGCGGCGGGCTGATTGCACGTAGGCGGTCTCGAGCGCCTCGCCGCGCTCGAGACCCGCACGCCACCGATGCTCCGGGGGAAAACATGAACAAGCTGCACGCATTTGTACGCCTCGAAGAAGGGGCGGCATCCATTGAATACGCTCTGTTGGCAGGCCTAATCGCGCTAGCCATCGTCTTGGCCGCCACGGGGGTCGGCACCAGCCTGCAAGGGCTGTTCGCCGCCGTCTCCGCGGGACTTGCTCTCGCAGCGTAACGCAATACACGGCACGAACGGGGAATGCAATGAACGCGATGCTCTTTCCGACCGGCCCATGTGTCCTGGCGCTCGTGGTCATCGCCATGGCGTACGACCTGCATGCCCGGCGAATTCCGAATTGGCTAGTGATCGTCGCTTTGATTGCGGCGCTCCCGGTTCAAATCATCGCCAACGGCTTGCCGACCGGCCCCGTTTGGTGGATCACCGGCGCATTGACCGGGGGCCTTTTGCTCATGCCGGGGTACTTGGTTCGCATGCTCGGCGCCGGCGACGTCAAATTGATGGCGGCCGTTGGTGCGCTGCTCGGGCCGCGGGCCGCATTTGAGGCCGTCTTGCTCGCGACCGCGATCGGAGGCGTGCTCGCGTTCTTCGCCTTGATGCGAAAACGCAGGCTGCGCAAAGGCGTGGCAGGCGCGATGTCGATGTTGATCACGATGTCGGCCGACGGCCCGGCGGTCAATACAGAGCCCTCGCGCAACACTGTCCCGAGCATCGGGTCGCTGCCCTACGGCGTGGCCATCGCCATCGGATCGGTCATCACGCTGATGCTGAACGCGCAAACGGGCTGAGAAGAAGAAGCGAACGCGAGCAACGAATCGGAATTGAATTTGGACTAGCGGGGCCTGGGAGCGTCGATCGAAACCGAACCGAGTGCCGCGCACCGGTTACGAAGCTACGACGACAGAGACAACAAGAAGCCGCGCGCGGGAGGTCGACGCGGACATCGAAGGACAGCGGTCATCCGCACGTGAGATGCGCCGATCAGCTCGTCCAATGCACCGCTCGCCGGAAGGCGGGCTTAGTCGGGGGAAATGCAATGGGCACCAACGCCAAGCGAACCGCCAATCGGGCGGTCACCGCAAGTCAAGCTGCAATCGGCTCGCATATGGGTCGTGCGCATCAACAACGCAGGCCGCGGCCTCGTTGCATCCCTCCCCCGATCCTTGAGCTTTGACACGCCGCGGCGACGCCGCACGGGAAACGATTGATTGACGCCGCCTCGACGCGCATCACCGGCCACTTCGCATGCTCGGGATCGCCAAGAAGCAACCGATAGGTGAACGACATGAAAAACCTTCGCGCATTGATGATGCTTCTAATCGCCGCCGCGGCCGGACTCACGGCCGTCGTATTCGCGTCGCGTTGGATGATGGCGCAAAGCTCGAGCTCGACGACCAAAGTCGTCGTGGCGACCGCCGACATCGACCTCGGGCAACGGATCTCGCCCGAGTTCGTCAAAACGATCGACTGGCCTGCCGGCAGCGTCCCGCCGGGCGCGTTCCATGATGCCTCGAAAGTCGACGGGCGCGTGCTTAGGCAAACGGCGATGCGGGGCGAACCGATCCTCGAGGCAAAGCTGTCGCCGCAAGGCTCGACAGGAGGGCTATCGGCCGTCATCGATCCCGGCAAACGGGCCATCACGGTCCGCGTGAACGATGTCATCGGTGTGGCGGGCTTCGCGCTGCCGGGCAATTACGTCGACATCATCGTCAATACGCAAAAAGACTCGAACGTCCAAAACGCGCAGAACGAGCAGAAGATCTCGAAGATCGTGCTCGAGCACATTCTGGTGCTCGCGGTCGCGCAAGAAGCCGCTCGGGATGAGACCAAGCCCAAGGTCGTCGATGCCGTCACGCTGCAAGTCACGCCCGAACAGGCAGAAAAGATCGATCTTGCGCGCAGTATCGGCACGCTTTCGCTCGTGCTGCGCAACCAAATCGACCCGCAAGATCCGAACACGGCAGGGGCGACGCGTGCATCGCTGCTCAAGCTCCCGCAACCGCCTGCACCGGTGCCGGCGCATCCCGCACCCGTCAAGGTCGCCGCGCATCACGCGCCCGCAGCGCCGCGCGACTGCGTACACGTGATCGATGGAGCAAGCAATTCACAGGAATGTTTCTAAAGCACTAAGTATCGATCGTTCTGGCTGCCGACGAACTGACCGGCGTTGCAAAAGCAGCCGTCGAACGAAGGACCGAAACAACGCGACAACGCAAGCGCCGCATCGACGAACGCGGCGCAAAAGCGAAATCTGCATCACCTTTTTGCATCACCGGGGGAACGACATGAAGACTCGATTCGAACGCCTTAGCCGCGCGACGCATAGTGCACGTGCGCAGGCTTATCCGCAACCGCGCGTACGCTTTTGGAAGACGCGTGCTTGCGGCATGGCCGGTGCGTTGTTTTTTTGCGTACTAGCGAACGTCGAGGCCCGGCCGGCAGTGGCAGCGGCCGCAGCTGCGGCTGCCGCCGGCCCGCAAGCGGCAACGCGCGAAATGCCGTTCGCCGAGCATGGGCCGAATTGCGTCGGCGAAGTCGCCATGCATAGTTCCGTTGTCGTTCCGCTCGGAAAGTCCACTATGGTTGCGTTGCCCGAACCCGTGCGCACCCGCACGGTCGGCAATCCGTCGGTCGTGCAGGCTATGCTCGTTTCGCCGCGCACGCTCTATCTGCTCGGCACCGACATCGGCACCACGAACATGATCGTTCAAGGACGCAGCGGCTCGTGCAGCATCGTGGACGTTGTCGTCGGCACCGATCCGAGCGGCCTGCAGGCGGCCATCACCGAACTTTTACCCAGCGAGACCGGCATACAGGTCAAGGTTGCGGCCGACACGCTCGTGCTGACGGGCACGGTATCGGATGCGGTCAAGGCACAACGTGTGATCGAACTGGCGAACGCGTTCGCACAGCGCCCCGCCAAGCCGCTCACCACACAGAGCCGGGCAGGCGCACCCGCTCCCGCCGCTCCCGCCGCCGCTCCAGCTGCGGCAGGAGCCCCCTCCTCCGATAGCCCCACACCGCTGCGCGTCATCGATATGATGCACATCGCCGCGCCCCAGCAGGTGATGCTCGAAGTCAAGGTCGCGGAGGTTTCCAAGACATTGATCGACGAGCTCGGCGCCGCGCCGAATGTCCAAGGCGCATTCGGCAGTTGGAGCGTCGGATTGCTTGCGGATTTCCTCTCGGGCGGCATGAGCGCGCTTACCCTCTCAAAGGCCAACCACAAACCGTTGAGCCTGCTGCTCGATGCGGAGCACGACGATCAGCTCGTCAAGATGCTCGCACAGCCGACGTTGATGGCGATCAGCGGGCAAGAAGCGAGCTTCCTGGCCGGCGGCAAGGTATTCATTCCCGTGCCGCAAAGCAACAACGGCAGCGGCGGAACGACGATCACGTTGAAGGAAGAGGAATTCGGCGTCGGTCTGAAATTCACGCCCACCGTGCTCGAAAACGGCCGGATCAATCTGAAGGTCTCGCCGGAAGTCTCCGAGCTGTCGCCGACGGGCGTCACCGTTACGGCATCCAACAGCAATCTCAGTTCCATTTTGCCGCTCATCACGACGCGACGCGCATCGACGACTGTTCAGCTCAACGATGGACAGAGCTTCGCCATCGGCGGGCTGCTCAAGGACAACATCACGGGAACCATCAAGGCAATTCCCGGCGTCGGCGAGTTGCCGATCCTCGGCGCGTTGGCTCGCAGCACGAACTATCAAAACGACAGGACCGAACTCGTGTTCGTCGTCACGCCACGCCTGGCCAAGCCGCTGCCGCCGAACTATCCGCTGCCGACCGATCACTTCGGCAAGGTAGGCGAAGCCGGCGTGTTCGCGACAGGGAACATGGAAGGGCACGCCCCGGCCGCGCCGGCTGCACCCTCGCCTGCTCCGGCAGCACCTTCTGCGCCGGTCAGCGCACTGCCTGCGCCCTCGGCGCCGGCGACGCCCGTCACCGACGCGCAACCGGCCGCCACCGCGTCGCCCGAAACGACGACGCCCGCCGTCCAAACCACGCCCGTCGCCACTGCGGCCCCCGTTGCCAGACCGTTGCCCGAAGCGAGCGCCTGGCCCGCGGACACCCGAACGCTGACGGCCATGCATTGAGCGCCGACGCGTTACGACCAACACATCGGAGATCAACATGAAGATCCAACGAATCGCGCTTCGCATAGCGCTCATCACGGCCGGCACAGCTCTGCTCAACGGATGCATCACCTCGACGCCTGTTTGGGACCGCACGTTCGGCGACGCAGTCAAGACCGTCACGGCAATGCAAGTGCTCAACCCGACTGCGTCGGCCAACACCGATCCGGTCGCCGGCATTGACGGCACGGCCGCCACGGCATCGCAGCAAAACTACGGCAAATCGTTCATGGCGCCCCCGCCGCCGACAAGCGTGTTCACGATCGGCGTGAGCGGCTCCGGCGGTTCGGGCAACTGACGCGACACAGCCAAGACACGCCCTACGCCGCCTAGCGGTAAAACGAGGTAATGCCATGCTCGACATTCTGTTGATCTCGTCGGACGATGAGCGCGCCGGCCGAATTTCCGCGCTCGTCGCCCAGGAAAATACCGGTCACCGGTTGCGCACCATCCGGGCCGGCGCCGCACGGCTCGCCGAGTACCGGGAGAACGCACAGAAGGCCGACCTCCTGATCATCGACGACGTGCATCTCGAGCAGCGCGACTTGGCTGCGGTGGAGGCGATCGCAGCCAGCGCGCCGCGGTTGAGTTGTCTGCTCGTGACGCCGTCGCTGTCGCAAGATTGGCTCGTCGCGTCCATGCGCGCCGGCGTGCGCCACGTGCTGTCCTGGCCCATCGACGAGAGCGCATTCGCCGCCGAGCTGTCTCTCATCGGCGGAAAAAAATCGGCCGGCACGGGGCGGGAAAGCCGAGTGCTCTCGTTCTTGTCCCCTCGCGGCGGCAGCGGCACGACGCTCATCACCGTCAATCTCGGCTACGGGCTCGCTCGCGATCGCGGCAAGCGCACGCTCATCGTCGACTTGAGCCGGCAGTTCAGCGACGCCCACTTGATGTTGGCCGATAAGCCGCCCGCGGCCACGATCGTCGACTTGTGCTCGCAAATCGACCGGCTCGACGGCGCGTTCTTCGACGCGTGCGCCATGCATGTTCATCCCAATCTGGACGTGTTGGCCGGCGCGAGCGACCCGATCAAGGCCGCCGACTTGAGAGCGCCGCAGGTCGAGCGGGTCCTTTCGTTCGTGATACCGCGTTATGACGTCGTGCTCGTCGACCTCGGACGTTTCGTCGACCCGATTTCGATGCTTGCGCTCGATCGCAGCAGCGACATCGGCGTAGTGCTGCGCCAAAGCATCCCGCACCTGCATACGGGCCGAAAGCTCGTCGACATCCTGCGGGAGCTCGGCTATTCGAGCGGCAAATTGCGCGCGGTGCTCAACGAATACGACAAAAGCGCCAGCGTCGACGTCGGCACGCTCGAAAATGCGCTCGGCGTACGCATCGCGCATCGGTTGCCGCGCGACGACAAACATGCCGGCCAAGCGATCGAGCAAGGCATGCCGCTACTCGAGGTTTCCCGATCCGGCGCACTCGCGAGCGGCATCGAAGCGTTCGCCGATCTGCTCTGGCCCAGGCCGCTCGACGCCAGCAGCGGCATCTTCTCTCGCCTATTCACCTCCAAGCCGGCAGCGGCGCCGATGCGCACGCTGAAAACCGAGTCCTGAACCTTTGAACTACCTCGGAGACTGTCATGTCCTTGCGTGAGCAATTGATGATGCAAAGCGGCGTCGTCGCGTTCGACGCGCCCGGCTCGACCCCAACCCTAGCGAGCGATGCTCGGGGCGGCGGCCAAGGGTATCAGCAACTGAAGATGCATGTGCATCAAACGATCATCGAGCGCGTCGAATTGGACAAGCTCCAGCGCCTGACGCCCGAGCAGGTGGGGCGCGAGCTCGGCCAACTCATCGAGCGCATCGTCGAGGAAGAAAAAATCCCCTTGAACGAAGCGGAACGGCGCCGCCTCGCGCAGGATGTGAACCATGAAATGTTCGGCCTGGGGCCGCTCGAGCCGCTGCTCGCCGACCCAACCGTCAGCGACATCCTCGTCAATACATGGCGGCAAGTCTATGTCGAGCGCCGCGGCAAGCTCGAACTGACCGACATCACCTTCTTCGACGATGCGCACCTGATGAAAGTCATCGAGCGCATCGTCTCTCGCGTCGGTCGCCACATCGACGAATCGACGCCGATGGTCGATGCACGTTTGCCCGACGGCTCGCGGGTGAATGCGATCATCCCGCCCTCCGCGATCGACGGTCCGCTCGTTTCGATTCGGCGCTTCGCAGTCAATCCGTTGACGGTCGACGATATGATCAGCAACCGATCGTTCACGCCGTCCATCGCACGCATGTTCGAAGCGATGAGCAAGGCCAAGCTCAACATATTGATCTCGGGCGGTACCGGCAGCGGTAAGACGACGCTGTTGAACCTCATGTCGGGCTTCATCCCGGCTGACGAGCGCATCGTCACGATCGAGGATGCAGCGGAACTCCAGCTGCGCCAGCCGCACGTACTGCGCTTGGAAACGCGTCCGCCGAACATCGAAGGAAAAGGCGAGATTCCTCAACGTGCGCTCGTGCGCAACGCGCTGCGGATGCGCCCCGACCGGATCGTGCTCGGCGAGGTACGCGGCGCGGAAGCGCTCGACATGCTCCATGCCATGAATACGGGCCACGAAGGATCGATGGCGACCCTTCACGCAAATACACCGCGCGACGCGCTAACGCGCCTTGAGAACATGGTGGCGATGGCCGGCTTCTCATTGCCGATCAAAGCGATGCGTCAGCAAATTTCTTCTGCGATCGATGTCGTCGTGCAAGCGGCGCGTCTCACCGACGGCACTCGGCGGCTGATGAGCGTGCAAGAGATCACCGGCATGGAAGGCGAGATCATCAACATGCAGGAGATTTACACGTTCAAGCGCACGGGCGTGAATGCCGAAGGCAAGATCACGGGCTACTTCTGCGCGACGGGCGTGCGCCCGAAGTTCTGCGAGCGATTGGCTGCATTCGGCGTGGCTCTGCCCGACGATCTGTTCGACCCCTCGCGCCGCTTCGAGGCCTAACGGCCTCAAGGAGAGCGCCATGAATACGACCTTTCTTGCGTTTGCAGTCTTGCTCTTTCTGGCAACCGTGCTGTCGATCGAAGGACTCTACCTGTACTGGGCGAGCCATTACGGTGCGCAGGCCAAGCGCATCGCTGCGCGTCTCTCACTCGGCTCAACGGCCGGGGAAGGAGGCGGCCAGCCGCTGTCGATCCTCAAAAACCGCAAGTTGAGCGATTCGCAGTGGCTCATGCAACTGCTAGCCGGCGTACCGGGCGTGAATACGCTCGATCGGGCGCTGAAGCAGGCGGGCATGAGGATGACCGTGGGCCGCTTCGTCGGCTACACGTTCGCCTGCGCCGCCATCGGCCCGGTGCTTGGCGCCTTGCTATCCCTCAAGCTCCCCGTTCAGTTGGGGATCGGTTGTGCATTGGCCGCGACACCTTGGCTGATCGTGCGGCGCAAGCGCAGTCAAAGGCTGAAACAACTCGAGCGCCAATTGCCGGACGCGACCGATTTGATTGCGCGATCGTTGAGAGCGGGACACTCCTTCGCGAGTGCGCTCGGCATGCTCGCGGACGAACTGGCGGAGCCCCTCGGCGCGGAGTTCCGAACAGCGTTCGACGAGATCAACTACGGCGTATCGATGAACACGGCGCTGCACAACATCACTGAACGCGTGCCGCTCGACGATCTGCGGTACCTCGTCATCGCGGTGCTGATCCAACGCGAATCGGGCGGCAACCTGGCTGAGATTCTGACCAACATCGGATTCATCATTCGCGAGCGGTTGAAGCTTTTCGGCAAGGTCCGCGCATTGTCTGCCGAGGGGCGGCTTTCCGCATGGATCTTGGCCCTGTTGCCGTTCGTCATCGTCGCCTTGCTGTCGGTGCTGAGTCCCGGATTCATCAAGATTTTCTGGACCGACCCATCCGCGGAAAAGCTGGCGTTCGTCTGCATAGGGATGATGGCGGTCGGCATTCTATGGATGAAAAGGATCGTGCGCATTCGCGTCTGAGCTTAGGAACACGTTAGGACCGATCATGAAAACCGAACAAATCGTCTTGCTCGCGGGGATGTTCTTCGTCGTCTTCGGCATCGTCTTTCGCGCACTGCAATTGATGCGCCCCGATCCGTTGAAGCGCCGCATCGAAGGACTCTCGACGCCGCTTGCCGGAGGCGGCCTCTCCGGCGCAGGCGTGGGCGGCCTGGAGGCACCGGACGAGAACAAATGGGGCGAGCGGATCGCCCAAGTATCGAACCGGGTCGCCAAGCTTTCGCTGCCGAAAGACGACTGGGATCGCTCGGCGCTGCGCCGCCGCTTCATGAATGCGGGCTTTCGCGGTGCATCGGCTCCCATGTATTACTTCGCGGCGAAGACCATACTTGCGCTTGTATTACCGGCTGCGGCACTCGTATTCGCCGCGCCGAAGTTTTCGGCAGGGCATACGCTGACCGCTCTGTTCGTTTTGCTCGGCGCGTCGGCTCTGGGGTTCTATGGCCCGAGCGCCGTGCTGTCCCGACTCACCAGCAGGCGCCAACGCGCCATCGTGGAAGCATTACCCGATGCCGTCGATTTGATGACCGTGTGCGTCGAAGCGGGACTCGGCCTCGACGCGGCGATGCAACGTGTCACGGAAGAGCTCGGAGCAAAGAGCCCGACGCTGAAGAACGAACTCGAACTCCTGCTGCTCGAATTGCGCGCCGGCTCTGGGCGAGAGAAAGCGCTGCGCAACCTTGCCGCTCGTACAGGCGTCGAGGATATCGACACGCTCACGACCATGCTGATTCAAGCCGACCGCTTCGGTACGAGCATTGGCGATTCGCTGCGCGTCTATACCGACAGCATGCGCACCAAACGGCGAATGAAAGCCGAGGAACAAGCTGCGAAGATCGCGCTGAAGCTGTTGTTTCCGCTGATCTTCTTCATCTTCCCGACGTTGATCGTCGTCCTCGTCGGGCCTGCCGTTATTCAGATCGCCCGGCAGCTCCTGCCGACGATGACGCACATCAGCGGAGGTTGAATGAGCTCGCTTCACGACGACACGATCGCGCGCCCGCACGCGATCGACAGACACTTGATCGCGGACATTGCGTTACGGGTCGTGACGGCCGTAGCTTTCGCCGTATTCGCAATTTCGGCCATATCGCATTGGCTGGCTGCACCAACGCGCGTCACCCTGCTGCTACTGGTGGTCGCCAATTGCTTTACGACAGGCTTGGTGCTCGTCGCTCGAACGCCGGTAAGACGCGACTGGCGGCCGCTGACGTTGCTGTGGACGCTGGGGGGCACGTACGCCTTTCTCTTCTATAACTTGAATGGAGGCGTCAAGATCGTGCCTGAAGCCATCGGGGCGCTGCTACAGATCGGCGGGATCGCATGGCAACTCTTTGCGAAAATCTCGCTGAAACGCTCGTTCGGGCTCCTGCCCGCCAACCGTGGCGTGGTATCGCGCGGCGCTTATCGAGTCGTTAGGCACCCTATGTATCTGGGCTACTTCGTCACCGATGTCGGCTTCTTGCTCAGCAATTTCTCGCTGATGAACCTTTCCGTTCACATCGCCCAGGTGGCGTTTCAAATCGGCCGGATCATTCGGGAGGAGAAAATGCTGGAAACCGACGCGGCATACCGCTGCTATCGCAACAGCGTCCGATACCGGCTGGTACCGTGGGTGTTTTAACGCTTCGACGACGCCCTATGGCCGTGATGCGTCTGAGGCGCAGTCAAGCGACCAGCGCGATGCGGGTGCTATCGTCCCGCATCGCATCGTATGTCCCGATCCCTCAACCCGACTTGACTTCGATCCTCCGCGGCAACGCAGCTTCCCGACGCGGAATGCGCAGAGTCAATACGCCGTCTTGCAGGCTCGCGTCGATTTTCGAAGTATCCAAATCGGGGCTGATCGAAAACGCGCGCGCATAGCGCGATGTGCGGACCTCGCTGTGCGTCACGCTCATGCCGGCAGGCGTCGGCACGACCGCTTCGCCTTCGATCGACAGGTTGCCGTCATGCACCCTGATGTCGAGCTTGTCCTTCGGCACGCCTGGTAAATCGGCCCATACCGTCACGCCCTGCTTATCCTCGACGATGTCCACCGCCGGAACGAGCGCCGCCCGACGCCCCGCTATATCCCGCTGGCTCAACTCACCGGCGTCGCGCCGGGTCACTTCGGTTTCGTTGCTCATTGAATGCTCCTTCGTCCAACCGTTGAGGTCACAGAACCGCGATGGTTCTCGGCTTCGACGATTCGTGCTTGCCGACGCGAATGAAGAGACAGCCGTCAGTGTATTTGGCTTGTACGTCGTCCGGATTGGCATTCGACGGAAGTTCGATCACGCGCCGGAATGCCCCCATGAAACGCTCCCGCGCATACGAGCGCGTCTCCTCCCGCGTGGCGGCTTCCGGGCGCTTGCGCTCCCCGGCGATCGTCAACACGCCCTTATCGATAGACACGTCGAACTGAGAAGAAACGAAGCCCGGCGCAAAGACGACGATCTCGATCGCATCGTCCGTGACGCCGATATTCACGGGCGGAAAATAACTCTGGTTCGAGCGCAGGCTAGTGGGTAAGCCGCCGGCCAACGTCGACATATGTTGCTGCAGGCGATCGAATTCGCGAAACAGGTCGCTTCCGACGTGTCCAAATAGAAAGTCACTCATGATGGTTCCCTCTTAGTTTGCCGCACAGCAACCAAGAACGACCTGCTGTCCGACTACGCCCCGAACATAGCGGCGGCCTGCTCGATTTCAAGAGGTCGATCCGCGAAATCGAAACGAGAGAGCGGCGCTCGCGTGCGCGGCCCCGCCCGATGTGCAGACGCGCGCGGCCGAGCGTCGCGGGCCGGCTTCGCCCGCTATCTGACGCTCAATGTGTGCCGCCCAACAGCAACCGTGAGCTAGCCCTTCTACATTGGGGCCAACCGGCGCATAGAGGAAATCCAAGACTGCTGGGGGAAGCGCAGGAGCGCATTTCGACGCTTCGCACATACGGTGAAACCGGGGGAAGTATGAAGACCATAAAGCGTCAAACCACGGACCGCATCCGCCGCGGAATTCGACACGGACAGGCAAGGCAACGCGGCGTGGCGGCGGTGGAATTCGCTCTTGTGCTGCCGATCTTGTTGTTGATCGTATTCGGCATCGTCGAGTTCGGCGTCGCCTTCTACGACAAGGCCGTGATTACCAACGCCAGCCGCGAGGGCGCCCGTGCGGGGGTGGTTCTAAAGAGCCCGAAGGCCACCTCCACGGACATCCAAAACGTCGTGCTCAACTACACGTCGTCCCATTTGCTCACGTTCGGCACGCAGCGCACCCCGACGGTCACCACGACAGGCCAGGGCGGCACCTTTGGCACACCGCTCACGGTGACGGTTTCCTATCCCTATTCGGGGCTGGCGCTGGGCCAGTTGGCGGCGGCATTGTCGGGACAGCTCACGCTGTCCGCCACCACCGTCATGAACAACGAATAAGGGGACTGCCATGCGCACGAGCGGAAGCAGAAAGCAACAGCGGGGGGCGGTGGCCGTTACGGTCGCTGTTTGCCTGGTCATGCTGTTGGGGTTCGCAGGCCTCGCCATCGACGTCGGCAATGTGTTGGTGGCACGCAACCAGCTGCAGAACGCGGCCGATGCGGCTGCGATGGCGGGCGCGGGATGCCTGATCCGTCGTACCGCCTGCGGGAACACCACCGCACCGCAGCCTGACTGGACGACGGCGAAGGCGAAGGCATCGTCGTTTTCCACCTCCACGAGCACCAACACGGTTCAAGGCGCGAGTGTGAAGGCAAGTACCGTATCGACCGGTTACTGGAACGTCACAGGCACGCCGTACCGTCTAGAGACACTGCCGTTCACGCCGGGCGCGAACGATTTGCCCGCGGTACAAGTAATCATTCGGAAAGACGGGACGGATGCGAACGGAGCGGTATCGACGTTCCTGGCCAAAGTGCTCGGCGTTCAGGCGCTGAAAGCCAGTGCGGTGGCGACAGCGGTGTTGTCTCAGCCAGGGAGTGTGGGGCCAGGCGGATTGTTTCCGTTAGCGATGTCCAAGTGCTTGTATGACAATTACTGGGATTCGACCACGGGCTCGCCCAAGCTGTCGCCGGACAACAGCACGCTGCCCGGCACGTCCGTCGCGCAGCAAGCGGGCCAGCCCTACTTTTTCCAGATTGGATCGTCGTACCACTACGGTACCTGCGATTCGGGACAGTGGACGACGTTCGATCAAAACAACAATAGCGCCAGCTATGCGCGCGGCCTGCTCACTAGCGGCAACTCGACGACATTTACGATCGGAGCCTCCCCGGGAACATGGATCCAGACCGGCACCGAAAACACGCTTTTCAATGGCACGGCTGCATGCAGCGCAGCAGGCAATGGGCAATGCGAATGGGTGACTGCGCCGGTGGTGGACACGCCGTCGACGAGCGGGTTTCAACCTGTGGTGGCATTCGCGTGCTTACATATTCTGAACGCGAAGAATGGCGCGATGCCGTATGTCCTCGTGCAAATGACCAACGACATGAGCCACTGCGAGACGGCGAACGCGGGCGGTTTCGGAACCGGCTATGGGGCATACACGCCGCCCAGATTGGTACAGTAAGCGATCCATGGCATAGTCACGGCATCCCCATCAAATCCCGCGAGGAGGAGGTGCCGTGATCCGCAAGACGCTCAACGCATCGAGGCTGCAAGACGAAGTGAGCCGTCGTTTGCACCGTATCCACGAGATCGTCGAAGACGGCGTGAAGATTCGCGTGCCGCGCCCGCAAAAGCAGGAGCCCGACAAGTCGGGCTGCAACTGGACGATGAAGCATTTCGGCAATGCGGTCGGGTTCGAGCGCTTCATCGACGAAGTCCTGACTGCCGTGCGCGCCGAGTACAACTTATCCGACGTGGACGACAGCAAGGACATTCGCAGTCTCTTCGGCGAATAACGCAATCTCGGGCAATCGGCAATAGCAGCGTCCAATACGGCACGCCGGCGATGACCATCGATCCACTCCCACCCTGCGCCCTCCGCCCGGCTCTCGTCGCGCGAACCGAGCATGCATTGGCGTGTGGCGCCTTGCAGCCGATCGAGACGACGCAAACGACGCTCGTGGAAGGCGGCGTACGCTTCGTCGTGCGCCAAGTGTCGAGCTTGGCCCGTAAGCCGGGCGTCGTGGCATCGCTACCGAGCCGCGCGAACGAATCGGCCGAACCGCAGGCCGAAGCGCCCGACGCACGGCCGTTCGTCGACCCGTTTCTCCCGCACGATCCCGATCTCTTCGTCGCCGACCTATCGCCGACGCACTTCGTGTTGCTCAACAAGTTCAGTGTCATCGATCATCACTTGCTGATCGTCACGCGCGCGTTCGAGCCGCAAGAAGCGCTGCTCGACCTCGACGATTTCGCCGCCTGGTTCGCCTGCCTCTCGCAGTTGGAAGGGCTCGGCTTCTATAACGGCGGACGCGAAGCCGGCGCCAGCCAACCGCACAAGCACCTGCAAATCGTCCCGCTGCCGCTCGGCGACGGCGGCCAACCGCTGCCGATCGCACCGCTCGTCGAGGCTGCATCGATCGATGGGGAAATCGGCACGCTGGCGGGGCTTCCGTTCGAACATGCATTCGCGCCGCTCGTCCCGCTACCGCCGATGCAAGCCGCCGTCCAAGCGCTCGATCGCTACCGCAAGCTGCTCGACGCCGTGGCGTTGCACGCCGTCACGGTCGATGGACGCCTACATCAATCCGCGCCGTACAATCTGCTCGCGACGCCGCATTGGATGCTGCTCGTGCCGCGCTCAGCCGAGCGGGCCGGCGGCGTTGCGATCAACGCGCTGGGATTCGCCGGTTCGATATTCGTGCGCGATGCCGAGCAGTTGGATACAGTGCGGCGCATCGGCCCGATGACCTTGCTTCGCCGCGTCGGCTTGCCGATGGCGCACGGTCACGCCACGCGCTAACGCCCGCCACGCTCGCGCGGCCGTTCGCGATCTTCCGGCGTCAGCCGGCGAAGCCGTATCATGACGGCCACGAGTTACTTTCCGACGAATGGCTTCTCTCATGTCCGTCCCCGCTATTTCGCCTCGGCGCGCCCTCACTGCACGCGCCGCGCTCGGCGCATTCGCGCTGGCCCTCGCCGCCTGCGCCGCTAACCCGCCCACCCCCGCACCCCATGCGTTCGTCGACCCGATCGGTCTTTTTCCGATGGAGCATTACGACCAAAACGTCGACCACTGGATCGATCCGTCGAGCGCGAACTACGACACCCCGTTCCTGACGCCCGTCGAGCAACAGGCGCATTGGAACGCCTATCTGGCCCGCTACTTCGGGACTAGCGAGCGCGACCCGTCGCCGTGGAACGCGGCCTTCATCAACCGCCGCTTGTACGGCAGCGGCGGCGCCGATATCGTCGACCTGCAACTGCGACGAGTCGGCCGCTACGATAATGCCGGCAAAGCAAAGCGTTCGATCGGCTATGGCCAGAACTACCGTCCGCATACCGCGCAGTGGATCGACGAGATCGAGCGCAACATGAATTTGCAGCAATTCGCCCAAGCCCCGCGCTACACGCCGCAGGCGCGAGCGATCGCCACGAACCCGCTGCTCGTGCGCGAATTGCCGACCATGGATCCGTCGTTCTATTCGCATCGGCTGGCCGGCGAAGGCTACCCGTTCGATAACCTACAGATCTCGTCGATCCGCCCGGGCACGCCGCTCTATGTCATTGGGCACAGCGCGGACGGCGCGTGGGCTTACGTGCAAACGCCCGACGTCCAAGGATGGGTGCGAGCAGACGGCGTGGCATCGGTGGACGATGCGTTCATCGCGGCCTGGTCGCATCGCGCCCCTACCGGATGGGGCATGGTGATCGCGGCATCGACGCCAGTGCGCGACGAGCGCGGCGTCTTTCGTTTCGATGCCACGGCCGGCACGCTGCTTCCGCTGTCGCACGGCGACGCATCGGCGCCTCAGCAGACGGTGCTCGTCCCCGCCCGCGATATCGACGGCCGCGCCGTCGTACGCGAGGCACGATTGCCGAGCACGGCGCTCGCCGCCGCGCCGATCGCGGCGACGCCGCGTCATTTGGCGTTCCTGATGAAATCGCTGATTGGCCGCCCCTATGGATGGGGCAACATGGGTTTCTACAACGATTGCTCGTCCGAACTCCAGAGTATCTTCGCGGCATTCGGCGTATGGCTGCCCAGGCATTCGTCCTCACAGATGGCCGCGGGCGACATGACCGACCTTTCCGCGGATACGCCGGCGCAACGGCTCGATTATCTGCTCCGGAACGGCAAGCCGATGCGCACGCTCGTCTACATCGGCGGACACGTGATGCTCTACTTGGGCAACACGACGCGCGATGGCCGCACGGTGCCGCTCGTTTATCAGGATATTTGGGGGATGCGGCCGGCCGACAATAGCCGACGTGCGATCATCGGCGGATCGGTGATCTTCCCGCTCTTGCTCGCCATCCCCGAAGACCCGAGCCTCGAATCGCTGGCCGCGACGCGCATCTTTCAAGTGAGCGTGCTAGGCATGCCGAGCGGCGCGGCGCCGCCGCCCGACGAGGAGAATCCAGCGAGCTGAGTGCATGGCGGGACGACGCTCGAATCGCGGATACTTCTTCTTCGACCAACCCCTGCCCAGCGCGCAGTGCTCAGTGGGCAGTGCTCAGTGGGCAGTGCCCGTTAGGCGTGCGCGTGCCCGTCCGGTTCGACGGAAAGCCGCATGCCGATGGTCTTCAAGATCGCCAGCAGGGTCTTGAGCGTAGGATTGCCCTTCGGCGACAGCGCCCGATAAAGCGACTCTCGGCTAATGCCTGCTTGAGCGGCTACCGCACCCAAGCCCCCGTATGCCTCCGCAACAGTGCGCAGCGCGAGCAAACCGGCCGCTCGATCGTCGGGGTCGTCGAGCGATGCCATGGCAGCCCTCAGGTATTCGACCGCCAACTCGCGATCGGCGCGCAACTCGGCCACTTCCGCCTCGTGATGCGACACCGTGCCCTTGAGCTTGCTCATGACTGCCTCCGTTTCCATTCCGACCACAACACTTTCGCCCGTTTGATGTCGCTCGTTTGGGTGCACTTCGTCCCGCCGCACAACAGCAGAACGACCACCTTGCCGTGCCGGCCGCAATACACGCGATAGCCTGCGCCCACATGAACGCGCAGTTCGACGACACCCTCGCCAACCGGCTCGCAATCGCCGAAATTCCCCGCCTCGACTTGGCGCAGCCGGATACGGACGCGCGATTGAGCCACTTTGTCCTTGATCGAACAAAGCCATTCGGAAAATGGCTCTCGACCGTCGCCGCCGCAGTACCGTAGAAGTTCTATCATGACACACTTGTAGCTTAAAAGCTACTCTTCTACCACTGAACAGGCATCGGGGGGGCGAAGCAGCCGGAAAAATCCGACCAAAGGACGTTGAACAAGACGAGCCCATGCCGCCGGGTCGATAAGACCCGGCGGCGCGGCGACTCAAAACGAGCGTGTCCCTACTGCGGCAGCGTCTCCCCCTTCGTCTCAGGCGCGAACGGAATGATGAACAGGCCCGCGACGAATACGACGGCCGTCATCGCCACCGGGAAGCCGAGCGTATGCGTGTGAAGCACAGCGGCGCCCAGCAGGAAATTGACCCCCGCGCCGATAAACCGCCCGAACGACGTGCAAAACGCAAACGCCGTCGCACGCACGCGCGTTTCGAACTGTTCCGGGAGCCACAAGCTGAACAGGGCGAAGTTGCCGCCGAAGAATCCGAGCGCGAAGAGCCACGCGATGAACGGCGCGAGCCCATTCGGCAAGTAGTAGGCCCACCCGAAGCTGCCGATGATCGACGCCGCCATCCCCGCGAAATACACGGCCAGCGTTTTCTTGCGCCCGATCTTCTCCGCGAGCGGCGGCAACGCCAAACAGCCGAGGATCGTCCCGATCGACAGCAAGCCCGTCGCCAGCGAAGCGGTTTTGATCGCGCCAGCCTTGTCCATGCCGGACTTCATCGCCAGTTGAATGACTGCCGAAGGCTCGTACACGGCCCCCGCCCACAAACCGACGATCGCGATCGTCAACAGCGCGCAGGCCACCCAAGTGCGACGGCGGTAACCGGGCCCTAGAATTTGAGCGAGCGGCTTCACATGAACGACGCGCGCCTCGGCCTGCTTCCACTTCTCCGGCTCTTTCACGCGCAACAGCACGAGAATTGCGATGACGACGGGCACAGCGCCCGTCAAGAACATCGCTCGCCATCCGAAGTGAACGCCGACCGTGTAGTTGAGCGCGGCAGCCAAGAAAAATCCGGCATAGTAGCCCGTCTGCAGATAGCCGGCTCCCATCTTACGGCGGTCTTCCGGCCACGCTTCGGCGACGTACGTGCCGGCGAGCGCCCACTCCCCGCCGATGCCGACCCCTGCCAAGAAGCGATAGATGCCGAGTTCATACACGCTGTGCGCCGTCGCGGCCAGCCCCGTGAAAATGGCAAAAGTAAAGATGGTTCCGGCCAACACCTTCGTCCGGCCGAAGCGATCCGCCAACGGCCCCCAAATGAACGACAGGCCCCAACCCACCAGAAACAACGCGAACAGGATCGAGCCGGCAAGGCCGATATTCGCCGTGCTAGCCTCGAACCCCGATCGCGGCAGCAGCTCGGTCAGCGCCGGCGTGAGCACCAGCGCATAAATGAACGAATCCATGCCGTCGAGCGTCCAGCCCGCCCATGCTCCCCAAAACCCCGCTATTTGTGAACGATTGAGCGGCGTACGCTGTTTCGCGGCGCGCGCGGTGTCTGTCATTGAACTCATGTGCTCCTCCGGTGAAACGGTTTGGACTGCCGACGTTTAATGACCGCGAGCGCGCGGGAAGTGCCGCGCCCGGCTCGAGTGCCCCCTGGAGATCCTCGGGTTTGCCCGGTTCTTAGATCGAATATTTTGTATATAATATCGAGCATCATGAGCGACGCAACGAATCGTTTTCCCCTAGACGCCGAAGCCGACGGTGGCCTGCCGCTTGCGGCGGTGGCCGTCGCACCGCGCACGAGCGCATCGCGCATGGTCGCGGATGCTTTGCGAGCCGCGATCGTCGATGGGCGCTTGCGGCCCGGCGCGCCGCTGCGCCAAGATGCCGTCGCGCGGCATTTCTCGGTCAGCGCCATCCCCGTGCGCGAGGCCCTGCGCCAGCTCGAAAGCGAGGGTTGGGCGAAAGTCGAAATGCACAAAGGGGCGACCGTGGCCCCGCTGTCGGCGCATGAAGCGCGTGAGATTTACGAGATCCGTGCCGCGCTGGAGCGCTTGGCTCTGACGCTCGCCATTCCCAACCACACCGAGGAAAGCCTGCGCGAGGCGCAGGCGTTGTACGAAGCTGCCCGGCGCGAGCCCGATCCGGCCCGCTACGTCGCCCGCAACGAGGCGTTTCATATGAGTCTTTACGCGCCTGCCGCCCGGCCGCAATTGCTCGAAATGATCGACACTCTGCATCGGCGCGGCGAACGCTACCTGCGAGTCAAGTTCGGGCTTCCGCAGCACAAACGCGTGTCCGACGACGAACACGGTCAACTCATGCAACTCGTGCGACGTAAAGACATCGCCGCCGCGCAAACGTTGATCGCCGACCATTTGCTCGGCACCGGGGAACTGCTTTATCGCCTGCTGAGCGAACCATCGCCGGCGCCCGAAGCCAAAAGCAACGATGCCGGCGCACCCGAACCCGTAGCGATGCCCGCGCCTAAGAAGCGCACCCGCGCAAAACAGACGGGCGGATGAATCGTGTCCGCAGCCGCCTCACGTCTGTCGCCGTCTATCCGATTTAGGCACGTATAGGAGCCGATTCGCCCGATGACTTCCGCCGCCGAACGATCGGTCCCGCGCACCTGGACCACCTTGCGTGACGAAAAAAACCGTCGCCTCGCTGCCATTGCGCCCTTGCTCGAAGACGGCATTCTGCCGTCGGAGCGCATCGTGCAAGCGCTGGAAACGCTGATACGTCCCGGCGATCGCGTCGCGCTCGAAGGCGACAATCAGAAACAAGCCGATTTTCTGTCGAGGTCTCTCGCACGCGTCGACCCCAACGTCGTCAACAACGTCCATCTGCTGATTTCGAGCATCAGTCGCCCCGAGCATCTGACGCTGTTCGAGCGCGGCATCGCGCATAAGGTCGATTTTTCGTTCGCCGGGCCGCAGAGTCTGCGTGTGGCGCAACTGCTCGAAGACGGCTTGCTCGAGATCGGCTCGATCTATACCTATGTCGAGCTCTATGCGCGCATGTTCGTCGACTTGACGCCGCAAGTCGCGCTGCTCTGCGCGGAGAAGGCAGATCGGCACGGCAACCTGTACACGGGGGCCAACACCGAGGACACGCCTACCATTGCGGAAGCCGCCGCGTTCCGCCACGGCATCGTCATCGTGCAGGTCAACGAAATCGTCGATACGCTGCCGCGCGTCGATATTCCCGGTTCGTGGGTCGACGTCGTCGTAGAGGCCGATCGCCCGTTCGCCGTCGAGCCGCTGTTTACGCGCGACCCGCGGCACATCGGCGACTTGCAGGTGCTCACGGCCATGATGGTGATTCGCGGCATTTACGCGCCGTACGGCGTCACGTCGCTCAATCACGGAATCGGCTTCGATACGGCCGCGATCGAATTGATCTTGCCCACCTACGGCGCAGAGCTCGGATTGAAAGGAAAGATCTGCCGCAACTGGACGCTCAATCCGCATCCCACGCTGATTCCCGCGATCGAATCGGGCTGGGTCGAAAGCGTTCATTGCTTCGGCAGCGAGGTAGGCATGGAAGATTACGTTGCCGCCCGGCCCGACGTGTTTTTCACCGGCCGGGACGGCAGCCTTCGCTCGAACCGCGTGCTCTGTCAATTGGCGGGACAGTACGGTGTCGATCTGTTCATCGGATCGACGCTGCAGATCGATGCCGACGCGAATTCGTCCACCGTGACGCGCGGGCGTCTAGCGGGCTTCGGCGGTGCGCCCAATATGGGCCACGATCCGCATGGCCGCCGCCACGCGAGCGAAGCCTGGCTCAAGCTGCTGAAGTCGGCCGACGGACCCATCGCGCGAGGCCGCAAGCTCGTCGTGCAATTGGCCGAAACCTACAAGAAAGGCGGCGAGCCCACCTTCGTCGACGAGCTCGATGCGATCGCCGTCGGGGCCAAGAGCGCAATGCCGATCGCGCCCGTCATGATTTACGGGGATGACGTCAGCCACGTCGTCACCGAGGAGGGCATCGCCTATCTGCACAAAGCCGAGGGCGTGGAGGAGCGGCGCGCGGCGCTCGCGGCCGTCGCAGGCGTAACGCCCATCGGGTTGCGTGCAAACGCGGAGCGAACGGCCGAACTGAGACGCCGCGGCATCGTGGCCTACCCGGAAGATCTGGGGATCCGGCGCGCGCAAGCCAAGCGCGCGCTGCTCGCCGCGCGCAGCATCGACGATCTCGTCGCATGGTCGGGCGGGCTCTATGCGCCGCCGGCGCGTTTCCGGAGCTGGTGAGCCATGCCTGCTCTCGCCGTTCGCGTCACCCATCGCGCCGAGTCTTGCCCTGCGCAGGGCAGTGGCGAGGATGCTGCATGCCTTGCGCGCTTAGCCACGAGCGCCTTGATCGAGGAAGCGCATCTGACGCCGAAGCCCGCGCTCGTCGATCGGCGTGGGAGCGGTGCACATCGCGATCTGAACCTTGCCGTCATGGAGCGATCGGCTCGCTCATTGGAGCCGACGTTCGCCGCGCTGGCGCGTGCGTCCCGAGGCAAGCGCCCATCGGCCGCGCTACGCGCGCAATTGGCGGCGATCGGCCGCGCCGGCGAGGCGGCGATGATGGATGCGACGCAAGGCAGCAACGCTCATCGGGGCGCCATTTGGATCGTCGGCCTTTTAGTTGCGGGCGCAACGATATGCGGCGATGCAACGGGCTCCCCGACGCGCCTTCCCGCTTCAATCTGCGCGACGGCCGCGCAAATCGCTTGCTTTCCCGATCACGGCGCGCCGCTCGCGGAAAGCAACGGTTCGCGTGTGCGTGCCCGCTATGGCGTCGGTGGCGCGCGACGCGAGGCGCAGGAGGGCTTTCCGCACGTTCTGCATGTCGGCTTGCCTGCACTGCATACGGCGCGCCGGCGCGGCGTCGCCGAAGACTCGGCGCGAATCGATGCGTTGCTAGCCATCATGACGACGCTCGACGACACCTGCCTGCTGCATCGCGCCGGCTTGAATGCGCTCGCCGCCGCAAAATCGGGCGCAAGCGAAGCGCTCGCGCTTGGCGGCAGTGCGACACCGCAAGGGCGCGCGGCGCTCGATCGGCTCGAATCGCGGCTTCTGGCATTGAATGCATCGCCGGGCGGCGCGGCCGATCTGCTGGCGGCGACGCTCTTCATCGATTGGCTAGCGCCATCGGGCGCCCACGGGAGAACATAAGCATGGAGCATTTGACGTTCGACTACCCCGCTCGCCGTGTCGTCGCGGCGCGCGCGCATGTGGGCGTCGTCGGCTCGGGCGACCTCGAGGTGCTGCTCGCACCGAACGACGCAATGCAGGCGCGCGTCGTCGTCAATACGAGCGTCGACGGTTACGGGCACATTTGGAAAAGCGTGCTCGACCGGTTCTTCACGCGCTTCGACGGCGCGGCATCGATCGAAATCAACGACTTCGGCGCTACGCCGGGTGTCGTCGCGTTGCGCTTGGCCGAGGCCGTGGAAGCGGCCGAAGGCCTGCCGGGAGCGAACCCATGAGCGTCGTATCTGCCGTTTCCACGCCGAGCTTGGCCGCGCGCGATAGCTTCATCGAACTGACCGCGCGCGAGCGCGCTCGGCGGCTGCTCGATGCCGGCACCTTCCGCGAGTTGCTCGGCCCGTTCGACCGTATGACTTCCCCTTGGCTGCCGCTTCAAGGCATCGTTTGCCAGGCCGACGACGGCGCGGTCATCGCGCGCGGTTCGATCGACGGCGAGCCGGCAGTGGTCGCCGCGATCGAGTCGGCGTTCCAAGGCGGCAGCATCGGCGAAGTCTCGGGCAGCAAAATCGCGGCCGCTCTCGAACTGGCGCTGCGCGACTGCGAGCGCGGCCGCATCGTCCGGCCCGTCATCCTGTTCGAGACCGGCGGGGTGCGTTTGCAGGAAGCGAATCTGGGGTTGGCCGTCATCGCCGAGATTCAATCGGCGATCGTCGCGTTGCGGCGCCATGTGCCGGTGATCGGCGTGATTGCCGGCATGGTCGGATGCTTCGGCGGCATGTCGCTTGCGGCCGCCCTTTGCTCGCGCCTGGTCATGACGCGGCAAGCCAGGCTCGGCATGAACGGGCCCGAGGTGATCGAGCAAGAGGCCGGCATCGAGGAACTCGACGCGAGCGATCGGCGGCGCATCTGGCAGTTAATCGGGGGCGAACAGCGCGTCGCAACGGGCCTGGCCGACCGCCTCGTCGAAGACGATGTGGACGCGATAGCGGGCGCCGTTCGCGATGCGTTCGCGGCGGGCGTGCCGCGCGTGCACCGTAGCGAGGCCGTCGATCACTATCTCTCGATGCTGTCGGACGTTACGCCCGATTCCGTTACGCCCGAAACGATGCGTGCGCTTTTTGGCAGCGTGTCGCTCGATCATGGCGAACGCAGCGACGATCATTGAGGACTCCCATGAACGAACCGACCTCCTCGTCCCGCGGTCAACGATGGCTCGAAGCGCTCTCAGGCGAGCCCGTGGGCCACGGGCCCGTCCCTTATGCGGATGCGCCGCTCGGCGACGAATCGGCGCGATTCATCGCGGTCGCCCCCGATCCGGAAAACCGCTTTCCTCGCGCACGCGACAATGTCGTTGGGCTCGAGCAGGGCTGGCGACTCGCACGCGCCGTGCGCGAAGTCGTCGATGCCGACGCACACGCGCCGCAGCGCCGCCCGATCGTCGCGATCGTCGACGTAAAAAGCCAGGCCTACGGCTATCGCGAGGAAATGCTCGGCATCCACCTCGCCTGTGCGGCGGCGGTCGATGCCTATGCCTGTGCACGCCAAGCCGGGCACCCGATCGTCGCGCTCATCGTCGGCCCCGCCATGTCGGGCGCGTTTCTCGCGCATGGCTACCAAGCGAATCGAATTGTCGCGCTCGACGCGCCCGGAACGATGGTGCATGCGATGGGCAAGGAAGCCGCGGCACGTGTGACCCGGCGCTGCGTGGAAGCGCTGGAAGCACTTGGCGAGACGATCACGCCGATGTCGTATTCGCTCGCGGCATTCGCGAAGCTGGGCCTGCTCGATGATCTCATCGAAGGCGTCGATGCCGATTCGCCCACCGCCGAGCAGATCGCTCGCGTTCGCCACAGGCTTGCGGACGCCGTGCGTTCGGCAAGGTCCGGCCCCCGCGCGTTGTCTCGCCGATTGGATTCCGACGCGGCGAGAGCGACGCGTACGGCATCGATCGAAGTCAGGCGGCGCATGGCGATGCAATGGGATGCCGGATCGGCGTGAGGATGGCGACGTCACCGGCAACGAATCAACGGCGCCGGGTCGTCGGCGTCGGGTCGTCGGTGATGGATCGTCGGTGATGGATCGTCGGTGTCGGGTCATCGGCGTCGGGTCGTTGGCGTGGGGACATCAGCGAAGTCATCGGCAACGAATCGCCGGCAACGAACGCGGCGGCAGGAACGAGCAACGGATGAACGGCACTTGTTTGCACGATGCGCAGCGCTACGAAGCGCATGACCTGCTTCGTCTGCGCGAGCTGCCTAAACCTCCCGATATGCCTGCGTGGCTGCCCGACGCTTTCGCGCGGGCGCCGTTCGCCGTCGTGCGACGGGCCGAGGCGCCTGCGGGCTTCGTCGCGGTGGGTTTTCGCGGTGCGGACAGGGCGCAGCGGTACGGTACGTTCGTCGAGCATGCAGCCGTGGAAGCCGTGTTGTCGCCCGAGCATCTCAGAGACCGTGCGGCCGGCGCCGAGCGTCGGGCGCTCAAGGCGTTCGTCGCGTTGCGCGCGCTCGTCGAAGACGCGTGTCTCGACGGGCGCGCTTGGGGACCGACAGGCAGCGTCGGCTTCGAGTTGGCAACGTTGCAGCCCACCGCTACCGGCTCGAGCGATCTGGACATCGTGATTCGCTCGCCGGCCCCGCTTTCTCGCGAAGACGGCCTTGCGCTGCGCGAGCGCCTGGCTCGGATCGAGCGCGCGATCGGCGTGCGCATCGATGCGCAACTCGAAACCCCGGCCGGCGCGGTTGCATTGAGCGAATGGGCCTCGGGCAAACAGCGCGTGATGGTGCGCGCGGCCCAAGGGCCGAGCCTGACCGCCGATCCCTGGCAAGGCGCCCATCGCCGCCCGGAGGCTTCACGCTGATGCTCGCCCTTCTCTATCCGGGACAAGGCGCGCAGAGCGCCGGGTTCTTGCATCGATTGCCGCCGCACCCTACCGTTGCGACGACGATCGCAGAGGCATCCGATGCGTTGTCGCACGATGTGACCGCGCTCGATACGAGCGATGCGTTGCAATCGAGCGTCGCAGTCCAGATCACGCTGGTCGTAGCTGGGGTTGCAACACAGCGACGGCTGGCCGACGCCGGTATCGAAGCGGATCTTCATGCAGGATTATCGGTGGGCGCCTATGCGGCCGCTGTCGGCTGCGGCGCGATTTCGTTCGCCGATGCCTTACGTATGGTCCGGCAGCGCGCATTGCTGATGGAGCAGGCCTATCCGGGCGGATATGGGCTCTCGGCAATCGAAGGCCTGAGCGAGGCGCAAGTCGAGACGTTGATCGAAACGGTGATGCGCGCCGCCGGCTCGCGAGTCTATGTCGCCAACGTCAACGCGCCTCGTCAAATCGTCGTGGCGGGCAGCCATGCGGCGCTCGATGCGTTCAACGAAGCGGCGCAAAGCGCAGGCGCGCATCGCGCCAGGCGGCTTGCTGTCAGCGTTCCTTCGCACTGCGAACTGTTGCGCGATGCCTCGGAAGCGCTCGTCGATTATGCGGCCGGCGTGACGTTGACCACGCCGAGCCGGCTGTATATCGGCAACCGGCGCGCTCGTGCACTGCGCAGCGCCGACGATATCCGCGAGGATCTCGCGACCAACATGCGCTATACCGTGCGGTGGTTCGATGCGTTGACAACCATCGTCGAACGCGGAGCGACGTTGCTCGTGGAGGCGCCGCCTGGTCAAGTGCTCACCGATATCGCGAAAGCGGCCTACCCGGACGTGACGGCCATCGCGGCATCTTCGTTCGCCGAGGATCGACTCGTGGAAGTCGTGCTGCGGAAAGTTTCTGCCCTGTCTTAGGCGAACACGACGCCCCGAAAAGCGAAAGGCCTCCCAGGAGGAAGGCCTTTCAACTCTCTACGCCGGCGCGGAAATCTTTCGATTCGTTGCCAACCGGCGCGTCACGCGTAAAGAATCAGCCGATTCGGGTGCGAGAAGCGCACTGCACCGGCGTATTCGTTCCCGACTGACTCGGGAGCAGCCGTATCGCCACCGCTCGCTGTCGCGATAGAAGCGGCCGCAATGGCTCCCGCGCACCGGTACGCATCAAAAGGGCGAGATAGCACCGGCTCATCCGCGCCTACTTGATCTCGAACTCCACGTTCCCTAACCCTTCGATCGTGCCGCGCACGACGCCCGGTTCCGAAACCAGATACAGCGGCGTATAAGAGCCCGTCGTCAGCACGGTCCTTGCCGGAATGGAGTGCCCGGTTTCGAGCGTGCGCGCCACGAGCCAAGCGATCAATCGCCGCGGATCGCCCGCGGGATGCCGCGCAACGCCTTTGAAAATCTCGTGGTTGCCGCAGTAGAAGCTCAGGTGCGGCGCACTGAAATCGAAACCGCTATCGTACGGCCGCGTATCGCCGATCACGAGCGCCCCGTTGTTTTGCAAGTCCGCCAACTGCAGCAAAGGATCGACATCGGGCCAGCCTTCGAACCGGCTGTCCACCACTTCGACCACGACCGACATCGCGTCGATCGCATCGATCACTTCGTCCGCCTGCTCGGACAACGTATGATCGACATCCTCCGCGAAGCTGAACGCAATTTCGAGCTCCAGCCCGATACGCGCATAGTCGCCGCGGCGAATGCCCGCCGCGGCGCCGAATACCTTCTTTCCCGGCAGCGGCGCACACTGCGGAACGGCCGTCCGGGACCCGGTGCCGATTTTGTAGCCGGCGCATCCGCCCAGCTCATCGAGCACGAGCTGCTGGACCACATAGGCTTCGTCGGCATCGGCCGGCTTGCAAGCCGCAACCGAACGCGCGTCGATGAGCGTATGCTCGCGACGCGCTTGCAGCAACCGGGCGGCGAGTTCTTGCGACTTGGCCATGATGTCCTCCTCCTTCCTTTTTTCGGGCGATGCGTCATGCAATCGCCGCCAAGAATACGCCGCTTCGCAAGTTGCGCGCCACACCCATCGTCATCGCTCCCGAACCGCAGCGCACATGCCGGGCGCACAAAGCGGGCGCACAAATAAAAGACCCATCCGCGCGAAAGCGACGGATGGGTCGAGGCGAAACACGCGACGCGCAAAGGCGTCGCGCTTTGTTCGTTCTTATTAGATCTTGCTAGAACTTGTGGCGAATGCCTACACGCGCCACGGCCTGCTTCGACGTGCTCGACAGATCGTCGGCGCCCGGCACGTAGGCATGATCGAGCGAGGAACCCGTGCTGTCGCCCGCCACTTTCTGGAATGCCCCTTGGATATAAATATCCGTGCGCTTGGAGAGGTTGTAATCGACCATGAGCCCGAACGTATGGACCTTCGGCTTCACGCCGCCGAGCGTGGTGTCGTAGTTTTCCATCGTGTACACGTACTGCGCGCCGACATAGAGCGCAGGCGAGAGCTGGTACTTGCCGTTCAGTTCGAAGTTCTGGAACCTGAGTCTCGTCACGGTCGACCCGGCGAGCGGCCCCGTGAGCGGCACGAGCGAATCCGCCGACGTCAAGTACGCACCGGAGGTCGGGTTCGTCACGGTGGTGTTCGTGTAGACGAAACCGGCCGTCGCGGGCCCGAACGTGTAATTGACGCCGCCGCCGAACACGCGCAGCCGCGACGAAATGAAATTTGCATCGTTCGCGGCGATGGCGCCGCCCGTCGTCGCACCGGGGTTATTCGCGTGCAAGTACGCCGCGGCGACGAGCAAGCCGCCGTTCGAATATTGACCACCGACGCTGTATTGCCGGTTGTTCGAGAAACCCGTGTCGTTGCTGAAGCTATACGTGCCGCCGAATTGCAGGCCCGAATAATCCGGGCTCGCATACTTGATCGTGTTGTTGACGCGGAACGAGTTATCGGTGTTGTCGTTGTCGAACGGATGCGACAGCAAATAGCCGCCCCAATTACCGTTCGCCGTGGTCGGCGCCAGGTAGTCGACGAGCGAATCGTATTGACGGCCGAGCGTGACCGTGCCGAATTGGCTCGACAACCCGACATAGGCCTGCCGGCCGAACATACGGCCGCCTTGATTCAAACGGCCGCTGTTCACGTCGAAACCGTTTTCGAGCTGGAAGACCGCTTTGAGACCGTTGCCGAGATCTTCCGAGCCTTTCAAGCCCCAGCGGCTACCCTGGGCGAACCCGCTCGCAAGCTCGTAGTTGTGGCTGCCCTGCACATTGTTCGTGTAATTGAAGCCTTCATCGATCACGCCATACAGCGTCACGCTATTCTGGGCGAATGCCGGTACAGCGAACGCCATCGCAGCGGCGAGCGAAATTGCATGCTTGTTCATCGAATGCTCCGAGCCGGGCCATTTGATTCGAAAGAGTCCGTCGTCCAGGCAATGCGCGCCTCTTTCGTCGCGGGCGGCGCTGCGCGCTCGGTCTCTTTCGTGTTGCGTCGTCATCGTCATCGAGACGGAATGGACAGGATGTTTGCACGACCGTGTCGGCAAGTCCATCGGGGAGCGCACACGCGCGCAAAGCCGTTGCTTATTGCCAACTACCGAGCCGGCGAGCACGCCGGCGCGCGCGTGCTTTTCGGTAAAAAACACGCCATATAGGGTTAAACCCTAGGAAGAGACTGCCGCATCGATGCACCCGGGCACAAGCCCGGAACAGCCGGCCGCAAAAGCAACCGGCAAAGCTACGGACGATCGGGCGACGGCGCCGGTTCGATCTGGCAGAAAATGGCTGTCACGAACGGCGCGACATGATGCACGATCGCTGTGCTGCCGGCCGCCCTCACGGCGGCTTTCACCTTGTCGGTCGTGCCCAGCACGACGGCGCCGTAGGCCGAGTCGGCAAGGGGCTTGCCGCGGCCCTTTTCGAATAGTGCGTCGTCCTTTTGAAACCCGACGATCGCAAAGACGCGATAGCCGAATGCCTTTATATCGGCGCCGTGCACGGGGTCGAACGCATTGATGGAATTAGGCTCGACTCGCGACGGGTGAGGGTCGATCAACCCGTGTGTTTCGAGCGCGTCGATGAATTCGTGCGCGGGGCGGTCGCAGTGCAGCGGTTCGTCGAGCGTCTCGGCGATCGCTCGCGCAGGCAACGCGACGGCAAAAATCAGAGCGGCAGTGACTAAACGTTTCATGGCGGCACATTACACACCGTTACAGCCGGGCGGTTCGACACGCCAGGCCATGCGCCGCGGCGCATAGCCGGCGAAGCCCGCCTCGAAGGCGAGAGGCAGCACTTTACCGTGTTTCGCCGATGCACGTGGGACATGCGTCGCACTAGCCTCGGGCGATTGCCGATGCGGGGCTGGAAGACAGTTCCTGGCAAAAGCGTATATATTGCTTCGGATGGAAAATCGCGTTGAATCTACCGCTCGCGCCGTCCCGCCCATGCCTCGCACGTGGGACGCTCGCCTCGCGCGCCGTCTGGTCACCCCGCTCAAAGACACTCGCGTCACCCCGAATCACCTCACGACGCTACGACTCTTCGTCGGCCTCGCGGGCGCAGTCGCGCTCGCGCAAGGATCGTTCGCGTGGACGAACGCGGGCGCGCTGCTGATCGTGTTGTCCAACTTCATCGACCACACCGACGGGGAACTCGCGCGCATCAGCGGCAAATCGAGCCGGTTCGGGCATTTCTACGATCTCGCAAGCGACGCCTTCATCACGATCGCCCTGTTCGCCAGCATGGGTATCGGCGTAGCCGTCGCGCAAGGCGACGGTTTGCTTTCCCAATCGCCGCTGCTCGGCAGCATCGCGGGCATTGCGGTAGCGCTGATTTTTTACCTGCGCATGCGCATCGAATCGCTGGCGGGAAAGTCCGGCACGCAGCAAGCGTTCGCCGCGGGCTTCGAAACTGAAGACGTCCTGTATTTGCTGCCGCTCGTCACGCTGTTCCAGATAGTGGACTCGTTCCTCGTCGCCGCGTCGATCGGCGCCCCGCTGTTCGCGCTTTGGGTCACGCTCGATTACCGCCGCGTCGTACGCAAGGCTCGGCCCAGCGAAAGCGCCGGCGAAGCATGGGTGTCGCGATGAACGCGCGCGTGGCGCCAAGCGATGCCGCAACTTGCGCGGCGGACGCGGACCGAGCGGCCGGCTCGCCGAGCATAGACGACGCGCTCGGCGCCGCTACCCGCGCGTGGGACCGGCAGCAGTTACGAGCGCGTTACGTTGAGCAGGGCGCTTTCCTTTATCTCGACCGGTTCGTACCGGACGACATCACGGCAAAGCTCGCCGATAGCGCGCGTGCGCTTGCGGCTGTCGTCAATCGCAATTACCTGCCGGGCCACAAGCAAGGCGGCAGCGTCAGCCGCCATGCGATCGACCGGCTCGCGCCGCACATCGCCGAGCTCTATCGCTCGCGCGCCTTGATCGATTGGTTGGAAGCGATCACGGGCGACACCCTGCAGTTGTCGCCCGGCGACGATCCGCACGCCTATGCGCTCTATTACTACACGCGCGAAGGCGACCATATCGGCTGGCACTACGATACCTCCTATTACGACGGACGCCGCTATACGCTTTTGATCGGCGTGATCGACGACTCCTCGTGCCGTCTCGACTACGAATTGCATACGCGCACACCCGGCGCTTCCATAGTGGCCGATTCGATCCAATATCCGCCAGGAGCGATCGTGCTGTTCGACGGCGACAAGTTGCGGCACCGGATTACGCCGGCGAAAGCAGGCGAAATGCGCGTCTCGCTGACGTTCGAATACGTCACCGACGCGCGGATGCGTCCGTGGCGGCGTTTCGTATCGAACATGAAAGACGCGATCGCGTATTTCGGGTTTCGCCAGGTGTTTCGCTCAGGCCGCGTGCTCGACGCCGGCAAGGACAGTGCATGACGCGCAGCGCGGCGGTGTTGTTATCGCTCGGAGCGGCGGTCTTTGTTGCGTTGCTGGCATGGCAAGGCGCCGGTGCGGTCGCAGCGACGCTGGCAGCCGCCGGATGGGGCCTCGCGCTCGTGGCCGCGTTCCATCTCGTGCCGCTCGCCGTCGACGCGGCAGCGCTGGCCGTGCTCGTTGCCCGGCCTGCCACGTTCTTCGACGCGCTGCGCGCGCGCTGGGCCGGCGAGTCGGTCAACAGCTTGATGCCTGCCGGGCAGATCGGCGGCCCCGTGCTGATGGCGCGGCATCTGTCGCAGCGAGGGACGCCGATGCACGAGGCCGCGGCGGCCGTGACGGTATCCACCACCATGCAATCGGTGGCGCAAATCGTCTTCGCGCTGCTCGGCTTGACGGCATTCGCTGCGTTCTCCGCCACGCAAAGCGCCCATGCTGCCCACGCCATGCAAGTGGCGGCGCTCGGCGCCAGCGCGGTTTTGGCCGCGGCGGTGGGCACGTTTTATTACGCGCAGCAGCGCGGCTTGTTCGGCCGCTTCTCGCGGTTGTTCGGCAAAGCATTCGGCGCAAGCGGCACGATGCAGGCGGCAGCGCGCGCCGATGCGATCGACGATGCCGTGCTAAGGCGCTATGCCGGACGAGGACGCGTGGCCGCGTCGTTTGCGTTGAGCTTTGCGGGGTGGCTGGTCGGCATCGGCGAAGTGTGGCTCGCGCTGTCGTTCATCGGACACCCCGTCAGCTGGCTCGACGCCTTGCTGCTCGAAAGCGTGGGACAGGCCATACGCGGCGCAGCATTCGCGATCCCGGGCTCGCTCGGCGCTCAGGAAGGCGGCTACTTGCTGCTTGCGCCGCTCGTGGGCCTCACGCCCGACGCCGCCCTAGCCTTGTCGCTCGCCAAGCGAGCACGCGAGCTGGCGTTGGGGCTGCCCGGCCTCGTCTATTTGCATTGGAGCGAACGAGATTGGCAGCGCCGGCGTGCGACCGGCTTGCCGCTTGCCGAACGACGTTGACTGGCCGTTACGTCGTCCGGCTCTTGCAAGGAGAAGAAAACAAATGCGTGCGATCATCCTCGCCGCGGGCCTCGGCCTGCGCCTGCAGCAACCGCCCGAGCAGCAGTTTCCGAAGTGTTTGTTGCGCTTTCAGGGCATGACGCTGCTCGAACGCCACCTGCGCGCGTTGCGCGCGGCCGGCGTCGATGAAGTCGAGCTCGCGCTCGGCTTCCAGCCGGAAAGCATCGAGGCCGAACTCGATCGAATCGGCTGGGCCCCGCGGCCCGGCGTCGTCGTCAATCCGCGATACGACCTCGGCAGCGTGTTGACCGTGCACACCATGGCCGAAGCACTCACGCGCGGCGGCGACGTGCTGCTGATGGACGCGGACGTTTTGTACGACGAAGCGATTTTGCGCGCGCTCGTGGCGGGCCCCAGCGCCGATCGCCTCTTGATAGACCGCGACTTCGAAGCGGGCGACGAGCCCGTCAAATTGTGTCTGCGCAACGGCGTGCCCGTCGAGCTGCGCAAGCAACTGGCGGTCGGCCTGCAATTCGACACCATCGGCGAATCGGTCGGTTTTTTCCGCTTTCGCGACAGCACGGCCCGCCGCCTCGCCGAAATCGTCGACGGTTACGTATCGAGCGGACGGCAGAACATGCCGCACGAAGAGGCCGTGCGCGATCTCCTGCTCGAAGGCGGACGCGCCTATGATGTGGCGGACGTCACCGGACTGCCGTGGATCGAAATCGACTTTCCGGGCGACGTCGCCCGTGCCGAAAACGAGGTGTTGCCTCGCCTTTCGCAACCGGCGGGGGTGGCCCGATGAACGCTCGCGAACCGGTCGTAGCCGCGCGCTCGCGTTTCGAACGTCTGCGCGCGATGCTCGTCAGCGACGAGCTCGAATTCCTGATGGAAGCTCATAACGGCTTGTCCGCCCGTATCGTCCGCGAGGCCGGGTTCAAAGGCATTTGGGCGTCGGGCCTCGCCATCTCCGCGCAGTTCGGTGTGCGCGACAACAACGAGGCGAGCTGGACGCAGGTGGTCGATACCCTCGAATTCATGGCCGATGCGAGCGATTTGCCGATCCTGCTCGACGGCGACACCGGCTACGGCAACTTCAACAACGTGCGGCGCCTCGTGCGCAAGCTCGAACAACGCGGTATCGCGGGCGTGTGCATCGAGGACAAGCAGTTTCCGAAAACGAACAGCTTCATCGGCGGAGAACGGCAGCCGCTCGCCGACATCGACGAATTCTGCGGCAAAATCAAGGCCGGCAAAGATTCGCAATCCGAAACCTATTTCTCGATCGTCGCGCGCGTCGAGGCGTTGATCGCGGGCTGGGGTCTGCAAGAAGCGCTCGAGCGCGCCGAAGCCTATCGGCTCGCCGGGGCCGACGCGATCTTGATTCACAGCAAGCTCTCTCGCCCCGACGAAATCCTCGCCTTCGCGCGCGAATGGGCGGGACGCGCGCCGCTCGTCATCGTGCCGACGAAGTACTACAGCACGCCGACCGAAGTCTTTCGCAAAGCAGGCATCAGCACGGTCATCTGGGCCAATCATCTCGTGCGCGCGGCCGCGTCGTCGATGCAGGCCGTCGCGAAGGAAATCCGCGACAGCGAAACGCTCGTCAACGTCGAAGACCGCATCGCGAGCGTCGGAGAAATTTTCCGGCTGCAGGATGCCGACGAGTATGCCGCCGCCGAGCGGCTCTATCTTTCCGCGTCGCGCAAGCCCGGCGCAGCGGTCGTGCTGGCGGCGAGCCGCGGTCATGGCCTTGAAGCGGTGACGGCCGAGCGCCCGAAGGTCATGCTGCCGGTGGCCGGCAAGCCGCTGCTTCGGTGGCTCGTCGATGCGTTCAAGAAGCAAGGCGTCAACGACATCACGGTCGTCGGCGGCTATCGAGCCGATGCGATCGACACGGCCGGCATCAAGCTCGTCGTCAACGAGGCGCACGCGCAAACGGGCGAACTCGCCTCGCTGGCCTGCGCGGCAGACGCGGGCGAACTGACCTCGGATACCGTCGTTTCGTACGGGGATTTGCTGTTTCGCAGCTACATCTTGCGCGATCTCGTCGAAAACGATGCGCCGTTCACCGTCGTCGTCGATTCGTCGCAGTCGCAACCCGCGAACAGCAGCGTGCGCGATTTCGCCTATTGCTCGTCCGCAGACGATCGCGCCATGTTCGGACGTAAGACGCTGCTGCAGCGCATTCGCAGCGGCAAGCCCGATACGGCGCCGCCCGACGGCCGCTGGATCGGACTCTTGAGCGTTCGCGGCAAAGGGATGGAGCGTTTGCATGCGATGCTGGCCGAACTCAGGCGGCGTCCCGACTTCGATGCCCTCGACATGCCGGTGCTGATCAACGCGTTGATCGACGCCGGGGAAGCGATCGAGGTGCAATACGTTCACGGTCACTGGTGCGGGGTGAACGACCTCGAAGACTTTCGGCGCGCGGGCGATTTCGCCCATGCGCAGACCCCGTTCGCGCTCGGACGCAACGGAAACGGCGAGACCTCATGATCGAAGCAGCTCAGTTCGTCGAAGCGGCGCGGCGCCGCGGATTCACATGGTATGCAGGCGTGCCGTGTTCGTTTCTCACGCCGTTCATCAACTACGTTCTGCAAGACCCGGCCCTGCATTACGTCAGTGCTGCCAATGAAGGCGATGCGGTGGCGCTGATCGCGGGCGTCGCGCTCGGCGCGCGCAACGGTGAACGCGGCGTGGCCATGATGCAGAACTCCGGCCTCGGCAATGCCGTCAGTCCGTTGACGTCGCTGACGTGGACCTTCCGGCTGCCGCAGCTTCTGATCGTCACCTGGCGCGGCGAGCCGGGGGTGGCGGACGAGCCGCAGCACGCCCTCATGGGACCGATCACGCCGTCGCTGCTCGAAACGATGGAGATTCCCTGGGAGCCTTTCCCGCGCGAAGCCGATGCGATCGAACCCGCGCTTGCGCGCGCCGCCGAGCACATGGACAAGACGGGCCGCCCCTATGCGCTCGTCATGCACAAGGGCAGCGTTGCACCGTATCCGCTGGCTCGGCAAGCCACTGCGCGCGCCAGCTCGGCGCCCGCGCGCGCGCAATGGCGCAACACGCCGCCGGACGCCCTGCCGTCCCGGCGCGACGCGCTCGAACGCGTCATCGCGCATACGCCGATCGATTCCACGGTCGTGCTCGCATCGACAGGCTTCTGCGGGCGCGAGCTCTATGCGCTCGACGATCGCCCCAATCAGCTTTACATGGTCGGATCGATGGGTTGCGTGACGCCGCTCGCCCTCGGCCTCGCACTCGCGCGGCCCGACTTGCACGTCGTTGCGCTCGACGGCGACGGCGCCGCGCTCATGCGCATGGGCGCGTTTGCGACGATCGGCGCCTACGCTCCCGCCAATCTCACGCATCTGCTGCTCGACAACGGCGCGCACGATTCGACCGGCGGGCAGGCGACCGTTTCGGCGCACGTGTCGTTCGCCGGCGTGGCGGCCGCGTGCGGGTATGCTTCGGCGATCGAGGGCGACGATCTGCCGGTCGTGGACGCGCTGTTCGCCTCGCAACCGGCCGCCCATGCGCGCTGCGGGCCCCGCTTCGCGCGTCTGACGATACGATGCGGCACGCCCGACGGACTGCCGCGCCCCACGATTACGCCGACTGAGGTCAAAGCGCGCCTGATGCGCTGCATCGGCGCGGCTCGAGGAATTCATTCATGAAAACGCTATTGCTGAACCCTGGTCCCGTCACCTTGACCGAACGCGTGCGACGCAGCCTGCTTCAACCCGATCTGTGTCACCGCGAGAGCGAGTTTTACGACTTGCAGGACGAAGCGCGCAGCCGCCTGCTCGGCGTGTACGGCTTGGATTGCGCGAATTGGTCGGCGGTCCTGATGACTGCTTCGGGCACAGGCGCGGTGGAGAGCATGATCGCGTCGCTGGTGCCTGCGGAAGGCAAGCTGCTGATCGTACAAAACGGCGTATACGGCGAGCGGATCGCGAACATCGCCAAGCAATACGGAATCGCATACGAGACGGTCGCCCACGACTGGATGAGCGCGCCGGACCTCGACCGGATCGCCGAACGTCTGCGGTCGAACGCGCAAGCGCCGTTCACTCATGTCGCAGTCGTGCACCACGAGACGACGACAGGCCGGCTCAACGACTTGCGGGCGCTCGGCGCGCTTTGCCGCGCGCACGACGCCAAACTGCTCGTGGACGCCGTCAGCAGCTTCGGCGCGGAAGTCATCGATTTCGACGGATCGAACATCGCGGCCGCGGCGGCCACCGCGAACAAGTGCCTGCACGGCGTGCCGGGCGCTTCCTTCGTCGTCGCTAGCCGCGACGCGATCGAGCGCGCCGCCGGCCGCACGTACTACCTCGACCTCGCGCGCCTGGCGCGTATGCAGGCACAACGCAATACGCCGTTCACGCCCTCCGTCCACGCGTACTACGCGCTCGTCGAAGCGCTGCGCGAGTTCGAGGAGGAAGGCGGGGTGGACGCTAGGCACGCGCGTTACGCGGCGCTCGCCGAACAAGTGCGCAGCGGTCTGGCGGCCCGCGGCATCGCCTCCGTCGTGCCGCCGCAGCAGTCGTCGGTCGTGCTGCGCGCTTACGCATTGCCGTCCGGCATTGCGTACGAGCCGCTTCACGATGCACTCAAGGCGCACGGTTTCGTCATCTACGCGGGGCAAGGCGATCTATCCAAGCGCCTTTTCCGCGTGTCGACGATGGGCGATCTGAGTTCGGCGGACATCGAACGCTTGCTGCAAGCGTTCGATGCGCTAGTCCGGTAACGCTTGCCGCGCCAGCTCGCCTAACCGCCGCACGGCCGCCTCCAACTCGTCCGTCCAGCGATTGCCCGCGTTCAATCGTAAGCAATCGTCGAACGTATCGCCTTCGCCGAACAAATGGCCCGGCGCGAAGCTGATTCCTTCGGCGCGCGCAAGCTCGAACAACTTGCGCGTGCTGCGCCTCGTGCCATCGGCATCGGCCAGCTTCGCCCAGAGCACGAAGCCGCCGGCAGGGTCCGTCACCTCGGTGCCCGGCGGAAAGAAGCGCAGCACGGCATCGCGCAGCGCGTGCTGCTGGCGCTGCAGGGCCGCTTTCAATCGGCGCAGATGCAGCCCGTATCCGCCCGTCGCGAGCAGTTCGGCCACGGCCGCCTGCTGCAATTCCGCCGTCGCCATGCTGGTCGTATATTTCAGCGCTTTGACGCGTTCGGTGAAGCGCCCCGCCGCAATCCAACCCAGGCGCAAGCCGGGGCATAAGCTCTTTGAGAACCCGCCGCACAGCAACACGTCGCCGTGCGCATCGTCGAAAGCGCGCACGGGCCGCGGCCGGGTTTCGCCGAAGCAGAGATCGCCGAAGATGTCGTCCTCGATCAACGGCACGTCATGCTCGTGCAACAGCGCGACGAGCGCGCGCTTGGCCGGGTCGGCCGGCACGCTGCCGATCGGATTGTTGCCGTTCGCGACCGTCACGACGGCCTTGATCGGCACACCGCGCTCGAGCGCATCTTTCAGGGCGTCGATATCGATGCCGGACCTGGGCCTGCATGGAATCGGATAGACCGGCATTTCCAGCGCCCGCAGCATCTGGAGAAGGACGAAATAAGTTGGGGATTCGACCGCGATGAGATCGCCGGCGCGCGCGACGGTGCGCAGCGCAAGGTTGAGCGCTTCGACGCAACCGTTCGTGACCACGAGTTCGTCCGGATCCAGGTCGCAGGCGTACTGCATCGCCTGCCGGGCGATTTGCGCGCGCAGCGCCGGATAGCCGGCTCCGCGAACATGCGAGCCCACGAGATCGCGGTGCTGGTAGGCATGCCGGCGCAACAGCACGCTGAAACGGTCGATGGGATAAAGGGCGGTCTCGGCCGAAGCGAGGTCCAGCCGCACCGCGGCCGGCTCGCCCGCGATCGTCAGATGGTCGCGCGCCTGCGCATCGAGCTCGGCCACCGGCCGCGCCCATCGCTTCGGGACGGCGCCTTTCGTTTCGGCCGCCCCCGCCGCGCCGGCCGCGCGTTTGCCGCGCCGGGTGCGCTTCGCAACGAAGTACCCGGAGCGCGGCCGCGCTTCGATATGCCCGCGCGTCTCGAGCCAGCGCAACGCCTGCAAGGCGGTCGTCAGGCTGACGCCATGCTGCGCGGCGAGCGTTCGTACGGACGGCAAACGAGCGCCTTCGCCCATCGCCGCCTGCTCGATGCCATCCCAAAGCCGCTGCGCCAACCGGCGGTACAGCGGCGCGTCGTCCTCGGCAAAATCCATTTCGGCGCGAATATTTCAGGAAATCTGTTATGTAACAGATTCGGCCCTGCTGTGTATAGGGACAGCGTTTGCGGCGTGCCATCATGGGCGCACTTCTGGGACACAAGGACAGCCGCCTCGGCAACGGAGATCGACATGGAAGCAACAGCGTTGAAGTACGACTTTCGCAGCGACACGGTTACGCGGCCCAGCGCCGGCATGCGGGCCGCGATGGCCTCGGCGCAAGTCGGCGACGACGTATTCGGCGACGATCCGACGGTCAAGCGCCTCGAAGCGCGCGTGGCCGAACTCATCGGCAAAGAAGCCGGCATTTTCGTTCCGTCGGGCACGCAGTCGAACTTGATCGCACTGATGGTCCATTGCGAACGCGGCGACGAGTACATCGTCGGGCAGCAGGCGCATTGCTACCGGTGGGAGGCAGGCGGCGCCGCGGTCCTCGGCAGCATTCAGCCGCAGCCCATCGACAACGCCCCCGACGGCACGCTCCCGCTCGCCGGTATCGAAGCGGCGATCAAGCCCGACGATCCGCATTTCGCACGCACGCGCTTGCTGGCGCTCGAGAACACGATCGGCGGCAAAATCCTGCCCGCCGATTACGTGCAAGCCGCGACCGCGTTGGCCAAGGAACACGGCTTGTCGTGCCACCTCGACGGCGCACGTCTGCTCAATGCGGCCGTTGCGCTAGGCGCGGCCCCCGCGCAGCTTGCGCAGCCTTTCGATACGGTATCGGTCTGTCTTTCCAAAGGCCTCGGCGCGCCCGTCGGCTCGGTGCTCGTCGGAACGAAGGCGGCGATCGCACGCGCGCGCCGCTGGCGCAAGATGCTGGGCGGCGGCATGCGGCAGGCCGGCATTCTCGCCGCCGCCGGCTCGTACGCGCTCGATCACAACGTCGAGCGCCTCGCGCTCGACCATGCGAACGCACGCACGCTTGCCGAAGGCTTGGCGCGGCTGCCGGGTCTCACCGTGAACCCGCCCGATACGAATATCGTGTTCGTCGAAGTGGAGGCGTCGATCGCGCCGGCTTTTTCCGCGCATCTCGCGCAGCACGGCATCGGCGTCGTGTCGACTTACGGTTCGACTCGCCAACGCTGGGTCACGCATTTGGATGTCGATGCGCAAGCAGTCGAGGAAGCCTTGGCGGTAGCGTCGAATTTCCTGACCCGCTGACCGGAGCGTCGATCGGAGCGCAGTACACCGCGATGCCCGCACGACTCGCCCTCATTCCAACCTAGAGACCACGACTATGTACGCCGAAAACTTTTCTTTGCCCGACTACCTTGCGCGCATCCGGTTCAAGGGGACGCCTACGCCCGACATCGGGACGGTAGCCAGCCTGATGCGGCATCAGCTCTTTGCTGTGCCGTTCGAAAACCTGGACGTTCAGGCCGGCAAAGTCGTCTCGCTCGTGCCCGAGGAAATCGTCCAAAAAATCGTGTACCGCAAGCGCGGCGGCTATTGCTACGAGGTCAACGGGCTATTCGCGATGGCGTTGCAAGCGCTAGGCATTCCGTACGCCTTCGCCGCCGCGCGGCCGATGATCTACCCGGCGCGCCGCCCGCGCACGCACATGGTGCTCATCGTCACGCTCGAAGGCGAACGCTGGCTGTGCGATCTCGGTTTCGGCAACTACGGCATTCGGGCGCCGATGCGTCTTTCCATGACAGATGTCGAAATCCGTCAAGACGACGACATTTACATGCTGAGCCCCATCGACGACGGCTTCTACCTGCTGCAGGCCAAAATCGAAGGGCAATGGGCGAACCAGTACGCGTTCGATCTCTCATACCAGGAATGGATCGACTTCGTGCCGGCGAATCACTTGAATTCGACCCACCCCGATTCGATCTTCGTACAAAAGACCGTCGCGATGCTGATGACGGAAACCGGCCGTAAGATCCTTGCCGGCGACAGCTTCAAAATCGTCGAGCACGGCCGCACCGAAAAACGGACGATCGCTTGGGAAGAAACTGTCGGCATCCTCGCTCACGAATTCGGGTTGACGATGCCCCCGCGCGCCTGAGGCCGATCGGGCGCCGCGGTGTCACAAACCGGGCGGATGCTTCGTCTTACGGCAGTTGAGGATATCCATGCGTTGAGGGTCGCCCCCTATGACTACGATCCCGGATCCACCGAGCGGCGAGGCCGATGCCGACCCGTTCGACGCCCTGCGCCCGCGTCTGTTCGCAGTGGCCTACCGCATGCTCGGCACGCGCGCGGACGCGGAAGACACCGTGCAGGACGCCTGGCTGCGCTGGCGGCAAAACACCGATAGAGGCGCGGTTCAATCGCCCGAGGCCTGGCTCGTCACGGTCGTGACGCGCCTGGCGATCGATCGGCTGCGCGCGTTGAAAGTGGAGCGGGAAGCCTACGTAGGCTGGTGGCTGCCCGAACCCCTGGTGCAGGCCGGCGAGCGCACGCCGGAAGCCGCGGTCGAACTGGCGAGCGATTTGTCCATTGCGCTGCTTTGGGTGCTCGAAAGGTTGTCGGCCGAGGAACGCGCCGCGTTCTTGCTGCGCCAAGTGTTCGATCATGGCTACGACGAGATCGCTTCGCAACTGGGTAAGACGCAAGCAGCCTGCAGGCAAATGGTCCACCGGGCGATGGAGCGCGTGCAGCAAACCCGTGCGCGTTTCGACGTTCCGCGCGAGGCGCATCGGCGTGTCGTCGAAAAATTCATGCTCGCGGCGCAATCGGGCGACCGCGACGCCATTCAAGCGCTGCTGGCCGAAGACATCGAGCTCGTCGGCGACGGCGGCGGCAAAGTGCCGTCGATTTCCAAGGTCCTGCACGGCGCGCTTCGCATCGCCAATCTTTTCTGGGCCAACGGGCGGCGCTGGGGCACCCGAGCGGTGTACCGGCACGCGCTCGTCAACGGCGAACCGGGCCTACTGCGATACGTCGACGGCAAGCTCGAATCGGCAATGGCGATCGCAACCGACGGCGAACGGATCGTCGGCATCTACGTCGTGCGCAATCCGGACAAGCTGGCGCACGTTCCGCAATCGCCGGACTGACCGTCGGTACCCGGCGCCGGGGAAGTCTGACCCGGTGCCCGTCCAGCCGTAGGCGCGGGCCGGCCGAGCGTCGAACATTACTTTTACATTACAATTACGCCCACTCGAAACCACGGGCGCCCCGACGCCCCGATCAGCCCATGCAGGCGCATCGCCTCCCCGAACTCGATTTCTTTCGCGGCCTCGCTCTGCTCGTCATCCTCGTCGATCATATCGGCGGCAGCATCTTGTCACGCTTCACGTTGCATTCGTACGCGTTCAACGATGCCGCGGAAGTATTCGTTTTTCTAGGCGGCTTTGCAACGGCGGGCGCGTACCTGTCGCTGGCCGAGCGGCGCGGCGCCCAGGCGGCTGCGCGCCGGTTCGTGAAGCGCGCGGGCTCGCTTTACCGCGCATTCCTTTTGACGGCCGCCGCGATGCTCGCGGTCAGCGCCGTATTCATCGGACTTCACGTCGAAGCGCCCAATCTCGCTGCGAACGATCTGCGCGACCTCGCCCATGCGCCGATGAGCACGTTGATCGGCCTGGCGTCGTTTCAGCGCCAGCCTTATCTGTCCTCCGTCTTGCCCATGTATGTCGTCTTCGCGCTTACGACACCCATCGTCGTGCCGTTCGCGCGGCGCGCGCCATGGCGTCTCTTGGCATGCAGCGTCGCGATCTGGTGCGCCGCAAGCGCCGCGGCCGAGTGGTTGCCGTCGGCCGATGAGTCCTATTGGGATTTCAATCCGCTCGCGTGGCAGTTCGTCTTCGTTCTCGGAGTGCTCGCGCGTTGCCAGCCCATTTATCGGCGCATCCGGGCTTGGCCCGCGTCGAGGCTCGTCAGCGTCGTTGCGCTGACCGCCGCGGCCGGCCTCGGCTGGGCCAAACTAGCCGGTGTCGGCAATCTCGATGCCTATGCCGGCAAGCCCGATCTCGACTGGCTGCGCGTGGCGAACTTCGTCGCCATCGCGTGGCTGGCGGCCGATATGACGCGCCGGGGCTGGATCGGCGAGATCGCTCGCCGGCTCAGTTGGATCGGGGAGGTGGGACGCAACGGCCTCGTCTCGTTCGTCGCGGGTGCGGTCATTTCGCTCGTCATCGATTCGCTGCTCTACACGATGACGGACGGGCTGCTGCACGTTCCGCTAGGCCTCGCCGCCGACGCAGCGGCGATCGCCGCGCTTTTCGCCGTGACATGTTCATGCCGCCGTCGGGACGGCTACCGCGCGTCGGCGGCGGCAGCATGATGCGTCAAGCGCGCCGCAGCGGGCGAGCCCCTGAACCGCACGCCGTCATGCGAGCGTTTTTTTCCGTCGTCTTACCGGTGCTGTGCGGCGCATTCGGGTGGAGCGCCCATGCTTGGGCCGGCGCGGTCCAAACGCACACGTTCGCATCGGCGACGCTCAAACGTCCGTGGCAGTACGAGGTCTATCTACCCGACGGCTACGGCTCGCGCAAACTGCGCTACCCCGTCGTCTATTTACTGCACGGCAACGGCGGCGTCCCGAACGACTGGGTCGCGCAAGGCGGCCTGCAAGACACCGTCGACCGGCTGATCGCGCAGCACGCGCTGCCGCCGGTCGTGATCGTGATGCCGGAAGGCGCGACCGATTGGTACGTCGACCGAAAGGAACCGATCGAATCGGCGTTTTTCGACGATCTGATCCCGCACATCGAGGCGCATTACGCCGTGGATCCGCGCCGCGAAGCGCGTGTGATCGGCGGCGTGTCGATGGGCGGATTCGGAGCGCTGCGCTACGCGCTGACGCGCCCGGAGCGCTTTTGCGGAGCGCTGCTGCTGAGCCCTGCCATTTACGCCGACCTTCCGCCCGCGAGCTCGGCGGCCCGCCGCGTCGGCGTATTCGGGGCGTCCGTGTTCGACCCGGCCATCTGGCATGCGCTCAATTACCCGGCGCTCTGGGGCGACTACCTACGCCAATCCGCGCGCGTCTCCATGTTCATCGGCGCAGGAAGCGACGACCGGCCGATCTCCGGCGACGCATCGGCGCTGTACGAACGCCTACGTCTGGCCGGCAATCCCGCAACGCTCGATATCGTCGCGGGCGGACACACGTGGGATGTGTGGCGCACATTGCTCGGCCCAGGGCTGGCCTCCGCCCTCTCCTGCACGACGCGCTGACCGGTATCGGGACGCAAGCGCGATTGACGTCAGGCGCCTCTCACGACGGCCTCGGCGCTCAGCGCAGCGCCTCTCGCCAGAGCAGCGTCAAGACGGTCATCAGCGCGGGGCCGATGAATAGGCCTATCAGGCCGAACGTCTCCGCGCCGCCGAGAATGCCGAACAACACGAGCAAGAACGGCAACCGTGTCGTGCTGCCGATGAGCCCGGGGCGCACGAAGTGCTCGGCAACGAACACGACCACGCTGCCCGTGACGAGCACGACGGCGGCGCCGATCGTCTGACCATGCACGAGGAGCCACAGCGCGGCGCCGCCGAAAGCGATCGGCGCGCAAAACGGCAGCATCGCGGCGACGGCCGTCACGACGCCCAGTTCGGCCGCGTGCGGCAAGCCCACCGCGAAATAGGCGATGCCGATGATCAAACCCTCACCCAAACCGACCACGACGAGCCCCGTCACCGTTCCGCGAACGGCTACCGCCATGCGCGCCGCGAGATGCGTCCCGTCGACGCCGAACACCCGCCGCACGGCTTTGAGCGTTTGCTCGGCCAGCTTCGGGCCCGAGCGCAGCAAAACGAACAGCGTGAGCAGCATAAAACCGAAGTGGACGATGCCTCGCACGGCGATCGAGCCGAAGTGCCGGCCCGCCGTCGCGACGTGGCCCTCGCGCAGCGCTTGCATGGCAGGAGAGCCCTCGAGCGGGCGGGCGAGATTGTCTTGCCACCAGTGCGCGATCTGATCGCCGTACGGCAACCGCTCGACGAAGGCGGGCATGGCGAAGCCGTTCTGCTCCAGATCCTTGAGCCAGTGGATCAGTTGATGCATCTCATGCAAGACTTGCGAGAAAAGCAGCACGATAGGCAACACGACGAACAGGCCTACGACCGTCGTCAACAGCGCCGCCACCGCGTTGGCCTGCGCGGGGCTCTGCCGCGGCGAGCTCAAGCGCTGCAGGAGCGGCCAAACGACGATCGCGATCACCAACGCCCAAACGATCGATGGGATGAACGAACGAATGATCCACAGCGCCAGCGCGAAGAGCACCGCGTACAACGCCAAAGAGGCGATGCGTTGACTCTGCTTTCCGTCGGCTGGCTTTTTTCCGGCTAGCGGAGAAATGGGCATATCGAACGCCTTTGCAACGAGTCTGTCGATCGTCGACATCTTATCGAAGATAACGGCGGCCGCATCGGCCGATCATCGCGTCATTGACTTGTCGTCCGACTTTACGAACAATTTCCGACAGCCTGCCTCGGCCCTTCGCCGGTCAGTCCTTCGCCGCACAGGAGCCTTCATGCGTTTTCGTCACGCTTCAGGGCCGCACCATCGTCGTTCCGCGAAAAGCCGTGTGCTCGCCACCGCGCTCGCATTCGCGCTGACATGCACGTTGAGCCCGAGCGGGCCGGCATTCGCCGACGAAGAAAGCGACACCGACACAGCCGCCTCCACGGCGAGCTCGGCCGCGCCGCCGAACACCGCTGCGCAGGCGCCGCTCGGAGCCAGCAGCGCGCGGGCGGCGTCTCGCGCGCCGAGCGCGAGCGAACCGATACCGCGCGAAGCGTCGTCTGCCACAGAGCACGTATTGAGCCTGCACGGCCGAAAGTTCGACTATCGCGCGACGGCGGGCACGCTGCTCTTGCGCGACGACAAGGGTGAGCCGGAAGCCAGCGTGTTCTATGTGGCCTATACGCACAAGGCGGAGCACGGCGCCGCCCGCCCCGTGACGTTCCTGTTCAACGGCGGTCCCGGCGCGGCAAGCGTGTTTCTGCTGATGGGCTCGGTGGGGCCCAAGCGCGTGCGCACGGCCAGTCCCACGGCCACCCCGCCCGCGCCCTATCTGCTGGCCGACAATCCCGATACATTGCTCGATAAGACCGACCTCGTCTTCATCGATGCGGTGGGCACGGGATTCTCGAAACCCGTCGGGCACGGAAACGAAAAACGCTTTTGGAGCGTCGACGGCGATCTCGACGCGTTCGTGCGCTTCATCGATCGTTATCTGAGCGTCAACGACCGTTGGAACGCGCCGAAATTTTTGATCGGCGAATCGTACGGCACGACCCGCGCGGCGATGCTGGCCTATCGCCTCGGCCAGCACAATATTTCGCTGAACGGGGTGGTGCTGCTATCGTCCGTGCTCAATTCGAACATGCGCGCGCCGGGCTTGGACCTCATGTACGTGCGGTATCTGCCGTCGTACGCCGCGGCCGCTTGGTATCACGACAAGCTCGGGCCGGACAAGCGAGCGAACCTTCCCGCCTTCCTCGACGAAGTCCGCCGGTTCGCCGCCGGGCCTTACGCCGCGGCGCTCGCCCAGGGCGACGCGCTGCCCGACGCGCAGCGCGACGAAATCGCTGCGCAGGTCGCGCGCTACACCGGGCTCGACGCGCAATACGTCATCGGTGCGAAATTGCGTGTTTTGCCATCGCACTTTCGCAAGCAGCTGCTGCTCTCGCAAACGCGCAACGTAGGGCGTTACGACAGCCGCTTCGAAGGCATCGAATACGATCAAACCTCCTCCTCGCCGGACTACGACCCATCGGAGAAGTATGTGACGAGCGCGTTCGACGCGGCGTTTCATCAACATTTGGCGCAGGACCTGCATTACACGAACGACAACGCCTACCGCGTCTTCAACGACCGCGTTCTCGGAGCGTGGGACTGGAAGCATCACGCATGGTGGGGCGAAACGCTCAACGCGCCTTACGCGGCCGCCGACTTGGCCGAGGCGATGCGGCAAAATCCGCATCTCTTGGTGCTGTCGGCGAACGGTTACTTCGACCTCGCCACGCCGTTCTTCGCTACCGAATACGACCTCTCGCATATGGGGCTCGAGCCCTCGCTGCGCAAAAACGTGCGCGTAACGTACTACGCAACGGGCCACATGATTTATCTCGACGACACCGCGCTGCACGCGCTCAAAGGCGATTTGTCGACCTTTTACGACGACGCGACGCGCCGGTGAACGATCATTTTAAACAAGACTGCCGCGTGAACGACACATGCGCATATGACGCATCATTGAATAAAAATTGCATTTTCAAACACAGCATTTCATATCGTCGACAAATCCAACCTCGATAAGTTTGACGAATTGACTCGATCGTCATAGACACGGCATATCGATAAGACTTCGATCAACGCAGCGCTGACTGGCGCAAATGCCATGCACGGCGCCTGCTACGCGCAGGCGACGTACCGCGGACAGACGATCACTTCCACTACCACACCTAACAGCTACACGACATCGCGTTTGGCTTGATAGGTTAAATACGCTCGATAAATTCAGAGCGATTTCATTTTCATTTATTAATCGAAACGATGGCTCGAGACGGCAACATGTTCTCAATCCGTTGACTCCCCGCAATCCCGCGGATACGGCGTCTCTTGGCGTTGCAATCCTAGGAGGTCAAATGAAGTCGACAGTGAAATCGAAGGGGTCGGTATCGCGCATCTTTAAAACGGCAGCGTATGCGATGCCGTTCGTCGCCGCGGCACTGCCCGCCTATGCGGCCGGCACGCCGACGGCATGGGTCGGCACCGAAACGAAGGCGTTTCTCTCGCCCGCACAGATGCGTTCGTTGTCCGCGGCGCCGGAAGCGCGAGTTGCGCCGGGGGAAACAGCGCATGTCGTCGTCAGCCTGCGCGTGAGGAACATGAAAGCACTCGAGGCGCTGGGCCGCGCCGTCAACGAACACGGCAACGCCGAGTATGGCCACTTTCTGACACCCGAGGCCTTTCTCGCTCGATTCGCGCCGACCGAAGAACAGGTTCGGCAAGTCGTCGCGCACTTGCGCCGGAGCGGGTTCATCAATATCCGCGTGTCGAAAAACCGCCTGCTCGTCTCGGCGGACGGCACCGCAGGTACCGTGCAGACCGCATTCAATACGCCGCTCGTGCATTTCCGCAAGGGCGGCCGAACGGTCTTCGCGAATTCGGCCCCGGCCGAAGTGCCGGAAGCACTCGGCGGCGCCGTGCTGTCCGTACTGGGCCTGCAAAACGTGACCCGTGCGCACACGATGGCGATCAAAGGTCCGCGCACGCCGGCCAAGGCGCATGCAGCAGGCACCGAAGCGGGCCACTATCCGCTCGAATTCGGGCCGATCTACGGCGCGAGCAACCTGCCGGCCGCTTCGGGGACGAGCGTGGGGATCATCACGATCGGCGGCGCGAGCCAAGCTACGCAGGACTTGAACCAATTCACGGATGCCAATGGGCTCGGCCGCGTCAACGTCACCGCCGTACCGGCGGGCGACCCGAACGGCAACTACGACGACGATCAAGAGGGCCAAGGCGAATGGGATCTCGACAGTCAAAGCATCGTCGGCGCCGCCGGCGGGGCCGTGCGCCAGTTGATCTTCTATGAAGCGGACCTGGCCGCGTCCGGCAACACGGGCCTGACTCGAGCGTTCAATCAAGCCGTCAGCGACAACACCGCCAAGGTCATCAACGTGTCGCTGGGCTGGTGCGAAACCGATGCTCAGGCCGACGGCACCGTAGCCGCGGAGGAGCAGATTTTCGCGGCCGCCGTGGCTCAGGGGCAGACGTTCTCGGTGTCGTCGGGCGACGAAGGCGTCTACGAGTGCAACTACCGCGGATACCCCGACGGCCGGACCTACTCGCTTTCGTGGCCCGCTTCCTCGCCGAACGTCATCGCCGTCGGCGGCACGACGCTCTTGACGTCCGGCGGCAAGTGGGCGAACGAGACCGTCTGGAACGAAGGACTGGACGGCAACGGCAAGCTATGGGCGTCGACGGGCGGCATCAGCGCGGTCGAAGATCGGCCTTCGTGGCAAAACGCGCTTTCGGTGAGCCCCAAGCCTACCGGGCGCGCCGTGCCCGATATTTCCTTCGACGCGGCCCAAGGATCGGGGGCGCTCGTCTACAACTACGGCGAGATCCAGCAAATCGGCGGCACGAGTTTGTCGTCGCCGATCTTCGTCGGGTTGTGGGCGCGGCTGCAAACGGCTCACTCCAATTCGCTGGGCTTTCCGGCGTCTAGCCTCTACAGCGCCGTCAAATCGACTCCCTCGCTGGTCCATGACGTGACATCGGGCAACAACGGCTATAACGGCTACGGCTACAAGGCGGCGAAGGGCTGGGATTATCCGACGGGCTGGGGCAGCTTCGTCATGTCGAACCTCGCGTCGTATCTGAAAAGCCACCCGTCCGGGCAGTAACGGGCAGCAGCGCCAAAGGTCATCGGCAGCCGTCCGCTTCCCTCGTCGAGCTGCCCTATCTCGACAGGCTCGTCGATTACCGACCGCCGCGAGCCTGCCGATGACGGTAAGCATGCCTAAGTAACCGACGACGCTACGCGGCGAGTCGTCCGCCAGCCGGTCCGGCCCCGTTTCCCTTTTGCCGGACCGGGCCGTTTCGTTGTGCGCGCAACAATCGTATGCGCGTTCGTAGGCAAACCCTTAAGAGTCGGCGCATAATCGCTGCTTTGCGTCATTGCCCACGACCTGTCGTTGCAGCGCCGCTTCTTCCATGCCGCTTGCCATCAAAGCCTTCGTCGCCCCGCTGATCGTGGCCTGCGCCATGTTCATGGAGAGCGTCGACGCGAACATCATCGTCACGGCGTTACCGGCAATGGCCCGCGATTTCGGCAGCGACCCGGTTGCGTTGAAAGTGGCGATCACGAGCTATGTCGTCGGGCTTGGCGTATTCATTCCGATTTGCGGATGGCTCGCCGATCGATTCGGGGCGCGCACCGTCTTTCGCACGGCCATCGGCATCTTCATCGTCGGATCGGTCCTGTGCGCTGCGTCCCGTTCGCTCCATGTCTTTACGCTTGCGCGATTCCTTCAAGGGATCGGCGGCGCAATGATGGTGCCGGTCGGCCGCATCATCATCTTTCGCGCGGTGCCCAAGACCGAGTTCGTGCGCGCGATGAACTATCTGAGCCTGCCCGCCATGTTCGCGCCCGCGGCGGCGCCGCTGCTGGGCGGCTTCATCACGACTTACCTGCATTGGCGGCTCATTTTTTTCATCAACGTGCCCGTCGGCATTCTCGGCATCTATTTGACGAACCGGCACATCGTCAACACGCACGAGCCGCATCCGGGGCCGCTCGACTGGTTCGGCTTCTTGCTCTCGGCCGTCGGCGGGTCCCTCGTCATGCTCGGGCTGTCGCTGATCGGCAGCGAGCTCGTCTCCGACCGCACCGCCTATGAAATGTCCGTCACGGGCCTGCTGCTTCTCGCGTTCTACGTGCTCTATGCGCAACGCGCCGTGCGGCCCGTGCTCGAGCTTCGGCTCCTGAGCGTACCGACGTTTCGCGCGAGCGTGCTCGGCGGTTCGATGTTTCGGATCGGTCTCGGCGCCGTGCCGTTCCTGCTTCCGCTCGCGCTGCAGGAAGGACTCGGCATGTCGGCGTTCCAGTCCGGGGCGATCACGTGCGCGTCCGCTTTCGGCAGCATGTTCATGCGCTCGCTGACGTCCTCGGTACTGCGAAGGTTCGGCTTTCGCACGGTGCTGATCTACAACGCGATTTTTTCCGGCATCGCAATCGCCGCTTACGGCACGTTCTTTCCGGGCACGCCGATCTGGGTCATCTGGATCGTCGTGCTGTTCGGCGGCTTCTTCCCGGCACTGCAGTTCACGAGTTTGAATTCGATGATTTACGCCGAGATCAAGAGCGAAGACGTAGGCCGAGCGACCAGCCTAGGTAGCGTCGTTCAGCAGATGTCGCTGGGGCTCGGGGTGACGGTGGGCGGGATCGTGCTGCAAGTCGCCCGGGGGATGCACGGCCACGCGCATGCTACGTGGTCGGATTTTTGGCCGTCGTTTCTCGTCGTCGGCCTATTCTCGCTGGGCTCGATTCCGATCACGCGCAAGCTCGCGCCCGATGCCGGCGACGAAATCGCCCGCGGCACGCGCGGGTAGCCGCACGCTCAAGCCGCAAGCGGCTCGCTGCCGTCGAGCCCTGCATAGCCGCGTACCGCATCGACAACGATTGTTGCAAGCTGATCGACGAGCGGCGTCGAGACGCTCGACGCGCGCATCAGCGTAAGACCGAGCGACGGCAGTGCGGGCAAGCCGTAGGCCTTCCGATCGAGCGCATGGACGGTCGGCGGCAAGCCGTACGGCGTACGCACGGTCATTCCCAGCCCGGCGGCCGCAGCCGCCCAGAGACCGGCCAAGCTCGGGCTCGTCAGCACCACGCGCCAAGGCACACCCGCACGATCGAGCGCGTCCGTCGCGCGCGAGCAAAGCATGCAAGCGCCGTCGAACAGAACGAGCGGCAGCGGCTCACCCGAATCGGGCGTCCATTGCAATGCGTCCGATCCGATCCACAGCATCGCCGGCTTGGCGACTTCCACGCCTGAACCGGCGGCTTGCCGCGAAAGCATAGATAGATCGAGGTCCTCCCAGACGAGCGCGAGATCGAGTTCGCCCGCATCGAGACGCTCCATCAGTTCGGCGTTGCGCGCGACGCGCGCTTCGATGCGCACTTTCGGATGCGCGCGGGCGAACCGAGCCAAAACGCCGGGCAACAGCGACTCGCCGAAATCCTCCTGCAATCCCAGCCGCACCCAGCCTTCGAGACCCGTCCCGCGCGCAGCGGCGATCGCTTCGTCGTTCAGTTCGACGAGCCGCCGTGCATAGCGGAGCATGACTTCGCCCGCTTCGGTGAGCCCGAGCCCACGCCCCGCCTTCCGAAACAGCGGCGCGCCGACTTGCTCCTCCAGCTTTCGGATCTGAGCGCTGACCGCCGAGGTCGAGCGCCCGACGCGGTCGGCCGCCTTCGCGAAACTGCCCAGATCCATACCCATGACGAAGCTGCGCAAGGCAGCGACGTCGAAATTCGTCTGGCTCATCGGGGTTCTCCAATAATCCAATTTTTTCGAACGATCCGTTGTGAATTATCCGATTTTACGGACGATCATAGAGTGCGACACTGCCTTCCGTCAAACGGCATCGCAAACGGAGCGCACGAATGGATACGCAATATCTAGAGAAGGCAGCAGCGCCGAGAAAGGCGTTCAGTGCATCGCATCGGTGGAAGGTGCTCGGCGTGGGTGTCGCGGCGAACGCGGGTTTTTCCGCCGTCGCGGCCGGCATTCCGACGACCGCCGTCTGGATGCGCAGCGGATACCACTTGGACAACGCTCAGCTCGGCCTCGCACTCGGTGCGACGGGGCTCGGCATCGCGCTGTCCGAGTTGCCTTGGGGCGTCGCGACGGACCGGCTCGGCGATCGTCCGGTACTGGTCGCGGGCTTGGCCGGTACTGCCCTGGCGTTGCTGACGATGGCGCTCGTTCTGGCGCCGTCGGCCGGATCGGCGCCGCCATTGCTATGGCTCGTTCTGGCGATGGCGTTGGTCGGTTTGCTCGGCGGCAGCGTCAACGGGTCGAGCGGCCGCGCCATCATGAGCTGGTTCCAGGAAGGCGAGCGCGGCGTCGCCATGAGCATTCGGCAAACGGCTGTGCCGCTCGGCGGCGGGATCGGCGCGTCGCTGTTGCCGTGGCTCGCGTCGACTCACGGCTTTGCCGCGGTCTACAGTACGCTGGCGCTGATGTGCGCGGCTCCTGCGGTGTTCGCGATGCGGTGGCTGATCGAGCCGCCGCGCGCGGCGGGCGCGGGAGCAGCCACGGCTGCGGCTGCGGCTGCGGTGACGCCAACGCGCGCCACCGATCGCAGCCCGCTCGCGGACTTCCAAATCTGGCGGGTGGCGCTCGGCATCGGGGTGTTATGTGCGCCGCAGCTTGCCGTCTTGACGTTCGCGACAGTCTTTTTGCATGACTTCGGGCACCTGGGCACAGCGGCTATCAGCACGGCGATGGCCTGCGTGCAATTGGGCGCGATGGTCATGCGCGTCTGGAGCGGACGCTATACGGATCGTCACGGCAATCGGCGCGCGTACATGCGCGGCTCGACGCTCGTGGCCGCTGCAGCATTCGCGGGGCTGGCCGCATTCGTGGGACTCGGCCGCGCCCTCCCCATCGCCGCCGTCGTCGTCATGATCGTCCTGGCGGGCGTGTGCGTATCGGCGTGGCACGGCGTCGCTTATGCCGAGCTCGCCACACTTGCCGGGCCGGCCCGCGCCGGGACCGCGCTCGGCATGGCCAACACCATCGTCTACATCGGCCTCTTCGTCGTGCCGTTCGCGCTCCCGCATCTGCTGGCCGCCAGTTCATGGGCCGTCGTATGGCTCGTGGCCGGACTCGTGCCGCTCGCCGTCTACCCGCTCTTTCCTCGGCCCGCTGGGCGCTAGCGGCCGGAGCCGATGGTCGGCCCCGACGGCCGGTGCCGGTGCCGGTGCCGGTGCCGGTGCCGGTGCCGGTGCCGGCGATCCGCATCGACAGCTCCGCATCGACAGCTGCGTTGGCGGATCCTCGCCGAAGGGGGGGCCGCTCCACCGGTGCGGCCTTGTTTGCTTCGCGGCCCTGCGAAAACCGAGCGATCGATGTACGCTGCCGCTTCCGGCATACACGACGAGCCCCCGCGAGACGCATCGATGAACACCATTGCCTTAGCCGCCGCGCGCACGCTTCACCTAGCCGCACAGGGGCTGCTCGCGCCGCCCCGGCGCAAAGCGACCAAGGACGACGTGTTAAGCGCAATCCGCCGCATGGCGCAGCTGCAGATCGATACCATCCATGTCGTTGCGCGCAGTCCTTATCTGGTTCTGTTCAGCCGCCTCGGCCCGTATGCGCCTCAATGGCTCGATGAGCTTCTTGCGGAGGGCCGGCTCTTCGAATATTGGTCGCACGAGGCGTGTTTCGTGCCGATCGAGGACTACGGCCTCATGCGCCACCGCATGCTCGACCCGAGCAAGATGGGCTGGAAATACGCGGCCGAGTGGCATAAACGCCACCAGAAGGACATCGACCGCCTGCTCGCTCACGTGCGCCGGAACGGCCCCGTCCGCGCAGCCGATTTTGCACGCGAAGCGGGACGAGGCAACGGCTGGTGGGATTGGAAACCGGAAAAGCGGCACCTCGAAGTGCTGTTTACGCTCGGCCATTTGATGGTTGCCGAGCGACGCAACTTTCATCGTGTCTACGATGTGGCCGAGCGCGTCTTGCCGGAATGGAGCGACGCGCGCGACCTGCCGCCCGTCGATAGCGTGCAGCCTACGCTCGTCGCACGCACGTGCCGGGCGCTCGGCGTTGCACGGGCCGCTTGGATCGCCGATTACTATCGGCTGCCCAAACGTAAGTACACGAGCGAGCTTCATGCGATGGCCGATCGTGGGGAACTCGTCCCGGTGCGCGTCGAAGGATGGAAGGAAGACGGGTTCGTGCCGACCGAACTCGCCGCGCTCATCGACGATGCCGCGAACGGGCGCGTACGATCGACGGTGACGACGCTGCTCTCGCCGTTCGATCCCGTGGTGTGGGACCGCAAACGCGCCGCCGCGCTATTCGACTTCGACTATGCGATCGAATGCTACACACCGGCTAACAAGCGCAAATACGGCTACTTTTGCTTGCCGATTCTTCATCGCGGCCGCTTGATCGGGCGCGTCGATGCGAAGGCGCATCGCGCGCAGGGCGTGTTCGAATTGAAGTCGATTCACTTCGAGCCTGGACTGCGCATCGGAACGTCGCTGCTCGGCGACTTGCGACGTGCGATCGTGCGCTGCGCCGATTGGCATGGGACGCCTGAACTCGCGATTGGCGGGGCAGCGCCACGCGAGGTTGCGCGGGGGTTGCTAGGGGAGGACTGAGGGAAGTCACCCCAGCGGACTCACCCCAATCAGCCAACGATGCAGTGCGAACGCGAACACGGCCCATGCAATCAGCCCAACGATGACCGCTTTGACGTCTCCCGAAAGCGTACCGACGGGATATGGCACGCCCGCCTCGGCGTCGCGCCGGCGCCAAACGACGACGCCCACGGCGCCCCACACCAGGAACACCACAAAAAGAATCACCGCATTGAGCGTCCCGTTCGCCAGCAGGTGCCCGAGCGCCCAGATACTGACGCCTGCCATCATGGGATGCCCGATCGTGCGCTTGATGCGATTGCCGGGCACATAGGCGGCAGCGATCAAGATGAAAGCGATGAGAACGAGCAACGCCGTCAGATGCCGAGCCCCGATCGGCGGCGACCATAGTACGGTCGGCATGCGCCTCGCGATGCCGTAACCCCAAACGATCAGCGCGAGCCCGGCCAGCGAAGCCGCCGAATACAAACCCTTCCATCCCTGCTCGCCGAAGCGTGCGACCTGTGCGTCGCGCCACGCCGGCGCCACGAGCCGGATGCAGTGCACGCCGATGAACACGATCAGGCCAAGAATCAATATCGTCACGTCGAACCCCTCTTGTTATTGACTGCGTCGTTCCATGTGAAGCGCGATTCGCGGGCGCGCCCCCGCGGCCCCGGTGCGTGCGTCAGGGGGTGGCCGCGATGACTTGAGCCATGGCGGCGGTCAACTTCTTGGCGAACGGGACATGAAGGAATTCGTTCGGGCCGTGGGCATTCGACTTGGGCCCGAGCACGCCGCATACGACGAACTGCGATTTCGGAAACCCTTCTTGCAAGACGTTCATCAATGGGATCGTGCCGCCCTGACCGATGAATGCGCAGTCGGCGTCGAAATAGGCACGCGACGCATCGTTGAGCGCCTGCCCGAGCCAAGGCGCGAGCTCGGGCGCATTCCAGCCGTTGGCGCTCGCATCGGGTTTGAACGTCACTTTCGCGTTATAGGGCGGATCGAGCTCGAGCAGCGCCTTCAGATCGGCCACCGCACGCGCCGCATCGACGAGCGCCGGCAAGCGAAGCGACAATTTGAACGCCGTGCGCGGCCTCAACACGTTACCCGCGCTCGCGAGCGCGGGCAGGCCTTCCGCGCCCGTCACCGACAGCGACGGACGCCATGTCGCATTGAGCAACGCTTCGTAAGGATCGGTCGTCACGGGCAGCACGCTCTTGCCGTCCTGTCCGCACGCCCAGGGCGAAGCCTTCCATACTTCGTCGCCGAGAATGCCCGCGGTGGCACGCGCCTCGGCCAAACGGCTCGCGGGAATCTCGCAGTGAAATTGTCTCGGCAGCAACTTACCGGTGCCGGAGTCTTCCAGCCGCTCGAACAACTGGCGCATGATGCGAAAGCTCGACGGCACGATGCCGCCGTAGCCGCCCGAATGCACGCCTTCGTCGAGGACTTGGACTTCGAGCGAGCCGCCGACCAGGCCGCGCAGCGACGTAGTCAGCCACAGCTGATCGTAATTGCCGGCCCCGGAATCGAGGCAAACCACGAGCGCGACGTTGCCGAGCCGTTCGCGCAGCGCGTCGACGTAAGGCAGCAGATCGTAGCTGCCCGATTCCTCGCAAGTCTCGATGAGCCCCACGCACCTCGGACGCGCCACGCCTTGCGCATCGAGCGCCGCCAGCGCGCACACGCTGGCGTAAATCGCGTAGCCGTCGTCGGCGCCGCCGCGGCCATACAGCTTGCCGTTCTCGTACTTGGGCGTCCACGGGCCGAGATCGCTGCGCCAACCGTCGAATTCGGGCTGTTTGTCCAAGTGACCATATAGCACTACGGTGTCGGTGCTGCCCGCGCGCGTGGCGGGCACCTCGAAAAAGATGACCGGCGTGCGCCCGGGCAGCCGGACGATCTCGAGCTTGAGCCCTTTCACCTGCTGCTTCTGCGCCCAATCGGCTGCATCGGCGACGACGCGCTCCAGGTATCCGTGCTTTTGCCAATCGGAATCGAATGCGGGGCTTTTCGCGGGAATCGCGATGTAGTCGGTCAGCGCCGGAACGATCTCCCCGTCCCATTTGCGTTCGACAAATTCGGTCAAGCCCTGTCGATCGAGCGCGGCGCTTCGTTGCTTCGCATCAAGTGCGGTCATGGCGGTCGGCTGTGGCGGTCAAAGCGCACATGATAGACCCGATCGCAGTGCAGAACATCGCCGGATGCGCGACAATCGAACTCACCCCGCTTCGAGGCGTAGCATCATGTTGGGCCGAATTGCCTTACAAATTGTCGAAGTGGTGTTTGCGCTGGCGCTTTACTTCTTGCCGGCCATCATCGCGGACCGGCGCAAACGCCATGACCTGCTCACGATCGCGTTGTTCAACGCGTGTCTCGGCTGGACGGTGTTCGGCTGGCTCCTCGCCTTGTATTGGTCCCTTCTACCGAATCCACCGGTCGATATTGCGCGGGACGTCACCCATAAGCGGCGCTTGCTGCGCATGGCGGCGTTTTCGACGGCGCTGATTTCCCGCGTCGAACGGCGAGAAGCGAAGCATCGCGGCGCACCCCACTGACGCGGCGCGCCGGTGCGCCGATGCACCGATGCGCTTGCGCGCTCGGCGCGACTGCCGCTACATGGCCGCTTTCAATGCGGCGGAGGGAAACGTCGCCTCCGCCATCGCGGCGGCGTAGCGGCGAACGTGCATGAGGCCGGGCGAAATCGATCGCGGCTGGCGTCCCAGCGCGGCTTGCCCGAATACTTCCTGACGCAGTTCCCCTTGCTCGTCGAACCATTGGCACAGCACGCCATCGGCGACGATGGCCGTGACGGTCATGCGTGACCCGCCAGCCTTCAGCGTCACGACATCGCCCACGCAAAACTGTTCAACCATATCAAGGGTAGCTGTCGGCATATGAACTCCGTCGCGAAACATTGGACCGTTGGAGCGACAACGGCAACGGACAATTGTGTGTTTGCGAACGGAAATAAAATGCACTTACCGCTCGCTTCGAACTCGATATGATCGATCGAGGTCAAGCAAAGATTAACAATAGAATTTTTATTCTACAAGTAATTTCAGGGAAAACGATGAGCAGGTTTCACCCTTATCCCGCCATCGTCAAACTCGCACCATTTTGTCCCATCGCAGCAAAAACGTCTTTTTGCCGACAAGGGGACAGAGAGACCCGAAACCGTAACAATCGTACTTTTGTCCGTCGCGCTCTGGGCCGTGGCGGCTTCCGGCGGGCAAAATACTCGGCGTACACCGCCAACGGTAGATAATCACCGGCGGGAGAAAGAATTCCATCGATCCGCGCAATTAAAAACTTGATCGAAATCAATACTGCATTGCATCAAAATCGAGATCGCATAAATCTCGCGAATTGAATTAAGCGGGCGACGTGAAAACGTTTACTAACGTAGTTGTTTGGGAGAATCAAGCCGCGGCGGCGGCGGCCGGCGGATAGTTAGGTTCCGCCGCCCGCTTCATTGCGCGTGTTCAAGCGCCGAGCCGGCGCGCTTGGACGCGACCACGATCAATTTCATCGTGGCCCGCGTCGCCCCGACGAAGAGCTTGCGCGCAGCGCGTTCGTCGAACGTTTCGAAGTCCACCTCCGTGAACACGACGCACGGGGCCGACTGGCCCTTGAACCGGTAGATCGATTCCAGCAGGACGTCGCCGTCGCGGTACTCAGGATTGCCGAACAAATCGTACTTGCCGGTAAAGCTGCGCAGCCGGTGCGGCCCCAAATGTTCGAGCGCCGTGAGCACCGAGCCTTCACGGCCCCGAAACGACAACACCGCGATGTCCTGCTTGCGAAAGCCCAGGGAGAGCGCCTGCGTGATGGCGCGCTTGGTCGATTCGACGACGCTCTCCCCATCGGTCTCGTCGTACGAGGCGAGCGAGATGTCCGAGCCGTCGAAGGGACTGCCTGCGACGAGCGCCCCCGCGACCGGCACGGCGGCGCCCACTTTCTCTCTGACGAAGTCGAGGATGTCGCGCGGGCTGCGATAGTTCGTCGTTTCGGTGAGGACGGTCCAACCCGGCAGCGAGACCGGTTCGCGCATGTAGAGGTTCTGCAGGGGATCCTCGAGCCACCACCACGCGCCGTTCGGCCGCACGAGGCGCGAAAGCGCGTCCACCCACGCTTCCTGAAAATCTTGTCCTTCGTCGACGATCACGACGTCGAATGTCCACCGCTCGTCGATCGGCGCTTGCGCGAATACGGCCTCGAGCCGGCCGAAAACGTCCGGTGCGCGGAAATCTTGCACCGCGCCCACGTCTCGCGCCACCCAATCGCAAAGCTGATGGTAGTTCGCCACCTTCGCGCCCGGCGGGGCGACGCGTGCAATATGATCGGCAAGCGGCCGGTTGAAGCAGACGTAGAGCGCGCGCTTGCCGCTCGCCGCCGCGTCTTTCATGACCTGCACGGCAAGTTGCGTCTTGCCCGATCCCGCCGTGCCCACCACGCGCAATCGGAAAGGCGCGAAGTCGAGGCGGCGCGCCCACGTCGCCAAACCGCCCGACAAACGCGTGACGAGCGTGCCCGCTTGGCCTACGAGCGCGCTCGTATCGGGCGTCAGCGACAATTCGTCGGCCAAGAAGTGATGAATCTTCGACGCGCACGGCAGCTTGGGCTCGTCGGCCGGCATCGCGGACAAAATGATCGAGGCAAGGCGCTCTTTACGCGTCGCGTCGACGATGCTCTCGGGCGATACGCCGGCGATCGCGGCCTGCTTGACGATGTAATCGGGACAATACAGCAGCGCTTCGATGCAGTAGGTGCCTGCACCGAACGCGGCCGTGAACCTACGATGCATGCCTTCGATCGTACGCGCTAGCTGAATCGATACGTTACGTTCCGTCTGAAGATAGACCTTGACGAGCCCCTTCGGCGTCTCGCGCAGGAAACCGGCCTTCTGCTCGATCAGCATGACGCGCCCGGCCGGGCTCACGATCACGAAATCCGCTTCGCCGAATACGGAGAAAGCCCGATTCAGGCGCGTCCAATGTACGCCGTGATAGACGGTGTAGTCCTCGGGCAGCGCCGCTTCGAGCACGGTGAGCGTTTCGCGCTCGCGTTCGGCGGCGCCGGTCGCGGCTAGATTCTTCCAATCGTCGGGAATAAGGCGTGCCATGGCGGGTTGATCCTAGCTTTGACGTATCGAATTCGGCGTATTGTACAAACCGCGCGGCGTACCCCCTGTATTTCGCCGCCTTATCCTTCCGGAGAACATTCAATGCTGAAGATTTGGGGACGAGCCAACTCCGTCAACGTGCAAAAGGTGCTGTGGTGCTGCGACGAGCTCGGCCTCCCGTTCGAGCGCGTCGACGCCGGCCTCCAATATGGCCGCGTCAACGATCCTGACTATCGCGAACTGAACCCGAACGCAAACGTGCCGACGCTCGTCGACGGCACTTTCGTGCTCTGGGAGTCGAACTCGATCCTGCGCTATCTCGCGATGCAATACGGTGCGTCGAGCTCCCTCTATCCGAGCGAACCGAAGCTGCGCGCCAGCGTCGACCGCTGGCTCGACTGGTCGCTCTCGACGCTCGCGCCCGCCGAGCGCCCGGTTTTCCTCACGCTCGTGCGCACGCCCCCCGAAGAACGAGACGCGCAAGCACTGGCAGCCAACCTCAAGACACTCATCGCCCGTTGGAAGATCGTCGACGGACACCTGCAGGGGCGCTTTCACATGGAAGGCGACCGCTTCACGATCGCCGACATCGTGCTCGGCGCGTTCGCGAAACGCTGGTTCGGCGTGGAGGGCATCGACCGCCCGCCCATGCCCAGCCTTGCACGCTGGTATCAGCGTCTGACACAGCGGGTGGCGTTCAAGAAGCACATCGACCTGCCGTTGAGCTGACCGATAATCGGCGAACTCAGCGCTGATCGACGCCGCCGCGGCACGACGCGACGGCGCACCGGCACGTCGGCAGTTCAGGATTGCGGCCGCATGCGCCGCTCGCTGGCTCGCGTGAGCAGCGTATCGAGCAGCGGCCATTGCACGGGTTTCGTCAAATGCACGTCGAAACCGTGATCGAGCGAGCGCGCGACATCGCTTTCCTGCCCGAAGCCCGTCATGGCGGCGAAATTGGCCTCGCGTAAAGCGTGCGTGCGCTTGAGCTCGCGCAACACGGCGAAACCGTCCGCGCCGGGCATCGCGATATCGATGAGCGCGACGTCGACATGCTCGATGCGCTCGGCGAAATCCAACGCTTGGGCGCCGCTATAGGCCACCTGGACACGGTGGCCTTTCATACGCAGCAACATGGCCATGCTGTCGGCGGAGTCGCGATTGTCGTCGACGACGAGCACGGTGAGCATTTCGTGCGAGGCGGCGCTCGGCGATTCATCGTTCATGCCTTCGTCGTTCGCGGCGTCTTGCACCGCGAACAGCGGCAATCTGACCGTGAACGTCGCGCCGCGCCCAAGCCCCTCGCTGCTCGCCTCGATCGATCCGCCGTGCATTTCCACGAGCCATCGGCATAGGGTCAAACCGATGCCAAGGCCGCTTTCCCTACGCTCGAATCGGTTGTCCGCTTGGACGAACAAATCGAAGATCGATTCGAGCGCACCCGCCTCGATGCCGCAGCCTTCATCGGTGACGCGCAAGCGAGCGAACGCGCCGCCCACCTTGTCGAGGGTCACGCCGATACGCCCGCCGTGTTCGGAGAACTTGGATGCGTTGTTGAGCAGACCTTGAACGACTTGAACCAGCCGCGTGGCGTCGCCGTTGACGACGATCCGCGCGGGTCCCGTATGCACGTCGACGGTTTGCTGGCGCGACGCCACGTGTGGACGGATCATTTCGACTGCGCGCACCACCACTTCGGACATATCGACAGGCTCCAATCGCAAGGCCACCTTGCCCGTCGTGACGCGTCCGGCGTCGAGCAAATCGTCGACGAGCCGCGTGAGATGGGAGATCTGCCGGTCGATCATGTCGCGGCACTGCCGCAGCGTCGGGCTGACGAGCGGCTCCAGCATCATGACGCTCAGCGCGTTGCTGACAGGCGCGAGCGGGTTACGCAGCTCGTGGGCGAGCGTCGCGAGAAACTCGTTCATGTGCTGGCTCGCCGCTTCGAGCTCGCGCAAGCGTTTGCGTTCGGTCATGTCCCGCGTGACCTTGGCGTACCCGCGCAGCCGGCGCCCCTCGCCGCCGGGCGCCGGTGCATATACGGCCGAGATCACGACGTTGGCCCAGAACATCGTGCCGTCCTTGCGCACGCGCCAGCCTTCTTCCTCGACACGGCCCGTGCGAGCCGCCACCGCCAGTTCGGCCGCCGGCTTGCCGCTCGCCACGTCGTCGGGGGGGTAGAAGATCGAAACGTGCTGCCCGATGACTTCTTGCTCGGTATAGCCCTTGATTCTCTCGGCGCCGTGGTTCCAACTGACGACGACGCCGCTGGGATCGAGCATATAGATCGCGTAGTCCTGAACGGACTCGAGAAGAATGCGCAGCCGTTCTTCTGGCGGCACCACCGGGTCTGGCGGCGCGGTGAACGACGAATTATCGCTGGCGAAGCTGTCCGGACGCATGACGGCGGCGTTTCGTTTTGGAAGAAATGCGACATGTTGTTTGCCGCTCGGGGACCTCCGTAAGCACGAGTCATGCCTGCCGGGTGATCCGGTTCCGCCACCGAACAGACTCGGCGCGCCAAGCGTGGCGCGGCGCATCCGATAAGCCGCCGCCGAGGCGACGCGCTAGCGCGCGCCGCGTGCGCCTAGGGCGTCGATTGTTGCTAGAGCAACTTTGACAGTGTCGTTTGCAATATCTTCCGCAGCCGCGTCAACCAACGGCCCGCGCACCCACCGCATCGGCCAGCAGCGCGACGAGCTGTTCCGGTTCGGCGGGCTTTCTCATGAAGTGGTGAAAGCCTTCGCCGATGCTGCGCAGGCGGTAGGCGTCATCGGCGTGCCCGGTGATCGCCACGGCGACGGCGGGCATGCGATCGTTGCGGATTTCGTCGTCGCGCAAGCGTTGAATCAGATAAAAGCCGTCCATTGCCGGCAGATCGAGGTCACAAACGACGGCGTCCGGCGCCAACTTCAGCGCAGCCTCGACACCTTCTTCCGCATCCGCGGCGGCCACGACGCGCGCGCCTTCGGATTCCAGCAGCATCGCGAGCGACTCTCTGCTCGATGGATCGTCTTCAACCACGACGATTGTCATCTGATCGAGTCTCATCAATCCGTTCATACGATTTGTTGTAGCTGTCCATACACAAGCAAGATCCTCGGACCGGCGCGCGGCCGAGGAAGTTGCATATCAAGCGCGTTACGGCCGCAGGCTGCGGCGGTCCCGACCGGTGCCAAGCGCGAGAACCGGAAAACGCGGCGCACGATAACACGCCGTCAAGTTAAAACGATGACCGGCGCAATAGCAGCGGCGCGCACCCGAACCGCTTGCATATGGCGCTTTCACGCTGAGAAAAGTCGGCTCGCAACAGACCTGGTTCGGAAGGCGTCGGGTGCGCGGGGTGCGCCGGCCGTCGCTCCCGGCGCATCGCGTTACAATCCGCGCATGCCGAAAACGCCTTTTTCCGGGCCGAGCCGCACGGATATTCCGCCGAACGAATACAGCGTCGACGAACTGGCGCGCGTCACGGGCGCCACCGTGCGCAACATTCGCGCCTACCAGGACCGGGGCCTTTTGTCGCCTCCAGTCAAGCGCGGCCGCGTGGCGGTCTACGACGATACGCACGTATCGCGCTTGAAGCTCGTCAACCATTTGCTCGCCCGCGGCTACACGCTCTCCAATATTCAAGACTTGATCCAGGCTATCGAAGAAGGCCACGATCTGCGGTCGATTCTGGGTCTCGAAAGCGCGATCGGCTCGCGCTGGTCGCACGAGCGCCCGCAAACCTATTCGCTCCCGGCGCTGGCCAAATTGTTCGGCGGCCCTTCGCCGGGCAGGCTCGCGCAAGCGCTGCAGTTGGGTCTGATCGAGCGGAACGGAACCACGTTCGTCGCTCCAAGCCCGGCTGCCGTCAACGCCGGCGCCGCGCTCGTGAAGGAAGGCGTGCCGTCCGACGATTTACTCGAAGCCGTGCGCATTTCGCGGCCGCATCTCGAAGCGGTGGCGAAGGCGCTCGTCGATCTCGTGGTACGGCGACTCGACCGGTACGACGCCGACGCGCTGCCGCCTCCCGCCGACGTACCCGCGCTCGTCGACGCGATCTGGCGCTTGCGGCCGCTCGCCATGGTGCTCGTCGAAAGCGAAATGAACCGCGCCCTCGAAGAGGCATCGGGCGATTACCTCGCCGACCGCGTCTCGTCCATCCTCGACAAACGCCTGGAGCGTGCCGATACGGCCCCCTGCGCCCCGCCACGGACCCGCCGCAAGCGCTGAGCGCACGGCCGATCCGCCCCGCTCCTGGCGAATGCCAGGCTGCATGCCCGATCTCGCTTCCCGGCGCGCTAGTCTCGACCACACCCTTGGCTGCGATAGAGGTCGCCGTCTAAAGCGCCTCTTGAACGCGTGCGCCCATCGCCCTATCGTTACATCCTTCAATGTAACGATAGACGCCGATCAGGGAGGGCGCGAATGGAGACGGCCGACGTGGCGATCATCGGCTCCGGCTTTGCGGGACTAGGAATGGCGATCCGATTGAAGCGGGCCGGCATGCACGATTTCGTGGTCATGGAAAAAGTGGATGCGATCGGCGGGACCTGGCGCGACAACCATTACCCGGGCTGCGCCTGCGACATCCAATCGCACGTCTACTCGTTTTCGTTCGCGCCGAACCCGAATTGGACGCGCATGTTTGCGCCCCAGCCGGAAATCCATGCCTATTTGCGAGACTGCGCGAGGCGCTTCGGGATCGAGCCGCATTTGCGCTTTGGGCGCGAACTCGTGCACGCCGGTTACGACGAAGCGGCGCAACGCTGGCAACTGCGTTTCGCCGACGGCACGTCCGTGTCGGCGCGCGTGCTGATCTCCGGCATGGGCGGGCTGTCTCGCGCGGCGCTGCCCGATATTCCGGGCCTTGGCTCGTTCGCGGGCAAGGCGTTTCACTCGCAGCAGTGGGATCACGGCTTCGCATTGGAAGGTAAACGCGTGGCCGTCGTCGGCACGGGCGCGAGCGCCATTCAATTCGTGCCGCAGATCGCGCCGCGCGCGGCGCGCCTTGCCCTGTTTCAGCGAACGCCGCCGTGGATCATGCCGAAGCCCGATCGCGCGATCTCGAATGCGGAGCGATGGATTTTCAAGCGCATGCCGGCCATGCAAAAGCTCGTTCGTACCGGCCTTTACTGGCAGCTCGAATCGCGCGCCCTCGGGTTTGCCGTGCATCCCGCGCTCATGAAGCAGATACAAAAGATCGCACTGCGTCATTTGCGGCGACAGGTGCTCGATCCCGCCTTGCGCCGGGCATTGCAGCCGGACTATACGATCGGTTGCAAACGGGTGTTGATTTCGAACGATTACTACCCTGCTCTCGCGCGCCGGAACGTCGAAGTCGTGACTTCGCCGATCGTACGAATCGAAAAGGAAGGGCCTGTGACGGAAGACGGGCGGATGCACCGCGTCGACTGTCTCATCTACGGCACGGGCTTTCACGTCACGAATCCATTCCCGAAAGGCGTCGTTCATGGGCGCGGCGGCGTCGACATCGTCGATACTTGGCGCGACGGCGCGCACGCCTACCTCGGCACGACGCTGCCGGGCTTCCCGAACTTCTTCATGATCGTGGGCCCGAATACGGGCCTCGGCCATCATTCGATGGTGGTCATGATCGAATCGCAGATCGACTACATCGTGCGCGCCCTGCGTGCGATGCAAGACGCCGGGGCAACGGCAATCGAAATCAGAAACGACGTCGAGCGCGACTATAACGATCGCATTCAGCGCAAGCTGTCGAAAGCGATCTGGTCGACGGGCGGATGCAAGAGCTGGTACCTCGATCCGAAGAGCGGCAAGAACACGACGCTCTGGCCGGGTTTCGCTTGGCGCTTCAGGCAGGCCACGCGGCGGTTTCGAATGGCCGATTACCATGCGTACGCTACCGGGGAGGGCACGCGCGCCACGCGCGGCCCCTGCGAAGACGGCGGCGTGCGCGAGCCATCGGCAAACGCTGCTTGACCCGATCCGACCGGCATGAGGAACGACCCCATGAAACATTTCGACGATAAAGTTGCCGCGCTGACCGGCGCGGGTTCCGGCATCGGCCGTGCGCTGGCTGTTGCACTTGCGCGCGAGGGGTGCCATCTCTCGCTGTCGGACGTCGACGAACGCGGCCTCGCGCAGACTGCCGAATTGGCCGAAGCCGCTTCGGGCACGCGATCGATGAGGACCGCCCTCATAACGACGGCCGCCGTGGACGTGGCCGATCGCAATTCGGTGCTCCAATGGGCTCGCGAGACGAACGAGGCGCACGGCCGCGTCAACCTTGTTTTCAACAACGCCGGCGTGGCGCTGTCAAGCACGGTGGAAGGCATGGCCTACGACGATCTCGAGTGGATCGTCGCGATCAACTTCTGGGGCGTCGTGCACGGCACGAAGGCGTTTCTGCCTTACCTCAAAGCATCGGGCGACGGCCATATCGTCAATACGTCGAGCGTCTTCGGCCTTTTTGCGCAGCCCGGCATGAGCGCATACAATGCCACGAAGTTCGCCGTACGCGGCTTCACCGAATCGCTGCGGGAAGAACTCGATCTGATGCGATGCGGCGTATCGGCCACTTGCGCGCACCCTGGCGGCATCCGCACGAACATCGCCCGCACGAGCCGCATCTCGCCCAGTATGATCGGGTTTCTGATGGAGAACGAACGGCAAGGCAGAGAGGACTTCGAGCGGTTTTTCATCACGAGCCCGGAACGGGCCGCCCGCACGATACTCGACGGGGTGAGGCGCAATCGCCGCCGCGTGCTGATCGGCCGCGACGCGCGCGCGGCCGATTGGCTGGCGCGGCTGCTGCCCTCCGCTTACCAATCGCTCGTCGTGCGCGGCGCTCAGCGCCTGCGCAGCTCGGCGCGCAGGCGCGCCGAGCGAGCGCACGCAACCACAATCGAAAAGAGGCTGCCATGACCATGCCCGTACGCCGCGACCTGCGCTTCACCCTTCCCGTCGAGCGCGCCTGCGACTGGCACGGACAAGGGCCTTACGTCACGCATTTTTTCAACGCGCTGTCGCTGCTGTTCCCCGCGGGAGAACGCTATTTCATCGACAGCGTGCGCCACTATCGCGACCGTATAGAAGACCCCGAACTCGAGAAGCAGGTGCACGGCTTCATCGGGCAGGAGGCAATGCATACGCGCGAGCACGTCGAATACAATGCGACGCTCGACGCGGCGGGGTTGCCCGCGTCACGTCTCGAGCAGCGCATCGCGAAACTGCTCGATTATGGGCGAAGGACGCTGCCGCACTCGATCCGACTCGCGCAGACCGTCGCCCTCGAACACTACACGGCCATGCTGGCGGCCCTGGTGCTCGACGACGACACGCGCATTGCGGGCTCCGTGCCCGTCTACGCGCAAATATGGACCTGGCACGCCCTGGAGGAAACCGAACACAAAGCCGTGTCGTTCGACGTTTGGAACGCCGCCATCAACCCGGGAGCGAAGCGTTATTTCATGCGCACGTTGACGATGCTGCAAGTCACATTGCTGTTTTGGGTCATCGTATTCAGCTTCCACGTGCGCCTGTTGATCGCCGATCGGCGCCGCGGCGGTCATTGGCGCGGCACGTGGCGCTTGATGCGCTTCCTGTTCGGTCGGCGCGGCGTCTTTCCCAATATCGCACTCGAATGGCTGCGATTCTTCAAGCCCAGCTTCCATCCTTGGGACCACGACAACCGCGCGCACCTCGCGCGAATCGGTGCGGTCGTGGCCGAAGTTCAAGCAAGGGCGGACGACGACGCTCGCACGAGAACACCGCGTAGGGTGGCGCGCTCGCGCGCGTCGACGTAACGCGCGGCCGACATGACGGAACTGTCCCGCGCCGAGCAAGCGTGTCATATGAGCCATATGAGCCATACGAGCCATACGAGCCATACGAGCCATACGAGCCATACGAGCCATACGAGCGATGCGTGCGATGCGTGCGATGCGTGCGGCATGAGCATTGCATCGTCCGCAGGCACTGCGTGCGGTGACTCGGAAACGTTGAGCGTGCGCTCAGGTGACATTCGGCTCGCCGTCCATATCAGCGGCCCGCGCAACGCGCCGCCTATCGTGCTCGTTCACGGCTACCCGGATTCGTCGAGCGTTTGGCATGCGGTTCGCCCGCTGCTCGATCGGCGATTTCGCGTCATTGCCTACGATGTGCGAGGCGCCGGCGCGTCCGAGGCCCCTTCGAATACTGCCGGTTACCGGCTGCAGTGTCTTGCCGACGATCTTGCCGCCGTCGCGAACGCAAGTTGCGGCGAGCGGCCGTTTCATCTCGTCGGGCACGATTGGGGATCCGTGCAAAGCTGGGAATCCGTGACGGGCGATGCGCTCAGCGGCCGCATTGCCTCGTTCACGTCGATTTCCGGGCCTTCGCTCGATTACTTGTCCGTCATGCTGCGCGACGGCGCGACGTGGAAGTCGCCGAGCGCACTCGTGCGAAGCGTGCGCCAAACGCTGAAGTCGAGCTACGTCTTCTTCTTTCAAGCCCCCCTTCTACCGGAGTTGGCTTGGCGCGGAATATGGGCGCCCACGTGGCCGCTCTGGCTTCGCATGACCGAAGGGCTGAACGCAACCCCGGACACGACGCTTTTGCGCAATGCGATCAACGGCTTGGGCTTGTATCGCGCGAACTTCCTCGAACGCATGCGCCGGCCGAACGCGCGAGCGGCCCATGCGCCCGTGCAATTTATCGTGCCCACGCGCGATCGATACGTCGGTGCGCATTTGTCCGAGGGGCTTGACCGATGGCTCGGCGCCTACGACCGCACCGAGATCGATGCACCGCATTGGGCGGTGCTCAGCCGCGCACCCGACGTTGCTCGGTTGGTTCAGGACTTCGTCGAGCGGCACGAGGGTTGAAGCCGTTCGACGTGGGGCGAGCCGGACGCACGTCACAAGCGGCTGGGCTCAAGGCGCCGATGGCGATTTCGGCATTCCGGATCGCGCGAAGGGCTTCATGCTACGAACCGTCGCAAGACCGATAGAGCAATTCAATTGGCATATGGACCCGGATCATCTTAAATAGCGAGAGTTGTGGGCGCCCTGCCTTTTCGTGGAGATCAGCATGACTCAACCGAACGTCGACGATCTGGTTCAATCGATCGCCAACGACACGGGCGCTTCGCCCGAGACCGTATCGGAGATGGTCTCGCAGACCTGGGAAGCGTTCAGCGACGGGGCGCGCGTCACCGACTATCTTCCTGTCCTCGTGACGAAACGCGTCCGCGAGAACCTTCGCGGGCACGGCCAATCCCACCGCCACTAATCGATCCCACGTCATCGTGCTGAGCGCGCCGCAACGGCGCGCTGGCTACGTCTGCACGGCTCGTCCGCCATCGCGGTGACGTTCGGCGCACGCGGCCGGTCTTCGGTGCGCAATCGTTTTCCAGCAATTTCTTTCGACTTCTTCTTTGTCAAAATCGCGAAGCCGCCGCAAAGGCGTGGACGGGCTCGCGCGTCGATCGTCAATTAGAACAAGGGGACCAAGAACGAACCATCTCAAACCTATGGAGGAGCCATGTTCGAAATGTCCCTCGCGCACCGTCCCCTGGCCGTGAGCCATCGCAAGACGCGACTCGCGGCGCTCGTGCTGTTGACCGGACTCGCGACCGCATCGGTGTGCCGCGCGGATGCCGCCGCCCTGCCGCCGCCGCCGTCCGAGCTTTACGGCGATCTGTTCGTCGCAGTGCAAACGCAGCAGATCTTCCCCGATCAGAAGACGTTCGTCGATGCCGTCCCCAACGGCGATCCCGCCGCAATCGTCCAGCTCTACGAACAATCGAAGAATCAGCCCAACTTCGACTTGAAGCAGTTCGTCCAGGCCCATTTCACGCTGCCGAGCGAACCCATCATCACGCCGCCGACCGGGCAAACGCTGCGCGAGCATATCGATTGGCTCTGGCCGAAGCTCACTCGCACGACGACGGCGGCCGACGTCCCGCCGAACAGCTCGTTGCTTCCGCTGCCCAAGCCCTATGTCGTGCCCGGCGGGCGGTTTCGCGAAGGCTACTACTGGGACACCTATTTCACGATGCTGGGCTTGCAGGAGGCCGGACGTGAGGATCTCGTCGACAACATGCTCGACGATTTCGCCTACGAGATCGATCGTTTCGGGCACATTCCGAATGGCAACCGCACATATTATTTGAGCCGCTCGCAGCCGCCGTTCTTTGGGCTCATGGTGCAATTGGCGGCGAAAGTGGAAGGCGATCGTGTGTACCAGAAGTATTTGCCCGCGCTCAAGAAGGAGTACGCGTACTGGATGATGGGCGCCGATACGACGCCGCGCGGCCAAGCGACGCGCAACGTCGTCGTGTTCAAGGACGGCACGGTGCTCAACCGCTATTGGGACGCTCGCGACACGCCGCGCGACGAGTCGTACCTCGAAGACGTGACGACAGCCAAGCAAGCCGCTGGCCGCGATCCGCACGAGGTCTACCGCGATTTACGGGCGGCCGCGGAATCGGGCTGGGATTTCAGCTCGCGATGGTTCGGCGACGATAAAACGCTGACGACGATCCGAACGACGTCGATCGTTCCCGTCGATTTGAACAGCCTGTTGTTCTCGCTCGAGGCGACGATCGCCAAGGGGTGCGCTCAAACGCTCGACTTCCGATGCACGGGCGAATACGTCCTGAAAGCCAAACGGCGGGCAGTCGCGATCAATCGGTACCTTTGGAATCCGAAGGGCTATTACGCCGATTACGACTGGCGGCTCGATAAGCTGCGCGAGAATCTTTCGGCCGCCGCTATCTATCCGTTGTTCGTGCGGGCCGCTTGGCCTGAGCGCGCCTTCCGCACCCTTCACACGGTCTCCACTCAATTGCTGAAAGAACGCGGGCTCGCGACGACCCTGTTCCAAACCGGACAGCAGTGGGACGCGCCGAACGGTTGGGCACCGCTGCATTGGATGGCCGTCAAAGGCGCACAGCACTATGGCGATACGCAATTTGCGCGGGCGGTAGGCACCCGCTTTCTCGCCGACGTGAAGCAAGTCTACGCATCGGATCAAAAGCTCGTCGAGAAGTACGTGGTCGAAGGGCCGAACGCGGGCGGAGGCGGCGGCGGCGAATATCCGCTGCAAGACGGCTTCGGCTGGACCAATGGCGTGACGCTGAAACTGCTCGATCTGTACGCGCCGGGCGAGTAAAGTGAACAACGCCCCCCGTCTGGAGATCGACGATGTCACTGAACGACGATGCGACGTTTTGGCGTAACGCCGAGCAACATCTGATCCGATACGGGGGTGCGTTCGAGCCCATGATCATCGAGCGGGCCGCGGGCAGCTTCGTCTACGATGCCGACGGCCGCGCCATCCTCGATTTCACCTCGGGCCAAATGAGCGCCGTGCTCGGGCATAGTCATCCCGAGATCGTATCGGTCATCGCCGATTACGCGGGCAAGCTCGATCATTTGTTCAGCGGCATGCTGTCCCGGCCCGTGGTGGACCTAGCTACGCGCCTGGCCGACATCACGCCCGCGGGACTCGACCGCGCGCTGCTGCTCAGCACGGGTGCGGAGTCGAACGAAGCAGCCATTCGCATGGCGAAGCTCGTCACGGGCAAGTATGAAATCGTCGGTTTCGCACAGTCGTGGCACGGGATGACGGGCGGCGCGGCGTCGGCCACTTACAGCGCGGGGCGCAAAGGCGTCGGCCCCGCCGCCGTCGGCTCGTTCGCGATTCCCGCGCCGTTCACTTACCGGCCGCGTTTCGAGCGCAACGGCCGATACGACTATCTGGCGGAGCTCGATTATGCGTTCGACCTCATCGATCGCCAGTCGAGCGGCAATCTCGCTGCGTTCATCGCGGAGCCGATCCTGAGCTCGGGCGGCATCATCGAACTGCCGCCGGGCTATCTCGCCGCGCTCAAGCGCAAGTGCGAGGAGCGCGGCATGCTGCTGATTCTCGATGAAGCGCAAACCGGCGTCGGCCGCACCGGGACGATGTTCGCGTTCGAGCATGACGGCGTGACGCCGGACATTTTGACGCTGTCGAAAACGTTGGGCGCCGGCTTGCCGCTCGCGGCTGTCGTGACGTCCGCGCAGATCGAAGAGAAGGCCCACGAGTTGGGCTTTCTGTTCTACACCACGCATGTATCCGATCCTTTGCCGGCGGCGGTGGGGCTGCGCGTGCTCGACGTCGTTCAGCGCGATGGACTGGCTTCGCGCGCGACCGCGATGGGCGAGCGGCTCGAGCGGGGGCTGCTCGACCTCATGGAGCGGTTTGCTTGCATCGGCGACGTGCGCGGACGCGGCTTGCTCTTGGGCATGGAGATCGTTAAAGACCGCCGAACGAAGGAGCCCGCCGATGGGCTCGGTGCAAGAATCACGAGAGAATGCATGAACCTTGGGCTCAGCATGAACATCGTGCAATTGCCGGGTATGGGCGGGGTCTTTAGAATCGCGCCGCCGTTGACCGTCAGCGACGAAGAAATCGACCTCGGCTTGGCCTTGCTCGAGCGTGCCATCGAAAGGTCGATTTGAGCAGCACCGAGTGAGGTCGAGCGATCGCCCCCACACGCTTCTTGCGACCGTTGTTTGACTCGAGGCTGTGCCTGCCGGTCCCGGATCGGGGCATGGCGATACGCACCCACACCGCCTTTCTCGATGTTGCCATGGCCGTCGGCAGGCCTGCGTCTCCTCCCGTTGCCGTCCGGCGACATGCGCGCCGAATCCGCTCACTCCCCGCGCCACATCCTCCTTCAAGGGCAGTGTTATGCCCTCGAATATTTTGACGACGACAGGAGACGAGCTATCAGAATGGCGCCTTGCCCACCGATGCGCCACCGTCAACGAACAAGGTCTGCCCTGTGATAAAGCCTGCATCCTCGGACAAAAGAAACGCCAGCGCCGCGGCCAATTCCTCGGGCTTGCCGAATCGCTTCATCGGCACCAACGAAAGAAAGCGCTGCTCCGCTTCGCTGCCGGCGGGCGTGTTCTGTCGAAACAGTTCGGTCTCGGTCGGCCCAGGCGCGACGGCGTTGACGGTAATGCCGGTGTGCGCAAGCTCCAGCGCCCAAGTGCGCGTAAAGCTCATCATCGCGGCTTTCGCTGCAGCGTAAGCCGTGCGGTTGGCGACGCCAAGCACGACGAGACTGGAGAGATTGACGATTCGCCCCCACCCTCGGTCCCGCATACCGGGTAGCAAGGCTTGTACGGTCTGCACAGCGGAGGTGAGGTTGTGGCGGAAGGACACTTCGAGATCGTCGAGGTCGACCGCTTCGACGCCGGCCAGCCGCACGAACCCCGCGTTGTTGACGACGCCATCGAAGGCGTAACGCTCGACCAGAGCCTCGAGCGCTCGCTCCGTCGCGTCGCGATCGGTCAGATCGACGGAGACGAGCGTGCCGGGGAAGTCCGGGTCGTCGGCCCCGCGTGCAAGACCGACGACATGATGTCCGTCTGCTGCGAGCCGGTTCGACAGTGCGCGCCCGATACCCTTGCTGGCACCCGTGATTAAAAACCTACGTCTGAGCATTTCGAGAATCCTATAGATATGGGGATAAAGCTCGTTCATTTTGTCGGCGAAATCGCCGCCGCGCGGATAGGCTGCGACCACCGCCGCGCGCTGTCCTCTCGCGCCAACTGGCTGTCGACGATGACGGCGCCTGACTTGTCGTGCGTCGGCGCTGTTTTGTCTTGCTTCATCGGGTGACCTCAGCTGTAAAGCGCGTGCGTTTCCCGCGGCACGCTGGGCTTGCGGACCGCCTCACGTGTGCGGCGGGTTCCGCGCGGGAACTGACTGGCGGCGTTCCACGGAGGAAGTTACGTCTCTCGTGGATGATGGAACAGGCCCAAGATCGAGCCATCCGAATGTACTATCGCCCCCATGGCAACTCTCTCCATTGGCCTTGATCGCGCCGGACGCACCTCGTTGTCGGCGCAAATTTACGGCTCGATCCGAGATGCGATCGAATCGGGGCAGCTTGCCGCCGGCGCGAGGCTGCCGTCCTGGTCGGATCTGGCCGCCCAGCTCGGCGTGTCCCGGGGCACCGTGCGTGCCGCGTATGAACGCCTGATCGACGAGCAGTTCGTGATCGGCCTGGGCGCCGCCGGCACACGGGTAGCCGCGAGGCCCTTGCCGGCGACGACCGGATGGTCGCGGGAGGCGCCGCCGCTGCCAGAGCTCTTCTACGATTTCAGCGCGGCGCCTTTGGCCTTTCAAATGGGCGTGCCATCCCAGGACGCCTTTCCGTTCAAGCTTTGGTCACGCATTCAGGCACGCGCGGCGCGCCGGGCGGCAGCGGCTCCCGTCGGATACCCCGACCCACGCGGCGAGCCGGATTTGCGACAGGAGATCGCGGCGTATCTTGGCGTCTCACGCGGGCTTCGATGCAGTCCCTCCCAGGTCTTCGTCACGGCAGGGTTCTCCGGCGCGCTCAATCTGGCGATTCGCGGTTTGCGCTTGGAAGGCAAGCAGGCCTGGATCGAAGACCCCGGGTTTCCGCTCACGCGTACGGCGCTCGGGCTGGCCGGCATGACCGTGGCAGGGGTGCCGGTGGACGCGGACGGGCTCGATATCGACGCAGGAATCCGGACTGCGCCCGAGGCCACCCTCGCGGTGGTGACGCCGGGGCAGCAGGCCCCGCTCGGAATGACGATGTCACTCGCTCGACGGATCTCACTGCTCGGCTGGGCCAAACGACACAATGCCTGGATCGTCGAAGACGATTATCTCGGCGAACTGCAATTGAAAGGGCGGGCTGCACCGGCGCTGGCCTCGCTCGATCAGGACGGACGCGTGCTGCACACCGGAACCTTCAGCAAAACGATCAGCCCGGCGCTGCGCCTGGGGTTTCTCGTCGTCCCGCCGGACATGGCACGCCACTTCGGCGACGTCGCGGCGTGCCTCGCGCCCGCCTCAGCTGCATCCGTGCAGCACGCCGTGACCGAGTTCATGCACGACGGACACTATCTTCGCCATCTGCGGCGTATGAAACGTCTTTACGCTGCCCGACAGGAAGCCCTGGTTCATTGTCTGAAGGGCCTGGACTCGGAATCGATCAAAGTGCAGGCCGCGGCCGGCATGACCGTCGTGGCCGCGCTTCCTCCATCCGTATCGGATATCGATATCGCTTCCCGGGCGCGAGCGTTCGGGCTGGCCCCCGTTCCTCTCTCACCGTGGTACACGAGCCATCCGACGCAGCAGGGACTGCTGCTAGGCGTGACGAATCTGGATGAAAGAACGCTGGCGGCCAACTGCTCCCGCCTGCTTGAACTCGTTCGCGGGCGCCACTGACGGACCAGCGACACCTACTCCCGCTCGCTTCTTGGTACATCGAAAATGTTCATTCCTGGTGCTTTTGTGTGCCTCCATGTCAAACGACAATGCAGGGGCACAAAGGAGCTAGACATCCATGAACATTCGATCCATCGCAGGAGCCGCCTGCGCAGCCATGGCGTTCGGCATGGCCTTGCCGGCCGCGGCACATGGCGCACGCGAAACCGTCACGCCAAACTTTCAGCACGCCCTTCCCAACGTTCCCGGCAAGTCGTTGACCGCCGTCGTCGTCGATTACGCACCGGGCGCAGCGTCGCCCGCGCACAAGCATGCGGGCTCGGCTTTTATCTACGCCTACGTCGTATCGGGCGATATCGAGTCGCAGGTCGATGACGGTCCGAAGCGCATCTACCATGCCGGCGAGAGTTTCTTCGAGAAACCCGGCGCCGTTCACCGCATAAGCCGCAACGCCAGCGAAACGAAGCCTGCCAAGTTGCTCGCCGTGTTCGTCGCGGACAGCGACGATAAAGCCCTGACCACTCCCATCAAGTAAACCACCGCCTCAAGGAGTCCCCTCATGAGCAAGCGCCTCGACTACACCCAAATTGCGCCCGCGGGCGTCAAAGCCCTTGGCGGCGTCTACGGCTACGTCATGCAGAGCGACCTGTCGCCGGTTCTCGTCGATCTGGTCTATCTGCGCATTTCGCAGATCAACAACTGCGCCTATTGCCTCGACATGCATACGCGCGACCTGCTGAACAAAGGCGTGAAGGTCGAAAAGCTCGCGCTCGTGCAGGCATGGAGGGAAGCGGGCCATCTGTTCGACGACCGCGAGCGCGCAGCACTCGCGTGGGCGGAATCGGTAACGCTCGTGGCGCAGACCGGCGTGCCGGACGCGGCCTACGAGGCCGCCCGTTCCGTGTTCAATGAACGCGAACTCGTCGATCTGACCATCGCCGTCGGCCTGATGAACACCTACAACCGTATGGCGATCAGCTTCCGGAACACACCACAGGCCGTGATGGAACAGTAGAACGCCGCGCGGGTTCGTGCGGCGTGGATTGACCCGAAATGGACCGTCGATCCATGACACATCGATGACGGCACACGGCCTCACCGTTTCATCGCAGACTCATTTCGTATCCCCGGCGCCCGGCCCGGGGATGTCTATGTCGGTAAGAGCCGTATCCAGGCACGTGGTGCCCGAATTTGTCGGTTGCTGCGTCGTTGACGACATAGGCCAACGTGAGATTGACCTGCATTTGCTCGAGTCTGCTGGATGTCATGGTTCGTCGCCTCGCTGTCGCCCTTCGGAAGGTAGTCATTGCGAAGAAGCCGAATCCCGGCAGTCTCGACAATCCTGCCTTTCAGGGGCCATCACGCAGGTGCAAACTCCGTTTGCAGAATGTCTGCAGCGGGGCGCACTGCAACGCGTCTGCCGGACATGGAAGAATTCGCCCAGACGAAGTTCTGGTGCTCGACGATCTGCTCGGCCGTGAGATGCGGCTTGTTATGCGTCGTATGGAGGTCGGATACTACGGTCGTCCGCAGGCCAAGCAGTTCTGCCCGGCGAGCCGTGGCGTTGACGCAGAACTCCGATGCATAACCGCATAGCAGCACACTATCAATGTCGTTTTGCCTGAGCTGCTCTGCAAGCGACGTGCTTTCGAACGAATCGCCGACTGTCTTGAAGATCGCCCCGTCATTGTGCTCGCGAACCAGCCCGGCAGCTAATTGCCATGCGTCGCTGCCGTGCGCCAGTGGCCCGTTCGCATCGCTCTCGTGCTGCACGAAAAAGACATGCGCGGCTTCGCGGCGCGCTGCCTCCGTGATTCGATTGATACCATCGATCACATCGTCGGCACGATATGCGGCCGCAGGGCCGCTAAAGAACATCTGTTGTACGTCGATAACGATGACGGCAATACGGGACATGCAAGGCTCGCAATGTGTCGGTGAATGGGACGAGTTCGGCTGCGCAGGTTGCGCAAGCCGCAATCTCGACGCATGCCTTCAGATAAGCTGTCTTCGGCAGGTCCTGCCATTGTCGACGATCTGGCTAGGGCCGTCCACGCTAAGCCGAGCCTTTCGGTTCGGCCGCTTACGAATGGCCCGCTAGACGGACATTGTTCTCGCGTATCGCTGCCGCCGCCAGGCGGCTTGCCGTTGCATGGCTCATGTCGTTTTCACCGACCACATGCGCGCCGAACCCGCTCACACCCGGCGCGACATCCTCCTTCAGCGTGCATTCGGGAACGTCGTAATCCCCGGCATTTTGCTTCCGATACGGAATCGGCCGCGTGCTCCACAACTCATCGAGCCGCCTGCCTAGTGCATCGCAGGTTTGGGCGAACCGCGCCTCGTCCACCCGGCTCGTTCGATAAACGAGGAACGGCGGCAGCACGTCGAAACCCGGGTAAAACAGCATGCCGTGATTGATCGGAAACAAGATGTCGTCGATCGGCCCGTTGATTCCGCGGGCGCTGTAGTGCGGCTCCCACCCCCCGGTCGTCACGATCAGCATGGCGCGCTTCCCGCTCAACGATCCTTCGCCGTAGCGGTCGCCCCATCGCTTGTCCGAATGTTCGCCCACGCCATACGCGAACCCGTAGGCATACACGCGATCCACCCACCCTTTCATGATCGCAGGCATCGAAAACCACCAGAGCGGAAACTGAAAAATGACCGCATCGGCCCACTCGAGCTTTTCCTGCTCGGCGGCGATGTCCGCGCTCTGGGTACCGTTCTGCAGCGCCCGTTTCGATTCGAGCGAGACGTTAAACGGCGTGCCGGGCTCATGCTCGCTGCTGTCGTCCGTATCCACCACGGCCTTCCATTTCATCGCATAAAGATCCGACACGCGCACCGTATGCCCGGCCGCTTCCAACCGCTTCACCGAAAAATCCTTCAGCGCACCGTTGAGCGACGTCGGCTCGGGATGCGCATAAACGATAAGAACATTCATGACCTTGCCCCTCTAAAGAGTATCCGGGACACAGCGTACGTTCGCAGGCGGTATAGTAGAAATGAATTTCTGAAATCTCTGGTATTACCGTGGACAATCGCCTTCGACAGCTCGATCTCAATCTGCTCGTCACGCTCGACGTATTGCTCGCTGAACTAAACGTCACGCGCACCGCGCAAAGGCTGCACTATTCGCAGCCTTCGATCAGCGTGCAACTTGCCAAGTTGAGGGACGTCTTCGAAGATCCGCTGTTGTTGCCCGGGCCGCGGGGCATGCGCCCGACCAAGCGGGCCGAAGCGCTGCGAGGGCCGCTGCGCGAAGCGCTCGAGGCGCTCGAGCGCGCTGTCGCTCCCGAGCGGCCATTCGATCCGCTGCAGGCCGACCAAACGTGGAAGCTCGCCGCCACCGACTACGTCGAGTCGACCATCGTGCTACCCGCCTTGCCGGGCTTGCGCGCGGCCGCGCCCGGCAGCCGGGTCGCTGTCGTCGAGATGGCGCCCGGTCGCGTCGAAAGTCAAGCCGAGCGCGGCGAGATCGACCTCGCCTTTCATACGACCGACGGCTCGCCGGAAAACTTGAGACGGCGCACGCTGTTCACGGAGCGCTACGTGCTGGTGGGGCGAGTCGATCATCCTCGCCTCAAGCGGCGGCCCACCGTGGCGCAGTTCTGCAAGCTGGAACATGTCATCGTTTCGCCGGAGGGCGGCGGGTTCCACGGCGTCACCGATCAGGCGCTGGCCGAAGCCGGCCTGTCACGCCGAGTGGCGCTCTCCGTGCCGCATTTTTTGGTTCTATTGTCGGCCGTTGCGCGTACGGACCTCGTCGCCATGGCGCCCTTTCGATTGGTCCAGGGCCATCCGGCCCTGCGCGCCTTCGAACCGCCGATCGCCGTCCCGGGTTACGAAATGTCGATGCTCTGGCATGAGCGCGTGCACCGCGATCCTGCACACCAATGGTTGCGTGAGCATATCGCGGCGTCCGTGCGCTAGGCGGTCAGCCTTTACCGCCTGTACCGCCTGTACCGCCTGTACCGCCTGTACGTCTTTACCGCGGCCACATCCGCACGGCCAACGCGGCAAGCGACGTTGCAACGGCCAGACCGATGACGCCTGCCCACCCCCATTGCGCCAGCGCCAAACTGCCGATGCCCGCGCCTGCGGCCATGCCGATGAACATGCCGACGAACAAGACGGCGTTCAAGCGGCTGCGCGATGCAGGATCGATCCCGTAGACGATCGTTTGGTGCGCGATGAGCGTGGCTTGCACGCCAAGGTCGAAGCCGATCGTCGCGACGGCAAGCACAACAAGCTCCGCATGCGGCGTCATCGTCAAACCCACGGCCATGACTGCGAACGACACCGTTGCGAATGCGATGCCGAGCCGCGTGACCAGTTCAGGCCCGCGCCGGTCGGCCAAGCGGCCGGCGATCGGCGCGGCCAGCGCGCCTGCCGCGCCCGCCAAGCCGAAGGCGCCCGCAACCGCGCTGCCGAGATGAAACGGCGCACCGTGCAGCATGACGGCAAGCGTCGACCAGAACGCACTGAAGCCCATCGCCAACAAGCCCTGCGCGAAGGCGGCGCGCCGCAGCGCACGATGGTGCCACCAAAGGTGGGCGAGCGAGCCGATCAGCGCACGATAGGAAAGATGCGTCGTCGGCTTGAACGAAGGCAGACCACGCCGAGCCGCGATGCCGATCATCGCCACGCTGATCGCAGCGGCGACGAACATCGCGCGCCAGCTGTAATGCTCGGCGACGAACCCGCTCACCACGCGCGACAACAAGATGCCGAGCAGCAGGCCCGTCATCACCGTCCCGACGATTTTTCCTCGGCTAGCGTCGGGCGCAAGCGTCGCCGCGGCGGGCACGATGTCTTGCGCCATCGTGGCGGACAGGCCGATCGCGAAACTCGCGGCCAGCATGCAGCCGATCGAAGGAGAAACGGCGGCCAGCAGCAATGCGGCCACGAGCGCAGTGGCCTTCGCCAGGATGACGCGGCGGCGGTCGAAGCGATCGCCGAGCGGCGCCAGCAGCAGGATGCCGAGCGCATAGCCCAACTGGGTCAGCATCGGCACCATACCGACCGCGCGCGCCGAGGCGCCCAGGTGAGATTCGAGGATACCGAGCATCGGCTGGCTGTAATACAGCGGCGCGACGGCGAGGCCCGCTGCGGCGGCGAGCAACAGCACGAGACGCGGCGCAGGGGTGGGGACCGTGCCCGGCACGGGGGTTTCATGCACGGCGGCCGGAGCGGCTTGCAGTGTTTGCGGTGTGGACATGATGTCGGGTCCTTGTTCGTTTGCTCGCTGGGTCGAGCGCAAGAGGAATGGACGCGAGTTTGACCTTCCCGATCGTTGGCCGGTAGTACCGTCGCGCGCACATTTGTTATACGCTGTGCGTATGACCAACAAAAACCGCCACTCCGCCGCCCCCGGGGCATCTGCACGCGCTTCCGATTTTTCGGCCGAAGGCGCAAGTCAGCGATTTCAATTGATGGAAACGTTCGTCCGTATAGTGGAAGCCGGCAATCTGTCGGCCGCTGCCGCGCAGTTGCGTACGACACAGCCCACCATCAGCCGCCGTTTGCAGGCGCTCGAGCGATCGCTCGGCGTGCGTTTGCTGCAGCGCTCGACCCATACGATGCGGCTCACCGTCGACGGCGAGCGGTGCTTCAAGCGTGCCAAGGCCTTGCTCGCGAGTTGGGCGTCGTTCGAAGCCGATATGCGCGGCGCACAAGAAGAACCTGAAGGGATGTTGCGCGTGGCGGTGCCTCACGCGTTCGGCCAAGAGAAATTGGTCGAGCCGTTGGTGCGGTTTCTGAGCGACTATCCGCGCGTCACGGTCGAGTGGCTGTTGCGGGACGACGTGCGGGACTTCATCGCCAACGGAATCGATTGCGCAATCCAAGTGGGCGAGCCCAACGATCCGGCCGTCGTCGCTATCCGCCTCTCGAAGGTCGAGCGTTTCGTGGTGGCCTCGCCCTCGCTGCTGCAAGGCGGCCGCGTGCCGCAGGAGCCCGAGGAACTCGTCGGCCTACCCTGGCTCGCTTTGCGGACGTACTACCGAACCGAGTTGACGCTGACCCATTCGGAAACGGGCGAGACGAGGCGCGTCCCCATCGATCCGCGGATCAGCACGGACAATCTCTACGCGCTGCGCAGCGGTGCGCTGCTCGGCATGGGCGCATGCGCGGCATCCGCATGGCTGCTTGCCGGCGATCTCGCGCAGGAGCGCCTCGTGCATCTTGCGCCGAAGTGGCAAGCGGCCTCGCTGCCCGTCTATCTGACCTATCCTCACGCGCAGTTCTATCCGTCGCGCTTGGTTCGGTTCATCGCCCTGATGCGCGAGGCCGTACCCATCGCGACGGGCAGCGCATGACATGCGGTTCGGTATCTGCGAGGCCCGATCCGCATGTACCGTCGCTTGCGTTACTGCAGGTTCTCGAAGACAGCGGCGATACCTTGTCCGCCGCCGATACACATCGTCACCAGTGCGTAACGCCCGCCGATCCTTTGCAGCTCATGGAGTGCTTTGACGGTGATCAGCGCGCCCGTCGCACCGATCGGGTGGCCGAGCGAAATGCCCGAGCCGTTAGGGTTGACCTTGGCCGGATCGAACCCGAGTTCGCGCGTGACGGCGCATGCCTGAGCCGCAAAGGCTTCGTTCGCCTCGACGACATCGATGTCGCCCACCGACAGGCCCGCGCGCTGCAATGCGAGCCGCGTCGCCGGCACGGGGCCGATCCCCATGTGCAGCGGATCGACCCCGGCATGGGCATACGCGACGAGCCGCGCCATCGGCTTGACGCCGCGTTGCTGCGCCGCTTCGCGCGACATCAGCAGGACCGCCGCCGCGGCATCGTTGATGCCTGACGAATTGCCTGCCGTGACGGTACCGTTCTCGCGATCGAAAACGGGCTTCAGTTGCGAGAAATCCTCGAGTGTCGCACCGGTGCGCAGGTGCTCATCCGCATCGAAAACGACCTCCTTTCCTTTGACGCGGCGCGCGATGGGCACGATCTGGCCTGCGAAGCGCCCTTCGGCCGTCGCCCGCTCGGCACGACGATGCGATTCGAGCGCGAGCGCGTCTTGATCCTGCCGCGAAATGCCGAACTTGCGCGCCACGTTTTCCGCGGTAATGCCCATCGGCACGCCGTGAAACGGATCGTTGAGCGCGCCGAGCATCATGTCGACCATGCGCATGTCGCCCATGCGCCCACCGAAGCGGGCTTCCGGCGCAACGTATGGCGCACGGCTCATGTTTTCCGCGCCGCCGCCGACGGCCACCTCGGCGTCGCCCAGCAAGATCGTTTGCGCGGCGGAGACGATCGCCTGCAAACCCGAGCCGCAGAGCCGGTTGACGTTGAAAGCCGGGGTCGTTTCGGGCACGCCGGCATTGATCGCGGCCACGCGGGACAGATACAAGTCCTTCGGCTCCGTTGCGATGACATTGCCGAACACGACGTGACCGACATGGGCAGCGTCGACGCCTGCACGCGCCAAGGTTTCGCGCACGACGATCGTGGCGAGTTCGGTCGGCGCCAGGTCCTTCAGGCTGCCGCCGAATTTTCCGATTGCGGTGCGGACACCGCTTACAACGACCACTTCCTTGTTCATGCACTCTCCTAGAGGGTTCGACGCGTGCGTCGGTTCGTCAGGCGGCGATGTTCCAAGCGGCGCCGGCCGTGTCTTTTCATGATTGCCGATCGGGCAACGTTAGAACTGCTCGGGATCCAAGGCAAGCAGCCCTTCGCCGTTCTTCGCGGTGAGCACCGCCGTTTCGAGCGCCGCGGCATGCGGCAGCACATGTTCCGCAAAACATTGCGCGGTCGCGATCTTCGCTGCGTAGAAGGATGGATCTTCGGCTCGTTTCGCCTGAGCAACGAGGGCCGCGCGCGCCATCTGCCAGCCCGCGAGCACCAGACCCGCAAGTTTCAGATAAGGCACGCTGCCCACGAAGACGGCGTTCGGGTCGCGCTTGCCCTGCTCGACGACGAAGGCGATGACCGCGGCCAATGCGCGTCGGCCCGCCTCGAGTTGCGCGGCGAGCGACGCGAATGCGCGATCTTCCTGCCGGCTCAGCGCCTCGATCGTCTCGCCGACGCTCGCAAGCAGTTGCTTGGCCACCGCACCGCCGTCACGCAACGTCTTACGCCCGACGAGGTCGTTCGCTTGAATGGCCGTCGTGCCTTCGTAGATCGGCAAGATGCGCGCATCGCGGTAGTACTGGGCCGCGCCCGTCTCTTCGATGAATCCCATGCCGCCATGCACCTGCACGCCCAGGCTCGTCACTTCCAGCGACATCTCCGTGCTCCATCCCTTCACGATCGGCACGAGATATTCGTAAATCGCCTGATGCTCGGCACGCACGCGCTCGTCGGCATGACGATGCGCAATGTCGCTGTGAGCGGCCGCCACGTATGCCAGTGCACGCGCGCCTTCGGTCAGCGCACGCATCGTCGCCAGCATGCGCCTCACGTCCGGGTGATGGATGATCGTCACGGCCTCTTTGGCCGAGCCGTCGACAGGCCGGCTTTGCACGCGCTCCTTCGCGTACGCCGCCGCCTTCTGATAGGCGCGATCGGCCACCGCCACCCCTTGCATGCCCACCGCGAACCGCGCCGCGTTCATCATGATGAACATGTACTCGAGCCCGCGGTTCTCTTCGCCGATCAAATACCCCACCGCCCCGCCGTGATCGCCGAATTGCAGCACCGCCGTCGGGCTGGCCTTGATACCCAGCTTGTGCTCGATCGACACGCAATGCACGTCGTTGCGTTCGCCCAGCGTGCCGTCCTCCCGGCTCAAGAACTTCGGCACGATGAAAAGCGAAATGCCCTTCACGCCCTCGGGTGCATTCGGCGTGCGCGCGAGCACGAGATGCACGATGTTCTCGGCCATGTCGTGCTCGCCCCACGTGATGAAGATCTTCGTGCCGAACAAGCGATACGCGCCGTCGCCCTGCGGCTCGGCGCGCGTGCGCACGAGCGCTAGATCCGAACCCGCCTGCGGCTCGGTCAGGTTCATCGTGCCCGTCCACTCGCCCGAAATCAGCTTCGGCACATAGCGTTGCTTCTGCGCCTCGCTGCCGGCCGTGAGCAACGCTTCGATCGCGCCGTCGGTCAGCAGCGGGCACAATGCGAACGACAAGTTCGATGCATTGAGCATTTCGATGCAAGGCGTGGCGATGAGCTTGGGCAACCCCTGTCCCTCATATTCGGCCGGATGCTGCACGCCCTGCCACCCGCCCTCCGCGAATTGCCGGAACGCCTGCTTGAAGCCCGGGGAGGCCGTGACGGCGCCGTCGCGCCAGGTGCTCGGATTGCGGTCGCCCTCTACGTTCAGCGGCGCCAGCACTTGCTCGCACAGTTTGGCCGATTCTTCGAGCACGGCTTGCGCCGTATCGATGCCGGCCTCCTCGAATCCGGGCAGAGCCGCGACATCGGCGATCCCAGCCAACTCCTGCAGTACGAACAGCATGTCCTTGATCGGGGCGCGGTAGCTCATGTGAAGAAGTCCAAAGAAAGAGTCAAGCAAGCGCGGACGGCAAGATATGACATATACGGCCACGCTGCGGTAGGTCTATCCGAAATCGTAGCGGCAAACGCAGTGAAGCGGCTGACCAAATCGGCCCCCCACTGACAAATCTAGCCAAAAGATGAAAGCGATGCAGGCCGCGCGCCCCGTCGGCCGATCGGCGGCCTGCGGCGACAGGGGCGAAGGCTGGCGGGAAATTGCCTCAGGGGCGGCGGCGGTAAGTTCCGGGCGTGCTGCCCGTCCACTGCCGAAAGGCGCGGTGAAATGCGCTGGGATCGTCGAAACCTAGGTCGCCCGCGATTTGCGCGATCGTTTCCGGCGTTTCGGTCAGCCGCTGAATAGCGACGTCGCGGCGCAGCTCGTCCTTCAACGCTTGGAACGTGGTCTCCTCTGCCGCGAGACGGCGGCAGAGGGTGCGCACGGAACTTTGAAGTCCCGCCGCGGCTTGTTCGATGGTCGGTAGATCGGGCAATCGAGCGGCGAGATACTGCCGCACGCGATGGCTGACCAACTGCTCGCTGAACGAATCGAAGATCCAATCGCCCGGCGCGCGAGCCAAAAACTTGCGCAGGTTGCGCTTGCTCTGCCGGATGGGCAGATCGAGGTAGGCCGCGCTGAACCGCATCAGCGTGCGATCGCAATCGAATCGCACCGGTCCCGGGAAGAAATAGCGGTGATCGAGCGCGTGCGCGGGGCGCGGGCAAGCAAGCTCGACTTGCAAAAGGGGGATGCTTTGCCCGATCAGCCACGATCCCACGCCGTGGGCGAGCTTGAGCATCAACTCGTGTCCCAACGGGCCGATCCGGCGAGACTGGGCATTGATCTGCAAGGCGAGTTGCGCGAGCGGCCCGTTGCGCCGGGATTCGATGCGGAAGTCGTCGAGCACGATATGAAAGAACTGGCCGAAGCGATGCAGCGCCGTTTCGAGGTTGCGTGCTTCGAGCAGGCTCAAGCACAAGAACTTCAGCGTGCCGCTGCGCAAAGGCCGGCTGAAGAACCCCGGCATTTCGTCGTCGAGCGCGATCGCTAGCGCTTGGTACAGCGTCGAGAACTGTTCTTCCGTGACGCGAGCGCCGAGTTCGGCCAAGAGCTCTGGCGCAATGCCGGCTTCTTCCAAAAAGCGCCGAACGGTTTCGGGACGCGCGTCGGCGCCGGCCAAAAACGCCTTGACGAGAGAGATCGGGACAGTGGCGCTCGGCGGCTCCGGCACTGCATGGACGAGCGCCGAGCCCGACTCGTCGACGACGGATCGATGCATGTGCTGACTCCAATACGAGCGTCAGCAGTATAGAGACGAGCGCCCCGGGAGACTAGCGCCTTGACTCGCGCGCATGCCATCGGCGAAGGCCAACGGCCGAGACGCAGTGGCGATCAGCCGCCCTTGCGCAAATCCCTAAGGGACGCCCGCTGTCCGCCCTGGTCGTCGAAGTTCTCCGGGGCGAGCCATGCCCTGAACGCCCGCTTCAAAGCCGGCCACTCCTTGTCGATGATCGAAAACCACGCCGTGTCGCGGCTGCGCCCCTTGTAGACCACGACTTGCCGGAAAATGCCCTCGAACTTGAACCCCAGCCGCTCCGCTGCCGCCCGCGAGGGCGCGTTCAGACTGTCGCACTTCCATTCGTAGCGGCGGTATCCGAGTTCGTCGAACGCATACTCCATCAGCAGAAACTGCGCCTCGGTCGAGATCGGCGTGCGCTTGAGCAACGGCGAAAACACCACCGCCCCCACCTCGATGACGCCGTGGTTCGGCTCGATGCGCATCAGCGACAACGTGCCGACGGCCTTGCCCGTCCTTTTGTCGATTACGGCATAGTGCCTCGGATCGGCGCTTTTCGCGGCCGCTTCGATGTAGCGCAGGAAAGCCTGCGGTTCCTCGAAAGGCCCATTCGGGAGGTACGTCCAATCCCGCCAATCGGGCGCCGTTCCGTAAGCTGCGAAGAGATCGGCTGCGTGTCGCTCGGCATGGAGGCGTTCAAGCCGGCAGTACGCACCCTCGAGCGTCTCCGCGCTCGGCAGGGGCCTCGCCGTCCACCCGGTCACGGGCGCTCCGACCGGCTGGCCATATTCGTTCGTCATCGTCGACATCGCATTCTCCGGGTTTGCATCAAGTCGAGAAGACTTTAAAATCGTCGTGGCCCACTTGAAAGTGCCACGACGTGCAAATTCGATGGTGCCACGCCGCCCGAGTCCCGAGTCCCGAGTCCCGAGTCCCGAGTCCCGAGTCCCGAGTCCCGAG
>CBIHRA010000002.1:0-403436 GCA_966212325.1 uncultured Burkholderiaceae bacterium | reverse complement strand
GTGCCGATTGTGCCGATTGTGCCGATTGTGCCGATTGTGCCGATTGTGCCGATTGTGCCGATTGGCCCGATTGCCCACCTTGCTCCGGCCGCGCCGCCCCGCCGGCGCCCGTGGCCGCTTGCGCGCCGCTCGCATTGAGCGCGACGCCCGCGGCGAGCTTCTGGAAGTGCCGCTGCGCCTCGGCCCCGAGTTCGGCGCGAAGCTGCGCCAGATTGCGCCCCATCGCGAGTTGGCGGCCGTGCTCGTCCACGACCTTGAAGTTCATGAACAGATGCGCCGGCAGCGTTTCGAGCTTGAAGTCGGTCGATTTGAGCGCGACTTGCTTCTGTTCGCGCACGTCCGCGATGATCGCTTCGAGAAGACCGCCGCCGCCGAATCGGCCCTCGTGCCGCTCGCCGAAGGCGGCGGCGTAGTCGGGCAGCGGCACGCAGTGACGGCGCAGCTTCTGCGGCAACGACTTTAGCAGCAGATGCACCTTCTCCTTGAGCATGCCCGGCACGAGCCATTCGGTGCGCCGCGCGTCGACTTGGTTCAGTGCGTAGAGCGGCACGGTCAACGTCACGCCGTCGCGCGGGGAACCGGGCTCGAAATGGTATCCGAGTCCCATCTCCACGCCGGCCATCGACATGCGCTTGGGAAAGAGGTCCGTCGTGACCCCTGCCGCCTCGTGCCGCATCAGGTCGTCGCGCGACAGATAGAGCAGGCGCAGCTTGTCCTCGGGCTGCCCGCTCTTCTTGACTTCGTCGCGGTACCAGCGCTCGAAGGCCGCGCCCGTGTGGATGCCCTTGGGCAGCACCTGATCGTAGAAGGCGAAGATCAGTTCGTCGTCGACGAGCACGTCCTGCCGGCGCGACTTGTGCTCCAACTGCTCGATGTCGGCCAACAGCTTGCGGTTGTGCGCGAAGAAAGCCAGCTTCGTTTCGAATTCGCCCTCCACGAGCGCGCCTCGAATGAAAAGCTCTCTCGCGCGCGACGGGTCCTGGAGCCCGAACGCCACACGGCGGCGGTGATAGACGGGCAAGCCGTAAAGCGTCGCCCGCTCGAACGCGGTGACTTGCGCCGGGCGCTTCTCCCAGTGCGGCTCGGACAACGACTTCTTCAACAGGTGGCCCGCGACCTTCTCGATCCACTCGGGCTCGATTTTCGCGAGGCAGCGGGCGTAGAGCCTACTCGTTTCGACGAGTTCGCCGGCCACGACCCACCGCCCCGCCTTTTTCACGAGCGTCGAACCGGGCCAAAGAAAGAATTTGATGCCGCGCGCGCCCAGATAATGAGGCTCGTCGTCGGCCTTCAGCCCCACGTTGCCGAGCAGCCCCGTCAGCAGCGCCAAATGAACCTGCTCGTAGGTCGCTTCGCTTTCGTTGAGCCGCCAGCCATGCTCGCGTACGACCGTCAACAGCTGCGAATGGACGTCGCGCCACTCGCGCAAACGCAAATGCGAGAGAAACTGAGCGCGGCACGCGTCGACGAGCTGCCGGTTCGACTTCTTGTGGGCGACGGCATCGCCGAACCACTTCCAGATCTTCAGCCACTGCAGGAACTCCGAGCGCTCGTCCGCGAAGCGCCGGTGCGCCTCGTCGGCCTGCTCTTGCGCGTCGGCGGGCCGCTCGCGCGGGTCCTGCACGGACAGCGCGCTCGCGATGATCAGGACCTCGCTGAGCGCGTGCTGGTCGCGCGCGGCCAGGATCATGCGGCCCACGCGCGGGTCGAGCGGCAAGCGCGCGAGTTCGCGGCCGAGCGGCGTCAGCGCGTTGTCGTCGTCGACGGCTCCCAGTTCGGCGAGCAATTGATATCCGTCGGCGATCGCCCGGCCCGGCGGGGGCTCGATGAACGGGAACGACTCGATCTCCGTCAGATGCAGCGACTTCATCCGCAAGATCACGGCCGCCAGCGAGGAGCGCAAAATTTCCGGGTCGGTGAAACGCGGCCGATTCTGGAAATCGAGTTCGTCGAAGAGCCGGATGCACACCCCGTCCGCCACGCGGCCGCATCGGCCTGCGCGCTGATTGGCGGCCGCCTGCGACACCGCCTCGACTTGCAGTTGCTCGACCTTGTTCCGATACGAGTAGCGTTTCACGCGCGCGAGCCCCGTATCGACGACATAGCGGATGCCCGGCACGGTCAGCGACGTTTCGGCCACGTTCGTCGCGAGCACGAGCCGCCGCGCGTTCGACGGCTTGAACACGCGCGCCTGCTCTTCGGCGGAAAGCCGCGCGAAGAGCGGCAAAATCTCCGTGTGCGGCGGATGATGCTTGCGCAGCGCCTCCGCGGCCTCGCGAATCTCTCGCTCTCCGGGCAGAAACACGAGGACATCGCCCGATCCTTCCCGGCACAGTTCGTCCACGGCATCGACGATCGCTTCCATGAGGTCCCGGTCGGCATCGCGCGCGCTTTTTCCTCGTTCGGGCCGATCGCCGCGCCCCGTCGTGCCTTGCGCCGCTTTGACGGCCGCGCTCTGCTCCTCGATCGGCCGGTAGCGGATCTCGACCGGATATAACCGCCCGCTGACTTCGATGACGGGCGCCGGGTTCGCGTCGGTGCCGAAATGGCGCGCGAAGCGCTCGGCGTCGATCGTCGCCGACGTGACGATGAGCTTCAGATCGGGCCGCTTCGGCAAGATCTCCTTGAGATAGCCGAGCAGGAAATCGATGTTCAGGCTGCGCTCGTGCGCTTCATCGATGATGAGCGTGTCGTAGGCGCGCAGAAGCGGATCGGTTTGGGTTTCGGCCAGCAAAATGCCGTCCGTCATCAGCTTCACCGACGCGCCTGGCGCCAGGTTGTCGGTGAACCGCACCTTGTAGCCGACCACTTCGCCGAACGGCGTGCCGAGTTCCTCCGCGATGCGGCGCCCCGTTGCCGAAGCCGCGATCCGGCGCGGCTGCGTATGCCCGATGAGGCCCGTCCCGCCGGCGCCGAGCCCGCGCCCGAGCGAGAGGCAAATCTTCGGCAATTGCGTCGTCTTGCCGGAGCCCGTTTCGCCCGAAACGATCACGACCTGATTGTCGCGAATGGCGCGCGCAATTTCCTCGCGGCGCCCGGAAACGGGCAGCGCGGCCGGAAAATCGATCGCTGGAACGGGATTGGGCGGGACGGCGGGACGGCGAGGACGTTCGGCGCGAGCCGCACGCGGGGCGCGCGGTGCTCGGACCTCACTCGCGGCCGGACTTTTGGGTACGTTCGACATGGGGGCGCATTATAATCCGACCATGAATTCTCAAACCGACCTCGCCCCCACGCCGCAGATCGCCACCCGCGCCGCTGCGCCCGAGCCCGTTCCCGTGTCGCGTGCCCAGTTCGTCGACTGGATGCGATCGGTGGCGCCATACATTCACGCGTTCCGAAACAAGACGTTCGTCGTCGGGTTCGGAGGCGAAGTGGTCCACGAAGGACTGCTCAGCGCGCTCGTTTCCGATATCGCCCTGCTTCAGGCCATGGGGATCCAAATCGTGCTCGTGCATGGATCGCGCCCGCAAGTCGAAGAGCAGATGAATCTGCACGGCGTCCAATCCGAGTTTTCGCACGGCATGCGCATCACCGACGCGCGGGCGCTCGAGTCGGCCAAGGAAGCCGCCGGTGAAGTGCGGCTCGATATCGAAGCGGCGATCAGCCAGGGCTTGCCGAACACGCCGATGGCGCACGCGCACATCAGCGTCGTCTCGGGCAACTTCGTCACGGCGCGGCCCGTCGGCATTCTCGACGGCGTCGATTTCCAGCATACGGGCATCGTGCGCAAGGTCGACGCCGAATCGATCCGCCATTCGCTCGCCAGCCGCAAACTCGTGCTGCTTTCTCCGCTCGGTTTTTCGCCGACGGGCGAAGCATTCAATCTGTCGATGGAAGACGTCGCCTCGGCCGCCGCGATCGCGCTGCGCGCCGACAAGATCATCTTCCTCACGGAAACGCCGGGGCTCATGAACGACGCGGGCGACCTCTTGCAGGAATTGTCGCTCGACGACGCTTATAAGCTGCTCGACAGCGGCGAAGTCAAGGGCGATGCCGCCTTTTATCTGAAGCACGCGGTGCGCGCCTGCCGCGGCGGCGTGGCGCGGGCTCATATCATTCCCCACGCGCTCGACGGCAGTGTGCTGCTCGAACTGTTCCTGCACGACGGCGTGGGCACGATGATCTCGTACGAGAACCTCGAAAGCCTGCGCGAGGCGACGCCCGACGACGTCGGTGGCATCCTGACGCTGATCGAGCCGCTCGAATCGGACGGAACGCTCGTCAAGCGCGGCCGCCATCAGATCGAGCGCGACATCGATCACTTCTCGGTCATCGAGCACGATGGCGTCTTGTTCGGGTGCGCGGCGCTCTATCCGTACCCGCAAGAGCGGATCGGCGAAATGGCGTGCTTGACGGTCGCGCCCGACGCGCAAGGGGCCGGCGACGGCGAGCGCCTGCTCAAACGCGTCGAACAGCGTGCGCGCGCACGCGGCCTCACGCGCATTTTCGTGCTGACGACGCGTACCGAACACTGGTTCCTGAAGCGCGGCTTCGTGAAGGCTACGGTCGACGACCTGCCCGAAGACCGCCGCCGCCTCTATAACTGGCAGCGCAAATCGCTCGTGCTGATGAAGCAGCTCTGAGCGAGCCCGCCGCTGCCCGCCCCAATCGACTACAGGAGAAATTCACGATGGCCCGCATGGTTCAATGCGTCAAGCTCGGCAAGGAAGCCGAAGGACTCGATTTTCCGCCGCTGCCGGGCGAACTCGGCAAGCGCATTTACGAAGGTGTGTCCAAAGAAGCTTGGCAGACGTGGCTCAAGCAGCAAACGATGCTCATCAACGAAAACCGCCTGAACATGGCCGATCCGCGCGCGCGCCAGTACTTGATGAAGCAGACGGAAAAATTCTTCTTCGGGGAAGGCGCCGACCAAGCGGCCGGCTACGTGCCGCCGACCGAAGGCTGAGCGTTCGCGCCGCTCGGTTTCACCCCTTCCCGCCTTACGCTGCCGGCTCGTCACGAAAGTGACGAGCCGGTGTCGTTTGCGCCACCCGAACGATACGGCGGCACGTGCCGCCGCCGGATTCAACCGATCGTCAGCGTGTGCAATTCCGCCTCGACGCGCGAACCTTCGATCCGCAGCAGTCCGACCGATACGGGTAATTTGAAGCGCCGGGGGCCCGCACTGCCGGGATTGACATAGAGAATGCCGTCACGCGCAGCGGCCGACGGCTTGTGAGAATGTCCGGTGACGACGACATCGGGGCGAGGCCCTCCCGCGTCGAGCGAGAGATCGGCGATGTCGTGGACGACGTGAACGGCGATGCCGCCGATCGACAGGGTCGTCGCGACCGGCAACCGCTCGGCCCAGGCGCCGCGATCGTTGTTGCCGCGCACGGCCGTCACGGGCGCGATCCGGGAAAGTGCCTCCAGTACCTCCGGCACGCAAATGTCGCCTGCGTGCACGATCGCATCGACGCCCGCCAACCATGCCAAGGCCTCGGGCCGTACGAGATCGTGCGTATCGGAAATGAGGCCGACGCGGACGGTGGCGGCGGTGCCGGACATAGATAAGTCGAAGCTCACGTTCGGCCAGGGCACAAGTTCTGCACGATCAAGCGATCGAGCAACGGTTCGACTTCAAACGGCAGCGACCGCGCAGTTCTGGCGGTGACCGAGGAGCCCGCGCGAACGATGCAATGCCGCTCGCGCGCCTCGCGTCGCCATGACCGCGCCGACCTGCCCGAGATTGAAATCGAGCGACACCATCAATTCCATCAGTTCGACCATCGGCAATACGACGGTCGGGCTGTACAGCCGTTGTTCGATGAGCTTCTTCATGGCGACGACCCTCCTAGGGCAGGCCGGCGGAGCAGCCTATGCTCCGCCGTACACCTTGACTGCCATTCTAGGGACGCGCGCGACGCCGATAAATGCGCTAAATCGAAAGTCAGAAGTCGCGTGAAGCGAACAATCGCCGCGGGCCCGTTACGCGAGCGGTGCGCCGAGGAATTCCGGCAGCGCTTCGGCCCGTTCGGAAAACGCCGCCAACGCCGGATAGCGGCCTGGATCGACCACGCCGGGCAAAATGTGCTGCGTGAAGCGCCAAGTCACCGCGACGGTGATGTCCGGCTGCATGAGCCGGGGGCCGCACAGCCATTGCTGCGCTCCGGCGGCCGCGACGCCTTCTTCGAGCGTCCGATAGGCGGCGGCAAGTTGCGTATGGACGCGGTCGAGCCAGGGGGCGTGCTGCTTTTCCTGCGGCCGCAGGTTGTGCTCGTAGACGATCTGCGCCGTCTTTTCGCAAGCCGCCAAGGCAAAGCCGATGAAATGGAGCGCGCGCCGGCGCGCCTGAATTTCTTCCGGCATCAACCGCGCCGCCGGGGCTGCGCGGTGATCGAGATAATCGACGATGAGCGAGGAGTCGATCAGTCGTGTGCCGTCGTCGTCGATGAACGTGGGCGCCTTGACGACGGGGTTGATTTCGCGGAATTGGTCGAAATGACGAAACACCGAAACGGGCCGGTGTTCGAACGGCATGCCGAGAACCGCCATCGAAATGGCGACGCGACGGACGAACGGGGAATCCATCATGCCAATCAGCTGCATCGATGCCTCTCTTCTTTTTCGGGAAATGAAGGGCCATGCCAAACAGCCGCCAGTTTGCCGCCGCTCGCCCGTCGGCGGCAAGGGCATGGCTGCGATTCGGCAGAAAAAGAAGGCGAAGGCTCGTCCTCGCCGTTGCGACGTGGCCGATCCCGCTGCCCCGCTAGTCCCAATGAGCCGCTGCCCCCGATAAGGCCGACAAGGCCACTGGGCTCCCCAAGCGCGACTAAGCGCACGCAGTCAAGCCGCGTCGCACTCGATTTCCGTGTGCCGCACGGGCAACCCGTTGTCCTGCGCGAAGCGCATGACGAATTCGAATGCCGGCGGGCAGACGTCGTTGAGCGCTGCATCGAGCCGTAAGCTCTTGATGCGTTCTTCGATACAAGGCATGGCATAGGATGCCGGCGACTGGGTTCCGGCGCGCTCCCTGACGAAGAGCGCGATGACCTCGGCCAACCGCTCCGCCCAATCGCTGGGTCGAAACGCGCGGCCGTCCGGCGCGATGCCTTTGATGAGCACGGACGAGCGCCTGAGTGCCCACGCGCTCATCGATTCCCTCTCGATGAAGATCGGATTGCTGCTTCCAACTATCGTCACCCTCGAAAAAATGGCGGGGCGAACGCCTTCGCCGCCGCCTCATGCCGCCGGAGCGGCTAGTCGTCTCGGAACTTCAAAGCCGCTTAGAAGCGGGTGCGGATGCCAGTCGCCACTTCGACTTGATTGCTGTGGCCGTTCGTGCCGGCAACCGTATAGCCGCCATGCAGCCTCATGTAGTCGGCCGCCAGATACAACTCCGTGCGCTTCGACAGGTGATAGAACGTCGATGCGTAGATGGTCTCTTTGTAGCCGTTGTGGACCGTCGTCGCTGTCGTATCGAATGCACCCGAGTTCGCATTCGGAATGTTGCCGTCGGCGTTATAGGCAGCGTTCTTCACGTGCATCTGCTGATAGCCGAGCTCGTAGTCCATCGGGCCGTGCGGCGCGAGCCGGAACGACACCGTCCACGCGTTGTCCTCGCGGTCCGGCAGCGACCCTTGCCTTCCCGTGTAGTGGAAGTAGCCGGCATTGATACGGCCGATGCTGAAACGATAGTTGCCGCCGATCGAGTACGTCTGATCGACGAAGCCGCCGTTGTTCGTGTGGTTGTAGAAGCCGCCCACCGAGAACGACGGCCCGTTGTACCCGAGCGCCGCCTGGTAGCCCGAGCCCGTCGCGAATTGCGTGGAGTTGCTGAACTGGTAGTCGGCGGCCGCGTAAATGCCGTTGCTGAACAGCTTCTTCCAGGCGATGCTGTTTTCGGACCGTGTGCCCGTGGGGCCGGCAGCGTAGAAAACGAGTTGCTTGAAGTTGTTCGAGTTCGTGTACGCGCCTTCCTTCGTCGAGAACGTGGAGCTCGTATATGGGTCGCCATACAAACCGGAGAAATCCTTCGAGACCGTGTCTTGGAAACCGGCCGTGATCTTGCCGAGCGTCGCGTTTTCGATCCCCACCCATGCATCGCGGTCGAAGATCTGCCCCGGGTCTTCCATGTTCCCGTTCGTCGGAACGAACTCGCTCTCCAACGTGAAGATTACCTTCGTGCCGCCGCCGATATCCTCGGCGCCGCGCAGCCCCCAACGGCTGCCGCTGAACCAAGGCTCGCCGTCATGGCCCATCGAAAGCACATGATTGCCGGCCGCGTTGGCGTTCGTCGTATACGCCAGCGCCGACAAATCGATAAGACCGTAAAGCTGCACGCTCGATTGTGCGTGCGCGCCGTTCGATGCCAAAGCGCCTGCCGCCAGCGCCGCCGTCCAATACGTCTTTTTCAAGATCGTCTCCTCTCTCACTGCGTTGAAATTTTGTTCTCGGCGGACGCGCTACGCTTCGCGTGCGCCTCGCACCTGCATCGCCGCAATGGAAGGAATCGTATCCGTCCCTATCCTTCACGCTCCTTTCGCGAAAGATTAGGACTACTAAGTAGTTTCACGTAAACCGCGGTACGAGCACCGCGTTTAGACTAACGAAAGACTACGAGCCGTCTTTCGCGCGCAGCACGTAGCCCAACCCGCGCAGCGTCATGATTTGCGCCGACGAATGCGCCAAATGCTTTCGCAGGCGATGAATGTAGATATCGATGGCATCGGCGCTCGGCTCGTCTTCGAGGCTGTAGACGCTGTCCATGAGGGCAGTCTTCGATACGGTCTTGCCTTGCTTGAGCATCAGCGCTTCGAGAATCGCATGCTCGCGGCGCCGCAACGCAAGCGGCGCGTCGTGGTGGCTGAACTCGCGCGTATTCGTGTTGTATTGCAGATCGCCGCATACGAGCGAAACCGTTTTGCCGCCCGCCTGACGACGGATCAGCGCCTTGATGCGCGCGATCAATTCCCGCGCGTCGAACGGTTTGACGACGTAATCGTCGGCGCCGGCGCTGAAGCAGTCGACCTTGTCGTCGATCGACCCGTGAGCCGTCAACATCAGCACGGGCGCGGTGTCGCCGCGCCGGCGAAGCCGGGCGAGCACGTCCTTGCCGCTCATTCTGGGCAGGCGCATGTCGAGCAAAATGACGTCGTAACGCCCCGTGCGCAAAACCGCATCGGCCGCCTCGCCGTCGGGCACGCAATCGACCGCGAAGTTCTCGCCCTCCAGCAAATTGACGATCCAGTGCGAGAGTTCAGCGTTGTCTTCCACGAGCAGCAGCTTCATGGCTCAATTCCTTTCCTTCCAAGCCGGCAGGCGTACCGTTGCGACCAGCCCGACCCTTCCCTCGCCCGGCGCGACCCCCACCGTGCCGCCGTGCGAGTGCGCAATGCGATCGACGATCGCAAGGCCGAGCCCCGTTCCCTCGACGCTCGTCATGCCACGATAGAAGCGCTCGAACACGTGGGCGCGCATTTCAGCCGGAATTCCGGGCCCATTATCGACGACTTCGAGCACGACTTCGTCCCGTTCTCGGCGGCATCGGGCCGTCACCGCGCCGCCTTCTTGCGTGTAGCGGATAGCGTTGTCGACCAAATTGGCGACCAGCGCGGTCAGCAACTGCTCGTTGCCGGCCACGCGCGCGTCGCTCTCCAATTCGGCGCCGAGGTCGATATCGCGGCGCTCGGCCGCCAAGATCAGTTCCTCGAGCACCGACGAGACGACCTTCGTCATATCGACAGGGACGTCCGGCGACGGCGACGGCGCGGATTCGGCTCGCGCGAGCAGCAGCAGCTGATTCGTGATCTCGGTCATCTTGAGGCTCGTACGCCGAATGCCGGTGAGCGCATCGGCCAGCGCGGGGCCGTCGTCGATGCATTGCCGCGCGCATTGAACTTGCGTATCGAGCAGCGTAAGCGGCGTGCGCAGCTGATGCGCGGCGTCGGCGATGAATTGCCGTTGCGTGATCGTATGCAGCTTGAGCCGGGCAATGCATTGATTGATCGCATCGACGATCGGCCGCAACTCCGTCGGCAGATGGCCGACCCGCACGGGTTCCAGTTCCATCGGATCGCGATCGGCCACGTCTTCCTTCAGTTTCATGAGCGGCCTGAGCTCGCTCGTGAGGCCGATCAAAACGAGCAGCACCGCGAGCACGAGCATCAGCCCTTGCTGCACCAACTGCGGATGCCATAGATCGGCGAGCATGCCTTCGCGCGACGCCTGCGTCTTGCCGACCACGACGGTCACGGACAGCGCCTCGCCGGAATTGTAAAGCTGCCGCCGATACGCCACCGCGCGGATCGATTGTCCTTCGAGCGTCGTATCGTAAAAGACGGGATAGGCGGCGTGCGCGGTATCGGGCAGCGCAAGATCGGGCGAGCCGAGCAGCAGCCGGTCGTCGCCCGTCACCACCTTGTAGAACACGTGATCCTGATACGGCGATTCGAATATTTCGAGCGCCGCCGGCGGGACATCGGCCTTGACCTCGCCGTTGCTCCAGGCGATGTCCTCGCCGATCGTGCGCGCGGACGCAAGCAATGCGTTGTCCTGCAACAAGTCGGCCGTCCGGCGCGCCGCTTCGTAAGCCATCACGCCGGAGACCAGCATGAACGCCGCGAGCGGCAACAGCACCCACCACAGCAAGCGGGCGCGCAAACTGTGCATCATCGAGCAACGCCCCGTAAAAGAAGATCGGCCCGTGCGCGACCGACGCACATGGCGTCAGCGCGGCGCGAGCCGACTGGGTCGAACGCGCCTTCACGGCGCGACGCAACGGTTAGAACGCGGCGGGTCTCCATTTGAGCAGACGTTTCTCCAGTCTCGTCAGCAAGAAGTCGGTCGCCAAAGCTACCACAGCGAGAACGATCATCGCCGCGAACACGCCGCTCGCGTTGAACGCGCCTTGCGCCGTCGAGATCAAGAGGCCGATACCCTGCTTCGAGCCGAGGAATTCGCCGACGACCGCACCGACCAACGCAAAACCGAAGCTCACGTGCAGGCTCGCCAAGATCCACGACAGCGCCGACGGAATGACGACGGCCGTCGTCAGTTGCCGCTTCGACGCACCTAGAATCTGTGCGTTGGCGATCATGTAGCGGTCGGCTTCGCGCACGCCTTGGAACGCGTTGCCGAAGACGACGAAGAACACCATGACGACGGCGAGCGCGACCTTCGACGCCATGCCGAGGCCCAGCGCAATCACGAATACGGAGCCGAGCACGACACGGGGAATCGAGTTGGCGATCTGGATGTAGAGACTAAACACGTCGGACAGCAGTTTGTTGCGCCCGAGCACGACGCCGCAAATCACGCCGGCCACGGCGCCGATCGCGAAGCCGATCATCGTCTCTTCGAGCGTCACCCAGATCTGCACGAGCAGCGGCCCTTGCGAGGTGCCGTTCACGAACCAGTCGACGATTTGCGCGAAGATCAGCGACGGCATCGAAAAGAAGAACGGATCGATCCATTTCAACTGACCGGCAAGCTCCCAGCCGCCGAGCCATACGACGAGCACGAGCAGCCGCAGGCCGATGATCAAGGCGCGGCGCTGGCGCAGCCGGCGTTGCGCCGCTTTTTCCACTTCGGCGAGCGACGTATCGGCCAAGCTCGCTTTGGATTGTTCGAAGGTAGTAGCCATGGTAGACATCTGAAAGCTTTCCGGTGTTCGAGGTCAAGCGATCTGCACTTCTTCGCGCAGGTCGTGCCAAATATCGCGCGACAGTTCGATGAACCGTTGCTCGTAGCGAATTTCCGACGTGATGCGCGGGCGCGGCAGGTCGATTTCGTAAACTTTTTTCAACGTGGCGGGACGCGCCGTCAGCACGAACACGCGATCGGCCAGTGCGATCGCCTCTTCGAGATCGTGCGTGACGAAGACGACCGAGCCCTTGTTGGCCGACCACAGCTGCAACAACTCGTCTTGCATCAGCGTACGCGTCTGCATGTCGAGCGCAGAGAACGGTTCGTCCATCAACAAAATTTCGGGCTTGTTGATGAAAGTTTGAGCGAGGGCCACGCGCTTGCGCATGCCGCCCGAGAGCTGATGCGGATAATGTTTGCCGAACTTCTCGAGGCCGACGCGGCGCAGCCAGTCGTTGGCCTCCTCATACGCCACGGCCTTCGAGCGTCCGCGAAAGAGCGGGCCGGCCGCGACGTTGTCGACCACCGTGCGCCATGGAAAGACGGCGTCGGCCTGAAACACGAAGCCGATGCGCGGGTCGATGCCCGCGACGGGATTGCCCATGACGCGCACGCTGCCCGTGGTCGGCTTGAGCAGGCCGGTGATCATGCTGAGCGTCGTCGACTTGCCGCAGCCGGTCGGTCCGACGACGGCGATGAATTCTCCCTTCGCAACCGACATGCTGAAATCGCGCAGCGCGATCGTCGCCTTGCCGTCGGGGGAAATGAAGCGACACGACACCGAGTCGAACTCGATGACGGGTGTCTCATGAGAAGCAGCGTGGTTCATCTGAACGTCCAAGCGATTGGGGCGGCGCCCGGAACGCGGCGCCTTGAGTACGGCAGGGATACGGCCTACGATGGCCGGCCCGCGCAGCGATCGACGAAGCGCGGCCCGGCGATCGGCTTCCGATTACTTCGCGGTCACGAACTCGTTCGTATAGGTCTTCGACAAGTCGATATGCTTGCCCTTGACCGACGGCTTGAACGCGGACAAGACCTTGAGCACGGTCTGCGGGCCGTCGGCCGGCATCTTGCCGTCCGACGTGTACATCGGCAACGACGCCTTCAACGCGCTCACGTAAAGCGCCTTGTCCTTCTGATAATCGGCCGGCATTTTGGCTGCGATTTCTTCGGCGCTGTGCGTATGAATGAACTGCATCGTGCGCACGAACGCATGCGCGAGCTTCGCGGCTTCGGCCTTGTGCGTGTTGACCCAAGCCGATTGCACGTACAGGCTGGCGGCCGGATACGTTCCGCCGAGCGCGGCTTTCGTGCCCTCGACCGTGCGCATGTCGACGAGCACCTTCGCATCGCCGTCGGCGATCAGCTTGGAGACGGTCGGTTCGGTAGTCATACCGGCGTCGATTCGCGATTGCTTGATCGCGGCGATGAACGTCGGACCGGCGCCCACGGGCAGCATGGTGAACTGCGACGATTCGATGCCGTGCTGACTGGCCAGGTATTGCGTGAGAAAGCTCGTCGACGAGCCGAGACCGGTTACGCCGAGCGTCTTGCCTTTGACGTCGGCCATCGACTTCACCGTATCGGCCGCCTTCTTCGACACGAGCTCGACCTCGCCCGGAACCTGTCCGAATACGACGATCGCCTCGGTCTCCTTGCCCTTTGCCTGCAAGTCGATCGTGTGATCGTAAAAGCCGACGACGGCCTGCACGGCGCCCGCGAGGAGTTCGTTTTCCGCATCGACCCCGGCCGGCTGCGATTCCAGCTCGACGTTCAAGCCTTCATCCTTGAAATACCCGAGCTGCTCGGTCAACTTGGCCGGCAAATAGATGAGCTTGGAGATGCCTCCGACCATGATCGTGATCTTGCCGCTGTCGGCGGCCATCGCGCCGTGCGATGCCATGCCGAACAGCACGGCGGAAGCGAGAGCGAAAGTGCGGATTTTCCGCGACGTCGGTTGCATGCGACTGTCTCCTCATTTATGTCGGCGCGCTTGGCGTGCCGGGTTGCATCGATGGAGGCATTCTAGGGGGAACAATCCTTCCCCAACCTTTCACCGACTAGGGGCCGACATACGGGATTACCATGATTCTTTACGTCGCCGTGTTCAAGGCAGCGATTTCCTGCGCGAGCCGGCGCAGCGCCTCGCGCAACGAAGGCGGCTCGACCACGCGCACGCGTGCGCCCAGACGCAGCAATTGGCGCGCCGCCTGGGCCGTCTCCTCAACGGGCATCGTCACGCGACACCAGCCGTCTTCATCGGGGAGCGTGCAAACGGCGCGATCGGCCGCCGCGGCGCCGAGCGCATTGAGGTCGGGGACTGCGTCGCGCTTGACGAGCAACGTCGCCTTGCCTTTGAGCAAGCTGCGTTCGAAGCGTAGAACCATGGAGGACCAGCATTCCTGCAAATTGAAGTCGCGCGGCCGCTCGAACGTTTCGTCGAGCGTCACGAGGCGCCCGATGCTCGAGACCTTGTAGACGCCGATGCGCGTGCGTCCTTGGGCGGCCAAATACCAATTCCCGGCTTTGAGCACGAGGCCGAGCGGCGAGCAGCGGTGCAAACGCTCGCCTGCCCAGCTGCGGTAGTGCATGGAGATCCGCTTTTGCTCCCACACGGCGTTCGCAAGCTGCGGCAACAGCGGCGCGGGCTCGGGCCTGCGATACCAGTCGACCGGATCGACGTGCAGCCGCGAACCGATGCGCGAGGCGCCGGCCGCGGCCGCCGGCAGCGCAGCCACGAGCTTGAGCTGCGCCGAGCGCAGCGGCTCTCCCAGCCCGAGCGCATCGGCCGCACCGGGTAGACCGGCGATCGGCAGCGTCTCGGCCTCGGCGCGCGTCATGCCGGTCAAGTCGGTTCGATAACCATCGAGCAACGCGAACCCGCCGCCCGGCCCGCGATCGGCATAGACGGGCACGCCCGCCGCGCTCAATTGATCGACGTCGCGGTAGACCGTGCGCACCGACACTTCGAATTCGTCCGCCAATGCCTGCGCGGTAACGCGTCCCCGCGCCTGCAGCATCAACAGCATCGAAACCAGCCGGCTCGTTCTCATCACGCCTCCGCAAATTCATGACATCCGGTGTCAGCTATTGCGGATTATAAATACGCCATAGCGCCAAGCAGGCGCGAGAACGAGAACACACGACACGACCTACCTACGAGGATTCGGATACGAGATGAGCACATCGACGAGGACTGACGCACAGCAACGCCCTGCATCGCACGGCCGTCTCACGGTTCTTCAGGGCGCGGCGCTCTACGTCGGCGCCGTGCTCGGCACCGGCGTCATCGCACTGCCCGCGTTGGCCGCCAAAGTCGCCGGCCCCGCTTCGCTGCTGGCATGGCTCGCGCTCGTCCTGCTATCGGCTCCGCTTGCAGCGACGTTCGCCGCCCTGGGCGCGCGTTATCCCGATGCGGGCGGCGTCGCGACTTATGCGCGCCGCGCGTTCGGCCCACGCGCGTCGGCGATCGTGGGCTGGTGCTTCTATTTCGCCGTGCCCGCGGGCGCGCCGGCCGGCGCCATGTTCGCCGGCGCCTACGTGGCCGCGGCCGTGGGAGGCGGCGAGCAAACCGTCTTCCTCACGAGCGCGGCCCTGCTCGTCATCGTCACCGCCGCAAATTCGCTCGGCGTCAGCATCTCCGGCCGAATGCAGGTGGTTCTGTCTACGCTGCTCGTCGCATTGCTGCTGATCGCCGTTGCGGCATCCGCCCCGCATGCGAACGCAGGCAACCTGCAACCTTTCGCGCCGCACGGCTGGTTCGCCGTCGTGCCGGCGGCCGCGCTGCTCGTTTGGAGCTTCGCGGGCTGGGAAGCCATCACGCATTTGGCCGGCGAATTCCGTCGTCCGGCGCGTGACTTGCCGCTCGCGTCGGCCATCGCCGTCGTCGTCGTGGGCGCGCTCTACCTCGCGGTGGCGTTGGCAAGCGTGCTGGTGCTCGGGCCATCGGCAGGCGATGCCGACGCGCCGCTCGCAGAGCTCCTCGTCATCGGCGTGGGCGGGAACGTCCGCATGCTCGCAGCAGGCGCTGCCCTGCTGCTCACGCTCGGCACGATGAACGCCTATTTCGCGGGCGCAGCGAAGCTGGGGGCCGCGTTAGGACGCGACGGCGCGCTGCCCGCTTGGCTCGCTGCCGGCAGCTTGGCCGGCGACGTTCCACGTCGTTCGCTCGCCGTCGTTTCGGGCTCGTCGGCACTTGTCATGTGCGCGGTTGCATGGGCCGGCGTCGGACCGAAACCGCTCGTGCTGATGACGACGGGATCGTTCGTCACGGTCTATGCGCTCGGCTGCGCGGCTGCCTTGCGTCTGCTGCCGCGCGGCACAGCGGCGTACCGGTGCGCGCAGTGGGCGCTCGTCTGCGTAGTGGCGTTGTGCTTGGCGACGGGCTGGTTCTTGCTTTGGCCGCTCGTCATGAGCGGCTGCGCGCTGCTTTACCTGCAAATCAGGCGCCAACGCGCACATCGTACGTCGGCTCGATGCGACGCATCTTGACTCGGTGGAGCGATCGACGCTGACTGCCCGGCGACCGCTGGACCGCAGGGTCTCGCGCCGTTGCTTCGCGGCCGCGGCGCTAACGTCGCGCCCGTCGTTGGACGCGGCCTAGGCGGCTCCGCCGCCTATCGGTCCGGGCCAACCCAGCGCGTGGAACGCCTGTGCACTGCCTCCGACGCGGGGCTCCGCCGGTGCGACGACCGGCAACGCATGCGGGCAAGGATGAATGTCTGCAGCCTTGCGGGGCGTCGATAGCGTCAGCACCCCCGAGAAATCGGCCGCGCCCGCAAAGCGGGGCGTATCGAGCAGCGGCGCACCGGCAGACGGCAGCATCCGTGCGAGCGTTTTGGCAATCGACGCATGGTCGTAAAACGTGTGGTCGATCGTCGCTTGCTTGACATACGGCGAAACGACGACAGCCGGCACGCGAAAGCCGAAGCGGTCGAAACGAAAACCGTGCTTGCCGAGCGGCGTGGGCGCGGCAGGCGCAAGCGTGGGCATGCCCGCTATGTGCGCGGGGTCCGGAATCACGTGGTCGAAAAATCCGCCGTGCTCGTCGAATACGACGAGCAGCACGCTCTGCTCCCAGTAGGGCGACGCCAAAACCGCGTTGTACACGCGCTCGACGAGCGCCTCACCGAGGCGCACGTCTCCGCACGGATGCATCGACTCGCCGTTATGAAAATTACCGACCGGGTCGTAGTGCGGTTCGATGAACACGAAATCCGCGTCGAGCCGGCCGCTCGCGAGCGTGGAGAAGAAGTCCTCGTGCGTGACGAAACGCGCCGGATGCGCATCGGCGCCTTTGAGCGCCCACGATTGCGGAATGTCGCCGTGCGCGACGAGCCACTGCTCGGGCGCCAGCCGCGTGAGCAGCGAGTCGTTGCGGCCATTGCCGAACTTCGCGCCATCGAAAAGGCTGGCCTCGATGGACAGCAGGTCGCTAGGGGAATGATCGAGTCCCCACGAGGTGGTCGCCAAAGCGAAGAAACGATTGGGCCAGGTAGGCCCGGGCACCGACGAGAACCATCTGTCGCAAACGGCGAATTGCTGCGCGAGAAAGTTCAGCACGGGCAGTTGGTCCGGCGTGAAGCAGCGCATCGCGGAAGCCGCGTCGTAGCCGTGCGCCTCCATATCGCGCGCAAAGCCCAAATCGTTCGCGGTCGCCGCACACGCCGGATAGGCGCCGTTCGTCAACGCCGCCGACTCGTCGCGCACGCAAGCGGCGAATGAAAGGCTTTCGTCGGGCGTCGCGAGTTGGACCAGCGTATCGGTGAATTCGTGACCCGGATCGAACGAGAGGCGAAAAGGCGCACCCTGCCCCACCGCATACACCGCACCTTTCGCACCCGTATTCGCGAACGGCGGCTTGCCGAGCAGACCGTCCGCTTGCGTCGGCGTACCGTCCGGCATCCAGCCGCGCAAATCCGACCACCCGAACACGTTGTCGTAGGAGCGGTTCTCAAGCATCAAGACGAACAGTTTTTTGATCTTCGGGATTGCCGACATGGTTGTCCTCCGATGAACGATCGACCGCCAACTTGTCCGTGCCGACGAGATTGTCGCCGAAAACGCGCTCGAGCGATGCGTCGCGAGGCCTTCCGGCCCTTAAACCAGAAGCGTTGCGCTCGTCAAGCTGGGGCGAGCGCGCCTCAAGGTTTGCATGGCGCCGCCGATAAAGAGGCAGGCTCACGTTAGATGATGAGCCGCCGTGGGCTCGCTGTTGCCTCGTTGTTGCCTTTTACGTGCTCATGCATTCGGATCGATCTTTTCACGGGCGAAGCCCGCATTCGCTGCGCCGTCTCGCGCTCGCGCTGTCGATGCTCTTCGCGGCGGGTGCCGCGCATGCAGCCCCATCTGCGGAGCCCGCCCCCGCGGGATCGACGCAGGACCTCGCCTCGATGCCGCTCGAAGCGTTGATGCAGGTGAAGGTCAAGACCGCTTCTCTTTTCAGCCAGTCGGTAGCCGATGCGCCGGCCGCGGTCGTCGTGCTGACGGCGGCCGACATTCAAGCGTTCGGCTGGCGCACGCTCGCCGACGCGTTGGGGTCGTTACCGGGACTCTACACGACGTACGACCGGACTTACGCGTATCTGGGAGGCCGCGGATTCCAGCGCCCAGGCGACTATAACAGCCGCTTTCTGCTTCTGATCGACGGGATGCGCGTGAACGACTCCGTCTACGATCAAGCGCCGATCGGCGACGACTTTCCGATCGACATGGATCTCGTCGAGCGGATCGAGTATGTGCCCGGCCCCGGTTCGGCAATCTACGGTTCGAATGCGCTGTTCGGCGTCATCAACGTCGTCACGAAAAACGGCAGCGCGATCGATGGCGCTCAAGCTGCCTTGTCGACAGGCAGTTTCGGCGAAAAACGCGCCCGCGCAAGCTACGGCTGGCACGGCGAGAACGGAGCCGATCTGGTCCTCTCGGCCACTTCGTACGACCGCAGCGGCCAGTCGCTGTACTACCCCGAGTTCGATACGCCCGATCAGAACAACGGCATCGCGCAGAATCTCGACTACGACCGTGCGCAGTACTTGTTTGCGAAATTCGCCTACGCCGGCTTCAGGATCAGCGCCGGCTACGGCAATCGAACGAAAGGCGTACCCACGGCGCCATACGACGCCGTGTTCAATACGCCGCAAAGCACGAGCGATACGCATAGCTTCATCGATGCGACCTACAGCCGCAGGATCACGAACGGGCTCGAGATTGCATCGGACGTCTATTGGCAGCGGTACGACTATAAGAGCGTCGGCATTTTCTCGGCCCCGCCGACCGCCAACCTGGACGGCGACAAGGCGATCTGGTACGGGGCGGACGTACACGCCACGCTGACGTCCGTCCCGCGCAACAAGTTCGTGATCGGCGTCAGCGCCATACGCGACGGCCGGCGCAATCAGTTCAACTACAACACCGACCCCTATCAGTTGATTCTCGACGATCGGCGCAGCAGCAACTCCGTAGGCGTCTACGCCGAAGACGAAATCCAGCTGCCTTGGCGCTTCACGCTCAATGCCGGATTGCGCGTCGATCACGAGTCGATCTCCGGCGCGAACGTGAGCCCGAGGCTCGCGCTGAACCACAAGCCCACCGCTGCCGATACGTTCAAGCTTATCTACGGCCGCGCCTATCGCGCACCGAATGCCTACGAGCTGTACTACACGCTGCCGGGACCCGGCGGGCAGTCGGGCAACCCTTCGCTGCGCGCCGAGCACATTACGACGACCGAGTTCGTCTACGATCGCGCGCTGGGCGAAAACGCGCATGCGACGATATCGCTGTTCCACTACGACGCGCGCGACTTGATCACGGAAACGCTCGATCCGTCAGGCGTCTTCGTGTTCGAAAACGTCGATCGCGCGCAAGCGCGCGGCATCGAGCTCGCCTACGAACAAAACATCGCCACGGTCGCAAAAATCCGGGCGAGTTACTCGTGGCAGCTCGCACGCGATAGCGATACGGGAGCCGTGCTGCAGAACTCGCCGCGGCACCTCGCGAAGGTCAACGTCATCGTGCCGCTCTTTCACAACGCCGCACGGGTCGGGGCCGAGATACGATGCGCGTCGGCTCGCCTCGCGGAAGTCGGATCGGCCGCGGGCTATTGCCTCGGCAACCTCACGGTCGGCAGCGATCGCCTCATCCCGCATGCGAACGTCTCGTTCTCGATCTACAACGTGACCGATAGACGGTACGCGGACCCGGCAGGGCCCAATTTCACGCAGAGCGTCATTGCGCAGCAAAGCCGGACGTTCCTGCTCAAGCTCGTCTATGGTTTCTGACATGCGAGCGCCGAGGTCTTCCCTCTGTCGCCTGACGGCCGTCTGCGTCGCCATGGCCGCCTTGATGGGCCAGTGGCCGACGGCGCACGCCCAGGTCGATCTCGACTCGCTCGAAGCAGCCTACATCTATAACTTCACGCAATTCACGGAGTGGCCGGCAACGCAAGCAGGCGGCACGCTCGCCGTCTGCGTCAACCCGCACGGCGAACTGGGCGTCACGCTCGCCAAACTCGAAGGCCGCATCGTCTCGGGCAAAACATGGAGCGTCAAGCCTATCCCGGCCGGGCCGGGCATCGGCGGCTGCAGCGTGATCATCGTCGACGATGCCGCGTCGAGCGCCGCCGTGCGCGCCGCGAGCGCTCAAGACGCGCCGATGCTCATCGTGCGCGCCGCCGAAGCGCAGGCGGGCGAGGGGTCATGGGTCGTCGCCCTCGTTCGCGAGGGCGACAAGCTGCGCTTCGACATCGACAACAAAGAGGCATTGCGCCGGCATCTGTCGCTCAGCTCTAAGCTGTTGCGCTTGGCAAGGAACGTTTCATGAAGCACAGCGGGCACCACGCACCTAGCCCCACGAAGGAGATGGCGCGCGTCAAACTTGCCGGATTCGGCCTCGCTCTGCTGGTATCGGGCTTCGTGCTGCTCGTGTACCAGGCGCTGTCGCTGCGCTCGGCGCTGACGGCGGACGCCGCCGTGCAAGCGGACATGATCGCCGACAACGTGTCGGCGGCGCTCATGTTCGACGACGAACGCTCCGCGCAGGAAGTGCTGCGTTCGCTGCGCAAGGTGCCCTATATCGAAAGCACGCGCATCTACACGATCGAAGGCAAACGGTTCGCCTCCTACACAAGACCCGGCATCTCGGCACGCGACGCGAAAGAGGCCACGTTGCCCAACGTATCGCACATCGGTCGCCGACTGTCGCTCGAGGATGTGTTCATCGCTAGCGACGTCAAACAAAAAGGCAAGGTGCTCGGTACGGTCGTCGTCGTCGCATCGACCGGCCAGATGACGCGCGATCTCTTGCACTACGCGGCGTTCGTCGTCGGCGCGTCGCTTTGCGCGCTTTGGATCGCGTTCGTCGTGACTTCGCGGATGAACGCGCGGATCGAACAAGCGGAGAAAAAGCTCGAGTACCTCGCGTCCACCGACCCTCTCACCGGATTGCCGAACCGCCGAGCCTTTTACGAAGAGTTGACCGAGCGGCTGCAGCGTGGCGCCCATGCGTGCTCGCGCGCCGCGCTGATACTCGTCGACCTCGACGATTTCAAAACGGTGAACGACACGCTCGGTCATGGCGCCGGCGACGAGTTGCTCAAGCACGTCGGCGTGGCGCTGCGTCAAAGCGTGCGCACGGCCGACCTCGTGAGCCGCATCGGCGGCGACGAGTTCGCCGTGCTAGTCGCGATCGCGAAGGAAAAAGCCGAGGGCATCCGCACCGCGGAGCGCATCGCGCGCGCGCTCGCACGTCCGTTCGATCTGCCGCGCGCCAGCATCGTGGCCAGCGCGAGCGTGGGCGTAAGCGTCTATCCCGACGATGCAGTCGATGTGGCCTCGCTCGTGAGCAGCGCCGATATCGCGCTCTACGCCGCCAAGGGCGTGGGGAAAAACGCGGCGGTCGAATTTCACCCGAGCATGACCGTCGAAGCGCGCCGGCGTGCGCGGCTGGAAGCGGAACTGCGCAAAGCAATCGAAGCCGATGCGCTGCACCTCGTTTATCAGCCGCAATTCGATTGCCGCACGAGCAGCTTGATCGGGGCGGAGGCCCTGCTGCGTTGGGTTCATCCCGTCGACGGGGAAATTGCGCCCAGCGAATTCGTGCCCGTCGCGGAAGACAGCGAGCTGATCGTCGCGCTCGGACAATGGGTGCTTCGCCGCGCTTGCCGCGACGCGGCGCGTTGGAACGGCGAGCAAGGCGGCCGCGTCTACGTGGCCGTCAACGTGTCGGCACGCCAGTTGCGGCAGCGGGAGTTCAATAAGGACGTGGAGGCGGTGCTCGCCGAAAGTGGCCTCTCTCCGAATCTGCTCGAACTCGAGCTGACCGAGAGCCAACTGATGGCGAACATGACCGCCGGCGTCGAAGCGATGCGCCGGTTGCGCGCGGCCGGCATACGCTTGTCGCTCGACGATTTCGGTACGGGCTATTCATCGCTCTCGTACCTACAGTCCTTTCCCGTCAACAACTTGAAGATCGATCGCGCCTTCGTCAAGCCGCTGCCGGAAGCGGGACAGCCGATCGTGACGGCCATCATCTCCATGGCGCACAGCTTCGGGATCGCCGTCGTGGCCGAAGGCGTCGAAGAGCCGGCGCAACTGGCATGGCTTTGCGAGGCAGGCTGCGATATCGTCCAAGGCTACTTGACCGGAAGGCCGATGTCGTTCGAAGGGATGACCGATCTCTTGCGCAAGGAGTGTGCGGACCCGGAGCCCTTGCCCTAGTTCCGCCCCCGCACGAGCGGCCGCTAATCGGCGTTCGCCGCGGTAAACGCGCTGAACGCCGTATGCGGCGGATCGATCGGTGCGAGATCGTTCATGACGATCCCGTACGTATGATCGCCGCTGAGCAACACGTAGTACATCACCGCCTGTATACCTTCGTTCTTGCGCGCCGCGTAGAAGCGCTGCAATTTATTTTTGACGTAATCGGCACGGAACTGCTCGTCTACCTCCGGCGCCGCGTTCCACTCGGTAATCATGAACGGTTTGCCATAGCGCGCCTTGCAATAGGCCGGCAAGTTGAACCCGGGCCCCGCGCCGTCGACTCCGATCTTGAAGATGTCGCCGTACGGCTGATAGTTGTGCCAGGTCGTGATGTCCCAGCGCATCTTCCGATAGCCGCCCGAGCCGTCCGGTTGCTCGCCGTTCCACAACATATCCGACGCAGCGATGTCCGCGACCGTGAAGTTCACGCCGCATTTCGCGCTGGGCTGCACCGATTTGATCCCGTCGATCATGCCTTGAATCGCGCCGCGCAAGATCGGCCAGTGCGCATTGTTGAAGTCCTGAGGCTTCGTTCCCGCGTTGGTCGAATCGATGATGATGGCGCGATCGCGCGTGAGCTCGTTGCCGCATTCGTACATCGTGACTCCATGCGGGCCCAGCGCTTGGGCGATGGCAGCCGCACCGGCCCGGTTGGCGACATAGGCATCGCGCTCGCTCGCATAGAGGTTGCCCGAGCTGTCGCGCAAGCCGTAGTTCACGAGCGGCAGCAACGTGAAGCCGACCGTCCGAAACGCATCGGCCAATGCGATGACGGGCTTCAGTTGCGACGATGTGTTGGTCACGCCGACGCGATAACTGGTGCAGCCGAGCGCCTGCAACGTCGCGATCAGCTGTTGCGGCGTGAACGGATAATCGTAGTGTCCGTTGATGCCGTAGAACGCGCCCGAAGGCACGTTGAGCGGGATGCGCGGATCGCTGCAAGGCAGCCACCGCCCATTGGCCCAGGTCCGCACGTAGAACTGGTCGTTCGTGCCGCGCTGATAAATCATCCCGCCATACCAAAGCAAAAGACTCACGTTATAGGAATAAGGGTCTTTAATGCCGTTTTTGTAGATGAATCCACTTTTTACCGTCCATACATTGCCTTGTCGATCGACAATTGAAGAAGCGGAAGGAATGACCGTTCCATCGGTCGATTCCGCAGCAACATTGCTTGCTGCGATAGCTTCGCCTGCTCCTGCGCCACTCAATGCAACGAGTACTTGGCCGCCGGCAATGGCAGCCATTTGGCCCAGGAATCGGCGTCTCTTGGTGATCACGTAGTGCCTCCACGGTCAATCAGGTTGGGTTTAGGTACGCGGCTTGCGACGCGCGGCCACTCTGACCGTGGGACCCTAAAAAGAGTTCGAAACGTTTTCAAATTTTTAATACTTATTTTGAAGCACTTTTTTCATTTCGATCCGGCACCGTTTATAGGTTCGGCAAGTTCGCCCTGCAATGAACGGCCCGCGTCAAGGTTTCGTGGTTTTCGGTCCGCACCCCACTCTTTTTATCGGGCACGCCGCATGACGGCTATCGTTGGGAGTACCGGCCGTCGTTGACGTCCCGCTGCGCAGGCGCGTGCGGCGAGCGGGTAAAGGAGACACCTATGAAGAAGAAATTCGCAGGACTCGATCTACTGCGATTCGCGCTCGCTTTCTATCTGATGGTGTTTCACTCGATCCATCAATTCCCGCAGAGCGAGCATCTGCCCCTCATCGCGCTTGCCGGGCTCGGCGGGTTCGCGACCAGCACGTTTTTCGTCCTGTCGGGCTTTATCCTCGCGCATGTGTACTTCGGATCCGGTGCGCTGTTGCGTGGCGGCCGTTACGCGTTTTTCGTGAAGCGGCTATCGAATCTGTATACGATTCATCTGATCGCGCTCGCGCTACTGCTGATCGTTTCGTTGGCCGGCACGCGTGCGCTGAACACGTTTTATCTGCTCTCGCTGCACGAAGATTCGCCGACCGCGCAGTTCTTGACGCCCGTGCCCGCCGCCGTCAACTGGCTCGCAAACCTGACGCTCGTGCAAGCATGGAATCCGCTCTATTCATCGGTCAATCCGCCGTCGTGGTCGCTGTCGGCGCTGCTTTTCTTCTATCTCGCGTTTCCCATCGTCGCGCCGAAGCTGCTCGCTTCGCGCAGACCCGCTGCGTTGACGATCGGATTTTGGCTGCTCTATCTGACACCGCCTGCGATCGCGAGCGCAATGCATTGGTATGGCCCGGCCGGCGTCGGTACGATACTGCATGATCCGATGATCCGATTGCCGGAGTTCTTGGTGGGGATTCTCGCCTACCGCCTATACCGGGACGGCCGTCTGAATTGGATGACAGATCGCCCCTCGACGATCGCACTGCTCGTCGCGTTCGTCACGCTATGCTTCATCGGCGCCGCACAACTCGTGGCGGGCGGTGCGCCGTTTTGGAAATACATCGTGCACAACGGCGCATTGACGCCTGCCGAGGTCACGCTCGTCGTCCTGTGCTGCGCCGTCGACGTGCCACAGCGCTTCACGCAATGGTCGGCACGGCTCGGCAATGCGGCGTTGGCGCTCTTTGCCATCCACGGTCCGATCTTTCTCGTGTCGGTGAAGGCGCTCAAGCTCGCCTCGATCGGCGAATCGCCGTTGCGATGCGCCACGCACTTCAGCGCCTGCGTCGCGGCATCGAAACACGTCGATCCGAGCATGGCGACCTATCCGGTCTATTTGATCGGCACGGCCATCGCGGCCGTCTACTTCCAAGAACGATGCATCGTGCCCTTGCGCGATAAGATACGCCACCGCCTGCTTTCACGCGGCCAACGCCGCCTCGCCCGCCCATGAATCCGCACGACCTGGAACGCCTCGTCACGTTCGCCATGCCCTTCGGAAAATACAAGGGAAGGTTGCTCGCCGACTTGCCGGGCCATTACTTGAACTGGTTCGCGCGCGAAGGCTTCCCGCCCGGCGAGATCGGCCGTCTGCTCGCGCTTATGCAAGAACTCGATCACAACGGCCTGCGGCCGCTGCTCGATCCAATTCGCGCCTCGAGCGGCCGCGCGAGCGAGCGAGTATGAATCTCCGCTCCGAAAACGGAGCGGCGCAAAGCACTGTCGGCGGTCGTCAACGATCGCGCGGCGCGATGCTCGACTTCGACCAGGCGACGCACGCGGCGTATCCAGCCGGCGCCTCGCACCAGCATGCTTCGTAACGGCTCGCGCCCAGTTCCGAGGGATGGTCCGATTCGACGATCGGCACGAGCGGCGCACGGGTCGTGTCGCCCAATACCGAGAACCGATCGAGCCCGCCTGCGATGCCGACGCCGATCGCCTTCAATAGCGCTTCCTTTGCGGTCCACACATCGAAGAATGCATCGAGCCGAGCCTCATCCGGCAGCGCCTCGACGAAGGCATGCTCGCGCGGAGCAAATACCGTCCGCGCAAGCGAGCGCCAATCGAGCGCCGCGCGTTTCGACTCGATGTCCACACCTACGCGGCGCGTGTGCGACAAGGCGATCAACGCAAATTCGCCCGAATGGGAAACGTTGAAATCGAAGCCGCAGGGTCCCCCCTCCACACTCGGCCGCCCCGCTTCGTCGTAACGAAAACGCACGCTCGAGGGCAGTACGCCGAGGCGCGCGCCGATCGATTCGCGTAGCGCACTGCGGGTAGCGGCATAGCGCACCGCGTCCTCATGGCGCAAGAAGCGAGCGGTGCGTGCGCGCTCGTCCTCGGTCAGCGTATCGAAGGCGGCCGGTTCCCGCGTGAAGCCGAAGTCGAACGTAATGCGTTCAAGCATGACGCCTGCTGCCAAGGCATGCGGAACCCCCAGCGCAACCGCTTCATAGCCGCGCATGCGAGAAGAAGATGGAACAGCGTTCGACATAGGTCGCGGTCGGCAAAAAAATACGCCAGGGTAGCGAAAAGAGCGCTCATGCTACCGCTATTTCCCATGGCGCCCGTCTGCGCTTCGCCAGCCCCGCCCTTCCCCAGGGCCCTTTATTTGACGCCCAAGCGCCATACCGTGACTTCGTGCAGCGTCTGACCGGGTTTCAGTTCCGTCGTAGGGAACGAGGGATGGTTCGGCGAATCGGGGAAATGCTCGGCCTCCAGCGCAAACCCATCGGTTTGACGATAGGCAACGCCCGAGCGTCCGACGACGCTGCCGTCCAAGCCGTTCGCCGTGTAGAACTGCAAGCCCGGCTGCGTCGTATAGACATCGAGCACGCGTCCAGAATCGGGATCGTAGACGCGCGCCGCGAACGCCGGCGTCTCGTGACCGCCTTCGTCGAGCACCCAGTTTTGGTCGTAGCCGTGCGCCCAGAGCAACTGCTCGAAATTGTCTCGCAGGTGCGCGCCGATCGGCGCCAAGCCGCGTAGGTCCATCGGGGTGCCCACGACGTCGCTGATCTCGCCGGTCGGTATCGACTTCTCGTCGGTCGGCGTATAACGCGACGCCGCGATCTGAATCATTTGCCGTTCGACGCTGCCGCTCGCTTCGCCGGCAAGATTGAAGTAGCTGTGATTGGTCAAGTTGACGACCGTATCCTTGTCCGTCGTCGCGCGATAGTCGATGCGAATTTCATCGCTGTCGGTCAGCGTGTAAGTGACGTCCACCGTCAGCGTGCCGGGGAAGCCGTTCTCGCCGTCCGGGCTGACATAGCGCAGTTGCACGCCGGCCTCCGTCGGTTGGACGAACGTGCGCACCGGCGTCCACACTTTCGTATCGAAACTGTCGTCGCCGCCATGAAGCGTATTGGGCGGATCGTTGACCGGCAGCGTGTATTCATGGCCGTCGAGCGTAAAACGCCCGCCCGCGATTCGATTCGCGTAGCGCCCGATCAAAGCGCCGAAATGAATATTGCCGTTCAAGCGCTCGTAGTCGCCGAGCGAGCCTAACCCGAGCACGATATCGGCGCGGCGGCCACGCCGATCGGGCATGTCGAGTTCGGTGACGATGCCCCCGTAGGTAATCACTTTCAGCGTGACGCCGTATCGGTTGGTCAACGCATATTCGCGTACGTCCTGCCCTGATTGCGTCGTTCCGTAGCTCGATTGCGAGAGCGAAACCGACGCCGAGGCCGGCGTCGAAGCGGCTGCGGTCCATAGCGCTGCGAGCGCGGCGAAACCTCGCGCGAGCGCGAGCGATCGGTTGGCTATTCCCAACATGTTCGAATGTCCAATGCGTACGTGGGCCCTCGATAGGGCCTGCCGGCGGTTGAGTTCCTCGATCCGGCAGCATGGTTCGTGCCACGAATAACCTCGCCGGACGCGAGCGCGCCGTATAGGCTACGGCGCGTCGGCACGCAATTCATGCCCATTGTGCAAAAGGACGAGCCACTCGACATCACCGCCCGCGTGCGCCGGCTCAGAGGGCCCATGCCGCGCGCACGCGCGCTCGGATATCGGAGAGCCTTTCGACCGATTCGTTGGCAAAAACGAATCGCAGATACCGCGCCGCTTGCGGGCCCCACCCTTTCATCGCCGTGGCGGCGACGTCCGCTTTCGACAACAGCAGGCGCGAGGCTTCGTCCGGTGCGATTCCCAGTCGCTCCGTATCGATCAGCAGCGACCATCCGCCCTCCGGGCGCACGACGGGTAGATCGTTCAGCTCGGCAAGCAAAAAGTCGCGCCGAGCCTGCCATTGCGCCACCGCTCGGGCGACGCCGTCGTCGCTCGACGTCAGCGCGGCAGTCGCGCCAGGCATGCCGATGCCGACCTGGCAGACGACATTCGACAGGCTAGTCAATCGCACGTCGTTCATGACCTGCGCCGGCCCGACGATCCACCCCACACGCCAACCGATCATTCGAAACTCCTTCGACACCGATCCGACGGTGATCGTGCGCTCGCGCATCTCGGGAAGCGACGCCGGTTGGATGACGGGCAAGCCGTCGAACACGATTCGCTCCATGGCAGCGTCGTAGACGAGCCATGCATCGGCACGACGGCAATGCGCTGCGATCGCCTCCCATTCCGACGCGTTGGCGACGAAACCGCTCGGCATCGACGGCGACATGATCAGCAGCGCGCGCGTGCGCGGGCCGACAGCCTCGGCCAGCGAATCGAGATCGAGGCGCCAGCCGTCGACGCCGGGAATCAAGCGCGCGAACTTCGGCGTGCCGCCTGCGAGACGCACGCGATTGATCAGCCCCGCATAGGTGGGATCGGTCAGCACGACCTCGTCGCCGGGCTCGAGAATCGACAAAAGCACGTTGACGATGCCCGCGAGCCCGCCCGCCGAAACGATGCATTCCGTGTGCGGATCGTAATCGACGCCCGCCGATCGGCGCATGCGCGCCACGACCGCCTCTCGCAACGCCAGTTGTCCCGTGAACGGCAAATAGCTGTTCGCGTCGTCATCGTCGATCGCCGCATGCGTGGCGGCCAGCGCTTGCGCCGGCGGCCTCAAATCGGTGTCGAGATTCTCGAGCCGTAAAATGTTGCGGTTGTGCTGCGCATCGGCGGCGTCGCCCATCTTGTCGACGCCGATGCCCGGGATGTCCTTCAGGCGTGCAACCGTCATTTTTCCCTCCGCTCCTCGATTGGTTTTAATATATTAAAATGAAGAAGTCGCCGACTGCAAAGCTTTTTTCAGAGTCGCTCGCCGAGCGTCTGCGCGAGCGGATCTTGCGCGGCGAGCTGGCGCCCGGCGCGCAACTGCGGCAGGACAGGATCGCGCAAGAATTCGGCACGAGCCACATTCCCGTGCGAGAGGCATTCGCGCAATTGGAGGCGCGCGGGTTCGTCACGATCATCCCCAACCGAGGGGCGTTCGTGTCGTCGATGACGCGCGACGAAGCCGAGGAACTGCAGGCCATGCGCGTTGCGCTCGAGCTCCTTGCGCTCGATTCGGCGATCGATGCGTTCGATGCAAGCGATGCGGCCCAGGCACGTTCTATTCTCGAGGCCGACCGCAAAGCGCGCGACGTCGACGAATGGTCGAAGGACAATTGGGCGTTTCACCGCGCCATTTATGCGCCGTGCGGCAAGCGTCATTTGCTGGGCGTGCTCGAATCGCTCTGGCAAAAGGCGGATCGCTATCTGAGGCTCGTTTGGCAGCTCGCGTCATGGCAAAGCAATTCGTTCGACGAGCACTGGCGCATCCTCGAAGCGGTCGAGGCAAAGGACAAGCGGCTTGCGAAGCGATTGACGAAGGAACACATCACGGCTGCCGGCCACGTGATGCTCGAGGCCCTGAGCAGCCGGCGCGAGTTATCCCCACATTCTGTTGGCAATGCTGTGGACAAGGTGCAGATTGGCAGCGTAAGTCGTTGATCGCATTGAGAAGAGAACTCGTTGCTCGCATCGGTCGCTCAGCGCGTCCATCTCCTGCTTTCTCGGCCGCCTCGACTGACGCAACGAGCTTGCGGATAGCCGTTCGGCCATAGCGCCGAGCGTTGTAAAGAAATTACAAGACAACTACCTTGGCGCCTAGCTCTTGGCTGGACCACGCCCCCCGTCAGCAACCGGGCTCGCCCACTGTCCCGCCTCGATGCCCACATATCCGACACCCTCACTAGTAGTGCTTGACACTACTAGTGAATAACATTAGCATCGAGCAAGATGATCAAGACGTTCCGCTGCGCCGATACCGAAGTTCTTTTTCGTGGAGTGAGAGTCGCGAGATTCGTGAACATCGAAAGGATCGCGATGCGCAAACTTGCCATCCTCAACCGCGCGCTCACACTGAACGATCTGCGAATTCCCCCTGGCAACTGTCTAGAGTCGCTCGTGGGGGACCGTACCGGTCAGCACAGCGTCAGAATCAACGATCGATATCGCCTTTGCTTTCGCTTCGAATGCGGCGACGCCGACGATGTCGAGATCGTGGACTATCACTAGGACAAGGAGCCGTTATGCCACGCCAAGTCGCCTACCCTCACCCGGGAGAAATTCTGCAGGAAGAGTTTCTCGGCCCGATGGGCATTACGGCCTATCGGCTGGCAAAGTCGATCGGCGTAGATCAGACACGCATCAGCGAAATCATTGCGGGCACGCGCTCGATCACCGTCGACACCGGCTTGCGCCTTTCGAGGTTTTTCGGCACCAACGATAAGTTCTGGACCGGTCTTCAACTCGACTACGACACGGCGCAAGTGAAAGACGAAATGGCTCCAACGCTCGACACCATTCATCGAGTCGAACGCAAGGCGGCGTAGCGCATGCGCGCAGCAAGCGGCGACCCTCGGTCGCCGCCCCGCGCTACGAATCCGCCCAATTTGGCGGGTGAACGTAGCGCGCGGGCAATGCATGCAACAGAAGCCGCGTCCCGAGCACCGCTCGCCGCTTAGGCTCGCGGCGAATCGCCGGCCGCCCGCGCATCGTTCACGGAGGGGTCGGCGTCAGTTCGGGGGGCGCTGCCGGTGGCAGGCGCCTCGGCCGCGGGAGTTGCGTCGGCAGGAGCCGGCGTGTTCCCAGCCGCAGGCGGTGCGTCGGGCGAAGGCGGTGCGGCGTCGGCCGCAGGCGGCGCGGTGTCGGCCCCAGCCGGCGCGGCGTCGGCCCCAGCCGGCGCGGCGTCGGCCCCAGCCGGCGCGGCGTCGGCCCCAGCCGGTGCGGTGTCGGCCCCAGCCGGCGCGGCGTCGGCCTTCGCCTTGACCTTCCGGCGCCCGCCAGGACCGCCTTTCGCCTGGTTACGCGCAAATGCTGCGTCGCGCGCCGTCACGACGCCCGCCGCCTCACCCGCCAGGTCCACTCGCGCGGCGCCGTCCGTCAAGCAAGCCCAGTAGCGGCTGCCGCGGCACCAGGTGCTGACGGCGTCGCGGATCTCCGCCTCGCTCAATTGCAGTTCGGATGCCTGCGCGATCAGATCGGCCAGAATGCCCACTTTCAAAGGGACTTTCGGGGCCGGATTCTTAGGGAACGCGGCCGGAAAACGCTTTTGCAGCTTTCCGATGACGCGAACCACAGGGTCGACCGGGGGCGAAGCCTTATCCGCGGGGCGGGCATGGCCGCTCGGGCGGGCCTGACGCCCCGTCGGCGCAGGCCGCTCGCCCTTCGCAGAGGGCTTCGCGCCCCGATTCCGGTCCGGCTTCGGCCCCTGCTTCGCCGCCGGCCTGTCGGCCTGTTCCTGCTGCTTCTTCAACTTCGCTTCTTTCGTCAACTGCGCCTTGAGCGCAGCCAGTTGCTCGAAACCCATGCTCTATCCTGTCACCGCGTGCCTGAATCGGGACGACAATAGTATCAGCGTCGCGGCTTCGGTGCCCTGTTGGGATCAAGGCGCCCTTGCGGCTGCCGCGCGACGTGCGCCTCCCCTGCCCGCCGCTGCATCGTTTCTCTGGTTGTTGATGCAACGAAGTTAGCGCTACCATGCTCCGCCGGAGAACCGTGAAACCGTGTCCGCCGCGCGCCGGCGATAGGAGAGAATCGATGCATTCACCGCAAGCTGCGCGCGTGCGCGCCCGCCCGCCTTTCGCCGCTTCGACCGCCACCGTTTGCGCCGCGGCGCTGTTCGGGCTTACGACCACCGCCGCACAGGCCGCGCCGGTCGAAGTGCTGCATTACTGGACGTCGGGCGGCGAGGCCAAATCGGCTCAATTGCTCAAGCATATGCTCGAGCAGAAAGGCGATACGTGGGTCGATTTCGCGGTGGCGGGCGGCGGCGGCGGCAACGCGATGACCGCGCTCAAGACGCGCGTCGTGGCAGGCAATCCCCCGGCCGCGGCCCAAATCAAGGGGCCCGCGATCCAAGAATGGGGCGACGAAGGCGTCCTGATGCCGATCGACGACGTCGCGCACGCTGGCAATTGGGATCACCTGCTTCCGCCCGAAATCGCCCGCATCATGAAGTACAAAGGCCAATACGTCGGCGCCCCCGTCAACGTGCATCGCGTGAACTGGCTGTGGATCAACGCGGACGCGCTCAAGAAGGTCAACGCCCAACCGCCGCAAACGTGGGACGAGTTCTTCAAGGTTGCCGACGCACTGAAGAAGGCGGGCATCACACCCGTCGCCATCGGCGGCCAGCCGTGGCAAGAAGCGGAAACGTTCGAATCGGTCGCACTTGGCGTAGGCGGCCCAGCCTTCTACAAGAAGGCGTTCGTGCAACTCGACGCGGCTACGCTCAAAGGCCCCACGATGGTCAAGGCGCTGGAAACGTTCAAGCGCATCAAAGCCTATACGGACGAGGGCCAGGTCGGGCGCGACTGGAATCTGGCGACAGCCATGGTCATCAACGGCAAGGCCGCCATGCAGTTCATGGGCGACTGGGCGAAGGGCGAGTTCGCGGTGGCGGGCAAGACGCCGGGCAAGGACTATCTGTGCGTCGCGGCGCCCGGATCGCAAAAGGCCTTCACCTTCAATGTCGATAGCTTCGTCTTCTTCAAAGTGAAGACCGCCGGCGTCGAGAAGGGGCAAAAGGATATGGCGGGCCTGCTGATGAGTCCCGCCTTCCAAGAAGCGTTCAACCTCAACAAGGGCTCGATACCCGTGCGGCAGGACGTGAGCCTGTCGAAGTTCGACGACTGCGCGAAGAAATCGTCGGCCGACTTCAAAGCCGCGAGCGCATCGGGCGCCCTGGTGCCGTCTTGGGCGCACGATATGCTGGTCTCCCCCGCCGTGGAGGGCGCGTTCTACGACGTCATCGGCAACTATTGGACGAGCAAGGACGAAACCGCTCAGCAAGCCGCGGACAAGCTCGCCGCGGCGGCAAAGACGAACTAACGCCGTCCGTGCCGAGAGTCGGCGGCGAGCTTCACGAAAAGCTCATGCACGCTAGCCGTTCGACTGCTCGCGCATCGCACGATATTCGCGCCGCACGATGTCCATGAGCTCGGGCACCGACGTCTTCGCGCTGTGCTGTTCGTAGGTCACGCGCCCACGCTGCATCAGCATGATGCGGTCCGCAATGTCGAGCGTCTGCGCATAGTTGTGCATGATCATGACGATCGACAGTCCGCCCTTCTCCTTGAGCCGCATGATCAGATCGATGATGAGACCGGCCTCGCGTGCGCCCATCGCCGCGAGCGGTTCGTCGAGCAATAGGATGCGCGCGTTGGAGTTGACCGCGCGCGCGACGGCGATCGCCTGCCTTTGTCCGCCCGATAACCGCTCGACCGCCATCGTCACCGACGGCACGTGCACGCCGATATCTTCGAGACACTGCGCCGCGCGCTCGCGCATGGCCCGATGATTGAGAAAGCGGATCGGGCCGGGGTAGACGATCTCGCGATTCAAGAACATGTTGTGGTAGATGCTCAGCGAATTGGCGAGCGCGAGGTCCTGGTACACGCATTCGATGCCGAGCGAGCGCGCGTGATCGACGGAGCGCAGCAGCGTTTGCTCCCCGTGAACGTGCAACTGCCCTTCCGTCTGCTGATGAAAGCCCGTGAGGATTTTGATCAGCGTCGATTTGCCCGCGCCGTTGTCGCCGAGAATGCCGAGAATCTCGCCTTCTTCGAGGTGCAACGATACGCCGTCGAGCGCCGTGACGGCCCCGAAGCGCTTGACGATGTTCTGCGCCTGCAGCGCAAGATGCGCGCCGTTTCCGGCCATCACGCCCCCCCTCGCCGGCCGAGCCGCGCTACGTGGATATTGAAGATCATCGCAGCAAGAATGGCGGCGCCCAAAATGATGTTGAACGTGAACGCGTTGATGCCGATCAGCGTAAAGCCGTCGTTCAACATGCCCAGCACGGCTGCGCCGATGAGCCCGCCGACGATGGTGCCCGACCCGCCCGTCAGCGGTGTTCCGCCGATCACGGCGGCCGCCACGGCGAGGAACATGATTTGATTGCCGCCGGCTTGAGGATCGATCGAGGTGATCCGCACGCCTTCGAGAATCCCCGTCAAACCGGCGAGCACGGCTGCCAAAATGAAATTGCCGAGCTTGAGCCGGTTCACGTGAATACCCGCCTCCGATGCGCCGAGCGGGTTCGCCCCGCTCGCGACCGTATGCAGGCCCCAGCGCGTGTGCCGGAGCATGATGTGCATCGCAACGGCAATCGCCACCGCCCAAATGATTTCGCTATAGCCCCAGCCGCCCATGACCGCCGTGAAGACCGGGCCGCCGGGCGTCGATACGGGCGTGCCGCGCGAAATCGTCAGCGTGATGCCGTTGATGAGGAACAGCGTGCCGAGCGTCGTCACGAAAGAAGGCAGCCGCAAGAACACGGTCACGGCGCCGTTGACGAAGCCGACCGCTCCCGCGGCAGCTAGGCCGGCCAGCACGGCGAGCCACATCGGCGCACCTGCGTCGGCCGCGAAAGCCATCATGAACGGCGCGAATGCGAACACCATGCCGGCCGACAAATCGATCTCGCCGCCGATCATCAGCATGATTTCGCCGAACGCGATGATCGCAGCCGGCGCGACGAACTGCGAGAGGTTCTCGAGGCTCGCGCTCGTCAGCAAGAAATCGTGGTTGGCCGTTTCGAAGTACGCCCCGACCAACAACGCGACGAGCGCGATGCGCAATTCGGCCGACCATGCAAAGCCGCCGAACCGCGCGCGGGCACGGGAGGCCGCGGCGGTTCTGCGTGTTTCGTTCACACTATCGCTCATGACTTGATCGCACCCGAGCGCGGCACGATCTGCGCCTTGGTGCTCTTGCCTTCATAACGGGTCGAAGTATTGAGGTAGGGGTCGACGCTCGACTTCGTCACGAACTTCAAGCCCGAGTTGATGTCCGCCGGGCCGATGAGCCCGCCCGACGCCAGATACGCGAAGGCCTCCACGACCGTATAGAAACCTTGTACATAAGGCTGCTGATCGATCGTGAAATCGAGGAACCCGTCGTGGATCAGTTGGACGGTTGTCGGCAGCAAGTCGAACCCGCCGCCATGCACGCCCTTCGCCTGCAGTTTCTGTTCCTTCATGACTTGCCCGACACCTTGCGTGCTGCCCGCATCGACGGCGAACATCCCCTTCACGTCCTGATGGCCGAGGTAGAACGATTTGATCTTCGAAAGCTCTTCGTTGACCGTTGCACCGGTGGCGATGGTTTGGATTTCGATCTTCTTGCCGGACTTCTTGATCGCATCGGAGGCGCCGTCGAGCCGCGGCTGGATGTTGAGCTGGCCTGGCGTGGCGATGAACAGCGCGACTAGACCGCTATCGACGAGCTTCACGATCCGCTCGCCCATTTGATAGCCCGACTGGTACAAATCCTGGCCGATGTAGGCGAGACGCGGGTTGGTACTGCCTCGGGGCGCATCGGCGTTATAGGAGAACACCGGGATACCGGCATCGAGCGCCTTTTGAATCGGCCCGTTGAATGCCGTCGGATCGACGATCGGCACCGCGATCGCATCGGCCTTCGCCGCGATCGCCGCGTTCATCGCATTGACCATTTCGCCGACGTCGGCGTTCGCCGAGCCGGTCCACTGATAGTCCATGTTGAACATCGCGCAGGCATCTTGGATGCCGTACTGCGTCGGAACGAAAAAGGGGTTGGTCGTGACGTGATTGACGAAGACGATCTTCCAGCGCTTGTGCGACGGAAACGGCGCAGCCTCGGCCGCCTGAGCGGAAGAAACCATCCCGCCCATCATCGCGAGCGCGGCGCCGAGCCCCGCGCCCTGCAACAGCCCCCGCCGCATGCGGCTGCCGACGTGATCGTCGGCCTGTCCTTGCCCCTCGCTTACCGCATCGTCTCGCTCATTCGTCATCTCATCCTCCGTTGTTTTCGTTGGCTGGAATGCTTCTATGCGAAACGGCGCGGGCCGTCGACGGCCCGCGCCGGCCATCGCCCGGCATGCCACACGCGCACTTGCACAGAAAGCAAAGATAGACGAACGCGCGGTGGCCAGTACATGAACGCAGCCATGCTAGCTCACCGACGTAATGGCCTTAATACATAAATACCCTTAACTAGTCGGACTATTTAATGAGATCGAAAGCTATTCCGACGAATCGGCGAGGCGACGCGCTCATGCCTCGCAAATAGTGGGTAAATGGACCGCCACAACGGCGCGGCGGCAGCGCCTGGCGCCTCGGACGGCGGATGAGGGAAGCCCCTAAAACAGTAAGACTATATAAATCGTTATAACGGGTCGCCGCACGTCGGTCGGCACGTACGTGCGCGCACGGGGATCGCGCTTGGCCGCCGCGGCTCGACGGTCAGTACGTCTCCAAATGCAAGCGCCCTTCGCGCTTGAGCCGCTCCCACAGTTCGGCCCAGTTCAGGCCGCCCCCGTCCGCAATTTCACGCAGCATCTGCAACACCCCTTCCTCCATACCGCGCAAGCCGCAGACGTAGATGTACGTCTGCTCGTCTTTCAGCCATTGAGCCACGTCGGCGGCGCGCTCGCGCATGGCATCCTGCACGTAGCGCTTCGGCTGCCCGGGCGTGCGCGAGAACGCCAAATTCGTGTCGATGAAATCCTTAGGCAGTTTGGTGAGCGGCCCGAAGTACGGCAACTCTTCCTTGGTGCGCGCCCCGAAGAACAACATGAGCTTGCCCGTCGCCCCCTTTAGGCGTTCCCGACGGCGGTATTCGGTCATCGCGCGCATCGGTGCGGAGCCCGTCCCCGTGCAGATCATCAGCAGGTGCGAGTTCGCATGATTCGGCATCAAGAAGGTGCTGCCGAACGGCCCGATCACCGTCACCTTGTCGCCCTTCTTCAAATCGCAGAGGTAGTTCGAGCACACCCCCTTGGCGAGATTACCCTCGTGATCGCGCGTCACGCGTTTGACGGTCAACGATAAATTGTTGTAGCCGGGACGCTCGCCGTTGCGCGGGCTCGCAATCGAGTACTGGCGTGCATGATGCGGTTTGCCGTCCTTACCCGTTCCCGGCGGGAGAATGCCGATCGACTGGCCTTCGAGCACGGGAAACGGCACCGCGCCGAAGTCGAGCACGATGTGATGCACGTCGTTGTCGGCCGCTTCGTCGGTCAGCCCGTAGTTGCCCACGACAGTCGCGGTGACCGGCGTCTTGTGCGTATAGAGGTTGACGTACGGCTTCGCCGCGGACCACGGCGGCACGAGCGAGCCGCGCACGAGCGATTGCGCATCGGTGTCGCTCGACGCGCCTCGGGCCGGCGCGTCGAGCGTATCGGCCGCGCTCGACGCCGGGCCGAAAGATGTGCCGCCGTCGCCTATCGCTATCGGCTTTTGCGCCGGCAACTCGTCCCATCCGAATTGCTCGTCGATACCGTAGGCGTCGGCCCTCGTGACCGTACGCCAATTGTCGATCGCACCCGTGGGACACGGCGAGATGCACGCCCTGCAGCCGTTGCAGACGTCGGCCTTCACGACGTAGTTGTTCTCGTCGTGCGTAATCGCATCGATCGGGCACGCTTCTTCGCAGGTGTTGCAGCGAATGCAAATCTCGGGGTCGATCAAGTGCTGCTCGAGCACTTCGATGGGAGGCACAGGCATGTTCATGGTAACGACGACGCTCAGTTGAACCGTACGTACTCGAAGTCGATCGGCTGACGGTTGATGCCCATCGCGGGCGGCGCGATCCAATTGGCGAACTTGCCCGGCTCGACGACGCGTCCCATCAGCGACGCCACATAGGCGCGGTCTTCGGCGCTCGGCAGCCATTTGTCCCGATTGGCGGCCCATTGCGCTTCCGACAACAGACTGCCGTCGGGGGAAACGAATACGTTCGCGAACGTGCCGATCTGCCGGTTGAAGGCTTTGTGCGGCACCGTCAGTCGAAAATCGATGCCGGCTTTGTCGAGCACCTTGTTCCAGCGGTTCACGCCGGCAATCGAATCCAAGATGTAATCATCGCGCAGCACCTCGTTCATGGCGTTGAGCATCGGCACGTCGCGCTCGACGAGCTTGCCGTCCTCGACATCGAGCAGTTTGTAGGTCTGCCCCGTCAGCCGATGATCGTCGTCGCGTTTCGATTCCTCGTACCGCCCCTTCAGTCCCGAGCTGTAAAACGTTGCGGCGTTCGACGATTGATCGGCGCCGAACAGGTCGATCGTGACCGAGTAGTGGAAGTTCAAATAGCGCTGCAGGGTCGGCAGGTCGATGACGCCCGCCGCGCGCAGCTTGGCGACGTCGTCCGTCCTCAGCTCGTTCATCGCTTGCGCCGTGCGCTGCACGACGCGCGAGACGCCCGACTCCCCGACGAACATGTGATGCGCCTCTTCCGTCAGCATGAACTTCGTCGTGCGGGCGAGCGGGTCGAAGCCCGATTCCGCGAGCGCCGACAACTGGAACTTACCGTCGCGATCGGTGAAATACGTGAACATGAAGAAGGACAGCCAATCGGGCGTCCTCTCGTTGAACGCGCCGAGAATCCGCGGGTTGTCGTCGTCGCCCGACCGGCGCTCGAGCAGCGCTTCCGCTTCCTCGCGCCCGTCGCGGCCGAAATACCGGTGCAACAGATAGACCATGGCCCAGAGGTGGCGGCCTTCTTCGACGTTCACTTGAAACAGGTTGCGCAAGTCGTACATCGAGGGCGCGGTCAGGCCCAAGTGACGCTGCTGCTCGACCGACGCGGGCTCCGTGTCGCCCTGCGTCACGATGATACGGCGCAGGTTCGCACGGTGCTCGCCGGGCACCTCTTGCCACGCGGCCTCGCCCTTGTGCTCGCCGAAATGGATCTTGCGATCGGCCTCGCCCGGCGATAAGAAAATGCCCCAGCGATAGTCGGGCATCTTCACGTGATCGAAGTGCGCCCAGCCGCCCGGATCGACGCTCACCGCCGTACGCAGATAAACGTCGAAACCGTGCGACCCGTCCGGGCCCATGTCGCCCCACCACGACAGGAAGTTGGGCTGCCATTGCTCGAGCGCCCGCGCAAGCGTGCGGTCGTCGGCCAAATTGACGTTGTTCGGGATCTTCTCGCTGTAGTTGATCGTAGACATGATTGAGCGTTCCTCGTGCGAAATCGGGATGGTCGAGCGGTGAAGGTCAGACGCGGGCAACGTCGAATTGCGCCTTGCTGCCCTTTCCGTAGACCTTGAGCGCGCCTTTTTCGCCCACGGCGTTCGGCCGATTGAAGATCCAGTTCTGCCAAGCGGACAGGCGCCCGAAAATGCGCGTTTCCATCGTCTCTGGACCGTTGAAGCGCAGGTTGGCTTCAAGACCGGTCAATGCGTCGGGCGACATCGCCGCACGTTCTTCCAGCGCAATTCGAATTTCGTCGGCCCAATCGATGTCGTCGGGGGACGCGGTGACTAAGCCGAGGCGCTCGGCTTCGACGGCGCGAATGGCGCCGCCGATGCGCGCACGCACCGCATCGATCGCTTCCGCTTCCTCATAAAATCGCCGCGCAATGCGTGATTGGCGCGTGACCATCGGGTACAGGCCGAAATTGACTTCCGACAGCGTGATGGCCGGCTCCTCCTCCTCGTTCGAAGGCAAAGCGGCCATATAGCTGCGATCGGCGGCGAATGCCAGCTCGGCGAACGTGCCCGCGAAGCACGAGCCCGGCTCGATCAGCGCAAACAGCGACCGCGACGATACGTCGATTCGCGCCAGCGTGCGGCGCAGTAAGCCGATCGTCTCTCGCACGAACCAATGCTCGCGGTGCTCGAGCAATGTGGCATCGGCCGCCAGGACGGCCGATGCGTCGCCCGTCGTCTTGAAGATCCACGTGCCGATATCGAGCTCGTTCGTCCGCATCGAAAGGATCGCGTCGTCGAGCTCGCGTGCGAACTGCAGCGGCCACCACTTCGCGCCCGCTTCGACGATCGCTTCGATCGTCGCCGGTTGAACGCAGGAAGGCGCTTTGGCCGTGAACGTCGCCGTGCGTTTCGCGCGATCGATAGCCACTTCGACGGTCTCGTATTCGATCGCTTCTTCACGATCCGTGCGTTCGATGCGCGGCAGCGCGACGCCCTTCGCCTGCGCCGGCCGATCGCTTTGCGCGGCTAGCTCCAACGCGCGCGCCTTTACAGCTTGGTCGAACTGATTGGGTTTGACGATGTCATCCACGAGACGCCATTGCTTCGCACGCTCGCCGCGAACGCCCTCGACCACCGTGCAGAAAATGTCGGCGCGATCATGGCGGACTTTGCGCTTGTCGGTCAGGCGCGTCAGCCCGCCCGTGCCGGGCAGCACGCCGAGCAGCGGCACTTCGGGCAACGCAACCGATGAAGAGCGATCGTCGACGAGCAGGATCTCGTCGCAGGCGAGCGCGAGCTCATAACCGCCGCCGGCGCAAGCGCCGTTCACCGCCGCGATGAACTTGAGCCCCGAATGGCGCGACGAATCCTCTATGCCGTTGCGCGTTTCGTTCGTGAACTTGCAAAAGTTCACTTTCCACGCATGCGACGACAACCCGAGCATGAAGATGTTCGCCCCCGAGCAGAACACCCGATCCTTCAAGCTCGTCAGAACGACCGTCTTGACTTCGGGATGCTCGAAGCGAATCCGCTGCAACGCGTCATGAAGTTCGATGTCGACGCCGAGGTCGTACGAATTGAGCTTGAGCTTGTACCCGTCGCGGATGCCGCCGTCTTCGGCGATATCGATGCCGAGCGTCGCGATCGGGCCGTTGAACGCCAACTTCCAGTGCTTGTATTGCGAGGGGTCAGTCCGATAGTCGACGCGTTGCGCCGCTTTGACGTCCGTTTCCGGGATGAGCATGGCTTTCTCCTAATGAGCTGCATCGTTTTGATGAACGATAGTGCATCATCTGGAGGGCGTAAAGCATTTTAATGCATGCAAACATGAAATCTCGGGTAAACGCTAGGACGAACGAATGCCGACGGGCGCGCGCTAGCCCGCTAGCCCGCTACCCCGCTGGCCCCGCGTCACGCCATTTCCGCCCCGAGACGCGCCGCGATGCGGTCGCGCAGTTGAAGATAGGCGTCGGCCAAAGTCTTGTCGCTCGTATCGAACGTCATGTCCGCTCGCCCGTAAAGCTCCGCGCGCCCGGCAAGAATCCGCTTCAGGTCGTCCATGGCTTCGCGGTTGCCCGACATCGGGCGCAGGTCGCCTTGCGCGACCACGCGGCGCATGTGCTCTTCGGGCGTCGCCTGCAGCCAGACGGTGAAGCAATGCGTAAGCAGCATGCTGAACGTGGACGGCTCGGACACGAGGCCGCCCGGCGACGCAATGACGGCGCGCGGATGCTCGGCAATCACCGCTTCGAGCGCGCGATGCTCGTAGCGCCGGTAAGCGCTGGCCCCATACAGCGAGTGGATTTCCGAGGGCGGGCAGCCCGCCAATTGCTCGATCACACGATTGAGTTCGACGAACGGCGCTTTCAGCTCCTGCGCCAGCATGCGGCCGAGCGTCGATTTCCCGGCGCCGCGCAGGCCGATCAATGCAATGCGGTCTCGTCGATGAGGATCCGCAGGCGCTTGCTCGAACAACTCGGAAAGCGCGGCGCGCGCGCGCTGAAGCGCCGATGGATCGCGCCCTTGCAGCAACTCGCGAATCAGCATCCATTCGGCCGATGACGTCGTGACGTCGCCGATGATCTCGGCCAGCGGGCAGTTGAGCGTTGCCGCGATTTGCCGCAGGACCTGCACGGACGGATTGCCCATACCCGATTCGAGATTGGCGAGATGCCGTTCCGACAACCCCGTCTCAGCGGCCAGCGCCTTGCGCGTCATCCCGCGGCGTGCACGCAGCAGTCGAACGCGCTCGCCCATCGCGGAAATGAACGGGTCGCGCTCCGCACGCTCATGTTCGCCCTGGTCCCCGCCCGCCGCACCGGAGCGCGCTGCGGCTTCCTTGCTGTCCGCTGGATCTGCGTAACTTTGCTTCATATTTCACTCACTTTCTTTTGTCATACACGCACTATAGTGCTTGACACTTCAGTTCGATACCGCTAATTTTCGCGGAAACGACGACGTGCGGCAAACGGTAGCGCCCGCCGCATGATTCGATCGGATCCACGACATGCACTAAGTTGCAGTCAAACCGCACAGCATGGACAGGAGACACGAATGTCCCCGGACGAATTCGAAGGCCTCATCGCCGAGGCAACGAAGCAAATCGCTGGGCGTGCGCTGGACGACACGCTCGATCGCTGGCTCAACGCCGCATGGCCGCCCGGCAGCCCTACGTACGAAGCCTTGGCGCAAGCGTGCCGCACGGGCGTCGCCGAAGGTTGGCTGTGCAACCGTGAAGCCGGCGGGATCCGCTATGGCCGCATCGTCGCTCCTTCCCCGCGCACGCACGATTTCTCGGTCGACGTCGTGCGGATGGAACCGCTCGCCGGGCCGCATCACGAGCACCCGAACGGCGAAATCGATTTGATCGTGCCGCTTTCGGGCGGCGCCACATTCGACGACCGCCCCGCAGGCTGGTGCGTCTATGGCCCGGGCACCGCTCATCGACCGACGGTGGCGAACGGGCCGGCGCTGATTCTCTACTTGCTGCCGCAAGGCGCCATCGAATTCACGCGCCCAGCTAAGCCAGAGCAATGAGCGCCAACGCTCCACTAGGAAACCTCATGACAGAACGACTGATGAACTACGTCGGCGGCCGATGGATCGCCGGCGAAGGCCCTGGCGCAACGCTCACCGATCCCGTGACGGGCGAATCGCTCGCGAACGTATCGAGCGACGGCCTCGATCTCGCAGCGGCGTTTGGTTTCGCACGCGAGGCGGCCGGCGCGCAGCTGCGCGCGCTGTCCTATGCCGCGCGCGCGGCCATGCTCGGCGACATCGCCAAGCTGTTGCAGGCCAATCGGGAAACGTACTACGCCATTGCGTTGGCCAATTCGGGCACGACGCGCAACGATTCGGCCGTCGATATCGACGGCGGCATTTATACGCTCTCGTGGTTCGCCAAGAACGGCGCCGCCCTGGGCGATGCATTCGCGGTGCGCGACGGCGACGATACCGCATTGTCGAAGGATCAGTCGTTCCGCGTTCGACATGTCTGGACGCCAACCCGCGGCCTAGCGCTGCTGATCAATGCATTCAATTTCCCTTCTTGGGGCCTTTGGGAAAAAGCGGCGCCTGCACTGCTGTCCGGTGTCCCCGTCATCGTCAAGCCCGCTACCGCGACGGCATGGCTGACACATAGGATGGTCGCCGATGTGGTCGAAGCCGGGATCGTACCGGCGGGCGCACTCTCGATCGTCTGCGGCGGCTCGGCGGGTCTACTCGACCAAGTGGGCGCTTTCGACGTGGTCTCGTTTACGGGCTCGGCTGAAACGGCCGCGATCCTGCGTACGCACCCGGCCTTCATCTCGAGAGGCGCCCGGCTGAATGTCGAGGCGGACAGTCTCAATAGCGCGATTCTCTGCGGTGACGGTGCGCCGGGCACCGAGGCGTTCGAGCTTTTCATCAAGGAAGTCGTGCGCGAAATGACCGTGAAGTCGGGACAGAAATGCACGGCGATACGCCGTGCGTTCGTGCCGCAGGCATGGGTCGACGACGCCGTCGAAGCGCTGTCGGCCCGGCTGTCGAAAGTCAGCGTCGGCAACCCGCGCAACGAGTCGGTCCGCATGGGCTCGCTCGTGAGCCGCGCGCAACTCGCGAGCGTGAGATCAGGCATCGCGGCGCTTTCGCAGGAGGCGCGTCTTGTTTTCGACGGATCGAAGGTCCCGCTGGTGGACGCCGACGCCCAGGTTTCCGCCTGTATCGCGCCGCATTTGTTCGTCGTCGACGATCCGGACCATGCCGCGCGCATGCACGAGCTCGAAATCTTCGGCCCCGTTGCGACGGTAGCGCCTTATCGCGCAGCGACGGAAGGTTTGCCCGAAACGCAGGCCGTCGAGCTCGCGCGGCGCGGGCAAGGGTCGCTCGTCGCCTCCGTCTATTCGAACGACGATGCGCGCGCCGCCCGCGTCGCATTCGAACTGGCCGATTCGCACGGCCGCGTCCACTGCGTCACGCCCGCGGTGCGCGAGAGTCAGACCGGCCACGGCAACGTGATGCCCGCGTCCCTGCACGGCGGCCCCGGCCGCGCAGGCGGCGGCGCGGAGCTGGGCGGACTGCGCGCGCTCGAGTTCTACCATCGCCGGACCGCCATTCAAGCGTCGTCGATGGCCATCGAAAGCCTGACGCACGTGGCGAGCCCACGCATATAGCCCGAGACGATATTTGCGGGAAAGCGGCGGAGCGCTCGAAGCCCTGCCGCACCGATCGACGTGATACGGGGCAGCCCGACGACTACGATGGAGACGAAGCACCCATGGATACGCGCACCACACCGACCGCCGACCAAGCCCCCGGCATCATCGCCCCGCCCGCACGGTTGAACTTCGCTTCCCACCTTTTCGGCCTGAACCGATCTCGGCCCGGAAAGCCCGCCTACATCGACGATCGAGGCGTGACGACGTTTGCCGACTTGGAAACGCGCGCGCGACGATTCGCCTCGGCTTTGCGACGGCAGGGCATTCACACGGAAGAGCGGATCTTGCTCGCCATGCACGACAGCGCGGATCTTCCCGTTTGCTTTCTCGGCGCGCTGTACGCCGGCATCGTGCCGGTGGTCGTCAATACGTTGCTGACGGCGCCCGACTATGCCTACATGCTCGCGCACAGCCGCGCACGCGCCGTCGTGGCATCGATGTCGCTCATGGGCACATTCGCCGAAGCCCTGGTGCAAGCGCAGCTCGATCCGTGCCTGCTGATCGTTTGCGAGCACGGCGAGACCAGCGCGCCGTCAATCGCTCATGCGCAGTTGCGAGCGCTCATCGACGAAGCCGAGCCGGCCGAACGCGGCGTCGATACGAACGCCGACGACATCGCGTTCTGGCTGTACTCGTCGGGCTCGACCGGCAAGCCGAAGGGCACCGTGCATACGCATGCGAATCTTTATTGGACCGCCGAGATGTACGGCAAGCCGATACTCGGCATCCGCGAAGACGACGTCGTGTTCTCCGCGGCGAAGCTGTTCTTCGCCTATGGCCTCGGCAACGCAATGACGTTTCCGTTGTCGGTCGGCGCGACGACCGTGCTGATGGCGGAGCGAGCGACGGCGCAAGCGGTGTTCGATCGGCTCGTCAAGCACCGGCCGACGATCTTCTACGGCGTGCCGACGCTATACGCCAATATGATGAGCCACCCGGCCCTGCCGGCGGCGAAGGACGTCGCGTTACGTATTTGCGCATCGGCCGGCGAGGCGCTGCCGCGGGACATCGGCGAGCGGTTCACCTCGCATTTCGGCTGCGAGATTCTCGACGGACTGGGTTCGACGGAAATGCTGCACATCTTCCTCTCGAACCGAAGCGGCGATGTGCATTACGGCACCACGGGCACGCCCGTACCCGGCTATGAGGTCGAGCTGCGCGACGAGAACGGAAAGCCCGTTCCCGACGGAGAAGTCGGCGACCTCTATATCAAGGGCCCTAGCGCGGCGCTCATGTACTGGACCAATCGCGAGAAATCGCGCGCGACGTTTCTCGGCGAATGGGTCAAAAGCGGCGACAAGTATCGAAAACTGCCGAACGGCTGCTACGCTTATGCCGGACGCAGCGACGACATGCTCAAAGTCAGCGGACAATACGTGTCGCCGATCGAGGTCGAAATGGTGCTGATGGAGCACGATGCCGTGCTCGAAGCGGCCGTGATCGGCGTCGAGCAGAACGGGCTCGTGAAAACCTGCGCGTTCGTCGTGCTCAAGCCCGGCCGGTATCCGGAACAAGCGCTCGCGCAGGAAATGAAAGCGTTCGTCAAAGAGCGGCTCGCCCCTCATAAGTATCCGCGCGAAATCCTGTTCGTCGACGATCTGCCGAAAACCGCGACCGGCAAGATTCAACGCTTCAAGCTGCGCGAGCGTACGCTTTTGCAAACACAACCGTAACGTCATAGATGAATACGACTGCCGCGACTGCCATGGCCGACGAGATTCGATTTGCAGCGCTCCCCGCCAGGGCGAACCGCGGGGCGCTGACGATCGAATATCAGTGGATCCACGCCGGCGGCCCGAATGCGCCGATCGCCCTCTTCCTGCACGAAGGCCTCGGGTCGATCGCCATGTGGCGCGACTGGCCGCGACAGCTTTGCGATCGGCTCGGCATGCGCGGGCTCGTTTATTCACGGCCCGGATACGGACGCTCGACGCCGCGCGAGCACACCGTGAAGTGGCCCGTCGATTTCATGTCGCATCAAGCGCGCGATGTCCTGCCCGCCTTGCTCGATGCATTGGCGATCGGCCAAGACGAACGCCGACGCATGTGGCTCGTCGGGCACAGCGACGGCGGATCGATCGCGCTTTTGTATGCGAGTGCGTTTCCGAAGTCGTTGCGAGGCGCTGTCGTCATCGCACCGCACGTATTCGTCGAGGAGGTCAGCGTTCGCAGCATTGCCGAAGCGAAGCGTGCCTACGAGCAGACGGACTTGCGAAAGAAACTGAGCCGCTACCACACCGATGTCGACTCCGCGTTTTACGGTTGGAACGACATATGGCTTAACCCGGATTTCAGGGCGTGGAACATCGTCGGTGCGCTTTCTATGATCGAATGCCCGCTGCTAGCGGTGCAAGCCGAGGACGATCACTACGGGACGATGGCGCAGATCGATGCCATCGCGGGCTCCGTACCCGGCGCACAGCTTTGCAAATTGCGAGAAGGCGGGCACTCGCCGCATCGCGACGCCGTCGAAGCCTTGAACGATGCGGTGGCGGCGTTCGTGGGGAACGCCGGCCCGGCGACAGACGAGCGCGCCGATTAGCCCGCCCCTTTTTTGACGATGACGCCTGGTTGCGGCACGTTCGCATCGGCAGTCATGCGCACGGCGCACGAATCGGGCGGGCGGCGAAGCGCGCCCGGGGGCGCCCCATGAATGCGCTTGAACACGCGCGTGAGATGCGCTTGATCGGCGAATCCGGTGGCGGCGGCGACGTCGGCGAGCGGCACGCCGTCCATGATGAGCGTTTTCGCCTGAGCCACGCGCCAATTGCGCAGCCAAGTATCGGGCGGCAATCCGTAACGCCGCGTGAATTGCTTGCTCAATGTCGTTCGATGCATCCCCCATCGCCGGGCAAGCTCGGCCACGTCGGCTTTGCGCGATTCACTGCCGCTGAACGATGCTTGCAGTTCGGCGCATGGATCGGTTTCGCACGCCGGCGCCGCTTCGCGCACCGGTAGCGCGTGCTTGGCGAGCAGTTCGAAGAGTGCCGAGGATAGATCGAGCTTGCGGGCGCCGTCATCTAGGTCGCGGCGCGTCAATGCGGCGGACAGACGCTGGCAAAGCGGCCCGTCGGCAATGACCACGTCGGCAAACCGCACGGGTTCTCCGTGCGTGAGCGCCGCGTGAGCATCGAACCAGCCGCACTGCAAATACGCCATGCAATAGATCAGCGTTCCGTCCGCCGTCCCCCCCGTATGAACCGCAAACGGCGGGATGACGACGAGTTCGCCTTGCCTGGCGACGTGAGTCGCGCCCTGATAGGAAAACGTGCAACTGCCTGACCCGATCGCACCGATCGACCAGGCGTCGTGGAAATGCGGTTCGAATTGGTACGCTTGAAGCGCCGCCGTCATGACTTCGCCGGGCAACTGACTGCCGCAATACCACGTGAAACTCGTCATCGCCATGATGCCCCCGGCTAACCGATTCGGATTCCCGATTCCCATTCGCCGTATTTTAAGCTGCCGCGATCACCGCGCCTGCGCCGTATAGTCTTCGATCACGCACACGTCGTCGACCGTGAGCGATACCGACATGCGAAAGCCCTCGCCGACGGCGAGCGGCATGAACGGCGCGAGTTCCAGCCCCGGATGATCGAACAGCGCGAGCGAGGCCGGCCCGACCATCGGATTATCGATCGATACGTCGCGCGCGCGTAGTTGCACGAGTTCATGCACGGCGGGCTCGTCGTGACGGCCGGCGCTCAAGCGGGGGAAATGGCGCACGTTGAATGTCGAGGCGAATCCCGGATCGGGCAAACGGTGGCTCTGCCCGTTGAGCGTGACGTTCGCTTCGGCGACGCGACGCTCGCGAAACGTCAACGCCGCGCCGAAGCGGCCACCCGCCGCGACGGGCGGGGCCGCGGGCGAGCGCATGCCATAGCTGCGCGTCATGCCGGTGCGCCCGAATTGCTTGGGCCAACCTTGGATCAAGCCGCGCATCAGCGCAAGGTCCTGATCGACCCAGATATACGGGCAGAACGACGCAGCCTGCCCATCGCGCTCGCAGGCCATCAGCAAGATCGTTTCCCGATACTGGCTCGCGAACGGATCGATGTATTCAAGCCCGCCATCGGTCGAGAATTGCCACTCGCAGAAATAGACGGCGCACCGTCCGGCGCGCTCGCCGCTCGCGGGCGCCAGCCCGGGCGGCAAGTACGGTGCGATCGCCTGCGCGTCCGCGGTAAATTCGACGGCCAACACCTCCCCCATGTAATGCCACGGCGGTTGCGGCGCCAGCGAAGAGCGCCCGGCGGGCGTGCGAGGGATCGAATAACCTTGCAACATACGGCCTCCTTGAGATCGAGGAGGCCAGTATCGTGAGTCGCGCCGGCAGCGTCTTGAACGCTAGTGACGGGGGGACGTGTCCGGCGTTGCCTGCAGCCTGTGCATGAGCGGCTTGAGCGCGGGATACAGGCCGGCGTAAATTTCGAAGCGGTCCGCGTACAACGCAAGGCGATCCGCATTCGGTTGCGCGCGTTCGACGAGCTTCGCCCACCCTCCGCGCGCAACGTCGTCGGAGACGAGCGATATGCCGATAGCGGCCAGTAGCGCCGCGCCCATGGCCGCTTCGACTTCCTGCTCGATCGTATAGACGGGGTAGCCCGTGATGTCGGCGATGATCTGCATCCAGAGGCCGGAATACGCCGCTCCGCCTACGACGATCAGCTTGTCGTCGAGAAATTGAGCGCCCTTACGGCCTGCTTCGATGTTGTGCTTCAACGCGAACGCGACGCCTTCGAGCACCGCTCGATACAAATGCGCGCGCGTGTGCACGAGGTTCAATCCGACGAAGGCGCCGCTCGCTTTGGCATCCCAGACCGGGCTGCGCTCGCCCATCAGATACGGCAGAAACATCACGCCGTCCGAGCCGGCCGGAATGCGCGAGGCCGCTTCTTCGAGCAACACGTGCGGATCGCCATGCGGCAGTGCGCGCGCCGCTTCGATTTCGGCATGGCAGAACTGCTCGCGAAACCAAGTGACCGAAGCTCCCGCCGTGATTGCGCCGCCGAACACGTACATATCGCGGCGGCCGTTGAACACGTGCGGCATGCTGATGAGGCCGTGGCGCGCGTCGACCGCTTGGTTGATGTAGCCCCAGCACATGCTCGTGCCGATCATCGCGACGTGCTGGCCCACCCGGGTAGCCCCTGCCGCGAACGTCGCGACCGCCGCATCGACGCCGCCCGCGACGATCGGCGTGCCCGCCGGCAAGCCGAGCCGCTCGCTCCATTGCGACAGCAAGCCGCCGACCACGTCTGTCGATTCGACGAGCCGCTCGGGCATCATCGTCGCCGGAATGCCGAGCGTGTCGAGCATGACGTCGGACCAATCGCGACGCGTGAAGTCGTAGACGCCGCCGATATTGCCCGCCGAACTGTGATCGACCGCGATCTCGCCCGTCAGCAGATAGATGACATAGGCGTTCGGGGGAAGAAAGTAGCGCGTGTTCGCCCAGACGTCGGGGCGATGCTCTCGCAGCCACAGCATCTTCGTGAAGCCGTAGTAACTGTCCACGCCGTTGCCCGTGATCGCGTACAGTTGCGCCAGATCCACGTTTTCCCGGACCCAGTCGACTTGATCCGTCGCGCGACGATCCATCCAAATCAGGCAAGGATGCAACGGACGCAAGTCGTTATCCACGGGAATTCCCGATCCGCCGTACAAGCTGCTTACGCATACGGCGCCGATCGACGACGCTGCGATGCCCTGCCCGCACGCCGCTTCGACGCAGGCCCCGACACACTCGAGCACGGCGTCGAACCACACCTGAGGCCATTGCTCGGCCCAAAGCAGCTTCGGCGTATCGGGCTGATACGCGGCCGAATGTTTGGCGACGATCGTGCCGTTACCGTCGACGAGCAGCGCCTTCGTGCTCTGCGTACCGATATCGACACCTATCACGTATTGCATGGCGCCTCCACGATCGATCAGAGATCGACGTTGTTGGGAAGAATCACAAGGTCGCGGATCGTGACGTTGCGCGACCGCGTCAGCATGAAGAGCACCGCGTCGGCCACTTCCTCGGGCGGCATCAAGCTGCCCGAGGCCAGTGCTTCCTCCATTTTGGCCTTGGGCCAATCGTCGAGCAGCGCGGTGACGACCGGCCCGGGGGCCACCGCGCCGACGCGCACGCCGTGCTTCGCCACCTGACGGCGCGTGGTGTGAACGAAAGCCTGAACCGCGAATTTGGACGCAGTGTAAATCGGCTCCCATACTACCGGCACGATGCCCGCGATCGAACTGGTGAAGACGATGTCGCCCATCTTGCGCTCGACCATATACGGCAGCACGCCACGAACCGATCGAAACGCGGCGTTCACGTTCAGGTTGAGCACGCGATCCCAATCGTCGGGGTTGCCTTGCGTCACGTCGCCGCCGATATAAGCGCCTGCATTGGCATGGAAGATATCGAGGCTGCCGGCCAGGCCGAGGATCTTCGGCAGCAACGCGGAGCATTCGGAGGGCTGCAGCAAATCGGCGATGAGCGGCAGTGCGTTGGGGCCGAGTTCCGCGCAGCAGGCGGCGAGCCGGTCTTGCGCCCGGTCGATCAAGACGACGCGTACGCCCGCGGCGATCAGCGAGCGCGCGCATGCTAGCCCGATACCCGACGCCGCCCCGGTGATTGCGGCGACCTTTCCTTTCAGCGATTCAGACATTCACTGCTCTCCTGATTGACGAGTTCTACGCGCGGCCGTGCGAAACGCGTGACTGCCGGGCCAGCGAATCGACGATGACGGCAATGGCCAGTACGGCGCCGGTGATCATGAAGCGCAGCGACGACGACAGGTTCAGCAACGTCAGGCCGCTCGCGATCGATTGAATGACGATGATGCCGAGCACCGCCGAATAGGCGCTGCCGCGCCCGCCGAACAAACTGGTGCCGCCGATCACGGCCGCGGCGATGGCGTTCAAGTTCACGTCGCCCGTGCCCGCTTGCTGACTGGCCGACGCCAAGCGCGCGGCGCTCAGCACGCCGCCGAGCGCGGCGAAGCTCGCGCAGAGCACGAACGCGCTCGTGTAAATGGCGCCGACCTTGATACCGGCGCGGCGGGCGGCCTCGTGATTGCCGCCGACCGCGTTCATCGATCTGCCCCACCGCGTGCGCGTGAGCGCGTAATCCATCACGATGGTCAAACCCAAGAAAATGCCGAACATCAGCGGGACACCGCGGCCCTGGTTGAGGTAGGCGACCACGATCTCCAGAAACAGGGTCAGCGCGAGACTGCGCGCGAGCAGGCCGCCGACCGATCCCGCCGACAAGTTGGCCGCATGACGGCGCGCACGCGTGCGCAGGCCGAGCAGCAGGATGGCGGCGCCCGGTATCAGCGCAATCCCATACGACACCATGGGAGGGATGACGACGAGTTGCCCGAGATTCACGAGACGCGAGCCATACGGCAGATTGATCGAACCGGCGGCGCCAAGCACGTAGAGTTGCATGCCGAGAATGGCAAGCAAGCCTGCCAGCGTCGAAACGAAGCTCGGCATCCCGAGCCGGTTGAACAGCAGCGCGTACAGTCCGCCCACGAGTGCGCCGACCGCGACCGCCACGAGAATGGCGACGGATACCGGCCAGCCGTGATCGACCCAGAGCATGCCGACGAGCGCCGATGCGAAGCCGCTCATGGAGCCGACCGACAGATCGATCTGACCGACGAGCAGCACGCAGACGATCCCGAGCGAAATGACGCCGACCGTCGAGCAATCGAACAGCAGGTTGACGAGGTTGTTGGCCGACAGAAAAACGGGATTCAAGCTCGTGAACACCGTCCAGATGATGACGAGGCCGACGATGACGGGTAGCGACCCGACGTCGCCCGAACGCACGCGGTCCACGAAAGCGCGCATGGTGCCGCCGATTCCGCTCGCGTGATTGACTCGGACGTCGCTGCGATCGAGCGGCTTGGGCGGCGGCGCCGCGCCCGTTGTTTCGCGCCGCTCGGCGCGTTGCGTTTGATTGCTCATGGTCATTCCTTCGTTCCGGCAGCCTGCTCGGCCTGTCGCCGTTGCGCGCGGCGCGAGACGGCGTTCTCCGTTGCGCCCGTGATCGCGGCGACGAGCGATTCGTTCGACGAATCCGGATAGAAGATGCCGTTATTGCGGCCCAATCGAAGCACGACGATTCGATCCGCCACCGCGCGTACATCCTCCATGTTGTGGCTGATCATGATGACCGCGTGGCCGCGGTCGCGCACGCGCTCGATCAGGTTCAGCACCTCGGCGGTCTGCGCCACGCCGAGCGCAGCCGTCGGTTCGTCGAGCATGATCAGTTTCGGGTCGAGCAGCAGCGAACGTGCAATGGCGACGGTTTGCCGCTGCCCGCCCGAGAGCGAAGCAACGACGTCGCGCACGTCGGGGATGCGTGCCGACAGCTCGTTCAAGAGCGTCCAGGCGCGCACTTCCATCGACACTTCGTCGAGCCGCCAGGGCGCGAGTTCGCGTCCGAGAAAGATGTTGGCCACGACATCGAGGTTTTCGCAGAGCGCGAGGTCTTGGAACACGGTGGCGATACCGAGGTCGAGCGCCGTTCCGGGGTCGGACAAGGCCACTTCCCGGCCGCCGAACGTGATCGTGCCGGCGCTCGGCTGATGCACGCCGGCGAGAATCTTCACGAGCGTGGACTTGCCGGCCCCGTTGTCGCCGACCAACGCGACCACTTCGCCGGCATGCACGTCGAGCTCGATGTCGGTCAACGCGGAGACCGCGCCGAAGTGCTTCGAGATTCCGCGCAGGCTCAGCACGAGTTCGCCGGGCTTCGCGCGTGTCCTTGCAGTGTCAGTCATGGGAGCAGCCCCTCTTCGTTTCGCGGGGCTCGCCCAAAGCCGCGAGCCCCTTCCCTCATCGCACCCGCTCAGTGCTTGATGCCGAGCTTCGCGCAGCCGTCCGCATACCGGCCCGTGCAGAGTTGATCGGCAGTCGCGAAGCCTTTGTCCACGACATCGGCTTTGAGGTTGCTCGCCGTGATCACCGCCGGCTTGAAGAGCTGCGTCGGCGTTTTGAAGAGCGTCGTCTCTCCCCTCGGCGCCTGGCCCGACAAGAAGCCGACGGCAACCTTCGCCGCAGCTGCCGCGACGATTTCGCTGGGCTTCAAGATCGTGTTGTACTGATCGCCCGAAATGATCAATTGCAATCCCGCGATCGTTGCGTCGTTGCCCGTCACGGGCGGAACGGGATTGACGCCGGCCGCCTTGAAGGCCGCGATCGTTCCGCCGGCCGTGCCGTCGTTGGCCGCGACGACGCCGACGATCTGCGAGCCGAAGCGCGTGATCTGCCCGCTGACCCATTGCTGAGCCTTCGGCGGCGCCCATTCGGGCGTGTCGTATTCGGCGAGCGTCTTGTAGCCGCTGCCCTCCAAGCCTTCATGGATGCCCTTTCGGATGAGCCCCGCGGCGGCGTCGGTGGGCGACCCGTTGACTTCGAGCACGCCGCCCTTACCTGTCGGCACGCCCTTGTCCTTCATGTGTTGCACGAGCGACTGCGCGATCGCTTTGCCGATCCCTTCGTTGTCGAACGAAACGTAGTAGTCGGCAGGGGTGGACGGCACGGGCCGGTCATAGGCGATGACTTTGATGCCCTGGCTTTGCGCCATGTGAACGAGCGAGGCGGCGGCCGTCGAATCGACGGGATCGAGCACGATGACCTTCGCGCCCTGCGCGATGGCTGAGTTGAACTGCTGTTGCTGCGTAGCGGCGCTCGCGTTGGCGTTCTGATAGAGCAGCTTGCAATCGGGGCACAGCTTCTTCATCGCGGCTTGGAAGCCGGGAAAGTCGTGCTGCTCGTAGCGCGTCGAGGCTTCGTCGGGCATCAAGAAGGCCACCGTTCCGCTCGGCGCCGCCAGCGCCGCGGAACTGCCGATCAGGCTCAACGCAAGCGCGCTCGCGCCGACCGCATGTTTCGTCAGTTTTTTCATCGTTCGTCTCCGTTGTTGGAAAAATATGGGCGCACGCGCCCGCCGCCCTCCAGGTGCGGATAAGCGTTACCCAGTTCGTTGCGTGGCGATGGACGGCTAAAGAGCAACCGCTACGTCGCGGCTACGCGCATTCAAGCGATGCAGGGCGCGAAATTCCGACGGCGACATGCATTTCATCGCGCGAAACTGCCGGTTGAAGTTCGATACGTTGTTGAAACCTGACTGAAAGCAAACCTCAGTGATGTTCGCTTCGTCGGCGATGAGCATCTGACACGCCGATTCGATCCTCAAACGGTTCACGTATTGCACGAACGGCATGCCCGTGTAGCGGTGAAATGCCCGCGAAAACGCGCTCACGCTTTGTCCTGCGAGTTGGGCGAGGTCCGATTCGCGCAGGTCCGAAGCGAGGTTCTTGCCGATGTACGACAACGCATGGCTGAGCCGCGTCGACGAAGCATTGACCTGATCGCACGCGGGGCTCGCGAGCAACGTGCGCTTCGCGGCACGGCAAAGGCGATCGAGCAACAGGAGAAACAGCGACGTGCGGCGCATGCCTTTCGCGTCGAGCAACGCCTCGAAGATGGGTGCGGCGTCCGCGCTCGTCGCTTCGTCGAATGCGATGCCGCGGCGGGCGTCGTCGAACAGCGCTTGCGCTTCGCGGCATTCGGGAAAAGCGTCGATGCAGCGGCGCACGAAGTCTTGGCTGAATTGCATGACGAGATTGCGACGCTCGATCGTCCCGCCGTCGGGGACCTCGCTGACCCAGTTGTGCGGCAAATTCGGGCCCAGCAGGACGAGGTGGCCGGGACCGAACGTGCCGATGTGGTCGCCCACGAAGTACTTGCCTTGCGTCGCGACGATCAAGTGCAATTCGTATTCGGGGTGAAAGTGCCAACGAATCGTCCGATACGGATAGCCGTGCGACCACACCTTGAACGACTCGTCGCGGCGTACTTCGACTACTTCCAGGTCCGGTCGCATGATGGGGCTGTCTCCAATCGCTTGCTTTTGTTGCTGTGCCGTTTGCCTCTGCATAGAGCGGCGGGTCGACACCTTATGGGCTCAAATTTAGGGCGTCCACCGCTGGGATTCCACCAACTTTACGCCGTTTTTTCTGTACTTTTTTGCAGGCAACCCGGCCTTCCCGCCGATAACGGCAAAAATTGTGCAATGCGGAAGCACAGCGCTCGCGGCAGACCGGGGCCCGAGAATCGGCTCATTTCAGGGCAGAATTCGCCTCATGCCCGGGGAGTATCGGCTCAGAATCGGCTCACGTTCGGCCTGAATCGGCTCAGAATCGGCTCGTATCGGCTCACACTTGACCGTATCGGCTCAAAATCGGCTCAAAACGCCCCCGAAACGCTTGAAAATCGGCTCATATCGGCTCAAAATCGGCTCACGACTGAGCCGATTTTGAGCCGATTCCGATGAACATTGTCCCGCTTGAAGCAGAAATCCTTGAAATGCTCGCCGCGCGAGCGGGAGGAGGCCCCCTTTCCCTCACATCGAGCCAACTCGCGACCGGACTCGGCAAGAGTTCGGCCACGGTCAAGCGCACACTCGACAGGCTGGTTACCGCCGGCCAAGTGCATCGGCACGGCAGCGCTCGTGCGACCCGCTACACGCTCGCCACGCCGGCGACGCCTGCTGCGCCGTTGGGGCCATCGGTCGGCGCCGCCGAAGCACGCCCGGCGTGGTCCCCGGCCAGCCAAACGTTGAGGGAACGGCTGGCCGTTCCGCTGGCCGCACGAGAACCCGTCTCTTATAGGCGCGAATTCGTCGATCGGTATGCGCCCAATACCACGTCGTTGCTGCCCGAATCGCTGGCCGCCGCACTTGCCGCCAAAGGGCGCATGCGCGACCGCCAGCCGGCCGGCACCTATGCACGGAAGGTTCTCGAGCAATTGCTGATCGACTTATCGTGGTCGTCGTCTCGATTGGAAGGCAACAGGTACACCCTGCTCGAAACGAAACGCCTCTTCGAGAGCGGCACGGCCGACGGCGATTTCGACGCGATCATGTTGCTCAATCACAAGAGCGCTATCGAGTTCCTCGTCGACGCCGTTCCGGAAGAAGGCCTCTCCACCGGACTGATCCGCAATCTGCACGCCGTGCTGATGAGGGACTTGCTGGCGGACGTGCACGGTCTGGGGACAATTCGGCAGAAGGTCGTCAATATCAGCGATACCGTCTATTTGCCTGCTCAAGTGCCCTCGCTCTTGCAAGAGATGTTCGAGCAGGTCGTCGAAAAGGCCAAGTCGATTCGCAACCCCATCGAGGCGGCATTCTTTCTTTGGGTCAATCTTGCCTATCTGCAACCGTTCGAGGACGGCAACAAGCGTACGAGCCGGCTCGCGGCCAACATCCCGCTGATGCTGTACAACTGCGCCCCACTGTCATTCCTCGATGTCGATCCAAGCGATTACGCCGCGGCAATGATGGGCATCTACGAGTTTCGCGACGCGTCGATCGCGGCCGATCTCTTCGAGTGGATCTATCGGCGATCGATCAAAAAGTACGAGGTCGTGCTCGAATCGATGGGCGCTCCCGACCCGCTGCGGCTGCGCTATCGGCAAGCGCTGAACGATGGCATCGGAATGATCGTGAGAGACCGCAAAACGGCCGACGCGGCAGTAGCGGAACTCGGGCTTCCCGAAGAATCCGCGAAGACGTTTCGCTCGCTATTGGACGAGGAACTGGCCGCGCTGGAGGTCTTCAATTGCGCGCGTTACCGCTTGACGATGCGCATGACCGAGGCATGGATTCGCCAAGGCAGACCGCACTAGGCAATTCATCCGATCATTCGCCTCGCGCGAAACGGTATGCGCCGCAGCCTCCCTTGAATCTTTTTCATTCCGGCCGCCGATTTTGCGCACCTTGCAGCGCGGTGCGCAAATGAGCGACCTCGTATCGACGATCCCCAACCTCCGAAAACACAGGACTTCGCGCAGTCTGCGGCCGAGCCGGCCGCACGGGCGCAATTCGTGCGTCCCCTCGCTGCCTTTGCAACAGCAACGCCGTTTTTCTTCTTATCTTTGCCAAGGAGAAAGGATGCAGCGAGGAAGACTCTCAGGCCTCGATCAAGCTCGATCCATCGCCATCACCGCCGTCGTCGCGGTTCATCTTTCGTTTCAATTTCCGCATCTGCCGCATTGGGCCACCGTGCTCGCGCGCATGGGCCAGTACGGCGTCCAGCTCTTCTTCGTCATCAGCGCCGTGACGATCTTCATGACGCTCGAAGCCGATCGCGCCCGCTATCGGGCAGCGACCCACGTGACGGCGCGGTTTTACGTCAAGCGGTTCTTCCGGATCGCGCCGCTCTACTACGTCGCGATCCTCGCGTACGGCCTGATGAGTTGGTACACCTACAACTTTCAGTCCGATCATGCATCGATTCTTGGGCCGCACGATGCGAGCGACGTCGTCCTCAATCTGCTGTTCCTGCATGCGGTGTCGGCCTCGGCGATCAACAACGTCGTGCCTGGCGGATGGTCGATCGGGGTCGAGATGCTGTTCTACGCGATTGCCCCGGTCATCTTCTTCTACGTCACGACGAGACGGCGGCTGCTGACGCTAAGCGCGCTGATGCTGCTCGCGTGCGCTGCGTTCTTAGCGACCGGCGCTTGCGGCGGCACGCTCGATTGCAACGTCGCCAACAATTCGTTCTTCTACTTCTGGCCACCCGTACAGGTGCCCTGCTTTCTCGTAGGTATCTGGTGCTGGCATCTCTTTCGCCCGTATTTGACCGGCGATAAAGGACTCACTCGCCGCGGTACGGCAATCGCGTGCGGTTCGATCGCCGCGTTCGCCGCGGCTGCCGCCGTATCGGGCGTATGGCTGGGATTGGCGAACGAATACGCACCGTTCTTCGCCGCGTGCGGCTCCGCCGCATTGCTGATCGCGTGCTGCTCGTCCGCCGGCCGAGGCGTCGCCGGGCGCACGGCTGCTGCGATCGGGCGAGAGAGCTATGCCATCTATCTCTGGCATTTCGTCTTCGCGTTCGAAGCGATCTACCTCTTCAAGGAGTCGTCCGTGCTCGCATCGCACGGCCCGATGCTGTCGCTGCTCACGTTCGTTGCGGTCGTCGCGTTCACCCTGGCCGCGTCGTATCTGCTGTCGCGTCTAACCGACGCGCACATTCAGCAGTTCGCCTCGCAGTTCGCGCGCAAGCTGCTCGAGCGCATCGACGTGACCTTCGCGTTCAAGCGTGCGGCATCGGCGCGGCTCGAATAGCGCACGGATAGCGCGCATGGCGCACAGCTCACCCGACGGCGAATGAACAAGCACGACGACATTCATGACACATGCGCCACGCGCGGAAAGCGCAGCGTGAACTCGGTCCATCCGTCGGGCGTGCAATCGGCCGACACGTCTCCGCCGTGCAGGCGCATGATGGCCTGCACGATCGACAAGCCGAGCCCGCTCGATTCAGTGAATGCATTGCGCGCGGCGTCACCGCGATAAAACCGATCGAACAGGCGCGAAAGCTCCTCGCGCGATACGCGCGGACCGCGATTGCCGATAACGATGCGCGCGCCGTCCACATTCGCCCGTCCGCGCACGCGCACCACCGTACCCGGCTCCGCATAACGCACCGCGTTGACCACCACGTTGCCGATCGCGCGCCGGCACATGATCGCGTTTGCGTCCATCTCGCCGCTCGCCTCGATATCGAACCTGATACGCCGCTCGTCCGCGATGCCTTCGAAATAGTCGGCGATGCCCTCGAGTTCGCAGCGTATGTCGATGCGCTCGCGATCGATTCGTTGCTCTGCGTGGTCCGCTTGCGCGAGGAATAGGATGTTTTGCGCAATGCGCGCGAGCCGCTCCAGTTCCTCCAGGTTCGATTCGAGCACGCAGCGATACTCGGCGTTGCTGCGCTCATGGGCAAGCGCCACTTGAGTTTCGCCGATCAGTACGCCGATCGGCGTACGAAGCTCGTGCGCGAGGTCGGCCGAAAACTGCAGCAAGCGCTCGTAACCATGCTCAAGGCGATCTAGCATGGCGTTGAACGATGCGGCAAGGCTTTGAAGCTCGGCTGGCGCGCGCGCCACTTCGAGCCGCGTCGACAACCGGTTCGGCGAAATTTCCGCCGCCTTGCCGGCCATCGACCTCAGCGGCATCAAACCCCTGCTCGTGACCCAATAGGCCAGCAACCACGTGGACAGCACCGCACAGACGACCGTGATCCAAACACGCCGGAGGTACTGCGACAACACACGGGCTTCCTGTGTCATGACGTGGGCGGCAATGATCTCGACGACTTCGCCGCTATTGCCGATCTGCGCTTGAGCGCCGACCCAGCGCATGCGAATGCCGTCGGCGCGTTTGCCTTCATACAATGCACCGAGCCCGATGCGCCGCGAAACGGGGACGATATCGAGCGGCGGCAGCGGCAAGCGGTCGGGATTGACGTCGATAAACGGCGAAGCGCCACCGCGCCGGAACATGATCACGTCTTGGCTGTCGCCGAGCATCGTCTCGAACAGCCGCGGGCGCGCTTCTATCTCGTTGATCGTGTAAAGGTCGTGCAGCAGGGAACGGAAATGCGCGACACGGGCGATCAACTGGAAATCCGCGCGTGTGGACAACGCACGATTGGTCGCATGGTAAAGCGCCGCGCCCACCATGCCGACCACGACGCAGACGATCGCGGCGAACGAGAACGCGATGCGAACCGCAAGCGAGCGCGCAGGCCGTTTCAAGCCTCTTCCCCGAACGAGTAGCCGATGCTGCGTATCGTATGGATCAGCTTTCGCTCGAAGGGATTGTCGATCTTCGCCCGCAGCCGTTTCACGGCGACGTCGACCACGTTCGTATCGCTGTCGAAGTTCATATCCCATACCTCCGACGCGATCAGCGTCCGCGACAACGCCTCGCCTTGCCGCCTGCAGAACAGATGCAGCAAAGCGAATTCCTTGTTCGTCAGCGTGATATCGATGCCCATCCGCGTCACCTTGCGGCGCAGAACATCGACGTGCAAGTCTGCGACGGCGAACGTATCGGATTCACGCATCACGCCGCGCCGGAGCAGCGTGCGGATGCGCAGTACGAGTTCCGTGAACGAGAACGGTTTGACGAGGTAATCGTCCGCGCCTAATTCGAGGCCGCGGATGCGATCCGCGACGTGGTCGCGCGCGGTAAGAAAGATGACAGGCAAGTCGCGTTTCGTCCGCAGCGCGGACATGATCTGCCATCCGTCGATGCCAGGCAACATGACGTCGAGCACGATCAAGTCGTACTCGTTGGCCAGCGCTTGATGCAGCCCGTCGGTGCCGTTGCGCGCAAGGTCGACTTGGTAACCCGACTCCGTGAGCCCCTTCTTCAAATAGTCGCCCGTCTTGCGGTCGTCTTCGATCACTAGGATGGTCATGCCGGTGCTGCCTCGGTTGCGTTGCCGACATTTTAGCGATCGCATGCGGCGCCTGCCGATCATGACAAAAACGTCATGATCGGGTCATCGATCGATCAGCGCCGGGTTTCTACCATGACAACCGTTTCGGCCCAATCGAACGAGAGGCATGACGTGCAAACGCAAAAACTCGACTCCGTTCAGCCGCTCTGGCTGCGCGTCACACATTGGCTCAACGCGCTGGCAATTCTGATCATGGTGACGAGCGGCTGGCAGATCTACGACGCCTCGCCGATTTTCCGCGCGCTGACCTTTCCGTCGTCCATCACGTTGGGCGGCTGGCTCGGCGCCGCGACACAGTGGCATTTCGCGGCCATGTGGCTGCTCGTCGCCAACTTCGTCGTCTATGTCGTCATGAACGTCGCCACCGGCCGTTTGAGGCGCCGAATGTTTCCGCTGACGCTCACCGGACTCCTTCGCGACGTGGGCGCCGCATTGCGCGGGAAGCTGGCCCACGACGCGCTCGATCGATACAACGCCATTCAGAAGCTCGCCTACTTGGCGGTCATCGTTGATCTATCGACGGCGATTCTTTCGGGGCTCGTCGTCTGGAAATCGGTGCAGTTCCCGCTGCTGCGCGCGCTCATGGGCGGTTATGACGATGCGCGCGTCATCCATTTCCTTGCGATGAGCTTTCTCGTGGCGTTCTTCGTCGTGCACGTGGTCATGGTCGCACTCGTGCCCCGCTCGCTCGTCACCATGATCCGCGGACGCTAAGCCTACGCCCTCGCACCCAACTCCCGGTCTCCCATCATGTCACTCAAGCGCTTCACATCCAGGCCCGATGCCGAACTGATCGTCAGGGACGCCGTGAAAGAATTGAAGGTGCCCGCCCGCCGCTTGTTCGGCAAGCGAATGCTTTCGCTCGGCGGCCTCGCGATGCTGTCGGGATGCAGTATCGGCGACGACAAATCGGTCGAAACGATGCTGCGCAAAATGTCCTCGTTCAACGACGCCGCGCAAGCGCTGTTGTTCGATCCGAACAAGCTGGCTCCGACGTATCCCGAGTCGATGATCACGCGGCCGTTTCCGTTCAACGCGTTCTACGACATCGACGACGTGCCCGAAGTCGATCCTTCGACGTACAAGCTGGCGATCGGCGGTCTCGTGCAAGGCAAGCGCGTTTGGACGCTCGACGAACTGCATGCGATGCCGCAAGACAGTCAAATCACGCGCCATATCTGCATCGAAGGGTGGAGTGCGATCGGCAAGTGGGGCGGCGTGCGCTTTTCTCATTTTCTTGCACGAGCGGGAGCCGATACGAGCGCGAAGTATGTCGCATTTCACTGCGCCGACAACTACTCGACGAGCATCGATATGCCGACGGCGCTTCATGCGCAAACGCTGCTTGCACTGACGTACGACGGCCAAACCCTACCGCCGAAGTACGGCTTCCCGATGAAACTGCGCATGCCGACCAAGCTCGGCTATAAGAATCCCAAGCACATCGTCGCCATCACCGTCACCAACGAATACCCCGGCGGATACTGGGAAAACCAGGGCTACAACTGGTTCGGCGGTTCCTGAGCCGTCGAACGTTTGCTCACGCAACTCACCACTAGGAGATTTCATGTCGATCGGACTCAAACTCGCTACCGGCTTTGTCACGCTGTCGCTCGCCTCGGCGGTTTTCGCGCAAGCGCCCGCCAAGCCGGCCCGTATCCGCGGCGATATCGTCTCGCTCGCGGGCGAGACGCTGACCGTGCACCGCCGCAGCGGCGACACCGTAAAGATCGCGTTGAAGGCGGATACGCCCGTGACCGCACTCAAGAACATCAAGCTCGGCGACATCAAGCCGGGCTCGTTCGTCGGCACCGCGGCCATGACGGGCGTCGACGGCAAGCTCACCGCCACCGAAGTGCTGGTGTTTCCCGAAGCCGCACGCGGCACCGGCGAGGGCCACTATGCTTGGGACATGGGCCCGAACAGCACGATGACGAATGCGAACGTCGACCAAGTCGTGAAAGGCACCAACGGGCGCAACCTAATGCTCTCGTACAAGGGCGGCTCGAACACCGTGACCGTGCCCGAGAACGTCCCGGTCGTCACATTCGCCCCCGCGACGCACGACGATCTCAAGCCGGGCAAGGAAGTATTCGTCGTCGCGAGCCCGGCCGGCTCGGCCTATGCGGCTCAACGCATCGTGGTCGAAAAGGACGGCGTGAAGCCGCCGATGTAAGCGGCCACGCAAGCGATCGTTCAGTCAGCTTCGCTTCCGGGAAGCATTCGGCGCGCGCCCGGTCACCCGTTTGAAAAACCGCGTGAAGTAAGCGAATGAGACGTAAGCGAATGAGACGGAAATTCGCGCGAAATCCAGCACACTTGCGCCAACCCCGAGCGCTTTTGTGAAACTCGCCTTTCATACTGGGGTGCAGTATGCTAGCCTATACTCTACCGGAGTACCCGACAGCCACACGATGCCACATACTGCAGAAGAGAAAAAGCGGGTGCTCGCCCGCGTCCGTCGAGTGAAAGGACAAATCGACGCGCTGGAACGCGCGCTCGAGGAAGGGGCCGACTGCGGCCCGATTCTTCAGCAGATCGCGGCCGTTCGCGGCGCCGTCAACGGCCTGATGGCCGGGGTCCTCGAAAGTCACTTACGAGAAGAGTTTTCCCATGTCGCGCAGGCAAACGGTGCACAGCAGGGCTCGATTGACGACGTTGTCTCCCTCGTTCGTTCCTACCTTCGTTGAAGCTATTTTTTAGCGGCCATCGATAGCGCCGACTGCTCCACCCATTTTCGTCTAGAGGACTGACATGAAATCACGTGCTGCCGTTGCATTCGGGCCGGGCAAGCCCCTCGAAATCGTAGAAATCGACGTCGAACCGCCCCGCAAAGGGGAAGTGCTCGTCAAAATCACGCATACCGGCGTCTGCCATACCGACGCCTTCACGCTTTCGGGCGACGATCCGGAGGGCCTCTTCCCCGCCGTGCTCGGCCATGAAGGCGCGGGCATCGTCGTGGAAGTGGGCGAAGGCGTGACGAGCGTCAAGCCCGGCGACCACGTGATCCCGCTCTACACGGCCGAATGCGGCGAATGCCTTTTCTGTAAGAGCGGCAAGACCAACCTGTGCGTGGCGGTGCGTGCCACGCAGGGCAAAGGCGTCATGCCCGACGGCACTACGCGCTTCAGCTACAACGGCCAGCCCGTCTATCACTACATGGGCTGCTCGACGTTCAGCGAATACACAGTCGTCGCCGAAGTCTCGCTGGCCAAGATCAGCCCCGACGCCAATCCCGAGCAGGTCTGCCTGCTCGGTTGCGGCGTCACCACGGGGCTCGGCGCCGTCAAGAACACGGCCAAGGTGCAGGAAGGCGACTCGGTGGCCGTGTTCGGCCTGGGCGGCATCGGCCTCGCCGTCATTCAAGGCGCGAAGCTCGCGAAGGCCGGCCGCATCATCGCCATCGATACGAACCCGAGCAAATTCGATCTCGCGCGCGTATTCGGCGCCACCGATTGCGTGAATCCGAAAGACCACGAGAAGCCGATTCAGCAGGTGATCGTCGAGATGACGGGCTGGGGCGTCGACCACAGCTTCGAATGCATCGGCAACGTCAATGTCATGCGCGCCGCGCTCGAATGCGCACACCGCGGATGGGGCCAGTCCGTCATCATCGGCGTGGCCGGTGCGGGTCAGGAAATCTCCACGCGGCCGTTCCAGCTCGTCACGGGCCGCCGTTGGCTCGGCACCGCGTTCGGCGGCGTCAAGGGCCGCTCGCAGTTGCCCGGCATGGTGGAAGACGCCATGGCCGGCAAGATTCAGCTCGCTCCGTTCGTCACCCATACGAAATCGCTCCCAGAGATCAACGAAGCATTCGATCTGATGCATGAAGGCAAGTCGATCCGCACCGTCGTTCACTATTGATCGATGAACCGATCGATCGCGAACGACAACAACTGACCCCAACCAGGAGACAGGTCATGACCACGGCAATTCACCCTAGCGTCGACCACGGCATCCAGAAAGGCGCGAGCGATTTCAAAGGCGGCACCCTACGCTGCTCGTGCGCGACCGATCCCGTCGAGGTGCGCGTGGACTCGCAAGTGCTGTTCAATCACGCTTGCGGCTGCACGAAGTGCTGGAAACCCGCGGGCGCCCTGTTCTCCGTCGTCGGAGTCGTGCCGCGCGACAAACTGACCGTCACGGCGCATGGCGAAAAGCTGAAAGTCGTGGACGACTCGGCGTTGATTCAGCGCCATGCCTGCAAGGCGTGCGGCACGCATTTGTTCGGGCGCATCGAGAACAAGGAGCACGCGTTCTACGGCTTGGACTTCATTCACACCGAACTGTCGAAGGACCAAGGTTGGGAAGGGCCCGGCTTCGCCGCGTTCGTTTCGTCCATCATCGAAGCCGGCACGCCGCCCTCGGCCATGGCCGGCGTGCGCCAAACGCTGCGCGAAAAAGGCCTGGAGCCCTACGATTGTCTCAGCCCGGCGCTGATGGATATCCTGGCCGCTCACGCGGCTAAAGCCAAAGGCACCTACCGGGAGGCTTGAACGATATGGAACGCGTTGAGCGGCACGTTTGTCATGATGGATACCAGGAAGTGTGGAAGCACGCCTCCACCGCCCTTCAGTGCGAGATGCGGTTCGGCATTTATTTGCCCAGCGCGGCTCTGCACGGCCGCAAGTGCCCGGTTCTGTACTGGCTTTCCGGCTTGACCTGCACCGAGCAAAACTTCATTACGAAAAGCGGCGCTCAACGCTACGCAGCGGAACACGGCCTCATCATCGTCACGCCGGACACGAGTCCCCGCGGCGATGACGTGGCCGACGACCCGGCCTACGATCTCGGTAAAGGCGCCGGCTTCTACCTGAACGCCACGCAGCAACCGTGGGCCAAGCATTACCGCATGTACGACTATGTCGTCGACGAGCTGCCGGCGTTGATCGAAGCCGAATTTCCGGTCACCGGCGCGCGCGCGATCAGCGGGCATTCGATGGGCGGGCATGGCGCCTTGACCATTGCGCTGCGCAATCCCGGCCGCTATCGCAGCGTATCGGCGTTTTCGCCGATCGTCGCGCCGAGTCAGGTGCCCTGGGGCGAAAAGGCGTTCACGGCCTATCTCGGCGACGATCGCGAGGCTTGGAAGCACTACGATGCCACCGAGCTCGTCAAGGCCGCGAAAGAGCGGCTGACGCTGCGGGTCGACCAAGGCGACAGCGACGAATTCCTGGACAAGCAGTTGAAGCCAGAGCTGTTGCGCGAAGCCTGCGAAGCGGCGGGACATCCGTTGGCGCTCAGCCTACGCTCGGGCTACGACCACAGCTATTACTTCATCGCCAGCTTCATCGGCGAGCACATTGCCCATCACGCGAGCGCGTTGCGCTGATCGCGCCCATCGTGCTGACCGGCGCTCAGGCGCCGCAGCACGTCCAGATCGATCCACCCTTGCCTTACCTCGGCAATGCCGTGCCGCACCGGCATGTCCGGGTCGCCCAAATGCGGCAGCACGCCCAACGCGCCGTCGAAGCGCTGCCGCGCCGTATAGGCGGTGGTCGTGATCAACGTCGGGATTCCCGCCGCGCGCGCGGCGCGCAGGCCGTTCTCGGAATCCTCCAGTGCGAGACATTCGGAGGACGGCAACCCGAGTGTTTCCAACGCCGCGTAATAGACGTCGGGCGCCGGTTTCTTGACCGGGGCGCTCGACGCATCGCATACCGCCGAAAATCGGTTGCGCCAGCCCGAGCCCAACGCCGGACACAGCAGCGCATCGAGATTGTCCGGCGTCGTAGTCGTGGCGATCGCGAGCGCCATGCCGGCGCCCGACGCTTCTTCGATCAGCCGGCGCACGCCCGGCCGTAGCGGTAGACCCCCACCTCTCACACGCTCGATGTAGTAGCGCGTTTTGATCGCATGAATAGCGTCGATGGTCTCGGCGACGACGGCGCCCGCCTCCTCCTCGGGCTCGACGCAGCGCCAGTAGTGACGAATGCGCTCCTTGCCGCCCGCGACGTGAAGCAGACGCGTATACAGCCGCTCGTCCCAGTACCAGTCGAGACCGACTTCCGAAAACGCGGCGTTGAACGCATCGCAATGGGCAGCCTCGGTATCGGCCATCGTACCGTCGACGTCGAAGATCAATGCTCGCATGCGCGTTTCCTCCTTTGACCGCTCTCAGTCGCTGCGCACGCGGCCGGGAAGCGCACCGCCGCGTTGGCGCGCACCCGGCGCGCCTGCCAGCGCGTCAATCGATACGCGTTCGATCGCCTGCGTGGCTCACCCGCCGGCGCGATACGCTTGCGCCATGCGCTCGAGCGGAATCGGCTTGATCTTGAAAGCCTGCCCGGCGCAACCGAATGCATCGAAGCGCGCCGCGCAAATGCCGCGCGCCGCCTTTTTGGCCGCTGCGAACGCCTTGCGCGGGTCGAACTCGGAAGGCTGCTCGGCGAAGACTTGCCGCATGGCCCCCGTCATCGAGAGGCGAATGTCGGTGTCGATGTTGACCTTGCGCACGCCGCTTCGAATGCCGCGCTGAATTTCCTCGACGGGCACGCCGTAGGTCTCTTTGATCTCGCCGCCGAACTGCCGGATGATCTCCAGCCATTCCTGCGGCACTGAAGAAGAGCCATGCATCACCAGATGCGTGCTCGGTATCTGCTCGTGGATCTGCGCGATACGATCGATCGCGAGAATATCGCCGCTCGGCTTGCGCGTGAACTTGTAGGCGCCATGCGACGTGCCGATGGCGATCGCGAGCGCGTCGACGCCCGTGCGTTCGACGAAGTCCTTCGCTTGGGCGGGATCGGTCAGCAGCATGTCGTGCGAAAGCGTGCCTGCCGCGCCGACGCCGTCTTCCTCGCCCGCCTCCCCGGTTTCGAGCGACCCGAGACAGCCCAGCTCACCCTCGACCGATACGCCCACCGCATGCGCCATCTCGCAGACGGTGCGCGTGACGCGTACGTTGTAGTCGTAGCTCGACGGCGTTTTCATGTCGTCCTCGAGCGAACCGTCCATCATCACGCTGGAAAAGCCGGAGCGTATCGACATCTGCGACACCGCCGGGCTTGCGCCGTGATCTTGATGCAGCACGACTGGGATGTCGGGATGGGCTTCGATGGCGGCGAGCACCATGTGGCGCAGATACGGCTCGCCAGCATACTTGCGCGCGCCCGCCGACGCCTGCAGGATGACGGGGCTTTGCGTATCCTCCGCCGCCTCCATGATCGCCTGGATCTGTTCGAGATTGTTCACATTGAACGCGGGCACGCCGTAGCCGTGCTCTGCCGCGTGGTCGAGAAGTTGGCGTAGGGAAATGAGTGCCATCAAATGCCTCCTGATTGCGCCGCTCGATGCAGCGATACGACGTGCTCGGCCATCTCGCCGATCGAAGCGAACACGCGATCCGGATTCGCGTCTTCGATGGGCTCGCCGTAGTTGTAGCCGTACGGCACCGCCCACGCGGCTACGCCCGCGCGGTGTGCGGACTCGACGTCGGTGCGCGAATCGCCGAGATGCGCCGCGGCGTGGGCGGGTACCTTCAAACGCTCGATGCAATACCGGATGGGAAGCGGATGCGGCTTTTTCTCCCACAGGCTATCGCCGCCGAGCACCACGTCGAAATACGGCGCAAGGCCGGCGTTCTCTATCAGCCGCAGTGCAAAGCGATGCGCCTTGTTCGTGACGACGGCCAAGCGGATATCCGCGGCCTTCAGTTTCTCCAGCGCGCTCGGCACGCCCGGGTACGGCTGCGCGCTCGTGCCGGCGGTCGCGTCATAGTGCTTTTCGAAAGCGGGCATCACCGCATCCAGCGCCATGCCCGGTTGCGCGGGCACGCTGGCGAGCACCGCACGCATGAGCGCGTGCATGCCGTTGCCGATGAATCCGCTCACCGCACCGAGCTCGATCGGCCGATAGCCGTATGCTTCGAGCGTGCGGTTGACCGCCAGTGCGATTTCGGGCGCGGTGTCGAACAATGTGCCGTCGAGATCGAATGTGATTAGGCGCGCTTTCATCGCCGACATCCCTCCATAGCCGCTGTGATCGATGCGACCGATCCGAGCCCCAAGGTTATGCGGCGGCGTATTCGTTGAAAATTCAGTATTTCTTTGCTCTCGGGTAAGGGTTGCTGATGAAGGCGTCTCACCGTTCGAGAAACGGCGCATATTCGCGCTGCAAATACGGCGCGGCCTCGTCGAGCAAGAAGCGGCGGAACATCAAGCAGGTCGGTGAAAGTTGCTTCGAACGCATATGGACGATTTGCCAAGTGCGCTCGATCGGCGTGCCGTTCACGTCGAGCAGCGCAAGCTCGGCCGTGCGCAGTTCCAATTGGAGCGTATGCAGCGAAATGAGGCTCACGCCCATGCCGGCGATGACCGCTTGCTTGATCGTTTCGTTGCTGCCCAGCGTGATCACCTTCTTCGGCGTGAACAGATGCTGACGGAACATCTCCTGCGCCGCCATCCGTGTGCCGGAACCCGGCTCGCGCAGCAAGAACGTGCTGCCGGAGAGTTCATGCAGATCGAAGCGGCGCGCGCTTGCGAGCGGATGATCGGTGGGCGCAATCACGACTTGCGGATGCGCCGCAAGCGGTTCGACGATCGCGTCCAACTCGGCGGGCGGACGCCCCATCAACGCGAGATCGATCGCGTTGTCCTGCAGCATGCGCAGCAGCGATTCCCGGTTGCCCACCGAGAAATGCACGTCGACTTTCGGGTACTGGCGGGAATAGAGGGCCAGCAGCTTCGGTGCAAAGTGCGTCGCCGAACTGACGATCCCGACGGAAATGGATCCACTGTCCGCCAACTGCAGCGACATCATTGCGTCCTCGGCGTCCTTGATCTCGCCGAGAATGCGGCTCGCGTGATGCGTGAGGCGCTCGCCGGCCTCCGTCAACATGAGCCGGCGCGCGACGCGCTCGAAAAGGGCCAGCCCGATCGCTTCCTCGAGCTGACGGATCTGCATCGAAATCGCAGGCTGCGTCAGATGCAATTCCTCCGCTGCGCGCGCGAAGCTCGCATGGCGGCTCGCGACGATAAAAATCTGCAGCTGACGCAAGGTCAGCGAGCGAATGAAATTGACGGCCATGCGGCTATTCGTTGCAAGGGAGAACTGCGAAGAAAGCCGAGCCTCGCGTTGGACCGCGCGCTCAGCGGCTCGCGCTGGGGACCGCAGCCGGCTTGGCCGCCGGAGCCGATGCGGGCCCGGTCAGCTTGCGCACGGCGGCACGGAACGTCAGTGTCTCGGTTCTGACCGGATGGCCGAAATCGCCGTCGGGACCGGGAACCTCGCTGCGGATTTGCGCGACCTGCCCCGGCAGCGAGTCCGCGATGTCGAACGTATAGCGCTTGGCCGTGTAGCGCGTGAATCGCTGTGCGTTCGGATCATGAAGGTAAGGCTGCACGACGATCCGCCGCACGGCCACCGATTTGCCGCCGATACGGCTCGTCGCCGCGGCGATCGTCGGGCCCTCGGCCAACGCTAAGCGCAAGCGCTTTTGAAAGTAGCGCCGCTGCCCGCCCGTGAGCGCCGACATTTCGCTGATGTCGCGTTCGAGAAAGTAGATGATGATGGGATTGCAGGGCAGCCCCTCTGTCGGCAGCGTCACCGCACCGCTATGGTCCGACACCTGCGCGTCGCCCTTCGCATTGCCCTCGCTGTTGACGAGCACGCGTACGACATCCGTGCCGTTTACGACGCCGTGCGCGCCGTCTTGCGTGCGCCCCTGCCCCTCGCTGCCCGTGGCGGCCATTGCATAATCGAGCTCGGTTTGCGGTTCGACGCCGTGCATGTGGTCGGTCGTGAAAACGAGTTGCTCGGCAGGCGTGATCTCGGCCGACGGCTTCGCGTCGGCGCCGGAAGGGGCGTCGGCGGCGACCGCCTGTATCGAGCCGAGCGCGAAAAGACAGGCGCCGGCAAGCACGGCCAGCCGCCGCCCATGAAGCGCGAAAAACCTCCGCGCGCTCATTGCGCGCCGCCCGCGGCGCGGCTGTCCGCCGATTCGACGGGCCGCAGCAGCGGTACGTCGTAGCTCGTCAAAATGGCATCGATTTGATCCTGATGGCTGCCGATCCACTGATCGACCTTGTCGTGCCATTCCTTCTCGCCATAGCGCACGCCCATCGAGATCTGATAGTCGAATCGAATGTCCTTCTGCGGCGGAAACGGCACGAGGCGCACCGTATCGCCCGCACGTTTTGCGAAATACCCGGCGATCGGCCCCCAGAGAAATGCGACGTCGATATTGCCGGCGGCTAGGTCGTGCTCGACGATCTCGCCGGGGTAAACATGCGGATCGCCCGACTGGACCTGGTACGAACGCGCCTGGTCGATGAGACCGTTGGTCAGCAGCCAATCGACGGCCGGCGTCTGCGTGAAAATACCGAAACGCAGTTTATGAAGGACGTCGGGCGGCAGCTTGAGCAGATCGTCGGGCGTCTTGACGTCCGCGAATTCGGGCTTGTTCGGCAGCACCATCGCGTAGGTGGAGTGCAGATAGGGATGCGTCGTGGACGTCAAGTCATAGCCCTTCGGCACGCCGACGACGAGGTCGCACTTGTAGCGGCTGCCGTCCGGCATCTTCTCGCGCAGCGTATGACGAACGAACCCGATGCGCTGCGGGAAATACGTGAACTCGACCTTATAGCCGAAATCGTGCGCCATCGCGCTCGCGATCTTGTTCTCGTACCCCTCGCCCTTATCGTTCGAAAGCGGCATGTTGTTCGGATCGGCGCATACGCGAAGCACGCCGTCGGCGCCGTCGTTGTTGGGCAGCGCAGGCCCGTCCGCTCGCACGGCGGCGCTTGCGAGCGCCGCGCAGCACAACGCGAAGGCGGACAGCGCGACATGCGCGGACATTCGTTTGCTGGATCGCATCGGGAACCTCCGGATCAGTCGCGGCGCGAGAACCATCATTCGTTTTCCATCAACGTCAGGTCGCCCGGCTTGATCTTCCCGTCGGAACGGCCCTTTAGATAGGTATAGAGATCCTCCCAATGCTTTTGCATTCTCGGGCTCGAACTGAAGTCGGGCATGCCCTTGGCAAGACGGCCGCCGAAAATCGTGCGCTTGAATTCGTTTTCGTCGATGACTTTCAGCGCATCGACCAGCGACGGGCCGACGAGGCCCTGCTGCTGCGCCCCGTGGCAACGCTCGCAATCAAGCGCGCGCCAGGTATGCCAGCCCTCGAACGTGCGCTTGTCGACCTTGTTGCCGTCGACGACTTTGTACGCTACCTGCTGCGCCAGCGCCGGCTGAGTCTGCGCATAGACAACGGGCAGTGCGAGAACGGCGCCGATGGTCGTCAGCAACAAGATTGAACGGCCTTTCATACGAACGTCTCCTTCGATATGTCATCATGGCCCGCGACGCCCCTTTCCCAAGAGGCTCGCCGCGGGCGGATACAACGTGTTGAACGGTCGAACGTTGCGGCAAGCTCAGGCGCCGCCGCGGCTCTCGCCTACGGCGCCCGTCAACGCCGTCAGCTCTTCTCGGGCAGTGCGAACACGAACAGCGTGCCGCCCAGCGCCGTGTACTTGGCGAGTTCGCGATAGCCGCCCACGGCGCCGAGGCCTTCGTTGGATTTCTTCAGGCCGGCTGCGAGACCGATGCCGGCCCAGCCGCCAATGCCGGAGTACACGCCCACATACTGCCTGCCGTCATACTCGTACGTGAAGACGTTGCCGATGATGCCCGAGGGCGTCTTGAACTTCCAAAGCTCCTTGCCCGTCTTCAGATCCACGGCTTTCAGGTAGCCTTCGAGCGTGCCGTAGAAGGCGATGTCGCCGGCGGTCGTCAATGCGCCCGACCACACCGAGAACTTCTCGGGCTTGGACCAGACGATCTTGCCCTTCGCCGCGTCCCACGCGATGAAGTTGCCCATCGCGTTTTCGACCGTCTTGCCTTGGTTCGCCCCGCCCACGCCCGGGTCCTTCGGCCCCGGATACATCGAAAGCGTGGCGCCGACGTACGGCTGACCGGCCGTGTAGTCGACTTCGAACGGCTCGTAGTCCATACAGACGTGGTTCGTCGGCACGAAGAACAGCTTCGAGTTCGGGTCGAACGAGGCCGGCTGCTCGTCCTTCGATCCGAGCGCCGACGGGCAGATGTTCTTCACGTTGTGATCGGCGCCCGCGGCTTGCGTCGAATAGGCCACGTTGCGAACGGGCTTGCCGCTCGTCATGTCGATGTGGTCGGCCCAGTTCACCGCCGGGTCGTACTTCTGCGCCACGAGGAGTTCGCCCGTCGCCCGATTGAGCGTATAGGCGAAGCCGTTGCGGTCGAAGTGGACGATCGCGGGCACTGGCTTGCCCTTGATATTGAGGTCGGCCAGAATCATTTCATTGACGCCGTCGTAGTCCCACTCGTCGTGAGGCGTCATTTGATAGACCCATTTCGCCATGCCCGTGTTCAGGTCGCGCGCGAAGATCGTCATCGACCACTTGTTGTCGCCGGGCCGTTGCGTCGGGTTCCACGTGCCGGGGTTGCCCGACCCGTAATAGACGAGATTGAGCTTCGGATCCCACGCATACCAGCCCCATGTGGTGCCGCCGCCGATCTTCCACTGATCGCCCTTCCAAGTCTTGATCGACGAATCTTGGCCCACGGGCATCATCTTGCCGTCGGTCCACGTCATCGTCTTCTCGGGGTCGAACAGGATCTCGTTGTCGGGTCCGGTGCTGTAGGCCGTCCAGGCCGGCTTGCCCGTCTTGATGTCGTACGCGATGATGCGCCCTCGCACGCCGAATTCGCCGCCGGAAATACCCGTCAGCACTTTGTCGCCGAACACGTGCGGCGCATTGGTGTTCGTCTCGCCCTTCTTCGCATCGCCGTTCTTCGCGGTCCACACGACGTCGCCCGTCTTCGCGTTGAGCGCGACGAGCGTCGTATCGGCCTGCTGCAGGAAGATCTTCCCGTCGCCGTAGCCGAGGCCGCGGTTGACGGTGTCGCAGCACATCACCGAGACGGTCTGATCGTCCTGTTGCGGCTGGTACATCCACTTGAACGTCTGGTCCTTCAAGCTGACCGCGATGACTTTGTTCGGGTACGGAGAGTGGATGTACATCGTGTCGCCCACGACGAGCGGCGAGCCCTCGTGACCGCGCAGCACACCCGTGGACATCGTCCAGGCCACCTGCATGTTCTTGACGTTCGAGGCGTTGATCTGCTTGAGCGGGCTATAGCGGTGATTGGCGTAGTCGCCCGCCTGCGATGCCCAGTTCGCAGGATTTTTCATCAATCGATCGAGATCGGGATCCGCGTGTGCTGCGAGTGTCGTGAAGGCTGCGGACGCGAAGACCGCGAGCCCCAGAACCATGGTGCGTAAGTTCATTGCTCCTCCAGAATTTGTCTTGCTGTCTAACTCACGAACGAATGACCCACGCTACCTGATCGCATCGGGCGCGCTCTCTCGAATGCGGGTAACGATTCACGCTTCTTATCCTCTTCGGCGGTAGGCTTGATCGGCGTGAGCAGCCACAACGCACGATCCATGCCGGTGTGCGGTGCCGCACGAGCCGCCGCGGCGCGTCGAATCGAACGCGCCCTTTAGGCGTGCGCATGAGCGGCGGTGCGCCGTTGCACGACATGAAGGAAAGACGCCCGAAGCACGCGTTCACGCGGCGGCGCAGCAATGCCTGTCGCCGCACGACGCGCCCGGCGCGAGACATACTGTGTCAATTCCGCGATGGCACGGGACGCTCATGCTCCGCGCGACGGAACACCCGACTGCCGCTCTTCGCGCGTCGACGACAGCGCGAGCCTGTGCGCGCCTTCGCACGCTCGTCGACCGCCGCGCACACGAGCGCGCCTGGTATAGGACCTGCTTGGCTTCGCCCCGCACTCAAGCCCAACGACAAGAGTCAGCCGTCATGCCAGAAGCCACAGAAAGGCCCTATATCCTGCACATCCTGACGACTGCGCCGCAGATTAGCCCCTTCGAAGTCAACATGGCCGCCGATGCGGGCTACGAGGTCATCGTGCCTTACTGCAACGTCGATGCGACGATGGTCACTAGGCTCACGCAGGACGCGATTTTTTCGCGCGGGCCGAAGGGCGTTTCGCGCACGGGCATCTTCATCGGCGGGCGCGACGTGATGCTCGCGGCCGATATGCTCGACATCGCCCGCAAGGCCATGGTGCCGCCGTTCGAAGTGTCCGTCTTCGCCGATCCGAGCGGCGCCTATACGACGGCGGCCGCGCTCGTCGCGCTCGCCGAGTGCCACCTGAGCCGCACGCACGCGATGGAGCTCGGCGGAAAACGCGTGCTCATTCTCGGCGGAACGGGCGCGGTCGGGCGGATGGCGGCCGCGATGGCCGCCTCGCTCGGCGCGGACGTGACCATCGCGAGCCATCGATCGCTCGCCCGCGCGCAAGCGGTCAGCGACGAAATCAACGAGCGTTTGGAAATCGTCACGGCCGCCGCGAGCACGGCGTCCGTCAAAGCGTTGCGCGATGCGCTCGCCGACACGGAAATACTGATGGCGACGTCGACGGCCGGTATACAAGTGGCCGGCATGGACGACCTCGCTCACGCGCGGCGCCTGCTCATCGCGGCCGATGTCAACGCGGTCGCGCCCGAAGGCATTGCCGGCGTCAACCTCATGAACGACGGCAAGCCGATCGGCCCCAACGGAAACGCCGGGCCGATCGGCATCGGTGCGCTCGCGATCGGCAACGTCAAATATCAAGTGGAGCACCGGCTGTTCGTCCGCATGCGCACAGGCGGCAGACCTCTCTATCTCGGGTACGCCCAAGCGTTCGACGAAGCGCGAGCGGCCGCGGCCGGGCTCGCGTAATGCCTCACATTCTGCGCAGCCGAGACCGCATCGTGGCGCACAGTGTCACGCTTACGGCTCGGTCGAGCGTGGGGCGCGTCAAGCGCGCTCACGGTGCGCCCCGTCCCGGCGCGGCTTTGGCGCTCGATGGCACGAAACCTGTTAGGAACGTCCAGTGCGCTAGGAGATCGACATGAGACCGATTCGTCGTGCGATGACGTTGCTCGGCTGCCTCGCCGCCCTGTCGGCGGCCGTCCCCGCCGCAGCCTGGGCTGCGGGCGGCGATGCGACGGCCGGCGGCCCCGATGGCCGGCAGACCAACGACTATCCGACGCAGGGCCGCGTCGAATATGTGCTCAGCTGCATGGACGAGAACGGCCACGAGTTCGCGAACATCTATAAGTGCTCATGCGTGGTGGACAAAATGGCCGCCGCGCTTTCTTACGATCAATTCGTGGACGAATCCACGTTCGCCCGCTACGCCTCGCTAGGCGGCGAAGGCGGCGCCGAATTCAGAACCGACCAGGCGCGTTCTCGCAGCAAGGCGTTCCGCGTGCTTCAAGCGAAAGCGTATCGAGCATGCGGGCTAGGCAGAGAGGCCACGACGGCAGCAAAGTAAACGAACGCGCCCCCGCTGCGATCGAGGGCTCCGATGGCCCGCGCCGCCGGACGCCGCTCGACATGTCGCCGGCAGGTGCGTCACAATCGAACGAGCCGGCTCTTGCCGCTCCGTCCGTGCAGAGCGGACTCTCCGTGCCGCCTCCTTTCATCGCTCTGCGCCATGCCGTCGCATGGCAGATAGCCGATACCGCGCGCGAACACCGCTATCTAATGCGACTTCTTATTGAACAGCTGCGCCATCGGGGGTAAAGTTTTCCAAGCCGGCGTGGTACGCCGTCCGGGACCGACTAAAGCAGCCTTGATTCGAGCCGTTGCGCACGCGGGCCTGAGAAACCGCGGCGCCAGGGGATAAACGTTAAGTAGAGCGGCGCTTGCCGTAACCGCGATGCGGTTGCGCGAGTCGCACGCCATGGAGACAACCCCATGTCATTGCTCGCCGACAGCAGCTCGCACGTGCGCGAAGTGCTAGACGTCGTCAATCATCATCCGCACTCGATGAGCGACTCCGTCGCACAGTCGTGGGCGCGCTGCGTCAACGAATTCCGGCTCGATCCGGGGCGCTTCGTCATGCCTCCCGTGCTGACCGATCACGAGCTCACCGCGCGCCGCGAAGCCGTGGGCGACCTGATCGCCTGCGCCAAGCTCGAAATGACGACGCTTTATCAACAGCTCGCCGATCCCGAATTGGCCGTCGTGCTCGTCGACGCCGACGGTCTCATCGTCCATCAGGTATCGTCCGTCCCGTTCGCCCAAGCCATCGGCGCCGACGGCCTGCGCGTCGGCGCGCTATGGAGCGAGCGCGAAGCGGGAACCAACGGCATGGGCACCTGCATCGCCGAGCGCGATTGCATTGCCGTGCGCCAGCACGAACACTTCTTTCCGCGGTACACCTCGCTCACCTGCACTGCGGCTCCGATCTTCGACGAGCACGGTGAAATCGCGGGCGCACTCGACGTCACGAGCCGTTCGAAGCTGTTGCAGCAGCATTCGCTCGTGCTGGTGGGGATGTCGCGTCAGATGATCGAGAACCGGCTCATGAGCGCGCGGTTTCGCGACGTCAATATCATCCAGTTTCACAGCCGGCCCGAATTCGTCGGCACGCTGCACGGCGGCAAGCTCGCCGTCGACGACAACGGCCTTATCCTCGCGGCGAACCGCAGCGCCGTGTTTCAGCTCGGTCACCGCTCGCTCGACGAACTGCGCGGCAAGCCGATCAACGAAGCCTTCAACGCCTCGATCGAAGACATGATCGCGCGCAGCATCCGCGGCTCGTTCCATCCGATCACGGTGTACAGCGCAAACGGCACCAACCGCTTCTTCCTCGTCGCGCAGACGCCGCAAAAAACCAGCGCCGCACGCACCGCCAAAATCATTGCGCCGGACACCCAGCAGGCGAGCGCCGCGCGCCGCCCTGCACGAGAGGCGCCGGCAGCCCCCGCCGGCCGGCTCGACAAGATTTCGCATCTAGAGTTCGGCGATCCGCGCATGGCGTCGCAGATCCAGTTGGCCGCGCGCGTCATCCAGCGCAAGATCCCGATCATCGTGCGCGGGCAAACGGGCACCGGCAAAGACGTCTTCGCTCAGGCCCTGCACAGCATCAGTCCGCTCGCGAACGGACCGTTCGTGCCCGTCAACTGCGCGTCGCTGCCGGAGAGCCTGATCGAAAGCGAGCTGTTCGGCTATCGCGCCGGTGCGTTCACGGGCGCGCAGCGCGAAGGACGGCGAGGAAAGATCGTCCAAGCGAACGGCGGCACGCTTTTTCTCGACGAAATCGGCGATATGCCGCTCGCGCTGCAAGCGCGGCTGCTGCGCGTGATCGAATCGCACGAGGTCTCGCCGCTCGGTGCGGAAACGACGGTGAAGGTCGATTTTCAGCTGATCAGCGCGAGCCACCGCAACCTGCTCGAACTCGTCCAGACGGGGCAGTTTCGAGAGGATCTCTACTACCGGCTCAAGGGCATCGAGATCAATCTGCCGCCGCTGGCCGAGCGTGCCGACAAACTGCCGCTCATCCTTCACTTGCTCGAAAGCGAAACCGAGGATCCGCCCGAGCTCACGGCGGAGGCACGGCGTGCGCTGCTCGAATACGCGTGGCCAGGCAACATTCGGCAGTTGCGTCACATCCTGCAGATGGCGATCGCACTGTCCGACGGGCAGCCGATCCAATGCGCGCACTTGCCGCCGGAACTATTGCAAGGGCAGCGCGCAGCGGCGCCCGAGCCGATCGCGGCCCCGCCCGCCCCCGAGCGCGAAGCGGCGCCGCATTTGGCCGAGGACGCCGACATCGCTGCGCTGAACGCCATTCAACTGAACGAGCGCGAGACGGTGCTGGCACTGCTCGACGAGCACCGGTGGAATGTCAGCAACGTCGCGAAGGCGCTCGGGATCAGCCGCAACACGTTGTACCGCAAGATGCACCGGCTGCACATCCGCCTCTCGCACGACGCGACCTTCGACGCATGAGCGCGGCGCCGGGGCTCCGGCGCGCATCGTCGATACCTTCTCATGCCCGCGCGGCGGCTCGGCTCGCCGCCTCGACCACGGCATGCCGCGTCAAGCCGAAGTGGGCGTAGAGCGCCGAAGCAGGCGCCGACTCGCCGAACCGGTCGATGCCGACCACTTCCCCGTCCAGACCGACGTACTGCCGCCAGAACGCGGTCACGCCTGCTTCGACCGCGACACGGGGCACGCCCGGCGGCAGCACCGCGTCGCGATACGCGGCCGGCTGCCGGTCGAAGACCGTCGTCGCGGGCATCGATACGACGCGCGCCGCGATGCCTCGTTCGGCCAGCGGTGCAACGGCTTCCAACGCAAGCGCCACTTCGGAGCCCGTCGCGATCAGCACGACGCGCCGCGGCGTGCCGCCGCCTTCGCCGGTATGTTGCCGGCCGGCGCTTACATCGGCGCTCTCCCACTCGCGCAATACGTAGCCGCCGCGCGCGATCGCCTCCACCTGCTCGCTGCTTCGCGCAACGAACGGCACGGATTGACGCGACAGCAGCAGACACGAAGGCCCCTCGCGTTCGACCGCGCCGACCCAGGCCTGCGCCGTTTCGACGGTATCGCAGGGCCGCCACACGGCGAGACCGGGGATGAGCCGCAAGCTCGCCGCATGCTCGACCGACTGATGCGTCGGTCCGTCTTCGCCGAGCCCGATCGAATCGTGCGTGAACACGAAAATCGACCGAGTTTTCATCAGCGCCGCCATTCGCAGCGCGTTGCGCGCGTAATCGGAAAACGTCAGGAACGTCCCGCCGAACGGCAGATAGCCGCCGTGCAACGCCACCCCGTTGATGACCGCGCTCATGCCGAACTCGCGCACGCCGAAATGCAGATAGTTCCCCTCGCTTGGGCCATGCTCGTCGCCTCGCACCGGCACGCATGCGGGCCAGTCAGTGAGATTCGATCCCGTCAGATCGGCGGAGCCGCCGAGCAGTTCTGGCAACGCGGCCGCGACGGCGTCGATCGCGATCTGCGAGGCCTTGCGGGTCGCCACCGATTGCTGCGCCTCATGCGCCGTTTGCACGAGCATGCGCGCGGCGGCCGGCCAGCTTTCGGGCAACGCGCCCGACATGCGCCGCTCGAACGCTGCCGCCTCGCGCGGAAAGCGCTCGCGATAGGCCGCGAAACGCTGCTGCCATTGCGCCTGTGCCTGCGCTCCACGCACGGTCGCGTCCCAGCGCGCGTAGACCGGCTGCGGCACGGCGAACGGCGCGTGCGGCCAGTTCAGCGCAGCGCGCATGGCCGCGACTTCCGCCGCCCCCAAAGGCGCACCATGCACGTCGTGCGTGCCGGCTTTCGTGGGCGCTCCGCGGCCAATGACGGTCTTGCAGCAAATCAGCGACGGCCGCCTGGACTCGCGCGCGCTCGCAATCGCGCGATCCACGGCGTCGACGTCATGACCGTCCACGTCGCGAACGACATGCCACCCGTAGGCCTCGAAACGCCCCGGTGTGTCGTCCGCGAACCATCGTTCCACGTGACCGTCGATGGAAATGCCGTTGTCGTCGTACAGCACGATCAGTTTGCCGAGCCGCAACGTGCCCGCGAGCGAGCACGCCTCGTGCGATATGCCCTCCATGAGACAGCCGTCGCCCACGAAAGCATATGTGTAGTGATCGACGATCCGGTGCCCGGGGCGGTTGAATTCCCGAGCGAGAAGCGCTTCGGCAAGCGCCATCCCGACCGCGTTCGCGAGCCCCTGTCCCAGCGGCCCGGTCGTCGTTTCCACGCCCGGCGTCACCCCCACCTCCGGGTGGCCGGGCGTCGCGCTGTGCAGTTGCCGGAAACGCCGGAGCTCGGCGAGCGGCAACGCGTACCCGCTCAAGTGAAGCAGCGCGTAGAGCAGCATGGAGCCATGACCGTTCGAGAGCACGAAACGATCGCGATCGGCCCATCGCGGATCGCGCGGGTTGTGCCGCAAATGACGGTCCCATAGCGCAACGGCGATTTCCGCCATCCCGAGCGGCATGCCCGGGTGGCCCGAGCCCGCCGCCTGCACGGCGTCGACGGCGAGCATGCGCAAGGCGTTGGCCATGAGCTCGGTATCGGATGAGGGCAAACATTCGGCTGCTGCATTCATCGGCGTGCCTCCTTGCGTCGGATTCGAGTGATTCGGGCGATTCGAGTGATTCCGGCGACGCGACGCAACGCTCATACGCGCGCGCGCCGATCCATCAATTGAAGAATCATCGGGGTAAAGATCAGTTGCATCGCCAGTCCCATCTTCCCGCCCGGCACGACGATCACGTTCGGCCTCGACATGAACGAGTCGTGCAGCATCGTCAGTAGGTATTGAAAGTCGATGCCCTTCGGGCGGGCGAAGCGGATGACGACGAAACTCTCGTCGGGCTGCGGAATCTCGCGCGCGATGAACGGGTTCGACGTGTCGACGGTCGGCACGCGCTGAAAATTCACGTGCGTGCGAGAGAACTGCGGGCAGATGTGGTTAACGTAGTCGGGCATCCGGCGCAGGATCGTATCGACCACCGCCTCGTGCGAGTACCCGCGCATGGTCTGGTCGCGATGCAGCTTCTGAATCCACTCGAGGTTGATGATCGGCACGACGCCGACGAGCAGGTCCGCATGGCGGGCGATGTCGATCGCGACATCGTCCACGACGGCCGCACCATGCAGCCCTTCGTAAAAGAGCAGATCGGTACCGGCCTCGATCTCCGCCCAGGGGGTGAACGTGCCGGCTTCTTGACCGAAGCGCGCGGCTTCGGCTTCGTCATGGACGTAGTGCCGGTAGCGCCCCTTGCCCTCGTTCCCGTAGCTCGCGAACAGGTCTTCCAATTCGCGCAGCAAATTGGCGTCGGGACCGAAGTGGCTGAAGTTGCGCACGCCGTCGCGCTCGTGCTGTTGCATCGCCGCGCGCATGCCCGCGCGATCGTAGCGGTGGAACGCGTCGCCTTCGACGATCTGCGCGTTGATGCCTTCCCGCCGAAAGATATGCGTGAAGCTCTTCATGACGGTCGTCGTACCGGCCCCGCTCGAGCCGGTCACGGCGATGATCGGATGCTTGACGGACATGCGTGGTGTCTCCGATGTAATCGTTGGAATCGGCGCTGAGCGGCAAGGCGCTCCCGCTCCATTCAGGCAGAGGCCTCGGGCAGGAACAGCGAGCGCGGTTGAAACAGCGGCGACGAAAACGGCTTGTCTTCGCCGCGATCGAACTCGCCGTGATAGCGCGCGATCCGTTCGACTTCGATCCGCGACCCGAGAATCACGGGCACGCGCTCGTGCAGCGCGCGCGGCACGACGTCGAGAATCCGCTCGCGGCCGGTACTGGCGGCGCCGCCGGCCTGCTCGATCAAAAAGCTCATCGGATTGGCCTCGTAGAGCAGCCTCAGCCGCCCCGGCATCGAGGGCGTCTTGAAGTCGCGCGGATACATGAACACACCGCCGCGCATCAGGATGCGATGAACCTCCGCGACCATCGACGCAATCCAGCGCATGTTGAAGTCGCGTCCGCGGCATCCCGCGCGGCCGTCCTTGCACTCCTGCACGTAGCGCCTGACCGGCGCTTCCCAGAAGCGCTCGTTCGACACGTTGATCGCGAACTCGCTCGTCTCTTCGGGGATGCGGATTTCCGAATGGGTAAGCACGAAATTGCCGACATCGCGCTCGAGCGTGAAACCGTGCGTGCCGTTGCCGACGGAGAGCACCAGCATCGTCGACGGTCCATAGATGGCATAGCCTGCCGCCACTTGCTCGTAACCCGGGCGCAGGAAGGCGGACTCGCCGCTCTCCCCGGGCGTCGAACGCAAGACCGAGAAGATCGAACCCACGACCCCGTTGATATCGATGTTCGACGAGCCGTCGAGCGGATCGAACGCGAGCAGATACTCGCCGCGCGGATACTTCGATGGAATCGCATAGACAGTCTCCATTTCCTCGGAGACCATCGCGGCAAGCAGACCATCCCACTCGCAGTGCTGGACGAAGATCTCGTTGGTCGCCACATCGAGCTTCTTTTGCTCCTCGCCGTGCGAATTGACCGATTGCGCGGAGCCGTAGTTGCCGCCGAGCGCACCGCGCGTGAGCGCCGAAGAAATCGTCTTGATTGCCGCGGCGACGTCGATCAGCAAGGCCGACAGGCCGGTCGCCGCTACCGGAGACGGCTTGCGATCGAGCGTGTCGATAAGGAACTTCGAAAGGGTCGTGCGTCCGTCTTGCATGGCGCTCTCCTGCTGCGGTTCAAATTCGATGTGCGAGCGGCGGCGCGCCGGCGTGCGCGCCGCGCTGCGCCTGCGCATGCACGAGCTCTCCCGCCTCGGCTTCCTGCGCGGCGAATACGCGGCTCGCGCGAATGTCGTCGGCGGCGAGCGCCATCAGTGTCTCGGTCGAAACGGTCGCGCCGTTTGCGAGGGACGCCGCGAAAAGCCGACGGGCCTGCCGCAGCCGCGCGCGATCGAGCGCGTTGCGCACCGAGCGCGCATTGGCGAAGTTCGGCTGGGCCTTGCGCCGCGCGATGTATTGCGCAAACGCGTCGCGGGCCGCACCGTCGAACCGGTAGTGCATCGTCTCCAGCATTCGCTCGGCGATCTCGATCAATTCCGGCTCCTCATAGTCCGGAAATTCGATGTGGTGGGCGATGCGCGAACGAAAGCCCGGATTGCTCTGAAAGAAGGTTTCCATGCGCGCGGAATAGCCGGCCAAAATCACCACGAGGTCGTCACGCTGGTTTTCCATCGTCTGCAGCAGGATTTCGATGGCCTCCTGACCGTAATCGCGTTCGTTCTCGGGGCGGTAAAGGTAGTAGGCCTCGTCGATGAACAGCACGCCGCCCATGGCGCGCTTGAGTACGTCGCGCGTCTTGGGCGCCGTGTGGCCGATGTACTGTCCCACGAGATCGTCGCGCGTCACGGACACGAGATGGTTGCGCCGGATATAGCCCAGGCGGTGCAGCACCTCGGCCATGCGAAGCGCCACCGTGGTTTTGCCCGTGCCGGGGTTGCCCGAGAAGCACATGTGCAACGTGGGGGCGCCGCTCGCCAGGTCGAGCTGCCTGCGCGCCCGCTCGACGATCAGCAAGGCCGCGATCTCGCGAATGCGGGTCTTAACGGGCACGAGCCCGACGAGATCGCGATCGAGTTCGTCCAGCACCTCGGCGATGCCCGAATCGCGGTAAAGGCCCGCCAAATCGACGCTGTTCTCGCATACGGCTGTCATCGCATCCTCCTTTGCTTGCGGGTGTGGGGGCGGCCCGCGCGCTCGTCAGCTCTTGTCCGCATAGCGCTCGCCGGCGGGCGCGTTCGTCGCGTAGCACGTCATCGAGTAGTGCTGCACGCGTGCACGGCCGTCGGTTCTCGTCAAACGGAATCCGGGCTCCACGGCGGGACGGTTCACGATGAACGAAAGGCGCATCGTTTCGAAACCGCGCACCGAGTCGAACGCGTTGACCTTGATGTAACGATTCGGGTATGACGTGCGACAGGCCCGCACCTCCTGCATGACGCCAGCCGCATCGCGCAAGTCGAACATCGGCAGGCCCCACATCTCCCAGTACGTGTTGCGCGGATGCGGGTCGTCGGTGAATTCGACCGAGCAGGCCCATCCTTGGCCCAGCGCATAGTCGATCTGCGCGGCAATCTCTTCGTCGGTCAGATCGGGCAAAAACGAAAACGTGCCTTGTGTGATTCGCATGACAATTCCTTCGTTGAATCGGCAATCGCCGCGCCCGTTCGCGCTCGGGGCGACGACCGCCCGGGAGCGGTTGCCTGCGCCGCTCGCTCGACTGCTCGAATTGGATACCGTCGGATACCGCTCTTCTCGCCGCCGGCGCCGGCTATCGGCGCCATTGCGAGCGCTGCTTCAGGCGACGCTCGCCGTCACCGCGAAATCGGGCGTATCGGTCGACGCATAGTTGAAGGTCACGTCTTTCCATACGTCGAGCGCCTGTTTGAGCGGCGTGCAAAAGCGCGCTGCCGCCTCGAGAATCTCAGGCCCTTCGTTCGCAATGTCGCGCCCTTCGTTGCGCGCCTTGATCATGGCCTCGAGGGCGACGCGATTCGCTGTGGCCCCGGCCTGAATGCCCGCGGGGTGACCGATGGTGCCGCCGCCGAACTGAAGGATTGCGTCGTCGCCGAAAAGATCGACGAGTTGGTGCATCTGCCCCGCGTGGATCCCGCCCGACGCCACCGGCATCACCTTGCGCAGCCCCGCCCAAGGCTGCTCGAAGAACACGCCGCGCGACAGATCGACGCGATTGTGCGATTCCCGGCACACGTTGTAGTAACCCTGAACGGACAGCGGATCGCCTTCGAGCTTGCCGACGGCGGTGCCCGCATGGACGTGGTCGACGCCTGCCATGCGCACCCACTTTGCGATGACGCGAAACGAAATGCCGTGATTGCGTTGCCGCGTGTAGGTGCCGTGGCCGGCGCGGTGCAAGTGAAGAATCATGTCGTTGCGCCTCGCCCAGCGCCCCATCGATTGAATGGCCGTCCACCCGATCACGAGGTCGATCATCACGATGCACGAGCCGAGCTCCTTCGCGAATTCGGCGCGCTCGTACATGTCTTCCATGGTGCCGGCGGTCACGTTCAGGTAGTGCCCTTTCACCTCGCCCGTCTCGGCTTGCGCGCGGTTCACGGCCTCCATTGCGAACAGGAAGCGGTCGCGCCAATGCATGAACGGCTGCGAGTTGATGTTCTCGTCGTCCTTCAGAAAATCGAGCCCGCCCTTGAGGCCTTCATAGACGACGCGCCCGTAGTTCTTGCCCGACAGCCCGAGCTTCGGCTTCACCGTCGCGCCGAGCAGCGGGCGGCCGTACTTGTCGAGGCGTTCGCGCTCGACGACGATGCCGGTAGGCGGACCCTGAAACGTCTTCAGATACGCCACGGGGATCCGCATATCTTCTAGCCGCAGTGCCTTCAACGGCTTGAAGCCGAAGACGTTGCCGATGATCGACGCCGTCAGATTCGCCACCGATCCCTCCTCGAACAAGTCGAGCTCATACGCGATATACGCGAAGTACTGCGGCTCGGTGCCCGGCGCACCCGGCACCGGCTCGATCCGATAAGCCTTTGCGCGATACATGTCGCAGGCCGTGAGTCGATCGGTCCAGACGACGGTCCACGTAGCGGTCGACGATTCGCCGGCGACCGCCGCGGCCGCTTCCTCCGGCTCGACGCCGGCCTGCGGCGTGATGCGAAACAGCGCGATGACATCGGTGTCCTTCGGCGTGTAGTCGGGCTGCCAATAACCCATCTCGCGGTACTTCAGCACTCCCGCGGCATAACGCTCGCGCGGAGTGCGGGCCGGCTGCACGGCTGCCTTGCTGAAATCGTTCATGACCTGTCCTCGAGTGTTGACCTTGGCGCGCTTCGACGAGAACGAAGCGCTTGAGTGCCATCGTAGGCAGGCCGGTACCTATTGAATATTCACGATTTCATTCCCGAGAGTTAACCGATGACTTATCGATTGCAGAAAACGAAGTCCTTATCCGCGATGTGCAATCGTTAAGTGAGCGCGTGCGATTCGGCGTGCGATTCGGCGTCGATTCGGCGTCGATTCGGCGGACGGCGCCACAACGCGCGGCCCAAACGTGGCACACTTTGCTGCGTTTTCGCGACAGGCTGGCGCTCCCGCCCTGGCGGTTCGCCGAGAAGCGGGCGGCGGGCGTGCGCCCGGGGCGCCGCATGCGGCCCGGCATGGACTTTGCGTGAACGCGCAGGCCGTTCGGCATCCGGCAAGGCGCCGGCATCACCGACGGCAATTTCCTGAAATGAGTGCACGGAGGGACGATCGATGCAATGGACCACACCTAGCTTCACGGACATGCGTTTCGGCTTCGAAATCACGATGTACATCGCAACGCGCTAAGCAGGCACGGGCCGCCCAGCGCGCGCCCGTAGTCCGATGCCCGTAACAGCGGCAAGCGCCCGCACCTCGCGCACGAGCCGCCGTTTCGCTCAAGCCGCTCCTCCCGGCTGATCGCCGGCCCACGCAGCCGGCATGTTCAACAGCCGATCGCGCATCAATTCGATGTTGTCTTTGTTGAATACCTCGACCACGTAATTGGCGTCGCCGACATGACCCACGAAGCGCCGGTCGACGACGCCTTGGCTCGCCAGCGATTCCAGCGGCTGCGCCGGGTCGATCGGACAGGCCTTGACCAGCGTGAGCCGTTCGGCGTTGAGCATCGTCGAAAGCCATGCCGCGAGGCTGTCCGAGGTCTCGCCCGCATAGCTCATCGCATCGGGCGCGTCGCACATCAGCGCCGTCGGCACCCATACCGCCACGCGTCCGTCGCGCAACGCGCGCCTTATCTTGGCTTCGCTCGAGGCCAGCACGAGCTCCGGCACGAGGCTCTGCATGAGCACCGCGTACTGCGCCATCGCGAGCAGACACATGTTGTGCGCCGCGAGATCGCCGAAGCACCACTCGGCCTGATACTGCCGCACGTTACCCACGAAATCGCCGCCGCCCGGAACGATCACGACGCGCCCTCCCCCCACTTCGGCAAGCTCGGTAAGCCAGTTGCGCAGCGCCGGCTCGTGACTGAGGCTGCCCCCGATCTTCACCACCCACATACCGTTGCCCTCGCATCGTTGAGTCTGCCTTAGCGACTTCGTTCTCTCGGTGCTGCCGCATGCTTCGCTTTTCGCCGATGCGCTGCGCTGGCAGCGCACGCGACTTCGCGGTCCGGCGCGATGAAGTCATGGCGCTCAGCCACACAAGTTCCATGCCATTGGGGACCGCGGACGAAAAGCGCGTGAAAGACAGGGGGGCGTGCGCCGCGCCCGGCCCTCATCGGTGACACTGTGCGCCAAACCGGCAAACAGTCTGTGCGTTCCGGTGCACGGCGATACCGTGTGCGCGGGGCGTGTTCGAACACCGCGTCCAGCCTCGCCCGCTCGGCATAGAGCTTGCTCCAGGGGGCGGCATGCGAAATTCGTCCAGCGATGAAAAACGTGAACCTAGACCGGAGACGACCATGACGACGCTCAACGTGCGCGAAGCACGCGCGCATTCGGTGAGGCGCGCAGCGCCGGATGCGCCCATACGGTTCGCGGCACCGCTCATCGTCCTGCACTGGCTGATCGCGGCCGCGATCGTCGCGCTGCTCGCGCTCGGGCTGTACATGGTCGGCTTGCCGAAAGGGTTGCCCGTCAAGGCGACGCTGATCAATCTGCACAAATCGCTCGGCCTCACCGTTTTCCTGCTTGTGCTTATCCGCATTGCCGTACGCCTGGCCGTGTCACGGCCGCCGCTACCGCCGATGCGACCGTGGCAACGCGCCGCCGCGCGCACGACGCAGGCTTTTTTATACTTCGGAATGGTCGCCCTGCCGGTCACCGGGTATCTCGGGTCCTCGTTCAACACCTACGGCCTGCGCTTTTGGGGCCTCGCCTTGCCGACATGGGGATGGGACGATCCTCGCCTACGCGGCCTGTTTTTTAGCGCGCATCATCTGCTCGCTTATGCGATGATCGGACTCGTCGCTCTGCATATCGCGGGGGCGCTCAAGCATGCGCTCGTCGATCGAGACGCGCTGCTCGCGACGATGCTGCCGAAAAGAACCCGCTCGAACACCCCCGGGCACCGCCTATGAGGACTCGCATCGCATGAAAATCAAAGTGCTCGGCTCATCGGCCGGCGGCGGGTTCCCGCAATGGAACTGCAATTGCCGTAATTGCGACGGCCTGCGGCGCGGGACAGTCAAGGCGCGGCCACGCACGCAGTCGTCGATCGCCGTCAGCGCCGACGGGGCGGATTGGCTGCTCATCAACGCTTCTCCCGATCTGCTCGCGCAAATCGCCGCCCATCCCGAGTTGCAGCCCGCCCGGCGCGTACGCGACACAGGCATCGCGGCGGTGCTCGTCATGGATGCGCAAATCGATCACGTGACGGGGCTGCTCATGCTGCGCGAACGCGGCGCACCGCTGCCGCTGTACGCGACGCCCGCCGTCTGGCAGGATCTGACGACAGGCTTTCCGATCGGGCCGATTCTTTCGCATTACTGCGGCGCGACCCATCATCCGATCCCCCTCGACGGCACGCCGCTTACGCTGGCCGCCCTGCCGCGCATCTCGATCGAGGCTCTGCCGCTCCTGAGCAAGGCGCCGCCCTACTCGCCACATCGCGATGCGCCCGAGCGCGGCGACAACATCGGTCTCACGATCACGAACCTCGAAACGGGCAAGCGCGCGTTCTATGCGCCCGGCCTCGGCACGATCGAGCCCCACGTGCTTGCGGCGATGCGCGCCGCCGATCTGCTGCTCGTCGACGGCACGACTTGGACCGACGACGAAATGATCGCGCTCGGTCTCTCGGGCAAAACGGCCGCGGAGATGGGTCATTTGGCGCAGTCGGGCAAAGGCGGCATGATCGAGGTGCTCGACTCGATCGAATCGTCGGCCCTGCGCCGCGTGCGCAAAGTGCTGATTCATATCAACAACACGAATCCGATTCTGGTCGAGGATGGCGCGGAACGGCAAGTATTGAGCGAGCACGGCATCGAGGTCGCCGAAGACGGCATGGCGTTCGAGCTTTAGTTGCGGTGCGCCCGCCACACAGCCCGGTGCACCGGGGCCGCGACGAGAACGAGTTCAACGGAGACGCGATTCGATGACGATCGACGACTGCTTCGGCACCGCACCCGTGCGCCGGGTCGCCCCCGCCGAGCCCGCACTGAGCCGCGAGGCGTTCGAGGCGGCGCTGCGCGCGAAGGGCGCGAGCTACCATATTCATCATCCGTTCAACGTTCGGCTCAATTCGGGCGGTGCTTCCGTCGAACAAGTGCGCGGCTGGGTCGCCAACCGCTTCTACTACCAGCTCAACATCCCGATCAAGGACGCCGCGATTCTCGCCAATTGCCCTGATCGCGAAACGCGCCGCCAGTGGGTCGTGCGCATTCTCGATCACGACGGATTCGGCGGGAACGAAGGCGGGATCGAGGCGTGGTCGCGGCTCGGGCAGGCCGTGGGGCTCGAGCGCAGCGCGTTGTGGTCGCTCGAGCACGTTACGCCGGGCGTGCGTTTCGCCGTCGATGCGTACGTCAACTTCGCGCGGCGCGCGCCGTGGCAGGAAGCAGTCTGCTCGTCGTTGACCGAAATGTTCGCACCGCAAATCCATAAGGACCGCTTGGCTTCGTGGCCGCAGCATTACCCGTGGATCGATCCCGAAGGGCTCGCCTACTTTCGCTCGCGCATTCCGCTTGCGCAGCGCGACGTCGAACACGGCCTGAAAGTGACGCTCGACCACTTTACGCGGCGCGATCAGCAAGAGCGCGCGTTGACGATCCTTCAGTTCAAGCTCGATATTCTTTGGTCGATGCTCGACGCCATCGAGAAGGCCTTTCCCGCATGAATACCGATTCGCGCGAGCGTGACGCCGCCCCGCAGGACCCGCCGCCACGGCTCAACCCGCTCTTCCGCTTGCAATGGGAACGCGCGCAAAATGCCCACGTGCTGCTCTACCCCGAAGGGATGGTGAAGCTCAATCAGAGCGCCGCTGAAATCTTGAAGCGTTGCGACGGCACGCGTTCGCTGAATGCAGTCATCGCCGAGCTCGAAAGCGCGTTCGGCGCGACGGGCATCGGCGACGAAGTGCGCGCGTTCGTTGCGCAGGCGCGATCGCGCGGGTGGCTGGAGTAGCGACATGGGCGATATCTCTACATCGGAGACCGTTGCTGCACCCCCGCCGAGCGAGGCGGCGGGGGGCGCCGCGCCGCCGCTTTGGCTGCTGGCCGAGCTCACGTACCGCTGCCCGTTGCATTGCGTGTTCTGCTACAACCCGGTGGACTATGCCGCCAATCGACGCGAGCTCGACACCGATCAATGGATCGCGGTGCTTCGCGAAGCGCGCGAGCTCGGCGCGGCGCAACTGGGACTGTCCGGCGGCGAGCCGCTGCTGCGTGACGATCTCGCGATTCTCGTGAAGGAAGCACGCCAGCTCGGCTTTTATACGAACCTCATCACGTCGGGCATCGGCTTGACCGAGCAGCGCCTCGCCGAACTCAAAGCAGCCGGGCTCGATCACATTCAGCTTTCGTTTCAAGACTCCACGCAGCAATTGAACGATTTCCTCAGCAGCACACGGACGTTCGACCTGAAGCGCCGAGTCGCGACGTCGATCAAGGCGCACGGTTTTCCGATGGTGCTCAATTGCGTCTTGCATCGCTATAACCTGCCGCATGTCGACAAGATCATCGACATGGCGCTTGCGATGGGGGCAGAGTATCTCGAACTTGCCAACACGCAGTATTACGGATGGGCGTTGGAAAACCGCGCTCAGTTGCTGCCGACGCGCGAACAGCTCGTCGCGGCCGAGGCCGTCGTCGAGCGTTACCGCAAGACTCACGGCGACAAGTGCCGGATCTTCTTTGTCGTCCCCGACTACTTCGAAGAGCGGCCCAAGCGCTGCATGAACGGCTGGGGCTCGGTATTTCTCGGCGTGGCGCCCGACGGTACGGCGCTGCCCTGTCATGCGGCGCGCGGTCTGCCCGGCCTCGCGTTCCCCAATGTGACCGACACCGCCCTGCGCGAGATCTGGTACGGCAGCGACGCATTCAATCGCTTTCGCGGATTCGACTGGATGAAAGAGCCGTGCCGCAGTTGCGAAGAGAAGACGAAAGATCTGGGCGGTTGCCGCTGCCAAGCGTATCTGCTGACCGGCGATGCCGCCAATGCGGACCCCGTCTGCAGCAAGTCGCCCGATCACGAGAAGATCGTGCGGTTCGTCGAGCAGGCGCACTCGCGGGCAAGCACAGAGCCGGCCGCCGAGCATCCCATTCGCTTTCGCAACGACGTGAACTCGCGCGCCCTCGCGGCAAGCGGCGACGACCATGGCGACGCCCCCTCCATCGCCACGCCGCGATGATGCCGGGATGACGCGGCCCGGCGAAGCGAACGCCGGGCGGCGGTAGTTCGGCGCTCACCGCGATTCGATCGAACCGTCGCTGGGCGGGTACGTCACGATGCCCCACGCGAGCGGCAGATCGCCGATTTGCTTGATGACGTGGTAGTCGGCGGCATCGATGACGAACACCGCGTCCGAGCGTCCACAGGCCAGCAGCAGCTTCGCGCCGTCAGGCGTAAAACTGAAGTGCCAGCAGCGCTTGCCCACGGGCACCTCAGCGATCGGCGCCAGGTCTTTCGCATCGAATACTTGCAAGGTCTGGTCGCGCGCCGCGGCCACGAACAGCCGCTTGCCGTCGGGCCCGAATGCGACGCCGTAGGGACCGAGCTTCGTATGGACCGTCTTCACGATGTGAAAATCGCTCGCATCGAGCACGATCAACTTGCTCAGCGATTCGAGCGTCACGACGTATTGCGTGCCGCCCGGCGAACGACGGATGCCGCGCGGCCGGCCGCCGGCCGGCACTTTCACGGTTGCGATCGGCTTGCCGCTGCGCGCGTCGTAGACGGAAACCGTGTCGTCGCCCTCGTTCGTGACGAGCATTTGCTTGCCGTCGCGGGAGAACTCCACACCTTCCGTCTCATGGCCGCTGACGACGGAATGCACGATGGTCCAGGTCTTCAGATCGACGATTGCGATCTGGGCCGGCGGCTTGGCCGCGTCGTCGTCGCCGGCTTCCTGCTTGCCGGGCGAAGTGCCCGTGCGCTCGCCCATGGATTTGCCGCCGGGTTTCCCCGATTCGCCCGGCTCGTACGTCACGTAGGCATAACCGCCATGCACGCGGACATACTCGGGGTTCTTGCCGATCTTCACGCGCTTGACGACGTCGCCCGTCGTCGTATCGATCGCGGCCAGCTCGCCCGTGGTCTTGTCGGCGACGACGAGCCGCGAACCGTCGTCGGTGAGACTCAGCCCTCTCGGACCGGCGGCTCCGATCGAAAACGTCTTTTCGAGCGTCATCGTGTCCAGGCCTATCACGCCTACGCCGGCCTTTTCGCTCGTGACGTAAGCGAGCGGCGCGGCTTGAAGCGAGCCTGCCGCGAGCCAAGCAACCGCCGCCGCGATGAACGGCCGCAGCCTACGCACCGCTGTGGATCGAGTCTCCAGCATGTCGTTCTCCTTTCAGGATCGTTGCAGGTTGGTTCATATAACGCCACACGAGCAGCAAGAGCGCGATGAGCGCTGCCATCCATCGCACGCTCGTCGGCGCGCGCTCCCGCCGCGCGAATCGCGGATCGCGCAGGGCCGACGCGAGCGATGCGGCGCTCGACAGCCGTCGATACCCGAAGCCGATCCGGCCGGCGACTTCGGCGAGATACTGGCCTCGCAATTCGGAACGCTCTTCGTGACTCTCGCCTGCCCCAGGCCCGCGCTCGGCCGGCGGGACCTGCACGACCTCGGACGCGAGCCAGTAGCCGGTGCGATTGCCGCGCTCGTCGGTCTTCGGAATCGGCGCCGGTGCGTCGCCGCCGACACCGATCAACCAGCCGCCGATGCCAGGCAGCGCGATCTGAACGGCCGGTCCGTTGCCGGGTAGTACAGGCGGCGCTTCCTGGCCGTCGGTGATGAAGACGACGTCGGTGCCGTGGCCGATGTCGCGCGCGACGCGAATGGCCGAGTACACGCCGCCTTCCGCGATGCGGCTCCAGTTCGTCCAGCGCATGCGGCCGTCGATGCCGTCCAGCGAAGCCAACAGCGCGTCGAAATTGCCGCACACTTCGAGCGGCGGCATGAGCGGCAGCGTGCTTTGCCCTGTGAAGACGCTCCAGCCGACCCGCGAGCCGCACGGCAGCCGGGTCAAGGCTTCGCGCATGGCGGCTTTCGCAAAGGCGAGCCGGCTCATCGGCGCCCCGGCTACCTCGATGTCCTCGGTGTCCATGCTTTGCGTGATATCGAATGTGACCATGTATGAAAACGTCGGCCGCGGCCACTGCACGCTCGGCCCAAAGAGCGCCGCGACGAGCATGGCAAACGCTGCGCAGACGGCCCAATGGCGCTGTCGCATGAGAACGCCTAGGCGCGCGAGTGAAGGCAGTTTCACGGCAGATCGTCGCTCCTTGCTCCACGCAGTCTGACATCGTGCTTCGTCGTTCCGGTTGCGGCGTCCGGATCGGCCGTGCCCTCCGGGGCGAGCCTCAGCGCGCGCTCCAGGTTGTAGCGTGCGTCCCAATCGTCCGGAGCGACACGCAGCAGCGCCCGGTAGTACGCCTTCGCTTGCTCGATCATCGGCGGCGAACGCGGTGCGTCGACGGCCGCTCCTGCCCCTTGGCGCAGATAAGCGTTCCCGAGATCGAACAAGGCGGCGCGGCCGATCTCGTCGAGCGGCCCCGCATCCACGATCGATTCATAGCGCTGGCCGGCCGCGGCGAAGCGGCCCTCAGCTGCGAGCGCGACGGCTCGCGCCAACATGATCCGCCGGGGTTCCGCACCCGCGTCGTCACGCAAACGCACCGCAGCCCGGGCGATTCCCGCATCGCTCCGGCCGGCTGCGGCCGGCTCCAGATCCGCCGCCGGGACATGCGTCACGGCAGCGGCGGCAATCGTCGCAAGTTCCCTGTCGAGGCGATCCGCATGAACGAATCGCACCGCCTCATAGACCGTTGCGAGCGCACTCGAGAGCGCCACGGCCGCAAACGCCGCATGGACTGTCGAACGTTTCAATGCCAGCTCCCGACACGAATCGCGCGCATGACGATCAGCATCGCGCAACAGGCAATGGCCACGGCGAAGCACCAGCCGCTGCGGTCCTGGCGCGGCAATCGCTCGATAAACGAAACCGGGAAATTCTGTTGCTCGCCGATGGTCCGCATCGCAGCGGCCATGGCATTCGCGTCGCCGGCCTCGAACAGGCGATACGGCGTGCGCAGCGACAGGAAGTAGCGATGCAGCTTCGCCTCGGGCGACGCGTCGCCGCGACGTACTGCAAGATCGAGCGCGGGGGTGTAGACGCTGCTGCGCAAAAACACGAAGTACAGGGCGATACGATTGCGCGCGAGGCCATCGGCGATCGTGCGGCTTTCTTCCGGCGTGAGCAGCGCGCCGCCGTCGGACACCATGACGATCGCGCGATGCCCGGTGAACGGCCGGCCGTCGAACTGCGCGATCGCGGCGACGAGCCCGCGGCCGAGCTGCGTATCGGGCATGCCCCGGCCTATTCGCGTGCCGGCGATCGCGTCCGCGATGATCGGGTGGTCGTACGTGAACGGCATGGCCAATACGGGGCTGATGCCGAACATCATGAAGGCGAAGCGATCGTTCGGCCGTGCGCGGACAAATTCGGTCAGCGCCGCGCGTGCGACGCTGTTCTTCGATCGGCCGGCGCTGTTGACGCCACGGCTCGCCATCACGTCGGTCATGCTGCCGCTGCGGTCCATCAAGATCAGCATTTCGGCGCCGCGGCCCGTGCGATGCACTTCGACGCCGGTGAGGCCCGGGCCGGCCAACCCGACCACGATGGCGGCGAGGGCCAGCGCAGCGGCCCCTCGGGCACTCGCTCCCAGCATGCGTCCGATACGGTCGTCGGGTAGCCAGCCCGACCAAGAGAACGAAAGCGTGTCCTCTCGCCTCGGCAGAAACGGCAATAGCGCTAGGGGCAAGAGCGCAAGCGCCCACGGCGTCGTAAAGTCGAGCGAGGCATGCATCATCGATGCCGCCGACGTTCGGCATGAAAGAGCCCGCGTAGCAGTGCAACGAGGGCGGCGTCCGCGTCCGCGCGCGGCGCCGTCTGGGTGGCCGCCCCGTCGGCAGGCTCGGCCGAAACCGCAAAAAATCGCGCGTCGGAGCGCTCGTAGAACGCTTCGAGTTCAGCCTGCATCGGCGCAAGCCATGGCGCACGCGCAAAGAGCCGCGATAGGGAGCGCCGCGTCACGACCTGCCCCGCCGTTTCGTTCAGCGCGCGATGGACGATTTGCCATGCCGCATCCGCATGGGAGACCGCTTCGCGCGAACATAGCGCGCGCAGTTGCCGCCAGCCGCGCGCGAACGGCAGTTGCGCCGCGTCGCGACGATTGCGCCATACCCACCACGTCAGCCAGCTCCCAAGCGTCACTAGCAGACAGGCCAGTGCATAGCCGATCCGCCGCACGATCGGCTTCAGCGGAATCGGCGGCGCGCCGCGGTCCGGCTGCATCGCGAGCACCGCGTCCGAGACGGCCGAGGACTCATCTTCCTGTCCGCCCGCTTCGATCCGGACCGCCGAGGACTCACCGTCCCGTCCGCCCGCTTCGATCTGCACCGGCTGCGTTCGGACTGCCGCGGCCTTGGCCGGTGCGACGGCCGTGTCGGACACGATCGGCCCTACGCTGACGGGCCACGCGCGAACCTGCAGCATATCGCCGCCGCTGCCACGCAGGCTCAGGGCAGGCAGCGCGATTTGCGTCAGCGAACGCGGAGCGTTGACGATTTGATAGTCGAGGACGAGCCAGCGGCGCCCGTCGCGGTCGTTTTCGATCCGCGCGGGGCGGCGTTCGAGCCAAAGATCGATGCGGCCGCTCGCCGGCGGCTCGACGTCGCCGACGTCATGGCCCGCCGCTGCGAGCAGCACACGCTCGGTCATGACGTCGCCGATCGTATGACCGAAGCCGCGCGGGGCATCGATCCGCGCCGCGTACACTGCGGCGGCGGCGCGCGAGCAAACGCCGAGCGAGCCCGCACCGGCAACCGCCAGCATGAGCGCCGCAGCACCGATCCGCAGCGGCGCCCACGCCCGCATGCGACGGATGCGCCGGATGCGCCGGATGCAGACGGCCGCCCGCATCATGACGCTCCCTCGATGAAGTAGCGCGAAAGCGCATCCGCATCGAATGCGCCCTCGATCTCGAACGGCCGCAGCCCGCGCCCGCCGAACAGCGCACCGAGCGTCGCGCGTCGCCGGTGCACCGCTTCTTGCCATTGCTGCCGCACTCGGGACGAAAGCCAAATCGTCCGCTGCTCGCCCGTCTCCGCGTCGTGCACGGCGAGCAGCGCGCCGTGCGGCGGCGGCGCGAGCTCGGCCTCGTCCCAAACGACGATCGGCACGACGCACGCATGCGCGAGCGTATCGAGCACAGCGGGCAGACCGTCGAGCGGCCAATGAAAATCGGAAACGAGGAAAACGAGCGCCTGTTTGCCGGCCAGGTTCTCGACCGCTCGAGCGAGGCCAAGTGCGCCGTTCGTTTCTGCGCTCGCGCCGCCTCCTACCGTGCGCCTCATCGGTTTGCCCCGCGGCTTACCGTGTCCGCCGCGAGCCCGGCTTCGGGCCGCCTCGGCGCGCAGCATCGCCGCCATCATGTCTCCGCCGCCGCGTCCGTGACGCGCCGAAACGAAAAGATCTTCGCGGGCGCCCCCATCGAATGCAGTCATGCCCGCGCGGTCCCCCGAGCGAAATGCGCTGTACCCGAGCGCCTCCACGAAATCGGCCACCACATCGAGCTTCGAGCGCCGTTTGCCGAAGCACATGGAAGCCGAAACGTCGACCACGACCTGCACGGGCACGGCCACGCGTTGCAGATGGAGCCGCACGAGCCATTCGCCGCGCACCGATTGCAGGCTCGCACGAAGATCGAGCCGACGCGGATCCGGATGATCGACGAGACGCGCGTGCATGGCGAACTGCTGGCCCGCGCCGAAGCTCGAGCCGGGATGCGAGCCGGGACGAAAACCGCCGGCGCGTCCCGGCAGGCGATAGTGAAACTCGCGGGGTCCGTTCATCGTCGAAGCCATCTCCGTTGAAAACGCGGCTCAACAGCCGTTGCCGGCCGCTGCACCGTTACGGCACGGCCAGCCGCGCGACGATCTGATCCATGAGCGCGGACGCCAACTCGTGCCGATGGAGCTCGTGAACCGGTGTAAAGAACACGCGATGACCGAGCGCGGCGGGCAGCACTGCATGGATATCCTCCGGCACCAAGTGCGCGCGCCCCGCGAGCCAAGCGCTCACGCGCGCGGCGCGCAAGAGTGCGCTCATGCCGCGCGGGCTCGCTCCGGCCAGCACGAGCCGATCCATCTCTACGCCATCGAGCGCGATGCCGAACCGCTGCGGCGTTTCGCTGGCCTGCCAGATATCGAGCACGTAGCGTTCGATGGCCTCGCTTGCGCGCACGCCCTGTTGGATCGCCGCGCCGATCGTATTGAGTTGCTCCCAGGCCACCACGCCGGGCCGGATCTGATCGATGAGCGCATCCGCGTCGTGAAAGGCCGAATCGAACACGAGCGCGCGGCGCACGTCGCGGTCTTCGGGCGTCGGCATGTTGAGTTCGAACAGAAACCGGTCGCGCGCGGCCGAGGCGAGCTCGAACGTTTCTTCTTTTTCGACCTTGTTGCGGTCGGCGAATACGGTCATGTGCGGAAAGCGGTATTCGCGATCGAAGGCGGAGACCGAGCGCTCGGCCATCGCGCGCAACAGCAGCGATTGCACTTGCGGGCGTGCCCGGTTGATTTCGTTGAAGAAGAACGTGGTAAGCCGCTTGCCGCGTCGCAAGAGCGGCCCGGGATCGATGCGCGGCTTGCCGGCTGCATCGACGTACGTGTGATAGACGAGGTCGCCCGGCATCAGATCGATCGTGCCTTCCACTCGCTCGAAGTCCCCGCCCACGGCTCGGGCGAATGCTCGCAGCACGGTCGTCTTGCCCACCCCCACTCCGCCTTCCAAGAGCACATGCCCGCGCGCGAACAGGGCAACGTTGATGAGCCGGATCGTGGCGCGCTGGCCGATCACGACCTTGCCCACTTCGTCTTCGAGCCGGAGCGCGTCGGTCCGCCAGTCCTGCAACTGCTCGCCTAGTGCCATCGGTCGCTTCTCCGCCGCTCGCGCATCGTGTTGGCCGGATCGGCCACCTCGTCGCGCGCGAGCCAGCACCGCTCAAAGCAGAGTTCATGCCGAGCGCGGCTGCTGGGTAGGTGACGCCGCGCCGGGCCTGCGCAGGCGGTCGATCGCCATCGATCGCTCCAGGCCCGAGCGATGCTTCGTCACCTAGAAAGAGGACACAGTGTCACGCGGGCGATCGCTAGGCGCGCGGATCTTCGGCAGTCTCGACTGGCGTGCCTCGACAGGATCGGACATGTCTCGCCGCACCCCGGCGGCCGACCTGACTCTGCCTCGACGGCGGCCTCGTGACGCAATGCCGCATATCGCCGGGCTGGAACCTCGATTGCGGCCATTCGTCATAAAATCGCGGATTGGCGTAGCCACGCGGGAGAATCGTGACATGCATGTCGGTGAGCGTTTGAACAGCATTACCCATCTCGTCGGCGCCGTGCTGTCGGTAGCGGGGCTGACGGCACTGGTCACGATGAGCGCCCTGCGCGGCGACCCGTACAAGATCGTGAGCCTGAGCGTCTATGGCGCGATGCTCTGCACGCTGTACGTCGTCTCGACGCTTTACCATAGCGTGCGCAGCCCGCGACTGAAGGCCATTCTTCAGAAGTGCGACCATTCGGCCATCTATTTGCTGATAGCGGGCAGCTATACCCCGTTCACGCTCGTCACGCTACGCGGACCATGGGGATGGTCCCTGTTCGGCGTGAGTTGGGGGCTTGCGGTGCTCGGGATCGCGCAGGAGCTCACGCTCGGGCGGCGCACCCGCATCGTGTCGATGACGTTGTACGTGCTCATGGGCTGGCTTGCGCTCGTCGCATTTCGCCCGCTGATTCATTCCCTTCCCGCAGCGGGAACGGCCTGGCTCCTGGCGGGCGGCCTCATTTACAGCGCGGGCATCTATTTCTTCGTCAACGACGAGCGCATTCGCCACGGCCACGGCATTTGGCATCTGTTCGTGTTGGGCGGGAGCCTTTGTCAGTTCGTGAGCGTCGCGCGATACGTGGCGTGACGAACGACGACGGAAGAACTCTCACTTCGGCGTTCGATCTATACGGATTCGCGAGAGGACTCAGCGCGTTTGGGGCGCTCTAAAGCGGGAGCAGGACGGAAATAGGCGGCACCTTCATTGGCTGCCACGATGATCAGTATGTGGTGCAGGCAGCGACCCATCTGAACATCTTCAGTAACGATTACAGGGCCTAAAGTGAATTCGCGGGATCCCAAAAGCTGGGTATCCCGCAATTCTCGTTTCCTCACCAAATTACCTTCCTCCGCTGAGGCGGTAGCAAGCATCCTCGCACTTCAACGCCGAAGCGATGTGGCGACTCCTCCGGCTACAGTCCATCACGAGCCTCACCAGAGTCCAATCTAATGAATTCCCTGGTGGGGACAGAGGCGCTTAGTAGGAATAGCGTGAGCGAAGTGTAGCACAAAGGATCGTCGGTCCTCGGGCTCCGCGGAGCATCAGCCCCGATGCGCGCAGCTATCGCGCGCTGCGCACCCACACCATGAGTCCTGGTGCATGAGCGTTGTCACCGGTCGCAAAACCATAACGTACGCTCACGCAGGCGTTGATACTGGCGCTGCTTTGTTCGCGAGGCAAGCGTACCGCTCATCAGCAGCCCCCCCCCGAACGCTAATGCGGCACCGACTCGCGGCTGAACGCATCCACCTCCCGAACGAGACCTTGCGCCGCCAACGCGACGAGCGCTCCGCCTTTCTCGCGAGTGGCCTGAGCCGGGTCCGAGCCCATTCGCCCGTCGTGAAACCGTGCGCGGAAATCGAGCGCCTCGCGAATGGGTCCGGTCGGTGCGATGCGCGGCGTATAGCTCGCCGTTTTGATCGATTCGGGAAAAGCCCACTGCGTGACGGCAATTTCCGATGGCGTGGCATGCGATCCGTGTCCCTCGGGAAACTGCTCGCGCGCCAGCTCGCCGACGCCTTCGAGGTCCCACCAATTGCAAAGCTTCAAAGCGAATCCCAAGCGGCGCTTCGCAAAGCTCGCCTCGGCGTAAATTTCCGAGAACGCCGCTTCGATCGAGGCGATGTTGCCGCCGTGGCCGTTCAAAAACAGGATTTTTTCGAAACCATGCACGGCCAGCGAGCGCACCCAGTCGCCGATTGCGGCGATGAACGTCGACGGACGCAGCGATATCGTGCCGGCAAAGCCCAGGTGATGCTGGGCCATCCCGATATTGAACGTCGGGGCAATCAGAAGGTCCGCGCTTCGCTGAGCCTCGTGCGCGATGATTTCCGGGCATAGCCAGTCCGTGCCCAGCAGTCCGGTCGGGCCATGCTGTTCGTTCGAGCCGATCGGCACGACGATCGAGCGGCTGCGCTGCAGATATTGCTCGATCTCGGCCCACGTCGACAGATGGAGAAGCATCTTGAGTCCTCTCTTTCACCGCAGGTCGTTCGACTGCGGCGGATGGGGGTTAAATGCGGTGTTACGTGCGGTGTTACGTGCGGTGCTATGTGCGGGCGGGTTGCCTGACGCCATCTTCTCATACGGGGCACGCCCGATGCTCGGTTGATTGGCTCGGTTTCTCACTCGACGCAATCAACGGAGGATTTCATGGCACCCCAACGGTATCAATCGTGCATTCAGGCCTGCGATGCGTGCGCCGCCGCCTGCGATCACTGCGCGACGGCTTGCCTGTCCGAGAGCGATGTCGCCAAGATGACCGGATGCATCCGGCTGGATATGGACTGCGCGGACATCTGCCGCGTCGCGTCCGCCATCATGGCGCGCGGCAGCAGTTTCGCGCAGGAGGTGTGCGCCTTGTGCGCCTCGATCTGCGCTGCTTGCGCCCACGAGTGCGAGAAACATTCGCACGAGCATTGCAAGCAGTGCGCGCAACAATGCCGGAAGTGCGCGCAGGAATGCGAAGCGATGGCTTAGTCAGCGCGTCTCGCCGCTGCCCCTCTACCCCGACTGAGCGCCGGAGCCGGCAACTGCCCGGCGTCGACGACAAATCCCACGCTAATCCGCACGCCAACGAATACGCCGGGCCACCTGCCGTCGATAAAAGAGAGACTTCACAGGAGGATCAGTAAGCGCCACATCCTCGTTAGACCCGTCGCTCGGTCAGCCCACCGGCGGCGCAGCCCTTTCATGAGGGAGACAAGCAACCTGTCCGTCTTCGCCTGCTCGCGAGCATGAGCAAAAGCCTTGGTCAGCGGCCCCGTGCGTCCCTCTTCGATCGCTTGCCGATATGCAAGAACGAGATCCCGGGACACGCGATACACAGGCCTTAGATCCGTCGGCTGCCACCGCGCCAAATACTCGCACATCGCGGGCACGTCGTCGGCCAGTGCGGCGTCGACCGCGAGAAACACCAGCGCATTGGGGCCGGTCGGAAATTTCGTATGCGATGCCGATGTCACTTCGTGTGCCGCTTCTTGCATTCCCAGCTCCCGCATGGCGAGGGAGAGATTATCCAATGCCCACGAAGGCGCGTCGTCCCGACGCCAATCATGAAGCCACTCGACAGCCGTCGCATACTGGCCACAGGCCACGAGCGCGTAGCTCACTTGCCCCCACCCCCGCAGGTTCGCACGCAACGTTTCCGAATAGCGTCCGACGAGGGCCTTCACCAGCCCCCCACGCTTTTGCTGCGCGGCGCAGCGAATCATCGCGATCTTGAAGTGATCGTCGGGATCCGCTGCGCCGTCCATAAACGGTTGCAGGTTATCTGTCTCCTCTGGGCTCGACAGATCGACCTCCTTGTCGATCCAATAGCCGATTGCCGTCTCGCCGGCTTGCCCCGCCTCGAAGGCCTTTCGAATCGCCTCGATCAGTATGCGTTTTCCCTCGCCCTTCTTCAGCTTCTTCAACCGCTTCGCTGCCTCGTCGAAAATTTCGGACTGATCGGGCGGCACACGCACGAGGTCGGCCAGCGGCGCTTCCAGATTCGACAGATCGCCCGAGGCCAGCGCGTAGCGAATGTCGCGCAACGCAGCGGGCGCTCCTGGAAAGCGACTGCGCAATGCGCGCAGCACAGGCTCCGCTTCAGGCCAGTTCGTATCCAGCAACAAGTCGGTCAAGGCGAACGCGGCAAAGGCGTAATGCTGGTCGAGCTGCAGCGCGGTGCGCAGGCTTTGAATAGCCAGAGCCGGCTCCGCCTTCTTCCGGTACGCATTACCCAAATGGCCGTGCGCAATCGCGTGGCCGGGCGCCAAGCGCACCAATTCGCTCGCCGCCGCCAAATATTCGTCGCATTGCCCCGCCGTATTCAGCCAATCCACAAGCTCCTGCCACAACGACGGATCCGTGCTCTCCAGTTCCAGCAATGCGCGCATACCCGATATCGCTTCACCGCCTTTCCCGCTTTGCCACAGAATGCGCGGGCGATACCGGCGAACGGCGGTGGGCGTGTGCTCACCCCACGGCGCGTCGTCGACCGCCTTCAGTGCGGCGTCGAATTGCCGATGGCGCAGCAGCACGTCCAAACGCGCAATGTAGAGCGTCTGATTCAGCGGCTCCACCTCTTTCGCACGGTCGAGTTCCAATAGCGCGTCGGAAAGCGAGGCCGACGTCTCCGCCAGTCGTATTCGGCTTTCGATATTGTGAGGATGGCGCTCGAGCACACGCTGCGCGATGCTCCTGATTCTTTCCGGCTGCCGTTGCGCGTGCGCGTAGTTTCCCTGCAAAGACCACGCTTGCTCATGGCGCGGCCAGTGCAGCAACGCATCCTCGACCGTTGCCAAAGCGCGCTCGCGCTCGTTCAACCGCCACAGCACTTTGGCGCGCAAAACTTGACAGTCGGCGCTTTCGTCGCTGCGCGACAGCGGCGAATCGAGCAGTGCAAGCGCCGAGTCCAGCTGCGACGGGTCGTTCAATGCAAGGTCGACATACAGCTGGATCGCCGCACTCCATGCGGGGCTCAATTGCAACGTCCGCCGCACGGCATCGAGCGCATCGGCCGACCGGCCCTGGATGGCCGCTACGCGAGCGCGCTCATAGTGGAGTCGCGGCGTGAGCGAAAACCGCTCGAGGGTTTCGTCGATCAGTTGCCGCCCTTCGTCGGTCTTGCCCGTTTCGACAAGTTGCAGCACCAGACCGAGCCATGCCTGCCACAATTCCGGCCGCCGATCGCGCAACGCGCGAAGGCGCGACTCGAGCTCGTTCGCGGCATAGGAAAATTTTCCGAGGGATTGGAACATCAATAGCGCGTCGCCTCGTACGACTTGCTCGCCAAGTTGAGCTTCAATGAATTCGAGCGCACTGCGCCTTGCCTCGTGCGACGTGCACGTGCGAACAAGCATGTGGAATGCGTAGGCCTGGTCGATCGAGCAGCGCAACGCTTCCCGACACCGAGCTCGTCCAGCCTCGACCTCATTCGCTGCGAAGTGAAGGCTCGCCAGGACGCTGTAAGTCGAGGCATCCTGCGGCGCCAGTACGAGCGACCGATTGGCCGCGTCCCACGCCTCGGGCAGACGATGCTGCCGGCAAAGATTGTTGGCCAATTCACGCCACATATAGGCGTTTCGCTCGTTCAGCGACAGCAAGTGACGAATCACTGCTTCCCGCTCCTGCAACGCATCGACAGGTAGCCATTGCAGCAGCATCGCGTGCATGCCGAACAGCGTGCGATGCTTCGCACACACCTCCCTCAAATAATCGAGCGCCGCCGGTTGCCCCGAACGTTGCGAAAGAATATTCGCCGCCAGCGATTGCAAGTCGACGCGAACCGGCTCCTGCTCGCAGGCTTGGGCGATCGCGAGCCACGCTTCGTCCAAGCGGCCCTCGTGGCGGGCGAACAACGCCTCTACGCGCAAACGATCTGCGTGCCGGACTCGTCCGGCGGATTCGCCAAGCACCCCGCGCGCCTTGTCGAGGGCGCCATACTGCAAATACTTTTGCGCACAAAAGAGCAGCAAGGCATCGTCTTCGGGCCGACGCATACGCGCCTGTTCGAGGACTTCGAATGCTTCGGGCGTTCGCTCCATCAGCTCGAGCTCGTTGAAGCGCGTGATGGCAGGTGCACTCGATTTGCCGCCCAGCCGGGCGTCCCTTGCACGGAGCCACTCGATTCCGGTATCGGCTTCGCCCACCATTCGGCAGGCCGCGCAATACGCGGCAGCCATTTCCTCCGTCGCATCGCCAAGGCAGGTGGCAATGCGATAGAACTCGAGTGCCTCGCGACGCTCGCCTTTCAGCCAGAGCACGTCGGCCATCGCACGCCAATTGCGCGCGTCCATGGGATTGAAGCGCAGCGCAAGCGATAGATGATCTGCCGCCCGCGTCAATTCGCGGGCATCGTCGAGGCAGACGAAAGCAAGCTGTTCGAGCAGCGCAGAGTCCTTAGGAAAAAGGCGCACCGCGTAATCGGCGGCTTCGAGCATCTGATGATGCGTCGAAATCTGCCTCATGGCTTGATGCAGTTCCCACAACAGTTCCGGCCGATCGCCGAATTGCTCGATCAGGCGCTCGGTCATCGCGACCGACTTCGCGCCGTCACCATCGTAATAGGCCAGGCTGCGCAAGCTCCAAACCGTCAACCAATGGTCGGGCGCCGACTCTTGCTGGCTAAGGGCGATTTCTTGCGCCGCATCCCTATCGTGCCGGTCGAGCGCCGTCAGCACCGCATAATGCCGGTCCCACTGATCTGCGTCGGGAAGCGCGATGCCTTCCAAGCGATGCGCCTGTTCGAACGGAAGCAGCACCATGCCTCTCGGTCCGCTGGCACGCAGTGTCTCGAACAATTCGTTCGCGGCAAACTCCGCATGGACGCGCTGCGTCGGGTCGCGAATCAGCAACGTGCGACGCACTTCGTCGTAACCGACGACCGCCTGCGTATGCCCGAAGTTCGTGAACCGCGTAGTGAGCGCGAACGGCACGCCGGCGTCTACGAGGCGAGTTGCAACGTCCCAATCGACCGTGAATTCTCGCGCCACGAAACCATTGCGCTCCGCCCAAGCTCGCTCGCTCGGCGTCGGGGTGCCGTTATAGCAGATCTGCTCGGCAATCTCGATGTGCGCCGCTTCTCGCCCCCAGTAGTGACTCAATGCGGCCAACGTCGCGGGCGTACACGTCATATGATGTTGACGCACGAAGACTACGTCCAGTAGCACGCGCCGCGGGCGCTGCGCCGGGCGATGCATGATCGGCTTGAGCCGCTGGGCGATCTCCAAATGAAACGGATCGCCAAGATCGATGCAAAGTCGCGCGGCTTCCTCCAAACACCCCCTCGCCAGCAGATTCGATGCACTCTGCTGTTCAAGCCAGCGGCGACGTTGACGATCCGCCAGCGGCGAGAATTCCCGTGCGCGCCCCAGCGCGTGCCAAGCGTCGTCGAACCGCCGATGCTCCGTCAACAGGACTGCCAACTGCATTTCGACATCGGCGCTCTGCATGCGCTCGGATGCTCGCTCGAGTAAATCGATCGCTTCGTCGTCGCGGCGCACGAGAGATAGGAAATGAGCCAAAGCCTGGACGGCCGCACGATAATCGGCGTCCACCGACAGCGCCTCGCGCGCCACTTCGATGGCTTCGTCGACGCGATCTTGTCCCGCTAGTCCATGCGACCATTCCACACGAATCCAGGGGTCGTCGGGAACGAGCGACCGCGCCCGATCGAATAAGCGATCAGCCGTGTCGAAATCGCGCAATGCAACGGCGATGTTCGCAAGCAACGCATACCAATCACCTGCGGGCTCCGCCGCCGCGCCCTCCGGGAAGCGAACGGATTTTCCCCATTGCCATGCACGGTACAACCCTCGCCGCTCGCTCAGACCACGCAGGTGGGCGACCATCGCCTCGGGGTGATGAGGATGACGGCGCCACAACCGAAAGTCGATCGCCTTCGAACGGCTGTCGTTGCCGAGATGTCGAATCACGCGCGAGCTCAGTGTTTGCGCCTCGACACTCGCTTCCGTGGTCAAGGAATCCAGTAATGGAAGCGCGCTGTAGCTGTTGCCGCTATCGGCCAGCCTTTTGACGTGCTCGAATATGTCGAGCGCGACGGCTTCGCTCATGCCGCCCCCGTAACCATATTTGAAGCAAACGTGGCAATACAAGCGAGCGAGCACAGCAGCAACGACATCGGCCCTTTTCTCGCATGCCCGCTTGGTCGGCACGCTTCGAGCCCGCGACAATCTGACACCGTATCCCCCGTGGCATATCGTTTCTTATCGGTTGCGCGGATTCAATGACGAGTGCACTTCGACGCCGCTCTTCGCCGATCGTCATCGGCCTCGTTTCTGTCCGGCTCATCATATAACGGCAGTTACTTTCGGGACTTTAGTAGACGGGGCGACAATTCAATCGCGGCCGCCGACGCGGTCGAGCGGATCGAAAGATTCGGGAAGGACCCTATACTCTCCTGGCGCTCTCGCCGATCAGAGAGATTCTTGAACCTTCGAACTGCGAGGCAATCGCAGCCGCAACGGGCTATCTCATGAAAATCGACCCTTCAGTCATCACCGCTTTTACGCCGACGGGCAAGCTGCGCGCCTCCATCAATCTCGGCAATCCGATCCTCGCGAACAAGCATCCTGCAACGGCCGAGCCATTCGGCGTCTCCATCGACCTCGCTCATGAGTTCGCAAAGTGGCTCGGCGTCGAACTGGAACTCGTCGTATTCGATACGGCGGGCAAGTCCGTCCAGGCTTTGAGCGAAGAGCGCGCCGATTTCGGCTTCTTCGCGGTGGACCCGCTGCGCGGCGAGACCGTTGCTTTTACGGCGCCCTATGTGCTGATCGAGGGCTTCTACCTCGTGCGAGACGGATCGCCCGTCAAGACGAATCGGGATGTCGATCAGTCCCATATCCGCGTCGCCGTCGGCAAGGGCAGTGCTTACGACCTGTTCCTCACGCGCGAACTCAAAGCAGCGCAAATCGTCCGGGCGCCGACGTCGCAGGCGGTCGTGCAGACTTTCCTCGACGAAGCACTGGACGTGGCGGCGGGCGTCAAGCAACAACTCGAAGCCGATGCGCAGAAAACCGCCGGGCTCCATCTGCTCGATGAGCGGTTCATGGTTATCCAGCAAGCCATGGGCACGCCGAAGAGCAGAGGCGATGCAGCGGCAGCCGCGCTAGGCAAGTTCGTCGAAGCGATGAAGGCCTCCGGCTTCGTGGCCAACGCACTGAGAAGGCACGGTATCGCGGGCGCCATGGTTGCACCGGCCGCGCGTTGAGCGCGGTCGATCATTCGGGCATACCCTAAAACCGCGCGCTTATCGCACGCTCGCGTGCGATGCTCGACCGCCGCCTGCATCGGAGGCATTGTCGCGGCAGCACCTCGTCCCTATTCTCCACTCCCTAACGATACAAACGCACGGTGTGCATCGGCTTGCCATAGATTGCGGGCCGGCCGCCGTCAATTCGCAACCTCGTGAAGGAACGGAGATCATGAAACGCCTAGCGCCGCTGCAGATGGCCATTGCCGCATCCACCCTATTGGGAACGTTGCCCGCACTCGCTCAAAACAGCGTCACGCTGTACGGGGTCGTCGATACCGGCATCGGCTACCTGAGCAACCAGACCGCCGTGGGTTCGTCCGCATCGGGCAAATCGATCGTGAAGATGAACAACGGCATCTGGGCAGGCAGCCGCTTCGGCCTCAAGGGCAGCGAGGATCTAGGCGGGGGCACCAAAACCGTTTTTCAACTCGAGCAAGGCTTCAACAGCGCGACGGGCGCGCAAGCGACCTCGGGCCTGATGTTCAATCGGCTGGCCTATGTCGGGCTCACCAACACCGCTTATGGTTCGCTCACCGCCGGCCGGCAATACACGTCGTACTACTCGCTGCTGTCGACCTACAGTCCGACCACATGGCTGACCGGTGCCTACGGTGCGCATCCCGGCGATATCGACTCGCTCGATACGCTGTACCGAACCAACAATTCGTTGGTCTATACGTCGCCGACGTATGCCGGCCTCACGTTCAGCGCATCCTATGCGCTCGGCGGCACGCCCGGCAGCTTCGACAACGGTTCGACTTGGAGCGTTGCAGCACGATATCAACAGGGTCCTGCCGGCCTTGCAGTCGGCTTCATGCGACTCAACAACTCGACCGTCGGCGGCGGGAGTTGGGGCGCGAATTCGACGGCGTCGAATGCGGGCGGCGAGCCGGGCGTCTCGGCAATCAATGCGGGCTACCAGCTCGCAGCGGCGCAGCAGCGCGTCGCGATCACGGGCGGTTACGCGTTCAACTCGCAATGGGATATCTCCGCCTCGTATTCGAACGTGCAATACATCCCGGGCGTGAACTCGAAGTTCGCAAACACGGCGATCTTCAACACCGGCGGCGTCGCGCTGCACTTCAAGCCGAGCACGGCGCTCGATCTTGCCGCAGGCTATAGCTACACGCGTGCGACGAAAGCCAACGGCGTATCGAGCGCCGCCAGCTATCAGCAATTCAATCTGTCGCAGTACTACAGCCTCTCGAAACGCACGGGCTTCTACGCGCTAGAGGCCTACCAGCACGCGCATGGCCAGACGGTCTCGCTCGGCGGCGGCATCGTCGACGCGACAGCGTCGATCGGCGATGGCCAAAACGGCACACCGTCGTCGACGCGCAGTCAGTTCGGCGTCGGCGTAGGTATCGTCCATCGCTTTTGATAGCGGTAGGCAATTCGCTCGGGACAAGTCGCCCCCCCCACCCGACGCCGCAAGGCGTCGGTTTTCTTTCACGTGCCTTTCATCCGGCGACCACGCTCCCTTTCCGGCCTAAATCCACGAGAGATTGGCCAGATCGCGCCGCCATTCTCCTGCGCATAGGGGGCGCTCGTCGGTCATCATCTACGGATCGCTATCGAGACAATCGAGGGTATGGGCACGACCGTGCGAGCGATGCTGACTTGCGTCGTCAACCGCGGCTCTCGAATCGGCATTACACCGAACAAGGATCCGCCAATGAACCAGGACAGCAATGTCGGCCAAATCGATCAACTGACAGGACTGCGTGCTTTCCTTGCATTGTGGGTTGTCACTCGCCACCTGTTTCATCCGTTCGAAAACGGCGTTTTAATCGACTTCGGTTTCCGCTTCTCCGCGTTCGATCACGGGTATCTCGGCGTCGACGGCTTTTTCATCCTGAGCGGCTTCATCCTCGCGTACAACTATGCCAACGGCAGGCCGCTCGACTATCGCGCTTTCGTCGGCGCCCGGTTCGCTCGGATCTATCCTGTCCACTTCATGACGTTGCTGGGCGCCATCGGCCTCGTGTTCGTCAAGCAGTTCGTGCTCCACAAAGCCGTTATCGGTACCGCGCAAAATACCTATCCGGCGCTCGCGGCCAATTTCGTCTTGCTCAATGCCTGGTCGTTCAAATTCGTGACCGGTTGGAACGACGTTGCGTGGTCGGTCAGCGCGGAATGGTTCGCCTATCTCTTCTTCCCTGTCTTCGTCGTGCTAGCGCCCGCCCGTAACCGGCTCTTGGCAACAGCGCTGCTGCTCGTGCCGGCCGGCGCACTCGCTGTGCTCGAGTGGCGTTCCACCAGCGCGCTGTCGTTGCCCGGAGGACTTGCGCGACTGATCCCGGAGTTTTACGCCGGCGTCTTGCTGTTTCGGCTGCGCCGCAGTTCCGGATTCGCTTCGCTGCCGCGCGTACTGGGCCTGGCGGCAATCGGTGTCATTGCGCTCGGCATCGGCGTGCAGCGCGATACGCTGACCGTTGTCGGCCTCGGCCTCTTGATCTTCGCGCTGTCGTCCGACGCCGACTTCGTCTCGCCCCTGCTCGCCTTGCGCCCCATCGTCTACCTGGGCGAGATCTCATACTGCCTATATATGGTGCAACGCTTTCCGATGGAAGGCCTGTCGTTCGCCCGCAAGGCAAGCGGCGCGTTCGCCGGTTCGCCGCTCGTCCAGCTGATCGTGCTGCTCGCTCTCCTGCTCACGGTGAGCCACTGGACGCATCGGCTCGTCGAACTGCCTGGAAGGAAATGGCTGCGGCGCGTGCTTTCAGCGCAGCACGTGCAGCCACAGGCCCCGGCGACGCGCGCCCCGCAGGCGGTGAGCGGCTTGGAGCGCGAGCAAGAAGAAGGCGCCGCTACTTGAGTTCAAGTCCGACGTTGGGAACGCCGCCCATTGTGCCGCGCGGCCGCGGGACAGGCTGTCGGCAACGTCACGATGGCCGAGTCGAGAAACAGCGCTTGCAAGGGGGAGAAATTGCGTCGTACAAACGACGCATAGACGGTCGTCATGCTCGTGCAACGACGAGAATCGGCGGCCCGCGCAGAACGACGTTTTGGTGACCGGAGCGAAGCGGATCGAGAAACGCACGCTCCGCACACTACCGACGCGCATTGGTGCGGCACGGGCAACACTATGAGTCCGTTCGCACGGCTTCTCCGAAAGACGGCGCCTGTCTACCATGACTCCATACGGCGCATGGTCGCCGCCGGCATCCGCAAAGCGCGGATCTCTCTCATCGTCCCTAGGAGAAGTCATGACGCAGCGTATCAACTACATGCAGCAATCGCCGGAATTGTTCAAAAAATTCCTGGAATTCAGCAATCAGCTGCACGAGAGCACGATTGAAGTGTCGACGCGCGATCTCGTCACGCTGCGCGCATCGCAGATCAACGGCTGCGGCTTTTGCGTCGACATGCACGTCAAGGAGGCGCATATCCACGGCGAGCGCGAACTGCGCCTGCATCATGTCGCGATCTGGCGCGAATCGCCCCTCTTCTCGGCACGCGAGCGCGCCGCGCTGGCATGGACCGAAGTGCTCACCAAGCTACCCGAGCACGGCGTGTCCGATGAAGTCTACGAGCATGTGCGCACGCAGTTCTCCGAGAAGGAGCTGTCCGATCTGACGTTCCAAGTGATCGCCATCAACGGCTGGAACCGCGCGAGCATCGCATTCAAAACCGTGCCGGGTTCGGCCGACAAGGCCTACGGCCTCGACAAGGCGAACCTCGCTTGAGCGTTCGGCGTCCGGGCCCGCCTAGGGCCCCTGCCACATTTTTTGGAGCACCTCATCATGCTTCGCTTGCGAACCGTTGCGCTCACCCTGGCTGTCGCCGCCAGCCCATTCTTCGGAGCGGCGTGGGCCGCTGCGCCCGAAGCCGTCGTTACGCCGCTCATGGAGAAGGCGCTCAGCCAGTATCCCGGCAAAGAGGCCGTGATGATCACGGTCGAATATCCTCCCGGCTCCGTCGATCCCGTCCATCGGCACAATGCGTCCGCATTCGTCTATGTCCTCGAAGGGTCGATCGTGATGCAGGTCAAGGGCGGCAAGGAAGTCACATTGACGCCCGGTCAAACCTTCTATGAAGGGCCGAACGACATCCACACCGTAGGACGCAACGCTAGCCAGACTCAGCCGGCAAAGTTCCTCGTGCTGCTGCTGAAGGACAAGGGCGCGCCCGTTCTGGTGCCTGCGAAGTAATCGTGGGCCGATCGTCGTAGCGCTGAGCCATTGCGATCAATCGAGCGGCACCGTCAACCGGTCGATCACCGCTTGCGTTTCGGGTCTTACGCCGCGCCACCATGCAAAGGCCTCCGCCGCCTGCTCCACCAGCATTCCGACGCCATCGGCCACGCCTGCAACGCCCGCATGACGAGCCAGTCGCAAGAACGGCGTGAGACGCTTACCGTACGCGAGCTCATAGGCCGCTCCGCGCGGACTGAAAACGCTGGAAGGCACAGGCGGCATATCACCCGTGAGGCTCGCGGACGTTGCGTTGACGACGAGATCGAAGCGCCCCATTCGTTCGAGCTCGCCGTAAGCGCATGCCGTTATCGGCCCATGCTCGGTCAATTGCGACGCCAGCGCTTGCGCCTTCTCGAGGCGGCGGTTCGCCATCACGAGTTCAGCGGGACCGGCGCTCAGAAACGCCGGCAACGCGCCGCGCGCCGCGCCACCCGCGCCCAGCAACAGCACACGCTTGCCGCTAAGCGGCGCTTGCAGGTTGACTTCGATATCGCGCAGCAGACCGATACCGTCGAAGTTTTCGGCGACGATCCTACCCGCTTGGAATTTGAATGCGTTCGCAGCGCCCGCTAGGGCCGCACGCTCGCTGCGTTCGTCGGCCATATCGAACGCGGCCAGCTTGAACGGCGCCGTGATATTCATGCCCTTGCCGCCCGCCGCGATGAACTCGCGCACGGTGGCTGCGAATGCGCCCGCCGGCTCGAGCGGGCCTTCGATCGCCGTGTAGTGCATCGCCTGGCCGGTACTTTGGGCGAACAGACCATGAATCAGCGGCGATTTCGTATGGTCGATCGGATTGCCGATGACCGCATAGGTATCGATCATGTCGTCTCACTTGGCGAACAGCACGCCATCGGTTTGCATCGAATCGATCTCGGCGGGCGTAAAACCGAGCGATTGTGCGACTTCGGCATTGTGCTGCCCGAGATCGGGCGCCACTTCGCGTATCGTCGTGTCGCACTCGGAAAATCGGAACGGCAAATCGGGCAGGCGCAGCGTGCCGTAGCGCGGATGCTGCTGCTCGACGATCATCCCGCGAGCTTGAATTTGGGGATCGGCAACCACTTCGTCTATACGTTGCACCTTCGCACAAGGCACATCTATGCCGTCGAGCAGCTCAAGAATCTGGGCAACAGTACGTACCGCGACCCAGGGCTCGACGACAGCGAGAATCTCCCGCCGATGAGCATTACGTCCGACACTGCTGTGCAAGCGCGCATCTGCGCCGAAACCGCTGGGGCCGCCGCGCGCTTCGATCAGCGCGGCGAAGCGTTTCCAAGCGTCGTCGACCTGGGCCGCGATGACAAGATCGCCGTCCATCGCGCGGAACACGCCGTATAGCGTCGAACCGGGCATGTCGTGTCCCGTTTGCTCGGGCAGCACGTCCGCAAGCGTGTAACACTGGACCGCGTACTCGTGCATCGAGACCAGCGTGTCGTAGAGCGCCATGTCGATATGCTGCCCGCGCCCGCTCTTGACGCGGCCCAGCAGCGCGGCATTGATCGCCGCGACCGCATGAATGCCCGTGTACATATCGCCGAGCGAAATGCGCAGGAGCGGCGGACGCTCGCCCGGGCTCCCGACCATTTGCATGATGCCGCTCTTTGCTTCGGCGATCAGGCCGAAACCCGCGCGGTGGGCGTCCGGCCCGGTGTGACCATATGCCGAAATCGAGCAGTAAATCAGCCGTGGATTGCGCGCCGCAAGCGTTTCGTAGCCGAGGCCGAGCCTGTCGAGCGCACCGGGACGGTAGTTTTCCACGAACACGTCCGCCGAATCGCAGAGCCGCTCCATGAAGGCTTTGCCGCGCGGATCCTTCATGTTCACGCTGACGCCGCGCTTGCCCATATTGAGCTGCAGGAAATAGCCGCTGCTGCGATCGTCGAGCACCGTCGCGTGTTGTCGTCCGGCGTCGCCGCCACCTGGACGCTCGACCTTGATGACTTCGGCCCCGAGCGCCGCAAGGCAACGCCCGACATAGGGGCCCGCGAGAAAGTGGCTGTAGTCGACGACGCGAATCCCTTCGAGTGGACGAGGCTGCGTCATTGCGCGGCCTCCGGACGGCGCGGCACCATCAGACGATGCTCGCCGCGCTGCACGACCTCGCCGTGCTGATTGATGAGCTCGGAAGGCAGAACGACGATGCCCCAGCCGGGACGGCTCTTGCTGGGCCGCATCGAACCGACGCAAAACTTGACATGCAGCACGTCGTCGACCTTGATCGGGAGGACGAAGTCCCAAGTCCAGCCCAACGACATTCCGGGCAGGAAGCGATAATCGCTCTGCGTTTTGAGTCCATCCGCAATCGAAAGACCGAACAGGCCATGCGCGACGAGGCAGCCGAAGTGACTTGCATTGGCGTACGCTTCGTCGACGTGAACGGGCGTCCGATCGCCGGTCAGATCGGCATAGGCAAGTATGCGTTCCTTCGTGACCGTGTATTGCGGGCTCACGCATTCGTCGCCTTCTCGTGCGTCGTCCCAATATTTTTCAACGATCGTCATCGGGTGCCTCCTCGGAGCGCGGATCGATCGCCAGCGCTTGCGCAACGCAACGCGCGGGTTTCGCCTGAATGAATTCGATGGACAGGCCATCGGGCAAACGCAGCCAGTTAGGCCCCTGCGGCATCGGCTGCACCTCGTAACGACGAGCGGCGGCGAGCGCCGCTTCGACGTCTTCGCACATGATGCCGAGATGGCCGAGCCGTCCCTCCGGCCCTTCGAAACCCGGCATATGGATGAACTGCATGCCGCCGAGCGTCCAGTATTGGCGCGGCGCTTCGGCTGTTCCGTCGACCTCGCGCATCGTCATGCCGAACACGTCCTCGAAAAAGCGGATGTGCCAATGAATGTCGCGCACGAATAGCGCAACGTGTTCGAGGTAGGCTTTCGACGCGCTCATGCCTGCACCTGCGCTCGTCGACGGTCGGCCATCGCACGCTCTATGCCCTTGATGCAGGCAACGAGCGTCGCGTTGACCGGCGTCGGCACTCCGTGGCGCGCCCCCCACCGCACGACCGAGCCGTTGATGAAGTCGATTTCGGTCACAGAACCTTTTTCGAGGCTCTGCAGCATCGACGTTTTGAACGCGGCCGGCAAACCTTCGGCGGCCAGCGTCCACGCTCGTTCCGGCTCGGTCATCGACAAGGCGACGCCTGCGGCCTGTGCGGCCGCGATCGCCTCTCCCACAGCCGCCAGAGAAGTCGCTTTGAGCAGCGGCTCGTCGTAGAGCTGGCCATAGGTCAGTGATGTAATACCCGTTAGCGCGCCCGTCGCAACGTTCACGAGCAGCTTGTCCCACATGGCGCCGACGATGTTGTCGCTGACGCGCGTCGAAAGTCCCGCGCCGTTGAAAGCATCGGCGATACGCCGAACGCGCTCCGTCAGGCGCCCGTCCAATTCGCCGATGATCGTATGCTTGCCCGCGACGCCCGACTCGATATGTCCCTCCCCGCGCAGCACGCCGCCCACGTAGGTCTTTCCCGCCAGCACGCGTTCGCGGCCCACGGCGTCGGCAAGAATATCCTCGTGGCCAAGGCCGTTCTGCAGCGACAGCACCACCGTCTCCGGCCCAACGAGCGCTTGCGCGCCACGAATCGCCGCGTCGGTATGGAACGATTTGACGAGCACGACGACGACCTCGGCCACGCCCGCTTCCTCCGGCCGCGTGGTGGCGCGGACCCGCACATGGCGCGCGCCGCGTGCATCGTCGACGCGCAAGCCGTGCATCCGCATGGCGTCGACGTGTGCGGGGGAACGGGCGATCAGCCAGGTTTCATGGCCCCCTTCGGTGAGCGTAGCGCCGATGGCGCAGCCCAGCGCGCCGGCGCCGAGAATGGCAATTTTCAAGAGCGTCTCCTTGACGTGTGAGATCAAGATAAGAAACGCAGGCCGATTTCACAATGCAATGGCTACAATGCCGCCATTGCCCAATGCAATACGGCTTAGCGCCGAGCGATGACCATGCCGACCGGAACCGATCTGCCCGAACTCAAGCTCCTTCAATTATTCGACCTGCTCTACGACACCCGCAGCGTCACGCGCGTGGCCGAACAACTGGGTCAGAGCCAGCCGACCATCAGCATCTGGCTCGGGCGGCTGCGCGAGCATTTGCACGATTCGCTTTTCATTCGGACGCCGACCGGCATGGCGCCCACGCCGCAAGCCGATGCGCTGATCGGCCCCTGCCGGGAAATTCTCGAATCGTTGCGGCGTTTGGCGGCGTGGGAAATCGCGTTCGATCCGGCCACGGCGCAGCGGCGGTTTCGCATCTGCATGACCGATGCGAGCCACGTGACGCTGCTGCCGCGCTTGCTTGCACACGTCCGTGCACAGGCGCCCGGCGTGCGTCTGGAGGCGGCGCGGATCGACGGCAATACCGAGCGGGCGCTCGAATCGGGCGAGGCCGATCTCGCGATCGGATATGTGCCTTGGCTGAGCGGCGGCATCTATCAGCAGCAGCTATACGAGCAGGACTGGGTGTGCCTCGCGAATCGCCATCACCCGCGTATTCGCAAGCGGCTCGGCGTCAAGGCGTACCGCAGTGAGGCGCACGTCTCCATCACCGGAGGAACGGGCGCGGCGCTGCTTCAACGAGCGCTCGTCCGCGAGCGTATCGAGCCGCAGATCGTGCTGGAATTGCCGGGCTTTCTGGGGCTTGGCGCCATCGTGCAGAGCACGGACCTGATTGCGACGTTGCCCCGCCATATCGGGGAGACGCTGGGGCAGGCCAGCGATCTAGCCGTGCATCAGTGCCCCATTCCCGTCGAGGGGTTTGCTGTGCGGCAGCATTGGCACGCACGCTACCATCACGAGGCCGGCAATCGCTGGCTACGTTCGGTGGTCTTCCAGTTGTTTGGCAGGCTTGGGGGCGAAGGGCTGTCGTCGAGGACGGTGTCGCGATACCCAGCCGTGTAGGCAGATTCGTTCTTCTTGGCGACAGTCCGCAGAGGCTGCTTCTTGCCGGCCCGAAGGTTGTCATGGCCAATCCGACAAACCAGAGCGGATGTCGCAGCAGCAGCGCGAGCAGAAAGCTAAACAGCGTAGCGAGTTGCGGCTAAGCCAAAGGTCCCAGCGCGAGACTCGCGCGCAAATCGGTCCGATCGACGTCATCCATGAGCTCGCCGCCCGGTAGATCGCGGCGCTGCACATCATGCACGCCACCTGGCAAAAGTGTCCTTTACGGGGGTCGACGTCAGATTCAGATCGACCGGCAAGCCGCAAGGATGCCTCGCAGTAGATCGATGGGCGACGGCGGACACCCAGGAATCATCACGTCGACCGGCAAGATCGCGGAAACGGGGCCGCATACTGCGTAACTGTCGGCGAAGATCCCGCCCGTGCATGCGCATTCGCCAGCGGCGACAACGAGCTTCGGGGCAGGTGTCGCGTCGTACGCGGCAATCATGGCCGTCCGCATGTTTAGCGTCACCGGTCCGGTCACGAGCAGCAGGTCGGCATGTCGGGGGCTCGCGACGAATTTGATCCCGAGTCCTTCTATGTTGTAGTACGGATTGTTCAGTGCCTGGATTTCCAACTCGCACCCATTGCATGAGCCTGCGTCGATCTGCCGGATGCATAGCGCCCGCCCGAGCAGGTCGAGAATGTCCTTGCGAATCCGCAGTTGCTCGTGATGCCACGCGTTCTCGGCCGCAGGCACGAGTTCGTCGGGAAAATCGGTGCGGGCGAATTGCCGAATGAGTTGCCACATCAGAGATCGTGCCCCGCGTAGTTCAGGTTGAACGATTTGTTGATCAGCGGGAAATCGGGAACGATGTTGCCGATGATCGCATGCTCGAGCGCCGGCCAGTTCTGCCACGATGGATCGCGACAATGGCATCGTGCGATGGCGTCGCCCGACGCGACGTCGAGTGCGACGAACACGTCTCCTCGCCAGCCCTCCACCCAGCCCACCCCTTGGGAAGGGACCGTGGCCGGCGCCATATCGACCGCTAGGGGACCATCCGGAAGACCGGTGAGCAGCATGCGGATCAGGCGTAAGGATTCATCGATCTCGGCAAAGCGCACGGCAACGCGCGCGGCAACGTCGCCGCGCGGGTCACTGACCGCTTTGACGGCTATGTCGTCATATGGCGTCGGCCGCAGGCTTGCACGCACATCGACCGTTTGGCCGCTTGCGCGCGCTGCCAAGCCGCGCACACCGAAATGCTCGACTACTGCGGCGGTCAATCGGCCGGCACCGAGAAATCGGTCCTGCAGCCCGGACTGATCTTCGTACACTCTGCGCATGATGCGAACCTCGTCTTCGATTCGTTCACATTGCGCCAATAGATCGGCTGCGTTCTCGGCGCGGACATCGACCGCCACCCCGCCCGGCACGATCAGATCCATCAAGTACCGGTGTCCGAATGTAAGGGCGTTCGTTCGCACCCAGTCTTCCTTGAGCCGCGAAAACTGCGCGAGCCCGAACCCGAACCCGGCGTCGTTTCCCAGTGCGCCGAGGTCACCGAGGTGGTTGGCAACACGCTCGCGCTCCAGCAACAGCGCACGCAGATACAACGCGCGTTTCGACAAGACCGTACTTCGGGCCTGCTCGAGCGCCATGCAGTAGGCCCATGAAAACGCGATGGTCGAATCGCCCGCGATTCTGGCTGCGATCCGATGACCACGGGACGCCGGCGTCTGCTCGAACAGCCGCTCGACGCCGCGGTGGGCGTAGCCGAGCCGCTCTTCAAGACGCAGCACCTTTTCGCCGACGACCGAAAACCGGAAATGCCCCGGCTCGATGACGCCGGCGTGGATCGGCCCGACAGCGATCTCATGCACGCCATCACCCCCCACCTGCACGAAGGGGTAGTCCGCCTCGGCCGCCTCGAATGTTTTGAAATGCGCTGCCTGCCTTTGCAGCGGGAAGTAATCGCCGGGCCAGTTGCCGTGATTGAGCCACGGTCGTGTGTCCTGTGCGCCACGCGCCCGCAGCCCGATCAGATCGAAGATCGCTCGTTGCATGCGAATCGCGCAGGGAAAGAGACCGGCGAGATCGGGATAGTCCCCTCCAGCATCTTGCTTACGCGCGATCGAGAGGCGCACCCACAGTATGCCGTCGTCACATTCGTACGCGGCGTTTATCGAAAACATCCCGGCGACTGCTTCGCTGCCCCACATCGCAACGAGTCGGTTCCGCTCGGATCGCGCCGCCCGGGCAAGCTCGAGCCAATCCGGTTCATCGACGTCGACCGTGCTCATCGAAATCTGGCCCACTCCGCGTGTCACGCGGGTGGCGGCAATTTGCATCGATTCGAGCCGCATCCCTCACCCCGCCAACATCGTTGCCGCTTGACGATACCATGTCGCCAAGTACGGCGGAACATAGATTCCCAACATCAGCCCCAAACCCAGATGCACGAAGATCGGCAGCGGCGCGGGACGATGCTCGAGCGGTTTTGCAGTCGTCGTTCCACCGAACACCATACCCTGGACGCGCGCGAAGATCGCCGCGAATGCGACGGCGAGACCGAGAAGCAGCAACGGCGCCGTCCACGGTATCGTGTTCATCGCGGTCGTCAAAATCAGAAATTCACTGGCAAACACGCCGAACGGCGGCAGGCCGAGAATCGCGAGCGCGCCGAGCATCATGCCCCAGCCGACCGTCGGGCTCACCTGCACCAGCCCGCGAATGCCGTCGATCGCCTGCGTGCCTGCCTTCTGCGCCGCGTGGCCGACCGCGAAGAAGATCGCCGATTTGACGAGGGAATGGACGGTCATATGGAGCAGCCCGGCGAACGTCGCGATCGGGCCGCCGAGCCCGAATGCGAACGTCATCAGTCCCATATGCTCGATCGACGAATACGAGAACAGCCGCTTCACGTCCTTCTGCCGGAACAGCGAAAACGAGGCGATCAGCACCGAGACCAGCCCGAACCCGACGAGCAAGCGCCCCGGCAGGCCATTGGCCAGCGCTCCGTCAGCGAGCACCTTGCAGCGCAGCACCGCATAGAGCGCGACATTCAGGAGTAGCCCCGACAGTACGGCCGAAATCGGTGTGGGGCCCTCGGCGTGCGCGTCCGGCAGCCAGTTGTGCATCGGCACGAGCCCGACTTTCGTGCCGTAGCCGACGAGCAGGAACACGAAGGCGATCGACACAATGGTCGGGTCGAGCTGCGTCTTGATCGCTGCAAGGCTTGTCCACAGAAGCGCGTCACCGTCGGTGAGCTGCCGGCTCGCGGCGAGGTACAGCAGAATCGTGCCGAACAGCGCTTGCGCGATGCCGACGCCGCACAGAATGAAGTACTTCCACGCAGCCTCGAGGCTCGCGGCGGTCCGGTAGACGCTGACGAGCAACACCGTCGCGAGTGTCGCAGCTTCCATCGCGACCCACAGCACACCTAGGTTGTTAGTCAGGAGAGCGAGCAGCATCGCGAACATGAAGAGCTGGTACATGCTGTGATAGAGCCGCATGCGCATGGCCGTCATCCGGCCGCGGACCTCCTCGACCTGCATGTACGGCCGCGAATACAGTGACGTCGTCAAACCGACGAACGCGGTCAGCGCGACGAGGTAGACATTGAAAGGATCGACGAAAAATGTCCGTCCGAATGCGAACGACGACCCATAGTGGACCGTGCGCACGGCGAGCACGAGCGTTGCCGCGAACGTCCCGAAGCTGAAACCGATGTTCAGATTCCGCGCGACGTGACTCGCGCGCACGCTCGCGAGGCACGCGGCGGCCGCGAGCGGAATGCCGAGCACGGCGAGCACGACGTGGGCGTCATTCATCTTTGAGCTTCTCGAGGTGATGGATATCCAGGCTGTCGAACTGCTCGCGAATCTGGAACATGAACACGCCCAGAATCAGGATCCCCACCAGTACGTCAAGACCGATGCCGAGCTCGACGATCATCGGCATGCCGTTGGTGGCGGCCGTTGCGGCGAAGAACAGCCCGTTCTCCATCGACAGGAAGCCGAGCACCTGAGGAATCGCCTTCGCGCGCGTGATCATCGCCATGAACGACAGCAACACGCACGCGAGCGCGATCCCGAGTGCGCCGCGCGCAACCGAGGTCGCAAGCTGGCTGATCGGCGCCGCCACGTTGAACGCGACAATCACCAGCACGATGCCGATCAGCAGGGTCGTCGGAATGTTGATGAGGGGCTCGACGTCGGCCTGAACGTCGAGCCTGCGCACGAGCCGATACAGGATCCACGGAATCACGCCGACCTTCAGCACGAGCGTCAACCCGGCGGAGACGTACAGATGCGCATCATGCGTCACAAAACCGAGGATCAGGTTGGCCGACACGAGCGCGACACCCTGCAACGTATAAAGGTGGATCAGCGACAGGATCCGGCGCTGACTCAGCATCGCGAACGACAACATGAGCAGCACGGCCGCAAGGAAATTGATCAATTGCGTTGCATAGGCGTGCATTCATGCCCCCAGCAGCAGATGGACGAGCATGCCGATTACAGCAAGCAGAAATGCGGTTGCCAGGAACTCCGGGACTCGGAAAATCCGCATCTTCGCGTTGGCGGTCTCGACGAGGGCGAGCGCAGCGCCGCCCGCCATCAGCTTGACGAAGAGCGCCGGCACCGCGAGCACCAACGCGAGCGGATTGCCCGCCTCTGCAATGCCCCATGGCATGAAGAGTGCAAGACCAATGCACGAGTATGCAAACAGCTTGAGGCCGGCAGCCCATTCCATCAGCGCGAGGTGCCGCCCCGAATATTCGAGAATCAGCGCCTCGTGGATCATCGTCAGCTCCAGGTGGGTAGCCGGATTGTCGACGGGCAGCCTCGCGTTCTCGGCGAGCGACACCAGCGTGAACGCAATGCCCGCGAACGCAAGGCTCGGATAGATCACCAGTTCGCCCCGTCCGAGCGTCGCGACGATGCTCGTCAGAAGTGTGGACTGCGTGATCAGCGAGGCCGACAGCAGCACCATCAGCAAGGCCGGCTCCGCGAGGAAGCCGATCAGCATTTCGCGACGGGCGCCGAGCGTGCCGAACGCAGTGCCCAGATCCATCGCGGCGAGCGACAACGCAACGCGCGCGAACGCAAACAGGCCGACGAGCGCGATCGCGTCCGCGGCGGGCGACAGCGGCAATTCGGTCGACAGAGTCGGTACGATCGCGCATGCGAGCGTCATCGCAGCCCAGACAACGTAAGGCGCCCCGCGAAAGATCGGGCTTGCGCCGTGCGCGAGCACCGACTCCTTGTTGAACAGCTTATGGAGCATCCGGTACGGTTGCCAAATGGATGGCGCATGCCGGTTCTGCAGCCATGCGCGGCACTGGTTCACCCAGCCCGTAAGCAGTGGCGCGCCGGCAAGCGCCACGACGATCTCGAGGGCTTGCGAGATCAAGCCGGATACGGTCACCATCGTCTCACCAGTATCAGAAGCAAGATCAGCACAGCGAAGCTGTAGGTCAAGTAGACGGCGATCTTGCCCGTCTGCAGCCGCCCCACCCATTGCGCCGCACGTTGTGTAAGTGCGGCGATACGTTCGTAGAGCACGGACCACGTGCGGTCATCGACCGAGACCCGGTAGACCGGCTGCGCGTCGAACGGCGACGGCAATTGCCGTTCGATGCGCAGGAGCGGAGTGAATATTTCTCGGATCGGCTGCCCGAAGCCTTCCGCCGTATCCTGCATGCGCGCGGTCCTAAAGGGGAATCCGCAACTCCATGGCGCGGCCCGTCGCAACCGGCCGTGATAGCAGCGTCGCACCAACACCCACGCGAGAGCGCAGGAAGCAACGAAAAACAGCATGAACACGGCGGGCATGTAACTCGCCCGCGCCGTCGATAAGGGTACGAACATCAGCCAGCCATGATTTCCTGCACTGATTGCGCTACCGACGAGTGCATGCGTGACCGGATTCAGCACCTTGACGAACTGCGCGGGCATAAGCCCGAGCAGCACACCGGCCACCGCGAACCAGCAGAACGCGAGCCGTTCCCACGTATTCGCATCGCGCGCCCGACTCAGTTTTGCTTCCCTCGGCTGCCCGAGGAAGACGATGCCGAAGAACTTCACCATCGTGTAGCCGGCCAAGGCGACCGTCATCGCGACCAGCGCGGCCGCGATCGGCACCGTCATCGCAAGCACGGAATTCGGCAAACCCGGCGTGAACAGGAAGCCTTGTAGCAGGAGCCACTCCGCAACAAAACCACTCAAGGGAGGCAAGCCGGCGCTGGCCGCAACGCCCGTAAGCACGGCCCACGCGGTCCACGGCATGAAACGGATCAGCCCGCCAAGCTTGCCGAGATTACGCTCCCCGGTGGCGTGCAGCACGGCCCCGGTGCCAAGGAACAGCAGGCTCTTGAATGCCGCATGCGCGACGATCTGGTAGAGCATCGCGGTCAGTGCGAGCGCAGACAGGCTCGTCATCCCGTACGCGCGAAACAGCACCGCGAGGCCGAGCGCGACAATCATCAGGCCGACGTTATCGATCGACGAATACGCGAGCAGACGCTTCATGTCGACCTGGATCGTACTGAACACCGCGCCGAGCAGCGCCGTGCCGATGCCCAGCACCAGCAGCAGCACGCCCCACCAGGCGATCTGTACATGCAGCAAGTCGAACACCGTGCGGATCAGGCCATACAAACCGACCTTCAGCACGAATCCGCTGAGAAGCGCCGACACGGGGGACGGCGCCGCAGGATGGGCCTGAGGCAGCCACACGTGCAGTGGAAACACGCCCGCCTTGGCGCCGAATCCAACCAGCGCGAACAGAAATGCGAGCGATGCCCAGAACATGTCGAGCGACTGCGCGCGCATGTTGGAAAACGTGTAGTCGCCGGTGCGCGCCTGCAGAATGCCAAAGCAAAGGAGCAGCGCGAGCGCACCGACGTGAGAGATCAGGAAATACAGGTAGCCCGCGCGGCGGATCTCGCCGATCCGGTGGTTGGTCATCACGAGGAACGTCGCGGACAGCGTCAGCGTTTCCCAGGCGACCATGAAAACATACGCATCGTCGGCGATGAGCACGAGCGCGATGCTCGCGATGCAAATGTGGTATTCGAAGCAGATGAGCCCTGGCGCAGCCCCTTCACCCTTGCGGAAATAGCCGGCGGAGAAGGCGCCGATCCCCGCGCTGACGACACCGAGCACGAACAGGAAATAGCCGGATAGCCCATCGGCGCGCAGATGGAACGGCAACCCGGGCAGCCCGATCGGCAGTACTGCGGCGGTCGGTTCGGCGAAGATGCCAGCTAGTCCTGCCCCACCTAACAGCAGCCCACCCACCGCACCGAGCGGAAACAGCGCGTGCGCAACGAACCGCGTGCGGTGCAGAACCCCGAGACCCAGCGAGCCGATCGCGAGCCACGCGGCCGCGGCCAGCAGGACGAGATGAACGACCGGCACGGGTGCCATCCGGAATGTCCTCCAGTACGCTCGATTGGACGACGAGCGTGGAACGAACCCGGCTTTCCGGGCTCCGTCATACGCATATTATGACATCGGAACACAATTTGGGATAACAGGATATGATAATGGCATTATCATATTAGTCACATGTTCGCAGAAATTGGGCGCCCCGGCGGACCGCTCGTCTACTTGCTGTGCCCTAAGGTCTCATCCGCCATGTCTTTACCGCCGTTCTGAGCGATTGAGTGAAGAAGATCCTATGCCTGCGCAGTACTTTCGAAGCTTGACGGGACAACACCGCAGCGCGAGCGCGAACCGTCATCTCGGGTTTTCGCTTGCGTTCGTCGCCGGCGCAACCAATGCCGGCGGCTTCCTTGCGGTCAAGCAATACACGTCACACATGAGCGGCATCGTGTCGGCTATCGCGGACCAGACCGCACTCGGGGACGTCCGGCTCATGTTGGCCGGCATTGGTTCGCTGGTGTCGTTTCTTGTCGGAGCGGGTTGCTCGGCGATGCTCGTCAACTGGGGGCGACGACGTAGCCTGCAAAGCCAGTACGTCCTGCCGTTGCTGGCCGAAGCCGGGCTGCTGCTCCTCTTCGGACTGCTCGGCAGCCATCTTGCGTTATGGAAAGCCTTCTTCGTCCCCGTCACCGTGATCTTGCTGTGCTTTATCATGGGACTGCAAAATGCAATGGTCACGAAGCTGTCGGGCGCGGAAATCCGCACCACGCACATGACTGGCATCGTGACGGACCTCGGCATCGAACTGGGCAAGCTGTTTTACTGGAATAGGTCGACAAACGTTGCGGACGCGCCCGCAGTCGTCGCAAATCGCGCGAAGCTGAGGATCCACGGCACGATGTTGGCATCGTTCTTCATCGGCGGCCTGACCGGCGCCATCGGCTTCAACTATGTCGGCTATGTCTCAACCGTACCGCTCGCCGCGGGGCTCGTCACACTCGCAATCGTGCCCGTCGTCGACGATGTGTCGGCTTATCTCTATCGACTGGACAGCAAGCGTTAGCCCGCCGGCTTCCCGCCCTGCGGCGGAAGGCAAATGCATTATAATTTGATTAGCATCCTCGCCGACCTGTCCCCGCAATGGAAACGAAAACCGCACGTCTGACCGTCCTGATCGACCCCGCCAAGAAAGAAGCATTTGAAAAGCTTTGCGCGGCACAAGATCTAACGCCATCGCAAGTCGTACGGCAGTTGATCCGGGAGTATCTCGAGCGTCACGGTGTGACCTACAAGACGAAGAGCCCGCTCAGCAAGCGGATCGGACGAAGCGCTGACTGAACCCGAGAACAGGTCGAACGCCGATTTTGCGGCCATTCCTGTCTGGCGGGACCACATGCAACCACATCCTGCCATCCGCATAAGCATGAATGAGGCTCCCCTCTGCTAATCTGAATTGCGCGAGCGGCCTCGGGCATCGGTCACCAATGATCTCCACAAACATGGGTGCGTTTGCGGACAGAGGTACGTAAATTCCGGCAGACCCTGAATCGCTGTAGGAACGCCGCTTCGCTCGGTCGCAGTGAATCCACGGCGCGCAAAAAAGACGCGAGCGGATTCGTCATTGGGAATGAGGTACAACTCGCGGACAGATTGCCCTTGCGCCAGCGCAAGTGACGCCTCGACAAGACGAGAACCCAGCCCGGATCCTCGCAGCCGCGAATGGACGGCTACCGAACGCAGCAGCGCCACATCGCCAACCTGCTCCAGCCCGGCGACACCGACGATCTCCGTGTTCTCTGCCGCGACGAGGAATCGATCCAGACTTCGCGCAGACAGATCGCTCGACGGAAGCCCGCATGCTTCGAGCAACGCGCGAATACCGTCGAAATCGGCGACGGTTGCCGGACGAATCTCGTAGTCATCCGCGTTCATACCAACCCTTCGATGAATTGACCACCTTCACGACAAGCAGCATCACCGGCACTTCGATCAATACGCCTACTACCGTAGCCAGCGCCGCCCCCGATTCGAAACCGAACAGACTGATGGCGGCCGCCACCGCCAGTTCGAAGAAATTGGAGGCGCCGATCAACGCCGATGGGCAGGCCACATTGTGCTTTTCGCCGACGACGCGATTGAGCCAGTAGGCCAACGCCGAATTGAAGAACACCTGGATCAGAATCGGCACGGCCAGCAGCGCGATGACCAGAGGTTGCTTCAGAATCGCTTCGCCCTGGAAGGCAAAAAGCAGCACCAACGTTGCCAGCAGCGCGCAAATGGACCACGGCCCGATCTTGATCATTGCGGCATCGAAAGCGCCCTGCCCCTTGGACAGCAGCGTCCTTCGCCAGATCTGTGCGAGCGCTACGGGAATTGCGATGTAAAGCACGACCGAGGTCACGAGCGTCGCCCATGGCACCGTAATGGCAGACACGCCCAGCAGCAGCCCGACCAGCGGCGCGAACGCGAACACCATGATCGTGTCGTTCAACGCCACCTGCGACAGCGTGAAAAGCGGGTCGCCATTCGACAACTTGCTCCAGACGAACACCATCGCGGTACAAGGCGCCGCGGCGAGCAAAATGAGACCCGCGACGTAGCTGTCGAGTTCGCTTGCCGGCAGCAAAGAGACAAACACGTGGCGGATGAACAACCATCCGAGGAAGGTCATCGAGAACGGCTTCACCAGCCAGTTGACAACCAACGTCACGCCAATACCGCGCACGTGCTGGCTAATTTCATTCAGGGCGCCAAAATCGACCTTCACGAGCATTGGGATAATCATCACCCAAATGAGCAGCCCCACCGGCAGATTGACCTGCGCGACCTCGATCTTGCCGATAGCATGAAAAACGCCGGGCGCAGCCTGGCCTGCCGCGATCCCTGCGACGATGCAAAGCAACACCCAGAGCGACAGGTAACGCTCGAAGATGCTCATCGCCGCTTTACCGGCACGCTTGCCGGTGTTGTCGAACTGAACGGACATCGTCGCCCCTCACAGACCGAGTGCTTCGCGCACCGCCGGCACCAAGCGAACACGGATGTCGTCGCGGACCGCAATAAAACTGTCGAGCGACTCGCCATGAGGATCATGGAAGCCGACGTGAATGCGCTTTACAGGACGCGGAAAGATGGGGCAGCTTTCCTTCGCGTTGTCGCATACGCTGACGACTAAGTCGATGGCTTCATCCATCACGGCTTCGATGGTTTTAGGAAATAGGCCGCAGGTCGGAAGGCCAGCCAGTTTCAGCACCTCGATCGCACCGTCGGCCACTTTCGGTTGCGGCGCAGTCCCTGCCGAAATCGCTCGAACCTGGCCCGCCAGGTCGTAGTTGAGGATCGCCTGGCCCATCTGGGAGCGGCACGAATTGCCGGTGCAAAGCACGAGTACGGTCTTCGTCATGATGCGGTCGGATGCTTCCATTATTAAACGCGAATGCCGGCAATCGGATCCTCGGGGGCCAAACGAACGTGCAGACGATTCACGATGGACTCTCCGAGAGCTTCTTGCGTGCCCGGCCGCGCACGGGTGTGCATGGATTGCCGCCGCAGCAGTTCTCCGTCAGAAAGGCCAACAGGCCATTCATCGCGGAATAATTTGCGGAATAAATCATGAAACGGCCCTGCGGCAGGACCGTGACCAGTTCGGCGTGCACAAGCTCTTTCATGTGAAAAGACAAAGAGGACGGCGCGATCCCCAACTGCTCGGCGATTTGGCCGGCGGGCACACCGCCCGGCCCCGCCTGAACGAGTAGCCGGAAGACAGCGAGTCTTGTTTCTTGCGCCAACGCGCTCAATACGCGGACCATATGCTTAGTTTCCATATTTCGATAATACTGGAAACGTCGAACAAATCAAGCGCTGCAGTCGGTGCATCCGTTGATATGATCCCAGTCGCAGCGGGCGGCCGATCACCGCGCTAGACTGCGACTGCACTCGACACCGGAGCCACTTATGGTACGCACAGCAACGCTATTGATCGCTGCTTCGCTTGTTGTGAGCGGTGTCGCTTCACCTGCCGCTGCCGACAGCGGCGTCCGCCAGAAGGAGGTCGCGCAACGGGGGGCCGACATCATGCCGTTTTCCCTCGCGGCGACCACTCACGTCTTCACCAAGACCGCTGACGGCGGCATCCAGCAAGTCGTGACTAAGCGCAACGATCCCAAGCAAGCCGCATTGATTCGTCGGCACCTGACGATAATCGCGCAGCAGTTCGCCGCTGGCGACTTCGAAGGCCCGGAGCATATTCATGGCAAGGACATGCCAGGCATCGCGGCGCTACGAGCAGCGAAGCCAGGCGAGTTGACCATCACATATCGCGATCTGCCCAACGGCGGCGAAATCGCCTATCGCACCGATCAGCCCCAGCTCATCTCCGCGCTGCACCAGTGGTTCGACGCCCAATTGTCGGATCATGGTCATGACGCGATAGCGGGGCACGGCGCGAATCCGACGCACCATCATGCCGGCAGCATGGGGGCGCCCGAATGATCCCGGACGAAGTTGCTTTGCCGGCAATGACAGGTCTTGACCGCATGCCGGCGGCGAGCTGCTCCGGCACACGCATCACGCGCGCTCGTAGTCGCCATTGCGCGGAGGTATGCCGATTTGCCTCATTCGCACGCGGCGCGACGCCCGTCCATGTTCTCGAGGCGATTATGGAGGCTTTGGCGCCGTGATGGCGGGACACGATGGTCCCGGCACAAGCGTCCCGTCATAGCGTCGGAAACAGGACCTTTGCCCGGGCGCTTTGCTTAGCACGCGCTTCGTAAGGGAATTGCACGCGGATATCGCGTCTCCTGACGGGCTCATTGCTAAGCCTCTCTAATTTGCCATCCTCGCTTCGAACCACGGGCACACCCCCCATATGCAATGTTGCTTTCGCTCCCGCGGCGCCTTGTGAGTTCACAAGCCGCCGGGACTTAGTGATGGGGGTCAGATATCCGTACGTTTTCCCGGTGAAGCCACGATCTCGCAAATGACGATCCAAGCTGCCAGCGAAGCTGCGGTCCGGCTCAAGCGCTTCGGACAAGATTCCATCGTAGTAGTGTTTCCACCACTCGCGTTCGCCTAACCGACACTCTATGCCCGCAGCACTGAAGCACGAGTTGGCGCGGACATCGCTATCGATCGGGAGCTTCATCGAGATCAACAAGTCCGCTACCTCTTCGGCCGACTTCGGCTGGTCCCGATTTTCGGGCTCGATGCTCGTTGAGCCTGCCGATCCGTGTCCTATCACATACACGCGCAGTATTGGATTGGTGACGCCAGCAAAGCTCAGTCGCGCGTAAGATCCAGTACGGCGAGAACGCTTCTCGAGATAAATAGTCGCTTTCAGCTCGCCTGGGTCAACTTCCTCATGCCCGCGCCAGTATCCGAGCCAGTCGTTGGCCATCTTGTTGAAGGCCTCCCGCTGAGCGTCGTCCTTAAATACCGGTTTCAGCGCGAGCTTCTGTTGCAACAGCCTGTGTGCGCTTGCCAGCTGCACGTTATCGAAAAAATTTTCCACGTCGTCGTGCGGCGAGATCGCATAGTGCCTGGGTAGCTTTGACATGGATTCTGCCAAGGAAGAGATGAAACTGCGGTGACTTGCGGGGGTTCCTGCATCTTTGTCGATAATGCCAATCGGAGCAAGCACCGCCCCGCTTTTTCCAGGGTGCGTGCGTGCAAACACATGCGGAAATCGCAGATTCTGCATCTTCCGTCGCTAGCACCGACAACAATCGGACACTGCTGTCCGTTCTTTCGATGTCGGTGTTCTTCGTTGGCGCAAGCGAGTTTAAGCTCTCAGCAACCTTCCATCCGCTCAGCGTCGCGTTCGGCACTGCCTCGACCAGCATTGCGTGGCTGATTTCGAGTTATGCGTTCGAGGGCGATGTGCTGGAGCGCTGAGAGAATGCGACTGGATCGACGAACTCAGCCCCCCGGATGCGCAAGGCTGAGCGAGATTTCCTGAGATTCGGCGAGACTCGGGGCGAGAGCCGGCGAGAACGCCTGAGAAGCTTGACTGGCGGAGAGAGGGGGATTCGAACCCCCGATAGGCTGTTAACCTATACACGCTTTCCAGGCGTGCGACTTAAACCACTCATCCATCTCTCCGAGAGCCGCGCATTATAGCAGAGTCTGCCGGCGTGCGGGGCAGTGTGAACGCGGCGCGTTCCTTGCCCTACTTCCTGCGGGCCGAGCCGCTGCCGACGTCCGGGCGACGCCTATTGTCGGCATGCACTCGAGCCCCCACCCACAGCCCGCGCCTCCAAAGGCAATGCTGCCTTCCCTGCGTCAAACCCACTGTCCGAATTACCATTGCCCTACTGCCGCGCTCCGCGACTTCACGTCTGGAGGAGACAGCCTGCCCAGCGTCTCCCCCGCGCCCGTTCATCACACCTTCGCGCACACAAACCGAAAAAGGAGTCCCACATGACTCACTCGATCCACGGCAACAAACGCTGGCTAGTGCTGATCGTTCTGTGCCTCGGCGTGCTGATGATCGTTCTCGACACGACGATCGTGAACGTCGCATTGCCGTCGATCGCCGCCGATCTGCACTTCACCGAAACGTCACTGGTCTGGGTCGTCAACGCCTACATGCTCACCTTCGGCGGCTGCCTGCTGCTCGGCGGACGCCTGGGCGACCTCTACGGACATCGCAAGCTATTTCTCGCCGGCATCACGCTATTCACGCTTGCGTCGCTTGCATGCGGCCTCGCAAATTCCCAGATCCTGCTGGTCGCTGCACGCGCCGTGCAGGGCTTCGGCGGCGCGGTAGTCTCGGCCGTTTCGCTGTCGCTGATCATGAATCTGTTCACCGAAACCGGCGAACGCGCCAAAGCAATGGGCGTGTACGGCTTCGTCTGCTCGGCGGGCGGCAGCATCGGCGTACTGCTGGGCGGCCTTTTGACAAACCTGCTCAGCTGGCATTGGATCTTCCTCGTCAATGTGCCCATCGGCATCGCTGTCTACGCGCTTTGCATAGCGCTGTTGCCGTCGGCACGCGGCCATGCGCATGGCGAACGGCTCGACGTGGCAGGTGCAGTCACTGTGACGGTCTCGCTGATGCTCGCCGTGTACGCCGTCGTCAACGGCAATGAAGCAGGCTGGACTTCGGCACAAACGCTAGGCCTGATATCCGCCGCGATCGTGCTACTTGCCGCCTTCCTCGTCATCGAAGCGCGCACGCAGCACCCGTTGATGCCGCTCGCCCTCTTCCGCATGCGCAATATCGCAACGGCCAACGTGGTCGGTGTGCTGTGGGCCGCGGCAATGTTCGCGTGGTTCTTCCTCTCCGCGCTCTACCTGCAGCGCGTGCTCGGCTATCGCCCCTTGCAGGTCGGCCTAGCGTTCCTGCCTGCCAACCTGATCATGGGATTCTTTTCATTGGGTCTGTCGGCGCGCGTGGTCATGCGCTTCGGCCTGCGGCGTCCGCTGGCGGTCGGGTTGCTGCTCGCAGGCGGCGGCTTGGCGCTTTTCGCGCGGGCGCCCGTCGACGGCACGTTCGTCATCGACGTTCTGCCCGGCATGATCCTGCTCGGTATCGGAGCAGGCGTCGCTTTCAATCCGATGCTGCTGGCAGCCATGAGCGACGTCGATCCGAGCGAATCGGGCCTCGCGTCGGGCATCGTCAATACGTCGTTCATGATGGGCGGTGCGCTCGGCCTTGCCGTGCTCGCGAGCCTCGCCGCCGCCCGCACCGACGCGATGCAGGCTTCCGAAAACGCCGTCGCGGCGCTCAATAGCGGATATCACGCGGCCTTTCTATTCGGCGCGATTTTCGCCGCCGTAGCGGGCGTGCTCGGCGGCTTGCTGTTGCGTAGGGACCAGCAGACCGCCGCCGATGTAGAAGCGGCCGACGCAAGACCCGCCGACGAAAGCTACACCGATAGCGACAGCGCAAAGGCCGCCAGCCAAGACATCACGGATGCCGAATGTAATCGACGAGCGCCTTCGTATAAGCATCCGGTGCGCGATCGAGCAGACTGACCACGATCGTAGCGGCGAATCCAGCGGGCACGCCGAACACGCCCGAACTGATCGGCTCGATGCCGAACCAGCGCGGGCCGGCAAACCCGGTCAATTGCCCGAAGTACGGGTACGTCGACACGATGTAGTACACGCACATGCCCAGCCCGGCGATCATCCCCGCCACGGCGCCGCGCTTGGTCGTGCGTTTCCAAAACACGCCCAGCACGAGCACGGGAAAAAAGCTCGACGCCGCCAACGAAAACGCCGCCCCCACGAGAAACAAAATATTGCCTGTATTGAGCGACGCCACATACGAAGCAAACAACGCCACGCCGAGCAGCAAAATCTTCGATATCGTCACGCGCCGCTGACTCGACGCACCCGGGTCGACCATGTGGTAGTACACGTCGTGCGACAACGCATTCGCGATCGTCAGCAACAAGCCGTCGGCGGTCGATAGCGCGGCGGCCAACGCCCCCGCCGCGACGAGGCCCGATATCACGTACGGCAGCCCGGCAATTTCGGGCGCGGCCAACACCACCATGTCGGGCTGCATTCGAATCGCCGACCATCGAACGATGCCGTCGCCGTTGCCATCGCCGATGCTGAGCAGCGCCGGCTCGGCGCGATGCCATTGCGTCACCCATGCCGGCCAATCGGTCATCGGCCTGCCCACGAGGTGCGTCATCACTTCGTATTTGATGAGCACGGCAAGCACCGGCACGCTGACGTAAAACAACGCGACGAAGAACAGCGTCCATGCCACGGACCGCCGCGCCGACGCCACCGAGGTCGTCGTGTTGTAGCGAGACAGAATGTGCGGCAAGCTCGCGGTGCCGAGCGACAAACACAAGAGCAACGAAAGGAAGTTGCGCTCATGCGTGCGCCGCTCGTCGTCGTTCGTCGCGTGAAACGGCTCGTGCATCGGCACGGGATCGGTCGCACGCGCAAGCAGGTCGTCGCGCGCCTGCCGCCATACGACTCTTGCAGCCGCAGGGTCGCGCGGGAACGCTTCGAGCGCCGCCTTGCGCTGATGAATTTCTCGCAGCGGCCCGTTATGCCTGCGCAAAGCGTCGAGCTCCCGCATCAGGCGCGCCTTCTCGTCGAGATAAGAGCCCGGCAGTGCCGCGATCTGCGCATCGATGCGCGCCGCCCTTTGCCGATACGCATCGCGCACGCTGCGCTCTTGCGGCGCGTCGCGCACCTCGCGATCGACCTTCTCCATATGCGCCATCAAGCGGCCATACGTCAGCTGCGGCACCCAGCCGAGCCCGTCCTTGTGCGCAATCAACGAGACGGGGATCAAGAACGCGCTGATGAGAATGACGTACTGCGCGACTTGCGTCCACGTCACGGCACGCATGCCGCCGAGAAACGAGCAGACGAGAATGCCCGCCAACCCGCAGGCAATGCCGATGGCGAAGTCCACGCCGATAAAACGCGTGGCGATGAGCCCGACCCCTTGAATCTGCGCGACGAGATAGACGAACGAGCACAAGATCGCGGCCATCGCCGCAATGCCGCGCACGAGGTTGCTCGAATAGCGCGTGCCGAGAAAATCGGGAATCGTATAGCGCGCGAGCTTACGTACGTACGGCGCAAGCAAGAACGCGACGAGACAATAGCCTCCGGTCCAGCCCATCAAATAGGCGAGCCCGTCGTACCCCGACACGTAGATCGACCCGGCCAATCCGATGAAAGACGCCGCCGATAGCCAGTCGGCCGCGGTGGCCATGCCGTTGAACGCGGCCGGCACGCGCCGCCCCGCGACGTAATACTCGACGAGATCGGACGTGCGCGAGAGCAGTCCGATCACGGCATAGACGGCGATCGGCACGAAAAGAAACACATAGCCGACCCAAACACCCGGCCCCGCCGCGCGTTCGATACGCCACATCACGTAGACGAACAGAAAGAAGCCGAACGTGTAAAGCGCGTAGGCGCGAACCATCCGGTTCACGAGCTTCATCGTGCGGCTTCTCCAACGGCTTCTTTCGCCGCATCGGCCGCCGCAGCGTGCCGCAACCGGCGGTCGGCGCGCGTCATCGCGGCGATGTAGACGACGATGAGCAGCAAGTAGACGAGAATCGCGCCCTGCGCGCCGAGGTAAAAGGGCAAGCGGAACCCCGCCATGCGCACGCTCGATAACGGACGCGCAAAAAGCGGCACGATGAAGGACACGCCGAATCCGATCAGCATCAACACGCTGATCAGCGCGACGTTGAAGCGCCAATAACGGCGATGGGCGAGCGCCATCGCGCTCGATACCGGAGGCGGTTCGAGCGCGGCTTGAGCAGCAGAATCGAGGGAGCGTGGCGCGGCCATGCGCCTATTTATCAAAAAGGCGCGGCGCGGGCAATTGGGATTGTCCGCGCCGCGCCCTGTCATTGCGTCGCAAGCAGCCGCGTTACCGCGTCTAACGCCGCGACTCGTTCAGTTCACCGCCGCTGCGTTCAGCTCACTTGCGAAAGTTGATCGAGAATGGCCGGGTTCTCGAGCGTGGAGACGTCTTGCGTGATCTCTTCGCCCTTGGCCAGTGAGCGCAACAGGCGTCGCATGATCTTGCCCGAACGCGTCTTCGGCAGATTTTCCCCGAAGCGAATGTCCTTCGGCTTCGCGATCGGTCCAATCTCCTTGCCCACCCAAGCACGAAGTTCGTTCGCGAGCTTCACGGCTTCCTCGCCCTCCGGGCGCGGCCGCTTGAGCACGACGAATGCGACGACGGCTTCGCCCGTCGTATCGTCGGGACGGCCCACGACAGCCGCCTCTGCAACGATAGGGTTCGCCACGAGCGCCGATTCGATCTCCATCGTCCCGAGTCGGTGCCCCGACACGTTGAGCACGTCGTCGATACGGCCCATGATCGTGAAATAGCCCGTTTCCTTGTCGCGCACCGAGCCGTCGCCGGCCAGATACAGCTTGCCGCCCAACTCGTCAGGAAAGTAGCTCTTCTTGAAGCGATCGGGATCGCCCCACACCGTACGAAGCATCGCCGGCCACGGCCGCTTCACGACCAGAATGCCCCCCTGTCCGTTCGGCACGTCTTGTCCCGTCTCGTCGACGATCGCGGCCATGATGCCCGGCAGCGGCAACGTGCACGAGCCCGGCACGAGCGGCGTCGCCCCCGGCATCGGCGCAATCATGTGGCCGCCCGTTTCCGTCTGCCACCACGTATCGATGACCGGGCAGCGCTTGCCGCCGACATGCTCGTAGTACCACATCCATGCTTCGGGATTGATCGGCTCGCCGACGGTGCCGAGAATACGCAAGCTCGACAAGTCATAGCTCTTCGGATGAACCTTGTCGTCGGCATCGGCAATCTTGATCAGCGAACGAATAGCCGTGGGCGCGGTATAGAAGATGCTGACCTTATGCTTCTCGATCATGTTCCAGAAGCGGCCGCCGTCCGGATAGGTCGGCACGCCCTCGAACACGACTTGCGTCGCGCCGAGCGCGAGCGGGCCGTACGTGATGTAACTGTGGCCCGTGACCCAGCCGATATCGGCCGTGCACCAGAAGACATCCGACGGCTTCCAGTCGAACGTCCACTTCATCGTTTGCGCGGCCCACAGCAGATACCCGCCCGTGCTGTGCTGCACGCCCTTCGGTTTGCCGGTAGAGCCCGACGTGTAGAGCACGAACAGCGGATGCTCCGCGCTCAGCCATTCCGGCTCGCATGTATCGGCTTCTTGCTCTACCGCTTCGTGCATCCATGCATCGCGAGAAGCGTCCCAATCGACAGCCCCGCCCGTGCGGCGATAGACGATCACGCTCTTGACGGCCTCGCACCCGCCCATGGCGAGCGCTTCGTCGGCAATGCGCTTGAGCGGCAACGCCTTGCCGCCGCGCATCTGCTCGTCGGCCGTGACGAGCGCCACCGCGCCGACGTCGACGAGCCGCTCGTTCAGCGATTTCGACGAAAACCCGCCGAACACGACAGAGTGCGGTGCGCCGATACGCGCGCAAGCCTGCATCGCGATGACGCCTTCGACCGACATCGGCATGTAGATGACGACACGGTCGCCCTTCTTGACGCCGCGCCGTTTCAACGCGTTGGCGAAGCGGCACACGCGCTGCAGCAGATCTTTGTACGTGACGTGCGTGACCGCGCCGTCGTCGGCCTCGAATACCAGCGCCGTACGATCGCCGTGACCGGCTTCGACGTGGCGGTCCAGGCAGTTGTGCGACGCGTTGAGTTCGCCGTCCTCGAACCAAGTGAAGAACGGCGCGCGGGATTCGTCGAGCGTCTTCGTAAACGGCTTGCGCCATGTGAGCGTTTCGCGCGCGAGCTTCGCCCAGAAGCCCTCGTAGTCCCGCTCGGCCTCGGCCATCAGCGCCCGGTATGCGTCCATTCCCGAAATCGCCGCCCCGGCCGCCACCTCGGCGGACGGCTCGAAGACACGACTTTCGTGAAGAACCGATTCAATCGCAGACATCGACTACTCCCTTATCGACAAGATGATGAAACGTGAATCCGGTGCCGGTCAATGACGGCAGCCACCTCATGCCGCCACACCGCGCAAGGACGCATGCCATGCCGCACCGCAGCAAAACACGCAAAGGGCGCCCCGCTCGAACGATAGTCACTGCACAGTAAAGGCAACAACTTACCGGGCACTTACAGCGCGCGCCATCCGCCGTTCGGCCAATCGCGCAGCGCGGCACCGCGGGGCTCGCGTGCTTGCTCGAGCGCCGCTCGCCTCGAGGTGCGCCGGCACGCTCGCTTTGCGCCGCCGCGTACGCCCACCTACAATGCTAGCCGAACTTTCCCCCCGGACTACAGCTTGAATCGCTACGCATGGTGTCTCATCGCCTCGATGCTGCTCGTGGGCAGCAACGTCGGCATCGGTAAGTCGATCGTCGCTTTCGTTCCCGTCCTCGTCTTCGCACTGCTGCGCTTCGTCGTTGCGCTGGCCGTGCTCTGGCCGTTGTTGCGGCCCTTGAAGATGCGCGGCGTCAAACGCGGCGAATGGCTCAATCTATTTCTACAAGCGCTATTCGGCACCTTCGGGTTTACGCTGCTCATGCTGAGCGGCGTGGCCCGCACGAGCGCGGTTGCCGCCGGCGTCATTACGAGCACGATGCCCGCCGTCGTCGCCCTGTTCGCGTGGCTCTTGCTCGGCGAGCGGCCGAACGCGCGCGCCCTCGCATCGATTGCGCTGGCCGTTATCGGCATCGTCACGGTCAATCTGTCGCATGGACAAGCGGCCTCGCCCGCCGCGCTCTTACCCGCCGCGGGATCGTTCGTCGGCAATCTCATGATACTGGGCGCGGTCTGCTGCGAATCGCTCTATGTCATTTTGTCGCGGAGGCTGACGCAAACCCTCGCCGCGATCGATATCTGCGCCTACACGCATCTATTCGGCTTCCTGCTGATGCTGCCGCTCGGCATCGCGGCGCTGCGTGGATTCGACTACAGGGCGGTGCCGCCGGGCATCTGGGCCCTCGTGCTCTGGTACGGCCTGTCGGCCAGCATCTTCTCGTTCTGGCTCTGGATGAAGGGCATCCGGCACGTGCACGGCTCGCTCGCGGGCGTATTCAGCGCCGTCTTGCCTGTCGCCGCCGCCGGCTACGGCATCGTCTTCCTAGACGAGCGCCCGACGCTCGCCCATGGCATCGCGCTCGCCTGCGTCGTGACGGGCATCGCCATCGCGAGCATGAATCCGAAGCGCACGCCGCCCGTTCCGCAGTAAGCCGCTCGCCATGCGGTAGGCGGCCCGACATCCGGTAGGCCCCCGATGCGGCGCCGAACGAACGGATCGCGCGGCAGCGCCGCAAGGTCCCGGCGCGGGCCGCCGCACGGCGGCTCGGACGCCGGCGCGGTACAATAACGCGATTTTTCCGCGCTTTTTCGTTTTTCGTTTTTCGTTTTCGACTCGCCGCTCCGTCCCCACAGCACTCAGCCATGACAGTCATCAAACAGGAAGACCTCATCCAGAGCGTCGCCGACGCGCTGCAGTACATCAGCTACTACCACCCGCTCGATTACATTCAGGCGCTCGGCCGCGCGTACGAGCTCGAGCAAAGCCCGGCCGCCAAAGATGCGATCGCGCAAATCCTGACGAACAGCCGCATGTGCGCCGAAGGCCGCCGGCCGATCTGCCAGGACACGGGCATCGTCACGGTCTTCCTGAAGATCGGGATGGACGTGCGCTGGGGCAGCGAAAGCGGCCCGGCCACGATGAGCGTCACCGACATGGTCAACGAAGGCGTGCGTCGCGGCTATCTGAACCCCGACAACGTCCTGCGCGCATCGATCGTCAATCCGCCCGAAGGCGCCCGCAAGAATACGAAGGACAACACCCCTGCCGTAATCCACTACGAGATCGTGCCCGGCGACAAAGTCGACGTGCAGGTAGCGGCCAAGGGCGGCGGCTCGGAAAACAAGTCGAAGTTCGCGATGCTGAACCCGTCCGATTCGATCGTCGACTGGGTGCTCAAGACCGTGCCGACGATGGGCGCAGGCTGGTGCCCCCCGGGCATGCTCGGCATCGGGATCGGCGGCACCGCGGAAAAAGCGATGTTGATGGCGAAGGAATCGCTGATGGATCCGATCGATATTCAAGACATCATTGCCCGCGGCCCGCGCGATTGGATCGAAGAGCTGCGCGTCGAGCTGCACGAGAAAGTGAACGCGCTCGGGATCGGCGCGCAAGGGCTCGGCGGCCTCGCGACCGTCCTCGACGTGAAAATCATGGCTGCCCCGACGCACGCGGCATCCAAGCCGATCGCGATCATCCCGAATTGTGCGGCCACGCGCCACGCGCATTTCACGCTCGACGGCACGGGCGCGGCCCATCTCGAAGCGCCGTCGCTCGACGCATGGCCGAACGTGCAATGGGAGCCGAACACCGAAACGAGCAAGCGCGTCGATCTTAATACGCTCACGCCCGAGGAAGTCGCGAGCTGGAAGCCGGGCCAAACGCTGTTGCTGTCGGGCAAGATGCTGACCGGACGCGACGCCGCGCACAAGCGCATCGCCGATATGCTGGCCAAGGGCGAGAAGCTTCCCGTCGATTTCACGAACCGCGTGATCTACTACGTCGGCCCGGTCGATCCGGTGCGCGACGAAGTCGTCGGCCCCGCCGGCCCCACGACGGCCACGCGCATGGACAAGTTCACGGAAACGATGCTCGCGCAAACGGGCCTCATTTCGATGATCGGCAAAGCGGAACGCGGCCCCGTCGCCATCGACGCAATCAAGAAGCACAAAGCGGCTTACTTGCTGGCGGTCGGCGGCGCGGCGTATCTCGTTTCGAAGGCGATCCGCGGTGCCAAGGTACTCGCATTCGAAGACCTCGGCATGGAAGCGATCTACGAATTCGATGTCTCGGATATGCCCGTGACGGTTGCCGTGGATTCGACGGGCACGTCGGTCCATCAAACCGGGCCGAAGGAATGGCAAGCCAAGATCGGCAAGCTGCCCGTCGTCACGGCGTAAGCGGGCGCCGCGTGGTCTGACGACGAAAGCCGGGCTGCTGCGCGCCCGGCTTTTTCGCTGGCGCGCGGCCTGACGATCGGCCAAACGGCTGAAATTGGGCCGCGAGCCTTGGCATTTATCAGGTCAGCGTTTATCGTTTGCGTTCACTAGCTCCACGAATAAGGAACCTACATGCAAGGCGACAAGAAAGTTATCGAATATCTGAACGCGCAGCTGAAAAACGAGCTGACGGCGATCAACCAGTACTTCCTGCATGCGCGCATGTACAACCACTGGGGGCTCGATAAACTCGGCAAGCACGAGTACGACGAGTCGATCGGCGAAATGAAGCATGCCGACATGCTGATCGAGCGCATCTTCATGCTCGACGGCCTGCCCAACTTGCAAGACTTGCACAAGCTGTTGATCGGCGAAGAAACGAAAGAGATCCTCGAATGCGATCTGAAGCTCGAGCAAGGCTCGCAAGCGACCTGCAAGGACGCCATCGCCTACTGCGAATCGGTTCGCGACTTCGTCTCGCGCGGTATTTTTACGACGATTCTCGACGATACCGAAGACCACATCGACTGGCTAGAAACGCAGCTCGACCTCATCGATAAGGTCGGCATTCAGAATTACCAGCAGTCGGCCATGGGCGCTCCGTCGGAGTCCTAAGCCGCTAAGCTGCTCTCGAACCACGATTCCGATACACCGTACACCGTCCGACGTCCGTCATGACTGCTGAGCACGACGAACACCGCTCCGAATCCGCACTTGCGCCGGCGCAGCCTGCGTCGAAGGGCAATGCGGCGCCCATCGGCATCTTCGATTCCGGATTAGGCGGGTTATCGGTGCTGCGCGCGATCCGCACTCAGTTGCCGCATGAGGCGCTGCTTTACGTGGCGGATTCGCGCCATGCGCCATACGGGTCGCGCGACAACGAGTTCATCACCGAACGCACGCTCGCCATCGGCGAATGGCTCGTCTCTCAAGGCGCGAAGGCGCTCGTCGTCGCATGCAATACGGCGACGGCCGAGTCGATCGCGCTCGCCCGCGAGCAGTTATCGATTCCGATCATCGGCGTGGAGCCCGGCATCAAGCCGGCGGCAAGCCTGTCGAAATCACGCATTGCCGGCGTGCTGGCCACACAGGTCACGCTGCGCAGCGAACGATTCCGCTCGTTACTCGCGCGTTACGCGGCCGATTGCCATTTTATTTGTCAGCCGGGTCTCGGGCTCGTGGAAGCCGTCGAGCGCTGCGAGATCGATACGGCCGAAGTGCGGGCGCTGCTCGCAGGCTATCTCGAGCCAATGATGAAAGCGGGCGCCGATACCCTCGTTCTCGGCTGCACGCACTACCCTTTCCTCGATACGCTGATCCGCGACATCGCCGGCGGGAAGCTGGCGCTCATCGATACTAGCGTGGCCATCGCGCGCCAATTGGAACGCGTGCTCGACGCCAACGGCCTGCGCGCGCCCGACGGCGTCGTCCCTCCGCCGCCGCAGCTGGTTTCGACCGACGACGGCGCGCATTTGCGCCGCCTCGCGTCGACGCTATTAGGGCTTGATGCATCCGTGCAACAGGCGTCGATCGAGGCACGGGGCACCTCGCGAGACACGTCTCACGCGGCCTGATCGTTCAGCGCCGCCGGCTCACACGCCCCCGCTTGCCCCGCTTGCCCGCTTGCCCTCTCGCCCTCTCGCCCTCTCGCCCCGCTTGCCCCTCTCGCCCGCTCGACGGCGCGCGAACCGCTGCGAGCGCTTTTCGCTCACTGTCCGGGGTCTTCGGGCGCTTTCGAAATTAGGGCAACAGCGCGCTTTCGTCCGGCATTTTTGCCGCTTCCGCTCGCTTGTTACAAAAAATCGGACTGTGTACTTGCCAAGCTCAAGAAACGTAATGATAATAGTTCGCATTAACGTTCTGTAGCAGTCCTAGTCATGATCGTTTGCGTTTGCAAGTCCGTTTCCGACCGCAAGATCCGCGCAGCCATTGCGGAAGGCGCCGATACGTTCGAAGAACTGCAGTTCGAGCTCGGCGTCGCAACCTGCTGCGGCAAGTGCGAGGAGTCGGTGCGCGATGTCATGGCGGCGAGCGGCGTCTGTGAAACGCAGTGCGGCGTGACGCGGATCGCCCCGTCGCAGCCCGTGCCTATCGCGTTCTACGAGCGCAAGGCCGCTTAGCCGCGCCACCGCTTAGCCGCGCCACCGCGTGGCCGCTTCGCCCAGGCGCGCACAGCAGCGCACGCGTCTTTCGCTTCGTTGCCTTACTTACACCGGCACGCCAGTCCGCTACCGCCAGCCGCCGTTCGCCGTTCGCCGTTCGCCGTTCGCCGTTCGCCGTTCGCCGTTCGCCGTTCGCCGTTCGACGTTCGACGTTCGACGTTCGCCGTTCGACGTTCGCTTTCGCTCTAGGGAGCCCGAGATGGAATTGCTCATCGGTTTCGTCGCGACGCTGTGCATCTCATTGTTTATCTGTCGCAAGTAGCACCAGCTCGGCGGCTAGCTTGTAGCCGCTGTCGGGAGCGGCTCCGTTCGCGATAACATGCTGGCCTAGCTTTCCGCTACGACCGGCATTGGGCCGGCAACCCCCTTTGGCATGCCGCATTCGCGTATCGTCCCCGCCTTGCTTTGCGTCGCCTTGGCGCACGCAGCCGTAATCGGCGCTTTTTTGGCGACCACCCAGGTGCCGCCCCCGCAGCCTATTCAGTCAGCGGCGATCACGGCGCGTCTGCTCAGGGCGGAAGTCGGCGGGGCGCCGCGAACGATCGAACCTGCGCAACCGGCCGCGACACCGCCGAGCGCCCCGGCCCACGGCGTCCATCCGCGCGATGCTCGTATGGGGCAAAGCAGCGCGCGGCATTTTGCTCCACCGTCGGCGCAACCATCGTCAGCGGCACCGCCCCGAACGGAGGCCCCTCGCGCGGCCCTGCCGCGAGCCGCCGCCGAAGATAATCAATCGACCGAACGCGCGCATCCGCCGGTCAGCGTGCAAAGCGCGCCAGCCCAACCGCCGACGGCAGCCGCGACAAGCGGCGCGACGCAGAATCAAGCATGGGGAGCGCGCTCCGAAGCGAGCGAAACGATGGCCCTTGCAGCGACGAAACGTGCCGAACACGCCGACTGCCGGATCGCGAAACCCGTGTATCCCCCATTGTCGAAACGGCGTGGCGAGTCCGGCACCGCAACCGTGCGGTTCGTGATCGGGACGACAGGCGCCATCGACAGCATTGCGCTCGCCAAGTCGAGCGGCTTTGCCCGCCTCGACGATGCAGCCCTCGAAGCGTTACGCGAAAGCACGTGCAGGCCATACCTCCAAAACGGTTTGCCGATCCGCGTGTCGTACGTGCAAGCGTTTACATTCGGGCTCGAAGACGACTGACGCCGGGCCGCCTCAGACAGCGAGGCTTCTCTTCGCTCCCAAGTAAAAGGCCCTCATCGGGCGATGAGGGCCTTTTTTCGTGCGCACGCGGCGCCTTCGGGCGGCGGGCTCGTTGGCCATCGGACTGGCTCGAGCACCGCATGCGATCGCCGTGCCCATTGCACGAACCACGCTGTCGGCCCTATCCGGCTTGCTATAAGAGCAGCCGTTTGGTTCCGCATTGGACGCCCCAACGCGAAAGGCACTTCAATATAGGCTTCGACGTCCGACGCTTCAAGAAGGCAGCCATTGAAACTACTGATCGTCGACGCGGCTTAAATGGCAAAAACGATTTCCGCGGCCCGCCCCGCGGTTCGCCCCCCTATCCGCCGCCGCTGATCTTCTCGAACCGGCAGCTCATCGGAGGGGGTCGGCCACTGCGGCCTGAGCGCTGCCGATAGCGGCCTCGGCCGCCGCCCTATTTGCCAATTGCGCGGCTCTCACCTGCTCTCGCGTGGGGCACTCGATCATCGCGTTGTTCGCGGCGTCGAGCTTCTCGACGAGATAATCGACGAACGCACGCACCGCGGGCACCATGCCTTGCCGAGAAATGAAAACGGCGAACAACTGCGGCGTCGGCAAAGTCCAGCCAGGCATGACGGGTGACAGTTGCCCCGCCCGCAACGCCGCGCCATACATCATCTCGGGAAGCGCGGCGATGCCGACGCCGTCGAGCACCGCTTCGCGGATCGTGGAGAGATCGGCCGTCACGAGACGCGGCTCATGTTCGTGAAGGTGCCGATGCCCGTCCGGTGCGATGAGATGAAAGACGTGCCGGCCGTCCGCACTCGGCGTATCGAGCGTTTCGAAGCGCTCGAGGTCGCCCGGGGAAACCGGGGGCGCGTTTTGACTCAGCAGGCTCGGGGCACCCACCAGCATTTGCTGCGTCCGCCAAAGCGGGCGAACGACGATGTTGGCGTTGTCGGGCGGATCCGAGCGCACGCGCAACGCCACGTCCACGGCGTCTTCATACAGATCGATGACGCGATTGGTGACACGGATCGAAACGCGCACCTCTGGAAAGCGCAGCAAGAATTCGGGAAGAATGTTCGACAGGATCGTCTGCGAAACCGTCACAGGCACGGACACTCGCACCGTTCCTCTCGGCGCGGCGCGCAGTTCTTGCACGGCGTTCATCGCCGCCTGCGCTTCGGCAAGCATGACTTGGCAATGCCCGAAGAACCGCTCGCCCGCTTCGGTCAACGCGAGCTTGCGCGTCGAGCGTTGCAGCAAGCGCACGCCAAGCGATGCTTCGAGTTCCGCCACACGCCGCGACAGGCGTGACTTCGACACGCCGAGCACACGTTCGGCCGCGGAAAACCCACCGTGCTCGACAACTTGCGCGAAATACATCAGGTCATTGAGATTTTGCGAATCGAGTTGCATGTCATCGTTCCAGCGGTAGGACAATCCATTGCTCCGGCCATGGCTAAAAGGGACGCAGGCCGGTCCATATAATAGACCTCACATGTTCAGGCGACGCACGAGCGCGCCCTTCCGAGGTAATTTTCCATGACCAAGTCCCGCACGATTCACCACACGATCGCGGCTGTCCGCACGGTAGAAGGAGGCGGCTTCGTCGTCCATCGGCCGTTCCCGACCCGAATGTTAATGGACTTCGATCCGTTTCTGCTGCTCGATGAGATGGGCCCTGTCGACTATGCGCCCGGCGAAGCCAAAGGCGCCCCCGACCATCCGCATCGCGGGTTCGAGACGGTCACGTACATGCTCGAAGGCAGCTTCTCGCATCGCGACTCGGCCGGGCATGCCGGGGTCCTTCGCCCCGGCGATGTCCAATGGATGACCGCCGGTGCAGGCGTCGTGCATAGCGAGATGCCCGACCCGGCGTTTGCGCGAGTGGGAGGCCGCGTGCACGGGCTGCAGTTGTGGGTCAACCTGCCGCGCCGCGACAAGATGGTTGCACCGCGCTATCAGGAGATTCCGTCCGAACGTATTCCTACGGCCGCCACGAGCGACGGTAAAGTCCGTGTCAAAGTGATCGCGGGAGAAGCCCTCGGCGTCAAAGCCGCGATCGAAACGCGCACGCCGATTCTCTATCAGCACTTCACGCTGGAACCCGGCGGATCGATCGTTCAGCCCGTCCCGGCCGGGTACCGGGTCTTCGCCTACGGGTTGCAAGGCACGGGACGTTACGGCGAAGAACGGCGCACGATCGGCGCGCAAAGCATGGTGATATTCAGCGACGATGGCGACTCGGTCACGCTCGCCGCCGGCGACGAGCCGCTCGACGTGCTGCTGATCGGCGGTGCGCCGCTGAACGAGCCGATCGTTCGTCACGGGCCGTTCGTCATGAACACCGAGGACGAGATTCGTCAGGCCATCGTCGATTATCAGGCCGGTCGAATGGGTGAAATCGCGCACTGAGCTCTCGCGCACAGTCCCGTACGGTCGAGGCACATGGACGCGTTCGGCGCGAACGCGTCCGAATTGCGTCACAATACCCGCTCGCGCCGCCGCAGTCCGCTGCCCGCATTCCGCCGCTAGGACGCTCGCGGTCGTGCGGCGCCCTAACCAGGAGGACAGGCATGAGCGAGCGCGTTGTCACGGCAACCATCGGTTCAACCAACTATCAAGTCACGTTCGACGACGGCGCGCGCCACTTGTGGCACGCCGACGAACCGGTGTCGCTCGGCGGCGGGGACCTCGCCCCCACCCCGGTATCGCTTTTGCTTTCCGGATTGGGTGCATGCACGTCCATCACGTTGAAAATGTACGCGCAGCGCAAGGGCTGGCCGCTCGAAGACGTGCAAGTCAGGCTCTCGATGACGACGGGCGAGAACGGTTCGACGATCGATCGCAAAATCGTCTTGCACGGCGAGCTGACCAACGAGCAACGCGAACGGCTGCTGCAAGTGGCGACCACGTGTCCGGTCCATAAGATCTTGACGCGCCCGATCGCGATCGAAACGGGACTCGCCGCCACGCTGCCGGCTACGCCCGGCGACGCGTGACCGGCCTCACCGCTGCATTTGAAAGCTGAAGGAATCCGTCTTGAATTTCGAACACCTCGTCCAGGTCAACGATCCGCTGAATCCCCTTGCCGAGACGCTGACGCGCGAACAGCTATGGCAGGGCCTCGTTCTGCGTGCGGAGCAGCCGCAGTTGTTCGTGCTGGGCCTCGACAGCTGCACGATCCTCTCGCGCACGGCCGACACGCTCGAGCGCGAATTGCATTACGGCCATGCGACGGTACGCGATCGGGTGACGCTGACGCCCAACGAAAGCGTCCGTTACGACATCCTCGCCACCGAGGCGCACGTGGGCGGCTCGCTGAAGATGATCATCGAACAGCCCGACGCTCTGCAGCTCTTTCTGCGGTTCGAGTACGCCACGACTCTGCCGACGCCCGACACGGAAGACGCGCGGCAGACGAGCGAGATCGTCAAATCGGCCTATCGCGAGGCCGACATCGACACCGTGCGGCTCATTCGCGAATACGCCTTCAATCCGAAGCAGCCCGATTCGCTGCATTGATATCCGGCGAAGGCGCAGCGCACGACGCGTAGCCGAACGCCGATTCGCCGCGGGCGTTCGGCCGCGCGAACGGCAGAGCTGCGGATAAGGAAAAGCGGCCATCGCACCGATGATGGTCGCGCCCTATCAGTGCTTCATCTCAATGAATTTGTTTTTTGCAATCGATAATGATTCTCATTTATACTGTTTCTTATCGAATCGCAAATCCAATGCCCCGAGCATGAACGAACCCACGCGCCAGCCTACGCTAACGTTGAGAACGCTCTCGAGTACCGCCTCGCGTGCTCGCACGAGTTCGAAAGATTCGCCCACGGCCGCGCTTGTCACGCCGCGCGTCGCTCCAAGGCGCGAGCCCTCCGGAGCAGATGGCGCCACTGAACGCACGCTATCGAGCGACCATCTGCTGCAAGGACAAAGCCATGTCTTCATCGCTCACAACGGCGAGCGATACCAGCTGCGCGCGACGCGGCTAGGGAAGCTGATTTTGACGAAGTAAGTACCGAGTATTGTGGGGACCACCTCCTCGAGAGGTGTTAGGCAGTAGCCAGCGCAACGGTAAGCACGCGAGTCTAGACCCCTTCGTGCCCCTCTTTAGCAAACGTTGCAGCCAGCCATGCCGTTTTTTTCTGCTCGCTTTTTCTAGTCGTTTTTCGCCGCGCTTATCGGTTGTTTATTGGTCGCTTATTGGTCGCTTATTGGTCGCTTATTGGTCGCCTATCGGCCGCTTATCAGCCGCTTATTGACTGATAACCGTGGCTGATTACCGCGCGAAGCCCCAGAACATGAGCCACCAAGCGCTGTCTGCCACCGCCAGCGCAGCGACGAAGCATGCCATCCCGCCAATGCGCACTGCCACGCGCGAGGTGTATTTCCCGGTCACACGCCAAGCAAGCCATGCGCTCCATATGTTCGCAATGGCAAGTACACCCACACGGACGGTCGATGCCCAATCGAGCGGAACGTGCTCGGCGCGAAGCAACGATAACGTCGTCGCCGACAATCCCAAAAACACGCCCGTGCCGGCTACAGGAATGAGCGCCTGGGTCAGATGGTGCAACCGCACCCGATCGAACGGGCCGAGCACACGCACGCCGGCCGACAGCAGCACGAGCAGCGCGGTCCCGTACGCAAGGCCCGTCGCCAAGATATAGCCGATCAGCAACGTGCCGTCGAGCCACGAAAAGACATCGTTCTGCTCGGGATAATGCGTGAAGAGAAACCACGGCGCATTGGTGTCGAGCATCCATGTGACGTCGTGGTCGATCAGCCAAGTCGCGAGAAACTGCTTCAGATCGATGAACCAGGGACTCACGGTCCAATGAAATGCGCCGATTGCAATGCCGAGCAAGCCGTACAGAACGAGCGCCGTGTCCCAGCCGCTCGCGGCGTCGCGACCGAGCTCCACCACCTCGTGCGCGGGCGAGCGCCACGTCAGCTCGATGGCGTCGCGATGGCCGCTGCAGCGGCCGCACATATGGCATGACGCCGCGCCCTTCATGTTTCGCAACGGCACGAGCGGCGCACAGTTGATCGGAATGACGCGGTGGCCGCGTTCGCCGGACGTATACGACCGGCGCCAAGCGGCCTCGTCCACGCGGTAATGAAACGGGGCAAGACGCGCCAGTAATGAAAAAACGCCGTTCACGGGGCACAGGTAGCGGCACCAGACGCGCTTGTCGCGCCCGTACATGAAGCCGATGACCATCGCCGCCAGCGTCGAGCCTCCAAGCACGAGCAATACGGCGCGCGGATACTGATACACGCTGACCATCTGGCCGTAAATCGTCGTCAGGCCGAATGCGACGAAGGGCCAGCCGCCCCAGCGCATCCATCGCGGAATGGCGCGGCCGCGGCCGTGACGGCTCGCGAATTCAGCCAGCGCCCCTTCGGGACAGAGCACGCCGCACCACACACGGCCGAGCAACACCATCGACAGCAGGACGAACGGCCACCAGATGCCCCAGAAAACGAATTGGGCCGCGAGCGTCAGATTGTTCCAAAGATGCGCCGTCTGATCGGGCAGCGGCAAACAGGCCGGCACGAGAATCAGAAACGCATAAACAGCCACGACGACCCACTGGATCCCGCGAATGACCGCGCCGTTACGCTGCATCCAAGCGCCGACGCGAGCAAGCCGCCCCATGCCCGACGAGGCGGCAGCGAGCGCCGGCGAACTCATGCCGTACGCCCAGCCGCGGCAGCCGGTGCACGGCTCGCGCGCCGGGCAAGCCAACCGACGACCAGCCAATACAGCGCGTAGGCGATGAGGTTGGTCAACGCAGGGTGCGCGCGATAGCCCGTCAGCGCAGCCACCAGCGAGCCGACCGTACTTGAATCGTCGAGAAGCGCGGAGCTATCCCATACCTGAGGGATACCCAACGGCAGCAATTCCTTGTCGATGAGCTTATCGACGCCCGTTTGCAACAAGCCTGCACCGAGCAACAACAGCATGACTTCGGTCACGCGGAAGAAGTGGCGCCACGAGAACACCCGGCCGCCGAGCTGCAACACGTAGAACGTCAGGAAGGCGAGACCTAACCCCAGGACGATGGCCAAGACATCGCCTTGGCTGACGTGCCCCGACTGCCCAAAGCCGAGCCCATACAGAAAGATGACCGTTTCGCTACCCTCTCGGGCTATGGCGAGCGCGACGAGCACGGCGACGCCCCACCCGTTGCCGTCGCGCGTGCTCGCTTGCAGCGATCGCTCCATGTCGCGTTTGAGCGTACGGCCATGGCGTTTCATCCATAGCACCATCTGCACGATCAGCACACATGCAATGAGCACCATGCCGGTTTGAAAGTAGTCCGCAGCATCGCCCGACAGGAATTCGCTGAAGCCCACGAGCGCCGCACCGAGCAAAACGGCCGCAAGCGAACCGGCGCCCACGCCCGCCCAGAGGTACGGTAGCCCCCGCCTGGCGTCGGCATCGCCGTTTTTCAGCCACGCGTAAAGAATACCCACCACGAGCAGTGCCTCGACGCTTTCGCGCCAGACGACGAACAATACCTGGCCCATCTCTTACTCTCCGCGCGCACGGCGGACGACCGGCGTGCGCAATAACCGCAGAAACCGTTACTTCACGACGATCACGCCTTGCGCTTGCTGGTGAAAATCGTCAAAAAACTTGTATTCGCCCGGCGACTGAGGCGCGATCACGACCACCGACTCGGCGCCGGGCGCGAGCACTTTTTCTTTGCGCAGCTGAACGCTTTCAAATTCAGCGGCGCCTTTGCCCGTGTTGCGCACTTCGATGCGAATACGCTTGCCGGCGGGCGCCTCGATACGCGAGGGCGTCAGTTTGCCGTCCGCCATCTCGAGCTTGAACGTCACCGCATCTTCCGCGTGCGCGGCGATGGTGGCGAGGGCGAGAAGACCGGCCAACGCCGCTTTGGAACCCATTTTCATACTGTTGCTTCCTCAGATCCGAGCCGCGCGGCTTAGTAGCCGCCCTTCTTGCCGATGCCGGCGAACGTGAAATCGTATTGCAGCGTGATGGGCTTGAACCACGGGCCCACCCCCGTTTCCTTGTCGACATGGCGGCCGAACGCCATATGGCCTGTTTGCATCGGCGGCTCGACCACGAGCGTCAGATGGTATTTGCCGGGACCGGACAGCTTGACGTTGTCGCCGTAGTGCGGGCCGTCGTCGGCCACCATCGGCATCAGGTCGCCCTTTTGCGATTGAGCGGCGCCGGCCTTCTTCAACTCGTAATGGACTTGCAGATAAGGCATCCAATCGCCTTCCGCAAAACCCGTGGGGTTGTTCTTGACCGCATGGATGTCGGCTTCCAGATGAATGTCCGAATCCGACGCCTTGCGCATCATGCCTTCGGGATCCATCGTGACCGGCTGCAGATAGACCGCGCCGATTTCCATGCCGCCTTGCACCTGAGGCTTGCCGATCGGATACTCGGCCGCCGACGCCGCGATCGCGGTCATTGCCGCTGCCGCCGCCACGCCGCCCATGATCCAGGTGGAACGTTGCATCGAAACTCCCCCTTCTTAAACTTAGTCGAAACACAAACGCAAATGCGAACGATTATCAATCAAGCATAAGTGTACACGAAGGGGACGGTTAAGGCCAGGCGACCCTTGGACGCATAGGGTCGCCCTCGTGACGTCCGGATGGAGATGCGTCGATCAGCGGCTTCGGACCGGCTTGGACCGGTTTCTCCCCCCTGCGGTCGAGCCGGTCAATGCGCAGAGCCGTGTCAGTTCGCACCCTCGACCGAATCGCCGACGTTCGCGCCGAACACGCGCTCGCGCAGCACGGCCAGTTGATCGCGCGCGGCGGCCGCCTTTTCGAATTCGAGATTCTTGGCGTGCTCCATCATCTGCTTCTCGAGCCGCTTGAGTTCCTTGGCGAGATCCTTCTCGGACATGTCCTCGAACTTCGCGCGCTGTTGCATTTCCTTGAGCTCGGCGCGCGCCTCGTCGGCGTTGTAGACGCCGTCGATGATGTCCTTGACCCGCTTGACGACGCCGCGCGGCGTAATGCCCATGCGCTCGTTGTAGGCGATCTGCTTGGCGCGTCGCCGCTCCGTCTCGTCGATCGCGCGGCGCATCGAATCGGTGATGCGGTCGGCATAGAGAATCGCTGTGCCGTTCACGTTGCGCGCCGCGCGCCCGATCGTTTGGATCAGCGAACGTTCGGCGCGTAGGAAGCCTTCTTTGTCCGCGTCGAGAATCGCGACGAGCGACACTTCCGGGATATCGAGCCCCTCGCGCAGCAAGTTGATGCCGACGAGCACGTCGAAGGCGCCCAGCCGCAGATCGCGAATGATCTCCACGCGCTCGACGGTATCGATGTCGCTATGCAGATACCGGACCTTCACGCCGTGATCGGCTAGAAATTCCGTTAACTGCTCGGCCATGCGTTTCGTGAGAACGGTCACGAGCACGCGTTCGTTCACGGCCACGCGCGCGTTGATTTCGCTGAGCACGTCGTCCACCTGGCTCGTGGCCGGACGCACTTGCACGACCGGATCGACGAGGCCCGTCGGGCGCACGACCTGCTCGACGACTTGTCCCGTCTGCTTCTTTTCGTAATCGGCCGGCGTGGCGGAGACGAACACGGCCTGACGCATTTTGCGTTCGAACTCGGGGAACTTGAGCGGCCGATTGTCGAGCGCGGACGGCAGGCGAAACCCATACTGAACCAGGTTTTCCTTGCGCGAGCGGTCGCCGTTGTACATCGCGTTCAATTGGCCGATCAGCACGTGCGACTCGTCGAGCAGCATGACCGCGTCGGACGGCAAGTAATCGACGAGCGTCGGCGGCGGCTCGCCCGGCGCCGCGCCCGAGAAGTGCCGCGAATAGTTTTCGATGCCCTTGCAAAAGCCGAGCTCCTGCAGCATTTCGAGGTCGAAGCGCGTGCGCTGCTCGAGACGCTGCGCTTCGACGAGCTTGCCTTCGCTATGAAAGAATTCGAGGCGCTCGCGCAATTCGGCCTTGATCGTCTCGACCGCGCGCATGACGGTTTCGCGCGGCGTGACGTAGTGCGACGAGGGATAAACCGTGAAACGCGGGATTTTTTGCCTGACGCGGCCCGTAAGCGGATCGAACAGCTGCAGCGATTCGACCTCGTCGTCGAACAACTCGATGCGCAGCGCCATTTCCGCATGTTCGGCCGGAAATACGTCGATCGTGTCGCCGCGCACGCGGAAAGCCCCGCGCTGGAAGTCCGCCTCGTTGCGGTTGTACTGCATCGCGATCAGGCGCGCGATCACGTCGCGCTGCCCGATTTTGTCCCCCGTGCGCAGCGTCAAGATCATCTGGTGATACTCGCTCGGGTTGCCGATACCGTAGATGGCCGACACCGTCGCCACGATCACCACGTCGCGCCGCTCCATCAAGCTCTTGGTGGCCGACAGCCGCATTTGCTCGATATGCTCGTTGATCGAGGAATCTTTCTCGATGAACAGGTCGCGCTGCGGCACGTACGCTTCCGGCTGGTAGTAGTCGTAGTACGAAACGAAGTACTCGACGGCGTTGCGCGGAAAGAACTCGCGAAACTCCGAGTAGAGTTGCGCCGCGAGCGTCTTGTTCGGCGCGAAGACGATCGCCGGACGGCCGAGCCGCGCGATGACGTTCGCCATCGTGAACGTCTTGCCCGAGCCGGTGACGCCTAGCAGCGTCTGGTACGAGAGGCCATCTTCGATCCCCTCGACGAGCTGGTCGATGGCCGCGGGCTGGTCGCCGGCCGGCGGATAGGGCTGGTACAGATGGAACGGCGAGCCCTCGAATTCGACGAACTTCGATTCGTCGAGGGGATCGGCGGCATGAGGCTGAGCTTCGGACATGGAAATGGCGCTTCCTTCGCCGACAAAAGAAGCATTTTAGCGTTTCGCGAACGTGCGAGCAGCGCAGGGCGCCTCCTCTGCCCGGGCAGCCGCGATCTCTCGTGAGGCCGCCGGTTCGCTCCGATTTCCGCGAAAAACCGCACGAACGTTCAGCAGATGCCGGCCTCGATTCGCCCTGCACGCACCAAAACGGCGCGAAACCGCGCGCCGGATTCGTTACAATCATGTACTTTCGCGCCTGCCGAATCGATGATCCCTCGGCCCGGGTCCGCCTAGCCCCATCGACGGATACGAGCCGCGCACGCACGAGCCTGCCAGTTTCTTACTACGCCGATAGACACCATGTCCCTGTTCTCCGCTGTCGAACTCGCCCCCCGCGATCCCATCCTCGGCCTCAACGAAGCCTTCAACGCCGATACGCGCCCGACCAAAGTCAATCTCGGCGTCGGCGTCTACACGAACGAAGAAGGCAAGATTCCGCTGCTGCGCGCGGTTCGCGAAGCGGAAAAAGCGCGCGTCGAAGCGGCGCTTCCGCGCGGCTATCTGCCTATCGAAGGCATCGCGGCGTACGACGCCGCCGTGCAGAAGCTGCTGCTCGGCGATGCATCGCCGCTCATCGCAGCGGGCCGCGTCGTCACGGCGCAAGCGCTGGGCGGCACCGGCGCATTGAAGATCGGCGCCGATTTCCTCAAGCGCGTGAACCCCAACGCGAAAGTCGCCATCAGCGATCCGAGCTGGGAGAACCACCGTGCGCTGTTCGAAAGCGCGGGCTTCGAGGTCGTCAGCTACCCGTACTACGACGCGCAGACGCACGGCGTCAATTTCGACGCCATGCTCGCCGCCCTGAACGGCTACGCCGCCGGCACGATCGTCGTGCTGCACGCTTGCTGCCATAACCCCACGGGCGTCGACTTGAGCGAAGCGCAGTGGAAGCAGATCGTCGAAGTCGTGAAGGCGCGCAATCTCGTGCCGTTCCTCGATATCGCCTATCAAGGCTTCGGCGACGGCATCGACGCCGACGCGGCGGCCGTGCGCCTGTTTGCAGCCGCCGAGCTCAACGTGTTCGTCTCGTCGTCGTTCTCGAAGTCGTTCTCGCTCTACGGCGAGCGCGTGGGCGCGCTGTCGATCATCGCCGACAGCAAGGACGAAGCGGTGCGCGTGTTGTCGCAGCTCAAGCGCGTGATTCGCACGAACTATTCGAACCCGCCGACGCACGGCGGCGCGATCGTCGCAACGGTGCTCGGCACGCCCGCCCTGCGCGAAATGTGGGAGCAAGAACTCGGCGAGATGCGCGACCGCATCCGTGCGATGCGCAACGGCCTCGTCGAGCGCCTGAAGAGCGCCGGCGTGGCGCGCGACTTCAGCTTCGTCAACGCCCAGCGCGGCATGTTCTCGTACTCGGGCTTGAGCGCCGCGCAGGTGGACCGTCTTCGCGAAGAATTCGGCATCTACGCGGTCAGCACGGGCCGCATCTGCGTGGCCGCGCTGAACTTGCGCAATATCGACACGGTGGCCAATGCCGTCGCGCAAGTGCTGAAGTAACGAGGCACGATTCAGGGCCGCGTGCGCCACGTCGCGTGCGGCCCGGCGATCGCAACGATGGCGCCCCGTTCAACACGAGGGCGCCATTTTTTTGCAATTGAGCCGAGCCGCGCCCTCACCGTCCGGCTCAACGCCGATCGCGGTGGATATCGTGCGTGACGAATCCCGCATCGTTCTGAGGCATGTCGAGCCAGCCAGGCTGCGCCAAGCTATCGCGGATATCGCGTAACCCGCAACGCCAATGCTCCTGCATCGCCGATGCACCGAACTGGTAGTCTTTGTAGTTTCCGTCGAATTCCTTGTCGCTATAGACCAATTGAAACACGTTATAGCGATGCGACGAGGCGAGTTCTTCAGCCAGCTTGCACCAGGGATCGTCCCGATGTTCCGGTGCGACGCGCGCCAATACCTCGCGCAGCACATGCCGAAAGCGCTGAGCGTGCTGCATCGTGTCGGTTACTAGACGCGTGCGGCTCGAGTATTGAATGTCCTTCATGCGCCCTTGGACATCGGTGAGATTGTTCGGCACAGGGCCACGCGCGCTCCATAAATCAACTTGGAACGCGAGCGTATCGCGGCGCGGCGAAGCCTGGATGACCTCGGATAACGGCGTGTTCGACATCAGGCCGCCGTCCCAGTAATACTCGCCGTCGATTTCCGTCGCGGCGAAGCCCGGCGGCAGCGATCCCGATGCGATGAAATGCTCGGCCCGCAGCTTCGTACGCCGATTGTCGAAGTAGGCGAAGTTGCCGGTGGCGACATTGACCGCCGCCACCGAGACACGCGTTTCGCCTGAATTGATACGGTCGAAGTCACACAAGCTTTCGAGCGTGGCCTTCAGCGGCGCAGTGTCGTACCAGCTCGCGGTACCGGGCGTACCTTGCACGAAGGGCAACGGCGGCGGCACGCGCGGCACGAAAAAGCCCTTTTGACCGTCGACGAGCGCGCTCAACGCTTGCATCGCCGTGAAAGCGGTGCGAACGGGCGCCGTCGATTCGAAGAACAGGTTTTCCACCGCGGGTGGCAGCGGCAAACCATAGGCCGGCTGGCACACCGTATCCCAGAACGTCTTCAGTTTCTGTACGCGGTGCTCGGGCGCATTGCCCGCGATGAGCGCCGTGTTGATCGCGCCGATCGATATGCCCGCGATCCAATTCGGGACGATGCCGGCCTCATGCAAGCCTTCGTAGACGCCCGCTTGGTAGGCGCCCAGCGCCCCGCCGCCCTGCAACACGAGCGCGACCGTTTGATAGGGAGGCAAGACGGGCGACGGCGCCTTGCCCAGCTCCGTACCGGGCGCAGGCTGCCCGCCGGCGTTCCCCGTGGACGATTCGCTCGCGCGAACACGCATAGCCTTGCTCTCCCCCATAGCGTCTCCTTAGAGCATGCGCCAGCCGTGCGAGACGAGAAACGATTGCCCCGTCAACGCCGCGCTAGGGAATGTGCAGAGGAACAGCACTGTCTGTGCGACGTCTTCCACCGTGGTGAACACGCCGTCGACCGTTTGCCCCAGCATGACGCGCTTGATCACTTCTTCCTCGGTGATGCCGAGCTCTTTCGCCTGCTCCGGAATTTGCTTGTCGACGAGTGGCGTGCGCACGAAGCCCGGACAGACGACGTGCGAGCGAACGTTGTGCGCGGCGCCTTCTTTTGCCAATACGCGCGACAAGCCGAGCAGAGCGTGCTTGGCCGCGACGTAAGCCGATTTCAGCGGCGACGCCTCGTGCGAATGCACCGAGCCCATGTAGATGACCACGCCGCCGCGGTCGCCCTTGTACATATGCTTGAGCGCGGCCTTCGTGGTGAGAAAGGCGCCGTCGACATGAATGGCCTGCATCTTCTTCCAGTCGGAAAAGCTGTAGTTCTCGATCGGATTCACGATCTGAATGCCGGCGTTCGACACGAGGATATCGACCGAGCCGAACTGCGCGGCGACTTCATCGATGCCTTGATTGACGGCCTCTTCATTCGTCACGTCCATGGCGATGCCGAGCGCCTTGCCGCCCGTGGCGCGGATCTGCTCGGCAACCGCCTGCGCGCCGGCCAGGTTCAAATCGGCGATGGCGACGGCCGCGCCTTGAGCGGCGAGCGTCAGCGCGATCTCTTTGCCGATGCCGCTCGCGGCGCCCGTCACCACCGCTGTCTTCCCGTTCAGACTCGTATTCAACGACGACATTCCTCACCTCTCTCGCATGCATGGACAATGACATCATGGCGCACGGCGCGGGACAAGCTGGCCGGACGACATATGACTTTCGGCCGAATTGGTGCGCCGCGACCGACTCCGCTATTGTGCCCCATCGGCCGGCCTCAGCGCGACCCGACGCAAATCGGATTAAGCTCTGCCTGTCGACGACCGCGCTTTCAGGGAGGATTTGCATGAGCATGAACTATCGGCGGCTTGGCCGTTCCGGCCTGCAGGTCAGCGAGCTTTCATTGGGCTCGTGGGTGACTTACGGCAATCAAGTGGATCGACGCGCCGCGCGCGAATCGCTAGCGGCGGCGCGCGATTGCGGCGTCAATTTCTTCGACAACGCCGAAGTGTACGCGGGCGGCAAGGCCGAGGAAATCATGGGCCATGCGCTCAAGGAACTCGCCTGGCCGCGCGTGAGCTACATCGTGTCGACGAAGTTCTTCTGGGGCTTGCGCGAAGCGCCGAACCAGTACCACACGCTCAACCGAAAGTATCTGCACAACGCGATCGACGGTTCGCTCGCTCGCCTACAGCTCGATTACGTCGATCTTGTGTTTTGCCATCGAGCCGATCCCAGCACGCCGATCGAAGAAACGGTGTGGGCGATGAGCGACATGATCGCGCGCGGCAAAGCGTTGTATTGGGGCACGTCCGAGTGGAGCGCCGACGAGATTCGCGCCGCGTACGAAATCGCCGATCGCCATCATCTTCACAAGCCCGTGATGGAACAGCCGCAGTACAACCTGTTTTGCCGCAAACGCGTCGAGCAGGAATACAGGCGGCTTTACGAAGACATCGGGCTTGGCTTGACGACATGGAGCCCGCTGGCGTCGGGGCTGCTGACCGGAAAGTATCGCACCGGCGTGCCGTCGGGCAGCCGCGCCGAACTCGAGGGCTACGATTGGCTGCGGGCACGGCTCGTCGATACCGACAAGAACGAGCGCGTGGCCAAGCTCGAACTGGTGGCGAACGAACTCGCATGCAGCGTCGGCCAGTTGGCGATCGCTTGGGTGCTGAAGAACCCGCGCGTCAGCACGGTCATTACCGGGGCTTCGCGTGTCGAGCAAATCACGGAGAACATGAAGGCAACCGATGTGGCGGCACGCATCACCCCGGAGATTCTGAGCAAAATCGAAGAGATCGTCTCAGGCGTCGAGCCGTAATGCGGCGGCGGCACGCGGGGTGCGCCGCGCGCTGCCGTACAATACGCGCCCCACTCGCCGTGAGATCTTCAACCGTTTCGTTCGTATGCTCAGCTACCGTCACGCCTTTCACGCAGGCAATCACGCCGATGTCCTGAAGCACGCCGTCGTCGTGCAATTGCTGCGCTACCTGAGCCAGAAGGACAAGGCCTATTGGTACATCGACACGCACGCCGGTGCGGGCGTGTACTCGCTCGTCGAAGGCTATGCGACCAAAACGGCCGAATTCGAAACGGGCATCGGCAAGCTGTGGCAACGGGCCGATCTGCCGGCCGCGCTGGAAGATTACGTCGCGCAAGTCGGGGCGCTCAATCCCGATGGGCAACTGCGGTACTACCCGGGCTCGCCCTATCTCGCCTGGCGCCTGATGCGTTCGCAAGACCGGATGCGGTTGTTCGAGTTGCACACCACGGAAATCGACGTGCTGCGTCACAACTTCCGGGATGCGGGGCGGCGTGCAATGCTTTATGCGGGCGACGGCTTCGACGGCATCAAGGCGCTGTTGCCTCCGCCGCCGAGGCGCGCGCTCGTGCTCGTCGATCCTTCGTTCGAAGACAAGCGCGATTACGCTCGCACGATCAGCTGCGTGGAGGAATGCCTGAAGCGGTTCGCAACCGGCGTGTACGCGGTCTGGTACCCGCAGGTCACGCGCGCGGAGTCGCAGCGCTTCCCCGAACAATTGAAGAAACTGCAGCCAACGAACTGGCTGCACCTGACGCTGACGGTCAGCCGCCCGCCGTCCGACGGCTACGGACTCTACGGCAGCGGGATGTTCATCCTGAACCCGCCCTATACGCTCGCGGGCACGATGAAGGAGGCATTGCCCTATCTCGTCGAAACGCTCGGCCAAGACGAGACGGCGCAGTTCAAGATCGAAGCGCGCGTCGAGTAGGTCGATTAGCCGCTATTGCCGATGCGCCGGCGTCATGCGGTTGCCGATTCTCGACGCGGGCATCTCGCCGTTCGGGCCGGGCAAGGCGATGTAGGGAGAGACGATGATCGGGGCGTCGGCGCTCGGCGCGTTCAGTTCCGTGGGCGTCGGCAGTTGCTGCATCGGCACCATCGGGGCGCGCGATAGCGGCGCGTTTTGCAGCACGATGCCGCTTTGGCCGTCGTGGATGCCCGTTTGGGTATCGAGCACCACCGGCGGCCCATCGGCGAACGCCTGCGACGAGAACGCCGCGAGCAGGACGCATGCTGCCGCGCCAGAAGGCAAGCGCGAGCGAAGGTGAAAAGCGATGAAGCTCATGACGACCGTCCGTAAAAGCGCGCTAAAAGCGCATGACGAATGGTCGTACCTTAGCGCGGCCGGGAGAACCGCGCTAGTCGCAGCGTAGACTTTAGGCAGAGTAGCCGTTCGTTTCGAGCGAGCGCAGGCGGCGCTCGAGGTCGACGACATCCGACGACGAGGCGAGGTAGGCTTCGCGGCGGCTACGCTCGGCGGATTCGAACCAGTTGCTCAGCTTTTCGAGGATGTAGGCAAACATGTCAGTGCTCCAAGAGTCGGTTGCGTCCCCGGCGGATCGCGCCTCAGGGATTTCCCGTAAAAGGGTTAACCCGGATTATAAAGACCTTGGTGCAAAAAGCGAGTGAAATGCTCGAATGATGGGCATTCCGTTTTGGAATGGTGCATCAGGCTGGCTAGCGCAGCCGTAAATGCACGCAATTGGTGCAAAATGGATGAGCCCGTGATCAGCCTTGCCGGCAATGGGCGGCAGCGGGGTCGGCGCCGCACGCGTCGTTCGCCAGACCCTCCAAAATCGGACAGTCGGGGCGTGCGTCGCCGTGGCAATGCTCCGCTAGGTGAGTCAGCGTGTCGCGCATTTCCGACAGTTCCGCTATGCGTTGTTCGAGTTCGACGACATGCTGCAACGCAATCGCCTTGACCTCGGCGCTGGCGCGCGAGCGGTCTTGCCAAAGCGCCAGGAGCTTGCGGATATCGTCGATGGAGAACCCGAGATGGCGTGCCTGTCGGATAAAGCGCAGCGTATGCACTTCGGGCGCGCCATAGATGCGATACCCGGCGTCCGTGCGTCCCTTGGGGGCCAGTAAGGCGACGCTTTCGTAGTAGCGGATCATTTTGGCCGTCACGCCCGAGGCACGGGCCGCTTCTCCGATATTCAAGGCAATCTCCTCGTCGATTGCCGAAAGCGTATACCTTCCCACGACAGGAAGGTATACGCTTGAGCCAAGTTTTCAGCGAGCCCCCGTCGGCACGAGAGAATCGGCGTATCGAAGGTGTACCGGAAGGTGTACCGAAACGCACGTGCGAAGCGGGACGTTCATTCCTGTGTTTTTTCTAGAGGAACGTTGCAATGGTCGAATTTCAGGTTGAAGGGATGAGTTGTCAGCACTGCGTCGGCGCCGTCACGAAGGCGATTCGCGCGCTCGACGCGCAGGCGCAAGTCGAAGTGAACCTCGATGACGGGCGCGTGCGCGTGCAATCGCATGAGAGCACCGATCGCCTAAGCAGCGCGATCGCCGAAGCGGGCTATACGGTGACGGGCAACCGAACCATCGTGGACGCTTAAGCGGCCTCGCGCCGCGGGCCTCAGCAGAAGTTTCTGCTCTCCGATTGCAGGCCACCGAGAAGATGCGACAAGTCCACGAGCCGCTTGGCGACGAGATGACGCACTTCTCCTTGGCACTGCCATACGCCGTATACGGCCAGCAGGGAAGCGCCGAGCACTTCCCTGCGTTGCTTTTCCAGCAAGCTAGGCCAAATGATGACGTTGACGTTGCCTGTTTCGTCCTCGATCGTCATGAAGATCACCCCCTTGGCCGTACCCGGCCGCTGGCGAACGGTCACGATGCCGCAGCCACGCGCGGGCTGGCCGTTTCGATAGCCGCGCAGCTTCGATGCCGGCATCAGCCGCATATCGAGCAAACGCGCGCGCAGCAGCGCAAGCGGATGACGCCGCAGCGTCAGCCCCGACGAGCGATAATCGGCCACGATGTTCTGCCCTTCCGTCGGCGCGTCGAGCAAAGGCGTATCGTCCGCGCCGAGCGCCGCGGCCAGCATGTCTTTTTCCGGCACCGCGGCCACCGAATGCCATAGCGCTTCCCGCCGATTGCCGACGATCGGGGAAAGAGCATTGGCGTCGGCAAGCACATGTAAATCGTGTCGATCGAGTTGCGCGCGATGCGCGAGATCGTGCACGCTCTCGAACGCCCTGACCGCGCGCGCATTTTCGATACGCTCGGCCACCTCCTCCTTCATACCGCGCAAAAGCGATAAGCCCAGACGCACGGCCGGACGCATCGCACCGCCGAGCGGCCGGGGCGGCCCGAGCGGCCCGGGCGGCTCCAGTGACTCGAGCGTGGAGTTCCATCCGCTGACGGTCACGTCCACGGGCAACACTTTGACGCCATGGCGCCGCGCATCCTGCACGAGTTGAGACGGCGAATAAAATCCCATCGGCTGGCTGTTCAGCATCGCCGCGAGAAAAGCCTCGGGCTCATGGCACTTGAGCCAACTGCTTGCATAGACGAGCAGCGCGAAGCTCGCCGCGTGGCTTTCGGGGAAACCGTATTCGCCGAAGCCCTTGATCTGCTCGAAGATCGCATCGGCAAAGCCGCGCTCGTACCCGCGCTCGAGCATTCCGTTCACGATGCGATCGTAGTAGCCCTGCAAATCGCCCTTGCGCTTCCATGCCGCCATCGCGCGCCGCAGTTGATCGGCCTCGCCCGCGCTGAAGCCGGCCGCGAGAATCGCAACCTGCATCACCTGCTCTTGAAAGATCGGCACGCCCAGCGTGCGGCCCAATGCGGCCTTCAACGCATCGCTCGGAAACGTGACCGGCTCGAGCCCTTGGCGCCGACGCAAATACGGATGGACTGCGCCGCCTTGAATCGGCCCGGGGCGGACGATCGCCACTTCGATCACGAGGTCGTAGAACGTCTTCGGCCGCAAGCGCGGCAGCATGCTCATCTGCGCGCGCGATTCGATTTGAAAAACGCCGACCGTGTCCGCACGCGAAATCATGGCGTAGGTCTCGTCGTCCTCGGGCGGAACGTCTTGCATCTCGAAGCGTTCGCCGCGCCGCTCGGAAACGAAATCGAGCGCACGCCGTATCGCCGACAGCATGCCGAGCGCCAAAACGTCGACCTTCAGCAACCCTAACGATTCGAGGTCGTCTTTATCCCATTGAATGACCGAACGATCGGGCATCGCCGCGTTTTCCACGGGCACGAGCCGCGTCAGCTTGCCGCGACTGATGACGAACCCGCCCGAATGCTGCGACAAATGACGCGGGAAATTGAGCAGTTGCACCGCCAATCGCGCCCACGCTTGAATCAACGGCTTGTCGGGATCGAGCCCCGACTCGGCGAAACGCCCGAGCAAATCGCGGCTCGTATCGAACCAATGATGCGACTTCGCGACGACGTCGACGATCTGCGGATCGACGCCGAGCGCTTTGCCCGTTTCGCGCAACGCGCCGCGCGGACGATAAGTCGAGACGGCCGCCGCGATCGCTGCGCGATGCCGGCCGTACTTGCGGTAGATGTACTGCACGACGAGTTCGCGCCGCTGATGCTCGAAATCGACGTCGATATCGGGCGGCTCGCCCCGCTCTTTGCTGATGAACCGCTCGAACAGCATGTTGCCGCGCGCCGGGTCCACCTCGGTGATGCCCAGGCAATAGCAAACAGCCGAATTGGCGGCCGAGCCGCGCCCTTGGCACAAGATGTTCTGGCTGCGCGCATAGCGCACGATGTCGTAGACCGTCAGAAAGTACGGCTCGTAACCGAGCTCGGCGATCAACTCGAGCTCATGTTCGATCTGCTGCTGAACGGCATGGGAAATGCCGGCGGGAAAACGCCGCAATGCGCCCGCATAAGTTTCCTTGCGCAGATAAGCCGTAGGCGTGAATCCTTCCGGTACGAGCTCGTCGGGATATTCGTAGCGCAGCTCGTCGAGCGAGAACGTACAGCGAGACAAGATGTTGATCGTCTCGCGCAACGTTTCGTCGGGATAAAGATTGACGAGACGCAAGCGAGAACGCATATGCTGCTCGGCGTTGGGGGCAAGCGCATACCCGCACTCGTGAACGGGCTTGCCGACGCGAATGGCCGTCATCGTATCTTGAAGCGGCTTGCGCGAGCGCACGTGCATGACGACGTGGCCGAGCGCGACCACTGGCAGGCCCTGACGATGCGCCGCGTATTCGACCGCACCGCGATGAATGTCGTCCATGGCGCGCTGATGAAGCACGAGCCCCGCCCATGCGCGCCCGGGAAATGTTTCGTCGAGCCATTCCAATTGCGCGGCAAGCGCCTCTTCCTTGGCCGGAAAATCGGGCACGAGAATCGCCAGACAATCGGGCATGCCGCGTAGATGCGCGTGGCCGGGCTCCGGCCGTGAGAGGTCGTACGGCGTCAGCCGGTACTCCCCTTTCGGCGCGCGCGTACGCGCAAGCGTGATGAGTTCCGACAGATTGCCGTATCCCTCGCGGTTTTGCGCGAGTAAGACGAGCCCGAACGACGGCGAGCCGTCGGCATGGCGCAAGCGGAAATACGAGCCGATGACGAGCGGCAGCCCCACCTCCTTCGCCGCATCGTGCGCACGCACGACGCCCGCCAGCGAACACTCGTCGGTGATCGCCATGCCGGCGTAGCCGAGCTGCGCCGCGCGCTCGACGAGTTCCTGCGCATGCGACGCGCCTTGCAGGAACGTGAAGTTGGAGAAGCAAAACAGCTCGGCGTACGCCGGCAGCCCATTGAGACCCGGAACCATCGCGCGTCACCCGAACAAGCCGTGAAGAAACCAGCGCGGACCTTCTTCGGCATCGCGGCTGCTGACACGTTCGCGGTAAATCCAGTAGTAGCTTTTGTCGTCCGCTTCGGCGACGAAATAATCGCGCGTGACGAGCTCGCCGTCGAACCAGCCCGATTCGATCCGCTCGGCCGGGGAAACGACGCGCAACGGCGATCCGTAAAACGGACGATGCTGCCGCGTGAGCAAGCGCACCGGCGTGGCCAGCATCCAAGTGGGCCGAGGCAACGCTTCGGGCAACGCGTTCTTCATATCGGACGAGGACGAGGACGAGGACGAGGACGAGGACGAGGACGAAAACGACGACGAGAATGCGCCGAGCGGAGCCCAACGATTGGCGATTTCGGGCCGGTAATCGGCCGTGGGCGCCGGGCGCAAGACGTTCTCTTCGCCCAGCCGCGCGACGAGCAGTTCAAGCAGACGCGCATGGCTTTGCGCCGACCCGCCGGGCTCGGGAAAAAGCTGCTCGGCCGGGGGCGCCGCCGCCTCCACCTTCGACGCGTCGAGCCGCACCGCGATCATCGGCGCCGCCAGCTCGATGCGGTGCAGCCGCTCCTTCAACAGACGCAGCAGATGCCCCTCCTGCCAAGCGGGCTCGCCGAGCGCGAGCTCGATCAAAGTCGGCGCCACGGCTTGGCGGCCGCGTTCGTGCTCGAGCGACAGCGTCATGCCCGTCACCGCCAGTTGCTTGGCGCAAAGCCAGCCGCACAGCTGCACGATCAATCGATGCGCGGCATGCAGCGCGCCATCCGCATGCTCGATGCGATCGGGCAATTCGGTGTGCGCGGAAAACGTGGGCGGCAGCGTGAGCCAATCGAAAAGTTCGGGCGCCGTGCCGAATGCGCGATCGAGCGAATCGAGCACGCGCTCGCCGCAGCGACGCTGCAAGCCGGCGCGCGGCAAGCGCCGAATGTCGGCGATCGTCGCGCAACCCAGACCGGCGAACCAATCGGCGAACGGCCGCACTTCCGGCACGGCGATCATCGGCAACGCCGACACCACGCGTTCGAGCGAAGCGAGCCGCATCACGCGCCGATTGCCGTAACGGGCCAGCAGCCATGCGCCCTGGCCCGTCGGCGCAATGCCGAAGCGCGCCGAGAAGCCGAGCGTATCGAGCACGGCGCGCGCTTGCCGGCACAATGCCCGTACTCCGCCGAACAGCTTGAGGCTCGCGCCGATTTCGACGATGACCGTGGCTTCCTCGGCAAGCGCGACATCGGGCGAGAACCGCATCAGCGCCACGCCGACTTCACGCTGCGCCGCGGCCTCGCGCGCCGCATCGCGCTCGATCATGAGCACCTCGGCCGACAGCGTGAGCACGCCGCCGCGCTTCATCCCGAGACGGATGCCGGCCGCGCGCGCCACCGTATCGGCGATGACGACCTTGTCTTTCTCGAGCGCGACGCTGCCGGCCGCAGGATCAGGCAGCCACTTCGGCCGGAAGACTTCTAGCGGCAGTTTCGGCAAATAGACGGCGAGAAAGACGCGCATGGCGAGACAGCAAAACAGGCGTGGGTTGGAGAGGAATCGACAAGGGCTCCGTGCGCGCGGGCCCTCGTCGCTTCACGATGTCGGCCATCAATCCTTCGGCCGACGGACGCAACGCCAGCCGCAACAGCGCTGGCGACGCCTCTTGGGCCGCCGTAAGCGGCCGCACCATGACGAACAGCGTTTCCCCCGACTGCGCCGCCAGATGCAACCGCCGCAGCGACGATGACTGCGCATGCGTCGCCCAGAAAATCAGCGCCCCGCAACTGCCGGAGCGCAGGATCTGCTCGGCGGACCACAATGCATCGGCCGTTTTCGGCGCCTTGACATGCAGCAGACGATCGAGCGGCAGCCCGATGTACCCCAGCCCCAAGCCGTTGGGAACCTGGGGCGGCTGCAGTAGTGCGATGGGCCGCCCGCCCAGCGCACTGAGCGCGGGCTGCAGCAAGCGCATTTCTCCGATGCCCGCCTGCTGAACGAGCAAATCGACCAAAGCGCCGAGCGGCCAGCCGCCGCCGGGCAACTCGGCCGACAGTGCCGGATACCCCGTTTCCACCACGCGCGCGCGGCCTCGCGCCAACTGCGAGGCCCGCCATAACGACGGGTGGATGTCTTCGGCACGAATGGGAGAGGCAAGCATCGGCAATGGCAAAACCCTGTATATCCATACAGCATCTTACACGCAATCGCCGGACGAGGAACTGGAACTTTTTTCTACCTTTCACCGGCAAGCATCGGGGCGTGCATGCCACGACATTTCGTAAATTTCCTCCCCCCGCCTGCGGGCCACCCACCCCCCACTACGAAATGCCAAGCGGCACGAACCCATCCGCCTCAATAAAATCGTCAGCAGATACGGCAGGTGCCACCTCCAGGTGCAACCGAGCCCGCCCGCCGTCTCGAATCGCGCCTCTCGCAAGCCGTCTCGGCGCCGTGAATGTCTTCCAGAAAACAACGAAATAGGAATCCCCATGTCTTACATCGACGTGGTCGACGAACGCGAAGATCTGCAACGCGCATGGATGCCGGTGTCTCCGCCGGCGCCGCATCCGAAGCCGCGCGCGCGCTGCGAGATTCGCTATATCGACGAAATGGACGTGCCTGCGCTCGCGCGCGCCGAGGAGACCGGCGACGCGACCTTCATTGCCGCCGAACTCGCCGCCGCGCGCACGGCCGACGAGCGCATCCGCATGATCCGCGGCATTCTGAACATCATCGGTTTCAGCGGCCTAGGCTATGCCGCGCTCAAGCTCGACGAGTTCAAGCAGCCCGAGTACGCGTATCTGCTGCGCGACTATATGTCGACGGACTTGCTGCCGCGCTCGCTCGAAGGCGGTTATCTGCTGCGCGATCCGCACATGCGGCGCGCGTTCGAGTCGAGCCGCCCGCACGTGTGGGACATGCGCTCGCTCGTGAACGCATCGCGCAAGGACGGTATCGATCCGCCGCTTCGGCGCTTTTTCGACGGCATGCTCGAAAACGGACTCGCGAGCGGGCTGGCCTTCAGCTTGCCCATTGCACGCACGCCGCTGCGGGCGCTCATTCTGTTTGCGGGGCCGCCCGAGCATTGCGACTGGATCACCGATAGCGTCATCGCACAGGCGCTCGGGCTCGGCCTATCGCTGCACCAGCGCTGCGCAGCGCACGTCCAGGCGATTTGCCGGCAGGACGGCGCAGGCGGCCTATCGCAATTGCAGCAGCGCATCTTGGGCGCCGTCGTCGTCGGCATGTCGGATAAAGCGATCGCCGCGCGGCTCAATACGACCGTGCACAACGTCGACTATCACTTGCGCCAGCTGCGCGAGAAATTCGGCGCGCGCAATCGCAGCCAGCTCGCTTACCTTGCCGGAAAGATGCAAGCAGTTTGAGGACCAGCGGCACGGAACGCATACGAAACGCCGGGCGCACCGTGCGAACTTGCGGCACCGGTGGCCCGCGCCGGCGAAACGCGCTCGGCCGTTCGAGGGCGTTTCGCTTCACGCCGCCGTCTCTTCTTCGCCCTCCGCCCAGCGCAAGACGGTCGCCACACGCTTGTAGAGCGAACTGTCGATGTACTGATATTCGCGCGCGCTTTCGTAAAGCGTCTCGGCCAGCGGTCCGTCCGCGACGGTCGGCACGAGAAACTCGCCGGCCCATTCGACGATGCGCCGCGCCGTTTCGCCCTCGCCGCGCGCCGCAACCCACGGCACCTTGCCCTTTCCCGCGTAGCACAGCGCGACCGCCGCGTTCGCCGAATGAAGGACGGCCGAAGCCATCTTCACGCGATCCTGCAGCGAATTGAAGACCATCTCGTGCGCCATGTTGCGACGACGCGAGTTCAGATGCGGATCGCCTTCCATCTCGCGATATTCGCGCCGCACTTCGTCGATCGACATGCGGTGCTGCTTCATGAATTCGTACTGCTGATAAGCGTAGTCGAGCGCTGCAAACGCGACGAAAATCAGCGCCGCCCACCCTGCGAGCGAAAGCAGCAGCTTGCCTGTCACGGCCAAGATCGCGTCGGGCCGCAGATAGCCCGCTTGCAGCGGCGCACTGAGCGAGCCGCGCAGCAGCACCCATAGCGTCACGCACAGAATGAGCGTCTTCAGGCCCGTCTTCAGCAGGCCGACCACGACCTTCATCGAAAACATCCGCTTCAAACCGGCTGCCGGGTTGAGCCGCTCGAAGCTCGGCGCGATGCGCGAGAAGGCGACGAGCCCGCCCGCTTGCGCGAGCGACACGGCCAATGCCGCCGCGCCTGCGAGCGCGACGATGCCGAGGCCGAGCGTCAGCCATCCATGCACGGCGAGGGCGAGCACGGCCGAGATCGACGCTTGCGGGTCGCGCGAGGACAGCGCCGCGAAGATTTCTCCGAACAGCGCCCGCAACGTATCGATGACGCGCGGCGCCTGCGAGCCGAGCGCGGCCAGCACGACGAGAAACACGAGCGCCGAGCTGACTTCGGTGCTGAACACGATTTCGCCTTTCTTGCGCGCGTCGCGCAGGCGCTTGTCGGTTGGCGCTTGATCCTTTTCGCTCATCTGCGAAACGTTCCCGATGCGATGAATGAAGCAGGTAGAGAAACGGCAAGCATCCGACGGTGCCCTTTAAAGCATCGATTTCAACAAATCGAGCAGCGAATTGTCGGGGCCCATATACGCATGCAGCGTCGAATACACGAACGGCAGAAACAGCGCCATCATCAGCACCGCCACCGCGCTCTTGACCGCCTGCGACATCAAAAAGACGTTCAACTGCGGCATCGCGCGGCTCACGAGCCCGAAACCGAGCTCGACGAGCACGAGCACCATCACGACGGGCGCGGCGAGCTTGACGGTCCACATCATGATGCTCGTCGCGCCGCGCGCGATGAACGGCAGCAGCGCCGGGCCGAAGTGCGGCGCGAACGAAGCCACGGGCCATAGCCGATAGGATGCGAACAACGCGGACAGCAAGAGGTTCAGGCCGCCGCTCGTCACGAACAGCGTGATCGCAAGCAGGTTCAAGAATCCCGCGCACGGCCCCGCCTGGTATTGAGCGATCGGATCGAAGAACGACTGATTGCTCGCGCCCGTTTGAAAGTCGATGAGCGAGCCCGCTGTCGCGATCGCCCACATCACGGCGCCGAACGCATAAGCGAGCAAGATGCCGATGAGCGCTTCTTTTGCGACGAGGCCCGCCCACATGAGCGGCGGCAAATCGCGCAGCGTGCTGATATCGAGCGCTGGACCGATGAACAGGATGATGACGGCCATGAAGCCGTTTCGAACGAGCCCCGTCAATATCGTCGAGCTGAACGCGGGCACGATCATCATGATCGGCATGACGCGCGGCAGCACGATGATCGCGGGCCGCACGGCGCTGTAGGCGGCGTCGAAAACCTCGGTCGACAGCACCGCTACGCCTCGCGCTCGCCGAGCGGCGCGATGGCGATGCGCAGCGCCGCTTCCTCGGCGCGCGCCTCGTCCGCCGCCTCGGCACGCTGCGCGGCGGCGCGCGTCAACCGTTCGGCCGTGCGCTCCGCCTGGTCGCGCTTGGCGTCCGCTCGCCGCAACAGCTCGCGCAATTGCTCGAGCCGCTCGGTTTCCTCGCGCACGCGCTCGCGCGCCGGAAGCGTGCGCTCGCGCGCCGCTTCGATCCGATCGTCGAACAGTTGCCAGTCGATGCCGGCGCCCACGAGCTCGCGCGCCGAGCGCGGCCCCGCCATCATCTGCGAACCGAGCGAGCGCCCGGCTTCCACTTTGGCCGCGATCAGTTGCATCACTTCGCCTTCGGCTCGCCGAAACGCGTCGCGCGCCGCTTCGAGCACGGCCTCTTGGCGCCGCACTTGCGCCAGGACGACGTCGCGCCGCAACTCACGTACGCGCGTGAGCTTCGCGATGAATTTGTCCATACTCTCCTTCCAGAGCGGCGAGCCTCGCCATCGTGTCGCCGTAAGGCTCCAGCATCGACGGCGACTGACATGCGAACTCGCGCAGGGCGCCGCGCGCGGCGATCGCGGCATCGGCCAATGCATCGCTGCCTGCGCGATATTCGCCGATCTGAACGAGCAGTTCGATTTCCTGATACTTGGCCAGCAGCGCGCGCGCCCACGCCGCGCGTCGAACGTGCGCGTCGTCGACGACACGCGTCATCACGCGCGAAGCGCTCGCGAGCACGTCGATCGCGGGGTGATGCCCCGCCTGCGCCAGCTTGCGCGAAAGAATGATGTGCCCGTCCAAGATCGAGCGCACTTCCTCGGCGATCGGATCGCTTTCGTCGTCGCCTTCGACGAGCACCGTGTAGAACGCGGTGATCGAGCCGCGCGCGCCCTGCCCCGCGCGTTCGAGCAATTGCGGCAACACCGAGAACGTCGATGGGGGAAAACTGCGCCGCGTCGGCGGTTCGCCCGACGCCAGGCCGACTTCCCGCTGCGCACGCGCAAACCGCGTCAACGAATCGACGAGCAACAAGACGCGCAGCCCTTTGTCGCGAAAGTATTCGGCCACCGCCGTGGCGACATAGGCCGACTTCACGCGTTCCATCGCCGGACGGTCGGAGGTGGATACCACGAGCACTGTCCGAGCGAGCGCTTCGGGCGAAAGGTTGTGCTCGATGAATTCGCGCACCTCGCGGCCTCGCTCGCCGATCAGCCCGACCACCGCCACGTCGCAACCGGCGCCGCGCGCGATCATGCCGAGCAGCGTGCTCTTGCCGACGCCGGCCGGCGCGAAGATGCCCACACGCTGGCCGATGCCGGTCGTGAGAAACGCATCGATCGCCCGCACGCCCGTCGGCAACGGCTCGTCGATCAGCGTGCGTTCGAGCGCGCCCACCGGTTCCGCGAAAGCGCTCACGCGCGTGCCGCCCTTGATCGGCCCGCGGTTGTCGAGCGGCTCGCCCAGGCCGTTCAGCACACGTCCAAGCAGTGCGTCGCCCACTTCGAACGCGTGGGCATGCCCCGTCGGCAAAACCTCAGTCGCGCTCGATAAGCCCGCCAGGCTGCCGAGCGGTGTCAGCACGGCCGTTTGCCGCGAGAAGCCGACGACCTCGGCGAACATCGGCGCAAGTCCCGGCGTATGCAGCTCGCACACTTCGCCGAGCCTCGCATGGATGCCCGAGGCGTGAATCAAGAGTCCGGCGGTCTGCGTGACACGGCCGCGCATACGCAGCGGATTGACGCCCTCGAGCGCTTTGGCGAACTCGTCGTGCTGCGCGTCGCCATGCAGTTGCTCGAACAGCGCGTCGCGCCAGTCGAGATCCGATCCGCTCATGCGCCCCTCCGCGCTTCGATGGCCGTGCGAATCGCATCGATCTGCGTCGAAAGCCGCGCATCGATGCTGCCGGCCGGCGTTTCGACGACGCAATCGTCGTTGCCGAGCGACGCATCGGCGACCACGCGAATGGCCTGCGCGCGCAGCGCCGCCGCATCGTCGTGAGCCTCGCCCGCCATCGCGTCCCGGCGATTGGCGACGGCCTGCTTCATCACGTCGACGGAATCGGGCGCCACGCGCACGACGAGAAACGCCTCGTCTCGGACGTAGGCGTCAATGCGCTTGAGCGCGAGCTCGAAGATGCGCTCGCGCTCGAACTCGCCGACGAGCTCGCGCAACCCGCGAACGACCATGTCGGCCATCTTGCGCCGCGACAACGCCAGTGCATGGGCCGTGTCGAGCGCCGCCGCGAAGGCGCGCGCGGCGCCCTCTCGCTCGCCGCGCTCGAAGCCTTCGTCGTAGCCCTGGCGCAGCATCTGCTCTTTGCGGTGCTCGGCATCGGCGACGATGCGCTCGGCTTCCTTCTTGGCCGTCGTGACGATCGAGTTCGCGTCCAGCAGCGCCGAATACTCGTGCTCCTTCAGCACGCGGCGCTCCGACAGCATCTGCAGATTCTCGCCGGTGATCAGAAAAGCCAGTCCCATGCTCGCAACCTCTCGGGAATAAGGCAGAGAAACAGCAGCTCGCCCAACTCCGCGCGCTGCGCGTCGTTGAGCCGATAAGCGGGCTGCACGTCGGCGATCCGAGGCAGCTTCAGGCGCGTGCGCGCGAAGACCGGGTTGCCGGCGGGCGCGATGAAATCGAGCAGCAACCGCGCGCCGCGCGCGCCGATCTTCTGCACGACGAGCTTCGGATAGCGGCGCATCGGCTCGAGCGTTTCGCTCACCGCGTCGAACGGGGGCGTCTCTTTGCGCACGAAAGACATCGTCTGCGCGCCGAAGCCGAGCTGCAGCGCCTTCTCCACGCCCCGCGTCACCTCGTCGCCGAGAAGCCACGACTTGTGCAGACACAGGCCGCACAGTTGGGCCAGATGCTCGAACGCGTCCCGCGGCAGCAGCGCAAGACGCTTATCGCGCGAAGCGAAGTCGTAGTCGCCCGGCATCGCGCCGGTCGCATCCTCGTGCAGCCCCACCTTGTCGAACAGCGCACGCGCGAGCACGCGCCTGCCGCGCTCGCCGAACCGCTCGATGTCGTTCCATGGCGCAGGCCAGATGCCCGTGGGCCAACTGGGATCGACGTATCGGTCGGGGCGCAAATTGAACTCCGCGACGAGCCGCGCGAAGCGCCCCCGATTCGCGGGGGCTCGCCAGAGCTCGTGCGCGCCGTCGTCCAAATCGACCGGCAGATCGTCTTCAGCCGGCATGCGTATGCTCTTGCGCCATGCCGCCGCCCGCGGAAGCGCGCCCCATCAGCTTGAATTGGCCGCGCCGCAGGAAGAAGACCGTCAGCGCGACGATCGTCGAAAGCCCGAGCAGCAACGCGATCAACGAAAGCGCGCCGCCGAGCGGACCCACCTGCAGACCTTGGGGACGGTTGTTTTCCTTGGGGGGCGCCGCCTGCAAGAAGAGCGACACGTTGTCGTACGTGAGCCCCTCTATGCTGTGGGCGACCAAGTCCTTCACCATCGGCGCCATCATCTTCAAGTCGATGCCCGGGCGATACTTGACGTACACCGAGGCCGACGACGGCTTGATCTTGTCCGACAACGGATCGTTCTCCGGAATCACGACATGCACGTGCGCGACGATCACGCCGTTCACATCGAGCAAGGTCCGCTCGAGTTCCTGTTCGGCGCCGTAGATATAGCGAATACGCTCCTCCGCCGGCGTCGAGACGAGTCCTTGCTTGCGGAAGATCTCGCCCAGATTCTGCGTGGGCTGCCGCGGCAGCCCGACGGCCTTCAACGCGTTCAGCGCGGCGGGCACGGACGACCCGTCGACGAGCAGCTGCCAGCCATGATCGGGCACCTCGGATTTCGACGCGCTGATGCCGGCGTTCGCCAACGCCGCGATCATTTCGTTGGCCGACGACTCCGTCAGGTCCATGTAGAGTTCCTGCTGACAGCCAGCCAGCAACAGGGCGCACGCGAGCACAACGCATGCGCGCAGCAGCGTTTTCATAGGCATTTCCTGAATGCGCACCGCATCGCGTCGAACGCATGCGCTGCGCGATAACCCGCTATTCGGCGTTGTTCTTCAGCAGCGAATGCGTCACTCCATTGGAGGCGTCGGCCATGGTCATGCTGAACTGATACTGCTGCATGGTCAGCGTCGTCGTAAGCGTGAAATCGGTCAGTCGCACCATCGACATCATCGGATCGCTCGGATCGAGCAGCGCTCCCGGATGCTCCATCTGCGTCATCGCCGCCTGATAGCGCGTGTCCAGCGCCGCGGTTTCCGCACGCACGTGCGCGACGAGCGCATCGAGGCTGCGCGTCTCGTGCGCACGATGCATATGAATGGTGCCGGCCGGCGCGGACTCGGTCGATGCAACGCCCATATGCCGATCGAACGCTTGCGACTGCGCGGCATCGGCCTCTTTGTTCGGCGCAGCCGGCATCGCTTCGTTCGCGGCCTGCGTCGCACTCACGCCCTTCGATCCCTTCACGTCCGACAACTCAACGCTCGGAACGGCTGGAACGGTCATGTGAACCTCACTGTGATCGGAAATAGGCAACGGCCGGGCCGGGCGCCGCTCGCGCGGCGCCCGAACCAACGGCTTGATGCTCGCCGGTTACATCATCACGACGTACGGACGCCGCGTTGCATCGTCTGGCAAGCCGTGTCGACGGCGCTGCTTTCGCCTTGACGCGCCGACATCACGGTCTTGCACTCGTCCTGCACGTTGCTGTTTTGCATCGACCACAGTTGGAAGTTCATCTCCATCTTCTGCATGTCGAGCATCTGTTTTTGCATGTCGCCAGCATTCATGCTGTTGGAACCTGAAACTGCCATCGCAGCTCTCCTTAACGGTGAAGTTGTGTCATTGCCCCCCGGTTACCCGAGAGCCTGACGAAACGCGTTGCCGCGCTTGCTTGCTCAAGCAGGGCGCGACGCGCCCCGCATGAACCCTGCCATGCCCGCGGCGCCTCGCTTGGCGCCGCATGGCAATCGCTAGCCCGGCGGCGGCGTCACGACATCGTGCACCGCCGCGGAGCCAACATCCATGAAGAACCGATCGGCGCCGCGCGCGAAAATCACGCGGTTGGGGCTGATCTGCCGCACCTCGAGCCCGCCGGGCAAACGCGATCCTTCGAAATAGCGCGCGCCGTCCGACGTCTCGATGAATCGCGTGCCGACGCCGTCGTCGAAGACGCCGACGATGTCGGGCACGTCCCCGGCCGTCGGCGGCGCGGCCTTTTTCGTGGCGGGAGACGGCGCACCGGCGTACGCCACGTGATCGATCACCTGCAAGGCGGGCCTTGCATCTTTCGCGTAGTTCGCGACGCGCTGCTGCAGCGCGCGGCCGCCTGCGCCGCCTACGAGCAGCGTGCCGTGGCCGCCGTAGGTCACCGACAACGGCGTATCGCTGAAATAAAGCCGCGCCGAGCCGAGCAGCTCGTCTATCACGTAGACGTCGCCGAGCGTCGTTTGCGGGAATGTCTGCACGATGCGCTGCAAACGATCTCGATCCGATAGCGTGTTGACGTAGCCGGTTACGACGAAGCCCGTGCTCGTCGGCTTCACGTTCAGCTCCGGATAGTCGTGCAGCGCCGCCGCCACCTGTTGCATCCGCTCGGTCGCGCTCGCATGAAACCAAAACGGATCGGTCGCGCCGATCGCGAAGTAGGCGCCTCCGGCCAGTACGAGCACGCCCCAGAGCACGCCGAGCCCCACGACGAAGCGCCGGCTGGCGAGCCATGCCGCCCAAGGCGCGGCCGCCCAGCGCGCGAGCCGTCCTTGGCTCGGTTGCGGCTGCGCACCGGCGGTCGATGCGCGCGGCTCGGCCGACGGCACGATGCCGAGCTTGAGCGCGCCGATCTCGACGACGTCGCCGTGGCGCAATGCTCGCCGCGTCGTGTCGAGCGCGACCCCATTCAACGTGACGTCGCCGTCGCCGACGTTTTGCACCGACACCGCGATTTGCCCGACCGACAAGCGCAGTTGCCGCAGCGCGATTTCGCGATCGGGAACGATCACGTCGCATTGCGCGGCCGACCCCACCCAGTTCTCGCCGATCTTGAGCGCCAGCGTGCGGCCGTACAGCGGCCCGCTCAAGAACGACAAGCTCCACGGCGCCTTCGTCGAAGACGCAGTGGGTTGCTTGGATGCGGACGTCGCTACGTCGCTCATTCAATGCTCCAAGAAACTCGCAGGCGAAACGGACGACACCACTTGCGTGGCCGAGCCGCTACGCGTCTTCGGCTTGTCCGTGGCCGGAGGACGATCTTGCGAAGGTGCATTCGCCGGCGTAGCACCCGGCAAGGTGCTCGACAGCGGCGGCCCCGAGGGCGGCGACGGCGGCGCGGACGGCGCCGGCGGCGTGCCCGGCACGGCGCTCGGCGGCACGACGAACGGCGCGCCGCCCTTGCCCGGCACCGGCGAGCCGGAGTTGAGCGGCTGCCCCGGCAAAGGCGGCTCGACGCCCAGCGGCGCACCGCTCGGCTCGAATGCGCTCGCGGTCTGCACCACTCTCGGCGTAAGCAGATAGAAGCGATCCGTGCGGGAGCCGTCCTTCTTCGTGTACTTGAACAGATTGCCGATCCAGGGGATATCCGAGATCCACGGGATACCCGTCTTGCTCGTCGTCAACGAGTCGTTGTTGAAGCCGGCGATGAGCAGGCTCTTGCCCTCGTCGACCATCGCCTTCGTGACGATGTTGCGCTCGATGACGGCCGGCACCTGCGTGACCGTCAAGGTGCTGCTGAGCTGGCCGTCGTCGATGTCGATCGACATCATCACGCCGGGTTTGCCCGAATCGTCGACGATGCGCGGCGTCACTTTCACGCTCGTGCCCGTCGTGATGCCGTACAGCGAGGAATCCTGATAGCCGGCGACCTGCACGTAGAACTCGGTCAGGTTTTCGAGAATCGCCTCGTTGTTGTCGAGCGTCAGGATCAACGGCTTGGACAGCGTTTGCGCGCGGCCGTTTTGCTGCAGCAGGTTGATGCGCGAGAGCAGATAGTTGCGCATGGCGCCGCCGATCGACGCCGTCAGCGCCATGCCGATCGGCGTCGAGGCGCCCGTTTGCCCCGCCTCGGAATTGCCCGCGTCGAATGTCAGCGGCGGGTTGGCGCCGTTGCCGAACTGAAAATCGCCGTTCGGCGTATGCAGCCGCCAATCGACGCCGAACGAATCGAGCGCGCTCTCGTCGATATCGATGATCGTCAGCCCCACTTCGATGAGACGCGGACGCGCATCGAGGGCCGTGATCAGTTGCGAATACTGCGGCATGTGTTCGGGCACGTCGCGCACGATGACCGAATTCGTGCCCGCGTCGGCCACGATTTGCGGCAACGAAACGTTTTGCCCGCCGCCGATCATCGATTCGAGCCCGCCGGCAGCAGCATCGCCAGCCGCGCCGCCCGGCGCGTAGGCGCTTCCGTTCGCCGCGCCCGCATTGAGCCGAGGCACGTTGATCGTATCGCCCGAAGAGAGCTTCACCTGCCGCGTCGCGCCGCCGAGCCGCGCGCCGTAGCCCGGCATGCCGCGGTTGTCGTCGTTCCTGCCGAACAGGCGGCCGAGCGTCGTAGCCACGCCCGGGATCGTCACTTCCTTGCCTGCGCGATTGACCTGAAAATCGGTCGCGTACGCGTAACGCAACGGAAATGCGCGAATTTCCGCGCGGTCGAGCCCGCGGCTCGGATCGGTGATCGTCGAAATGGCCTGGTGCACGAGATCGACGTAGCGCTGCGGGCCCGACACGTATATCGTGTTCTCGCGATCGCTGATGATGAGCGGGAAACGCTTGTCGGGAATCTGCATCGCCTCGAGCGTGCGCGACAGCTCCGCTGCGCTGCCCCGCGGAATCGGAAACACTTGAGTCTGCCCGTCTTCGGCGCGGTCGATATAGAGCAGCGATCCGTCGAAGTAATAAGTCAGCCCGTAAGTTGCGCAGACGCTGCGCAGCGTCGCAAGCGGCGACCCCGAAAAATGGCCGCTGATCGTGCCGTCGACCTTCGGATCGATGACCGCCGTGACACCTTGCGCGGACGCAAGTTCGCGAATGAAGTCGGACACCTTCTTGCCGTCCGCCACGATCGTATAAGGGCGATCGCGCCATTGCAGCTCGGCCGCATGCGCGATGCGCGGGGCGCTCAGCAGGCCGGCGAGCGAGAGCGAAAGCGCGATCGCGCCCAACGCGAGTTGCGACACGTACGACGCGCCGCGCACGCGCGCGGCATAGTCGCGGCAAGCGCGACGAGAAAGCGAAGGCTTCTGGATGCTCAAAACAACCTCGCAAAGGACTGCTGGCCGAACAACAAAACCGAGCGGCCGATCCAGCCGCCCGTGACGATGATCGCCACCATCACCGCGATCATCCGCGCGGCAAGGCCGATCGTTTGGTCCTGCAATTGGGTCACGGCTTGCGCCAACGCGACGAACAGCGCCGTGGCCGCCGCCACGAGCACGATCGGCAGCGACAGCATCAGCACGAGCAGCAGCGCTTGCCGCGTAATGTCCAATATCGTTTCCGTAGTCATCCCGCGACCCTTTTCTTCATGGCGGTACGATTGCCTCGTCGAGCCTTACGCCAACGCCGGGTTCGTCACCCAGCCGATCGTGCGCAATTCGACGTCCTCCTCGAGCTCTTGATACGAAAGCACCGGCAGGTCCGGCAAAATGCCGGCGAGCGTCGTGCGGACATAGCGCCGAGCATTCAGCGATACGACGACCGCCGTGCGCACCGAGGTTGCGCGCTTGCGCGGCATGGTCGCGCTGGCCGAGCTTTGATGCCCGTCGAAAATCTTGCGTACCTGCTCGCATACGTCGTCCTTGACTTCGCGCGCGAGGCCGAGAATGTTCCCCTGCTTGGTCCGCAGCACCGCCTGTTCGAAACGCTCCTGCAATGCGGGCTCGAACAGGATCACGTCGAGCTTGCGCGCGTTGCCCACGTGGCGATCGGTGATCATCCGTCGCAGGTCGACGCGCACGAGCTCGACGAGTGCGATCGTGTCCTCGGGCTCCTTCGGCGCCCACGTGATCATGCTTTCGAAGATGATGCGCAGGTTGCGGATCGGAATGTCTTCCATCAGCAGGCGGCGCAACACTTCGGTAATGCGCTGCAGCGGCACGAGGCGCATCAGTTCCGCGACCAGTTCGGCGTAGTCGCGCCGCACGAGCCGAATCAAGTGCTGCGCTTCTTGAATCCCGATCAGCGCGGCGCCGTGCTTGCGCACTTCGCTCTCGACGTGCCGGGCCAGCACGTCCTCGGGTCGCAAGCCCACGGGGCGGACCACCGGCTTGGTTTCGAGGCCCCAACCGTTGCGCGCGCCGGCCGGCGCGCTCTCCTTGTTCTCCGGCTCGGCGGCCCGCGCATCGAGAGGAATCCATACCGGCTGAAGGAACGGGCCGAACGGCTCTCCAGGCGTGCGCTCCACCCCTTCCGCCAGCGGTGTGGCACCGTCCCACAGCAAGCTGTCGGGCCGAAGTTGTCCTTCCGAGGCGAGCACGTCCTGAACGAACACTTGGTAGCTGCCCTCGCGCAGCGCCGCATCGAAGGCGATGTGCACGCGCGGAAAGATCGGGCCGATGTCCGCATCGACGCTCGACTTCGCAACGGCCAACGCTTCCTGCAAGCGCACGAGATTCAAATGCGGTGAAAGCGTCCGCGCGAGCGTGACCGCAACGGGCGAGGTCACGCCCGACGTGTGCGGGCCGACTTCCGTCTCGCGCTCCCCCGAAATAGGTTCGGCAAGCGTGATGAGCTTGAGCGGGGGCATAGTCTTGCGCCGCCGCAACAGCAATGCGCCGCCGCCGCCCGTCACGATCGCGAGCAGCGCGAACGACCAGGCCGGGAAGCCCGGCACGAATGCAAATGCGAGCAACACGACCGACGCGATCAGCAATGCGCGCGGGTGCGCCGTCACTTGCTTGCCGATCTGTTCGCCGAGCTGGCTGTCGTTAGCGTCGCGCGTGGCGACGCGCGTCGTCACGACGCCTGCCGCGATCGACACGAGCAGCGAGGGAATCTGCGCCGACATGCCGTCGCCGACGGTCAGAATCGCATAGCGATGCAATGCATCGGCCACGCTCATGTCCTTCATGATCGTGCCGACGGCGATGCCGGCCAGAATGTTGACGAAGGCGATGACGGTGCCGGCGATCGCATCGCCCTTGACGAACTTCATCGCACCGTCCATCGCACCGTGCAGCTGCGATTCTTGCTCGAGCCGCTCGCGCCGGTGCTTCGCTTCTTCCGAGCTGATGATGCCCGCGCGCAAATCGGCGTCGATGCTCATCTGCTTGCCTGGCATCGCGTCCAGCGAGAATCGTGCCCCCACTTCCGCCACGCGCTCCGAGCCTTTGGCGATGACGATGAACTGCACGATGGCGATGACGAGAAACACCACGCCGCCGACGACGAAATTGTTGCCGACCACGAGCCGCCCGAATGCATCGATGATGTGTCCGGCGTTCGCGTTCAACAGAATCAGCTTGCAAGAGGCGATGTTCAGCGACAGGCGCAGCAATGTCGTAAACAACAACATGGCCGGAAACGACGAAAAGCTCAGGGCGGACGGCAAGTACGTCGAAACCGTGAGCAAGACGATGCTGATGGCGAGATTGAGCGAAATGAGCCCATCCATGACGGCCGTAGGCAACGGCAGCACGAACAGCGACACGACGATCGCCATGAAGCCGGCCAACGCAAGATCGTAGGGCGCAACCGGGCGACGCGAGTCGTCGGCGCCACCCTTGCCGCCCGGCCACCATCCCTTCATCTGCCTTCTAAGCGCCGCCACCGACATGCAAGCCCTCGCTGAATGACACCACGCGTAAACGGGAATCCGCGACGGAAAGTGTAAGAGCGTGGGGACACACGCCTCAATCGTGAGATTCGTAGTAATTCGGGAATCGGCGGCAAGACAACCCCGAAACACTACTGAACAGTGCAGTTCCTCGGCCCATGGGCACGCGGCTATAGTCGAAAACCATGAAACGGCGCTCGAACACGCGCAGCGCCGGTCACGAGACGGAGGACTGCATGACGAACCCCGAGGCGCGCAAGCGCCTGCCGAAAGGAAGCACGGAGCGGCATCCGCCCCACGCGATCGATTTCATCGAAGTGGCCGATTGCCAGCTCGTAGTGAGCAAGAACGCCGGGCGGTCCGGCGACTCGAACGGCAGCGACCGCGTCTCCGAAATCGCGACCGATCTTGCCGCCGCGCATTCGGCGCACGAACGCAAGCAACTGCTGCGCATCGCACTGCGCACGATCGGATTCGATTGGTTTTGCTATTGCCGGCTCACGAGGCTCGGCGAAATGGTCAACCGCGCACGCTATTTCGATCTCTGCTCGCCGCCCGGTTGGGCCCAGCGATACGTCGACCAACGGTACTTCGACGTGGACCCTCGCATGGCCTTTGCTTGCCGCCACGACTGGCCGCTCGTCTGGGATCACGAAAGCCTCGCCGCGAATCGCGCGATCACGGCCGAATCAAACGAGCGTATGCAACGCTTTCTCGAAGACGCCGACGCCTGCGGCACGCGCAGCGGCATCGCGTTCGGTCTCGTCGATCCGGGCAGCCTCGAGCATAGCGTCATGATCTTCAGCTCCGTCAACGTGACGAGCGAGTGGATCAACGACCGGGTGGTGGGCCAGGCCTACGCGCTCGGCCTCGGCGTGCACGCGTTCTTGGCGGAGCAAATGGCGTCGATGGCGCAAACGCCGACGCTGTCCGATCTGCAGCGGCGCATTCTCAACTTCACCGCCAGCGGCCTCAGCGACCGTGAAATCGCGGAACAGTTGAATATGTCGCGCAGCAACGTCGACTACCACATGCGGCAAATCCGCAAGAAGTACGGCGTGCTCAACCGCGTGCAGCTCGCGTATCTCGCGGGCCGGCTGTTCGTCGTCTGACGACTATGTGCGCCACTGTAGCGAGCGCACCGCGCGACGCGAGTGCGCCGCGCGCGGCTTCGCTCTCGCTCGCATCGCATCCTGGCCAGCCGCTCGCCGGCGCACCGGGCCTGCCGCGCGTGAGTCCGCTCGCCGCGCATGCGCTCAACCGCGCCTATGCCTGGCCCTCGCCGTTCGTGCTCGCGCTACCGCGCGGTCCCTACGAGTTGCGCTGGGACGCCGATGCCGAGCTGGGCGCGCCGGGACACGTCTATACGTTCCGATTCGGCCCCGCCGAAGGCCGCTTCGTCCTCGATGCGATCGGCGAGCACGAGCTCATCGGCGACGCGGCGCAAGACACCGTGCCGGCCGAAATCCGCTGCGCGCTGATCGCCGACGCCCTGTCGCCCGTCATCGATGCGCTGGAAGCGCGAACGCGCCAGCGCATCGAAGTCGGATTCGTAGCGGGAGAGACGCCCTCGCACAAAGACGACCTCACGCGCGAGCGCGACGCACTGCGCTTTTGCGTGACGCGGCCGGGCAGCGAATGGCGCTGCCACGGCGCGCTGCGCTTCGCCGAAGAACGATTCCTCGGCCTCGCTTGCCCCGAAGAGCCGCCACCCGCCAAGCTCGAGGCGACCGATTTCGATACGCTGCCGATCGCACTGCGTTTCGTCGTCGGCTCGACGGCGCTGACCGTCGCCGAGCTTCGTTCGATCGCACCCGGCGACATCATCGGCATCGAGCGCTGGCAATCGTTCGGCTCGGCCTTGCGCTGTGTGGCGACGACGCGCGACGGCCGCGTGGTCGTATCGGGCAAAGCCGTCGGCACGCGCATTGTCATCGATCAAATCGAGGAGATTTCCGTGACGTCATCCACGCGGTCCGATGCGCCGGCTTCCGGCCCGTCGAGCGCGCCTAGCAACGCGGGCGCGCGCGATCCGGGCGCCGCTGCGGCCCCTGCCGAGCCCAAGCTCGCGCATGTCGATGCGCTCGAAGTCCGAGTGACGTTCGAACTCGACGACCGGTCGATGCCGCTCGCCGAGCTCAAGGCCTTGAAAAGCGGCTACGTGATCGAGCTCGATCAACCGCTCAACCAGAGCACCGTCCATATTCGGGCGAACGGCGCGCTCGTCGGGCAAGGCCATCTGATCGCCGTGGGCAACAAACTCGGCGTGCGCGTGTCGCGGTTTTCGGAGAACGGCAATGAGTAGCATGCCGAGTCCGGTCACGATGATCTTTTTGATCGTCGCGCTCGGAACGATTCCTTTCGCCGCGCTGATGGTCACGAGCTACACCAAACTCGTCGTGGTCCTCGGTTTGCTGCGCACCGCTCTCGGCGTGCAGCAAGTTCCGCCGAACATCGTGCTCAACGGCATCGCACTGATTCTGACCATCTACATCATGGCGCCCGTCGGCGGCAGCATCGTCGACAAGATGCAGGAAGACCACATCTCGATCGGCGGCTCGCTCAGCGTCGACGATGTGCTATCGATCGGACAGGCGATTTCTCCGCCGCTCAAGAAGTTTCTCCAACAACATACGGTGCCGGGCGAGCGCAACTTTTTCATGCGGTCCGCGACGGCTATTTGGCCCGCGGAACGCGTGCAAACGCTCAAATCCGACGACCTGATGGTGCTCGTGCCTAGTTTCATGCTCTCCGAGCTCACGCGTGCATTCCAGATCGGCTTCGTCATCTACGTGGTTTTCGTGGTCACCGATCTCATCGTCGCGAACGTGCTGCTTGCGCTCGGCATGCAGATGATCTCGCCCACGACGATCTCGATTCCGTTCAAGCTGCTGCTGTTCGTCATGCTCGACGGCTGGTCGCTGCTCGTGCACGGCCTCGTGCTTTCCTATCGCTGACCGAAGGACACGCCATGGGCCGAGCGCTCGCAGCCGTCCTCATCGCCTTGCTGCTAAGTACGAGCGCCGGCGCCGCGCGAGCCGGCGACTTTCTCGCGCTTGCGACGCAATGCGCGCCGAAGGTCGAAGGCCATACGCTCGCCGCGCTCGTCAGCGTGGAATCGGGCTACAACCCCTACGCCATCGGCGTCGTAGGCGCGCATCTCGTGCGGCAACCCGCATCGCTCGACGAGGCGCTGGCGACCGTCGCCAACCTGACGCGTCTAGGCTACAACTTCAGCCTCGGCCTCGGACAAGTCAACCGCTATAACCTCGCGCGTTTCGGCGAAACGACCACGTCGATCTTCGAGCCGTGCGTCAACCTGCGCGTCGCCGCCTCTATCCTCTCGGAATGCTTCGCGCGCGCCGCGCGTCTCGAAGCCAATGAGCAACTCGCGTTACGCAAGGCGCTGTCGTGCTACTACAGCGGGAATTTCTCGACAGGCTTCACGGCCGGATATGTAGAGCGCGTGGTGGCTCATGCACTCGAGGACGGGCACCACGAGGTCGCGCCGATCCCGCTCGCGCCCGGCGGCGCTTCGCCTCGGGCGCCAAGTGCGCCGAGCACGCCCAATGCCCGGTCTGTCGCCGCGCACAGCAACGCTGCGGGCGCGGTCCGTCCGGCAGTTGCACCAGCCGCGGCTGCGCGCGTCATCGCCGCCCCGGCGCGAGCGGCGCACCCGTCGCGCTGCGCGCCCGGGATCGTCGTTCTCTCCGATTGCGCAAGCGACGGCTTGCCCCACAACGGCGCTGTCAAAATCCTGCGCTGAGGCGCCGCGGCGCGGCGAGCCCGGTGCCAAGCGTGCGCCCCGAGGCGCACGTGCAGTGCGCGCCCGTGCTCACTCCAGCGCCAGTTCGCCTACGAGAAACGCAAGGTGCGTTCGATTGACCGCGCCGTAGCGGCGGCGCAAGAGTCGAAGGTGGTAGTCGACGTTATGCGGCGTCGTCTGCAGCCGCGCGGCGATTTGCTTGTCCGACAGGCCGCCGACCACACAGGCCAGAATCCGCACTTGCATGTCCGACAGCAACGCCTGCGTCCCGCGCTCGCCTTCGTCCGCGACACCCTCCTGCTCCGTCCTTACGTGCATCGGGTCCGACGCGAAGCGATGCAACGAAAGGCCGAACGCCAGCGCTTGCACGAGCACGTTCTCGACGATCCAATCGGCGCTGACGCGGCTGGCAGCCAGACTGACGACGGTGCGTGCATTGCCGCGAACCGTCGGAATGCCGAACATGACGCCGCTTCCGATCCCTTCGCGTTCGAGCGCCGGAAACAAGCCGCGCATCGCTTCCGGCGCCCCTTCCCGGCGCCACGCGCGCAGCAGCCACTCCATATCCCAGACGAGCGGAACGTTCGACGTCCGCACGGCGGCAAGGCGCGGATCGTGCGCCCAATAACCGGCTTCGAAATAGCCCGAACCGAAATGATGCGGCGTCGTGTCGTCGAGCGCCCAGGCTTGCGCCTGCAGACAATCTCTGGCGCGAGCACCGACCGTCGCGTAAGCCAACGAATGAAAGCCCATGACATGCATCAGCGCACTGAGCATGCGCTTGCGCTCGTCGGCATCGTCGATCGCCATCAATTGCGCGGCGACATTCGTGTCGACGCTCCATCCGCCCGGGAGCCGCGTCGATGCGCGCGCGGGTCCCAGCCTCGCCGCCGCGGCGTCACGCACGCACATGCGTAGTGCGCCGGCATTCCTTTTCGTCGCGCCGCGCGAGCGCGCGGCGGTACGGATCGTCGTCTCCTGCTCGAACGGCCGCATGCCGCTCGTGTTTGTCGTTTTCGTAGTCATTTTTCCGGGCCGATGATTCCTTCGAAGCCGCGCCGGCCGAATGCCGTCGGTATTCCGTCCCGCGCGGACGAGCGATTGTAACGGCCTTCAAAATACGCCGGTATTCCAATTCGTCGGTCAACTGCAAAAAGTCGCTCTATGCCGTCGCGCACGAGCGATCGTGCGTTTCAGCAAACACTCATTCAGGATAACTAAGCAATGCGCGGCACGACGACCGTCACACGTCCGTCACATGCCGCCGCATCTTCGTCGGCACGGCACTCGCCACTTCGATATGACACCGGCGCATCCCAAACAGGTCGTCGGCCGAGAAACAGAGCGGTGCATCTTACCTATCCCACCTCGACCGGAAGCAGCTTTTACCGAAGGCGCACCATTTCGGCAACAGCGACGAACAGGCATACATCAATCTCGTAGTCTTGGCTGCTTCGACCACGCAAAACCCTAGGCCGACTACTGGTTCGAAGTTCTCACGACTGGGGTCGCCGCTGGGATACTGTTGCCTCTCACGGCGTGCGGGGGTGCGCCTATCGCGGAGCAACAAAGATGAATCAGTACGGCACGAACGATACAGAAAGCGACGTTTCGAACTTCCTTGTTTTCGGCGACACCGATCTCGACAGCGTCGCCGATTCGCCCCTTGACTATGAAGCACCCGATGGGCAGCGGCTCGCCGGCATCGCACACGATCTAGCTAGAGTCGACTCCGCGCAAGCCCGTCATGCGCTGTTACGTCCGGCCCTTCGCGCCGCCGGTTTCGACTCGCTGTGCTATATGCGCGTCTCGCGCATCGGCGACACCATCAATCGGCTCGCCTATTTCAACGCCTTTTCTCCTGTGGGATGGGCGCAGCGCTATCTGCGCGAGCGTTTCTACGAAATCGACGCGCGTCTCGCGTACTCCTGCCGGCATGAGTGGCCGATGCTATGGGACCTGTCCTCGATCGCCTCGCCCCCTCCGGTTACGGGGATAGGGCAACCGGCGAGCGGCGTCATGGCGCCGCCTCCCGGTCAGGGCACTGGCGCGGCGGCCCGCGCCGAACGTTTGGCGACGGCCGCGCGCGACGCCGGCATGCTCTCGGGCGTGTCGTTCGGCCTCGGCACGCCCGACGCGCTCGATACGTGCGTCGTCATGTTCGCGAGTTCGCAGCCGTCCAAGGCGCGTTTGCCCGATATGGCCATCGGTCATGCCTACGCGCTGGCGGTGGGCCTTCACGAGTTCCTTGCTCTGCGTGCGCCGCAATTGCATCGGTCGACTTACGTGACGCAATTGAGCGACATTCAACGCTCGATCCTCGAACTCGTGACGCTCGGCATGAACGATAAAGACATCGCGGAGCGGCTCGGCACCTCGCACCACAACGTCGACTACTACCTGCGCCAACTCAAGAAGCTCTATCACGCAACCAATCGCGTGCAGCTCGCCTATATCGCGGGACGGGTGCTCGGCACACCCGATACCCTGCGCGGCGTAAGTTCGTAGTCCTTAGCACCGGCCGGACCCGGCACGCCGAAAAGTCTACGTAACAGCCGGTTTGAAGCAGGGTCCGGCGCTCGATATAGTTCATCCAAGGTCAACGAAAAACCACAAAGGTTCGCAGGCCGATCACAGAGACCAGCGTCGCGCCGAATCCTTCGATCGACTCGATCGAACGCCGATCGCGGCGACACGACGTCATTAGCAGTCCTAATCAAAAGCGACAATCGGGGTCATCATGTTCAACTTCCTTCGCTCCCTTCAACGCGACGAACGCGGCGTCAGCTCGATGGAATATGCCGTGCTCGCAGGCATCATCGTCGTGGCCGTGGTGGCGGCTGGCAGCATCCTGTCGGATAAGGACAGCGGCTTGCCCGGTCTATTCACGAATCTCCTCACCAAAGTGAAGGGAGCAGCGGGCACGTCGGGCACCTGACACGCGTCAGCCGCTCGCATTAGGGAGCGGCGCCGCAAGGTGTCGAACGCAATCGGCTATGCCGGCTGCGCTCTGCTGCTCGCGCTCGCCTGTACCGACCTTCACGCGCGTCGCCTGCCGAACCTGCTCGTTTCAGCGTTCAGCGCGCTTTACTTCGCGCATGCATGGGCCATCGGCACAACATACGGCACGCTCGCGCAGCACGCGGCAGCGGCGCTCGTCGTTCTCCTTTGTGCAACCGCGGTTTTCGCCGCGGGCGGCATCGGAGGCGGCGACGTGAAGCTCGCGAGCGCACTGGCGTTATGGATCGGGCCGCAGGGCTGGCTCGCCGCGCTGGCGCTCGTTTCGATCGCGGGGCTCACCCTCGCGCTGATCGGACTGCTCGCGGACCGGCTCGCTGCGCTCGCCGCATCGTCGCCTGCGTTCGCTTGCACGTTGCGGCTCGTCTCCGCGCGGCGTGGCGTGCCTTACGGCGTCGCCCTCTCGGCCTGTGGTGTCGTCGCCTTGCTGCCACGCAGCTTGTTCTTCGGATAAACGTATGCGGACTTCGTCATGTCGAGCACAGTAAAGCTTGCGCTGCTGGTCGTGCTCGCCGTCGTTTCGGCGCTCGTGCTGCGATCGCTGTTCATCGCGGCCTCCCATCAGCCGAGCACGGCAGGCGCGCCACTGCGAGTGCGCGTCGCAGCGGCCGATTTGCCCGCCGGACTGCTGCTTCGAAGCAGCGATCTCGCATGGAAAGAGATGCCCCGGGGACGCGCTATCCCTGCGCAGGCCGTGCGCCAGAACGACCCGGCCACGCCGGACGTGGCCGGAGCCGTCATGCTTCATCCGATTGCCACTGGCACGCCGATCACGGCAAAGGATGTCGTCTTCCCCACAGCGCCGGGCTTTCTGGCCGCCGCACTCAAGCCCGACATGCGCGCGATATCGGTCGCCATCGACGACGTATCGGGCAATGCGGGGCTCATCGAGCCGGGCGACTATGTCGATCTGATCCTGACGCAAAATCTCAAGGACAAGGCGCGCTCGCCACGTATGTCCGTCGCGAGCGAAACGATCGTCAACCACGCACGCGTGCTCGCCGTCGGCTCCGCCTTCACGCGCCCGAAGAACGACAGCGCATCGGACAACAATCCGCACGCCCGCACGGTGACGCTCGAGGTGACGCCGCGCATGGCCGAAGTCGTCGCGATCTCGGCGCGCCTAGGCACGCTCTCGTTAGCGTTGCGCAGTTTTGCGACGCTGGTTCGCAACGCATCGGACGCTCACGCCGAGCACGAAGGCTCGACCGGCTCGTCGCCGCCCGTCTGGGCGGGCGACGTGTCGCGCGCCGTCCGCGAGCTGCCCAGCGAGCCGCAAGCCGATCCCTTCGGCCAGAACAGCGGGGCCGCCCCCGCCGTGCTCGTCTACCGCGGCTCGAGCCGCGGCGATTCGGAAGCGACGGCGACACAGCCCGCACCCGCGGCCGCCGCAGGCGCCGCGCCGAACGTTTCGCCCCCGCGCGTCGATCAACCGGTCGCGGAGGGCTCGCCCCCGATCGCCGCGCAAGCCGCGCCCATCACCGGATCCAACCCATGAGCGCCGAACTTATCGACCGCTTCGCGCCCCTCCCCCGGCGAGCGCGCCCTGCTGGCTGGAGCAGCCTCGCACGCGCGAGCCGATGGATCGCCCTTTCGTTGCTGGTCTTCATGCATGCGGCGCGCGCAGCCGATCCTTTGACGGTCACCGCCGGCGCGGGCGAAGTGGTCCAACTGCCGGAGCCGGCCGTCGCCGTGTTCGTCGCCGATCCCGACGTGGCGGACATTCATGTTCCGACGCCGGGCGCCATCTTCATCGTCGGAAAGAAGGAAGGCCGCACGACGTTGTTTGCGCTCGGCAAGGGCAATCGCGTGATTCTGCGCAGGCAACTGGCGGTCAAACGAGACCTGGGCCGCCTCGATGCCCTGCTGCGCGACCGCTTTCCGCACTTGAAGCTCGCGCTCGAGTCGGCGCCCGGCTCGTTGATGGTGTCGGGCAACGTCAATGCCGCCGGCGACGTCGATGCCATCGTCCGCACGTTGACTCCCGCGTTGAACGATAAAGAAACGCTCATCAACCACCTGTCCCTTGCCTCGCCGACGCAAGTGTACTTGCGCGTGCGGATGGTCGAGGTCGATCGCAACGCCACGCAGCAGCTGGGCGTGAATTGGAGCGCCGTCGGGAGCATCGGCAATTTCGTCGTCGGCTTGTTGAGCGGCCGCGCGGTGCAAGACGCGACGACCGGGATCTATCAAATCCCGCCGACGGCGGCGACCGGCGTGCTCGGCGGCTTCAAGACGAACCACTCGTCGGTGCAAAGCGTCATAGACGCGCTCGATCAGGACGGCCTGCTCACGATACTCGCCGAGCCGAATTTGACCGTGCTCTCCGGTCAAACCGCGAGCTTCCTTGCCGGCGGCGAGTTCCCGATCCCCGTCGCGCAGCAACAAGGCGCGATCAGCATCGAATTCAAGCCGTTCGGCGTCTCGCTCGCCTTCACGCCGACCGTCATGACCGACAACCGGATCAGCCTGAAGGTTCGGCCCGAAGTCAGCCAGATCGACCCCACCACGACCGTCACGACCAATTCGATCACCGTGCCGGGGCTGTCGATCCGCCGCGTGGAAACGACGGTCGAACTCTCCAGCGGACAGAGCTTCGCGATCGGCGGACTGCTGCAAAACGAAACGCGCGACATCGTTTCCCAGTTGCCGGGCCTCGGCAAGCTGCCGGTCCTGGGACGCTTGTTCTCGTCGAAGGACTATCAAAACAACAAAACCGAGCTCGTCGTCATCGTCACGCCGTACCTCGTCCATCCCGCTTCGCCGACGCAGATGGCAACGCCGCTTGCCAGCGTGACGACACCGAGCTCGGACGTCGAGACGATTTTGCAGCGCAAGACAGGCCTCGACCCCATCGACGGCAAGACGCCGCGGTTGGTCGGCGCAGCCGGCTTCATCTACTGACGACGGGAGGAGCAAGCCGCCATGCGTTCATTCTTTTCGATTCTTTCGGCCGGGATATCGCTCGCGCCGTTAGTACTCCTAACCGGCTGCCTATCGTCGCCACCCTCGCTCGGCTTGCCCGACGCAACGGTGATCCGCGTCGAAGAGGGCCGCGCCGTGCCGCCGGATTGCGAGCAGTTGAGTGCAAGGCGTAACTTTCGCGACGCCGGCGCATTGCGCCCGGCCGTCTCGCTCGGTTGCGCCACGTACACCAATCTCGCGGCCATGCTAGTACGCCCCTCCGACCTCACGCAGCCCGTGCCCTTCGGGGGCGCCGACGCCGACGTCGCGGCGAGCGCCGTGCGCCGCTACGAAACCGACAAGGTCGCGCCGCTGCCTGCGGCCAACACGTCGAACGTCAACCGGTAAAGCGCGATGAATCCGCTCTTGAAGCTCGCCGCCTCGCCTCGCAAGCACGCGCTCGTCGCGAATTTCGTCGCTTTCGTCCGCGACGATCAAAGCGAACGGCTGATCGCTCGCTACACGGAGGAAAACAACGTCGCATTTCCTTTCGTCGCGACGGGCGGCATCGACGATGCGATCGAGCACCTGACGAAGATGCCCCGTTCCCCGGCACATCTGATCATCGACGTGTCCGGTGCGGCGATGCCGCTGTCCGACCTCGATCGATTGGCCGCGGTATGCGAGCCCTCGGTGTCGGTGATCGTCATCGGCGAACGCAACGACGTCGGCCTCTTTCGCAGCCTGCTGGAACTCGGCGTCAACGACTACCTCGTCAAACCGCTGACACCCGAATTGCTGCGCCGCGCCGTCAACGTGCATCGCGACGCGGCGCCCGTGCGCCAACCGCGCATGGGGAAGGTCATCGGCCTCGCAGGCACGCGCGGCGGCGCGGGAGTGACGACGGTCGCCACGAGCCTCGCCTATCACCTCGCGGCGGTGGCGCACCGGCGCATCGCGCTCGTCGACCTCAACCTCTACGGCGGCACGATGAATACGCGGCTCGGCCTGAAAAGCAACAATGGGCTCGTCGATTTGCTGCGCGATACGGAGCGGCTCGATCCCAAGCTCGTGGAGCGTTCGCTCGTCGCGCACGGCAGCCGCCTTTTCGTTTTATCGGCCGAGTTGCCGTATGGAGAAAGCCTGAACCTCCAAGACGGCGCGCTCAACGGCGTACTCGAGCGCCTCAAGCCGCATTTCCATTACGTACTGCTCGATATTCCCAGCCAAGGTCATCCGCTCGCTCAAGCCGCTTTGCCCGAAACGCAGATCCTTTATCTGTTGGCCGATGCGACGGTTCACAGCGCACGCGAAGTGCTGCGCCTGACGCGCCGGGCGGAGGGGCTCGACCGGCCGCCCGCCACGTCGGTCCTGCTCAACGCGGTCCACGCCACCGAAGGCGGACGGCTGAAATCCGCCGATTTCGCCATCGCCATCGGCCGCCGTGTGCTGGCCGAGATTCCATTCGACGGCGCGCTGCCCGTGGCCGCGGAAAACCTCGGGCACCCGATCAACGCAAGCAAATCGCGGTTTCACGACGCCATCGTCTCGTTGGCGGCGAGTTTGACAGGACAGCAAGACGCCGCGCCCACCGGTTGGCGCAAGAAGTGGTTCTCGAAGAGGGCTCGATGATGTTCGGACAAAAGCAACGCTCGATTCCCAGCGACACCATGCAAGCTAGGTTTGCGCCGCGCGACGCTGCCGACGCGCTGGCCGTTCTCGACCGCGCATCGACCGTTTCGCCGCCGACAACGCCGTTGCCGGCAACCGCCGAGCCGCGCGTGGACGGAAGCGATCATCCAGCCGAGCGGGCCGACGTGGAAAAGTCGCCGAGCGCCGCGACGAGCCACCGCATGCAAACGCTGATTCGATCGGATGCGTTTCGCCTGATTCGCGCGCGCGTGCTGTCGCAGATGAACGTATCGGCCGCGGTCATGCAAACGCGCGAACAGGCTCAAATCGAGCTGACGCGCACTGTCGCCGGCATCATCGAAAGCGAGCGGCTGAAGATGGCGATGGCCGAGCAATCGCAAATCATCGACGAGATGCTCAACGATATGTTCGGCGTGGGCCCGATCGAGCCGTTGCTTGCCGACGAGAGCGTGACCGACATCCTCGTCAACGGCGCCGATCAAGTCTACGTCGAACGCTACGGCAAACTCGAGCTCACGCCGCTCAAGTTTCGCGACAACGCACACGTCGTCAACGTCGCGCAACGTATCGCCGCTTCTGTCGGACGCCGCGTCGACGAGAGCAGCCCGATGGTCGACGCGCGCCTGCCCGACGGCAGCCGCGTGAACGTCGTGCTGCCGCCGCTCGCGATCAAGGGCGCCTGCATCGCCATCCGCAAATTCGCCAAGCGCGACATCACGCTCGCTCGCATGACCGCGCACGGCAGTTTGTCGCGCGCCATGGCTCGCACGCTCGAGATCGCCAGCGCCTGTCGCCTGAACATCGTGATATCCGGCGGCACGGGTTCCGGCAAGACGACGCTGCTCAACGCGATGTCGCACTTCATCGACGTGCGCGAACGTATCGTTACGATCGAAGACGCGGCCGAGCTCCAACTGCAGCAGCCGCACGTGGTCAGCTTGGAGACGCGGCTCGAAAACGCCGAAGGCGCGGGTGCGGTGTCGCAACGCGATCTGGTCCGCAACGCGCTGCGGATGCGTCCCGACCGGATCATCCTCGGCGAGACGCGCGGCCCCGAGGCGTTCGACGTCCTGCAGGCGATGAACACGGGGCACGACGGCTCGATGACGACGATCCACGCGAATACGCCGCGCGATGCCATCACGCGGCTCGAAAGCATGGTCATCATGGCGAACGGCAATTTGCCGTTGATTTCCATCCGCCGGCAAATCGCGAGCGCCGTTCAACTGATCGTGCAGACCGAGCGCATGCGCGACGGCGTACGGCGCATCACGCATATCACCGAAATCGTGGGGCTCGAAGGCGACGTCATCCTCACGCAGGATCTGTTCACCTTCAAGTACGACGATGGGGCTACCACCGAGCATGTGCGCGGCCGTTTCGAAGGCACGTCGCTGCGCCCCGCGTTCGCCGCTCAGGCGGCGCACTTCGGGCTCGAAGAAAGCCTGCTCAAGGCCATTCACGCATGAGCGCCGAGAACGTCTTCGCCCTCGCCGTCTTCGCCGCGGTCGTGCTCATCGGCATGATCGTGCAGACGATTGCCGAAGCGCTGCGCACGCGCCCCGCGGCGCTCGTGCGCGCACGGCTGGCCGCGATCGATCCGGCAGTCGCCGTCGGCGAAGACGATGGTGAGCAAGCCGCGCTGTTTCGAGATCCGCGGCGCCGTTTGCGGATTTGGGCGCGGCTCGACGAACGGATTCTTCGCTTCGAAACGGTCGGCGGCAAAACAGGCTTGCGCGTCTCTATCGCGGCCGCCTGCGCGAGCGTGGGCGTCGCGGTTTTCGTCGCCAGAATCGACGTGGTGCCGATGTGGGCGGGAGCGATACTCGTGTTCGCGCTGCCCGCCGTCACGATGCTCGGGATGTTCCGCTACTTCGCCGATCGGCTGCGCATGCGCCTGCTCAACGTATTTCCCGATGCGCTCGATCTGATGGTGCGCGCCGTGCGCACCGGCGTGCCCGTCATGCGCGCGCTCGAAATCGTCGCGGACGAGTGCGCGCAGCCCATCGCGGGCGAATTCCGTCAGATTGCCGACTCGCTGCACTTGGGCATCGAACTCGAGACGGTCCTCGCGAGCGCCATGCAACGCCTTCGCATCCCCGAATTCTCCTTTTTCTGCGTCGCACTGCTGCTTCAACGCGAAACGGGCGGCCCGCTCGGCGAAACGCTCGAAGGGCTCGCCGACATCATTCGCGCGCGAAAGGACATCAAGCAGAAAACACGCGCGCTGACGGCAGAAAGCCGGCTCGCCAGCCGCATCATCGCTTGTGTGCCGTTCGTCATCTTCGGCGCGCTTTACGCAATCGATCGCGACTACGCGCGCATTTTGCTCGACACGAGCGCCGGGCACATCATTCTCGTGACCGCCGCGCTGCTGCTTTCCTTCGGGCTGCTCGTGATTCAACGGCTGGGCCGATTGGAGACGACACGATGACACTCGAGCTGCTGGACCTTTTGCTCTGCCTCGCCGTGATCGCGATTACCGTCGCGCTGGTCGCACACGCCCGCGGCGCCGATGCCCGGATCGCCCGCCGCGCGCACGCGCTCGCGGACGAATTTCGCTTGGAACGTTCGACGCCAGCGCCGCCGCGCTCGATCGTCGAGCGAGTCGGGGCACGCTTGGCAGCGCTTGGCGAACGCCTGCCGATATTCGAGGCCACGCATCGAAGCGATCTCGCGAAACGCCTCTCGCGAGCCGGTTTCCGCAGCACGCGCGCCGTATCGGTGCTGATCGGCGTCAAGGTCGTGACGGGGTGTCTCGCCGGGTCGGCCGCGTTCGCCGGCGCAGCGCACACGCCGTTCGTCGAGCGATGGCTCGTGTTGCGCATCGTGACGGCCGCCGCCTTCCTGATGATCGGGATGATGCTGCCCGAATTCGCCGTGCAATCGCATGCGCGGCGGCGGCAAAAGAAGATCGCGAGCGCGTTGCCCGATGCGCTCGACCTGCTCGTCATCTGCACGAACGCGGGACACAGCCTCGCCGCGAGCATCGTCAGAATCGCCGAGGAAATGCGCGACATCGCACCGGCGCTCGCCGAGGAGCTCGATACGACCGCGCAAGAATTGCGGCTCGACGGCGATAGCGTCACGGTTCTGCGCAACCTCGCCGAACGCGTCGACGTCCCCTCGCTGCGCACGCTCGCCACCACGCTCGCCCAGTCTCAACGATACGGTACGCCAGTCACGCAGGCGCTTCAAGTGCTCGCACGGGCGGAGCGCAGCGAGCACATGCACTTGCTCGAGGAGCGGGCAGCCAAGCTCTCGATCAAGATCACGTTGCCGATGATGTTTTTCATTTTGCCGACGGTCGTTCTCATTGCGGCCGGACCTGCCGCCCTTCGCCTGCTGAGTGTCTTCAAATGAAAGCCTATGCACCCTCCGTTGCGCTGCGCGCGGCCTTCTGCGCGCTTGCGGTCGTGTTTTCCGGCTGTACGCATACCGTGCTGACGTCTCAGTCGTTCGCGCATCCTGTACCGATGCGCACCGCCGTCGACGATAAGCCGGCAGGCACGCTGGACGACCTGTCGCTTGCCACGAGTGCCTTGCAAAACGGCGACGCTGCATTGGCCGCGTCGCTGTTCGAGAAAGCGCTCGACAAGCACCCGCGCAACATCGATGCGCTCGATGGCCTCGGCGCGGCGCTCGCGCTGTCGGGAGAAACGGAACGCGCACGGCGCGCCTACGAAAAAGCAGCCGCGCTGGCGCCCGATTCGATCACGCCGATGATCGGACTCGCACGCATCGCCCTGCGCGAGCGGCGCCTCGACGACGCCATTACGCGATACGAACAGGTGCTCAGGCGCGACCCAAGCAATGCTTTGGCAAGCGCCGGGCTCGGCACCGCGTTCGCGATCAAAGGCGATGAGCGGCGTGCGCAGGACATTTTCGGCCAAGCCCTGCAGCTGCATCCGGGGGACAGAATGCTGACGGTCGATCTCGGGTTGTCGATGGTGCTCGCAGGCGAATTGCGCAAAGGCGCCAACCTGCTGCTGACGGTTGCCGGCGAGCCCAGCGCGCCGCCGCAAGCACGGCACGATCTCGCGCTCGCCTACGGTTTGCTAGGCAACGACGGCGCGGCCGACAAAATTCTGACGCACGACTTGCCGCGCGCATCGGCCGACGACAATCTGACGTTCTACAAGATCGTTCGCGCCAGACTCGATACGCCGCACGAAACGGCGCCGACCGCCATGGCGACCGAAAAGCGCAAGATCGGCGTACGCCAGATCTCGCTGGCGGGCGCATCGGCGATCGAGCTGCCCCGCTCGGCCCCGGCGGCATCGTCATCTAGAGCCGCTCCGTTCGCACAACAAGCCATCTCGGAGCGGCCGGCCGCCAGCCGCGTTGCCCTCAATTTGGCGCGCGACGTCCCCCGCCTTGCGCCCGCGGTCGTGGAGACGTTGCCTGCGCCACGAGCAAGCCGCACGCTGCCGAGCGATGACGACGGCGCAGGCGAAGACGCAATAGCCGGCCCGCAATGGCAGTTTCACGGGCAAACGCGGCTGCTTCGATCGCACTGACGGACGGATCGCACCATGCTCCCGCTCATGCATCGAAGCCGGTCGCCACGCCGTCGCGAGCGAGGCGCGGTCGCGCTCGAATACGCGCTCGTGCTGCCGTTGTTCCTGGCCGCGGTGTTCTGTCTGTTCGAACTTGGCTTTACGTTCATCGCACAAGGTCTGCTCGATAACGCCGTGCATCATGCGGCGCGGCTCATGAGGATCGGCACCCTGTCGGGCTCGGGATCGGACTATGGGTCCCGGCTCGTCACGACCATCTGCAACGACTTCGTGATCGGCGGCTACAGCTACGTGCCTTCGTGCAAAACGAAGATTCAAATCTACGTGACGGCGACGAGCGCAGGGACGCCGTCGGGAAGAGGTTTTTCGACGCTCAAAACGGCACAGATCAGCGGCAATGTCATGACGCACCGGAAGTCCTACGTCGGGCCGAAGTACGACGTCGTCATGCAGGTCGGCTACGCGTTTCCCTGGGCGGTGATTTTTGCGTCCGGCGACGCGTTGCTCGTCTCGACGCTGGCCTTTCAAACGGAGCCCTACTGATGCCGATCCGCGCCATACAGGCGATCCGAACGCACGGCGTCCTGTACGCGCAGGACACACGCGGTTCGGCGGCGCTGGAGTTCGCCCTGGTGTTGCCGATCGTCACGACGATTCTGTTCGGCATCTATGAGGTCGTTCAAGACGTTCGCGCGAACATGCAGGTCTCGAGCGCCGCGGCCTCGATCGCCGACCTCGTCGCGCAGCAGAGCGCAGGCGTGACGAGCGGGCGCTCCGGTTCGATCGGCTATTTCTGCCGCGCGGGCGAGATGACGATGTTGCCGTTTCCCACCGGCGCGACGAGCGGCGCAGGCGCGTTTTCGGTTGCCGTCGCGAGCGTGACCAACTACAGCGGATCGGGAGCGAAGGTGGATTGGGAGAGCGATGCATCGTGCAAGGCCCCGGCCTCGCGTCTCGGCGCGACGGCCATCGCCCTTGCGACCTCGCCGACGAACCTCGTTCCCAACGCGGGGAAACCCGGCGACAGCGTCATCGTCGTCAAAGTCTCCTATCGCTATCAGTCCGCGATCCAATATCTGCTGACGGGCAATCTCGTGTTGACTCAAACGGCGTTCGCTCGGCCGCGGGGCAATCAGCCTATCGCGTGCGCGGCGCCTTGTTCGTGAGGCCTCTCATGACGCACTCCATTCGATCCACGGCCCTCGGTTACCGATCGCGCGAGCGCGGCGGCACCGCATTGACCTTTGCCTTGCTGTTGATTCCGATCATGCTTCTCGTCGGCACGGCCATCGACTTCGCGCGCATGCTCGAGTTCAAGAGCGTGCTTCAGGCCAACGTCGACGAAGCGGCGCTCGCGGGCGCGGCGGTCTTCACCGACAAGACGCAGGATAAAACCGCCGTGCGCGTCGCCACCGAGTACTTCGACAATGCGCGTCTGCCGCCGAAGATTTCTATCTCGCGCCCGACTGTGACAGCCGACGTGAACGGAACGATCAACCCCGATTTGAGCTACGTTTCGGTGTCGCCGCATACGGCCTCGCCCTATCTGCTCGCCGGGTCGCGTCACGCGCATGCGCCTTCGCGCCATGCGCACGCGGGATCGCCCTACCGGCGCGTGTCCATGCCCATGCCCGGCACGGCGCCCGCCTACACCGTAACGGTCACGGCCACGGCGAAGGTTGCGACGACGCTGATGTCGTTGATCTTGCCTTCGGAAAGCATCACGGCCACGGCCACCGCGGGCCAGCCCGTCATTACGGCGGACCCGTATTTTTCGCACATCAACTGGTGGGCCTGCGACGGCAATACCGCTTACATGTACCGCGTGCCGCCCGCAGCGAACGGCGCGGGCTACGATTTTTCGAAAGTCCCCGCGTTTACGGTCGCGAACGGGTCGACGCAAGGCAACTACTACGAAATCGGCACGAGCTATCCGAGCACGAGCCCGCTCGGAAAGTTGCCTCCTGGCCAGGATATGCCTTCGGTTTCCGTCAATCAGCCGCTCGGTATCATGCTTCGCAACGATACGAACGGCAACACGTCGACGTGCGGTGCGCCGGTCACGGGCGCGAATTCGTACGGCGCGCCCAATCTCGGTTCGCAGGCATTCTATTCGTCGCTGCTCAAGAACGGCCAATCGCCGAGTCAATACAGCAACTACAGCTACACCGTCACAGTGCAGTCGAACGCCGGCGGCATCACGAAAGTCACCACGAAGCTGCCCCCTAGCCTGCGCTACCCTAACGGCAAAACGATCGACGAGCCCATCGCACCCGGTATCTACAACAATCTGGCCACGTATCTAGGCGTCAACGATCCCGCCTCGGGGCACTCCAATTGCAGCACCAGTACCTCCAAGTCCGGCTCATACACCTACAAGACCTACCGCTGCCGCACGCAATACTTCACGACAAATACGTCGTCCAAGTCCAACTGCCTGCTCTACGTGCAGACAGGCGTCACTTCCGACTACATCTGGAACCTCACCGGCATGAGCAGCGCCCCCGGCGCAGCGCTCGGAAACTGCTTCGCGCCGACCGGCGGCGGCGCCAAATACGCCGCGCCCACGTGCGCTCAACTGTCCGCGCTGGCGAGCGATTCGAGCGGCGGCGGCGTGACGCCTGCAGCCGTGTTTTGGTGGGACGACGGCGGAGGGGTGACCGCCAAGGAGCAGTTCTATCTGCCCCAAGGCCACTGCTCGGCTGCGTCGCCCGGCGGCCCCGGCTACGGCGAAGACTGCCTCTATAAAAACAATTTGTTCGTCGTGCTTTGTTCAATGGAGGGCGGAAGCGGCAGCGGCTATACGGAAGTGGTGCTCACGAAATAGCGGTCGAGCGGCCAGCAGCACACAATTCGACACGCGACTGAGCGCTCGAGCCCAAACCCGGGAATGTCCAGCACGCGGCCGATTCTAAAAATCGCGTATGCCCGTTTAATTGCGCAACGAAGCTCTGCCCATAACGCCCTTTTCGAACGTTCGTAGCTTTTTGTATAAGAGGAAAACGAAAATCTGCTTACCGGCGGCAATGGCGGCAATGGCGGCGATACAACACTAGGACTTACCCCACCCCCAACGGGCCGCCAAATAGGCTAGCTGTGCTCGATTTTCGACGTTGAACATCTTTTGCAGCGTCTTCACATGATGGGTGATGCGATGCAGCGACGACGAGAGTTCCGCGGCGATTTCATGATCCGATAATCCTCGCACGAGCCGCTCGAGGACACCGGCCTGTTCTTGCGTCAAGGCAACGGCGCGCGCGCGCCGCGCTTGTTCGTCGAGGAACGGCTGCACGAGCCGGCTCACGGTCAGGCTCGTCGCGAGCACGCCGCCCATGACGCGATCGTCGATCCATTGCGTGTCGGATGCCTGCGACGTGAGGCTGACCGCCACGCGCAAGTCGGCCCGAGGCGCAGGCAATCCGAGAATCAAACCGCAGTGCATTCCGTGTGCACGCAAAGTCGACAAAAGGCTGCGCACGCGTGGCTCGGCGATATTCGAGCGCGCTTCCAATTGATCGATCTGCCAAGTCACCGGAAGCCCGCTTTCCCGCAGGGCCACGAGCCGGGGATCGGTTTCATAAAGCCGGTTCTTCAAATAGGCGGTCGTAAACGGCACACTGCCCATCTCGCGCATCGAATAGGCACGCAAAATGCGCCGGCCTATTGTTTCCAGGGCCATGTAAGAGAACGTCGAAAAGCCCGCTTGCTGGAGACGTTCACGGCACTCGCGCAGCTCCGCTTCTTGGTTCTCGATGTGCGCGTTCGGGTCGAGTTCCCGCGAGTATGCGAGCGCATCGGCTTGCGAAAACCATATGAGCGCCGGAAATTCGTCATCAGTTGTCATCGGAACGGAACCTCGCCTGCCGGTATCGTTTTTTTACGTTTATTATTACGCGATGTTACGCGCGCCAACACGGTTACATCAAACGCCGCTGCTTCGCGCCACGACATGAATCTCGATCGGAGGCTCATCCATGCACTACCCTGCATTACGCAAGGACGAGTCGGCGCTCGCGCCACTCTCGCATACGTGTGGCGCCGAACCGGCTACGACGGGTCACACCCGGCCGATCGAGGTCGTCTGGTGCAACGACCCGCATCAGCCCTGCGTCACACAACGTCATGTGCCGCGGCTCGGCATCGCCGCCGCGCTCGCCGCCGCTCAGAACGCCTGCGAGCGCAGCCGCATGGTCAACGGCCTGCTGCATTTGATCGGCTTTTCCACGTTCGCGTATTTCGGCCTCGAGATCGCGCGCGAGCGTATCGAACGGCTGTTTCTGCATGAAGCCTTCATTCCGGGCACCTACCGCGGCGAGTATGTCCGCGAGCGTTATCACGAAGTCGATCCACGCACGGTGGCGGCCCGTCAGGGAAGCTTACCCTTAGTATGGGATTTGCAACAGTTGCGTGCGCAACCATTCGACTCGCTTCAGACCGATCGTGCGCAGGAAGGCCTCGAAGCGTTCATTCGCACCATGCGTGAAGACGGCATGCGCAGCGGCCTGATGTTCGCCATGTCGATACCGGGCACGCGGCTGCACGCCTTCATGAGCTTCACCGCGCAGCGGCGCAACCGCGATTGGATTACGTCGACCACACTGGAGCAGGCGTTGTCGATCGGAATGTCGGTCCACACGCTGGCGTCACAGCAATTGACGGCGGTAGCGCGCGAGCGCACCTCGGAAGGACTGACGGCGTTCGAGCGCGAATTGCTGCTGGGAATTGCAGAGGGCGCCTCGGACAAGGAAATCGGGCGCCGGCTCGATACGAGCGCTCATAACGTCGACTATCACCTGCGCAAGCTGCGCAAGCGGTTCGGCGTGGCGAACCGCACCGAGCTGACTTATCTGACCTCGAAGCTGGAACTCATTTAGCACCGCCGGCGCGGACGGCGGCCGCGCTTCACCGCCCTGGCTGGATGCGACGTCGCAAGCGAGCCTGGCGCAGCGAGAGGCGCCGCGCGCCGGCCGGCCCGCCGAGCCCTCGTCCGCGAGGAGCCGGGCACGCGGCTTGCTCAGCGATTCTCGCCCTGCGCAACTTGCGCACCAACGCTCGAATTCGAGGAACGCCGCCATGCACGACGACGACGCGCCCGCCACGCCCACCGATCCGCTCCAGACGGTACCCGACTCGTCGAGTCCGGCGTACGCCAACCGCCATCCGATCACGCGGGCCTTCGATGCGTTCGCGAGCGCCGTCACGCGTTGGGCGGGCTCGCCGGTGGCATTCGGCATTGCCGCGATCATCATCGCCATCTGGGGGCTGTGCGGCCCCGTGTTCCATTATTCCGAAGACTGGCAGCTCATCATCAACACCGGCACGACGATCATCACGTTCCTCATGGTCTTTCTCATTCAGCAAAGCCAAAACAAGGACAGCGTCGCGGTGCACCTGAAGCTGAACGAATTGATCGCCGCATACCGGACGGCCAACAATCAGTTGATCGGAATCGAGGACGCCACGGAGGAAGACCTGCGCCGGGTCGCGAATGCCTATCTGGAGTTGGCGAACAAGGCGCGGACGACGAAGGCCGACCGGGACACGATCGAAAAATCCGTCAGCGAAGCCAAGGCGGCGCCAAGCAACGACCGTAAAAACTAGGGAAGCGCTGGGACCGCCTTCCTGCCGAATCGCTCGCCGCGACCGATCGTCATTGGACCCGAACGCGCGGCGGAGTCGGAAAGTGCACGCCCGCGCGCTGCGCGGCGGCCGTGATGTGCGCTTCGATGCTGCGCCCTGCCGCTTCGCAATCGCGCGCTTTGAGCGCATCGAGGATTGCGCGGTGTTCGCGGTAAGTCGACTGCAGCAATTCCCGCCGATAAAACGGCAAACGCTGGCTTTCCTGCATGATTTCGCCGCTGCTGCGCAGGATCGCTTCGATGGCCCCGTTCCCGGCCACCGCCACGATCGTCATATGAAAGTCGAAATCGAGCTGGGCCGCCGTGTCGAGATCGCCCTCGGTCAGCGCCTCGCGCAGTTGCGCCATGTTTTCCTCGAGCGCTTCGATCGTCTCGTCGGTCATGGCCTGCGCCGCCATCCTTGCGGCGAACCCTTCCAGCGCATAGCGCACTTGATAGGTGTCGGGCAGCGACGACTGCTCCGCAAAACGCCACGCCTGTCCGTTCGACGGTTGCGCGCTTTGCACGTAGACGCCCTTGCCCGCGCGTATCGTCAACATCCCCAGCGCCTCTAACGTCGACAGCGCCTCTCGCAGCGCCGCACGACTGATGTCGAGTTCCTCCGAAAGCTGCCTCTGCGCCGGCAACGCGCTGCCCACCGGATACTCGCCGCGCTCGATGCGCTCGCGAATCGTTTCGGTTGCCGCCTCCGTCACCGTTTGTGTATTGCTTCTCATCGCCGGGAAGTCTCGCCTGGTCGGACCAGTATTGTAGCGCGCGCGCTCGGGGCAGGGCTTCGTCCTCCCTCGCAGCGAGCCGCGACGTGGGTATACCACTACCCATCCCGAGCTTGACGCAACTATATCGGCTTCCTAATCTTCGTCATAAGTCGTCCGGTCTTACCAGTTAGACCAGATGAATTTCCGTCATCGTCAAGGGAGGAAGCCGTGCTCAGGTTCGTCAATTCGTTGTTCGGGCGCGTCATGGTCGCGCTCGTGGCCGGCATCGTGATCGGGGCGTTGTTTCCGCACTTCGGGCAAGCGCTTCGCCCGTTCGGGGACGGTTTCCTCAAGTTGATCAAGATGGTGATCGCGCCGATCGTCTTTTGCGTCGTCGTCAGCGGCATTGCCGGCGCGGGCAATCTCAAGAAAGTCGGCCGCGTCGGCGGCAAAGCCATCGTCTACTTCGAAGTCATGACCTCGATCGCGCTCATGATCGGCGCGCTCCTGGCGATCGTGTTCAAGCCGGGTGCCGGCATGAACGTCGACGTTCGCTCGCTCGACCCGCATGCGCTGGCGACGTACTCCGAGCACGCGAAAAGCCTGAAAGACGTGGGCGCCTTTCTGTTGAAGATCATTCCCGACACCGTCTTCGACGCATTCGCAAAGGGCGACATCCTGCAAGTGCTCGTCTTCGCCGTCATGTTCGGCGCGGCGCTGTCCCTGCTCGGCGACAAGGTCAAGCGCGTCAACGGCTTGATCGACGAACTGGCGCAGGCGTTTTTCCGCGTGATGGGCTTCATCATCAAGCTCGCCCCGCTCGGCGTGCTCGGCGCTATCGCATTCACGACGGGGACCTACGGCGTCGCCTCGCTCAAGCAATTGAGTCTGCTCGTCCTCATTTTCTACGCGAGCTGCGCGTTGTTCGTGGCGATCGTGCTCGGCGTCGTCATGCGGCTCGCCGGCTTCAGCATCTTCAAGCTCGTGCGGTATCTGCGGGAGGAGCTCGTCATCGTGCTCGGTACGGCCTCGTCCGACGCCGTTCTGCCGCAAGTCATGCGCAAGCTCGAATGGTTGGGCGTCAAGGACTCGACGGTAGGTCTCGTCATTCCGACCGGCTACTCGTTCAACCTCGACGGCTTTTCGATCTATCTGACGCTCGCGGTGCTCTTCATCGCGCAGGCCACCAATACGCCGCTGTCGATGCACGACCTGATCGTCGTCGTCCTCGTATCGCTCATTACGTCGAAGGGTGCGCATGGCATTCCCGGATCGGCGATCGTCATCTTGGCGGCAACGCTGTCGGCCATTCCCGCCATCCCCGTGCTCGGCCTCGTGCTCATTCTTCCCGTCGATTGGTTCGTCGGCATTGCACGCGCCATCACGAATCTGATCGGCAACTGCGTGGCGACGATGGTCGTCGCTGCATGGGAACAGGATATCGATCGCGCCCGCGCGCATCGGGTACTGAACCAAGACCCCGCCGTCCGCTTCGTGCCCGAAGCCGTCGAACCCCACATCGACGCCCCCGCGCACGGCGCGCCGGCGCTTTGATTCCTCTTGATCGAAACCATCATGGCCATTCCGACACTCGACCCCGCCGCGCCCGATTTCACGCGGCGCTGCCTGAACCTCGCCGACCCGCGCCTGGGCGCCAAGGCCCTCGCCGCCAGCGATGAGTTCTTCGCGCCGAAAGAGCGCATGCTCGATCCGCAGCCGGCCGTCTTCATTCCCGGCAAGTACGACGAACACGGCAAATGGATGGACGGCTGGGAGACGAGACGCAAGCGCACGACGGGCCAAGACTGGTGCGTCGTCAAGCTCGCTCGCCGCGGCACGATCGCCGGCGTCGACATCGATACGAGCCACTTCACCGGCAACTACCCGCCTGCTGCGTCGATCGAAGGCTGCGCGTGGGACGGCGATATGCCTTCGGACGACGCGCATTGGACGACGATCGTGGCGCCGACCGCCCTGCAAGGCAATCAGCACCATTACATCGACGTGCGCCATCCCGACGCATTCACGCACATCCGCATCACGCTGTTTCCCGACGGCGGCGTCGCTCGCCTGCGCATATTCGGCAAACCCGAGCTCGATTGGCGACGCGAAGCGGCAGCCGGCGGGGAGCTCGTCGATGTCGCCGCCGCGATCAACGGCGCGTATATCGTCGCGGCGAACAATCAACATTTCGGTCTTGCCTCGAACATGCTCATGCCCGGCCGCGGCGTGAACATGGGCGACGGTTGGGAAACGCGCCGCCGCCGCGAGCCCGGCAACGACTGGGCCATCGTCGCGCTTGCGCAACCGGCCACGATCCGCAAGATCGAGGTGGATACGGCCTTCTTCAAAGGCAATTATCCCGACCGGTGCTCGGTGCAGGCCGCGTACGTCACGGGAGGCACCGACGAATCGCTCGTCACGCAGTCGATGTTCTGGCCGGTTCTGCTGCCGGAGCAATCGTTGAGCATGGACCGCCAGCACTTCTACGAGCGCGAGATCGCCGCGACGGGCGCCGTTACGCACGTGCGATTGAACATCTTCCCCGATGGCGGCGTATCTCGGCTTCGCCTGTTCGGCGAACTGGCGTGAGGAACGCGCGATGAACCGCGTTCTTGCCGTCGAACCGCTCACGCGCGCCGCATTCGCCCCGTTCGGCGACGTCGTATCGCTCGAAGGCGCGCGCCGCTTTCCGATCAACGGCGGCACCACGGAACGCTTCCACGATCTAGCGACGATCGACGTGACGGCCGATGGAGGGAGGCCGCTCGTCAACGTCTTTCGCGGACAACCGCACGCGTTGCCGTTCGAGGTCAAGATGATGGAGCGCCATCCGCTCGGAAGCCAAGCCTTCATTCCGTTGGCGCAAGTCCGGTACCTCGTCGTCGTCGCGCCGGCGGGCCCATTCGACGAACAGCGGATGCGCGCGTTCAGCGTCGATGGGCGAATCGGCGTCAACTACGCTCGCGGCGTGTGGCACCACCCGCTGATCGCGCTCGATGCCGTCAGCGATTTCCTCGTCGTCGATCGGGGCGGCAGCCAGCCCAATTGCGACGAGATCGAGCTCGCGCAGCCGCTGCGGCTGTCGCTCGACGAACTCGCCACGACGTGAGCGCGCACGAAGCCTCCGAGCACGGCCGGGATGGGAGCCGTTCCGGCACCGAAACGCGACGGCGAATGCCGGTAAAATGTCCGTCATGGACAAGTGCCGTTATTGCGGAAAAATCCGTGACGAATGGGAATGCCATGGGCAAGAATGCCGGACAGCGATCGCCAAGGCGCTGCGCCGCCAGCGTGCCGGCCTGCCCATGATCGCGAACGTCATTCGCAACGAAATTCCGGCCGGCGCGCCCACGCGCGAAGTGATCGCCGTCTTGTCGCGCCAGCGGCTGCGCGCCAGGCGCGCGAACGAAGAGCGCCGCGAACGTCGAGAGGCGCAAGGGTACGACGACGACACTTAGCGCGCGCCCGCACGCTGGAACACGACGCCCCCGCCCTTTCCGTGCGGCCTTCCCCTGCGTCCTTCCCCTGGGTCCTTCCCCTACGCCCTTGCCCTACGCCCTTGCCCTACGCCCGTCCTCTGCGTTTCCCCTACGCCTCCGCCGGCAGCGCGTTTCGGTGTTCTTCGAAGCGTTTCGCCCCCTTGAGCGATGTCGGCATCAGCCTGAATGCATCGACGACCCACGCGCCGGATCAGTCTGAGAATTTCGCGAAGTTAGCGTGACATCCGGCTCGAACGGCTAGCCTCTGCCTGGCGATCGACCGTCCCCGGGTCGCCCGCCCATATCAGGGTCTTCCGTTCAATCATTCAAAGAGGCACAGATGGCCAGCCCTTTCCCCATCAGCACGCGCGAGCCCCGGCTTGCGCTGGCGCTCCTCGTTTCGCTGCTCCTCCCTATGGGCGCTGCCGCCGCCGATTACTCCGGCGACTACCGCGTGCGCGACCAAGTCCTTTCGTCCGGCGTGCGTATGGTCCAACGCGTCGACCGCACCGCATTCCCCTCGTTCGAAGGCGAGCGCCCCGGCGCGTCGAGCCCGGACGCTCCCGCCGTCGAAGCGGGCCATGTACGCGCCGTTCGCGCGCTGCTGGCCAGAAAGAGCGACGACTCGCTCGCCCTCGCGCTGCCGGACGGGTCGGCCTATCTTGCCGTCGATTTCTATAATCACCATGTCGCCGTCGAATACGGGAGCACACCCGCCGGGCAATCCGTCAACCCGTTCGGGACGGCCGATGAAGAATCGAAATCGGAAGGCGACGAACAGCATCGGTGGTCGCAAGTGATATCGATCGGAGGCAAGCCGTCGAGCAGCGTCACGCACTTTCTCGCCACGCTGTACGTCGTCCCCCACCTCGATGGCCAATCGCGCCAGGAACGCGCCCCGAACGTCGTCTTGACCATCCACGAGGCCACGCTACAAGGCATGAACGTCGTCCGCGGACGATCCCTTGCGGGTAACGTTTTGCTTGCCGTCGACGAAGCGCAATGGAAGCGCTGGAGCGAACAGCCGATTCGCGCTGGCATCATACCCGACATGCGCAAGCGCCCGCTGAGCCTGCCCGCCGACTTCGCGGGCGGTCTTCCGTTCGTCGATCAGCGCACACTCGGTCTGAGCGGCGATGCGAGCACGCGCCGGCGCGACAAACGATGCCTGACCGACGCCTTCTACCTAGCCAGCAATCTTTTACTTCCGGCGCTACTGGAAATGTACTTCGGCCGATCCGACCTCTGCTCGCTCGATCCGCATCCCAATCAGGACATCGAGCGTGCGCTGCCTTTTGTCGAAGTGGCGGATCGCGAGAATGCCCCGCGCTTCGCGGAAGCAACCGTGCTGGAAAGTACCGCATCGGACTCCGCCGAACTCGGCGCACCCGCCGCTTTCGACGCCGCGATGGACGTTCAGTTTTGCAATGAGAACCACCCCGAAGCGGCGGCCGAAGATGCGTGCGGCGACGAGGATCATCGGGCCATCGCCGCCATCGGCAGATTGTCGCCTCAGCAGATCGACGAGTTGCTGGCCGCCATTGCACGAATGTACGAGCCTGACCAGCCCGGAACGGCAACCCTACGCACCGGCGACGGCGAACTGGATCGATGGCTAAATGCCGATCTCGTGCGTGCGGAAAACGCGCTGAGTGCGGCCCAGGCGATCGTCCACGTATCGGACACCCAGGGCGCGCCGAACGAACCGATCAAAAACAAGAAGAAAAAGAAGCGCAAACTACTCAAAGCAACCTGCAACGAGACGAAAGAAGACGAGCACGATTCGGTCGATCCCTTCCAAGAATGCGTTCGTAAAGCGAAGCGAAGAGCGCGAGAAACCGATGCCGTCGTCGCACTGACGCCTCACATCGCCACCAACGAACGTTATCGCCAGCGCGGCACGCCGCAGTTCGAACGGCTCGTCAGAGAACTGCGCAACACGGGTAGACCGATGCCTGCCGGGATTTCCGAAGCGCAGTTTTCGCAATTCACCGCGGCCATCGCGCGCGATAGTGCTTCGACGGGCGATAATCTCGGCTTCGTCTTCATCAACGATCCAACGCTTCGCAACGGCACCGCACGCTTCCGATACGGAGTCGAGCACATCTGGGCGCCAGGCGCAGGCGGCGGCGACAACGCGGGGCATCGGGACGATTGGCAAGCGCTCGGCGGATTGCCGGTCAACAACCGCGACACGCTCGTGCGCATCATCATGGCGGCGCTGACCGACCCCAACGCCCGGTTCACGCAAAGCCGCACTCGCAATGGCAACGTCGTGCGCACCTTCCACTACTTCACGTTCATTGACGGCGACATGCCGTTCGCTATCAGGAATGTGAGGATCGTGCTCGCGCAAAACGGGATGGTCGTCACCGCTTATCCGCTTCGCGGCGCCACTGCGGAACGGCTCGATATGTAGCGCCGGGCCCGACGCGGCACCGCGGCTGCCGGCGCGCCCGCAGCGCTCGGCAACGGCGGCAATCCGACGGTCCCCTAAAGGGCGTCTAGCTCCGGCTCCCGAGCAACACCTCGCGAGTCAGCACGCGCGCCATCGCGGCGTTTCCGGCATCGTTAGGATGAAGGTGGTCCCCACAATCGAAACGCGTCAACAGGCGCGATGGATGTTGCGGGTCACGCAGCGCGGCGTCGAAGTCGGCCACGGCGTCGAACGCCCCGCTCGTGCGAATCCAAGCATTGACGCCTTGGCGCACCTTTTCCTTGTCGGCGTTGTAATACCCATGGATGGCGGTCCCCTCCAGCGCGCCCTCGAACGGGGTAAGCGTGCCCCCCACGACCCGAATGCCTTGCATATGGGCTCGCACGATCAGTTGCCGGTACCCCTCTGCAAGCGCCTGGACCGTCGCAGGAGGATCATGCGGAGCGAAACTCGATCCGGGCCAGGCGATGTCGTTGGTCCCGAGCAGGACGACGAGCGTATTCACGTGCCGGCGCGCAAGCACGTCGCGATCCAAGCGGGCCAGCGCATTCACGCCCATGCCGTCCCGCAGCAACCGCGCGCCCGAAATGCCAGCATTGACGACGGCCATGTCGTCGCTGACGAGGCGCTTGGCCAGATCGTCGGTCCATCGCCGATCGGCATCGATGGTCGCACCGCGACCATCGGTGATCGAATCGCCCAATGCGACGACCGTCCGAGCGCCTTCGGGCGCATCGACAAGCACGTCGCTCAAGAACAACCTTGCTTCGAGCAGCGACGGATTGTCGAGTTGCGCACTGCGCAAGTGGTTGCCCATCACCACTTGCGCACGCTGCCGGCCATCCCAATGAAACGTCGTCAGCGGCGTGCGTTTCGGCAGATACAGGCTCACCGCCAGGCGAGCCATCGCTTCTACGGGCATGTCCAGCGGATCCGAGACGACGCGCGCGCCGGGCGGGACGGTCGTTTCTTGCGCGCCTCCGAAGGTCATCGGTCGATTCGCCGGCATGTCGGTTTTCGTCGTTTCTCCTGCAATCCGAGCCACGCTCACGCCCCCGATTTGCAGCGGCGTCGCACCGTATTCGTTCGAGAGCACCACCCGAATGCGGGAACCGCCGACACTGACACGCGCGATCTGGCGCACAGTGCCGTTCGTCAGCGCATCGGGAATTTGCGTAGCCAACGGCAAAGCATCCGGAGCCCAGATCGGCTGAACGCTGGCCGCCCATGTGTCGATCCAAGCGGCGCGCGCCGCATCGGTCGTGGCCCCGCTCGCCAGCACGGCGCTCGTGACTAGCGCGTGCGTGGCGTTTCGCAACATGCGGGAGGAAACTCGCGTGGCTGCCTTGGCGGTGGAAGTGGTATTCATCATGTCGCTCCGGTACGAGGTCGCAGCGGTAGTTGCTGCCGGGAGCGGTTAGAATGGCTCATTCCAAAGATCGTCAGAAGCATGAAACTTCGAATGACACCTATTCCAAATTTGAATATAGCGAGCGCATGATGAATACGATAAGAGCCATGCGCATGTTCGTGCGTGCCGTCGATCTCGGCAGTTTGTCCGCCGTCGCTCGTGAATTCGAGACGACGCAGCCGACGATCAGCAAAATCATCTCCGGATTGGAGGCGGAGATGGGCGCGCGTCTGCTGACGCGTAGCACCGCGGCGCTCGCCTGCACGGAACAGGGCGAACGCTTCTATGGGCGTGCCCGGCAAATGATCGAGGCCTACGACGAGGCGCAGGCCGACGTGCGCGGGTTGGTCGAGCGGCCTGAAGGCCGCCTGCGCGTGGCAGCCCCGGTCAGTTTCGGCGTGCTGCATTTGAATGCGCTCGTGCTCGAATTCATGGCGAACTATCCGGACATCGAGGTCGACGTGACGTTGAACGACCGTTTCATCGACCTCGCCGTCGAGGGTGTCGACGTGGCGCTGAGAATCGGAGGGGCGTTGCCGCCCGATGTCGTGGCACGGCGTATCGCCGTCTTCCCGCGTGCGGTCGTCGGCACCCCGGCATACCTGCAAGCACACCCGGCCATTCGTCGGCCGCAGGACCTCGCCAGGCATCCTTACTTGCGGTTCGCGTGGCTCGCGGAGGGTGACGCGCTGACCCTTACGCATCGCGACGGACGCCAGGAGACGGTGATAGTGCAAGCGCGCTATCGGGTCAACAATTCGCTTGCGGTTAGAGACAGCTTGCTAGCGGGTGCGGGCGTCGGGTTGGCGCCCGATTGGCTGGTCGGCGATTTACTCGCGCAGGGACGCTTGCAACGCGTGCTGCCGGCGTGGTGCGCGTCGCCGCATGAACTGTTCGTTTTATACCCGCCCCGAAAATATCAGCCGCTGCGGGCACGGTTGTTCATCGAGTATGTGACGAAGCGCCTCGCGCCCGACTCGGTGGACGCGTGACGTCGTCAACACCCATGCAGCATTGGCGGCCTTCGAGCGAAAAAAACCTGAAACGCCGACGCTTTCGCGCCGGCGCTTCAGGCCCTCCCTGACCGGCGCCGTCTAGCGCCGCTGCCTATGACTTCGAAGCACCGAAGCTCAAACGTCCGCGTGCTGGCTGACGAACGTCTGGAACGTGCCGTACGTCGGCTGGATCGGCGTCAGGTCGTCGAGAACGATGCCGTACGTATAGTTGCCGCTCGTCAGGCAGTAATACATGACCGACTCGATCTGATCCGATTTGCGCGCACCGTAGAACTCCGTCATCTGTTTCTGGACGTATGCCGAGCGGTTCGCCTCCGTGTACTCGGGCGCCGCGTTCCATTCCGTGATCATGAACGGCACGCCGTAACGCGCCTTGCAGTACACCGGCAGGTTGAAGCCCGGGCCCGCACCGTCCGTGCCGATGTTGAAGATGTCCCCATACGGCGAATAGTTGTGCCACGTGGTGACGTCCCAGCGCACCTTCGTGTGGCCCGTCGAGCCGTCGGGCTGCTTGCCGTCCCACAGCATGTCCGCTGCGGCAACGTCGGCCACGCAGAAGTTCACGCCGCAGCGCGCGGTCGGCTGCACCGATTTGATGCCGTCGATCATGCCGCGAATCGCACCGCGCATGATCGGCCAGTTCGAGTTGTTGAAATCCGTGGCATGGGTGCCGGCCGTCGTCGAGTTCAGGATGATCGCCGGGTCGCGCGTCAATTCGTTGCCGCACTCGTACGTCGTGACGCCGTAAGGCGCGAGCGCCCTTGCGATCGCCGCCGCATTGGCGAAAACGCCGTCGTAAGCCGCGGTCTCGCTCGTATAGAGCGTGCCCGTCGAATCGCGCAGGCCGTAGTTGACGAGCGTGAACAACTCGAGCTTGGCCGTCTGGAACGCCTTGGCCATCGCGATGAGCGGGTTCAGTTGCGTCGACTTGTTGACGCAGCCAAGACGATAGGTCGTGCAGCCGAGCGCCTGAAGGGCCGCAACCGTTTGCGCGGCCGTGAACGGATAATCGTAGTGGCCGTTGATGCCGTAGAACTTGCCGGCCGTTGCGGCCTTCGCGACGCGCGGGTCCGAGCACGCCAGCCAATCGCCCGTCCACGAGCGGACGTAGAACTGGCCCGCGCTCGTCTTCAAGTAGATCATCGCGCCGTACCAAAGCAGCATCGCGGCGGCGGGCGCCGCGCGGTCCTGTACGTTGTTCTTGAGGACGGCGCCGCTCGACAGCGTCCAGTAGTTGTTCGCTTTGTCGATGATGTAGGTCCCGGACGGAATCGTCGCGCCGTCGGCCGAGGTGCCGCCAAGGCGCGGATCGAGGCATTGCTGCCACGACGGGCCGATGAACTTGTAGAACACCTTGCTCGTGTTCTGGCCGTAGATCGCGCCGTTGTACCAAAGCAGCATCGCCATGTTGTAAGCGTGCGTGTCTTTGACGCCATTCTTGTAGACGTAGCCCTTCGAAAGCGTCCAGACATTGCCCGAGTACGTCGTAATCGCCGTTGCGGACGGAATCGTCGTGCCGTTGGGCGAAACGACGAACTTGGCAACCGCATCGGCACTGGCTCCGGCGACCGCGTTCACCGCGTCCGTACCGCCGCCGCCGCAGGCCGCGAGGATGTAGCTGCTTGCCGCCGCCGACAGGCAGCCCAGGAATTGACGTCGTTTCATGACAGAAGCTCGAAAAGTATGTTGGCCAGGGTTCGACGGTTTGCGGCCCGAGTCGGCCTGATCCATCGCCCGCTAAATCGTTTCGTTGTCCTAACTATTCGCTAGGCTCAAGCGGCTACCCTGTTTTTTCGAGCTACCGGCTGGTCGTTTCCGAACTGCCCCGTTGCCGCAACTTATCTATTGCCTGGTCAGTGGCGCTACTTGTTGATGTGAAGTATTCCAAAATGCGCCGAGTGGCGAAATCGGCGCAGTCGGAGAATCGCGTGGGAGATGACGACCGCGGCGTAGGATTAGTCTTACAAACGCGGATGGCGGTTGGAGGCGGGAAAGGCGCGACGTGCCAAGGGCGGTGGGAAAGCGGGAGCGGGAAAGGCGCTGTGAAACGCGATGCGCACCGGAGCACAGTAGCGGCGCGCGCTGTCGCCGAGCCGCGCTCAGCGACGGGGCGTGCGGCGCGCGGCGCGGCGTCGAATGTCCGAATCGCTCATGCTGCGGCGGCGAGCTTCATCGCGTCGTCATGCGCGCGCTGCGCTCGGGATAGCTCGTGCGTAAACGGCGCAGCGAAATTCGCCGCTCGCGAAGACGTTCGGGCCGCGCGCTCCCGCCGAAACGCAGGCCGAAATCCGCAGCGTCCGCGCGACGCTCGGCCGGTACATCGGCCTGGGGCTCATGCCCGTCGCCGAAATCGAAAAGGTCTCGTAACACGATCGCTCCGGATCAGTTCGCCGTGGTGAGCGCAGGCTCGCGCGTCGTCTGCTCGGCCTTGAATCGCACCGCGAGCGCGCAGATCGACGAGGCGCAGACGATCACGCCGAGCGTGATGAGCGTTCGGTGCAAATCGCCTTCTCCCTTGAGCAGGAAGCCTGCCGCCACGGCTCCGGCGTTGCCGCCCGCCCCGACGATGCCGGCAACCCCGCCGAGCGCGTCGCGATTGATGAAGGGCACGAGCGCATAGGCAGCGCCGCAGGCCATGTGAGTGAACAGCCCGAACAGCAGCATCGCGACTACGGCGGGCGCGGCCCCATCGGCATGCGCAAAAACGAGCAGGGACACGCCCTCCCCGGCGATCAGCGCGAAGAGCAGCGTCGAGCGGACGGACAAGCCGCGCCGCGATGCGGCCAAGTCGGAGAGCCAGCCGCCGAGCGGTCGGGCAGCGATCGCCAACAGGCCGAAGCTGCCCGCGGCCATGCCCGCGCCGGCGAGCGACAGATTGAAGCGATCGACGTAATAAACGGCTGCGACATTGTGCATGAACACTTCGACGCCGAAACACGCCGCGTAGGCGACGAACAGCATCCATACGCGGTAGTTGCCGCCTGCCGCGACGAGACTGCGCCAGCCGCCCTTTTTTCCGCTGTCGACGAGGATGCCTTGCGCGCGCAACTGCGCGAAGTTGCCTCGCGGACAATCCTGGCCGAATCGCCAGTACAGCCAAGCGACGAGCGGCATCGCCAGTCCCGACGATACGAGCGTGAGCCGCCACGCCGACGACTCGCTGGCGCCGAGCGACACGATGGCCGCGAGCATCAGCGGCACCGCCACTTGCGCCGCGCCGGCGCCGGCATTGCCCCATCCGGCCGTCGTGGCGTTGGCCATTCCGACTACGTTGCCCGCGAACATGATCGAGGTGTGGTACTGCGTGATGACGAAGCTCGCGCCGACAGCGCCTATCGCGAGGCGGCACAAAAGGAAGCTGTGATAGCTCTGCGACAACGCTGCGCCGATCATCGGAAACATGCCGGCGACCATCAGCACGACATAAACCTTGCGGGGTCCGTAGCGATCGCACATCGGGCCGATGATGAGGCGCGCGAGGATAGTGATCGACACGGCGGCGATATTGATCTTCGCCACGTCGTCCGCCGACAGCCGGAATTCCTGCTTGATCAGCGGCATGAGCGGCGCGCACGCGAACCATGCGAAAAAGCACACGAAGAACGCGAGCCACGCCAAATGAAACGCACGCATCGCCGGTGAGCGCAAATTCAGCAAGTTGATCGATGTGGCTTTCTCGGTCATGGTACGGGCCGGTAAACGACGACGGCGTCCCGCGCGAATCGCGCTCGAGAGCGGATTCACGGGGACGCCGTTGTCCAATGCGTTGCGAAGAAGAATGACTGTTTCAGTGCAGCGACCCGTCGTTGAGTCGCGGGCCGAGTGATCGCAAGTCCCGTGCCATCGTGAGCACTTCTTGCGCTGAGGCTTATGAGGGAAGGCGTTCCGCGTTTCTGCCTGGGCGAGCGCGGAGCCTGACGCCGCGCCGTTCGGATGAATGGCGGCACACTCGTGGTGCGATGCACGATTTCGCGCACCGTGGAAGGCCCTCGGGATCGGCGATTCGATCGCCCGCGGCTCTCATCGAGCCGGTCGAGGCCGGCCGCAAGGGCCTAGCCGCTGCCTTTGCTCTGCAGTGCAAGAAGCAAGACGTTGGTTTGCTCGAGAATCGCGTCGAGGTAAGGCGCGGGGACGGCGATATCGTCCGTCAGGGCGAGCGTGTCCTCGATGCCTTGGCGAAATAGAGGCGTCATTCGTCGGCTTTGCTCCGCGGTGAGCTCGGGCAGCGCGGCTTCGAGGAACTTGCAGAGTACGACCATGCGGCCGCCGAAACGGGCCGCCGCATCGCTGGTCAACTGCGCAGACGCCGTGATCGGATCGAGCGGCGGGCCGCACGGTTCCGTTGAAGACGTGTCCATCCCATTTCGCTCCTAGAACGTTTCCCACGATTCGGCGCGCTGGGAGGCCGTCGCACCGACGGCTGCTTCGGACGTCTCTGCGGAGGCCAGCGCCTTGCTCGAGCGCGACGGCGTCACAGGGGGGCGTTTGAGGGACGATGCATTGGGTGCAGGCGCACGCGCCCGGCTAGGCGCCGGCGCAGTGCGTGTCGCGGGCATATCGGAATCGGAGAGCTTGAACGCGGCGACGGCGAGCGCGAGGCTCTTGGCCTGTTCGTCGAGCGACTGGGCAGCAGCTGCGGATTGTTCGACGAGCGCCGCGTTTTGCTGCGTCACTTCGTCCATCTGGCTGACGGCCTGATTGACCTGCTCGATGCCTCGGCTCTGCTCCTCCGAAGCGGCGGCGATCTCGCCGACGATGTCGGACACTTGCTTGATCGCTTGTTTCACTTCGCCCATCGTCGCGCCGACTTCGCGCGCCTGCTGAACGCCGTCGCTGATCTTCGAGACGGACGATTCGATCAGTTCCTTGATCTCCTTGGCGGCGGCCGCCGATCGCTGCGCAAGACTGCGCACTTCGCTCGCCACGACGGCGAACCCGCGACCCTGCTCGCCGGCCCGTGCGGCCTCCACGGCGGCATTGAGCGCAAGAATATTCGTCTGGAAGGCAATGCCTTCGATGGTGCCCGTGATGTCCGAGATCTTCGTCGAGCTTTCGCTGATCTCTCCGATCGTCCCTACCATGCTCTGCACGGCTTCATTGCCCATATCCACTACGTCGGTCGCACGCGTCGCGAGCGTATTCGCTTGCCGCGCGTTGTCCGCGTTCTGCTTAACGGTTTCGGTCAGTTGCGTCATGCTGGCGGCCGTTTCTTCCAGAGAGGCGGCCTGCTCTTCCGTGCGCGCAGACAAATCGACATTGCCTTGGGCGATCTCGCTCGACGCGGTCGCGATCGAGTCGGTGGACGTCTTGATCCGCGCCACCACGGCGGACAACTGAGCGCGCATCGTGGCAACCGAGGCCATGAGGCTCGACGTATTGCCCTGATCGACATGCACGGCCACCGCCAGGTTGCCGCCGGCAATTTCGGCCGTAATGGCCTGTGCGACAGACGGTTCGCCGCCGAGTTGCCGCACGATCCCGCGCGTGATGACGTAGCCGCAGCCGATCGCGATCAGCGCCGAGAATGCGATCACCGCCGCCATCGCGATCCGAACGGCGTCGTACGTGGAGTTAGCCCTATCCGCCGCTTCAGCGGACTGCTTTTGTTCCAGCTCCGCGAGTTCGGCCGCCTGCGCGAGCAGCGGTTTTTGCACCGGGCGAACTTCTTCTATCAGCACCTTCACCGCCGCGGCGTTGTCATTGGCCAAACCGAGCTGAATCGCCTTTTGCATGACCGGCGTTAGCTTCTCTTCTCCATGCAGCAGCGCAGCGAGCATCGAGCGCTCGCGGTCTGAAGCATTCGGATCGTCCCTCAGCGTCTGCGCCAATTGATCGGCCGCCGCGCGCCAACGTTCGGCTTGCTTCGAGACGCGGTCGGCCTCCTCTTTCATCGATGCGTTGTCCGTCAACAGCACCACGTTGCGCACGGCTAGTCCACGCTCGAGGATCGATGAGCGCATCGCGCTGGCGAGCGCCGCTTCCCGGCCGTTGAAACGCGCGACCTGGTCGAGGCCTCGATGCAACCGCGATAGACCGCTCAAGCTGACGATCGACAAAACGAGCAACAACGCGACGACCAAGCCAAAGCCGATGGAAAGACGAGTGGAGACCTTTAATGAATTCATTTTTATTAATCGAGGTTGCCCAGATACTGAGAATCGAAACGTTCGCCGATGTCGTCGCAAGCCAGGGCGAGCGGATGAATCGACCGTCCTGGGAATGTTTACGGCGGCGAAGCCGGGGGGCGTTATATCAGGGAATGATGGAATCGTCGTACGAAAATCCTTAATGGACTCGATCGACCGCTGCTGGGTAAGCCGTTGAGCCGATGGAAACCGCCCGATGGAACTTGATCGCGCGACGCGTTACTGAGTTATCGCTAGTTCAACGCCGTATCGGGGGAAACTTGAAATTGCAACATTCAGCGAATCGAAAGACCGGGCAGCGAGGCGCTGGTCGGGCCTCGCTCCGGCATAGCGTGCCGCATTGTCATGCCGCGGCGTCATCCATGCGCAACGAGTTCGAGGCGCGGATCGAGGCCGTCGAGGCACGGATGGATGCTCGCGTCAGCGCGTTCGGCGCGCGGCTAGAAGCGTTCACCGCGCGTGCCGAGGAAAGGGAACAGCGCTTCATGGCGCTTTTCAATGAACGAGACAAGCGTCTCGACGAACGCGACAAGCGAATCGAACTGCTGGCTCAACGAGCAGACGCTGCCGCGGAAAGCGCGGCGAATCTCAAGGCGCATCTATGGATGGCCGCATCGACCGTCGTGCTTGCCGTAGCGGGTACCGTCATCGCTGCCTATTACGCAACGCAGTCATCCCACTTCGACCTCGCTCAGTCGATCGTCACGACCTTCCAACAAGGCCAACAAACGCCGCTGAAGGACTAAATAAAAAACCCGCGCCAGCATTGAGCCGACGCGGGTTTTTTGATCTGGTCGGGGCGAGAGGATTTGAACCTCCGACCACCTGCACCCCATACACCCACGCCGAAGCCGCTTTTCCATTAAAAATCAAATATCTGAAAGTCGGCTTTCTAACTCAATGCTTGCGTTTTGAGCATGTGGCGGCGCGGTTCTCCGGGTTGCATTCCCCCTTTTATTAGAAACTTTTCAGGCCGATTTCTTCGCTGGGAGCGCCAGTCGTACGGTCGAAACGGGCACCTCCCGAGATTTGATGTAGCCCTCGGTCGTTGACCGATCGGTATGCGCGCCGGCGACCTGCAGGGCGTCAATATCGTAGCCCGCCCTCTTTGCATCCGTCAGCGCCTTGGCGCGGATGTCCTTGATCGTGTAAGGGGCATCTTTCAGACCGCACCTATCCATCGCCCCCTCCCACGCATCGCGGCACGCTTGGTCCGTCTTAGGGTTGCCGCGCTTGTCTCGAATCACATAGGTCTGCCCGAACGCCGGATCAAGCTTGCGCGCCCGCTCGAGCACAGCGGCGATCTCGGGTGTAATGGGCCAGTCCACCATCTCCCCGCTTGAATCCTCGGTTTTCGTCGGCAGAAAGTGAATGACGCCCGCCTCTCGGTCGACGTAGCTGCTACTGAAGCGATCCTTCTCGTCGACGCCCCATCGCAGGAAGCGGATCTCGGTCGATCGCTGGGCTGTCAGGTAGCACAGGTCAATGAAGCACTGCATCATCGGGCCCGTCGTCACAGCCGAGCGTTTTCCGGTCTTGGTATGCGGTTTCGACAGCATTAGTGCGTCGCGGATCGCCAGGAAGGCGGCGTCGGGGATGTACACCGTCCGAGCTTTTGGCTTTTTGACCTTCACCTCCCGCGCTGGGTTGACAGCGACGAGCTTCTTTTTTCGGATGACCCAGTTGAAGAACTTAGACACCCATGCCTTCATGGCCTTCTGGGTCGAAAGCTTGTCGGGCCATTCCTCAGTCAGAAAATCCTCGACGGCGCTTGCATCGACGATCTCGACGTCCCAGTCGCGGAAGTATTTCGCCACCACGTCGCCGCGTCGCACCCACTCATCGCGAAACGTCTCGGCGTACTCGCCTTTGTGCAGGTCGGTGAACTCGCGCACGAGCCGCGGCAGATTTCCGGCGCCAAGCGACGGCTCGAACTTGCGCTTCTCTTCGATGAGCCGCTCAAGCATTCGGCGCTCGCCCTCGTCCACGCGCGAGAGCTTGATCCACTTGTTGTCGTGGCGCACCCAGTAGTAGGCGCCTGCCTTCACGTACACGCGGCTCGGCAGGCCATCCGGACGCGCGCGGCGCCGTGCGTTCATGCTGCAGCCTTTCTCATCGAATAGACGGGCGGCCGCATCGGCGTGGCGCTGGCCGGGGCGGCCGACGTCAGGCCAGCTTTCCGGGCTTGGAGCGCCTCAAAGGTCGCCCACGTGAGGACGATTGTACCGTCGCCGCGCCGCACGACCTCAATGTTGAACTCGCGCTTGAACCACGCCGCCTGCGCGGCGCTGCGCTTCTTGTGCGTCACCTCTTCCAGGTCCTTCTCGGACATCAATCTCGTATCCATCGTCACTCCAAAACGAAAGGCTTCGGTCGCGTGCTCGCGGCGATGTAGAGCGGGTGTTTCGGGCTACCGTCTTTGTTGAGCCCGAGGTGGTAAAGCCGACTGCGCCAGCCGACCATTGCGAAGATGCTCATCAGATCGGGCGCGCGCACCGTGGCGGCCGAATGAGTACCCCATGCACAGATGACCATCGACGCGCCATCGAGCGCATCCATTACGGCACCGTCCGCTGTATTGCGAGGCCCGAGCGGATCTGAATGCGTCAGCAGCTCGTCCGGGTTCGTTGCGCGCAGCGGGAAGAGGTTAGCAACCTCGAGACGGCCGTAACCGCCCTTCATTGCTCGCGACATGCACCGGGTGATCGTTGGGTCGTCGGCCGTATGATCAGCAGTACTCGGATTAGCATCAGGAATGCGAGCGTGGGACGGCAGCGGTCCCATTCTCGCCAAAGGCGATATCGATAGGTGCCGCAGTCGCTGATTTGCGCGCCGCGTTGCATCACCAAGTCGCTTGTATCAGTCAGGTATTGCATCAGAATAGCGCTCCTTGGGCGATTTCGATGGCGGCAGTATTTTGCTTAGGCACGGCGGTGGGCGCAGTCATGGGGGCGATCCCGACTTCATTGGCGGGTATGGGCCGATACACCGTGCCGCCTGCTTCGAGGCTGCTCACGAGCCCGCGTATTGCGTCGTAGGCGCTCGCGCACGCCGTGGGTTTGCCTGGCACGAACCAGCCAGCGTTGTGCGGTATCGAAACGTCGTAGACACAACCGAGTTCGTGCGCGAGCACGCCGAGCGCCGCTTCCACGCTTTCGAGTAGGCGCGCCGAGGGCGGCGCCGTAAGCACCGGCCGCAGGGGCATCGGCGGCACTGCTGCAGGAGCTGCGATCGGCGCAGGCGACGCATCCACCGGCCAACCCTCATGCGGAACGCCCGGGCCGGCCGCGTATTTCTTCCAGCCCATCATGCTCTCGAACTCGTCGTCGTTCGGGAACCAGCGCACCGCATCCCCCACCACTATCGCCCGCTTCGCGAGCGCGTGATGCTGCGTCACGAAGCCGACGACCATGTGGCTACAGCGCTCGACGACGCGCGCCGCACGCTGCTCCGTGGCGTCAGGGACCGAGGTGAGATCAAGGGACATCGGGCACCTCGTCGCCGTAGTGGCTTGCCACCTTCGCGCGCATCGCCGCGATTAATGCCGTCTCACCAGCGCCTCGGCCAACGCGGCCGCCGACGCCAAGCTGCAGCGCTGGATCTTCCGGCCTGCTCGACCAGGTGCGCGTGCGAGCGGAAACCGTCGCGCGCCAGTGATCGTAACGGTGCCAACCGGCATTTGGCCCACCGCTCACGTGCTGAGTGCTCGGGGGTTGCACGAAGATCTGATCCAACTCAATCAGTGGACCACCATGCATCCACGCGATGCTGGGGCTGTAGGCGACGAAGTCAAAATCTGGATGAAACCTTGCCTCGCATCGCCCATCGTGGATCCGTACCTCACGATCGCCTTGCGCAACCGCCACCCAATAATCGAGGAGCGCGCCGCTCAATTCGCTCACCTTCATCCTAAAACCCTCCTAAATTCGACGACCCATACCCACCGGTTGGCGCCCCATCCGTAGCCGCGCGCGGCATTGAGGCTGTCCCAAAGTTCGCGATATTTCGCGACACATCCTTCGACCGGATCGACGCGCCAGGCAGCTCGGCGCGGATCGCGAATGCCTTCGGCGATTGCATCCTCCCAATCGATCTGCTGCAACTGCTCGACGCGCACGCCGGTTACTTCGAGCGTGATGCGCGACGCCCGGCGTGGCATGTGGATCGCCGGCCGTTTCCACCACCCAGGCGTTACTCCGTTTCGATCCTTCACAAAAGGTAGGTCTGGATCATCGGCCGCGTACTGGTACGCCCGGTCGCACTCCATCGTCATGTCGATGAAGTGCCACTCGTCTCGGCCCTTCTTCGCGCTGTAGCGCGTTTCCCAACGGCCATAGGCGAAGAATGTCTCCCGCACGACCAGTGTGTCGCCCGGCTGACCATAGGGACAATGGATTGCAATGTCTTGAATCTTGGGTAGTAAGAGGCCATCGAGTGGCCGGCTCAGCCATTCGCCTAAGAGGTTGCCTTTCTCGCTTACTTCAGGCTGCGGCGTAACGATGCGCCGAGTCTGCGTTTTCCGGTCTTCGCGGATGGCGCATATCATCGGCCCACTGAAAAGAATCTGGCGCTCCCTCATCGCACCTCCGGAAATTCGTCATGCGTGCGTCCGTCGAGGTGACGGCCAGAGTACTTCTTGCCGACCCGATACACATCGGGTTCATCATCGATGTGACCACCGTCGCGCGCGAGATCCGTATCACCGAACATCCACCTGCCATCGAACCAGTCGGCCGTCTTCACGATACCGGTGCGACGCTCGGCGGTGTTTTCACCGGGAGCCCATTCGCCCCATTGCTTGAATAGAAACGGTACGCCGGCTGCCTTGCACTGATCGCGGATATCTCGGGCCCATTGCGGGTGCATCGGCCGCGCGCCGGGGCCACTTTCACTGCCGACGATCACCCAATCGATCGGCTTCCCGTTGCCCGTGCCACGGCAATGGGGGCAACGTACGCGCCAGTCTGGCCTTCCCCGCTCGTAATGCGTCGGATCATCGCATCGGTCTCCGTTGCAGCAGTGATCGCACGTCGCACCGCCGGCGCTGTTCGTCCAGATGCGCGTAGGAAGTCGCAGGTTCACCGGCCCGAGCAACGGCTCCATCGAAAGGAAACGAATGCGCGCCGGCGTATCGAGCAGCTTCGGGATATCGCGGTCGGCTTCCTCCTGGTTGACGACGGTCGCGCCGATCCAGACGTTCGGCAGCGGCCGATAATGGTCGCTCGCATCCATCAGCAAGCCATCATGCTGGCTTGAATCCTCGAGCATCCGCGCAGCGTTGCCGATGCGCTTTGTGAGCAACAGCCAGTCGAGGTTCGGCGTGCGCGCGATCAGGCTCATCAGGTCTTGTCGCCAGCGTGTCGGGATGGCGTTGTCGAACACGTCTGCAAGCGATGCGCAGAACACGCGCTGACGGCGGCCGTGCGTCGAGAAGAAATCGGCGTGCGCGGCGTTCCATGCGAGGGGCTTCCGCCAGTTCGCCGGCGACGTGCGCCGCCGCGGCGCGCCGTGGCCCCAGTTGACCGCAATGCCACCGCCGAAGCGAGCATTGCGCGCCTCGGCATAGCAGTTATCACAGCCACGCCCGATCTTCTGGCAACCCTCCCAAGGGTTGAACGTGTGATCGCACCATTCGATCTTGCTGTTTTCGCTCATGTCGCAGCCTTTTCCATATTCGCGGCCACAAGACACACGGCCTCCCGCGTCGCCGCAACTGAATCGTCCTCGGCCATTTCGCGCGTCACCTCGATTTCTCCATGGCTCGCGGTGACGTAGTTGCCGTCGAATTCGAGGTTGATCTTTTTCTCGCAGGCGAGCCGAAGTGCGTTTTCGTCGCACCAGACCATCGTCGGAGCGGTTTCGAGAACTGGCGAACCGTGATGCCAAAGCATCATGCAGAAGTTCGCTACGTCGCGTGGATCGCCCTTTGCAACGTGCTCTCGGAGCATGTGCGACAGGTCCGCCGGCGCGCATTGCTGCCAGCCACTACGGCCCTTGGCGCGCGACGCGGTCATCTTCTCTTTCATTGCATCCGCGAATCGATCGACCGCTTCATCGTCGGGATGGGAAGTCTGCAGCAGCCGCGCGACGTCCTGCGCGCTTGCTTCCGGTAGCGGTGAGTGCTTCGGCTTCGCGGCTTGCTTCGCGCGGATCTTCGTCATCGTCTCCGGGGCGCTGATGCGCGCAAGCTCAGTCTCGCCGGCTGCGTGCATGTCGAGTTCACTCGCGAGGCACAGGGCCGCGAGCGTGACCATGACGCCGCCGACCTCCTGCTGCTTCTCGCCAATCGGGCGCGACCAGGTGTAATCGACGAGCTGATGCGCTTCGCTGGCGGTCATGCCGCAGGCTTGCACCAGCTCCGCGGCTTCTTCGAAGAAGCGGTGGTTGCGCTCCACCGCATCCGCGGCGATCGCCGCGCCAAAACAAGCGAGCATCCATGGGTGGACGCGGGCCTGGAACGGCTGCGCCGATGATGCAGCCGGTGAAGTGGCGGGGACATAGAGCTTCGTGCCAATCTTTGGTGCGGCGTCTTCCCAATCTACCGTCGGCGCGCAGTCCTCGGGAAGGTAGCGCACGGTGCCGACGTGTTTGGCGTCGAGATTTTGCGTCGACAAACACCATCCCATGAATCGGTCGCAATCGCGACCGGATTGATAGGCCTCTTCGGCGTGAGGAACGACTTCCGCGAACGGGTTTCGTTCGGGCATATAGTCGAACGCTTCCTGCATCGCAGCTTCGAAGCGCTGCATGTTCTGTTGAATGTCCATTGCTTCCTCCGTTAGGCAAACAAATCGCGCTGCCGCTCGCCGCCCGTCTCCGCGAGATGGGTCGGGCAGAAGTGAACGTCGTCGCCGACCTGATGCGCGTGCGTCGCGCACAGATGCCGGTCGCAAGTCTTTCCACTCCCAGCCCGGTAATCGCACTGGAAGCCGCTCACCGCATTGCAGCCAGATACGGAGCAGTGCGGACGGCGGCGGTTGGTGCAAATGATCCCGGTCATACCATCTCGCGTGCGAAAGGGCGTGCAAGGCATAGCGTGGATTCCTAGGTGGCTGTGCGTCGATACGTTTTCGTGAATGCCGCATCGACCATGTGCCCGCGATCTCGCACGACATTCGCGAGCCGCGCGCGATCGTGATGACTCGCTGGGGCCTGTCGAAGCAGCCCGAAATAGCTGTTGGCCAACACGTGAACGTCAGCGGCCGGCGCTTGCGCGACTCGGCGCAGCGCTTCGTGATAGGTCCGGCGCCGCGTCGTGCGATGCCATGGTTTGATCACGTGGCCGACGAAGTCGATGCCGCGGTCGATGGGTTGTAGGATGGTCTTGCGTTCGTTCAGCTTCGCGCCGAGGCGTGCCGGCAGGAATTCAGCGATATCGTCGCGCGCCGCATTCAGCCATTGCGCCGATTCGTGGAGCAACACGAAGTCATCGACGTAGCGGACGTAGTGCCGACAGCGCAAACGATGCTTCACGTGCTGATCGAGCACGTTGAGATAGACGTTCGCGAAGAATTGGCTGCTTAGATTGCCGATGGGAAGGCCCAAGTGAGCGGGTTGCTCCATAAGCCGCTTGTGCGGAGGCACCCGCTCCAAGAGCTTCGGATCGCCGCGGAATTCAAAGTCGGAACGCGGATCGTGAAAGAGGATCAGCGCCGCCAACTCGCGCCAAAATGGCTCTGGAATCTTCGCGGCAAGCTGTTCGAAGAGCACCCTTTTGTCGATGCTCACGAAGAAGTTGGCAAGGTCCAGCTTCAGGTAATACGCCGGCCGGCTCCAGTTCTGCGTGATGCTGCGCACCTTCGATTCAAGACGCTCGGCACCGCGCAGGGTGCCGCGATCTTCGATGCACGCGAACGTATCCGCAATGAATGCGTTTTCGAATCGCGCTGCGATGCGGTTGTAGAGGAGATGGTGGACCACGCGATCGCGGAAGTCCGCCGCCCACACTTCCCTCGGCTTCGGCCGAGTCACCACAAAGCAGATCGACCGGCCCGGGCGATACGAGCCGTCGATCAGTTCGCCATACAGCCGATCTAGGTTGCGCTCGAGACGCTGTTCGAACTCGAGCGCGTTTTTGCTGTTTCGCTTCGTGCGCCGGCAATCGAAATATGCGGCGACGAGCTCTTCGAAAGACACGGCATCGCTTCTTTCTGCGGACGGCCCGAGCGCGACCGGTGTTGTTCTTGTTCGCGTTGTTCTGGTTGCCATCATCGAAGTTCTGGTTCCAGGCGTTGTTGGCCGAGTACTGCGTCGTATCGTGCTATCTACGTCGCTTTGATGAAGGCCCTCACCGATCATCAAAGAAACTGCGCTGGACCTGCACAGCGATCCGCTGCCGGTATCCTCATTGCGCATGTCGGTGCCCTTTTGGGGCAGCGGCACGACCAGATAGAAAATCGCACAGGCATCACCGCCGTAACGGTGATACATCGGGCGACGATGCCGATTTCTTTCGCCAGCCACCGGCCTGCCGACCCACAGACGCCGTGAGTTCGATCGCCCTTGCGTAATGCGGCGTTACGATGAACCTCATGTCGTGCGCAAGGCGCAACAGGAGGTTGATCACATCGACGCGCTCGAGCAGATCGCTCAAATACGGCACCTTGTCGACTGCGGCGTTCGCCCGAAAAATCAACGTCACGATTTCGAGCGCTTCATCGCGGATCCGGCCGCCGAGGGACAACTTGAAATCCCTCGGCATATGCCGTGTCGATTCGGTTACCTCTTTGAAAAGGTCATACGCGACCTTGTAAATCGGCAGTTCTTTGGCGGCGGCCATAGCTAAATTTCAAAGTTCAAAATTGCAATCTGCGGACGGCCCGAGCGCGACCGGTGCTGTCCTTGTACGCGTAGCCCTGGTAGCCATCACCGAAGTACTGGCTCCAGGCGAGGTTGGCCGAGTACTGCGTACTCGACCAGTACCAGCCCTTCACGAAGTGATCGGCGAGATTGACCTCGGCGAGTGCGAGTTCACGGCGCGCGGGAAGATAGAAATCGCGATGACCCTCGATCTCCAACTTCGTTGCCCACATCGCCGCTTGATACTCGTCGCCAAGCAACGCCAGCGCCTTCGTATTCGCCATTCCGTCGGTGTGACTTTTCACCCCGGTGTCGACGTTGTAAGGCCCCCATTTGATGCTGTCGTTCATCGCGCTGGGATGCGTGGGGACAATCAGGTGCCAGCCGGGCGCGCCATTCTCGCCGCGGATGAATCCTGCGTAGACGCCGCCCTGACCTTCCCAATATTCGCCGACCGCCGGGGCCTCCGAAACCGGCTGTTTTGCCGAATTTTCATAGGCCTCTTTAAGCCACGCTGTGACCGCTGCATGCGCGGGTACGCAAAGACGAGCGCCGAGAAAGGAGACTTCGATTTCTGCCGTGCTGGACATGCCCTAAACCTCCATTGAATTGACGTGGTGTGCGCTCAACGCGCAATCGAAATTGCTGAATTACGAAATTTTGATTCTGCGGACGGCCCGAGCGCGACCGGTGCGGCTCTTGTACGCGCCGTACTGGCTGCCACCATCGAAGTCCTGGCCCCAGGCGCCGCCGGCCGAGGACTGCGTACTCGACCAGTACCAAGCGGCTTCGAGAGCCTCCGCGCCACCGTTGCGAAACAGTTCGACAGGTGTTTGCCCGGGCAAATGGATCGTGTAGGGATAGCCGGGCGGAAACGAACTCGGGTTCTCGCCGTGTCGATAGACGTAGTTCTCGTCGTCCGTCGGCTTCAGGTGCCGATAGAGCAATTCGAGCTCGTCGCGAGCGGGCAAGTACCAATCGGTTTCACCATTGATGTTCAGGCCAAGCGCCCACTTTGCGATCTCGCTGCCGGCCTCTGCCATCGCCCGCGTATTGCCGAATCCATCGAATAAACTGTCGGCACCGACGATCTCGGTGTAGGTCGGAAGCCAGATCGCGCGATCCTTTTCGCCCGTTTCTTTGGGCGCGACGACCGATGCGTACACGTCTCCGTTGACTACAAAGCGGCCGACGTAAAAGCCGCCGCCGAAGGGAGTTCCAGCTTCGGTGGGGACGTCGAGATTCATTACGATTGCATTCATGTCGATCCTTTGAAAAAGTAGGCTCCTATGCAAGCGAGCCATCCAAATTCGTCGCGTCCGAGGCAATCAGCGCGACGTGCTTCTAAAGCCTTCTTCCGTAACTAGCGCGGTTGCCACTCGGTTCCGCGAACGACGCGGCCGATCGGCTCCAGCACGAGCACCTCCGACTCTTTCTCGCCACGCACGAGACGTTGGCCGCGTTTCTGAGCCTTCTCGAGCGAGTCGTGACGTTGCGGCTTTGCATGGCGGCCAACCGTAACGAACATCGGCGATTTAGAACCGACCGGGCCGAGGGTGAGTTCATCGATACGCGCCTCGAGCTCCGCGCAGTTCTGGCGCCACTTGGCCAGCGATCGCTTATTGGATTCGTTTTCGACGTCCAACTCGTCGCACCGTAAGCGCAGCGCATCGCGGTCGGATGCGGTCGCTTTCGCGATTTCGACCATCGCTCGGGCTGCGTCGAGTGCCTCCGTCATCGTGGGCGGCAAGCCGAAGATTTCGATCAGTTCACGCGTTTGAGCGGCCAACTTCGAAAAGGCCATTTCCGCCTCGGTTGGCATTGGCTCGGGTTCCAGCTTCGATGCCGCCGACGAGGCGCCGGCACCCGTAGGAATCGTTGGCGCAGCGGTAACCTCTTGAGCCGATTCCGGCTTCGTCGAAACGGGAGGGTTGCGACGCGCGAGCCAGTACACATACTCGTTGCCACCGCCCTTGCGCTTCTCGCGTTCGATCACGCCATCGGCGTGCATCCGATTCAACTCTTTAGCCACTTCGAGGTGCGGCAACCCGATGCGCTCGGATATCCGCTTCGCAGTCGCCTCGTCTGCCGCTTCGAGATGCGTCTCTATATCTGCCCGCACGATGCCTCCGTATGTCTTCGACGAATCCAACGGTGATCACTGCTCGCCGCCGTCTTGTTCTTCGTGCCAGCGCTTCCAGCCTTTCACCCAGGCGATGCATAACGCGCCGGCCATGACAGGGCAATCGCTTTGCGGCTTCCCGGCGGCAGCCGCGTCGTACCCGTCCTGCTCGGCTTTATCGAGTTCCTCTTGCAGCGGTTGATGCTCGATAGCACCAACCGGTCGAAATTCGGCATCGACGACGTCATCGTCTTTCGGGCCGTCCATCCCATCGCCGTCCTCGGATGTGTACTCTTTGCCGAGATCCAGTCCGCGTTGATCGGACTCGCCCTGCACGTCGTCCATGCCGCTCGTGTGATCCTCGGCACTCGCCACGACGACGAGAACAGCTTTGCCCTGTGCGTCGTAGAGTTCGTGGAGCGAAGGTGCTGCGGCGCTGAACTTGATGACCGCCTTCACACCGTCCTTGATCGTGATCTGGTCGAGATCGCCAGCCACCACGGTACGCCCGGCGCTGGCCAGGGTATGCACTGCCATCGCAATATTCGCCTGCACCCGGGCGCGCAAGCGATCGATGATGTCGTCTTGTTTCTTTTGCGACAGCTTCGTCCATACGTCGGGGAGCAGCTTCAGTTCGGTCACCAGCGCGGAGAGCAGGTCTTTGCCGACGGAATCGGCGGTCATGGCGCGGAAGTCGTTGGGTGCGTTCATCAGGGTTCCTTCTGTTTCGGGGCGGAAGAAATGGCTTATGCGGCTTTACCGGCGAGCGCTTGCTTGATGCTGTAGTAGACGGCTTTCGTTGCAGCCAGATCGACCGCCGCGTTGTGCGCGCCCTCGAGCTTCTTGCCGGTGAAGTACTCGTACGCCTCGCCGAGGTTCGGCGACTTTGCGTGCTTGCGGCCAGCCGCGAGCATCTTTGCCGTGGGCGGTAAATTGATGATCTTGGTGCTCTTGCCTTGAGTACAAAATGCCGCCCCCCCCTTCCACTGATCGTGGAACGGATCGTCGACCGGCAGCACTCGGAAGTACTCGATACGTAGCATGCGAGCATCGAATGACTCGTTGTGGCCGACGCGCATCGCCGTACGGCGCCACATCCCGGTGAACTGTTGCAACGCATCCGCGAGCGGAATTCCATCGGCGATGGCGCGCTCGGTCGTGATGCCTGTCAACTGCGCGAGATCGTCAGGGATCGTCCAGCCATCGGGTTTGATCAGCACGTCCATCGTCGCGATGGTGTTGCCGCTGCGCTCGTCGCACAACTCTGCAGCAAGTTGAGTCACATGCGGCTGGGAAGGATCCTCGGACGGCAGGTTCCATTGCGGTAAGCCGTTTGTTTCCGTGTCGTAAAAGATGATGAGGTCCATATTGTTCCGTCTGGTGGTGAAGTGATTAAGCGGCTTCGGCGATCCGCGCCGAGTACAACTCGCCCTTTTCGATCCAGTGGGCGCGTGTGGTAGGTGGCAATCCCTCGGGCACCTTCTTGAGCGTGCCGAACACAAGTGCAGTGCTAATCTCGCGCTGCGTGGCCATATCATCGAGGAGCGCGAGCAAATCGCCGCGCCCCTTGAGGTCGAGCACGTCGAAGCGGTCGAAGAACACGATGCGCGATTCGGATAGGACGGCAATCGTCAGCGCGATCAATGCATCGGCGCGGTACTTTTCGGATTCGCTCAAAAGCGAATAGAGGCGGCCGTCGGCACGGATTGTCATATCAGCATCGACGGACGGGACAGCCCATTCGGCAAAAGCCGCGAGTTCGGCCAGACGGCTGTTTATTGGCGCCAGCGCCTGGGCGAGCATGTCGCCGGGAATGCCGTCGGGCGACAGTGCCGTCGCGATCGCCAGCCATTGAACAATGTCGGAGTGGTGCTTAGCTGCATCGTCGGTTTTCTTCTGCGCCGTTTCCGCGGCGCGTTTCGCGTTGCTCAACTTGTCGAGCTCGGTGCGCAGCGAATCGCGTTGATTTGAAGCAGCCGTAACCGTCGTCCGGGCCGCGGTCAATTCATCTTCAGTGACGACCTCTACCTCCGACTTCAGCTTGAGCGCCTCAGTCGCCGCGCGCGCCGCAGCGAGATCTCGCTCGTCGTTCTCGACGGCTCGCTTCATGAGGTCGCGAGCCTTCGCCAACTCCGGTAACCGAGCACGTGCGTCAGCGTCGCCCCCTTCCGTGGGCTCGCCGTACTGGTCGATATATGTGGCATAGGCCGCCTCGACGGTCGTGAGGTCGTATTCGCTCCAGGGTTTGATGGCCCCCGTCACGCGTTGCACAACGCTCTCGGCGTCGGCGATGATGACCGTGAATTCGCGCACTGCGGCGCCCAGGTCATGCACCAGGCCCTCGCGAGGCGCTTCGCCGGCGCGCTGCTGGGTGTCGCGCAGCCGAGTTTCGGCTTCCTCAAGATGCTTACGATCGGTCGCAAGCTTCGCTTCGATACGCGTCACGCTTTGCGCCAATTCGGCGCTGCGCTCGGCGGCCTCGCGTGAATTTGTATAAGCGCGGTGCTTTTCCTGCAACGCGCCGAGATCAGTGTTCGCCTTCCCCACCCGGCTTTCGGCCGTCGCTAATTCCTTGGCCGCCTCGCCATGACGTTTGGCATCGAACAGCGGCACCTCAGCTTCCCACGTCTCTCCCTTGTCACTGCCCCACTGCTCGCCAGTTACTGCCTTCCAGGCGCCCTTCGCTTCGCGCGCCTCGTCCTCGGCGAACTTGACGGCCGCCGGAAAACCGGAGCGCAGCATCGGTAGTACTTTCTCGACCTTCTTCGCATCGCACTCGCGTTCGAGCAAAAGCCCCTTCACCTTCTCGGGCGTGGCACGCAGGCCCGTCAGTTCGAAGAGAAAGGAGCGCCGATCGTCGGACTTCAACTGAGCGAATCGCTCGGGGTTGATCAGGTAGGGCAATGCACCCGTATAGACAGTCAGTCCGACATGCTTCCCATCGGGAAGCGTCATGCTCGCCGGGCCCACGTCCGTCTCCAGCGACACGACGGCCTTCTTCGAGCCTTCGGTCACCATCGATTGGTATTCCTTCTTGTAGGCAACGCGCGACACATCGCCCGTGAGTGCGGCGCTGATCGCCTCTCGCAGACTGCTCTTGCCGGCGCCGTTCGGGCCCGCAAAAATCGTCACAGACGTATCGACCTGCATGTCGATAGCGCGTGCGCCAACGAAATTCTGGGCGGTGATGTGCTGGATTTGCATATCGATTCTCTCGAATGTTTGGCGGGGCTTGCCGACGGCGCGGGCGTAGATCAACGCTCGATGGCTACATACGTCGTCTGCCGAACGGCCGCCCCATTGATGATTACTCGACGCTCGGCGTGGAACCACGCGTGCGGCGACCGGCGCGCTCGAACTTTTGACGCAAGGTGGTCGCGAGCTCGGTGAGGCGCGCCTCGACGTCCGGATCCGGCACGTCGGCGATAAGCGCGATCGCGGCGGTCAGTTCGTCGCTGCTGTTTGCGGCGTTCAGGCGCGCGGCGATTGCCGATTCGGTGAGCGGTTCGGTCTTCGAGTCGATCCGGGACGTTGTAGCGCTAGCGCCGTCCAGGCCGGTTGTCTCACTCTGCTCGTTCGGTCCGCGATGCGTCTCGGTTTCGATCGTCGCTTCCTGGGATGCGGCAGCGGTCGCCGCAGGCGTAGCGTTTTGCTCGGCGCGCTCCGCGGCTGGCGACATACCGGCGCGGCGTAGCGTGTCGATGTCGGCTGCGTAGGTGCCGTCGGCTTGCTGAACGACTTCGATCGTGTCGATCGCTTCCTCGGTCGTGCGACCCATGCCCATGACGACGTCTGGTGCATGGATGTTGCCGAAGAACGAGCCGGCGCGGTATTGCAGCATCTGGTACTTCATTTCCGTCTGCCACTTGCTGCCGGGCTTGCTGTACCAGCCCTCCTCAACGGCCAGCTTCATGCTGACCGGCGCCGATTCGATGACTGGCAGTTGCGCGGCCTTCGCCTGCGCAAGCGTGTACACGTTGTTTGGAAACGGAGTCGAGCGCGGCAATGTCCAAGCAACGCACACGAGATTCTCGATTTCGATTTCCTTTTCGATCATGTCGTATTTGCGCTGCTCGCGATTCCACGCGCCCTTTTCCTTGTATGTAGCCTTGATCGGCCCTTTGTTGACCAGATCGAAACGCAGCGGATGGAAGCGACCTGATGCATTGATCGCAGCAATCACGAACTTGCCCGACCACGTGAGGCGCCCTTCGATGACGTTCGCGTTCTGCATCACAGCCGTGATCGACATGCCAACAGATTGAGCCGTCTCGATCGCGATGAGGCAATTGCCCATCGCAGAAGGATTCGGGATTTCGACGTCAACATAGTCCTGCCCCTGCTTTTCGCGCTTCGTAATGACCGAGCGAAACGGAGTCGGAACGGCATTGGATGACATGTAGGCATTCGCGAGGCGCTGCGCCAGCGCGAAGCCCTGCGAGGAAAACATGCTGATCGTGATATCGGTCGCACCGAGGCCGTTCGGCTTCTGTGCGACATCCGCGAGCGTGCGGGGCTGGCTCGGTGCGTTCATGGATTACCCTTTATTCGTGATAGATGCAGGTTTCCCAGCGTGAGCAGTACTGCTTGCTGCATAGGTACGACTGCGGATTTGGTGGAAACAAGCCGGCGCGGAACATATCGGCCGCAAGTTGGATCAGACCCGGCGCCGTGTCGGTACCGACCAGTACGCGGCGCGCATCGAAAATTGGGCTGACGGCAATCGGCGTCTTTGACGTCGTGCCGAGCCCGATGATTTGCGCTCCAGCCGTGCGCTCGCCGGTCGTTTGCTCGTACATCAGTTGGTAGGTGCCGGTCTGTGCCGATCGAGATTTGATGTTGGCCTCGCCGTTTGTCACTACGCGCGCGCCAGTCTTGACGTCTGGAATGATCGTGCCGTCGATCGTCGAAGCGACACGGGCTCGGTCCATCGTGCCAGTGAGGGTGATCGTTACGCCACCGCCGCAGTCGATCTCGAGCGGAGCAAGCGTCATCTCGACCGCGGTGTACGTGAATTGCGGTGCGACCTCGGTGCAGTACCTCGTCGTGAGCACTAGGCCAATGCGTTCCGCTTCCGCAAGCTTGATGTTGTCGTTTGAGAAATCGACTTCGTATCCCGGATTGCGTAGCGTGTCGACGAAGGCGCCGGCCGCGTCATCCGGCGTGATCTCGCTGCCGTTTAGGCGCGCCGAATCGAAGGCAGCCGTTCCAGAATGAACGCTCGTGCCGAGCAATGCGCGCAAGCCCGCTGGCTTTCGGATGCCGAGGAGATGCTCGCCCTCCCACGAATACGCACAATCGAAGAATTTGCCGAAGGACGAGGCGCGAATGCGAAGGCTGCTCACGTTGTCCCCCTGGCACTCTTCGCCATCATCTGCAGTTGCAACTCGGCCGTGTTATCGGCATCTCGCGCGTAAGCGACATACAGCACGATCGCGCACACGAAAAGCATCCAGGCGAAGCAGATATTCGGATGCCTCCGGTAGTACCGATCGAAACTACGGGTCATCGATGGCTTCGCCGGTTTATATGAAGTCCCTGCTCCGCGCACGAATGCAATGAGTGCGAAGAGCACGAAGATATAGATGGCACTCGCAACGATCAGCTTCACGCCAGCCCCCGTACGTTCGTATAGGTGAACACGCGGGCGATCGCCGATGGCACGTAGCCGCTACTGATCTTCACGCGTGGCGTTACGCCGCGCCGCGTCAAATCTGCCTTCGCTGCTTGCTGGCGACGTGCCGTGCGCTCGCACAGCATTTCGTACTTGAGCTCGAGCGCTCTTTCGCGCAAAGACGACATTTCAGCCTCCGATAAAAAAGAGGAGCCAACGGCCGCCGCGAACGAAGGCGACGCCGAACAAGACAAGGAACGCCGAAGCGGAGACGATTGCAGACATCGCATATGTCTGATCTATTCGCTTGATTTCCTCGGGTGTGAGAGTGGTCATCCGGATCCCCCTGAATGGAATCCTCAACGGATCGCGCTATGGCACAGCCCTATCGGTGCAGCCGACGCGAGCTTGGGCATTGCCCGCGCCGCTCGCCAACCACTCGCTAACGCGATCCGTTCAGGATGCCCGGATAAGGCCCCGGGCCAGCCCTCCTAGAAAACGCGTGATCGACGCGTGGCGCACTGCAACTTTCGAAATTTCGAAAGTTTTAAATTTCGATTCTGCGGACGGCCCGAGCGCGACCGGTGCTGCCCTTGAGCGCGTAGTCCTGGCCGCCATCACCGAAGTCCTGGATCCAGGCGCTGTCGGCCGAGTACTGCGTACTCGACCAGTACCAATCGTCCGTTTCGAACCGGTCGGGGATCGTCGCGAAGCACAGGTTCTGTTCTCGCTGCGCCGGCAGATAGAAGTCCGAGTGGCCGTCCTTCGTGTACTTGACAGCCCATTCGGCGGCCGGATGCTCTCCGTCCGCGGCGAGAATTGCCTTCGTGTTGGCCATGCCGTCGATGCGACTATCGACTCCTTCGATGCGATGACCATAGCCGCCCCATTCGAGGCCGTCGCCGCTCTCTTCGGAGACGATTAGGTGATACGGACGTTGGCCGTTCTCGCCGGGCATCATGCCCGCGTATATACCGCCCTGGCCTTCCCAATACTGGTCGAGTTGCGGCACTTTCAGCGCCGAGCTTGCGATCACTTCCGACATTACGAACTCCTTTAGTTGTCCTAAACGGTTTTGCCGGTGACCCGGCGACGGGATAGCTTCGATTCAGCAGTAGATGACGCCGTTGTATTCCTCTCGGATCGCCTCGGCGCAAGGCGCGCAGCACGTCTCTTCGATCTTCGTTCCGAAGCCGGTGTAGACCGTGCGCTTCGAAACGCCCTCCACCAGCTTGTTACAGCGCGGGCAGAGTTCTTGCACGGTCACACTTACCGGCCGCGTGTTCCACGCTTCACGCTGCTTTTCGGACATCACAACGTTCCATTTCGGTATCGTCGACATCGCCATGCTCCCCGTCGTCCATTTCGCGCTCGTGGTGCCGAGCCAGATCTCGATCGATGATCCAGTCGCCCATTGCCTCGACTTGTTGCAGGGTGACCATCACAACCCCGAATGCACACTGGCCACGCCCGGCGCGATGATGTTCAAAGCGAGGGCGCGCAACAGATGGTCGGTAAGCGCGCCGCGCGGCATTGCGCGCAACTCCAACAGATCCTTAGCGAAGATGCTCATGTTCATCTCCAACCGATTGAATAAGTCAGCCGCCTAACGGGCGGCATCCCCTATCGCTATGGCCTTGCGGCCGGTGGAATTCCCCTTTATCCGCGGGGAGAGGAATTCGTTGCGGGTTACTCGCGTCCCGCGGCCGAGTGTGCTCACCATCTTCGGCAGGTGGCCGACGACCCGTCCGTCGGCTCGACGCCCACGTCTGCAACATCTACGTGGGTGCTACGGCGCATCGCCTTTGGGTTCTTGCCGGCCCTTCCCCGGCTCGCCGCAGTGCCTTCGGCTCTCGGCATGCACTCAGCGTTTCGGGTACCTGGATGTTTCGCGCTACCGGGCCTACTCTCGCGAGAGCCTTCGCGCTACTTTGTCGTCACCGTACTTTGCGTCGGCATTCTTGGATGCGTCCGGCATCCCACCGGAGCGGCGTTATAGCGGCCGTCGCTCTCTTACTCTGGCTTTCCGCTTACGGCTGAGGGGCGCCAACTTGCCCACCTCTTACAGCAGGTACTCGTCCGTCCGTGGACATTTAATGGGACCGTCTTGGACGAAGAGGTCATCCAGTCCCGGTAAGGGCACTCGTCGAATGCACTTACCGGGATGGATGTTGCTTGCATGCGGCGCTGGCCACACCCGGCCAAGCCGGCTCCAGCTACCGCATGTTTTTGCCGATTACCTCGCGATCGACTTACGCGCCTTTCGGAACCCGATCATCTGTCGGGCATTTCGCGACTTTTACTTCTGCCGTCACGGCCAGGGGCAGGGCTTTCGCCTATTCATCCGCCGTTGCATCGATCGAATGCGCCATCAGTGCTGGCGCCTCACCAGGTCGACGGAGCGTGCGTCGCAGACTGGGTTGAGAAAATCGCCGGCCCGAGAAGCGCCAGCGCTGATGATCACTCGATCAATACGTTGTTAAAGAACGTTGGCAATACCGGGCTGGCACTTTGGCAATGCCCGTATTTTTCCGGGGTACTTCGTGCTATTCGCACTGATAAGCCCGAAGGCTGAGCGGTGAGAACAGAAAATCAAATTGATGAAGGGCTAAATGAATAATCTGCGGACGGCCCGAGCGCGACCGGTGGTGCCCTTGTCCGCGCCGCTCTGGCTGCCATCATCGAAGCCCTGGAACCAGGCGTAGTAGGCCGAGGACTGCGTAGATGACCAGTACCATTCCTTGGCGAATTGCTCGGCACAGGTCGCATAGCAGAGGTTCAACTCACGTTGAGCGGGCAAGTAGAAATCGCTATGGCCGTCCTTCTCGTATTTCGAAGCCCACGCTGCGGCGGGATGCTCATGACCAGACCCGAGCAGCGCGAGCGTGTTTGCCGATCCGTCGCGCTTGCTGTCGGCGCTTTCGATGCGCTTTCCATATGGTCCCCACTCCAGATCGACACCTTCGTCGACCGATGCGATGAGGTGGTAATCGCGGCCGCCATCGATGCCCGGCATCACACCGACATAGATGCCGCCTTGGCCTTCCCAGTAAGTGCTGATGCGCGGAGCGCTCGCGTTCGATTCTTTGGTTGCTGCATTCATCTTCATCTCCTTCGTGATAGGTACCCGCCGTACGAGCCGTTAGGCCGCGATCGCTTGCAACTTCGCGCAGACCGCCGCATTCGCCGGCACACGAGCAACCTGCGCTTGAGCGCGCGCTGCACGAGCGGCCGAAATACGCTTCGATTCCTCGCACATCTCGACGGCCTGCTCGTCAGTGATCTTGCTCACGCCGTTGTGCGGCACGAACGAATAGAGCTGCGTGCCGTTCGTCAGGATGAAGGCGCCCGGATTACCGTCGCCCGTCGCTTCGAGCCCCGCCACCACCACCAGGCTCAAGAAGCCAACGCGCACGGTTTGGCCTACGGTCCAGTCTTGTTTGCAGTTGCGGTTCATGGCGGTCTCCAGTGGGTTCGGTGCTGCGATGGAGAGAATTAAACACCACGTTTATACGAATGTCAAACACCGTGTTTATATTTTTGTTGAGCGCGTCGCTGGATGTGCGCGGATGCAAAAAAGCCCGCTCGAGGCGGGCACGGTGGTCGGCTACTGGGGAATGATCGCTAACGCGAGAACGATTGGGCTGAAGCCCACATCAAGCCACCGTTCGGAGAGCTATCCAGTTGGAACTGGACGACGGTGGAATCGGCGCTGGCCACACGCACTTTGATGCCAGGCGGCATCATGAAGCACGAACCTCCGTTCGATACGAGCGCTGCCGCGCCATCACTGGCTGCGTGATCTAGAAGATCGCGAGTGGGGCACGCGTATCCGGCAGCTGTCGTTACTTGCAAAGAGCCAACTGAAAGATCGGCGGATCGCTGACGACTACTGTCGTGGAGTTGGAGATAGAGCAATATTGGCGTGCCGATGATGGCTATCGCGAGCGCCTTGGTAAAGATCGTCGATTTGGTTGCCTCTGCCATTGCTATCCCACTCAGTTGCCGCCAGCGAGCCCTGATCCGGAGCGATAGATCACCTCGCCGGCAACGTGAAGCGCTTCGAGTTGCTCGCCCATCAGTATGCGGTCTGGGAACTCAGGATTGTACGAGTGCAGGCGCAGCGCCCCATTCGGTTCTTTGAAGATTTGCTTCACGAGCTGCTCATCCTCAAAGTAGACGGCATAGATTAAGCCGTCGCGGATCTGCGTCTTGGCCATGCAGATCATCATCATGTCGCGGTGGAATAGGTATGGCTCCATGCTGCGGCCGTGTACCTGCGCCAACCGGCAGTCCTGCGGACGTACCCCGAGCGCTTTGAAGAAGCCAACGTCGAATGGCAACGCCTTCTTCTGCCTAACTTCCCACTGCATCAAACCGGACCCCGCCGAGAAACGATAGTCATAGCGGTCGATCCAGACTCTGTCCTCGTCGTCTTCCAAATCTTCCGGCCGCTCCCACGTCACGACGTTACCGTGCCCCTCTGGAAGCAAACTCTTAATAAGAGACTCATCTGGCGCTGTAATTGATGCATCCTCTGCGCGTGTTTTGTGCTCAGTGGTGAGCATCTTGCCACTGCCGTCCTCTATCCATGTGGCACTAATTCCTAATTCTTTCTGGGCAAGTAGGCGCCCCTGCTTCGAAACGCCGTTTCCGCGGTACGCCCAGTTGTTGATGGTCTGCTCGCTCTGATTGAGCGCGCGCGCCAGGTCTGCGGCGGTCTCAATGTTCGGCCGCACCTTCTTAGCGCCATCGAAAAGTCGGCGAGCTGTTTCGTGCATCACTTTTTCCATGCCGCGATTCTCGCGCGAGTAAACGCCTTGTTGATACACGCCACGTTTGCATTCCATCTAAACATGGTGTTTAATGTTGCCATGGACACGAACGACACCCCACACCAGGACTGGCAACTGATCGAACGCCTTGGCGGCGCATCCGAAGTTGCACGACTCCTCGGCTACCCAGAAAAGGGCGGCGCACAACGCGTCCATAACTGGAAATTTCGCGGCATCCCGGCAGACGTGAAGCTCCAGCGGCCCGATCTCTTTCTCCCCGATCTTATAGATCGAGTGAGGGCATCGGATGACGCACAGGCTCCGGTTGGTTCGGTTGAAGACGAATCGAAGCGAAAAGCTGGGGGTGGTCCCGCACGGAAGACGAAGGAAGCAAAGGCGGCGTAACGGCATTTCGGTTCTCGTGGTTGTTCGATCGGCGTTTGATGATTCGACGCCATTTTTTCTCAGGCCGATTGATAACTGGTGCAAACCAGCGATAGAAAATGAAATCAAGAACTATCAGTCCCTCCGAAAACCAGCTCGTGCTGGACTTCGAGCCCGGACTCGTGGAGCGCTTCAACTGTGCGCGCGAATGTGTTGCGCAGGGCGTCTATCAGCGCGGCCTGAAAAAAGTTGCGGGCGATTTGGACCAAGCGCCGGGCAACCTCAGCGTTCAACTTTCCGACGATCCAGTGAGGCACTTCTCGTTGGATTCATTCGAGACGTACCTCGAAAAGACTGGCGACATGACGCCGCTCTACTTCCTCATCGAGAAGTTCTTGGGCGACAGACGCAACACGAAGCAGGCGGCGCTGGAGCAGTTGCAAGCGTATGGCCCGCAGTTCGTCGAGCTTCTCAAACAAGCGGGGTTGGCGGCATGAACGAGCAACGTAATTGCGCTGGGTGCGGCGTCGATATTTCGTCGCGCCACGGAAAGACGAAGTGGTGCCACGTGTGCCGAAAAGTGGCGGCCACGAACAGCAAGAGATTGCATCTACCCAACATTCGTGACACGGGTCAAAAGGCCGCATTGAAGGCGGTCTACGATGCCGTGCGCTCTGGAAAGTTGCCGCGCGCCGATACGCTTGCGTGCGCAGATTGCGGGCGTCGTGCCGCTCATTACGATCATCGAGATTACAACCGTCCGTTGGACGTACAAGCCGTCTGCCGCTCATGTAATGCCAAGCGTGGCCCGGCGATTCCCCGCATTAGGGAGGCAGCATGAAACTCTCCGGCATTGAAAAGCTCGCGATATGCGGTCAAGCGCTGAACCAGCGCACGTTCCGCAACTGCTATCGGTTCTGGCGGCACGTCGAGGGATGTGGTTGCATGCGTTCGGCCTTCATGGCCGCGGTCGGTCTGATTCGGCGCGGAGATTGACGCATGAAGCGCGACGCATTTTCAATGCCGCTCGATCTCGGCTCAGAACTGATCGTCGACAACTTCGCTGGCGGCGGGGGCACGAGCACCGGTATCGAAATGGCCTTTGGCCGTCCGGTCGACATCGCCATCAATCATGACGGCGAAGCACTGGCGATGCACGCCGCGAACCATCCTGCCACGAAGCATTACCGAGAGGACGTGTTTGACGTTCATCCTGGCTTCGTGACGAACCAGCAGCCGATCGGCTTGGCGTGGTTCAGCCCGGACTGCAAGCATCACAGCAAAGCCAAGGGCGGCAAGCCGCGCGAGCAAAAGATTCGCGGGCTCGCATGGGTCGCGCTTAAATGGGCCACGCTTCAGATGCCGCGGTGCATCGCGCTCGAGAACGTCGAAGAATTCATTGACTGGGGTCCGCTCGACGATGGCGGGCGACCGATCAAATCGGAGAAGGGGCGGACGTTTCGGGCGTTTATCAATGCGCTGACAACTGGCTTGGACGCTGGGCATCCAGACGTACCGGAGATTTACAAAACGCTCGGCGCAGACTTCCCCATGGAGCGCCTCTATGCGGGTCTGGGCTATAAGGTTGAATATCGCGTACTCCGCGCGCATGAGCACAATACGCCGACGATTCGCAAGCGCGTCTACGTGTTTGGACGCAGAGATGGCTTGCCGATCGTGTGGCCCACGCCTACCCATGGCGACCCTAAGAGCCAGGCTGTGAAAAGCGGCAAGGTGAAGCCGTGGCGAACTGCGGCGGAATGCATTGATTGGTCGATCCCGTGTCCGTCGATATTCGAGCGTGAACGGCCACTAAAAGACGCGACCCTGCGGCGCATCGCGCGCGGCATCATGAAGTTCGTGGTGAATAGCGCCGATCCGTTTGTCGTGTCGTACTACAGCGATGACACTCGATTCCGCGGGGCGCCCATCGACGTTCCATTAGGCACGACGACTACCGCGAACCGTTTCGCCGTCTGCGTGCCACACATTACGAAGTTTCGCGCCAACAGCATCGGCAGTGCGGCCGACGAGCCGCTGCATACAGTCACCGCTGGCGGCGAGTGCGCGCGCCCGGCCGGCGCCGCCCATGCGATGGGACTCGTCTCCGCCACCCTGGTGCAGACTGGATATGGTGAGCGCGCGGGCCAGGCGCCTCGGGCTCCTGGCCTTGACAAGCCGCTCGGCACGGTCGTGGCCGGTGGAGCAAAACACGCCCTCGTGTCGGCCTTTCTAGCGAAGCATTACGGCGGGGTAACAGGCACGCGCATCGACGTTCCTGCCGGCACCGTGACGACGACGGATCATCACGCAGTCGTGACGGCGCAAATCGTCGGTTGTGGCGGTCGCGCCGCCCAATCTCGGCCGCGCGATGCCGGCGAGCCGTTGGCAACCGTGACGGCAAAGGCCGATTCCGCGATCGCCGTGTCACACCTGGTCAAACTGCGCAATCACGCCGATGCCCGGCCCGTCGATGAGCCGCTACACACGATCAGCGCTGGCGGTCTGCATCACGCCGAGGTTCGCGCCTTCCTCATCAAGTTTTATTCGCAGGGTGGCCAGTGGCAGGACGTGCGAGAGCCGATGCACACCATTCCGACGAAAGATCGGCTCGGGCTGGTGACGATCCATGGCGAGGATTACGCGATCGTCGACATTGGAATGCGCATGCTCACCCCGCGCGAGCTCGCGCGGGCCCAGGGTTTCCCCGATAGCTACATTCTCGACCCGGTCGTGAACGGCAAGCCGCTCTCGAAGTCGGCGCAGGTTCGCATGATTGGAAACAGCGTTTGCCCGCCCGTCGCTGCGGCAATCATCCGGGCGAACTTCGCGCACGAGCAACAAATCACCGGAGTTGCGGCATGAGCGCGCCAGACTACGCCGACTTCCTGCGCCAGAAGATCCGTATGGCGAGCTACCACGGCTTCGACGTGGCACCGCACGAGGTCAATCCTCACCTCAAGCCGCATACGCGCGACATCGTGCGGTGGGCGGCGCAAGGCGGCCGGCGCGCGGTCTTCGCATCGTTCGGGCTTCACAAGACGGCGACGCAGATCGAGTTGCATCGTCTGATCGGCATCCATCGTCCAGGCCTTCGCCTGCAGGTCATGCCGTTGGGCGTTCGCCAGGAGTTCTTTCAAGAGATTGAAGAGCGCTTCCCTGGCGAGTATGGCGTCCGGGCTCGGTTCATTCGTTCGGATAGTGAGATCAGTGACGAGCGCGAGATCTACTTCACGAACTACGAGTCGGTGCGCGAAGGAAAGCTCACGCCGTCGCTGTTCCGCGCGGCGAGCCTCGATGAGGCCGATGTGCTGCGCAGCTTCGGTTCGAAGACCTATCAGGATTTTTTGCCGCTGTTCGATGGCGTCGAGTTCAAGTTCGTGTGTTCTGCCACGCCGAGCCCGAACCGCTTCAAGGAATTGATCCACTACGCCGGTTTCCTCGGCGTGATGGACACGGGGCAGGCATTGACTCGATTCTTTCAGCGCGACAGCGAGAAGGCCGGAAACCTCACGCTCTATCCGCACAAGGAGAAGGAATTCTGGTTGTGGGTGTCGAGTTGGGCCGTGTTCCTTCAACGCCCCAGCGATCTCGGCTATTCGGATGAGGGGTATGAGCTACCCGAACTTGACATCCGCTACCACGAGATCCCGAGCGACTACGAGGCGGCCGGCGTCGAGCGCGATGGACAAGGACTTCTGATCCCCGATCTGGCTATGGGCCTGTCCGGCGCGGCCGGCGAAAAGCGACGCAGTCTCGAAGCCCGCGTTGCGAAGGTCGCCGAACTCGTCTCGGAGCGTCCGAATGATCACGTCATCGTCTGGCACGACCTCGAGGACGAGCGGCACGCGATCCAACGTGCAATTCCAGACGCCGTAAGCGTATGGGGTACGCAAGATCTCGAAGATCGAGAGAAGCGCATCGTCGATTTCAGTCATGGTCGCGTAAAGCGCCTGTCGACGAAGCCAATCCTCGCCGGTGCCGGCTGCAATTTCCAGCGGCATTGCCATTGGGAAATCTTCGCCGGCATCGGCTTCAAGTTCCGCGATTTTATTCAAGCAATCCACCGTGTGCAGCGCTTTTTGCAAAAGCATCGCGTGCGGATCGACATCGTCTACACCGAAGCCGAGCAGGAAACGTTGCGCACGCTGCTCGCCAAGTGGCAACAGCACAACGAGATGACCGAGAAAATGAGCCAGATCATTCGCGAATATGGCCTCAACCAGCTTGCCATGCAACAGACGCTCGCTCGATCGATCGGCGTCGAGCGCATCGAAGTGTCGAGCGATCGCTTCACCGTGGCGAATAACGACTGCGTCGAAGAGGCGCGGCGCCTGCCGGACAACCACGTCGATTTGATCGTCACGTCGATTCCGTTCGCGAACCATTACGAATACTCGCCGAGCTATAACGACTTCGGGCACACGGAAGACAACGATCACTTCTGGCAGCAGATGGATTTCTTGACGCCGCAACTGCTGCGCATCTTGAAGCCGGGTCGCATCTATGCCTGTCACGTCAAGGACCGCATCCTCTTCGGCAACGTCACCGGCGCCGGCATTCCAACGGTCAGTCCGTTTCACGCCGAGGCGCTGTTTCACGGCCGTAAACACGGATTCGACTACTGCGGGATGATCACGGTCAATACCGATGTCGTGCGCGAGAACAACCAGACGTACCGGCTTTCGTACAGCGAGATGTGCAAGGACGGCACGAAGATGAGCGTAGGCTCGCCCGAATACATCCTGCTGTTCCACAAGCCGCAATCGGATCGATCCAAAGGCTATGCCGACGTCCCGGTGCGCAAGTCGAAGGATGAATACAGCCTCGCGCGCTGGCAGATCGATGCGCATGCGTTTTGGCGCTCGAGCGGCAACCGACTCGTGACCGCCGAGGAACTCGCCGCCCTCGGCCCAGAAAATCTGGCAAGTCTCTTCACGAAGTTCAGCCTCGAAAACGTCTACGACTATGAGTTCCACGTTCGCATTGGCGAGGAGCTCCAGGCGTCCGGCCGGCTGCCCACGAAGTTCATGAGTCTGTCGCCGGGCTCGCACGATCCGAATATCTGGCATGACGTCACGCGCATGCTGACGCTGAACGGTGACCAAGCGAAGCGCGCCGTCGAAAAACATGTGTGCCCGCTGCAGTTCGACATCGTGGATCGACTCATCGAGCGCTACAGCAACCCCGATGAGTTCGTCTATGACCCGTTCTGCGGGATCGGCACCGTCCCCTATCGCGCGATTCTCAAGCGGCGCCGCGGCGGCGGATCCGAACTCAACGCCGCTTACTTCATGGACTCCGTGCATTACCTGCGCGCGGCCGAGCGCGAATACAGCATGCCTTCGCTCTTCGACACATTGGAGGCGGCTTGAGCGATCTGCCTGCCGCTCCATATCCAGCCGATACCCGCGCGAAAGGTTGGCGGTTCGAGCTCGACCTTGAGCGCGTCATGCAGTCGGATACCTGGGCTCTTGCGTCACCCGATATTCGCCCATGGCTACTCATGCTGTGGACCGTTGCATGGCAACAGGTTCCGTGCGGCTCTATGCCATCCGACGACGATCTGAAAGCCGCGCGCCTTGGCATGAAGGCGGCTGCGTTTAAGAAGGCCAAACCGGTCCTCATGCGCGGCTGGTGGCTAGCTGACGACGGGCGTCTGTACCACAGCACGATCGCCGAGCGCGTCCTCGACATGCTCGGTCGGAAGGAGAGCGACCGGAAGCGGAAGGCCGAGTATCGGGCCCGCATGGAAGCCGAAAGGAAAGCATCGGAAAGCTCTTCTGTCCCAGTAATGTCCCATGGGACAGACGGAGGACGGCCATCGGACTCCACCGTCCGCGACGACACCAGTACCGGAACCAGTACCGGTATTAAAAACAAAAACCTTTCCGTACCTGACGGTACGGACGCTGGCGCGTCTGGCTCTTCGCCGGCCGAGAAGAGCGCCGAGCAACTCACCAAGGACGAGCTATGGGCTGCCGGCAAGTCCCTGCTCATGCAGGCAGGCATGCCCAAAGCGCAATGCGGCAGCTACGTGGGCAAGCTCGTGAAGGACTACGGCGACCAGATCGTCATCGATGCCGTGCGCACCGCTGTCGTTGAACGCCCGGCTGACGCCGCCTCGTTTCTCAAAGCCACGTGCCAGACACTCGCCGGCCAACGTGCGCGCCCGAACAAGCAGGAACAACTCGAAGCTAAGAACCGCCAAATCGCCGAGCGACTCGCCCGGGAGGGATCGTGATCGCATCCGACAGACCTGAATTTTTCGCGCTGATCGCCGACGTGTATGCGTTCTACAAGAGCGACTTCTCGGAGTTCGCCGGACGCGTTTGGTGGGAGGCCATGCTGCCCTACGACTTCGCTGCAGTCGCCGACGCGCTCAACCGGCATGCGATCAACCCGGACAACGGCCAATACCTGCCCAAGCCGGCCGACGTCGTGCGGATGCTCGCCGGCTCGACGCAGGATGCGGCGCTTGTCGCCTGGTCGAAGGTCGATCGCGCGGTGCGCGAGGTCGGCACCTATCGCAGCGTGGTCTTCGATGATCCGGTTATTCATCGAGTCGTCACGGACATGGGCGGCTGGGTTCCGCTCGGCGCAAAGGGCGAGGACGAGTGGCCGTTTGTCCGGAATGAATTCGTCAACCGCTACCGCGGCTACCGGATGCGCAGTGAGACGCCCGAGTACCTGCCGGTGCTGATTGGCATCTCCGAAGCCGCCAATAGCAAAGCCGGATTCGCTTGCGTCGCGCCGATGCTGATCGGGTCGGCCGAAGCGGCGAAAGCTGTTTTGGCGAATGGCAACGACCGACCGCTTCTCGGCGTGACGCAACTCGACATCGGTTCTACGAGGCTGTTGCTCGCCAACGTTGGAGGTCGTTCATGACCTGGATCGCAGGCCAAAACTCCGAAGAGCTTCGCGCGTTCATGCGCCAGCGCGAAACCCAATGGATCGGGAGCATGACTGACGCGCTCGCGCAGCGCCTATGGATTGAAGTGAAAGCGCAGGATGAACGGATCGCTCAACTCGAAAAAGAACTCGCTAAGGCGCGCGGGCCGCGCACGGAGGCAGCGTAATGCAGATCGTATTCACGGTACCTGGCGATCCGGTTGCAAAGGGACGAGCAAAGTCAAGCTCGCGCATCGGCAAGGACGGCGCTGGCCAGCAACGCGTGTTCACGCGCCATTACACACCCGAAAAAACCGAGCGCTACGAAAACCTCGTGCGTCTCGCTGCACAGAAGGCAATGGCCGGCGCCGCGCTTATCGAAGGTCCCGTCCAACTGACAGTCGCGATCTACCTGCCGATCCCGCAAAGCTGGTCGAAGAAGAAGCAGGAAAAGGCTCGCACCGGCCTCGTCGGCGCGACGAAAAAGCCGGACGCCGACAACGTGCTCAAGGCTCTCAAAGACGGAATGAACGGCGTGGTCTATGTCGACGACGCGCGCATCACCGATATCACCTTGCAGAAGCGCTATGCGACGGCGCCGCGCGTCGACGTGATCGTGCGCGCCCTAGATCTGGAGGCAGCATGACCGGCAAAAAAACGTGGAGTGCATGGACCACTCATGAGGATGCAATCCTTCGCGAGATTTGGGAGTTCCCTGAGCCGATCAAAGTCAACATGCACCGCCTGGCGGCCCATTCGTACCGCGGTATCGTGATGCGAGCGATGGCGCTCGGGTTGCCGTCGCGACGCAACGGGCGCGCGATTAAATGCGCGGAATCGGCATGCGTGACGCTCGCACGTCGAACGCTCGAGGAAGATGGGCCTTTTTCGGCCCGAGAGCTTGCACGCGCGAGCGGAATCTCGTATCGACGTGCTTACGAGGTGATAAAGCAAAAGCGCTCCCATATCCACGTATGCGGCTGGAAACGCGAAGCCGCGGGCGGCCAATTCGCCGCTGTGTGGAAGTGGGGCATCGGCGAAGACGTGCCGCGCCCCGTTGCATTGACTCGCAACCAACGTGAGCAGCGCCGACACGTTCGAAGCAAATCCATGCGAGTGCGGGCCGGCGATACCGTGCGGACGCTCAACCCATTCGCCACGGCGGCCGGCCTCGTTTCCGCGCCACCGGCCACGCCCGGTAGGCTCATCAAGCACCTCCATGACGACGAATTGGAGGTTGCGTGAGCAAAGTCATCCTCCGCATCGACGAGCGCGGCAAGCTCGCGGGTCTCGACGAAAAGAACGAGCGTGCTTACGCGCGGTTCCGCAGCAAGCTCGGCAAGCTCCAGCCTGGGCAGACGTTGTCGTTCGAATTCCGGATCCCGCGCAGCGAGCGCTTCCATCGCCTGCACTTCGTCATGCTGACGGCGTTCTTCAAGTGCCAGGAGGTCTTCACCGATTCCGAGCGCATGCGCAAATGGCTTGAAGTCGGCGCCGGCCATGTCGACTTTGTGCCGGGCCCGGGCGGCGAACTCGTTGCGCTGCCGCGCTCGATCTCGTACGAGGCGCTCGACGATGCCGAATTCCACGAGGTGCATGAGAGCGTCAAAGAGTTCCTTCGCACGCCAACGGCTTACCGGTTCTTGTGGCCACATCTGGACGAAGAGCGTGGCGAGCAGATGGTCGAGTCGATTCTTTGCGAGTTCGAGCAATGACGGCGCGCCTTGCGTTCCCGAAAGCGCTCACCTTTCGATCCGAAGCCCTGCGGCGCGCCGTCGTCATGCTGCCCTGCGCGTGCTGCGGGATAGAAGGCTACACGCAGGCCGCGCATATGAACTTCGGTAAGGGCGGAGCGATCAAGGCATCGGATGCGGCCATCGCGGCGCTCTGCGCTGATCGTCTCGGCGTGCGCGGCTGTCACGCGCTGCTCGACCAGGGAGGCAAATTGCCGAAGGCCGAGCGGCGCGCCTTCGAGTTCGAGATGGTCGCGAAGACCTACATTGCGCTCACCGAGCGCGGGCTGATCGAGGTGCGCCGATGATTCGCTGGCTGAAGCGGCTATTCGACGGCGCCACGCGCGAGCCGTCACATCAACCACCAAGTCAGATCGTCACCGATTGGGACGTGGCGCAGGCCTTCGAGCAGCCGGAACAAGAAATCGGTCGCGTCGAATACCGGTTCCTCGGTGTAACGGGCGAGGATGACGCTTGAGGCGCCACGTCGAACGCTATGGCGACCCGCGGCACGAGCGCAATAAGGACCCGCTCGAAATCCTCATCTCTCGTGAGCGAGGCACCTGCAAGGGATGCACGCTCCTACTCAAATCACCGTTCGGCGGCCCGGAAGTCGCCTGCAAGAAAAGGATGCGCCCTGCCGCGCTGCGCATCGAAGAAACAAAGCGCTGCAAGCTATATACCATCGAGGAACCCAAGTGAACGCGATATTCCAAAGCACAGAACAGGCCCTTCACGTTTCGTTCCTCATCCTGTCGGTACCGGCGATGGGCGAGAACAAATTCCGTCAGTTCCTGATTCAGGTGCTCGAACAGGCGCCGAATTTGACGAAGCGCCAAGAGGTTTGGCTCGAGCAACTCAGGGGCGAGCGCTCTAGTACGGTGGATTTCGGTGGACTGACGCAGATGGAGGTGCGCGGCCAGTGCGCCATGATCGCCGCCGCCGCGCGCGATCGCCTACCGTCGACCGAGTCAGCCGCCCTACTCGCCCGCTTCGGTATCGGAGAAGAACAGCAACGCGGTGTCGTGCGGCTCGCGCTGCACGCGCGGCGCAGTTGCGGTCTTGGCCTCAAGCCTTGCACGAAACTGACGGCGCGCCACTACCTGCCGCGACGCCGACGCGACGAGCTCTCGCTACGCGATCTCGCCGACGAGTTCAAACTGACGAAGGATTCGATGCAGCGCGCTGCGTTGTGGATGCGCAAGCACTATTCGGCGATCGAAGCGCTGGCAATCGCACGGCTGGACCCGAAATTCAAAGCCCAGGGCGTCGTCGAAACCGAGGAATTTATCGCCGATGAATCTGCCGACGTGAGTGATCGCGCAACGCCTTTGCTGGCTTGCGATTGAGCGAGAAAAGTCCTTGCTTTTTTGCGACAAAGCCACTACGATTTCGCCAGACTCACCGAAATACCCTCTGAAGCCCCGCCAAGCAACCGCTCGCGGGGCTTTTGCATTTCTGCGGCGGAGATTCGCATGCGATCCGACATTGCATCCGATGCCGAGCGCGAGAAGTTAGCCGACTGGACATATGCAGCCGGGCTGGAAATGATCCAAGCCGGCTACGTTGAGCCGCCGATCGCTTTCAGCGACGACATGTACGGCTATCTGATTGACCTCTATCTGATCGGCTTCACACCCTCGGAAGCGGCGCAAGCGGCCTTCGCAACGCGTCACTGACCCAGAACCCATCAGCAAACCCGCAGACTGCCGGCATGGCTGGCCAAGAGCGCCCCTGCGGCGAACGGGTTGGCGGGCTCGCTGATGGTTTTCCAACGGGCGCTTCAATGCACGGAATGATCCTGAAATCGGCCGATGTCGATTACTCGGACCTGGAGAAGTTCGGCCGGGTCACGATTGAGTACACGTCGCGCGGAGTCGAGATTACCGTCGACGGATTCGAGTTCCGCGATCTCGGCAGTTGCCGTCAGCATGGTGCTAAGGCCATGGCGTGGGCGCGCGACGCGCTCGCCTGCGAGATAGAGGCGAATCGGCTGATCCCCGGCGGCCACATGCTTTCGTGCAGCGGACTCACTCAGCAAATGCTCGAAGATGAGCGCTCCGACCAATGATCCCAGTCAAGCAAACGAAGCTCTACGCGCCAGATGGCATCCACAACGGCAACTGCCTCGCGGCCGCCTACGCATCGCTGTTGGAACTGCCGCTTTGGATGGTGCCGCCATTCGAGGACATGTTCGGCCGCAGCGAGTGGTATGAGCGCATCGATGAGTGGCTCGCCAAGGCGCACGAACTTGAGCGCGTGCGGATTCACGGTCATCCGGTCGAAGATCTGCCGGAGTTCTACCTCGCCAGCGGCTTGTCGCCGCGAGGCGTCCACCATGCCGTGATCTACAGCAAGGGTGCGCTGGTCCACGACCCGCACTTCTCGGACGCCGGGATTGCATCGGTCGAGCGCGTCGAGTATCTGCGGCCGATCGGTTGAACAGTGTCTCCTTCACGTTTCCGATGACGTGGATTCGCCCGGCCGCGCGCCGGGCGCTTTGTATTCGCATGGGTAGGCCGTGAGAGCCCTGACATCCACGGCAGCCGCCGACGAGACGTAAGCCTTCACCTCCTCCCGTGCAACGCGGGTCCCATAGGCGCCGGGCGGCGGCACCTAATTTAATCCGTATATGGCTGAACCGAACATCGAACCGTGGCTCTCTGGCGTCGTCGCGCAATTGGCGCGCTACCCGAAAGAGGATGCGGCAATTGGTGCGCTGGAAATCCTGCTGTTCACCGGCAATCTTGCGCCGTTCATGGGGTGGCCGGCCGTCACTCAATATGAACGCGAGGTGCGCATCGGCAATGGCCGCTGCGATTTCCTGCTGCATCACGCTGACCGGTCGGTGACGCTACTCGAAGCCAAAGCCAATGGCGACCGTCGCGCGGTCGTGGGTGGGATCGGTCAGTTGTTCCTGTATGAGGCGTCGCTCCCTCGCTATGTGACGGGCGTGCGCAAGGCGCTTGCTGTTCCCGGTTACGGCGAACTCGATATCGCGAAGGCGTGCGAGCTGGCGGGCGTCGATTATGTGCCGCTTGGCGACGTCGGCGCTCGCTTCGCCAAATACAACGCAATCCTAGCCAATCTTCGTCAGTCCAGCCATGCGTAAGTTTTCCGACGAAGAACTCGCGGCAATCGAGCTCGATTATCGGGCGGGCGTGAAGTCGGTCAACGCGATCGCAAAGGCTCACGGCATCCCTGAGCCGACGCTGCGCCGGCTGGCAAAGAAGCACGCATGGGTGCGCGGTGCTCCGGAGGTGAAACGGCGGATCGTCGAGGATCACTTCGCCGGTGTGACGAAGGGTTTGACGAATGACGAAGTTCGTCAAAACCAGGCCGAGGCCGCCAGCCAAGACATCCTCGACATGGAGCGGGCGCTCCGGATCAATCGGCACTGCCTATTGAATCTGGAAGTGGCGGCCGAGAAGTCCCAGGACCCGAAAGAAATCAAGATCATCGTCGATGCTACCGGCGCTGCTGTAGCGTCCATCCGCAAGATCCGCGGGCTCGATGCGCCCAACTCTGCCGACATGAAAGACATCGATGCAGCAATCGAGGCAGAACTGGCGAAACTGGAGTCCGAGCGACAAGCTGGCGCTCCTACAGACGCTTAAGGCGCGCAACCGGCTCAAGTGGAAGCCGCTACCTGGCCCCCAGTCGCAGGCGTACGCGTGCCGTGCTGATGTCATCCTGTACGGCGGCGCGGCCGGCGGCGGCAAGACTGATCTCGCGCTCGGCAAGGCGCTCACACAGCACCAGCGCGCACTGATACTGCGGCGCGAGTATCCGCAACTATCGGGCATCATCGACCGCGCCAACGAGCTTTACGCTGAATATGGCGTGTTCAATTCGGGCAAAGGCTTTTGGCGCTGCGAGTTCGCCGGGAAAAAGCGCCTGGTCGAGTTTGGCTCGGTGCAATACGAGGACGACAAGCTCAAGTATCAGGGCCGGCCGCACGATCTGAAGGTGTTCGATGAGGCGGCCAACTTTCTCGAGTCACAAGTCGAGTTCATCGCCGGCTGGAACCGCAGCGAGGATCCGAACCAACCATGTCAGGTGCTGCTCTGCTCGAATCCGCCGACGGACTCGACGGGCGACTGGCTGATCCGCTGGTTCGCGCCGTGGCTTGATTCGAAACACCCGAATCCCGCGGCGCCCGGCGAGTTGCGCTATTTCGCCTCGGTCAATGGGCGCCAGATCGAGTGCCCCGATGGACGTCCGTTCCTGATCGTCGAGCAGGAAAACGGCGATCAGGTCATGGTGTACGACTTCGACCCATCCACGGTCGATGCAGTCGACATCATCCGGCCGCTGACGCGCACCTTTATTCCGGCCCGAGTGACGGACAACCCGTACTACGCGGAGTCGGGGTACGTGGCAAAGCTGCAGGCGCTTCCCGAGCCGCTGCGCTCGAAGATGCTGTATGGAGACTTCACCGCGGGCCGCGAAGATGACGCCTGGCAGGTCGTGCCGACCGAATGGGTGCGGCTCGCCAATGTGAGGTGGGAGCAACGCCAGAAGCCGACCATCCCCATGACATCGCTCGGCGTTGACGTGGCGCGCGGCGGCCGGGACCAGACGATCCACACGCCACGCTATGGGAACTGGTTCGATCGGCAAATCTGCTTTCCGGGCACGGCGACGCCGGATGGCCATGTCGTTGCGCAGCAGATTTTCGAGCTTCGCCACCATCGAACGCAGGTGAACATCGATGTCGTAGGTGTTGGCTCAAGCCCCTACGACATCGCGCATCAGGTCATCGGCGATCTGATCTGGGGCGTCAGTGGCGCCGCCGGCACTGACGAGCTGGATTGCACCGAGCAATTTGGCTTCGCCAATCTGCGCTCGCAGTTGTGGTGGCGCATGCGCGAGGCGCTCGACCCGGTCAACGGCTACGAGTTGGCGTTGCCACCCGATCAGGAACTGCTCGCCGATCTGTGCGCGCCACGCTACAAGAAGACGGCTCGCGGCGTACAGGTCGAATCGAAGGAAGAAATCAAGAAGCGCATCGGGCGCAGTCCCGATAAGGGCGACAGCGCGGTCTACGCGTTGGCCGAGCGGCGCAGCACGTTCGCGTTCGGCTCACTCTAATGGACCTCTCAATGGATCACACGAAGCTGCATCAACGGCCGCCGCCCTCGCGCTGGACGCGCATGAAGCGAGCGGTCGCGGGCGCAGTGCGCGCGATCCGCGCTGGGCGGCGCAAGCATGAACCGCACAGGGAAACGTCCCAATACGCGCGCTTGCGCCAAGTCGGATCGTGGAATTTGCGTGATTCTCGGCCGCTTATCAAGCCGGTACCGACGAACCTGCGGTATTTCTCGCGCACGCCATACGCTACGCGCGCGATCCAGTTCTATACGCGCTCGATCGGCTCGCTCGAATGGGCGATCAAGGTCAAAAAGGACGTTGCCGAAACCAGCGAGATCAAGCGGCAGATCGATATCACGTCGGCCTGCTTTTTCAGCCCTAACCACGAGGACACGTTCTCGACGCTGCTTCAAGCGGTAATCGAGGACCTATGCGTATGCGGGGCCGGTGCCGTCGAGCAGCAAGTCGGCGGCGACAAGATGCGCCCGCTATGGATGTGGCCGGTCGATGCCCTGTCGATCCAGATCTACGCCGATTGGGACGGCGACGAGGCAAAGCCGCGGTACTGTCAGACGTACGGCTATGGCAATGTGGGCGTCGCGCAGGGCAAGGACTTGCTCAATCGCGAGCTGGTCTATATGCGCGATCGCATCACGACCGATTCGCCCTTCGCGTTCGGGATGCTCGAGGTCGCCTTCGAGTCGATCAATCGCTTGCTCGGCGTGGCCGAATACGCGGGCGATGTCGCGGCCAATGCTCACCCGCAAAACCTGATCTTCCTGCAACAAGCCGATCAGACGACGATCGAAGCGTTCCGCGGTTACTGGCGCAACGACATCGAAGGTCAGGGGCAAACGCCCGTCATCGGCGGAACCGACGCGAAGGTCCTGAGCCTGCGCGGCACGACGGACGAAGCCCTCTTCCTGAAATACCAAGAATTCGTCATCCGCGAGATCGCGGTGGCGTTCGGCATCAGCGCGCAGAACCTTGGCGTCGAGCAGAACATCAATCGCAATAACGGCGAAGTCGCCGAAGACCGCGACTGGGATCTGTCGATCAAGCCGATGGCGAAGGCAGTTGCCTCGTATTTCAATCGCGAGGTCATCTGGGGGCGGCTTGGCTTCTCACAGATCGAGCTCACGCCCGGCGGTCTAGATCGTGAGGACGAGAAGGCGACTGCCGAGATCTATCAGATCGAATACAAGAACAACGCCATCACGCCGAACGAATACCGCGCGCGCCGCAACATGCCGCCTTTGCAAAGCAAGTTCGGCGACATGGTGCAGGCCGACGCGCAGATCGCTATCGAAGCGGCCAAGGGCGCGAAGACGGTGAATCCGGCACTCACCAGTATCGAATAGCAGGCCGAACGCCTGTTCACCGCCGCAAGGCATCCCTTTGGGCGTTCGCCCGACACAGGAGCATTCATGGGACTTCCCGTTCATACCGTCGATGTCGCGCCGGGTAGCAACCCGCTTGCGCAACCGGACCGCGTGCTGATCGCGTTGCTCGAGGGCGTTGCCACGGCGGCGGGCGGTAGTGCTGGCGCCGCAGTGGTGACGGCCATCGCTGGACTGCAATTACCCGCCGGCTATTCCGTGCAAGTCACGCCGAATCAGGACGCGGTCGCGTTCGTAAGCGGCAAGACGAACGCCGGCTTCAACGTTACGCTCAATCCACGTCTCGCCGCGAATACGCTCGTCGCTGGCACCGTCGACATCGCGATCTTCGCCTGATTCCAGTTTCGCGCCCTGTGCGCGACTTTCCGCAGTTCCTTCACGCATAGGAGAACGCCATGGGCGTCCGCACCACTTTGCTCGGTATCACCCCGCTCGCGGCCGAAACGTCGACCTGCGCGCAAAACGGCCAGGACTTGCCCGGCATGCTGAATTTCGCTGCCGAGAAGGTCGCCGACGCAATCCAGGTCCTCAATGCCATCGCCGATTTCTGCCCGGCCGGCTCGAACCTGACTTCGATTCAAGCGCAGATCACCGCGCTCACCTGATCGACCGATTCATCTCGCGTTAGCCCGGTTATAGGCCGGGCAAGCAGGAGTTTTCATGGCAAAGACCACTACCGAGTCGCCGAAAAGCGCGCCCGTCGAGGTAAGGCCGCCCGGAAAGGCCGAGAGCCTATACAACGCACTCGAGGCGGCTTCCGAAAAGGCTCTCGCGCGCGGCGATCACGCGGCCTATTCGACGCTGCACCCGGTCGTCGTTGCGCTCGCTGGTGCCAAGTTCGCCGCCAGCCAGGCCGCGCATGCGCACGTGGATGAAGAAGCGCACGAGCTGCTCGACCGCGTCAAGGCGCTGTAAAGGGGATTGAGATGCCGCTCTCGAAAGAGGAACGCGACAAGCTTGGGGAAGAGATGTTCGCCTTCCCTCGCACTCGTCAGGTACCCATGAACGACGAGACGCACGTACGCCTCGGCTGGGACATGGTGGATCGAACGAAGGGCGTGACGGACGAAGAACGCGCTGAAGCGCGTCGTCGTCTGCTGCGTCGCGCGAAAGAACTCGGCATCGATACCTCCGCATGGGACAAGGTGAGCGCCGCGGCGATGACGCTGTGGGGCATGTCGCTAAACGTCCCCGAAGTCGCAAATCACCCGAACCGCATGCCGTTCTCGGGCGTCCTTACGTTCGTGAACCAACCGTCTGACCTCCCTCCGGGTGGGTCTGGCGGCAAACGCACCTACCTCCCGAAGGATGTTGCCGAAAAGGCCCTGGAAAGCCTGCTCGGTATGGCCGTCGACTTCTCCGACGACCTGAGCGCCCACGACGTCACCCAGAAGATCGGGGTCATCACGGGCGCTGAGATCGTCGGCGACGAGGTGCGCATTGAAGGTTTTTTCTACGCCGCGGACTTTCCGCAGGAATGCGCCCGCATTCAAAGCGAGAAAGAGGACCTGGGCTTCAGCTACGAAGTCCGGGCTCAAACTCGCCAGATGGGTGACCTGCTTCAGATCGTGAGCTGCGTGTTCACAGGCGCCGCAGTCCTCTACAAGGATAAGGCGGCCTATCAGTCAACTTCTCTGGCCGCACAGGCTGAACAGGATATCGAGATGACCAAGGAAGAAATGGAAGCGCTGCTGGCCGGCGCCCTGGGCCCGATCACGAAGCAGATCACCGACATCACCACGCAAGTCAACGCGCTCAAGGCTTCTACGGATACCGCCGTACAGGCCAACGCGGCGATGCGCGATCGCGTTGCTCCGCACGCCACCGCACTGCGCAATTGCGCTGCTTCGATGGAAGCCGCTGGCATCGGCCTGCATAGCGCGCGTGGCCACGTGAAGATCCTTCACCACATGGCAGCAAGTATGGAAGCGGAAGCCGCAGGTGGTCATCTGCCGCATGTCTACCGCGATCACGACTGGTCGTTCAACGCCTCCGCGGCTGAATTCGTTCCGGGTCGCCTCGCGGAAACTGCGCCTGGTTTGAAGGCAGACGATCCCGTGTTGAAGGGCATCACGGACACACTCGCCGCGCTCGGCACGCAACTGACCGACCTGAAGGCCGCAGCGTTCAAGAACGCCGAAGCGCCGCAGCGCCGGACGGTTTCGTCGGAAACAGTCGCGCTGCTCGCCAAGGGTGGTCTCAAGCTCACTGCGGAGCAGCAGAAAGAAGGGCTGACGGAAGAGCAGATCGACGCGACGCTGGCGGCGGCCGGCGTGACGAAGATCACCGACCGGATCGCCGCGAAGCAGAAGATCGCCGCCGACGGGCTGCTGCGCAAGTAAGCGCAGCGCCGACGCCCTCCTCATTCAGTCTTCACAGGAACAGTCATGACGAAACTCATTGCACGCTCGGCGGATACGTCCGAGGACGTTGCGCTGCTTGCGCTGGGCAATACGCTCGGCGCGAGCGGTACCAGCATGCACGCATTGACGGCCGCCGCCGATTACAGCGGTCCGGGCGCTCTCGAAGTGCCAGTCTTCGAACGCGAGATCGTGGACATCATGCGTCGCGAATCGCCGATGCTGGCGATCACGGAGCACAATCCCGCGACCGGGCACCCGCATCGCTACTTCGAGCAGATCGCGCTCGCGCAGGCTAGCTCGAACGACCCGCGCAACCTCTCGGCCACGGCCAGCGGCCCGACGCGCGTTGAACGCGCGGCGTTCATCAAGGCCACCGTCGCTCAGTCGAACCTCTCGCTGTTCGACCGTGACGTGACCGAGCAGCAAGGCCAGTTCGCCACGCTGCAGGCGAAAGACGTCGAGGACATCATCACGGCGATCATCCTCTGGCGCGCGAACATGTACTGGGCGGGCACGGACACGTCCCTGCTCATGCCGACGACGCTCCAATGGGTCGGCGGCCTCGAGCAGATCACGCAGCAGGCCACGATCCCGTACGGCTCGTCCATCATCGATGGCCTGAAGACGATGGTCGCCACGATGATGGCGAACAAGACGTTCAAGCCGAAGCCCACGGCGCTCGCGATGAACCCGCTGCTGATCGACAAGATCGAGCAAGAGGCGAAAGCATCGCACATCGAGTTGCGCACGAAGGAGATCGTCGCGGGTGTCACGGTCAAATACTTGGCCACGCAAGCGGGCGAATTGCCGTTGATTCCGGATCCGTTCATGCCGACGGACTCGACGGGCAAGTATGGCTTCGCCAACCCGGGCTCCGGGCTGAACAACTACTACGCGGCCATCCTGACGATGCCGCTGGTCGAGATCGTGTACATCGGCAAGGGCACGAACGGTCAGCCCCGCATCTTCCAACTCGGTCTCGTCGGCAACCTGGCCGGCCAGTTCGTGGGCGTGCAGTTCGATGCCATCATCTTCAAGGGCTATTCGTACGCCCATGCTGTGGTCGCGGTGGTCAGCAAGTAAGCGCGCCGAGTAGTTGAGGCCGTCGCTCGACGGCAAAGCGAAGGGCACTCGTTCCCGCGGGTGCCCTTTTTCATTGCTTCTCACCAAAGGATAGGCATGCGGCTATTTCTCACCACCGGAAAGCGTGATCACCTCGTCATCTGCCAACCAGGTCTGGAGTTCCCGACCTCGGATTTCCTGTCGGACGATGGCGTGCCGCTGACGTTCCAGGTTCAATTCATCGACGGCGAAGCGCATGACGTGGCCTCGAACCTCGGCGAGTACATGATCGATAAGGGCGTGGCGCAGCGCTCGCCGATCATGACGGACCTCGCGATGGCGAAGCGGCTCGAAGTGCATGACGAGCGCGTGCGCACGCATATCTTGCTGACCTCGCAATGACACAAAGATCCGATCTATCTATCGTTGGCGGCGAGCTCGGACCGGCCCTCCAATGTCTGCGCAGTGCCGCGCAACTCGGGCTGAATGCCCAGGTACCGGCGGCCGGAAATCTGCCGGGCAGCGTCATCGTCTCCAATGGCTGGAAGCTGTTCAGTGTTGGGCTCCAGAGTTCCCAGGCGGGGCAACTCACGATCCAGCGCTTTCTCGACCTCGCGGGGACCGTGCCGCAAGGCGCTCCCGTCACGGCTGCGCTGACAGCGAATACTGCGGCTTATGCGACGGTTGGAACCGATGGTTTGCCCTTCGCCAGCGTGCAGGTGACCGTCTCGAATTCAGGCGGCTCGGCCGCGACGCTGTCGAACGTGCAGGGTCTCTTCCAGGCTTCCTGATATGCCATCGAGCTACCTTCAGTCCTCCGACTACAGCACCTACGGCGTGCCGGCGAGCACGAGCGCGGGTCAAGTCACGCAGGCATCGACGTTGATCGACCTGTATCTGAAGCGGCCGGAGGGATTGGTATGGATGCCGGACGGCAACGGGGCGCCCGCGTACATGGCGGCACTCTTGCCGACCATCACATATCAATGCGCCGGCCCAATCGCGCCCGGTCAGAACGTCGTAGTCATGCTGACTGGAGGCGTGGCCGCCATCAACGTTGGCGACGTGCTCATCCTTGACCGCGGCAATAACGCGATCGCCGAGCCGGTGGCCGTGGTTTCGCTGGGCAACGGCCTGCAATCGATCGCCGGCGTGACGCCGCCGGTGCAGGTGACGTTGCAAAACGTTGTCTTTGAGCACCCGGGCCCGTGCACGCTCGACGCCGGCATGACGATCAAGCAGCACAAGTTCATGCCGGACGGCCGCCCGATGACGAATCTGGCGTTCACGCCAATCGCACGCTTGCTCGCTGGCCAGGGCCGCTACGGATACGGGCGCCGCGGTGCGTCGTCGCGCTACCAGGTCGATGAGTTCAACCTGTTGGCGTCGCTCTCTCACTTCGGCGGCCCGCCGGTCTGGGAGTACTTTCCGATGGTCAACACCGGAGTGGACTTCGAAACCGGCCAATTGTGGGTGCCGGCGGGCGTGATGCTCGCCTACTACAGCGAGATCAACATCTGGTACGTCGCAGGCTTCCCGCAATCCGGCATCCCGCCGGCGATCAAGCAGGCATGCGCAAACCTCGTGAACTCCATGTCGGCGATACCGCAGATGGGCGCGATCAAGCAGTACAAGGCAGGCGATACGGCGATTGAGCAGTTTGCGGCGACGCGCATCGATGACGACATCAAGGCGCTCCTCGCGCCCTATCGCGCAAAGCTGTTCGTATGAGCTTCATCTATCCGCACACGATCGCTATCACACGCCCGAACTCTGATGTCACGCCTGGATTCTCGCCGAACTACAGCGGCGTGGAGCCGTCGGCAGAGACACCGGTCGCCAGCGGCTTGCCGGCGTCGATCCAACTCAAGAAAGAGCGCGGCAAGCCAGATGCGGGACTGCCGGCCGACGCTGCCGCAAAATCGTTTTGGACGGTGATGATTCCGCTCGGCGCCGCAGCCAATGGGCTGATCGCGACAAACGATATCGTCACGGATGACGGGAACGTGCGCTATCAGGTGCTCGCACCGTACTGGAATTCGCTAGGATATGTGCTCCTAGTCGAACGTCTGGAGCCGTAATGGCCGACATTTCCGATGTAATCAATACGCTGGGGAGCCTCGCCGGATCCGCAATGTACCCCAACGGCACCGGCCAGCAGAGCGTCGTGAATACGACCGTTGTTGTGCGCTCTGGCTGGCCAGTGCCGCAGCAACTGAAAGCGCTGATGGCGACTGGCGACGTGATGGTCAGCATCTACGGCATGCCGGGTATGGGCAAGAATACGACCCGCTTTCTTGGCGACGACGATGCGCAGGCATCGATCCCGGCGCCGAACATCGCCATCACGATCTCGGGCAACCAGGTCACGATCGGCGGCGCAATAAAGCCTGGCGAGGCCGCGACGGTCAAGGTCAACTACCAGCCGTATAGCTACGCCATTCAGGCGACGGACACGGTCAATACGATCGCGGCGGCGCTGGCGGCGCTAATTCCGAATTCGTCGGTGAATGGCGCTGCGATCACCCTCTCCGAGGTCTTTGACATCGAGGCGGCGATCTCGGTGCCGGTGACCGTGCAGCAGGAGATCGGCCGCCAGGCCCAAGTCTTCATGATCGTCATCTGGGCGCCGACGGAGCTACTGCGCGATGCCGCTGGCCGAGCACTCGAGTTGGCGTTCAAGCAGCTGCCACGCATTACGATGCCGGACAACACCTGGGCGCGCCTTCTGTACCGTGGCGTCACGCAGACCGATGGCGCCGAAAAGCAGCAGATCTACCGGCGCAACCTGCTGTACGAGGTCGAATACGCGCTCACTGCGCCTGTCACCGAGAACACCGTGACGAATCTGGGCGTCAACATTACGCCGGCGAACGGCTCGTCCTTCAATGTCAATATCTGAGGCCACTATGGCAAAGACGCAATCCGATGCGGTCGAGCAGGCCGCGCAGCCCGAAGTCGCGCTCGATTACTACCTTGTGGTCCGGCATGCCTTCGAGGACTACCGTAAGGGCGATGCCATCCGCGAGTCGAGCGAAGTCGAGCGCGTCCTCTCTTGCAATCCGCACAACGTGCACAAGGTGGCCGCGTGAACACGGCCCGTCATCGCGCCGCGGGCGCTGCGATCAAACTCGCCGTCGATCGCTTCGTCGGCCAAGAGGCAACGCCGCAAGTGTGCGTGCGCATCAAAAAGGCGTTCGTCCAGATCATGCGTGAGCGGTTCGGCGTCGATTGGACCCGGGATGCGTGGCAGATCCAGGTCTGGTTCGCCGATGGCAAAACGCCGAATGTGAAGATCCCGCCGCGCCTGCTGAACGGCTGATCCACCCTCCCCGTCGCAACTAAGCCGCTTTCGAGCGGCTTTTTTCATTTCTAGGCCCGCCGAGCGCGGGCTTTTTGCTTTCTGGAGCAAACATGCCCGTCTATCAAGCTGGCAGCGTCAACGTCACCGCGTTGCAGGCCCCTGACCTGTACGTGATCATCCAGCCGCCCAGCGTCGCGTACATCAACGGCGTTGCTACCGATGGCCTCGGCCTGGTCGGTGTCGGCTCGTGGGGGCCGGTCAACGCGCCCATGATGGGCATCGGCAACAGCGCCCAAGCCCAGCAAATGATCGGCCCCGTCACGTTCCGGCCGCACGACATTGCGACGGCCGTCGCGATCGGCGATCAAAACAGCGTCCAGAACTACATCCTTGTGCGCGTGACCGACGGCACGGATACTGCGGCGAGTGCGAACCTCGTCGATACGCAGGGATCGCCCGTCACGGGGATGACGCTCACGGGGCTCTACACCGGCATCGTCGGCAACGGCATCACGGCGTCGATCGTGGCAGGTACTGCGGCGAGTACTTACAAGCTGTCGATTCAACGCGCGGGCCTTACGCCGGAAGTGTTCGACAACGTCAGCATGGGCGTAAGCGGTGGGGCGGTCACGGCTGGCACCGGCTACACATCCGTGCCCAGCCTGAGTATTTCCGCTCCGCAGGCGGCCAACGGCGTGCAGGCGACGGGTTCGATCAGCCTAAAGGTGCTGTCTGGCACGGTCGCCGCGGGCGGCACGGGCTACGTGACTGGCGACACGATCACACTGCCCAATGGCGTCATCCTGACGGTCACGGCGAGTGCGGGCGTCATCACGGCGCTTGCCGTCACGAATGCAGGTTCGCTCACTGCCGGCGCGGTCCCGACCAACCCGGTCGCCCCTTCCTCGACGTCGGGAGTGGGCACTGGCGCAACCGTCACCCTCACGTGGGGTTTGGGTACTTTCAAGGTCATCAATCCGGGCGCGGGCTACACGTCCGCGACAGCGACCCTCACGGGCGGCGCAGGTACCGGCGGCTCGATCGCGCTGTCGGTAAGCGTATGGCTGAATCTCGTCAATGCTGTGAATAACGGGCAGACGGGTTTGCGGGGACCGTCGCAGAACTGCATTGCCACCATCGGCACCTCGGTCAATGCGCCTAATCTGACGCAGACCTACACGCTTTCGGGCGGGACGGATGGCGCCGGCGGCGTGTCGGATACGACGCTGGTGGGCGCCGATGGCCTCACCCGAACCGGTATGTATGCCCTTCGCAAGTCCGGAGCGCAGGTCGGCAACCTGGTCGATTGCCAGACGTCGACGACGTGGGCTGCGCAGCTCGCCTTTGGCTTGCAGGAAGGCATCTACTTCCATAGCGCTAATCCGCCCGGCACGAGCGTCACCGCTAGCGCCGCGGCCCTCGCCAGCGCAGGGTTGGATGGCTACGGCTTCGCGTGCCTCGTCGGCGACTGGTGCTATTGGCAGGACACTGTCAACGGCGTCAACCGCATGGTCTCGCCGGCCACGTTCAGCTCGGCCAAGCAGGCTGCAACGAGCCCTGAGCAATCGATCCTGAATGCTCCGCTGGGCGGCATCATCGCCACGCAGCGCAGCATGCAGAACTTGCCGTATAGCAATCCGGAGATTGCCCTCGCTGCAAATTCGCGGCTCGAGGTCATCACGAACCCGGCGCCGGCCGGGGCGATCTTCGCGGCGCGCACGGGGCGCAACGCCAGCAGCAACAGCGCGACGAACGGCGATAACTACACGCGGATGACGAACTACATCGCGTTCACGATCGCGAGCGCTTATGGGTATGTGCCCGGCAAGGTGCAGACGATCAACCTTCGTCGCAATACGAAGGGTTCGATGGATGCGTTCTTCTCGAACCTCCAGACGAACAACATGATCGGCGACGTCAACAATCCGACGAAGCCTGGGTGGTCGGTGCAGATCGACGCGAACAACAACCCGGCAAGTCAGGTCGCGCTCGGCTACATGGTCGCAACCGTCAAAGTGATTTATCTGAGCATCGTCCGGTATTTCCTCGTGAATATCGAGGGCGGCCAGACCGTCACCGTCACGCCGCTGTAAGTGATTTCCTCGTCCGTCCAAGCCACCCGCGCGGTGGCTTTCCATTTGGAGTAAGCCATGCCGCAGAACGGTCTATCGCTCGGGCGCGACTATAAGTTCGACATCTATACCGCGACCGGCCTGCTCGTGCTGCCGACGCTGTTGAACTTCAAGCGCCGGAAGATCAATCACAAGCTCACCATCAAGCCGCTCAACAACCTGCCGATCCACCTGAATTTTCAGGAGGGCGGCTGGGAAGGTTCGTTCGATGTCTCGCGCGCGGACGGCACACTGGATAACTATTTCGCGGCGAATGAAGCCGCGTACTACGCGGGCGTCAATCTGCCGACCGGTGTCATTCAGGAAACGATCGAAGAAGTCGCCGGGATCGTGAGCACGTTTCAGTACCAGGGCGTCGTTCTCTATTTCGAGGACCCGGGCGAAGCCGAAGCCGAGAAGAACGTCATCCAGCGCGTTTCCTTCGCTGCCTCCACTCGAATCAAGCTCTAAACCATGACCGACCTGAACGTTACCGAAACCAGCGGCGACACGCCGTCCGACGAACTCGTAATCAACGGCGATACGCTGCTCGTTCCCGTCGGCGACGGCCGCATGTTGACGCTGAATTATCCGGGCCCGCTCGCTCAGTACGACATGGTGCAAGCGATGGGCGGCGAGGCGGCGAACAACACGCGCCTCGTGCATATGTACCTGCCGCTGATCTATCTGACCGCGATCAACGAGGAAAAGATTTCGCCCTGCACGTCGCTGCTCCAGATGCGCGCGCTCATCAGTCGGCTTGGCCACAAGGGCTTGAACGCTCTTCAGCGAGGAGTCAAGGCGTTCGACGAGCGTGACGAGAAGGATCTGGCTGAACAGGCAAAAAAATAAGCCGGGACCCCGGCGTCAAGAAGGTTTTGACGTTGCTCGCCGCAGGGGTCCCGTGGGACGTGATCATGTCCTTCTCGCCGACCGAGGTATTCGGGTGGTGCGTGGCGGCCGGCGAGATCCGCGGCCGAAAGTGGTCGTGGTCAGCCAATGATTGGGAGGAGTCGGCTAAGCCATGAAGACCTACCAATCATTCGGTGCGTTCGCTCGAGCGATGGAGCGCGCGGCGGCCGAACTCGAAGTCGCCTATGCAACCGCGATGGAGGCAGGCGCCATCCTCGTGGAAGCGACGGCTAAGGCCGAATTCGGCCACTACCAGCGCGAAGATATGGGTCCGTTCGAAGAATGGACCGAACTGAAAGACGCAACCAAGCAGCAGCACATCCAGGCGATCATCGACGGGGAAGCGGCTCCGGATGCAGGGGAAAACACGCCTTTGCTCGTCAAAGGTGGATTGCGCGAGAGCATCGAGCACGAAGCTGGCGCTCGACATTTCATCGTAGGTAGCGAGTCCGAGATCATGGTCTACCAGGAACTCGGAACGGCCGAGGGAATCCCCCCGCGCCCGGTGCTTGGCCCCGCGCTGTATCGAGACGCCGAAGAAGTCGTGAACCTTGTAGGCCAAGCCGTCGAAGACACCATTGCAGGCAAGAAATGACGATTAACGCCTATTCGATCGCCGTCACGGCGGAGCTGACGGACAACGTCAGCAATCGCCTGATGGCTATCGCCGAATGGGCGGACAAGGCAAATACTGCGATTTCCGCGTTTGCCGAGACTGCTCGCAAAGCGTCCTCGGCCGGCCTGAACATGGCCCGAAACTTCGAAAAGGCTGCTGCCGCGGCGACAGCACTCGGCGATAGCGCCGGCAGCCTGACGCGCGCCAGCTATGTGCTCGACACGATGGCGGCGAGCAGCGCAGATCTCGCGCGCAATATGGCGGCGGCTCGCGCCGAGGCTAACTCGATGCACCCTCCGCGATGGAGCGCTACCGGCGGCGGATTCGGCGGTGGCGGTGGTCGCAGCGGAGGCGGAGGCGGAAGCCGCGGCGGTCCTCTTGCCGTGCGAGAAATGTCCGGCGGTGCGCTGGTTGTCCAAAACGGCGGCCGATACGCCTCGGATGTCATCGATGGCGATGGTCTGATCACTGAAGTGCCGTCCGGCGGATCCGGTGGCGGCACTGTGGCGGCCGGCCCGCGCCGCTCGAACGGAAACGTCGGTGCCGCGACTGGCGTAGCGACGGCCGGGATGCTCTTCGGCGCCTACGAAAACGCTCGACTGAACGACCAGAACGTCAAGTCCGTCGCGACGGCCCAGATCCCGTTCAGCCAATGGCAAGGAAGCCTCGACGATTTGCGCTCGCGCGAGATGGCATACGCGAGCAAATACGCCTGGGCGACGGGTGGCCATATCGAGCCGTTCGGCGAGTCGATGCTTGAAGGATCGCGGCTGATGCGCACGTTGTCGGCGGCGCAGCAGAAGCAAATGCTCGACTTCGCGATGCCCTATATCGCACTTGAGTCCAAGCTCAAGGGCGTTTCGATGCCCGAGGCGACACAGGCCTTTATCGGTCTATCGCACATGGCCGGCGCGTACACGCCACAAGCCGCCCAGCCGCTCTACGAGTCGATGCTCCAAGCATCGCTCACGTCGCACGCGTCGCTCGGCCAGATCGCGCGCGCGGCGAGCTATGCCCTTCCCGCTCTCCACGCTGCCGGCGCGAATTCGAGCGACGTCATGCTGCTCGTCGCGACGATGATGCAGGGCGGCATCATGAATACGAAGTCGGGTACGTGGCTCAACGCCATGGCCATGAATTCGCTGCCCAATACGCTCGGCAGCGGGCTTTTTTCGAACAAGAAGCAAAACGAGGCGCTGCATGCGCTCGGGCTGTATCACGGCAACAAGTCGGCGTTCTATGCGAACGGCAGCATGGACTTGATGAAGATCGTGTCGATCCTTGCCGGGGACCGCGAGAAGATGGAGCCGCTGAAGTTCAACGCGCTCCTGAAGATGGCGTTCGGCACGCAGGGGCAGCGCGGGGCATCGTTTTTCAGCGAAGACTCGACGGTCGGTAACCTGCATGCGCTCGCCGACTTGAAGAACTTCTCGCAAGCGCCAATGGACGTCGGCCAGATGATCTCCCAGGTCAGCACTGTCGGCCTGGCGGATCAGACGATCGCCAATGCCAATATCACGCTGATGAACGGCACGCAGGCGATGATGGGCCCGATCAATTCGCTCTTGAAGGGCGCGGGTTCGTTCTTTGGCAGCACGGCCGATTTCTCGAAGGATCACCCAATCTTGGGCGGGGCGCTGGACTTCGGGATGCTATTCGGTGGTGCGGTTGCGGGTATGGGGGCATGGAAAGGCGCCAAGGGCGCGGCAGGCATGCTCGAAAAGGGCGTCGTCAAGCTGTCCAAGTTTCTCGTCAGTGGCGCGGGCAGCCTGCTCGCTCGAGCGGCAACGGCGATCACCGGAGAGGAGATCGGCGCGGCCACGCTTGCGGCGATCGGCGGCGAAATCGCCATTGGCACACTCATCGCGGGCGGAATCGCTTACTTGATCCAGCGCGGCTACAACTCGGTGACATCGAAGATGTCGCCCGACCAGCAGCTCACGTTCTACCAAGGCATAGCCGGCGGTGGTCCAGCCTTCGGCGGGGATAACGTGACGAAGGCCGCGCCCGCGCAGCACCACGATACGCACGTCACGGTGAAGGTCGACAGCCACGACGTCGCGGCGCACGTCGAGAAGAAGATGATCCCGGCCAAGACAACGGGGCCGACCGGCTTCAACGGTGATTCGACTGTCTATACGCCAGGAATGGGGATGTATCCGTGAACCCTTTCGCAACTCTGACGCTGGACACGCCGAACGGCACGTTCACATTCAGCGGCGCGGAAGTTCCAGAGAGCATTCCGTTCGGCGGCCAGCATCTGCTCGACGTTAAGAAGATGATCGGCGGCCGGCGCCGGATCAACGCGATGGGCGCCGACGACGCGCCGCTGGCATGGTCCGGGCTGTTTCTCTACTCGTCCGCCCTGGACCGGGCGCGATTCCTCGACAGCGTCCGGCGCGAAGGGTTGCAATGCACGCTATCTTGGGATGCGCTCCGCTACACCGTAGTAGTCGCCGAGTTCCGTGCGACGTACAAGTACCCGTTCAGGATTCCCTACTGGATCCGGTTCGAGGTCATCGAGGATCAGACGGCGACCGTCGATTCGGTACCGGCCGTCACGCCCGCACAAGCGCTCGCGAGCGACATGTCGCGGATGGGCACTCTTTCGAATTGCATCGGCGATTCGACGCTCAACGGCCTGATCGGCAACTTGAGCACGGCCATGAGCGCGGTGCAATCGGCGGTGCAGCCGATTGCGAACGGACTGAAGGCGGTCACCTCGTTCATCTCTGGCGTCGCCAATTGTGCCGATCAGATCGTCAACACGGTGGAGAGTGCCGTCGCATCCGTTGCGGCCCCGCTACTCGCCGTGACCTCCCGGGTGCAGAGCATGATTGCGACGGCCGAGAACACCGTCGCCAACACGGCAGGCATCGTCGCCGGAGCGCCGGCCGCGACGAACGTCTATAACGCGCTGTCGAAAATGAACTCGGCCGTGCAGTTGCCGGAGCTGTACGAGTTGCGCAGCATCTGCGCACGCATGCAATCGAACTTACCGCTCGTCTCGGCGCCAACAAGCGCAAAGACGGTCACCATCGGCGGGGGCGACCTTTATACCCTCGCGGCCTTTCATTACGGCGACGCGTCGCAATGGACGAAGATTGCGGCAGCGAACGGCATCACCGATCCGATGCTGACTGGCATCAATACGCTCATCATTCCCTGATCCATGCTGAATACGCTTCCGACCGTCGGCACGCTCGCCGCGCCGAAGTCTATTCTCATGGTTGGGTCGAAGGTGATCGATTGGTGCGATTGGTTCGCAGGCCACAATGGCATTTACGAAGCAGGCACGCTGCGCGTCGAGATCCCGGCCAAGTTCGCCGATTGGGCGTGGTGGACGCAGCAAACCGAGGTCCTGATCGACGTCTACGTGGGTTTCCCAAAAGATCCACAAAACTGTTCTGCGAGCGATCTCACGCTGCTCCAAACCTACCGCGTCGATTCGATTCGGCTCAACGCGATGACGCAAGGCATTACGCTATCCGGCCGCGATTTGACAGGGCTTTTGACTGATCGCAAGGTCGATCTCAAATTCCAGAATCAAACGGCGAGCCAAGTAGCGACGTATCTCGCCGGGCTCGTCGGATTGACGGCCAACGTACAGCCTACCAAGGATCTCGTCGGCCACTTTTTCACGCTCGATCACGTCAGCCTGCATCGGCAACAAAGCATCTGGACGATCCTGACGTATCTGGCTCAGCACGAGGGGCTGCAATGCTTCGTGCTCGGTCGCACGCTCTATTTCGGGGCATTCAATAGCGCCATATCGAGCGAGCCATACCTGATCCAGTACGAAGCGCCGACGACGGATCGCACGTATCCGCGATCCAACGCAGTCGAGCTCGAATTCGAACATGACCTCACGCTCGCGAACGATGTTTCCGTGCGTGTGCGCAGCTACCACGGCATGAAAAACGCCGTCTACACGTCAATCGCGACGGCCAGCAAGACGGCGAAGCGGATCGAGCGCGACGCGACGCTCGCACAAAGCATTCAACAGTACGACTACACGTTTTCCGGGTTGACGCAGGCGCAATGCGACGCGAAAGCGCAACAGTTGCTCGACCAGATCAGCAAACACGAATTCAAGATGGAAGCTCTGCTGCCGGGCGACGCGATCATCTACCCGTGGACGCCGATAGAGGTTCGCGGCACCGGTACGCCATACGACACGACCTACCAGGCAGCGCGCGTCATGCGGCGCTGCTCGGTCGAGCCCGCGCGCTTTGAAACGACTGTGCATGGCAAAACTGCTACGCAGGCCCAAACGGTGGTGCTCGCATGATCGAACACATCAAGCGCGTCGTCTCCGAGTTCCTGGCCCAGTTCACAACGACCAAGTACGGCCAGATCAGCGCGTACAACCCGAACGACTACACGGTCAAGGTCATTTTGTTGCCGACGATGGATGAGACGGGCTTTGTGCCGCTTTCGGCGCCGTGGGTCGGCAACAATTTCGGCGCCGTCTTCGGGCCTGCGATTGGCGATTCGGTTCGACTGGATTTCGTTGATGGACGCGTCGAGGCGTGCCTCGTCGGCTCGCGTTTCTTTAACGACAGTGCGCGGCCGCCCGTTGTGCAATCGGGGCAAATGGCGCTCGTCGATAGCAAGGGCTCATACGCCAAGCTGAACAACGATGGGACGGTGACGATCGGGGCCGCGACCACAATGACTCTCACTGGCGTCAACGTGAACATCGATGCCTCGACGCAGTGCGCAATCAACTCGCCGAACATCATCCTGAATGGCCCGATTGAACAAGGTCAAGGTTCGAATGCAGGTAATGCGTCAATGGGCGGCATGCTCACAGTGCAGCAGGATGTGAAGCTTGCCAACGGAACGACGCTCGGCACGCACGACCACAATTATCTGCCCGGGACAGGTGCGCAGACGAAGACATCGGCACCAAACACCGACTGATTTCAACTATGACCGACACAAGCCACTGGTGGGGCCAGGACATTCAGTTCTCGGCCTCAGGGGACGATTTGACCGCGACGGGCGTGCAAGAACTGAATCAGCGCATCGTCCGCGCGTTGCTTACGCCACCCGGCACCTACATCTGGCATCCAGACTATGGCGCTGGCCTCGGCCGATTCGTCGGCCGCGCTCTTTCGAATGAGCAGTTCACCGAAATCAAATCGCTCATCCAAAGCGTTCTGAAGGGCGAGCCTGATGTTCAAAAGCAACCGGCTGCGACCTACACGTATCAGTCCGACGCAACCGGCCTTTTGAGCGTCACGATCAACTACGTCTACGCGCCGACCGGCGCTCCGCAGACCCTCTCTTTCAACGTGCCCGCGTATGGCTCTTAATACCCAAAGCTTCACGCGGATCGTCGAGCAGCAAGTCGCGGCGATTCAATCGGCGGTGACGGCCGTCGGCGGCTTTCTGACGTTCGTCGTCGGCTCGCTCGAGCTTGCGCGCGTCGAGGCGGTTGCCGCGGTGTCAATGTGGCTGCAATCGCTCATCATGCAGTTGCTGAGCGTTACGCGCCTGTCGACATCGACGGGCAACGACATCGATACGTTCATCGCCGACTTCGGATGCCCGCCGCGCGAGGCGGCCGTTTCGGCGACGGGCCAAGTCACTTTCTCGCGCTTCACACCGACGAACGCCGCGACGATTCCCGCGGGAACCTATACGCCGAATCCGAGCGGCTCTGGCGGTTCCTATTCGGGCGGCGCGACGGTACTGACTGCCGACGGCACTCAGCCATTCCAGGTCATTCCGGACGCAACGCAGGCATACTGGAATGCCGCGCAAAACGCCTACGTCATCCCCGCTGGCGTCGCGAGTGCGCAAGTCACCATTCAGGCACAGAACGCTGGCACGCAAGGGAATGTTGCCGCAAACACCATCACCACGATCTCGACGGCGATCTCTGGCGTCGATACCGTCACGAACCCCACGGCATTCTCAAACGGCGTCAATGAGGAGACCGACGCCGCGGTGATGGCCCGCTTCCAGCGCTACATTCAAGGGCTGCGCGCCGCCATCAAGACAGCGGTTGAGTCGGCGATCGACGGGCTGCAACAGGGCATCCAATACGAAATCGTCGAGAATCAGACGCTCGCCGGCATCACGCAGTACGGATTCTTCTACGTCGTCATTTCGCCCTACACAAGTGCGCTGCATGACGCCGTGTATGCAGCCATCGACGCTATCCGCGGGCTGTCGATCACGTTCGCGGTATATCCAGCCACGGATGTGACGGCCAACATCGCAGTCAGCGTGACAGCGGCGCCGGGCTATACGCAATCGGCGGTCCAAACCGCGGTGCAGACTGCCATCCAGAATTTCATCGGCGCGCTGCCCCTGGGTACGACTCTCTCGTGGTCGCAACTATATTCGGTCGTGTGGGGTGTCGCAGGCGTCGCTCAGCCGGTGACTGGCCTCACGATCAACGGCGGCACATCTGATCTCGTTGCGACCGCGCAAGAGCAGATCGTTGCCGGCACGATATCGGTGACGTAATGGCGAAGGGAGATATCAGCGATATTTTCGCGCGCCTAAAAGCACAGATACCAGGTTCGTGGTTCAAGCTCTCGCCGAACTTCGATGCGACGCTGCAAGGGCCGGCCTGGGCGCTCTCAACGATCTACAACCAGATCACCTACGCGGCGCTCCAAACGCGCATCGCGACGGCGACCGACGGTTATCTCGACCTGATCGCGAACGACTTCTTCGGCACGGCATTGCCGCGTCTGACAAACGAGCAAGACGGACCTTATCGCGCGCGCATCCTCGCCAATCTATTCGTGAAGGGACCGACGCGGGCAAATATATCCGCAGTGCTCAAGCTCATTACCGGGCGAGCGCCGGACATTTTCGAGCCGAGCAACACGACTGATTCGGGCGGTTGGGACGGTGGTTTCTATTGGGATACGGGCGTTGGCAAGTGGGGCGCGCCGATGCCATACCAGAGCTTTGTCACGGCCTATCGGCCGATCACAAACGCCCAATCACTCGGCGAATTGGATTCGTGGCGCTGGTCGTGGGACTCATACGGCGCATGGTCGGATGCGCCAATAACAGCCGTGACCGATGCCGCCATCATCGCTGCAGTCGAATCGACTCGCATGACCGGAACGGTCGTATGGATGCGCATCGCAGATAGTCCTGTCACGCCTTAGCCGCACCTCTCTCACCGCTTTCCTTAAGCCGCCTTCGGGGCGGCTTTTTCGTTTCCGGAGCCAGAATGGACCGCCCTATCGTTTATACCCAGGAACAGGGCCGCAGCGTTGATTTTTTGTTCGCGCAGCGCGCGACGATGATCGGCATTGCGAAACTTTCGCAAGCCGCCTTCGGCAGCAATTCCGTGGTTCGCGGCCTCGCCGTTACGCCTAATTCGCCCGCTGCGCTGAACGTTCTGGTGGGCATCGGCGATATCTACACCATGGCGGCCGTCGACGCGACAACTTGGGGGTCGTTGCCGGCCGATACGACCGATACGATCTTGAAGCAAGGTCTGAACATGACAGCGCAGACGATCTCGACGCCGGCGCCGTCGACGAGCGGCTACAGCATCAACTACCTCATCGAGACGCAATACCAGGACCAGGACACGAACACGGCCGTGCTGCCGTTCTACAACAGCAACAATCCGCAAATCCCGCTGAATGGCCAAGGCGGCAGCGGCGCGCCATTGCCAACAGAGCGCCAGGGTGTCTGCGTGATCCAGGCGAAAGCCGGCATCGCCGCGACGACCGGCACGCAGACGACACCGGCTGTCGACTCCGGATGGACTGCGCTCGCGGTCGTGACGGTCGCCAACGGACAATCCACGGTAACGGCTGGCAACATCTCCGTGCCGGCCGGCGTGCCCCAGATCACGAGCCTATTGCAGATGATGCAGACGGGCTCGACGGGCTATGCCGTGGACACCAGCACGACTGCGAACACGATTATGCTCGCGCTCACGCCGGCGATCACGGCATACACCGACGGCCAAGAGATCACGTTCAAGGCGGCGAACAACAACAATGGTCCGTGCACGATCAACGCCGGCCCCGGTTCGGTAAATTTCGTCGGAGCCGCCGGCGCGTTTCAAGGTGGCGAGATCATCGCTGGACGCCAGTACACGGGCATCTATAGTGCCTCGCTCAATGAAGTCGTGCTGAGCAGCCAAACTGCAGGTGCGCAACAGGTCAACCCCGCCACCGCATCACAGCATGCGGTGCAGTTGGGGCAGGCGCAGTCGCAAAGTTTCGGCTATGCGGCCGATACAGGTTCCGCGAATGCAATCACCATTGCGCCGACCCCCGCATTCACCACGTTCCCTGTCGCCGGCACGCCGTTGCGCATCAAAGTCGCTGCGGCAAATACGAGTGCCACTACCGTTACGATCAATAGCCTCGCGAGTGCGGGCATCAAGGATTCGGCCGGCAATGCACTCATCGGTGGCGAGTTCTCGTCGAACGGTTACTACAACTTCATTTCGGACGGAACCAACCTTCGTATCGCGCCAACCGATGGGCGCTTGCTCGGTGTTCAAGTGTTCACTGGGAGCGGAACATATACGCCCACGGCTGGAATGACGAAAGTCATTGCGGAAGTGCAAGGCGCGGGCGGCGGAACTGGAGGTGGTCCCGCGACTGCATCAGGCGCCTTCAGTGGGTCACCAGGTGCATCATCGGGCGCATACGCAAAATGCCTACTGACCGCAGCGCAAATCGGTGCCAGCCAAGCTATCACGATTGGTGCCGCCGGCGCGGCTGGTAGCGGCTCTTCGTTTCCGTCGACGGGCGGCAATGGAGGCACTTCTTCTCTCGGCTCCCTGGTCATCTGCCCCGGAGGCATTGGCAGCCAGTCGTACGGGCCGACGGGCAACACCGTATTCATGACGTCAGGCGCTAACGTCGCTACTGCGCCAACTACAAGCGGTACAGTTATTGGCGCGACGCAAGGGAACAATGGTCAACCAGCCATTGGCTCTACGGCAGGTGGCGTAATTGGTGGTCTTGGCGGCTCTTCGCCGATGGACGGCACTGTAAATGGTCCGGGTGCTGGTGCTCAAGGTACGGCTCTAGGCGCTTCATCGTCAGCAGTTGCCGGCATGTCAGGCAAGGCGGGCAAGATCATTATTTGGGAATACGCCTAAAGGATCCGACATCATGTACGCAATTATCGAAGGCGGTATTGTGGTCAACATTGTTGTCTGGGATGGCAACACAAGTGAGTGGCAGCCGCCGGAAGGATCGACAGCCATCGAAGTAACTGATGACACCGGGGTGGCTTATCTCGGTGGCTCGTACGTCGACGGGAAATTCAATCAACCATCAACGCCGTCAGGAAACTGAGTCATGCAAGACACACAATTTTCCGTCGTCAACGGCGTCGACCAGTACTACTACAGCGAATATGCTGGCGTGCAGTACATCGGCATCCATGGATCGCCGAGCATTCCCGTTACGACGGGTGGCCCGACCATGAAAGTGTCGCGCTATGAGCGCATGGACGGTTCGCAAAATGGCGGAACGGTCAATAACGAAGCTAATGCGGTCATCCAGGCGATTGCAGTGTCCGATCCGGCCAGCACTATGCAGGCGTGCGCCGGCTATTTTTCATCGGTGGGGCACGCAACTACGCCAGGCGTCGATGCGCTCGGATTGTGCGTACAGGGTCACTCAAACAACAGCGCTGGTTGCGGAATTGGCCTATATGTTGAGGGCAGAAACAGTTCTCCGCTCCCCGGGTACGGCAACATCATGAGCCTGGAGGTTCGAACCACGAACCTCACGAAGTCGGATAAAACGTACAGCCAAGGCGGCTCGTCCGATGGCATGGGCATATGGGCTACTTGCGATACGGACAACAACTATGGCGGCGCGAAGCTGTGCGGCGTGGCGTTTTCCGCTGGCGTGGTTCCTGGTTCACAGTGGGATGTGGGATTTGCCGTCACGTCAAACGCAGCATCATCAGCCGGGTTCCGCGACGACAGCAACTCAAGCACAGTCTTCGCGGTTACCGGCTCGCACACGTACGGTGTCGACTTCTCGAACGCGCAGCTTTCCGGGCCGTGCTTGCGTACCGGACAGGCATCCATAGAACTGACCGGGAACGTCTATCTGGATGGCGTGGTCAATCCGCCCGCACTCAGCTCGAACGCGAACGATTGGAACATCGCACAGAACGTCGGCAATGTATTCCGCATCTACAGCTCGGCCGCCGTGACTGTGACCGGCATTGCTGGCGGCACGAACGGGCGCGAGATCACGTTGTTCAACACTGGCTCGAATGCAGTCGTGCTATCGAACCAAAACGGCGGTAGTCAAGCGGTCAATCAATTCGCGCTGAGGAATGCAAGCGAAACTCTTGCGCCAGGCGGCTCCGTCACGCTCTACTATGACGGCACGAATTATCGCTGGCGCATTAAGAGCATCTACTGACGGTCAAGTTCCGCACCCTGACGGTTTGATGTCCAAGTTAAGCCAATCATTGTTTGGATTTCCGTGATCGTCGACGCGGATCATCAGAGGGGGCGATGTCGATTTCGCTGAAAAGTTCATATCGTGGCTATATCTGACAATGCCTCTTTGCCCGACTTGTCCGCTATAGAACGAGACACCTATCACGGCGCCCCCGCTTTCGGCGATGGTATTTGGCGTTAACTTTTTGTCAAGCCTCGCCGTGACATCGATCCGAGAACACACATAGTCTTTCGCAAGCATACCAAGATCGATGGTGAGCGATGTTGGATCGCCTATTCCCGGGTGAATAAACAAGGTGGTATCGTTAATCTGAGAAACGGTTCCGATCCTCCGGCCAATATGATTCACATGAACATAGCGCATCAGGTTGCCAGTCATAATATTAGCCCATGCGGCCGTATCTAGATTATCTCTTCGTAGAAGTGAGTACTCTGCAGAAAGGGGAATTCGCGTCCACCCCGGAGCGCCATTGTTGAGAAAGTCGGCGAACTGCGGCTGGTTGTTTTCCATTGCCCACCGCCGCATTGGAGCGCTTACCATAACGCCATTGATGTGGGTCTCGTCAAGGTAACGGACCATGTTGTCGGTCTTCGCGTCGATGACGTAGATGGAATGGCAGTGTCGTGGAGCGTAGTAACACCATCCGCCGTCCAACTCAAGCAGAGCGCCAAATGGTGGCTGGGCGCGCAAAGCCATCGCTGTTTCGACGCGGATCTGATTCGCTAACGGAAGGGAATTCACGAGAATGGCAGTAAGTACTAAGACTGCAGCGGCACCGATGGCCGTATCACGCGAGCCTATCCATTTTACAAAAATGGATGCAAGCAGCATCAACAATGTCGCAGCTACCACCAAATAGTGATCTCGCGCGAAGATGAGCGCGATCGACATGGCTGTCGGCGCAGCAATAATAAGCCATGCGGCGCAGTCTCCATAATTCAGGGGTCCGCGATTTCTTTTCGCGAAGCAATAGATGGCGAGAGCAACGACTGCAACAGTGATGACTGGGTGGTTGATCGCAATTCCGGCGACCGCACCAAAGCCAGACTTTATGCCATTGCCAATGTTGTAGGCAAAATAGCCGATAATCTTCGCTGGGTACTTCTTGAGCGCATCCATCTCGGAGGTCGCGCCGGGAAGGTACTCGGCGAGAACCCTTTCATAGTTCAGAAATGGATCGATCTTGAACTTGCCCATGTTGAACAGATACAAGCTGTAATGCTGCCCGAAGGCTTGAAGCGCTCGCGCACCGCCGCTCAATACTGGGAAAGCCCAGAGTCTTGAAAGCGCTGCGATGATCGCAAGAAAGGAAATGGTTGTGGCGGACCAGGGGCGGTCTTGAAGGACGGTGCGGTAGCTTGCGGTGAGCGCAAGGACCGATATGGCAGTCGCCGCATAAAACGCAATCACGAACTCTGGCCGGATGAATGTGACGATGAACGCCGTCAGCGCTACGCAGGCCATCTTCGTATGGAATCGCGGCATCATCGTAGAAGCAGCGAAGCCAATGCTCATGATCGCGATGGCGGCATAGACGAGCTTTGGAAGCGCCTCTGAATAGCCGGAGGCGAGCATGATGACAGTGGCAATCGCCGTGAATGCAAGGTTGCGGCTGATGACCATGACCGAAAATGAAGTCGCGATCATGGCGGCGCCGACTACCGCAACGCCCATCCAGAGATGAAGAATCGCGGGATCATGAATGAAGTGCCACGTCACTCGATAGATATATGAGTACAGCGGCGATCCTTCGTAAAATCGGAAGTTGTGATCCCACCCGAAAATTCCGGTTGCCATATAGAAGGTTTCGTCCCACATCTGCAAATCCCAGATGTGAGGTGCGTTTCGCAATAACATGGCGACGCATAAGGCAATGAGGACGCCTACGAGTGAGATCTTTGCGATCTGATTCCTCTTCGGCTTGGCGCTTGATGTTGTGCTTCCTTCTGCGCTCGTTTGGCTCAACGTTTCGTTCATGGCTTTAAAGATGAAAGTACCCGCCTAGCGGGCTGATGGAGCAGTTTATCAGAGCGGTTCGATGGACCGATCAAGTGGCAACGAGCCGCCCTTTGAGGCGGCTTTTTATTTTTCCGGGGTGTGCATGTCCGAGACGAACGCGGCGCTCGCGCGCGCGAGCACCGAAGAACGATTCAAAGCCGGCGAGCGCCGTTTCTCGCGTCTAGAGCAGCGAATGGACCGTCTGGAGCAACAGATGGATGCGAACAATCACGCTGTGCTCGAGCATCTTCGTCAGCAGGATGCACGTACTGAGGGCATGGCATCAGGCATCGACGAACTGCTCGCCATTTTGAAGATGGCGAAGACCGGCGTCGGCTTCTTCGCAGCAATCGGCCGAGTGCTTAGAAGGATCGTGGTGTGGTTCGGCCCGTTCATCGCAGCGGCGGCCGCAGTATGGGGCGTCATCCATGGCAAATGGCCGGGGCAATCATGAGCCTCACCCCTCAGGTCATCGCTGCCGGATGTGGCGCGGCGCAGGCACGCGCAGCGCTGTTCGCGCCATTCGTCCAGACCGCGTGCGACCACTATGGCATTACCGAGCTGCTCGACGTCGCCGCATTCCTTGCCCAGGTCGGACACGAGTCGATGCGGCTGCAGTTCACATGCGAGCTGTGGGGTCCGACGATCGCGCAACGCGCTTACGAGCCACCTTCCCCGAAGGCTGCCGAGTTGGGCAATACACAGCCCGGCGACGGTCGCCGCTTCTGCGGCCGTGGACTGATTCAGATCACCGGCCGGGCCAACTATGCGATCGCGGCTGTCGCACTCGATCTCGACCTGATGAACCGCCCGGAGCTGCTAGAGCAGCCGGAGCATGCGGCAATGTCGGCGGCGTGGTTCTGGTGGAACAAGAAGCTCACGCCACTGGCGTTGGCCGGCGACTTCATCGGAGTCACGAAGGGCGTCAACGGCGGCACGAACGGTCTCGCCGATCGGCAGGCGCTGTATGGCGCCGCAAAGAAGGCGCTCGGCATCCTCTAGGGAAACAATTCACTCAATCCAGCCCGGCCGCGCGCCGGGCTTTTTCGTTTACGGCCATGACACAAGAACACGAACTGCGCGAGACGCTGACGGTAGACGTCGTTACCCCCGAGCATACCGATCGCGTGACGACGCCGCTATTCCGGCACACGAAGAAGGCTCTCTTCGACAAGATCGAGCCGGCCATCACCATCCCGCGCGACGAGCCGGGCCGCTGCTGGATCTGCGGCCAAACCGAGGCCGAGCTCGGGCAACCGCTCGAGGCGCATCACTTCGGCGTCGAGCGCAGCTTCGCTGAGGGCAAGTTGCGTTGGGATCGGATCAAAGCCGATTACCCGCATTGGGATTGGTCGAAGTTCGACGCCGCCAATCCGTACACCTTCATCGACGACATGGAGGCGCAGGGCGTTCTGCTCTGCAAAGAGCACCACACAGGCAAGGATTCGGGCATTCACAGCATGCCCTTCAGCCTGTGGATCATGCAGCGGTACCTCGAGGACGGCGAGCAGTTCTCGCCGACTGAAGTTATTCACCACGATCCGGAGCATCTATGAACTCGACTTCCCCCATACAAACCGCCCAGGCTGGCACCGTAACGGGCGCCGTCTTCACCCTCATCTCATCGGCCGTGAAGCACTTCAACATCGACCTTCCGCCGGATGCTCAGCTATCGATCGCCGTCGGCATTGTTGCGGGAGCTCACTGGCTCGCCCAGCAACTGGCAGCGAAAGCGGCGAAGAAAGCCACGCCCGCGCAATGATCCACGCAGCGGTCGCCGGCGCCTGCGCGATCGCGCTCGCCGGGTGCGCCGGCACCGCGCATTACTCAGTGGCGCCTTTCTACCAGCCTGAACTGGGCCGGATGGTCTGCTGCCGCGCCGAGGCGACGAACAGCAAGGACATCTCGTCATTGCAATTCGACCTCGCCGAGCAACCGGGCGGCGCGGTGACGGTTCACTTCACTGAAACCGGAGTCGGCGCCACCGCCCCCATCAAAGCCGAGGGCGCCACCACTGCGGCCGTCGCTGGCGCGGTATCGAACGCTGCAACGGCCGTTATCAAACTCTCAAAGTAGGGAATCCCATGAAACGCACTCTCATGCTGCTCGCGGCAGCCATTGTCGCGTCCGTCGCTCTCCTATCCGGCTGCAATGGCTCCGCACCGACGCTCACGTTCGCCCAGCAGGTATCAATCGCTTGCGGCGCGGCCAAGGGCGAAATCGCCATTCTCCAGGGTGACGGCGTATTCACCAGTGGCGCGTCCGACACACTCGCGAAAACGATTCAACCGGCCGTATCGAAGGTCTGCGCCGCAGGATCGACGGTCACGAAGGCCGATTTGCAGACGATCGTCAACGCGACGCTGCCGCTCGTTAAATCGCTGGTGGATTCGTCGCCTCTCTCGCCCGACAAGATCCGGGCGGCGGACGCTGCAATCGATACCGGCGTACTCGCGTTCAATATGGCGATCGGACTTGCGCCGACGCTTGCGGCCACGGGCGCTTCGGCGGCGGCCGCAGCATCCACGCCGCTCGCCGGCGCGCCTCTGCAATGACTCCGCTGACGCCGCGGGACTTCGCGTTACTCGCGCAAGAGGCCTATACCGCGGCACCCGACATCGGCCAGATCGATAGCGCCTCGCGCGCGATCGTGCGGCAGACTGCGGCGGGGCTCGTCGTGGCGTTTCGCGGCTCCGATAACCGGGCGTGTTGGGAAGCAGATTTCGACGCCTTCCCGGTGGACGTTGGCGGCATCGGGAAGCTCCACCGGGGCATTTGGCGGGCGTGGGAGGATATTTCGGCCGCGGTGCTCGCTGCGATCGACGGGAAGCCAGTCACGCTCGTCGGACATTCCCTGGGCGGCGCACTGGCGCTCATGTGCGCGATCCAGATGACGGTCTCCGGCAATCCGCCGGCGGCCGTGTGGGGATTCGAGCCGCCGCGCATCAGTCCGGGCCCCGAGTTCGGCCCGCTGCTCGCGCGCGTGCCGATCACGCTCTATCGGAACGGTAACGACATCGTCCCCATGCTGCCTGAGGATTGGTATCTGCCGGTCCAACTGACGGACATCGGCACGCCGGAGGTTCCTTTCGACAATCCATTCGATCACAAGATGGAGCATGTCATCGAAGCGCTTGGGGTGGTCGGCGCGACATCAAAAGCCGCTTGATGGGTGCTCTGAATATTAGAAAGTTTCTAATATCTACGTTCACTTGCCAAAAATTTGAGCAAAATAAAAAACCCGCAACGGCCTTACGCCGTGCGGGTTTCAATCTGGTCGGGGCGAGAGGATTTGAACCTCCGACCACCTGCACCCCATACACCCACGCCGAAGCCGCTTTTCCATTAAAAATCAAATATCTGAAAGTCGGCTTTCTAACTCAATGCTTGCGTTTTGAGCATGTGGCGGCGCGGTTCTCCGGGTTGCATTCCCCCTTTTATTAGAAACTTTTCAGGCCGATTTCTTCGCTGGGAGCGCCAGTCGTACGGTCGAAACGGGCACCTCCCGAGATTTGATGTAGCCCTCGGTCGTTGACCGATCGGTATGCGCGCCGGCGACCTGCAGGGCGTCAATATCGTAGCCCGCCCTCTTTGCATCCGTCAGCGCCTTGGCGCGGATGTCCTTGATCGTGTAAGGGGCATCTTTCAGACCGCACCTATCCATCGCCCCCTCCCACGCATCGCGGCACGCTTGGTCCGTCTTAGGGTTGCCGCGCTTGTCTCGAATCACATAGGTCTGCCCGAACGCCGGATCAAGCTTGCGCGCCCGCTCGAGCACAGCGGCGATCTCGGGTGTAATGGGCCAGTCCACCATCTCCCCGCTTGAATCCTCGGTTTTCGTCGGCAGAAAGTGAATGACGCCCGCCTCTCGGTCGACGTAGCTGCTACTGAAGCGATCCTTCTCGTCGACGCCCCATCGCAGGAAGCGGATCTCGGTCGATCGCTGGGCTGTCAGGTAGCACAGGTCAATGAAGCACTGCATCATCGGGCCCGTCGTCACAGCCGAGCGTTTTCCGGTCTTGGTATGCGGTTTCGACAGCATTAGTGCGTCGCGGATCGCCAGGAAGGCGGCGTCGGGGATGTACACCGTCCGAGCTTTTGGCTTTTTGACCTTCACCTCCCGCGCTGGGTTGACAGCGACGAGCTTCTTTTTTCGGATGACCCAGTTGAAGAACTTAGACACCCATGCCTTCATGGCCTTCTGGGTCGAAAGCTTGTCGGGCCATTCCTCAGTCAGAAAATCCTCGACGGCGCTTGCATCGACGATCTCGACGTCCCAGTCGCGGAAGTATTTCGCCACCACGTCGCCGCGTCGCACCCACTCATCGCGAAACGTCTCGGCGTACTCGCCTTTGTGCAGGTCGGTGAACTCGCGCACGAGCCGCGGCAGATTTCCGGCGCCAAGCGACGGCTCGAACTTGCGCTTCTCTTCGATGAGCCGCTCAAGCATTCGGCGCTCGCCCTCGTCCACGCGCGAGAGCTTGATCCACTTGTTGTCGTGGCGCACCCAGTAGTAGGCGCCTGCCTTCACGTACACGCGGCTCGGCAGGCCATCCGGACGCGCGCGGCGCCGTGCGTTCATGCTGCAGCCTTTCTCATCGAATAGACGGGCGGCCGCATCGGCGTGGCGCTGGCCGGGGCGGCCGACGTCAGGCCAGCTTTCCGGGCTTGGAGCGCCTCAAAGGTCGCCCACGTGAGGACGATTGTACCGTCGCCGCGCCGCACGACCTCAATGTTGAACTCGCGCTTGAACCACGCCGCCTGCGCGGCGCTGCGCTTCTTGTGCGTCACCTCTTCCAGGTCCTTCTCGGACATCAATCTCGTATCCATCGTCACTCCAAAACGAAAGGCTTCGGTCGCGTGCTCGCGGCGATGTAGAGCGGGTGTTTCGGGCTACCGTCTTTGTTGAGCCCGAGGTGGTAAAGCCGACTGCGCCAGCCGACCATTGCGAAGATGCTCATCAGATCGGGCGCGCGCACCGTGGCGGCCGAATGAGTACCCCATGCACAGATGACCATCGACGCGCCATCGAGCGCATCCATTACGGCACCGTCCGCTGTATTGCGAGGCCCGAGCGGATCTGAATGCGTCAGCAGCTCGTCCGGGTTCGTTGCGCGCAGCGGGAAGAGGTTAGCAACCTCGAGACGGCCGTAACCGCCCTTCATTGCTCGCGACATGCACCGGGTGATCGTTGGGTCGTCGGCCGTATGATCAGCAGTACTCGGATTAGCATCAGGAATGCGAGCGTGGGACGGCAGCGGTCCCATTCTCGCCAAAGGCGATATCGATAGGTGCCGCAGTCGCTGATTTGCGCGCCGCGTTGCATCACCAAGTCGCTTGTATCAGTCAGGTATTGCATCAGAATAGCGCTCCTTGGGCGATTTCGATGGCGGCAGTATTTTGCTTAGGCACGGCGGTGGGCGCAGTCATGGGGGCGATCCCGACTTCATTGGCGGGTATGGGCCGATACACCGTGCCGCCTGCTTCGAGGCTGCTCACGAGCCCGCGTATTGCGTCGTAGGCGCTCGCGCACGCCGTGGGTTTGCCTGGCACGAACCAGCCAGCGTTGTGCGGTATCGAAACGTCGTAGACACAACCGAGTTCGTGCGCGAGCACGCCGAGCGCCGCTTCCACGCTTTCGAGTAGGCGCGCCGAGGGCGGCGCCGTAAGCACCGGCCGCAGGGGCATCGGCGGCACTGCTGCAGGAGCTGCGATCGGCGCAGGCGACGCATCCACCGGCCAACCCTCATGCGGAACGCCCGGGCCGGCCGCGTATTTCTTCCAGCCCATCATGCTCTCGAACTCGTCGTCGTTCGGGAACCAGCGCACCGCATCCCCCACCACTATCGCCCGCTTCGCGAGCGCGTGATGCTGCGTCACGAAGCCGACGACCATGTGGCTACAGCGCTCGACGACGCGCGCCGCACGCTGCTCCGTGGCGTCAGGGACCGAGGTGAGATCAAGGGACATCGGGCACCTCGTCGCCGTAGTGGCTTGCCACCTTCGCGCGCATCGCCGCGATTAATGCCGTCTCACCAGCGCCTCGGCCAACGCGGCCGCCGACGCCAAGCTGCAGCGCTGGATCTTCCGGCCTGCTCGACCAGGTGCGCGTGCGAGCGGAAACCGTCGCGCGCCAGTGATCGTAACGGTGCCAACCGGCATTTGGCCCACCGCTCACGTGCTGAGTGCTCGGGGGTTGCACGAAGATCTGATCCAACTCAATCAGTGGACCACCATGCATCCACGCGATGCTGGGGCTGTAGGCGACGAAGTCAAAATCTGGATGAAACCTTGCCTCGCATCGCCCATCGTGGATCCGTACCTCACGATCGCCTTGCGCAACCGCCACCCAATAATCGAGGAGCGCGCCGCTCAATTCGCTCACCTTCATCCTAAAACCCTCCTAAATTCGACGACCCATACCCACCGGTTGGCGCCCCATCCGTAGCCGCGCGCGGCATTGAGGCTGTCCCAAAGTTCGCGATATTTCGCGACACATCCTTCGACCGGATCGACGCGCCAGGCAGCTCGGCGCGGATCGCGAATGCCTTCGGCGATTGCATCCTCCCAATCGATCTGCTGCAACTGCTCGACGCGCACGCCGGTTACTTCGAGCGTGATGCGCGACGCCCGGCGTGGCATGTGGATCGCCGGCCGTTTCCACCACCCAGGCGTTACTCCGTTTCGATCCTTCACAAAAGGTAGGTCTGGATCATCGGCCGCGTACTGGTACGCCCGGTCGCACTCCATCGTCATGTCGATGAAGTGCCACTCGTCTCGGCCCTTCTTCGCGCTGTAGCGCGTTTCCCAACGGCCATAGGCGAAGAATGTCTCCCGCACGACCAGTGTGTCGCCCGGCTGACCATAGGGACAATGGATTGCAATGTCTTGAATCTTGGGTAGTAAGAGGCCATCGAGTGGCCGGCTCAGCCATTCGCCTAAGAGGTTGCCTTTCTCGCTTACTTCAGGCTGCGGCGTAACGATGCGCCGAGTCTGCGTTTTCCGGTCTTCGCGGATGGCGCATATCATCGGCCCACTGAAAAGAATCTGGCGCTCCCTCATCGCACCTCCGGAAATTCGTCATGCGTGCGTCCGTCGAGGTGACGGCCAGAGTACTTCTTGCCGACCCGATACACATCGGGTTCATCATCGATGTGACCACCGTCGCGCGCGAGATCCGTATCACCGAACATCCACCTGCCATCGAACCAGTCGGCCGTCTTCACGATACCGGTGCGACGCTCGGCGGTGTTTTCACCGGGAGCCCATTCGCCCCATTGCTTGAATAGAAACGGTACGCCGGCTGCCTTGCACTGATCGCGGATATCTCGGGCCCATTGCGGGTGCATCGGCCGCGCGCCGGGGCCACTTTCACTGCCGACGATCACCCAATCGATCGGCTTCCCGTTGCCCGTGCCACGGCAATGGGGGCAACGTACGCGCCAGTCTGGCCTTCCCCGCTCGTAATGCGTCGGATCATCGCATCGGTCTCCGTTGCAGCAGTGATCGCACGTCGCACCGCCGGCGCTGTTCGTCCAGATGCGCGTAGGAAGTCGCAGGTTCACCGGCCCGAGCAACGGCTCCATCGAAAGGAAACGAATGCGCGCCGGCGTATCGAGCAGCTTCGGGATATCGCGGTCGGCTTCCTCCTGGTTGACGACGGTCGCGCCGATCCAGACGTTCGGCAGCGGCCGATAATGGTCGCTCGCATCCATCAGCAAGCCATCATGCTGGCTTGAATCCTCGAGCATCCGCGCAGCGTTGCCGATGCGCTTTGTGAGCAACAGCCAGTCGAGGTTCGGCGTGCGCGCGATCAGGCTCATCAGGTCTTGTCGCCAGCGTGTCGGGATGGCGTTGTCGAACACGTCTGCAAGCGATGCGCAGAACACGCGCTGACGGCGGCCGTGCGTCGAGAAGAAATCGGCGTGCGCGGCGTTCCATGCGAGGGGCTTCCGCCAGTTCGCCGGCGACGTGCGCCGCCGCGGCGCGCCGTGGCCCCAGTTGACCGCAATGCCACCGCCGAAGCGAGCATTGCGCGCCTCGGCATAGCAGTTATCACAGCCACGCCCGATCTTCTGGCAACCCTCCCAAGGGTTGAACGTGTGATCGCACCATTCGATCTTGCTGTTTTCGCTCATGTCGCAGCCTTTTCCATATTCGCGGCCACAAGACACACGGCCTCCCGCGTCGCCGCAACTGAATCGTCCTCGGCCATTTCGCGCGTCACCTCGATTTCTCCATGGCTCGCGGTGACGTAGTTGCCGTCGAATTCGAGGTTGATCTTTTTCTCGCAGGCGAGCCGAAGTGCGTTTTCGTCGCACCAGACCATCGTCGGAGCGGTTTCGAGAACTGGCGAACCGTGATGCCAAAGCATCATGCAGAAGTTCGCTACGTCGCGTGGATCGCCCTTTGCAACGTGCTCTCGGAGCATGTGCGACAGGTCCGCCGGCGCGCATTGCTGCCAGCCACTACGGCCCTTGGCGCGCGACGCGGTCATCTTCTCTTTCATTGCATCCGCGAATCGATCGACCGCTTCATCGTCGGGATGGGAAGTCTGCAGCAGCCGCGCGACGTCCTGCGCGCTTGCTTCCGGTAGCGGTGAGTGCTTCGGCTTCGCGGCTTGCTTCGCGCGGATCTTCGTCATCGTCTCCGGGGCGCTGATGCGCGCAAGCTCAGTCTCGCCGGCTGCGTGCATGTCGAGTTCACTCGCGAGGCACAGGGCCGCGAGCGTGACCATGACGCCGCCGACCTCCTGCTGCTTCTCGCCAATCGGGCGCGACCAGGTGTAATCGACGAGCTGATGCGCTTCGCTGGCGGTCATGCCGCAGGCTTGCACCAGCTCCGCGGCTTCTTCGAAGAAGCGGTGGTTGCGCTCCACCGCATCCGCGGCGATCGCCGCGCCAAAACAAGCGAGCATCCATGGGTGGACGCGGGCCTGGAACGGCTGCGCCGATGATGCAGCCGGTGAAGTGGCGGGGACATAGAGCTTCGTGCCAATCTTTGGTGCGGCGTCTTCCCAATCTACCGTCGGCGCGCAGTCCTCGGGAAGGTAGCGCACGGTGCCGACGTGTTTGGCGTCGAGATTTTGCGTCGACAAACACCATCCCATGAATCGGTCGCAATCGCGACCGGATTGATAGGCCTCTTCGGCGTGAGGAACGACTTCCGCGAACGGGTTTCGTTCGGGCATATAGTCGAACGCTTCCTGCATCGCAGCTTCGAAGCGCTGCATGTTCTGTTGAATGTCCATTGCTTCCTCCGTTAGGCAAACAAATCGCGCTGCCGCTCGCCGCCCGTCTCCGCGAGATGGGTCGGGCAGAAGTGAACGTCGTCGCCGACCTGATGCGCGTGCGTCGCGCACAGATGCCGGTCGCAAGTCTTTCCACTCCCAGCCCGGTAATCGCACTGGAAGCCGCTCACCGCATTGCAGCCAGATACGGAGCAGTGCGGACGGCGGCGGTTGGTGCAAATGATCCCGGTCATACCATCTCGCGTGCGAAAGGGCGTGCAAGGCATAGCGTGGATTCCTAGGTGGCTGTGCGTCGATACGTTTTCGTGAATGCCGCATCGACCATGTGCCCGCGATCTCGCACGACATTCGCGAGCCGCGCGCGATCGTGATGACTCGCTGGGGCCTGTCGAAGCAGCCCGAAATAGCTGTTGGCCAACACGTGAACGTCAGCGGCCGGCGCTTGCGCGACTCGGCGCAGCGCTTCGTGATAGGTCCGGCGCCGCGTCGTGCGATGCCATGGTTTGATCACGTGGCCGACGAAGTCGATGCCGCGGTCGATGGGTTGTAGGATGGTCTTGCGTTCGTTCAGCTTCGCGCCGAGGCGTGCCGGCAGGAATTCAGCGATATCGTCGCGCGCCGCATTCAGCCATTGCGCCGATTCGTGGAGCAACACGAAGTCATCGACGTAGCGGACGTAGTGCCGACAGCGCAAACGATGCTTCACGTGCTGATCGAGCACGTTGAGATAGACGTTCGCGAAGAATTGGCTGCTTAGATTGCCGATGGGAAGGCCCAAGTGAGCGGGTTGCTCCATAAGCCGCTTGTGCGGAGGCACCCGCTCCAAGAGCTTCGGATCGCCGCGGAATTCAAAGTCGGAACGCGGATCGTGAAAGAGGATCAGCGCCGCCAACTCGCGCCAAAATGGCTCTGGAATCTTCGCGGCAAGCTGTTCGAAGAGCACCCTTTTGTCGATGCTCACGAAGAAGTTGGCAAGGTCCAGCTTCAGGTAATACGCCGGCCGGCTCCAGTTCTGCGTGATGCTGCGCACCTTCGATTCAAGACGCTCGGCACCGCGCAGGGTGCCGCGATCTTCGATGCACGCGAACGTATCCGCAATGAATGCGTTTTCGAATCGCGCTGCGATGCGGTTGTAGAGGAGATGGTGGACCACGCGATCGCGGAAGTCCGCCGCCCACACTTCCCTCGGCTTCGGCCGAGTCACCACAAAGCAGATCGACCGGCCCGGGCGATACGAGCCGTCGATCAGTTCGCCATACAGCCGATCTAGGTTGCGCTCGAGACGCTGTTCGAACTCGAGCGCGTTTTTGCTGTTTCGCTTCGTGCGCCGGCAATCGAAATATGCGGCGACGAGCTCTTCGAAAGACACGGCATCGCTTCTTTCTGCGGACGGCCCGAGCGCGACCGGTGTTGTTCTTGTTCGCGTTGTTCTGGTTGCCATCATCGAAGTTCTGGTTCCAGGCGTTGTTGGCCGAGTACTGCGTCGTATCGTGCTATCTACGTCGCTTTGATGAAGGCCCTCACCGATCATCAAAGAAACTGCGCTGGACCTGCACAGCGATCCGCTGCCGGTATCCTCATTGCGCATGTCGGTGCCCTTTTGGGGCAGCGGCACGACCAGATAGAAAATCGCACAGGCATCACCGCCGTAACGGTGATACATCGGGCGACGATGCCGATTTCTTTCGCCAGCCACCGGCCTGCCGACCCACAGACGCCGTGAGTTCGATCGCCCTTGCGTAATGCGGCGTTACGATGAACCTCATGTCGTGCGCAAGGCGCAACAGGAGGTTGATCACATCGACGCGCTCGAGCAGATCGCTCAAATACGGCACCTTGTCGACTGCGGCGTTCGCCCGAAAAATCAACGTCACGATTTCGAGCGCTTCATCGCGGATCCGGCCGCCGAGGGACAACTTGAAATCCCTCGGCATATGCCGTGTCGATTCGGTTACCTCTTTGAAAAGGTCATACGCGACCTTGTAAATCGGCAGTTCTTTGGCGGCGGCCATAGCTAAATTTCAAAGTTCAAAATTGCAATCTGCGGACGGCCCGAGCGCGACCGGTGCTGTCCTTGTACGCGTAGCCCTGGTAGCCATCACCGAAGTACTGGCTCCAGGCGAGGTTGGCCGAGTACTGCGTACTCGACCAGTACCAGCCCTTCACGAAGTGATCGGCGAGATTGACCTCGGCGAGTGCGAGTTCACGGCGCGCGGGAAGATAGAAATCGCGATGACCCTCGATCTCCAACTTCGTTGCCCACATCGCCGCTTGATACTCGTCGCCAAGCAACGCCAGCGCCTTCGTATTCGCCATTCCGTCGGTGTGACTTTTCACCCCGGTGTCGACGTTGTAAGGCCCCCATTTGATGCTGTCGTTCATCGCGCTGGGATGCGTGGGGACAATCAGGTGCCAGCCGGGCGCGCCATTCTCGCCGCGGATGAATCCTGCGTAGACGCCGCCCTGACCTTCCCAATATTCGCCGACCGCCGGGGCCTCCGAAACCGGCTGTTTTGCCGAATTTTCATAGGCCTCTTTAAGCCACGCTGTGACCGCTGCATGCGCGGGTACGCAAAGACGAGCGCCGAGAAAGGAGACTTCGATTTCTGCCGTGCTGGACATGCCCTAAACCTCCATTGAATTGACGTGGTGTGCGCTCAACGCGCAATCGAAATTGCTGAATTACGAAATTTTGATTCTGCGGACGGCCCGAGCGCGACCGGTGCGGCTCTTGTACGCGCCGTACTGGCTGCCACCATCGAAGTCCTGGCCCCAGGCGCCGCCGGCCGAGGACTGCGTACTCGACCAGTACCAAGCGGCTTCGAGAGCCTCCGCGCCACCGTTGCGAAACAGTTCGACAGGTGTTTGCCCGGGCAAATGGATCGTGTAGGGATAGCCGGGCGGAAACGAACTCGGGTTCTCGCCGTGTCGATAGACGTAGTTCTCGTCGTCCGTCGGCTTCAGGTGCCGATAGAGCAATTCGAGCTCGTCGCGAGCGGGCAAGTACCAATCGGTTTCACCATTGATGTTCAGGCCAAGCGCCCACTTTGCGATCTCGCTGCCGGCCTCTGCCATCGCCCGCGTATTGCCGAATCCATCGAATAAACTGTCGGCACCGACGATCTCGGTGTAGGTCGGAAGCCAGATCGCGCGATCCTTTTCGCCCGTTTCTTTGGGCGCGACGACCGATGCGTACACGTCTCCGTTGACTACAAAGCGGCCGACGTAAAAGCCGCCGCCGAAGGGAGTTCCAGCTTCGGTGGGGACGTCGAGATTCATTACGATTGCATTCATGTCGATCCTTTGAAAAAGTAGGCTCCTATGCAAGCGAGCCATCCAAATTCGTCGCGTCCGAGGCAATCAGCGCGACGTGCTTCTAAAGCCTTCTTCCGTAACTAGCGCGGTTGCCACTCGGTTCCGCGAACGACGCGGCCGATCGGCTCCAGCACGAGCACCTCCGACTCTTTCTCGCCACGCACGAGACGTTGGCCGCGTTTCTGAGCCTTCTCGAGCGAGTCGTGACGTTGCGGCTTTGCATGGCGGCCAACCGTAACGAACATCGGCGATTTAGAACCGACCGGGCCGAGGGTGAGTTCATCGATACGCGCCTCGAGCTCCGCGCAGTTCTGGCGCCACTTGGCCAGCGATCGCTTATTGGATTCGTTTTCGACGTCCAACTCGTCGCACCGTAAGCGCAGCGCATCGCGGTCGGATGCGGTCGCTTTCGCGATTTCGACCATCGCTCGGGCTGCGTCGAGTGCCTCCGTCATCGTGGGCGGCAAGCCGAAGATTTCGATCAGTTCACGCGTTTGAGCGGCCAACTTCGAAAAGGCCATTTCCGCCTCGGTTGGCATTGGCTCGGGTTCCAGCTTCGATGCCGCCGACGAGGCGCCGGCACCCGTAGGAATCGTTGGCGCAGCGGTAACCTCTTGAGCCGATTCCGGCTTCGTCGAAACGGGAGGGTTGCGACGCGCGAGCCAGTACACATACTCGTTGCCACCGCCCTTGCGCTTCTCGCGTTCGATCACGCCATCGGCGTGCATCCGATTCAACTCTTTAGCCACTTCGAGGTGCGGCAACCCGATGCGCTCGGATATCCGCTTCGCAGTCGCCTCGTCTGCCGCTTCGAGATGCGTCTCTATATCTGCCCGCACGATGCCTCCGTATGTCTTCGACGAATCCAACGGTGATCACTGCTCGCCGCCGTCTTGTTCTTCGTGCCAGCGCTTCCAGCCTTTCACCCAGGCGATGCATAACGCGCCGGCCATGACAGGGCAATCGCTTTGCGGCTTCCCGGCGGCAGCCGCGTCGTACCCGTCCTGCTCGGCTTTATCGAGTTCCTCTTGCAGCGGTTGATGCTCGATAGCACCAACCGGTCGAAATTCGGCATCGACGACGTCATCGTCTTTCGGGCCGTCCATCCCATCGCCGTCCTCGGATGTGTACTCTTTGCCGAGATCCAGTCCGCGTTGATCGGACTCGCCCTGCACGTCGTCCATGCCGCTCGTGTGATCCTCGGCACTCGCCACGACGACGAGAACAGCTTTGCCCTGTGCGTCGTAGAGTTCGTGGAGCGAAGGTGCTGCGGCGCTGAACTTGATGACCGCCTTCACACCGTCCTTGATCGTGATCTGGTCGAGATCGCCAGCCACCACGGTACGCCCGGCGCTGGCCAGGGTATGCACTGCCATCGCAATATTCGCCTGCACCCGGGCGCGCAAGCGATCGATGATGTCGTCTTGTTTCTTTTGCGACAGCTTCGTCCATACGTCGGGGAGCAGCTTCAGTTCGGTCACCAGCGCGGAGAGCAGGTCTTTGCCGACGGAATCGGCGGTCATGGCGCGGAAGTCGTTGGGTGCGTTCATCAGGGTTCCTTCTGTTTCGGGGCGGAAGAAATGGCTTATGCGGCTTTACCGGCGAGCGCTTGCTTGATGCTGTAGTAGACGGCTTTCGTTGCAGCCAGATCGACCGCCGCGTTGTGCGCGCCCTCGAGCTTCTTGCCGGTGAAGTACTCGTACGCCTCGCCGAGGTTCGGCGACTTTGCGTGCTTGCGGCCAGCCGCGAGCATCTTTGCCGTGGGCGGTAAATTGATGATCTTGGTGCTCTTGCCTTGAGTACAAAATGCCGCCCCCCCCTTCCACTGATCGTGGAACGGATCGTCGACCGGCAGCACTCGGAAGTACTCGATACGTAGCATGCGAGCATCGAATGACTCGTTGTGGCCGACGCGCATCGCCGTACGGCGCCACATCCCGGTGAACTGTTGCAACGCATCCGCGAGCGGAATTCCATCGGCGATGGCGCGCTCGGTCGTGATGCCTGTCAACTGCGCGAGATCGTCAGGGATCGTCCAGCCATCGGGTTTGATCAGCACGTCCATCGTCGCGATGGTGTTGCCGCTGCGCTCGTCGCACAACTCTGCAGCAAGTTGAGTCACATGCGGCTGGGAAGGATCCTCGGACGGCAGGTTCCATTGCGGTAAGCCGTTTGTTTCCGTGTCGTAAAAGATGATGAGGTCCATATTGTTCCGTCTGGTGGTGAAGTGATTAAGCGGCTTCGGCGATCCGCGCCGAGTACAACTCGCCCTTTTCGATCCAGTGGGCGCGTGTGGTAGGTGGCAATCCCTCGGGCACCTTCTTGAGCGTGCCGAACACAAGTGCAGTGCTAATCTCGCGCTGCGTGGCCATATCATCGAGGAGCGCGAGCAAATCGCCGCGCCCCTTGAGGTCGAGCACGTCGAAGCGGTCGAAGAACACGATGCGCGATTCGGATAGGACGGCAATCGTCAGCGCGATCAATGCATCGGCGCGGTACTTTTCGGATTCGCTCAAAAGCGAATAGAGGCGGCCGTCGGCACGGATTGTCATATCAGCATCGACGGACGGGACAGCCCATTCGGCAAAAGCCGCGAGTTCGGCCAGACGGCTGTTTATTGGCGCCAGCGCCTGGGCGAGCATGTCGCCGGGAATGCCGTCGGGCGACAGTGCCGTCGCGATCGCCAGCCATTGAACAATGTCGGAGTGGTGCTTAGCTGCATCGTCGGTTTTCTTCTGCGCCGTTTCCGCGGCGCGTTTCGCGTTGCTCAACTTGTCGAGCTCGGTGCGCAGCGAATCGCGTTGATTTGAAGCAGCCGTAACCGTCGTCCGGGCCGCGGTCAATTCATCTTCAGTGACGACCTCTACCTCCGACTTCAGCTTGAGCGCCTCAGTCGCCGCGCGCGCCGCAGCGAGATCTCGCTCGTCGTTCTCGACGGCTCGCTTCATGAGGTCGCGAGCCTTCGCCAACTCCGGTAACCGAGCACGTGCGTCAGCGTCGCCCCCTTCCGTGGGCTCGCCGTACTGGTCGATATATGTGGCATAGGCCGCCTCGACGGTCGTGAGGTCGTATTCGCTCCAGGGTTTGATGGCCCCCGTCACGCGTTGCACAACGCTCTCGGCGTCGGCGATGATGACCGTGAATTCGCGCACTGCGGCGCCCAGGTCATGCACCAGGCCCTCGCGAGGCGCTTCGCCGGCGCGCTGCTGGGTGTCGCGCAGCCGAGTTTCGGCTTCCTCAAGATGCTTACGATCGGTCGCAAGCTTCGCTTCGATACGCGTCACGCTTTGCGCCAATTCGGCGCTGCGCTCGGCGGCCTCGCGTGAATTTGTATAAGCGCGGTGCTTTTCCTGCAACGCGCCGAGATCAGTGTTCGCCTTCCCCACCCGGCTTTCGGCCGTCGCTAATTCCTTGGCCGCCTCGCCATGACGTTTGGCATCGAACAGCGGCACCTCAGCTTCCCACGTCTCTCCCTTGTCACTGCCCCACTGCTCGCCAGTTACTGCCTTCCAGGCGCCCTTCGCTTCGCGCGCCTCGTCCTCGGCGAACTTGACGGCCGCCGGAAAACCGGAGCGCAGCATCGGTAGTACTTTCTCGACCTTCTTCGCATCGCACTCGCGTTCGAGCAAAAGCCCCTTCACCTTCTCGGGCGTGGCACGCAGGCCCGTCAGTTCGAAGAGAAAGGAGCGCCGATCGTCGGACTTCAACTGAGCGAATCGCTCGGGGTTGATCAGGTAGGGCAATGCACCCGTATAGACAGTCAGTCCGACATGCTTCCCATCGGGAAGCGTCATGCTCGCCGGGCCCACGTCCGTCTCCAGCGACACGACGGCCTTCTTCGAGCCTTCGGTCACCATCGATTGGTATTCCTTCTTGTAGGCAACGCGCGACACATCGCCCGTGAGTGCGGCGCTGATCGCCTCTCGCAGACTGCTCTTGCCGGCGCCGTTCGGGCCCGCAAAAATCGTCACAGACGTATCGACCTGCATGTCGATAGCGCGTGCGCCAACGAAATTCTGGGCGGTGATGTGCTGGATTTGCATATCGATTCTCTCGAATGTTTGGCGGGGCTTGCCGACGGCGCGGGCGTAGATCAACGCTCGATGGCTACATACGTCGTCTGCCGAACGGCCGCCCCATTGATGATTACTCGACGCTCGGCGTGGAACCACGCGTGCGGCGACCGGCGCGCTCGAACTTTTGACGCAAGGTGGTCGCGAGCTCGGTGAGGCGCGCCTCGACGTCCGGATCCGGCACGTCGGCGATAAGCGCGATCGCGGCGGTCAGTTCGTCGCTGCTGTTTGCGGCGTTCAGGCGCGCGGCGATTGCCGATTCGGTGAGCGGTTCGGTCTTCGAGTCGATCCGGGACGTTGTAGCGCTAGCGCCGTCCAGGCCGGTTGTCTCACTCTGCTCGTTCGGTCCGCGATGCGTCTCGGTTTCGATCGTCGCTTCCTGGGATGCGGCAGCGGTCGCCGCAGGCGTAGCGTTTTGCTCGGCGCGCTCCGCGGCTGGCGACATACCGGCGCGGCGTAGCGTGTCGATGTCGGCTGCGTAGGTGCCGTCGGCTTGCTGAACGACTTCGATCGTGTCGATCGCTTCCTCGGTCGTGCGACCCATGCCCATGACGACGTCTGGTGCATGGATGTTGCCGAAGAACGAGCCGGCGCGGTATTGCAGCATCTGGTACTTCATTTCCGTCTGCCACTTGCTGCCGGGCTTGCTGTACCAGCCCTCCTCAACGGCCAGCTTCATGCTGACCGGCGCCGATTCGATGACTGGCAGTTGCGCGGCCTTCGCCTGCGCAAGCGTGTACACGTTGTTTGGAAACGGAGTCGAGCGCGGCAATGTCCAAGCAACGCACACGAGATTCTCGATTTCGATTTCCTTTTCGATCATGTCGTATTTGCGCTGCTCGCGATTCCACGCGCCCTTTTCCTTGTATGTAGCCTTGATCGGCCCTTTGTTGACCAGATCGAAACGCAGCGGATGGAAGCGACCTGATGCATTGATCGCAGCAATCACGAACTTGCCCGACCACGTGAGGCGCCCTTCGATGACGTTCGCGTTCTGCATCACAGCCGTGATCGACATGCCAACAGATTGAGCCGTCTCGATCGCGATGAGGCAATTGCCCATCGCAGAAGGATTCGGGATTTCGACGTCAACATAGTCCTGCCCCTGCTTTTCGCGCTTCGTAATGACCGAGCGAAACGGAGTCGGAACGGCATTGGATGACATGTAGGCATTCGCGAGGCGCTGCGCCAGCGCGAAGCCCTGCGAGGAAAACATGCTGATCGTGATATCGGTCGCACCGAGGCCGTTCGGCTTCTGTGCGACATCCGCGAGCGTGCGGGGCTGGCTCGGTGCGTTCATGGATTACCCTTTATTCGTGATAGATGCAGGTTTCCCAGCGTGAGCAGTACTGCTTGCTGCATAGGTACGACTGCGGATTTGGTGGAAACAAGCCGGCGCGGAACATATCGGCCGCAAGTTGGATCAGACCCGGCGCCGTGTCGGTACCGACCAGTACGCGGCGCGCATCGAAAATTGGGCTGACGGCAATCGGCGTCTTTGACGTCGTGCCGAGCCCGATGATTTGCGCTCCAGCCGTGCGCTCGCCGGTCGTTTGCTCGTACATCAGTTGGTAGGTGCCGGTCTGTGCCGATCGAGATTTGATGTTGGCCTCGCCGTTTGTCACTACGCGCGCGCCAGTCTTGACGTCTGGAATGATCGTGCCGTCGATCGTCGAAGCGACACGGGCTCGGTCCATCGTGCCAGTGAGGGTGATCGTTACGCCACCGCCGCAGTCGATCTCGAGCGGAGCAAGCGTCATCTCGACCGCGGTGTACGTGAATTGCGGTGCGACCTCGGTGCAGTACCTCGTCGTGAGCACTAGGCCAATGCGTTCCGCTTCCGCAAGCTTGATGTTGTCGTTTGAGAAATCGACTTCGTATCCCGGATTGCGTAGCGTGTCGACGAAGGCGCCGGCCGCGTCATCCGGCGTGATCTCGCTGCCGTTTAGGCGCGCCGAATCGAAGGCAGCCGTTCCAGAATGAACGCTCGTGCCGAGCAATGCGCGCAAGCCCGCTGGCTTTCGGATGCCGAGGAGATGCTCGCCCTCCCACGAATACGCACAATCGAAGAATTTGCCGAAGGACGAGGCGCGAATGCGAAGGCTGCTCACGTTGTCCCCCTGGCACTCTTCGCCATCATCTGCAGTTGCAACTCGGCCGTGTTATCGGCATCTCGCGCGTAAGCGACATACAGCACGATCGCGCACACGAAAAGCATCCAGGCGAAGCAGATATTCGGATGCCTCCGGTAGTACCGATCGAAACTACGGGTCATCGATGGCTTCGCCGGTTTATATGAAGTCCCTGCTCCGCGCACGAATGCAATGAGTGCGAAGAGCACGAAGATATAGATGGCACTCGCAACGATCAGCTTCACGCCAGCCCCCGTACGTTCGTATAGGTGAACACGCGGGCGATCGCCGATGGCACGTAGCCGCTACTGATCTTCACGCGTGGCGTTACGCCGCGCCGCGTCAAATCTGCCTTCGCTGCTTGCTGGCGACGTGCCGTGCGCTCGCACAGCATTTCGTACTTGAGCTCGAGCGCTCTTTCGCGCAAAGACGACATTTCAGCCTCCGATAAAAAAGAGGAGCCAACGGCCGCCGCGAACGAAGGCGACGCCGAACAAGACAAGGAACGCCGAAGCGGAGACGATTGCAGACATCGCATATGTCTGATCTATTCGCTTGATTTCCTCGGGTGTGAGAGTGGTCATCCGGATCCCCCTGAATGGAATCCTCAACGGATCGCGCTATGGCACAGCCCTATCGGTGCAGCCGACGCGAGCTTGGGCATTGCCCGCGCCGCTCGCCAACCACTCGCTAACGCGATCCGTTCAGGATGCCCGGATAAGGCCCCGGGCCAGCCCTCCTAGAAAACGCGTGATCGACGCGTGGCGCACTGCAACTTTCGAAATTTCGAAAGTTTTAAATTTCGATTCTGCGGACGGCCCGAGCGCGACCGGTGCTGCCCTTGAGCGCGTAGTCCTGGCCGCCATCACCGAAGTCCTGGATCCAGGCGCTGTCGGCCGAGTACTGCGTACTCGACCAGTACCAATCGTCCGTTTCGAACCGGTCGGGGATCGTCGCGAAGCACAGGTTCTGTTCTCGCTGCGCCGGCAGATAGAAGTCCGAGTGGCCGTCCTTCGTGTACTTGACAGCCCATTCGGCGGCCGGATGCTCTCCGTCCGCGGCGAGAATTGCCTTCGTGTTGGCCATGCCGTCGATGCGACTATCGACTCCTTCGATGCGATGACCATAGCCGCCCCATTCGAGGCCGTCGCCGCTCTCTTCGGAGACGATTAGGTGATACGGACGTTGGCCGTTCTCGCCGGGCATCATGCCCGCGTATATACCGCCCTGGCCTTCCCAATACTGGTCGAGTTGCGGCACTTTCAGCGCCGAGCTTGCGATCACTTCCGACATTACGAACTCCTTTAGTTGTCCTAAACGGTTTTGCCGGTGACCCGGCGACGGGATAGCTTCGATTCAGCAGTAGATGACGCCGTTGTATTCCTCTCGGATCGCCTCGGCGCAAGGCGCGCAGCACGTCTCTTCGATCTTCGTTCCGAAGCCGGTGTAGACCGTGCGCTTCGAAACGCCCTCCACCAGCTTGTTACAGCGCGGGCAGAGTTCTTGCACGGTCACACTTACCGGCCGCGTGTTCCACGCTTCACGCTGCTTTTCGGACATCACAACGTTCCATTTCGGTATCGTCGACATCGCCATGCTCCCCGTCGTCCATTTCGCGCTCGTGGTGCCGAGCCAGATCTCGATCGATGATCCAGTCGCCCATTGCCTCGACTTGTTGCAGGGTGACCATCACAACCCCGAATGCACACTGGCCACGCCCGGCGCGATGATGTTCAAAGCGAGGGCGCGCAACAGATGGTCGGTAAGCGCGCCGCGCGGCATTGCGCGCAACTCCAACAGATCCTTAGCGAAGATGCTCATGTTCATCTCCAACCGATTGAATAAGTCAGCCGCCTAACGGGCGGCATCCCCTATCGCTATGGCCTTGCGGCCGGTGGAATTCCCCTTTATCCGCGGGGAGAGGAATTCGTTGCGGGTTACTCGCGTCCCGCGGCCGAGTGTGCTCACCATCTTCGGCAGGTGGCCGACGACCCGTCCGTCGGCTCGACGCCCACGTCTGCAACATCTACGTGGGTGCTACGGCGCATCGCCTTTGGGTTCTTGCCGGCCCTTCCCCGGCTCGCCGCAGTGCCTTCGGCTCTCGGCATGCACTCAGCGTTTCGGGTACCTGGATGTTTCGCGCTACCGGGCCTACTCTCGCGAGAGCCTTCGCGCTACTTTGTCGTCACCGTACTTTGCGTCGGCATTCTTGGATGCGTCCGGCATCCCACCGGAGCGGCGTTATAGCGGCCGTCGCTCTCTTACTCTGGCTTTCCGCTTACGGCTGAGGGGCGCCAACTTGCCCACCTCTTACAGCAGGTACTCGTCCGTCCGTGGACATTTAATGGGACCGTCTTGGACGAAGAGGTCATCCAGTCCCGGTAAGGGCACTCGTCGAATGCACTTACCGGGATGGATGTTGCTTGCATGCGGCGCTGGCCACACCCGGCCAAGCCGGCTCCAGCTACCGCATGTTTTTGCCGATTACCTCGCGATCGACTTACGCGCCTTTCGGAACCCGATCATCTGTCGGGCATTTCGCGACTTTTACTTCTGCCGTCACGGCCAGGGGCAGGGCTTTCGCCTATTCATCCGCCGTTGCATCGATCGAATGCGCCATCAGTGCTGGCGCCTCACCAGGTCGACGGAGCGTGCGTCGCAGACTGGGTTGAGAAAATCGCCGGCCCGAGAAGCGCCAGCGCTGATGATCACTCGATCAATACGTTGTTAAAGAACGTTGGCAATACCGGGCTGGCACTTTGGCAATGCCCGTATTTTTCCGGGGTACTTCGTGCTATTCGCACTGATAAGCCCGAAGGCTGAGCGGTGAGAACAGAAAATCAAATTGATGAAGGGCTAAATGAATAATCTGCGGACGGCCCGAGCGCGACCGGTGGTGCCCTTGTCCGCGCCGCTCTGGCTGCCATCATCGAAGCCCTGGAACCAGGCGTAGTAGGCCGAGGACTGCGTAGATGACCAGTACCATTCCTTGGCGAATTGCTCGGCACAGGTCGCATAGCAGAGGTTCAACTCACGTTGAGCGGGCAAGTAGAAATCGCTATGGCCGTCCTTCTCGTATTTCGAAGCCCACGCTGCGGCGGGATGCTCATGACCAGACCCGAGCAGCGCGAGCGTGTTTGCCGATCCGTCGCGCTTGCTGTCGGCGCTTTCGATGCGCTTTCCATATGGTCCCCACTCCAGATCGACACCTTCGTCGACCGATGCGATGAGGTGGTAATCGCGGCCGCCATCGATGCCCGGCATCACACCGACATAGATGCCGCCTTGGCCTTCCCAGTAAGTGCTGATGCGCGGAGCGCTCGCGTTCGATTCTTTGGTTGCTGCATTCATCTTCATCTCCTTCGTGATAGGTACCCGCCGTACGAGCCGTTAGGCCGCGATCGCTTGCAACTTCGCGCAGACCGCCGCATTCGCCGGCACACGAGCAACCTGCGCTTGAGCGCGCGCTGCACGAGCGGCCGAAATACGCTTCGATTCCTCGCACATCTCGACGGCCTGCTCGTCAGTGATCTTGCTCACGCCGTTGTGCGGCACGAACGAATAGAGCTGCGTGCCGTTCGTCAGGATGAAGGCGCCCGGATTACCGTCGCCCGTCGCTTCGAGCCCCGCCACCACCACCAGGCTCAAGAAGCCAACGCGCACGGTTTGGCCTACGGTCCAGTCTTGTTTGCAGTTGCGGTTCATGGCGGTCTCCAGTGGGTTCGGTGCTGCGATGGAGAGAATTAAACACCACGTTTATACGAATGTCAAACACCGTGTTTATATTTTTGTTGAGCGCGTCGCTGGATGTGCGCGGATGCAAAAAAGCCCGCTCGAGGCGGGCACGGTGGTCGGCTACTGGGGAATGATCGCTAACGCGAGAACGATTGGGCTGAAGCCCACATCAAGCCACCGTTCGGAGAGCTATCCAGTTGGAACTGGACGACGGTGGAATCGGCGCTGGCCACACGCACTTTGATGCCAGGCGGCATCATGAAGCACGAACCTCCGTTCGATACGAGCGCTGCCGCGCCATCACTGGCTGCGTGATCTAGAAGATCGCGAGTGGGGCACGCGTATCCGGCAGCTGTCGTTACTTGCAAAGAGCCAACTGAAAGATCGGCGGATCGCTGACGACTACTGTCGTGGAGTTGGAGATAGAGCAATATTGGCGTGCCGATGATGGCTATCGCGAGCGCCTTGGTAAAGATCGTCGATTTGGTTGCCTCTGCCATTGCTATCCCACTCAGTTGCCGCCAGCGAGCCCTGATCCGGAGCGATAGATCACCTCGCCGGCAACGTGAAGCGCTTCGAGTTGCTCGCCCATCAGTATGCGGTCTGGGAACTCAGGATTGTACGAGTGCAGGCGCAGCGCCCCATTCGGTTCTTTGAAGATTTGCTTCACGAGCTGCTCATCCTCAAAGTAGACGGCATAGATTAAGCCGTCGCGGATCTGCGTCTTGGCCATGCAGATCATCATCATGTCGCGGTGGAATAGGTATGGCTCCATGCTGCGGCCGTGTACCTGCGCCAACCGGCAGTCCTGCGGACGTACCCCGAGCGCTTTGAAGAAGCCAACGTCGAATGGCAACGCCTTCTTCTGCCTAACTTCCCACTGCATCAAACCGGACCCCGCCGAGAAACGATAGTCATAGCGGTCGATCCAGACTCTGTCCTCGTCGTCTTCCAAATCTTCCGGCCGCTCCCACGTCACGACGTTACCGTGCCCCTCTGGAAGCAAACTCTTAATAAGAGACTCATCTGGCGCTGTAATTGATGCATCCTCTGCGCGTGTTTTGTGCTCAGTGGTGAGCATCTTGCCACTGCCGTCCTCTATCCATGTGGCACTAATTCCTAATTCTTTCTGGGCAAGTAGGCGCCCCTGCTTCGAAACGCCGTTTCCGCGGTACGCCCAGTTGTTGATGGTCTGCTCGCTCTGATTGAGCGCGCGCGCCAGGTCTGCGGCGGTCTCAATGTTCGGCCGCACCTTCTTAGCGCCATCGAAAAGTCGGCGAGCTGTTTCGTGCATCACTTTTTCCATGCCGCGATTCTCGCGCGAGTAAACGCCTTGTTGATACACGCCACGTTTGCATTCCATCTAAACATGGTGTTTAATGTTGCCATGGACACGAACGACACCCCACACCAGGACTGGCAACTGATCGAACGCCTTGGCGGCGCATCCGAAGTTGCACGACTCCTCGGCTACCCAGAAAAGGGCGGCGCACAACGCGTCCATAACTGGAAATTTCGCGGCATCCCGGCAGACGTGAAGCTCCAGCGGCCCGATCTCTTTCTCCCCGATCTTATAGATCGAGTGAGGGCATCGGATGACGCACAGGCTCCGGTTGGTTCGGTTGAAGACGAATCGAAGCGAAAAGCTGGGGGTGGTCCCGCACGGAAGACGAAGGAAGCAAAGGCGGCGTAACGGCATTTCGGTTCTCGTGGTTGTTCGATCGGCGTTTGATGATTCGACGCCATTTTTTCTCAGGCCGATTGATAACTGGTGCAAACCAGCGATAGAAAATGAAATCAAGAACTATCAGTCCCTCCGAAAACCAGCTCGTGCTGGACTTCGAGCCCGGACTCGTGGAGCGCTTCAACTGTGCGCGCGAATGTGTTGCGCAGGGCGTCTATCAGCGCGGCCTGAAAAAAGTTGCGGGCGATTTGGACCAAGCGCCGGGCAACCTCAGCGTTCAACTTTCCGACGATCCAGTGAGGCACTTCTCGTTGGATTCATTCGAGACGTACCTCGAAAAGACTGGCGACATGACGCCGCTCTACTTCCTCATCGAGAAGTTCTTGGGCGACAGACGCAACACGAAGCAGGCGGCGCTGGAGCAGTTGCAAGCGTATGGCCCGCAGTTCGTCGAGCTTCTCAAACAAGCGGGGTTGGCGGCATGAACGAGCAACGTAATTGCGCTGGGTGCGGCGTCGATATTTCGTCGCGCCACGGAAAGACGAAGTGGTGCCACGTGTGCCGAAAAGTGGCGGCCACGAACAGCAAGAGATTGCATCTACCCAACATTCGTGACACGGGTCAAAAGGCCGCATTGAAGGCGGTCTACGATGCCGTGCGCTCTGGAAAGTTGCCGCGCGCCGATACGCTTGCGTGCGCAGATTGCGGGCGTCGTGCCGCTCATTACGATCATCGAGATTACAACCGTCCGTTGGACGTACAAGCCGTCTGCCGCTCATGTAATGCCAAGCGTGGCCCGGCGATTCCCCGCATTAGGGAGGCAGCATGAAACTCTCCGGCATTGAAAAGCTCGCGATATGCGGTCAAGCGCTGAACCAGCGCACGTTCCGCAACTGCTATCGGTTCTGGCGGCACGTCGAGGGATGTGGTTGCATGCGTTCGGCCTTCATGGCCGCGGTCGGTCTGATTCGGCGCGGAGATTGACGCATGAAGCGCGACGCATTTTCAATGCCGCTCGATCTCGGCTCAGAACTGATCGTCGACAACTTCGCTGGCGGCGGGGGCACGAGCACCGGTATCGAAATGGCCTTTGGCCGTCCGGTCGACATCGCCATCAATCATGACGGCGAAGCACTGGCGATGCACGCCGCGAACCATCCTGCCACGAAGCATTACCGAGAGGACGTGTTTGACGTTCATCCTGGCTTCGTGACGAACCAGCAGCCGATCGGCTTGGCGTGGTTCAGCCCGGACTGCAAGCATCACAGCAAAGCCAAGGGCGGCAAGCCGCGCGAGCAAAAGATTCGCGGGCTCGCATGGGTCGCGCTTAAATGGGCCACGCTTCAGATGCCGCGGTGCATCGCGCTCGAGAACGTCGAAGAATTCATTGACTGGGGTCCGCTCGACGATGGCGGGCGACCGATCAAATCGGAGAAGGGGCGGACGTTTCGGGCGTTTATCAATGCGCTGACAACTGGCTTGGACGCTGGGCATCCAGACGTACCGGAGATTTACAAAACGCTCGGCGCAGACTTCCCCATGGAGCGCCTCTATGCGGGTCTGGGCTATAAGGTTGAATATCGCGTACTCCGCGCGCATGAGCACAATACGCCGACGATTCGCAAGCGCGTCTACGTGTTTGGACGCAGAGATGGCTTGCCGATCGTGTGGCCCACGCCTACCCATGGCGACCCTAAGAGCCAGGCTGTGAAAAGCGGCAAGGTGAAGCCGTGGCGAACTGCGGCGGAATGCATTGATTGGTCGATCCCGTGTCCGTCGATATTCGAGCGTGAACGGCCACTAAAAGACGCGACCCTGCGGCGCATCGCGCGCGGCATCATGAAGTTCGTGGTGAATAGCGCCGATCCGTTTGTCGTGTCGTACTACAGCGATGACACTCGATTCCGCGGGGCGCCCATCGACGTTCCATTAGGCACGACGACTACCGCGAACCGTTTCGCCGTCTGCGTGCCACACATTACGAAGTTTCGCGCCAACAGCATCGGCAGTGCGGCCGACGAGCCGCTGCATACAGTCACCGCTGGCGGCGAGTGCGCGCGCCCGGCCGGCGCCGCCCATGCGATGGGACTCGTCTCCGCCACCCTGGTGCAGACTGGATATGGTGAGCGCGCGGGCCAGGCGCCTCGGGCTCCTGGCCTTGACAAGCCGCTCGGCACGGTCGTGGCCGGTGGAGCAAAACACGCCCTCGTGTCGGCCTTTCTAGCGAAGCATTACGGCGGGGTAACAGGCACGCGCATCGACGTTCCTGCCGGCACCGTGACGACGACGGATCATCACGCAGTCGTGACGGCGCAAATCGTCGGTTGTGGCGGTCGCGCCGCCCAATCTCGGCCGCGCGATGCCGGCGAGCCGTTGGCAACCGTGACGGCAAAGGCCGATTCCGCGATCGCCGTGTCACACCTGGTCAAACTGCGCAATCACGCCGATGCCCGGCCCGTCGATGAGCCGCTACACACGATCAGCGCTGGCGGTCTGCATCACGCCGAGGTTCGCGCCTTCCTCATCAAGTTTTATTCGCAGGGTGGCCAGTGGCAGGACGTGCGAGAGCCGATGCACACCATTCCGACGAAAGATCGGCTCGGGCTGGTGACGATCCATGGCGAGGATTACGCGATCGTCGACATTGGAATGCGCATGCTCACCCCGCGCGAGCTCGCGCGGGCCCAGGGTTTCCCCGATAGCTACATTCTCGACCCGGTCGTGAACGGCAAGCCGCTCTCGAAGTCGGCGCAGGTTCGCATGATTGGAAACAGCGTTTGCCCGCCCGTCGCTGCGGCAATCATCCGGGCGAACTTCGCGCACGAGCAACAAATCACCGGAGTTGCGGCATGAGCGCGCCAGACTACGCCGACTTCCTGCGCCAGAAGATCCGTATGGCGAGCTACCACGGCTTCGACGTGGCACCGCACGAGGTCAATCCTCACCTCAAGCCGCATACGCGCGACATCGTGCGGTGGGCGGCGCAAGGCGGCCGGCGCGCGGTCTTCGCATCGTTCGGGCTTCACAAGACGGCGACGCAGATCGAGTTGCATCGTCTGATCGGCATCCATCGTCCAGGCCTTCGCCTGCAGGTCATGCCGTTGGGCGTTCGCCAGGAGTTCTTTCAAGAGATTGAAGAGCGCTTCCCTGGCGAGTATGGCGTCCGGGCTCGGTTCATTCGTTCGGATAGTGAGATCAGTGACGAGCGCGAGATCTACTTCACGAACTACGAGTCGGTGCGCGAAGGAAAGCTCACGCCGTCGCTGTTCCGCGCGGCGAGCCTCGATGAGGCCGATGTGCTGCGCAGCTTCGGTTCGAAGACCTATCAGGATTTTTTGCCGCTGTTCGATGGCGTCGAGTTCAAGTTCGTGTGTTCTGCCACGCCGAGCCCGAACCGCTTCAAGGAATTGATCCACTACGCCGGTTTCCTCGGCGTGATGGACACGGGGCAGGCATTGACTCGATTCTTTCAGCGCGACAGCGAGAAGGCCGGAAACCTCACGCTCTATCCGCACAAGGAGAAGGAATTCTGGTTGTGGGTGTCGAGTTGGGCCGTGTTCCTTCAACGCCCCAGCGATCTCGGCTATTCGGATGAGGGGTATGAGCTACCCGAACTTGACATCCGCTACCACGAGATCCCGAGCGACTACGAGGCGGCCGGCGTCGAGCGCGATGGACAAGGACTTCTGATCCCCGATCTGGCTATGGGCCTGTCCGGCGCGGCCGGCGAAAAGCGACGCAGTCTCGAAGCCCGCGTTGCGAAGGTCGCCGAACTCGTCTCGGAGCGTCCGAATGATCACGTCATCGTCTGGCACGACCTCGAGGACGAGCGGCACGCGATCCAACGTGCAATTCCAGACGCCGTAAGCGTATGGGGTACGCAAGATCTCGAAGATCGAGAGAAGCGCATCGTCGATTTCAGTCATGGTCGCGTAAAGCGCCTGTCGACGAAGCCAATCCTCGCCGGTGCCGGCTGCAATTTCCAGCGGCATTGCCATTGGGAAATCTTCGCCGGCATCGGCTTCAAGTTCCGCGATTTTATTCAAGCAATCCACCGTGTGCAGCGCTTTTTGCAAAAGCATCGCGTGCGGATCGACATCGTCTACACCGAAGCCGAGCAGGAAACGTTGCGCACGCTGCTCGCCAAGTGGCAACAGCACAACGAGATGACCGAGAAAATGAGCCAGATCATTCGCGAATATGGCCTCAACCAGCTTGCCATGCAACAGACGCTCGCTCGATCGATCGGCGTCGAGCGCATCGAAGTGTCGAGCGATCGCTTCACCGTGGCGAATAACGACTGCGTCGAAGAGGCGCGGCGCCTGCCGGACAACCACGTCGATTTGATCGTCACGTCGATTCCGTTCGCGAACCATTACGAATACTCGCCGAGCTATAACGACTTCGGGCACACGGAAGACAACGATCACTTCTGGCAGCAGATGGATTTCTTGACGCCGCAACTGCTGCGCATCTTGAAGCCGGGTCGCATCTATGCCTGTCACGTCAAGGACCGCATCCTCTTCGGCAACGTCACCGGCGCCGGCATTCCAACGGTCAGTCCGTTTCACGCCGAGGCGCTGTTTCACGGCCGTAAACACGGATTCGACTACTGCGGGATGATCACGGTCAATACCGATGTCGTGCGCGAGAACAACCAGACGTACCGGCTTTCGTACAGCGAGATGTGCAAGGACGGCACGAAGATGAGCGTAGGCTCGCCCGAATACATCCTGCTGTTCCACAAGCCGCAATCGGATCGATCCAAAGGCTATGCCGACGTCCCGGTGCGCAAGTCGAAGGATGAATACAGCCTCGCGCGCTGGCAGATCGATGCGCATGCGTTTTGGCGCTCGAGCGGCAACCGACTCGTGACCGCCGAGGAACTCGCCGCCCTCGGCCCAGAAAATCTGGCAAGTCTCTTCACGAAGTTCAGCCTCGAAAACGTCTACGACTATGAGTTCCACGTTCGCATTGGCGAGGAGCTCCAGGCGTCCGGCCGGCTGCCCACGAAGTTCATGAGTCTGTCGCCGGGCTCGCACGATCCGAATATCTGGCATGACGTCACGCGCATGCTGACGCTGAACGGTGACCAAGCGAAGCGCGCCGTCGAAAAACATGTGTGCCCGCTGCAGTTCGACATCGTGGATCGACTCATCGAGCGCTACAGCAACCCCGATGAGTTCGTCTATGACCCGTTCTGCGGGATCGGCACCGTCCCCTATCGCGCGATTCTCAAGCGGCGCCGCGGCGGCGGATCCGAACTCAACGCCGCTTACTTCATGGACTCCGTGCATTACCTGCGCGCGGCCGAGCGCGAATACAGCATGCCTTCGCTCTTCGACACATTGGAGGCGGCTTGAGCGATCTGCCTGCCGCTCCATATCCAGCCGATACCCGCGCGAAAGGTTGGCGGTTCGAGCTCGACCTTGAGCGCGTCATGCAGTCGGATACCTGGGCTCTTGCGTCACCCGATATTCGCCCATGGCTACTCATGCTGTGGACCGTTGCATGGCAACAGGTTCCGTGCGGCTCTATGCCATCCGACGACGATCTGAAAGCCGCGCGCCTTGGCATGAAGGCGGCTGCGTTTAAGAAGGCCAAACCGGTCCTCATGCGCGGCTGGTGGCTAGCTGACGACGGGCGTCTGTACCACAGCACGATCGCCGAGCGCGTCCTCGACATGCTCGGTCGGAAGGAGAGCGACCGGAAGCGGAAGGCCGAGTATCGGGCCCGCATGGAAGCCGAAAGGAAAGCATCGGAAAGCTCTTCTGTCCCAGTAATGTCCCATGGGACAGACGGAGGACGGCCATCGGACTCCACCGTCCGCGACGACACCAGTACCGGAACCAGTACCGGTATTAAAAACAAAAACCTTTCCGTACCTGACGGTACGGACGCTGGCGCGTCTGGCTCTTCGCCGGCCGAGAAGAGCGCCGAGCAACTCACCAAGGACGAGCTATGGGCTGCCGGCAAGTCCCTGCTCATGCAGGCAGGCATGCCCAAAGCGCAATGCGGCAGCTACGTGGGCAAGCTCGTGAAGGACTACGGCGACCAGATCGTCATCGATGCCGTGCGCACCGCTGTCGTTGAACGCCCGGCTGACGCCGCCTCGTTTCTCAAAGCCACGTGCCAGACACTCGCCGGCCAACGTGCGCGCCCGAACAAGCAGGAACAACTCGAAGCTAAGAACCGCCAAATCGCCGAGCGACTCGCCCGGGAGGGATCGTGATCGCATCCGACAGACCTGAATTTTTCGCGCTGATCGCCGACGTGTATGCGTTCTACAAGAGCGACTTCTCGGAGTTCGCCGGACGCGTTTGGTGGGAGGCCATGCTGCCCTACGACTTCGCTGCAGTCGCCGACGCGCTCAACCGGCATGCGATCAACCCGGACAACGGCCAATACCTGCCCAAGCCGGCCGACGTCGTGCGGATGCTCGCCGGCTCGACGCAGGATGCGGCGCTTGTCGCCTGGTCGAAGGTCGATCGCGCGGTGCGCGAGGTCGGCACCTATCGCAGCGTGGTCTTCGATGATCCGGTTATTCATCGAGTCGTCACGGACATGGGCGGCTGGGTTCCGCTCGGCGCAAAGGGCGAGGACGAGTGGCCGTTTGTCCGGAATGAATTCGTCAACCGCTACCGCGGCTACCGGATGCGCAGTGAGACGCCCGAGTACCTGCCGGTGCTGATTGGCATCTCCGAAGCCGCCAATAGCAAAGCCGGATTCGCTTGCGTCGCGCCGATGCTGATCGGGTCGGCCGAAGCGGCGAAAGCTGTTTTGGCGAATGGCAACGACCGACCGCTTCTCGGCGTGACGCAACTCGACATCGGTTCTACGAGGCTGTTGCTCGCCAACGTTGGAGGTCGTTCATGACCTGGATCGCAGGCCAAAACTCCGAAGAGCTTCGCGCGTTCATGCGCCAGCGCGAAACCCAATGGATCGGGAGCATGACTGACGCGCTCGCGCAGCGCCTATGGATTGAAGTGAAAGCGCAGGATGAACGGATCGCTCAACTCGAAAAAGAACTCGCTAAGGCGCGCGGGCCGCGCACGGAGGCAGCGTAATGCAGATCGTATTCACGGTACCTGGCGATCCGGTTGCAAAGGGACGAGCAAAGTCAAGCTCGCGCATCGGCAAGGACGGCGCTGGCCAGCAACGCGTGTTCACGCGCCATTACACACCCGAAAAAACCGAGCGCTACGAAAACCTCGTGCGTCTCGCTGCACAGAAGGCAATGGCCGGCGCCGCGCTTATCGAAGGTCCCGTCCAACTGACAGTCGCGATCTACCTGCCGATCCCGCAAAGCTGGTCGAAGAAGAAGCAGGAAAAGGCTCGCACCGGCCTCGTCGGCGCGACGAAAAAGCCGGACGCCGACAACGTGCTCAAGGCTCTCAAAGACGGAATGAACGGCGTGGTCTATGTCGACGACGCGCGCATCACCGATATCACCTTGCAGAAGCGCTATGCGACGGCGCCGCGCGTCGACGTGATCGTGCGCGCCCTAGATCTGGAGGCAGCATGACCGGCAAAAAAACGTGGAGTGCATGGACCACTCATGAGGATGCAATCCTTCGCGAGATTTGGGAGTTCCCTGAGCCGATCAAAGTCAACATGCACCGCCTGGCGGCCCATTCGTACCGCGGTATCGTGATGCGAGCGATGGCGCTCGGGTTGCCGTCGCGACGCAACGGGCGCGCGATTAAATGCGCGGAATCGGCATGCGTGACGCTCGCACGTCGAACGCTCGAGGAAGATGGGCCTTTTTCGGCCCGAGAGCTTGCACGCGCGAGCGGAATCTCGTATCGACGTGCTTACGAGGTGATAAAGCAAAAGCGCTCCCATATCCACGTATGCGGCTGGAAACGCGAAGCCGCGGGCGGCCAATTCGCCGCTGTGTGGAAGTGGGGCATCGGCGAAGACGTGCCGCGCCCCGTTGCATTGACTCGCAACCAACGTGAGCAGCGCCGACACGTTCGAAGCAAATCCATGCGAGTGCGGGCCGGCGATACCGTGCGGACGCTCAACCCATTCGCCACGGCGGCCGGCCTCGTTTCCGCGCCACCGGCCACGCCCGGTAGGCTCATCAAGCACCTCCATGACGACGAATTGGAGGTTGCGTGAGCAAAGTCATCCTCCGCATCGACGAGCGCGGCAAGCTCGCGGGTCTCGACGAAAAGAACGAGCGTGCTTACGCGCGGTTCCGCAGCAAGCTCGGCAAGCTCCAGCCTGGGCAGACGTTGTCGTTCGAATTCCGGATCCCGCGCAGCGAGCGCTTCCATCGCCTGCACTTCGTCATGCTGACGGCGTTCTTCAAGTGCCAGGAGGTCTTCACCGATTCCGAGCGCATGCGCAAATGGCTTGAAGTCGGCGCCGGCCATGTCGACTTTGTGCCGGGCCCGGGCGGCGAACTCGTTGCGCTGCCGCGCTCGATCTCGTACGAGGCGCTCGACGATGCCGAATTCCACGAGGTGCATGAGAGCGTCAAAGAGTTCCTTCGCACGCCAACGGCTTACCGGTTCTTGTGGCCACATCTGGACGAAGAGCGTGGCGAGCAGATGGTCGAGTCGATTCTTTGCGAGTTCGAGCAATGACGGCGCGCCTTGCGTTCCCGAAAGCGCTCACCTTTCGATCCGAAGCCCTGCGGCGCGCCGTCGTCATGCTGCCCTGCGCGTGCTGCGGGATAGAAGGCTACACGCAGGCCGCGCATATGAACTTCGGTAAGGGCGGAGCGATCAAGGCATCGGATGCGGCCATCGCGGCGCTCTGCGCTGATCGTCTCGGCGTGCGCGGCTGTCACGCGCTGCTCGACCAGGGAGGCAAATTGCCGAAGGCCGAGCGGCGCGCCTTCGAGTTCGAGATGGTCGCGAAGACCTACATTGCGCTCACCGAGCGCGGGCTGATCGAGGTGCGCCGATGATTCGCTGGCTGAAGCGGCTATTCGACGGCGCCACGCGCGAGCCGTCACATCAACCACCAAGTCAGATCGTCACCGATTGGGACGTGGCGCAGGCCTTCGAGCAGCCGGAACAAGAAATCGGTCGCGTCGAATACCGGTTCCTCGGTGTAACGGGCGAGGATGACGCTTGAGGCGCCACGTCGAACGCTATGGCGACCCGCGGCACGAGCGCAATAAGGACCCGCTCGAAATCCTCATCTCTCGTGAGCGAGGCACCTGCAAGGGATGCACGCTCCTACTCAAATCACCGTTCGGCGGCCCGGAAGTCGCCTGCAAGAAAAGGATGCGCCCTGCCGCGCTGCGCATCGAAGAAACAAAGCGCTGCAAGCTATATACCATCGAGGAACCCAAGTGAACGCGATATTCCAAAGCACAGAACAGGCCCTTCACGTTTCGTTCCTCATCCTGTCGGTACCGGCGATGGGCGAGAACAAATTCCGTCAGTTCCTGATTCAGGTGCTCGAACAGGCGCCGAATTTGACGAAGCGCCAAGAGGTTTGGCTCGAGCAACTCAGGGGCGAGCGCTCTAGTACGGTGGATTTCGGTGGACTGACGCAGATGGAGGTGCGCGGCCAGTGCGCCATGATCGCCGCCGCCGCGCGCGATCGCCTACCGTCGACCGAGTCAGCCGCCCTACTCGCCCGCTTCGGTATCGGAGAAGAACAGCAACGCGGTGTCGTGCGGCTCGCGCTGCACGCGCGGCGCAGTTGCGGTCTTGGCCTCAAGCCTTGCACGAAACTGACGGCGCGCCACTACCTGCCGCGACGCCGACGCGACGAGCTCTCGCTACGCGATCTCGCCGACGAGTTCAAACTGACGAAGGATTCGATGCAGCGCGCTGCGTTGTGGATGCGCAAGCACTATTCGGCGATCGAAGCGCTGGCAATCGCACGGCTGGACCCGAAATTCAAAGCCCAGGGCGTCGTCGAAACCGAGGAATTTATCGCCGATGAATCTGCCGACGTGAGTGATCGCGCAACGCCTTTGCTGGCTTGCGATTGAGCGAGAAAAGTCCTTGCTTTTTTGCGACAAAGCCACTACGATTTCGCCAGACTCACCGAAATACCCTCTGAAGCCCCGCCAAGCAACCGCTCGCGGGGCTTTTGCATTTCTGCGGCGGAGATTCGCATGCGATCCGACATTGCATCCGATGCCGAGCGCGAGAAGTTAGCCGACTGGACATATGCAGCCGGGCTGGAAATGATCCAAGCCGGCTACGTTGAGCCGCCGATCGCTTTCAGCGACGACATGTACGGCTATCTGATTGACCTCTATCTGATCGGCTTCACACCCTCGGAAGCGGCGCAAGCGGCCTTCGCAACGCGTCACTGACCCAGAACCCATCAGCAAACCCGCAGACTGCCGGCATGGCTGGCCAAGAGCGCCCCTGCGGCGAACGGGTTGGCGGGCTCGCTGATGGTTTTCCAACGGGCGCTTCAATGCACGGAATGATCCTGAAATCGGCCGATGTCGATTACTCGGACCTGGAGAAGTTCGGCCGGGTCACGATTGAGTACACGTCGCGCGGAGTCGAGATTACCGTCGACGGATTCGAGTTCCGCGATCTCGGCAGTTGCCGTCAGCATGGTGCTAAGGCCATGGCGTGGGCGCGCGACGCGCTCGCCTGCGAGATAGAGGCGAATCGGCTGATCCCCGGCGGCCACATGCTTTCGTGCAGCGGACTCACTCAGCAAATGCTCGAAGATGAGCGCTCCGACCAATGATCCCAGTCAAGCAAACGAAGCTCTACGCGCCAGATGGCATCCACAACGGCAACTGCCTCGCGGCCGCCTACGCATCGCTGTTGGAACTGCCGCTTTGGATGGTGCCGCCATTCGAGGACATGTTCGGCCGCAGCGAGTGGTATGAGCGCATCGATGAGTGGCTCGCCAAGGCGCACGAACTTGAGCGCGTGCGGATTCACGGTCATCCGGTCGAAGATCTGCCGGAGTTCTACCTCGCCAGCGGCTTGTCGCCGCGAGGCGTCCACCATGCCGTGATCTACAGCAAGGGTGCGCTGGTCCACGACCCGCACTTCTCGGACGCCGGGATTGCATCGGTCGAGCGCGTCGAGTATCTGCGGCCGATCGGTTGAACAGTGTCTCCTTCACGTTTCCGATGACGTGGATTCGCCCGGCCGCGCGCCGGGCGCTTTGTATTCGCATGGGTAGGCCGTGAGAGCCCTGACATCCACGGCAGCCGCCGACGAGACGTAAGCCTTCACCTCCTCCCGTGCAACGCGGGTCCCATAGGCGCCGGGCGGCGGCACCTAATTTAATCCGTATATGGCTGAACCGAACATCGAACCGTGGCTCTCTGGCGTCGTCGCGCAATTGGCGCGCTACCCGAAAGAGGATGCGGCAATTGGTGCGCTGGAAATCCTGCTGTTCACCGGCAATCTTGCGCCGTTCATGGGGTGGCCGGCCGTCACTCAATATGAACGCGAGGTGCGCATCGGCAATGGCCGCTGCGATTTCCTGCTGCATCACGCTGACCGGTCGGTGACGCTACTCGAAGCCAAAGCCAATGGCGACCGTCGCGCGGTCGTGGGTGGGATCGGTCAGTTGTTCCTGTATGAGGCGTCGCTCCCTCGCTATGTGACGGGCGTGCGCAAGGCGCTTGCTGTTCCCGGTTACGGCGAACTCGATATCGCGAAGGCGTGCGAGCTGGCGGGCGTCGATTATGTGCCGCTTGGCGACGTCGGCGCTCGCTTCGCCAAATACAACGCAATCCTAGCCAATCTTCGTCAGTCCAGCCATGCGTAAGTTTTCCGACGAAGAACTCGCGGCAATCGAGCTCGATTATCGGGCGGGCGTGAAGTCGGTCAACGCGATCGCAAAGGCTCACGGCATCCCTGAGCCGACGCTGCGCCGGCTGGCAAAGAAGCACGCATGGGTGCGCGGTGCTCCGGAGGTGAAACGGCGGATCGTCGAGGATCACTTCGCCGGTGTGACGAAGGGTTTGACGAATGACGAAGTTCGTCAAAACCAGGCCGAGGCCGCCAGCCAAGACATCCTCGACATGGAGCGGGCGCTCCGGATCAATCGGCACTGCCTATTGAATCTGGAAGTGGCGGCCGAGAAGTCCCAGGACCCGAAAGAAATCAAGATCATCGTCGATGCTACCGGCGCTGCTGTAGCGTCCATCCGCAAGATCCGCGGGCTCGATGCGCCCAACTCTGCCGACATGAAAGACATCGATGCAGCAATCGAGGCAGAACTGGCGAAACTGGAGTCCGAGCGACAAGCTGGCGCTCCTACAGACGCTTAAGGCGCGCAACCGGCTCAAGTGGAAGCCGCTACCTGGCCCCCAGTCGCAGGCGTACGCGTGCCGTGCTGATGTCATCCTGTACGGCGGCGCGGCCGGCGGCGGCAAGACTGATCTCGCGCTCGGCAAGGCGCTCACACAGCACCAGCGCGCACTGATACTGCGGCGCGAGTATCCGCAACTATCGGGCATCATCGACCGCGCCAACGAGCTTTACGCTGAATATGGCGTGTTCAATTCGGGCAAAGGCTTTTGGCGCTGCGAGTTCGCCGGGAAAAAGCGCCTGGTCGAGTTTGGCTCGGTGCAATACGAGGACGACAAGCTCAAGTATCAGGGCCGGCCGCACGATCTGAAGGTGTTCGATGAGGCGGCCAACTTTCTCGAGTCACAAGTCGAGTTCATCGCCGGCTGGAACCGCAGCGAGGATCCGAACCAACCATGTCAGGTGCTGCTCTGCTCGAATCCGCCGACGGACTCGACGGGCGACTGGCTGATCCGCTGGTTCGCGCCGTGGCTTGATTCGAAACACCCGAATCCCGCGGCGCCCGGCGAGTTGCGCTATTTCGCCTCGGTCAATGGGCGCCAGATCGAGTGCCCCGATGGACGTCCGTTCCTGATCGTCGAGCAGGAAAACGGCGATCAGGTCATGGTGTACGACTTCGACCCATCCACGGTCGATGCAGTCGACATCATCCGGCCGCTGACGCGCACCTTTATTCCGGCCCGAGTGACGGACAACCCGTACTACGCGGAGTCGGGGTACGTGGCAAAGCTGCAGGCGCTTCCCGAGCCGCTGCGCTCGAAGATGCTGTATGGAGACTTCACCGCGGGCCGCGAAGATGACGCCTGGCAGGTCGTGCCGACCGAATGGGTGCGGCTCGCCAATGTGAGGTGGGAGCAACGCCAGAAGCCGACCATCCCCATGACATCGCTCGGCGTTGACGTGGCGCGCGGCGGCCGGGACCAGACGATCCACACGCCACGCTATGGGAACTGGTTCGATCGGCAAATCTGCTTTCCGGGCACGGCGACGCCGGATGGCCATGTCGTTGCGCAGCAGATTTTCGAGCTTCGCCACCATCGAACGCAGGTGAACATCGATGTCGTAGGTGTTGGCTCAAGCCCCTACGACATCGCGCATCAGGTCATCGGCGATCTGATCTGGGGCGTCAGTGGCGCCGCCGGCACTGACGAGCTGGATTGCACCGAGCAATTTGGCTTCGCCAATCTGCGCTCGCAGTTGTGGTGGCGCATGCGCGAGGCGCTCGACCCGGTCAACGGCTACGAGTTGGCGTTGCCACCCGATCAGGAACTGCTCGCCGATCTGTGCGCGCCACGCTACAAGAAGACGGCTCGCGGCGTACAGGTCGAATCGAAGGAAGAAATCAAGAAGCGCATCGGGCGCAGTCCCGATAAGGGCGACAGCGCGGTCTACGCGTTGGCCGAGCGGCGCAGCACGTTCGCGTTCGGCTCACTCTAATGGACCTCTCAATGGATCACACGAAGCTGCATCAACGGCCGCCGCCCTCGCGCTGGACGCGCATGAAGCGAGCGGTCGCGGGCGCAGTGCGCGCGATCCGCGCTGGGCGGCGCAAGCATGAACCGCACAGGGAAACGTCCCAATACGCGCGCTTGCGCCAAGTCGGATCGTGGAATTTGCGTGATTCTCGGCCGCTTATCAAGCCGGTACCGACGAACCTGCGGTATTTCTCGCGCACGCCATACGCTACGCGCGCGATCCAGTTCTATACGCGCTCGATCGGCTCGCTCGAATGGGCGATCAAGGTCAAAAAGGACGTTGCCGAAACCAGCGAGATCAAGCGGCAGATCGATATCACGTCGGCCTGCTTTTTCAGCCCTAACCACGAGGACACGTTCTCGACGCTGCTTCAAGCGGTAATCGAGGACCTATGCGTATGCGGGGCCGGTGCCGTCGAGCAGCAAGTCGGCGGCGACAAGATGCGCCCGCTATGGATGTGGCCGGTCGATGCCCTGTCGATCCAGATCTACGCCGATTGGGACGGCGACGAGGCAAAGCCGCGGTACTGTCAGACGTACGGCTATGGCAATGTGGGCGTCGCGCAGGGCAAGGACTTGCTCAATCGCGAGCTGGTCTATATGCGCGATCGCATCACGACCGATTCGCCCTTCGCGTTCGGGATGCTCGAGGTCGCCTTCGAGTCGATCAATCGCTTGCTCGGCGTGGCCGAATACGCGGGCGATGTCGCGGCCAATGCTCACCCGCAAAACCTGATCTTCCTGCAACAAGCCGATCAGACGACGATCGAAGCGTTCCGCGGTTACTGGCGCAACGACATCGAAGGTCAGGGGCAAACGCCCGTCATCGGCGGAACCGACGCGAAGGTCCTGAGCCTGCGCGGCACGACGGACGAAGCCCTCTTCCTGAAATACCAAGAATTCGTCATCCGCGAGATCGCGGTGGCGTTCGGCATCAGCGCGCAGAACCTTGGCGTCGAGCAGAACATCAATCGCAATAACGGCGAAGTCGCCGAAGACCGCGACTGGGATCTGTCGATCAAGCCGATGGCGAAGGCAGTTGCCTCGTATTTCAATCGCGAGGTCATCTGGGGGCGGCTTGGCTTCTCACAGATCGAGCTCACGCCCGGCGGTCTAGATCGTGAGGACGAGAAGGCGACTGCCGAGATCTATCAGATCGAATACAAGAACAACGCCATCACGCCGAACGAATACCGCGCGCGCCGCAACATGCCGCCTTTGCAAAGCAAGTTCGGCGACATGGTGCAGGCCGACGCGCAGATCGCTATCGAAGCGGCCAAGGGCGCGAAGACGGTGAATCCGGCACTCACCAGTATCGAATAGCAGGCCGAACGCCTGTTCACCGCCGCAAGGCATCCCTTTGGGCGTTCGCCCGACACAGGAGCATTCATGGGACTTCCCGTTCATACCGTCGATGTCGCGCCGGGTAGCAACCCGCTTGCGCAACCGGACCGCGTGCTGATCGCGTTGCTCGAGGGCGTTGCCACGGCGGCGGGCGGTAGTGCTGGCGCCGCAGTGGTGACGGCCATCGCTGGACTGCAATTACCCGCCGGCTATTCCGTGCAAGTCACGCCGAATCAGGACGCGGTCGCGTTCGTAAGCGGCAAGACGAACGCCGGCTTCAACGTTACGCTCAATCCACGTCTCGCCGCGAATACGCTCGTCGCTGGCACCGTCGACATCGCGATCTTCGCCTGATTCCAGTTTCGCGCCCTGTGCGCGACTTTCCGCAGTTCCTTCACGCATAGGAGAACGCCATGGGCGTCCGCACCACTTTGCTCGGTATCACCCCGCTCGCGGCCGAAACGTCGACCTGCGCGCAAAACGGCCAGGACTTGCCCGGCATGCTGAATTTCGCTGCCGAGAAGGTCGCCGACGCAATCCAGGTCCTCAATGCCATCGCCGATTTCTGCCCGGCCGGCTCGAACCTGACTTCGATTCAAGCGCAGATCACCGCGCTCACCTGATCGACCGATTCATCTCGCGTTAGCCCGGTTATAGGCCGGGCAAGCAGGAGTTTTCATGGCAAAGACCACTACCGAGTCGCCGAAAAGCGCGCCCGTCGAGGTAAGGCCGCCCGGAAAGGCCGAGAGCCTATACAACGCACTCGAGGCGGCTTCCGAAAAGGCTCTCGCGCGCGGCGATCACGCGGCCTATTCGACGCTGCACCCGGTCGTCGTTGCGCTCGCTGGTGCCAAGTTCGCCGCCAGCCAGGCCGCGCATGCGCACGTGGATGAAGAAGCGCACGAGCTGCTCGACCGCGTCAAGGCGCTGTAAAGGGGATTGAGATGCCGCTCTCGAAAGAGGAACGCGACAAGCTTGGGGAAGAGATGTTCGCCTTCCCTCGCACTCGTCAGGTACCCATGAACGACGAGACGCACGTACGCCTCGGCTGGGACATGGTGGATCGAACGAAGGGCGTGACGGACGAAGAACGCGCTGAAGCGCGTCGTCGTCTGCTGCGTCGCGCGAAAGAACTCGGCATCGATACCTCCGCATGGGACAAGGTGAGCGCCGCGGCGATGACGCTGTGGGGCATGTCGCTAAACGTCCCCGAAGTCGCAAATCACCCGAACCGCATGCCGTTCTCGGGCGTCCTTACGTTCGTGAACCAACCGTCTGACCTCCCTCCGGGTGGGTCTGGCGGCAAACGCACCTACCTCCCGAAGGATGTTGCCGAAAAGGCCCTGGAAAGCCTGCTCGGTATGGCCGTCGACTTCTCCGACGACCTGAGCGCCCACGACGTCACCCAGAAGATCGGGGTCATCACGGGCGCTGAGATCGTCGGCGACGAGGTGCGCATTGAAGGTTTTTTCTACGCCGCGGACTTTCCGCAGGAATGCGCCCGCATTCAAAGCGAGAAAGAGGACCTGGGCTTCAGCTACGAAGTCCGGGCTCAAACTCGCCAGATGGGTGACCTGCTTCAGATCGTGAGCTGCGTGTTCACAGGCGCCGCAGTCCTCTACAAGGATAAGGCGGCCTATCAGTCAACTTCTCTGGCCGCACAGGCTGAACAGGATATCGAGATGACCAAGGAAGAAATGGAAGCGCTGCTGGCCGGCGCCCTGGGCCCGATCACGAAGCAGATCACCGACATCACCACGCAAGTCAACGCGCTCAAGGCTTCTACGGATACCGCCGTACAGGCCAACGCGGCGATGCGCGATCGCGTTGCTCCGCACGCCACCGCACTGCGCAATTGCGCTGCTTCGATGGAAGCCGCTGGCATCGGCCTGCATAGCGCGCGTGGCCACGTGAAGATCCTTCACCACATGGCAGCAAGTATGGAAGCGGAAGCCGCAGGTGGTCATCTGCCGCATGTCTACCGCGATCACGACTGGTCGTTCAACGCCTCCGCGGCTGAATTCGTTCCGGGTCGCCTCGCGGAAACTGCGCCTGGTTTGAAGGCAGACGATCCCGTGTTGAAGGGCATCACGGACACACTCGCCGCGCTCGGCACGCAACTGACCGACCTGAAGGCCGCAGCGTTCAAGAACGCCGAAGCGCCGCAGCGCCGGACGGTTTCGTCGGAAACAGTCGCGCTGCTCGCCAAGGGTGGTCTCAAGCTCACTGCGGAGCAGCAGAAAGAAGGGCTGACGGAAGAGCAGATCGACGCGACGCTGGCGGCGGCCGGCGTGACGAAGATCACCGACCGGATCGCCGCGAAGCAGAAGATCGCCGCCGACGGGCTGCTGCGCAAGTAAGCGCAGCGCCGACGCCCTCCTCATTCAGTCTTCACAGGAACAGTCATGACGAAACTCATTGCACGCTCGGCGGATACGTCCGAGGACGTTGCGCTGCTTGCGCTGGGCAATACGCTCGGCGCGAGCGGTACCAGCATGCACGCATTGACGGCCGCCGCCGATTACAGCGGTCCGGGCGCTCTCGAAGTGCCAGTCTTCGAACGCGAGATCGTGGACATCATGCGTCGCGAATCGCCGATGCTGGCGATCACGGAGCACAATCCCGCGACCGGGCACCCGCATCGCTACTTCGAGCAGATCGCGCTCGCGCAGGCTAGCTCGAACGACCCGCGCAACCTCTCGGCCACGGCCAGCGGCCCGACGCGCGTTGAACGCGCGGCGTTCATCAAGGCCACCGTCGCTCAGTCGAACCTCTCGCTGTTCGACCGTGACGTGACCGAGCAGCAAGGCCAGTTCGCCACGCTGCAGGCGAAAGACGTCGAGGACATCATCACGGCGATCATCCTCTGGCGCGCGAACATGTACTGGGCGGGCACGGACACGTCCCTGCTCATGCCGACGACGCTCCAATGGGTCGGCGGCCTCGAGCAGATCACGCAGCAGGCCACGATCCCGTACGGCTCGTCCATCATCGATGGCCTGAAGACGATGGTCGCCACGATGATGGCGAACAAGACGTTCAAGCCGAAGCCCACGGCGCTCGCGATGAACCCGCTGCTGATCGACAAGATCGAGCAAGAGGCGAAAGCATCGCACATCGAGTTGCGCACGAAGGAGATCGTCGCGGGTGTCACGGTCAAATACTTGGCCACGCAAGCGGGCGAATTGCCGTTGATTCCGGATCCGTTCATGCCGACGGACTCGACGGGCAAGTATGGCTTCGCCAACCCGGGCTCCGGGCTGAACAACTACTACGCGGCCATCCTGACGATGCCGCTGGTCGAGATCGTGTACATCGGCAAGGGCACGAACGGTCAGCCCCGCATCTTCCAACTCGGTCTCGTCGGCAACCTGGCCGGCCAGTTCGTGGGCGTGCAGTTCGATGCCATCATCTTCAAGGGCTATTCGTACGCCCATGCTGTGGTCGCGGTGGTCAGCAAGTAAGCGCGCCGAGTAGTTGAGGCCGTCGCTCGACGGCAAAGCGAAGGGCACTCGTTCCCGCGGGTGCCCTTTTTCATTGCTTCTCACCAAAGGATAGGCATGCGGCTATTTCTCACCACCGGAAAGCGTGATCACCTCGTCATCTGCCAACCAGGTCTGGAGTTCCCGACCTCGGATTTCCTGTCGGACGATGGCGTGCCGCTGACGTTCCAGGTTCAATTCATCGACGGCGAAGCGCATGACGTGGCCTCGAACCTCGGCGAGTACATGATCGATAAGGGCGTGGCGCAGCGCTCGCCGATCATGACGGACCTCGCGATGGCGAAGCGGCTCGAAGTGCATGACGAGCGCGTGCGCACGCATATCTTGCTGACCTCGCAATGACACAAAGATCCGATCTATCTATCGTTGGCGGCGAGCTCGGACCGGCCCTCCAATGTCTGCGCAGTGCCGCGCAACTCGGGCTGAATGCCCAGGTACCGGCGGCCGGAAATCTGCCGGGCAGCGTCATCGTCTCCAATGGCTGGAAGCTGTTCAGTGTTGGGCTCCAGAGTTCCCAGGCGGGGCAACTCACGATCCAGCGCTTTCTCGACCTCGCGGGGACCGTGCCGCAAGGCGCTCCCGTCACGGCTGCGCTGACAGCGAATACTGCGGCTTATGCGACGGTTGGAACCGATGGTTTGCCCTTCGCCAGCGTGCAGGTGACCGTCTCGAATTCAGGCGGCTCGGCCGCGACGCTGTCGAACGTGCAGGGTCTCTTCCAGGCTTCCTGATATGCCATCGAGCTACCTTCAGTCCTCCGACTACAGCACCTACGGCGTGCCGGCGAGCACGAGCGCGGGTCAAGTCACGCAGGCATCGACGTTGATCGACCTGTATCTGAAGCGGCCGGAGGGATTGGTATGGATGCCGGACGGCAACGGGGCGCCCGCGTACATGGCGGCACTCTTGCCGACCATCACATATCAATGCGCCGGCCCAATCGCGCCCGGTCAGAACGTCGTAGTCATGCTGACTGGAGGCGTGGCCGCCATCAACGTTGGCGACGTGCTCATCCTTGACCGCGGCAATAACGCGATCGCCGAGCCGGTGGCCGTGGTTTCGCTGGGCAACGGCCTGCAATCGATCGCCGGCGTGACGCCGCCGGTGCAGGTGACGTTGCAAAACGTTGTCTTTGAGCACCCGGGCCCGTGCACGCTCGACGCCGGCATGACGATCAAGCAGCACAAGTTCATGCCGGACGGCCGCCCGATGACGAATCTGGCGTTCACGCCAATCGCACGCTTGCTCGCTGGCCAGGGCCGCTACGGATACGGGCGCCGCGGTGCGTCGTCGCGCTACCAGGTCGATGAGTTCAACCTGTTGGCGTCGCTCTCTCACTTCGGCGGCCCGCCGGTCTGGGAGTACTTTCCGATGGTCAACACCGGAGTGGACTTCGAAACCGGCCAATTGTGGGTGCCGGCGGGCGTGATGCTCGCCTACTACAGCGAGATCAACATCTGGTACGTCGCAGGCTTCCCGCAATCCGGCATCCCGCCGGCGATCAAGCAGGCATGCGCAAACCTCGTGAACTCCATGTCGGCGATACCGCAGATGGGCGCGATCAAGCAGTACAAGGCAGGCGATACGGCGATTGAGCAGTTTGCGGCGACGCGCATCGATGACGACATCAAGGCGCTCCTCGCGCCCTATCGCGCAAAGCTGTTCGTATGAGCTTCATCTATCCGCACACGATCGCTATCACACGCCCGAACTCTGATGTCACGCCTGGATTCTCGCCGAACTACAGCGGCGTGGAGCCGTCGGCAGAGACACCGGTCGCCAGCGGCTTGCCGGCGTCGATCCAACTCAAGAAAGAGCGCGGCAAGCCAGATGCGGGACTGCCGGCCGACGCTGCCGCAAAATCGTTTTGGACGGTGATGATTCCGCTCGGCGCCGCAGCCAATGGGCTGATCGCGACAAACGATATCGTCACGGATGACGGGAACGTGCGCTATCAGGTGCTCGCACCGTACTGGAATTCGCTAGGATATGTGCTCCTAGTCGAACGTCTGGAGCCGTAATGGCCGACATTTCCGATGTAATCAATACGCTGGGGAGCCTCGCCGGATCCGCAATGTACCCCAACGGCACCGGCCAGCAGAGCGTCGTGAATACGACCGTTGTTGTGCGCTCTGGCTGGCCAGTGCCGCAGCAACTGAAAGCGCTGATGGCGACTGGCGACGTGATGGTCAGCATCTACGGCATGCCGGGTATGGGCAAGAATACGACCCGCTTTCTTGGCGACGACGATGCGCAGGCATCGATCCCGGCGCCGAACATCGCCATCACGATCTCGGGCAACCAGGTCACGATCGGCGGCGCAATAAAGCCTGGCGAGGCCGCGACGGTCAAGGTCAACTACCAGCCGTATAGCTACGCCATTCAGGCGACGGACACGGTCAATACGATCGCGGCGGCGCTGGCGGCGCTAATTCCGAATTCGTCGGTGAATGGCGCTGCGATCACCCTCTCCGAGGTCTTTGACATCGAGGCGGCGATCTCGGTGCCGGTGACCGTGCAGCAGGAGATCGGCCGCCAGGCCCAAGTCTTCATGATCGTCATCTGGGCGCCGACGGAGCTACTGCGCGATGCCGCTGGCCGAGCACTCGAGTTGGCGTTCAAGCAGCTGCCACGCATTACGATGCCGGACAACACCTGGGCGCGCCTTCTGTACCGTGGCGTCACGCAGACCGATGGCGCCGAAAAGCAGCAGATCTACCGGCGCAACCTGCTGTACGAGGTCGAATACGCGCTCACTGCGCCTGTCACCGAGAACACCGTGACGAATCTGGGCGTCAACATTACGCCGGCGAACGGCTCGTCCTTCAATGTCAATATCTGAGGCCACTATGGCAAAGACGCAATCCGATGCGGTCGAGCAGGCCGCGCAGCCCGAAGTCGCGCTCGATTACTACCTTGTGGTCCGGCATGCCTTCGAGGACTACCGTAAGGGCGATGCCATCCGCGAGTCGAGCGAAGTCGAGCGCGTCCTCTCTTGCAATCCGCACAACGTGCACAAGGTGGCCGCGTGAACACGGCCCGTCATCGCGCCGCGGGCGCTGCGATCAAACTCGCCGTCGATCGCTTCGTCGGCCAAGAGGCAACGCCGCAAGTGTGCGTGCGCATCAAAAAGGCGTTCGTCCAGATCATGCGTGAGCGGTTCGGCGTCGATTGGACCCGGGATGCGTGGCAGATCCAGGTCTGGTTCGCCGATGGCAAAACGCCGAATGTGAAGATCCCGCCGCGCCTGCTGAACGGCTGATCCACCCTCCCCGTCGCAACTAAGCCGCTTTCGAGCGGCTTTTTTCATTTCTAGGCCCGCCGAGCGCGGGCTTTTTGCTTTCTGGAGCAAACATGCCCGTCTATCAAGCTGGCAGCGTCAACGTCACCGCGTTGCAGGCCCCTGACCTGTACGTGATCATCCAGCCGCCCAGCGTCGCGTACATCAACGGCGTTGCTACCGATGGCCTCGGCCTGGTCGGTGTCGGCTCGTGGGGGCCGGTCAACGCGCCCATGATGGGCATCGGCAACAGCGCCCAAGCCCAGCAAATGATCGGCCCCGTCACGTTCCGGCCGCACGACATTGCGACGGCCGTCGCGATCGGCGATCAAAACAGCGTCCAGAACTACATCCTTGTGCGCGTGACCGACGGCACGGATACTGCGGCGAGTGCGAACCTCGTCGATACGCAGGGATCGCCCGTCACGGGGATGACGCTCACGGGGCTCTACACCGGCATCGTCGGCAACGGCATCACGGCGTCGATCGTGGCAGGTACTGCGGCGAGTACTTACAAGCTGTCGATTCAACGCGCGGGCCTTACGCCGGAAGTGTTCGACAACGTCAGCATGGGCGTAAGCGGTGGGGCGGTCACGGCTGGCACCGGCTACACATCCGTGCCCAGCCTGAGTATTTCCGCTCCGCAGGCGGCCAACGGCGTGCAGGCGACGGGTTCGATCAGCCTAAAGGTGCTGTCTGGCACGGTCGCCGCGGGCGGCACGGGCTACGTGACTGGCGACACGATCACACTGCCCAATGGCGTCATCCTGACGGTCACGGCGAGTGCGGGCGTCATCACGGCGCTTGCCGTCACGAATGCAGGTTCGCTCACTGCCGGCGCGGTCCCGACCAACCCGGTCGCCCCTTCCTCGACGTCGGGAGTGGGCACTGGCGCAACCGTCACCCTCACGTGGGGTTTGGGTACTTTCAAGGTCATCAATCCGGGCGCGGGCTACACGTCCGCGACAGCGACCCTCACGGGCGGCGCAGGTACCGGCGGCTCGATCGCGCTGTCGGTAAGCGTATGGCTGAATCTCGTCAATGCTGTGAATAACGGGCAGACGGGTTTGCGGGGACCGTCGCAGAACTGCATTGCCACCATCGGCACCTCGGTCAATGCGCCTAATCTGACGCAGACCTACACGCTTTCGGGCGGGACGGATGGCGCCGGCGGCGTGTCGGATACGACGCTGGTGGGCGCCGATGGCCTCACCCGAACCGGTATGTATGCCCTTCGCAAGTCCGGAGCGCAGGTCGGCAACCTGGTCGATTGCCAGACGTCGACGACGTGGGCTGCGCAGCTCGCCTTTGGCTTGCAGGAAGGCATCTACTTCCATAGCGCTAATCCGCCCGGCACGAGCGTCACCGCTAGCGCCGCGGCCCTCGCCAGCGCAGGGTTGGATGGCTACGGCTTCGCGTGCCTCGTCGGCGACTGGTGCTATTGGCAGGACACTGTCAACGGCGTCAACCGCATGGTCTCGCCGGCCACGTTCAGCTCGGCCAAGCAGGCTGCAACGAGCCCTGAGCAATCGATCCTGAATGCTCCGCTGGGCGGCATCATCGCCACGCAGCGCAGCATGCAGAACTTGCCGTATAGCAATCCGGAGATTGCCCTCGCTGCAAATTCGCGGCTCGAGGTCATCACGAACCCGGCGCCGGCCGGGGCGATCTTCGCGGCGCGCACGGGGCGCAACGCCAGCAGCAACAGCGCGACGAACGGCGATAACTACACGCGGATGACGAACTACATCGCGTTCACGATCGCGAGCGCTTATGGGTATGTGCCCGGCAAGGTGCAGACGATCAACCTTCGTCGCAATACGAAGGGTTCGATGGATGCGTTCTTCTCGAACCTCCAGACGAACAACATGATCGGCGACGTCAACAATCCGACGAAGCCTGGGTGGTCGGTGCAGATCGACGCGAACAACAACCCGGCAAGTCAGGTCGCGCTCGGCTACATGGTCGCAACCGTCAAAGTGATTTATCTGAGCATCGTCCGGTATTTCCTCGTGAATATCGAGGGCGGCCAGACCGTCACCGTCACGCCGCTGTAAGTGATTTCCTCGTCCGTCCAAGCCACCCGCGCGGTGGCTTTCCATTTGGAGTAAGCCATGCCGCAGAACGGTCTATCGCTCGGGCGCGACTATAAGTTCGACATCTATACCGCGACCGGCCTGCTCGTGCTGCCGACGCTGTTGAACTTCAAGCGCCGGAAGATCAATCACAAGCTCACCATCAAGCCGCTCAACAACCTGCCGATCCACCTGAATTTTCAGGAGGGCGGCTGGGAAGGTTCGTTCGATGTCTCGCGCGCGGACGGCACACTGGATAACTATTTCGCGGCGAATGAAGCCGCGTACTACGCGGGCGTCAATCTGCCGACCGGTGTCATTCAGGAAACGATCGAAGAAGTCGCCGGGATCGTGAGCACGTTTCAGTACCAGGGCGTCGTTCTCTATTTCGAGGACCCGGGCGAAGCCGAAGCCGAGAAGAACGTCATCCAGCGCGTTTCCTTCGCTGCCTCCACTCGAATCAAGCTCTAAACCATGACCGACCTGAACGTTACCGAAACCAGCGGCGACACGCCGTCCGACGAACTCGTAATCAACGGCGATACGCTGCTCGTTCCCGTCGGCGACGGCCGCATGTTGACGCTGAATTATCCGGGCCCGCTCGCTCAGTACGACATGGTGCAAGCGATGGGCGGCGAGGCGGCGAACAACACGCGCCTCGTGCATATGTACCTGCCGCTGATCTATCTGACCGCGATCAACGAGGAAAAGATTTCGCCCTGCACGTCGCTGCTCCAGATGCGCGCGCTCATCAGTCGGCTTGGCCACAAGGGCTTGAACGCTCTTCAGCGAGGAGTCAAGGCGTTCGACGAGCGTGACGAGAAGGATCTGGCTGAACAGGCAAAAAAATAAGCCGGGACCCCGGCGTCAAGAAGGTTTTGACGTTGCTCGCCGCAGGGGTCCCGTGGGACGTGATCATGTCCTTCTCGCCGACCGAGGTATTCGGGTGGTGCGTGGCGGCCGGCGAGATCCGCGGCCGAAAGTGGTCGTGGTCAGCCAATGATTGGGAGGAGTCGGCTAAGCCATGAAGACCTACCAATCATTCGGTGCGTTCGCTCGAGCGATGGAGCGCGCGGCGGCCGAACTCGAAGTCGCCTATGCAACCGCGATGGAGGCAGGCGCCATCCTCGTGGAAGCGACGGCTAAGGCCGAATTCGGCCACTACCAGCGCGAAGATATGGGTCCGTTCGAAGAATGGACCGAACTGAAAGACGCAACCAAGCAGCAGCACATCCAGGCGATCATCGACGGGGAAGCGGCTCCGGATGCAGGGGAAAACACGCCTTTGCTCGTCAAAGGTGGATTGCGCGAGAGCATCGAGCACGAAGCTGGCGCTCGACATTTCATCGTAGGTAGCGAGTCCGAGATCATGGTCTACCAGGAACTCGGAACGGCCGAGGGAATCCCCCCGCGCCCGGTGCTTGGCCCCGCGCTGTATCGAGACGCCGAAGAAGTCGTGAACCTTGTAGGCCAAGCCGTCGAAGACACCATTGCAGGCAAGAAATGACGATTAACGCCTATTCGATCGCCGTCACGGCGGAGCTGACGGACAACGTCAGCAATCGCCTGATGGCTATCGCCGAATGGGCGGACAAGGCAAATACTGCGATTTCCGCGTTTGCCGAGACTGCTCGCAAAGCGTCCTCGGCCGGCCTGAACATGGCCCGAAACTTCGAAAAGGCTGCTGCCGCGGCGACAGCACTCGGCGATAGCGCCGGCAGCCTGACGCGCGCCAGCTATGTGCTCGACACGATGGCGGCGAGCAGCGCAGATCTCGCGCGCAATATGGCGGCGGCTCGCGCCGAGGCTAACTCGATGCACCCTCCGCGATGGAGCGCTACCGGCGGCGGATTCGGCGGTGGCGGTGGTCGCAGCGGAGGCGGAGGCGGAAGCCGCGGCGGTCCTCTTGCCGTGCGAGAAATGTCCGGCGGTGCGCTGGTTGTCCAAAACGGCGGCCGATACGCCTCGGATGTCATCGATGGCGATGGTCTGATCACTGAAGTGCCGTCCGGCGGATCCGGTGGCGGCACTGTGGCGGCCGGCCCGCGCCGCTCGAACGGAAACGTCGGTGCCGCGACTGGCGTAGCGACGGCCGGGATGCTCTTCGGCGCCTACGAAAACGCTCGACTGAACGACCAGAACGTCAAGTCCGTCGCGACGGCCCAGATCCCGTTCAGCCAATGGCAAGGAAGCCTCGACGATTTGCGCTCGCGCGAGATGGCATACGCGAGCAAATACGCCTGGGCGACGGGTGGCCATATCGAGCCGTTCGGCGAGTCGATGCTTGAAGGATCGCGGCTGATGCGCACGTTGTCGGCGGCGCAGCAGAAGCAAATGCTCGACTTCGCGATGCCCTATATCGCACTTGAGTCCAAGCTCAAGGGCGTTTCGATGCCCGAGGCGACACAGGCCTTTATCGGTCTATCGCACATGGCCGGCGCGTACACGCCACAAGCCGCCCAGCCGCTCTACGAGTCGATGCTCCAAGCATCGCTCACGTCGCACGCGTCGCTCGGCCAGATCGCGCGCGCGGCGAGCTATGCCCTTCCCGCTCTCCACGCTGCCGGCGCGAATTCGAGCGACGTCATGCTGCTCGTCGCGACGATGATGCAGGGCGGCATCATGAATACGAAGTCGGGTACGTGGCTCAACGCCATGGCCATGAATTCGCTGCCCAATACGCTCGGCAGCGGGCTTTTTTCGAACAAGAAGCAAAACGAGGCGCTGCATGCGCTCGGGCTGTATCACGGCAACAAGTCGGCGTTCTATGCGAACGGCAGCATGGACTTGATGAAGATCGTGTCGATCCTTGCCGGGGACCGCGAGAAGATGGAGCCGCTGAAGTTCAACGCGCTCCTGAAGATGGCGTTCGGCACGCAGGGGCAGCGCGGGGCATCGTTTTTCAGCGAAGACTCGACGGTCGGTAACCTGCATGCGCTCGCCGACTTGAAGAACTTCTCGCAAGCGCCAATGGACGTCGGCCAGATGATCTCCCAGGTCAGCACTGTCGGCCTGGCGGATCAGACGATCGCCAATGCCAATATCACGCTGATGAACGGCACGCAGGCGATGATGGGCCCGATCAATTCGCTCTTGAAGGGCGCGGGTTCGTTCTTTGGCAGCACGGCCGATTTCTCGAAGGATCACCCAATCTTGGGCGGGGCGCTGGACTTCGGGATGCTATTCGGTGGTGCGGTTGCGGGTATGGGGGCATGGAAAGGCGCCAAGGGCGCGGCAGGCATGCTCGAAAAGGGCGTCGTCAAGCTGTCCAAGTTTCTCGTCAGTGGCGCGGGCAGCCTGCTCGCTCGAGCGGCAACGGCGATCACCGGAGAGGAGATCGGCGCGGCCACGCTTGCGGCGATCGGCGGCGAAATCGCCATTGGCACACTCATCGCGGGCGGAATCGCTTACTTGATCCAGCGCGGCTACAACTCGGTGACATCGAAGATGTCGCCCGACCAGCAGCTCACGTTCTACCAAGGCATAGCCGGCGGTGGTCCAGCCTTCGGCGGGGATAACGTGACGAAGGCCGCGCCCGCGCAGCACCACGATACGCACGTCACGGTGAAGGTCGACAGCCACGACGTCGCGGCGCACGTCGAGAAGAAGATGATCCCGGCCAAGACAACGGGGCCGACCGGCTTCAACGGTGATTCGACTGTCTATACGCCAGGAATGGGGATGTATCCGTGAACCCTTTCGCAACTCTGACGCTGGACACGCCGAACGGCACGTTCACATTCAGCGGCGCGGAAGTTCCAGAGAGCATTCCGTTCGGCGGCCAGCATCTGCTCGACGTTAAGAAGATGATCGGCGGCCGGCGCCGGATCAACGCGATGGGCGCCGACGACGCGCCGCTGGCATGGTCCGGGCTGTTTCTCTACTCGTCCGCCCTGGACCGGGCGCGATTCCTCGACAGCGTCCGGCGCGAAGGGTTGCAATGCACGCTATCTTGGGATGCGCTCCGCTACACCGTAGTAGTCGCCGAGTTCCGTGCGACGTACAAGTACCCGTTCAGGATTCCCTACTGGATCCGGTTCGAGGTCATCGAGGATCAGACGGCGACCGTCGATTCGGTACCGGCCGTCACGCCCGCACAAGCGCTCGCGAGCGACATGTCGCGGATGGGCACTCTTTCGAATTGCATCGGCGATTCGACGCTCAACGGCCTGATCGGCAACTTGAGCACGGCCATGAGCGCGGTGCAATCGGCGGTGCAGCCGATTGCGAACGGACTGAAGGCGGTCACCTCGTTCATCTCTGGCGTCGCCAATTGTGCCGATCAGATCGTCAACACGGTGGAGAGTGCCGTCGCATCCGTTGCGGCCCCGCTACTCGCCGTGACCTCCCGGGTGCAGAGCATGATTGCGACGGCCGAGAACACCGTCGCCAACACGGCAGGCATCGTCGCCGGAGCGCCGGCCGCGACGAACGTCTATAACGCGCTGTCGAAAATGAACTCGGCCGTGCAGTTGCCGGAGCTGTACGAGTTGCGCAGCATCTGCGCACGCATGCAATCGAACTTACCGCTCGTCTCGGCGCCAACAAGCGCAAAGACGGTCACCATCGGCGGGGGCGACCTTTATACCCTCGCGGCCTTTCATTACGGCGACGCGTCGCAATGGACGAAGATTGCGGCAGCGAACGGCATCACCGATCCGATGCTGACTGGCATCAATACGCTCATCATTCCCTGATCCATGCTGAATACGCTTCCGACCGTCGGCACGCTCGCCGCGCCGAAGTCTATTCTCATGGTTGGGTCGAAGGTGATCGATTGGTGCGATTGGTTCGCAGGCCACAATGGCATTTACGAAGCAGGCACGCTGCGCGTCGAGATCCCGGCCAAGTTCGCCGATTGGGCGTGGTGGACGCAGCAAACCGAGGTCCTGATCGACGTCTACGTGGGTTTCCCAAAAGATCCACAAAACTGTTCTGCGAGCGATCTCACGCTGCTCCAAACCTACCGCGTCGATTCGATTCGGCTCAACGCGATGACGCAAGGCATTACGCTATCCGGCCGCGATTTGACAGGGCTTTTGACTGATCGCAAGGTCGATCTCAAATTCCAGAATCAAACGGCGAGCCAAGTAGCGACGTATCTCGCCGGGCTCGTCGGATTGACGGCCAACGTACAGCCTACCAAGGATCTCGTCGGCCACTTTTTCACGCTCGATCACGTCAGCCTGCATCGGCAACAAAGCATCTGGACGATCCTGACGTATCTGGCTCAGCACGAGGGGCTGCAATGCTTCGTGCTCGGTCGCACGCTCTATTTCGGGGCATTCAATAGCGCCATATCGAGCGAGCCATACCTGATCCAGTACGAAGCGCCGACGACGGATCGCACGTATCCGCGATCCAACGCAGTCGAGCTCGAATTCGAACATGACCTCACGCTCGCGAACGATGTTTCCGTGCGTGTGCGCAGCTACCACGGCATGAAAAACGCCGTCTACACGTCAATCGCGACGGCCAGCAAGACGGCGAAGCGGATCGAGCGCGACGCGACGCTCGCACAAAGCATTCAACAGTACGACTACACGTTTTCCGGGTTGACGCAGGCGCAATGCGACGCGAAAGCGCAACAGTTGCTCGACCAGATCAGCAAACACGAATTCAAGATGGAAGCTCTGCTGCCGGGCGACGCGATCATCTACCCGTGGACGCCGATAGAGGTTCGCGGCACCGGTACGCCATACGACACGACCTACCAGGCAGCGCGCGTCATGCGGCGCTGCTCGGTCGAGCCCGCGCGCTTTGAAACGACTGTGCATGGCAAAACTGCTACGCAGGCCCAAACGGTGGTGCTCGCATGATCGAACACATCAAGCGCGTCGTCTCCGAGTTCCTGGCCCAGTTCACAACGACCAAGTACGGCCAGATCAGCGCGTACAACCCGAACGACTACACGGTCAAGGTCATTTTGTTGCCGACGATGGATGAGACGGGCTTTGTGCCGCTTTCGGCGCCGTGGGTCGGCAACAATTTCGGCGCCGTCTTCGGGCCTGCGATTGGCGATTCGGTTCGACTGGATTTCGTTGATGGACGCGTCGAGGCGTGCCTCGTCGGCTCGCGTTTCTTTAACGACAGTGCGCGGCCGCCCGTTGTGCAATCGGGGCAAATGGCGCTCGTCGATAGCAAGGGCTCATACGCCAAGCTGAACAACGATGGGACGGTGACGATCGGGGCCGCGACCACAATGACTCTCACTGGCGTCAACGTGAACATCGATGCCTCGACGCAGTGCGCAATCAACTCGCCGAACATCATCCTGAATGGCCCGATTGAACAAGGTCAAGGTTCGAATGCAGGTAATGCGTCAATGGGCGGCATGCTCACAGTGCAGCAGGATGTGAAGCTTGCCAACGGAACGACGCTCGGCACGCACGACCACAATTATCTGCCCGGGACAGGTGCGCAGACGAAGACATCGGCACCAAACACCGACTGATTTCAACTATGACCGACACAAGCCACTGGTGGGGCCAGGACATTCAGTTCTCGGCCTCAGGGGACGATTTGACCGCGACGGGCGTGCAAGAACTGAATCAGCGCATCGTCCGCGCGTTGCTTACGCCACCCGGCACCTACATCTGGCATCCAGACTATGGCGCTGGCCTCGGCCGATTCGTCGGCCGCGCTCTTTCGAATGAGCAGTTCACCGAAATCAAATCGCTCATCCAAAGCGTTCTGAAGGGCGAGCCTGATGTTCAAAAGCAACCGGCTGCGACCTACACGTATCAGTCCGACGCAACCGGCCTTTTGAGCGTCACGATCAACTACGTCTACGCGCCGACCGGCGCTCCGCAGACCCTCTCTTTCAACGTGCCCGCGTATGGCTCTTAATACCCAAAGCTTCACGCGGATCGTCGAGCAGCAAGTCGCGGCGATTCAATCGGCGGTGACGGCCGTCGGCGGCTTTCTGACGTTCGTCGTCGGCTCGCTCGAGCTTGCGCGCGTCGAGGCGGTTGCCGCGGTGTCAATGTGGCTGCAATCGCTCATCATGCAGTTGCTGAGCGTTACGCGCCTGTCGACATCGACGGGCAACGACATCGATACGTTCATCGCCGACTTCGGATGCCCGCCGCGCGAGGCGGCCGTTTCGGCGACGGGCCAAGTCACTTTCTCGCGCTTCACACCGACGAACGCCGCGACGATTCCCGCGGGAACCTATACGCCGAATCCGAGCGGCTCTGGCGGTTCCTATTCGGGCGGCGCGACGGTACTGACTGCCGACGGCACTCAGCCATTCCAGGTCATTCCGGACGCAACGCAGGCATACTGGAATGCCGCGCAAAACGCCTACGTCATCCCCGCTGGCGTCGCGAGTGCGCAAGTCACCATTCAGGCACAGAACGCTGGCACGCAAGGGAATGTTGCCGCAAACACCATCACCACGATCTCGACGGCGATCTCTGGCGTCGATACCGTCACGAACCCCACGGCATTCTCAAACGGCGTCAATGAGGAGACCGACGCCGCGGTGATGGCCCGCTTCCAGCGCTACATTCAAGGGCTGCGCGCCGCCATCAAGACAGCGGTTGAGTCGGCGATCGACGGGCTGCAACAGGGCATCCAATACGAAATCGTCGAGAATCAGACGCTCGCCGGCATCACGCAGTACGGATTCTTCTACGTCGTCATTTCGCCCTACACAAGTGCGCTGCATGACGCCGTGTATGCAGCCATCGACGCTATCCGCGGGCTGTCGATCACGTTCGCGGTATATCCAGCCACGGATGTGACGGCCAACATCGCAGTCAGCGTGACAGCGGCGCCGGGCTATACGCAATCGGCGGTCCAAACCGCGGTGCAGACTGCCATCCAGAATTTCATCGGCGCGCTGCCCCTGGGTACGACTCTCTCGTGGTCGCAACTATATTCGGTCGTGTGGGGTGTCGCAGGCGTCGCTCAGCCGGTGACTGGCCTCACGATCAACGGCGGCACATCTGATCTCGTTGCGACCGCGCAAGAGCAGATCGTTGCCGGCACGATATCGGTGACGTAATGGCGAAGGGAGATATCAGCGATATTTTCGCGCGCCTAAAAGCACAGATACCAGGTTCGTGGTTCAAGCTCTCGCCGAACTTCGATGCGACGCTGCAAGGGCCGGCCTGGGCGCTCTCAACGATCTACAACCAGATCACCTACGCGGCGCTCCAAACGCGCATCGCGACGGCGACCGACGGTTATCTCGACCTGATCGCGAACGACTTCTTCGGCACGGCATTGCCGCGTCTGACAAACGAGCAAGACGGACCTTATCGCGCGCGCATCCTCGCCAATCTATTCGTGAAGGGACCGACGCGGGCAAATATATCCGCAGTGCTCAAGCTCATTACCGGGCGAGCGCCGGACATTTTCGAGCCGAGCAACACGACTGATTCGGGCGGTTGGGACGGTGGTTTCTATTGGGATACGGGCGTTGGCAAGTGGGGCGCGCCGATGCCATACCAGAGCTTTGTCACGGCCTATCGGCCGATCACAAACGCCCAATCACTCGGCGAATTGGATTCGTGGCGCTGGTCGTGGGACTCATACGGCGCATGGTCGGATGCGCCAATAACAGCCGTGACCGATGCCGCCATCATCGCTGCAGTCGAATCGACTCGCATGACCGGAACGGTCGTATGGATGCGCATCGCAGATAGTCCTGTCACGCCTTAGCCGCACCTCTCTCACCGCTTTCCTTAAGCCGCCTTCGGGGCGGCTTTTTCGTTTCCGGAGCCAGAATGGACCGCCCTATCGTTTATACCCAGGAACAGGGCCGCAGCGTTGATTTTTTGTTCGCGCAGCGCGCGACGATGATCGGCATTGCGAAACTTTCGCAAGCCGCCTTCGGCAGCAATTCCGTGGTTCGCGGCCTCGCCGTTACGCCTAATTCGCCCGCTGCGCTGAACGTTCTGGTGGGCATCGGCGATATCTACACCATGGCGGCCGTCGACGCGACAACTTGGGGGTCGTTGCCGGCCGATACGACCGATACGATCTTGAAGCAAGGTCTGAACATGACAGCGCAGACGATCTCGACGCCGGCGCCGTCGACGAGCGGCTACAGCATCAACTACCTCATCGAGACGCAATACCAGGACCAGGACACGAACACGGCCGTGCTGCCGTTCTACAACAGCAACAATCCGCAAATCCCGCTGAATGGCCAAGGCGGCAGCGGCGCGCCATTGCCAACAGAGCGCCAGGGTGTCTGCGTGATCCAGGCGAAAGCCGGCATCGCCGCGACGACCGGCACGCAGACGACACCGGCTGTCGACTCCGGATGGACTGCGCTCGCGGTCGTGACGGTCGCCAACGGACAATCCACGGTAACGGCTGGCAACATCTCCGTGCCGGCCGGCGTGCCCCAGATCACGAGCCTATTGCAGATGATGCAGACGGGCTCGACGGGCTATGCCGTGGACACCAGCACGACTGCGAACACGATTATGCTCGCGCTCACGCCGGCGATCACGGCATACACCGACGGCCAAGAGATCACGTTCAAGGCGGCGAACAACAACAATGGTCCGTGCACGATCAACGCCGGCCCCGGTTCGGTAAATTTCGTCGGAGCCGCCGGCGCGTTTCAAGGTGGCGAGATCATCGCTGGACGCCAGTACACGGGCATCTATAGTGCCTCGCTCAATGAAGTCGTGCTGAGCAGCCAAACTGCAGGTGCGCAACAGGTCAACCCCGCCACCGCATCACAGCATGCGGTGCAGTTGGGGCAGGCGCAGTCGCAAAGTTTCGGCTATGCGGCCGATACAGGTTCCGCGAATGCAATCACCATTGCGCCGACCCCCGCATTCACCACGTTCCCTGTCGCCGGCACGCCGTTGCGCATCAAAGTCGCTGCGGCAAATACGAGTGCCACTACCGTTACGATCAATAGCCTCGCGAGTGCGGGCATCAAGGATTCGGCCGGCAATGCACTCATCGGTGGCGAGTTCTCGTCGAACGGTTACTACAACTTCATTTCGGACGGAACCAACCTTCGTATCGCGCCAACCGATGGGCGCTTGCTCGGTGTTCAAGTGTTCACTGGGAGCGGAACATATACGCCCACGGCTGGAATGACGAAAGTCATTGCGGAAGTGCAAGGCGCGGGCGGCGGAACTGGAGGTGGTCCCGCGACTGCATCAGGCGCCTTCAGTGGGTCACCAGGTGCATCATCGGGCGCATACGCAAAATGCCTACTGACCGCAGCGCAAATCGGTGCCAGCCAAGCTATCACGATTGGTGCCGCCGGCGCGGCTGGTAGCGGCTCTTCGTTTCCGTCGACGGGCGGCAATGGAGGCACTTCTTCTCTCGGCTCCCTGGTCATCTGCCCCGGAGGCATTGGCAGCCAGTCGTACGGGCCGACGGGCAACACCGTATTCATGACGTCAGGCGCTAACGTCGCTACTGCGCCAACTACAAGCGGTACAGTTATTGGCGCGACGCAAGGGAACAATGGTCAACCAGCCATTGGCTCTACGGCAGGTGGCGTAATTGGTGGTCTTGGCGGCTCTTCGCCGATGGACGGCACTGTAAATGGTCCGGGTGCTGGTGCTCAAGGTACGGCTCTAGGCGCTTCATCGTCAGCAGTTGCCGGCATGTCAGGCAAGGCGGGCAAGATCATTATTTGGGAATACGCCTAAAGGATCCGACATCATGTACGCAATTATCGAAGGCGGTATTGTGGTCAACATTGTTGTCTGGGATGGCAACACAAGTGAGTGGCAGCCGCCGGAAGGATCGACAGCCATCGAAGTAACTGATGACACCGGGGTGGCTTATCTCGGTGGCTCGTACGTCGACGGGAAATTCAATCAACCATCAACGCCGTCAGGAAACTGAGTCATGCAAGACACACAATTTTCCGTCGTCAACGGCGTCGACCAGTACTACTACAGCGAATATGCTGGCGTGCAGTACATCGGCATCCATGGATCGCCGAGCATTCCCGTTACGACGGGTGGCCCGACCATGAAAGTGTCGCGCTATGAGCGCATGGACGGTTCGCAAAATGGCGGAACGGTCAATAACGAAGCTAATGCGGTCATCCAGGCGATTGCAGTGTCCGATCCGGCCAGCACTATGCAGGCGTGCGCCGGCTATTTTTCATCGGTGGGGCACGCAACTACGCCAGGCGTCGATGCGCTCGGATTGTGCGTACAGGGTCACTCAAACAACAGCGCTGGTTGCGGAATTGGCCTATATGTTGAGGGCAGAAACAGTTCTCCGCTCCCCGGGTACGGCAACATCATGAGCCTGGAGGTTCGAACCACGAACCTCACGAAGTCGGATAAAACGTACAGCCAAGGCGGCTCGTCCGATGGCATGGGCATATGGGCTACTTGCGATACGGACAACAACTATGGCGGCGCGAAGCTGTGCGGCGTGGCGTTTTCCGCTGGCGTGGTTCCTGGTTCACAGTGGGATGTGGGATTTGCCGTCACGTCAAACGCAGCATCATCAGCCGGGTTCCGCGACGACAGCAACTCAAGCACAGTCTTCGCGGTTACCGGCTCGCACACGTACGGTGTCGACTTCTCGAACGCGCAGCTTTCCGGGCCGTGCTTGCGTACCGGACAGGCATCCATAGAACTGACCGGGAACGTCTATCTGGATGGCGTGGTCAATCCGCCCGCACTCAGCTCGAACGCGAACGATTGGAACATCGCACAGAACGTCGGCAATGTATTCCGCATCTACAGCTCGGCCGCCGTGACTGTGACCGGCATTGCTGGCGGCACGAACGGGCGCGAGATCACGTTGTTCAACACTGGCTCGAATGCAGTCGTGCTATCGAACCAAAACGGCGGTAGTCAAGCGGTCAATCAATTCGCGCTGAGGAATGCAAGCGAAACTCTTGCGCCAGGCGGCTCCGTCACGCTCTACTATGACGGCACGAATTATCGCTGGCGCATTAAGAGCATCTACTGACGGTCAAGTTCCGCACCCTGACGGTTTGATGTCCAAGTTAAGCCAATCATTGTTTGGATTTCCGTGATCGTCGACGCGGATCATCAGAGGGGGCGATGTCGATTTCGCTGAAAAGTTCATATCGTGGCTATATCTGACAATGCCTCTTTGCCCGACTTGTCCGCTATAGAACGAGACACCTATCACGGCGCCCCCGCTTTCGGCGATGGTATTTGGCGTTAACTTTTTGTCAAGCCTCGCCGTGACATCGATCCGAGAACACACATAGTCTTTCGCAAGCATACCAAGATCGATGGTGAGCGATGTTGGATCGCCTATTCCCGGGTGAATAAACAAGGTGGTATCGTTAATCTGAGAAACGGTTCCGATCCTCCGGCCAATATGATTCACATGAACATAGCGCATCAGGTTGCCAGTCATAATATTAGCCCATGCGGCCGTATCTAGATTATCTCTTCGTAGAAGTGAGTACTCTGCAGAAAGGGGAATTCGCGTCCACCCCGGAGCGCCATTGTTGAGAAAGTCGGCGAACTGCGGCTGGTTGTTTTCCATTGCCCACCGCCGCATTGGAGCGCTTACCATAACGCCATTGATGTGGGTCTCGTCAAGGTAACGGACCATGTTGTCGGTCTTCGCGTCGATGACGTAGATGGAATGGCAGTGTCGTGGAGCGTAGTAACACCATCCGCCGTCCAACTCAAGCAGAGCGCCAAATGGTGGCTGGGCGCGCAAAGCCATCGCTGTTTCGACGCGGATCTGATTCGCTAACGGAAGGGAATTCACGAGAATGGCAGTAAGTACTAAGACTGCAGCGGCACCGATGGCCGTATCACGCGAGCCTATCCATTTTACAAAAATGGATGCAAGCAGCATCAACAATGTCGCAGCTACCACCAAATAGTGATCTCGCGCGAAGATGAGCGCGATCGACATGGCTGTCGGCGCAGCAATAATAAGCCATGCGGCGCAGTCTCCATAATTCAGGGGTCCGCGATTTCTTTTCGCGAAGCAATAGATGGCGAGAGCAACGACTGCAACAGTGATGACTGGGTGGTTGATCGCAATTCCGGCGACCGCACCAAAGCCAGACTTTATGCCATTGCCAATGTTGTAGGCAAAATAGCCGATAATCTTCGCTGGGTACTTCTTGAGCGCATCCATCTCGGAGGTCGCGCCGGGAAGGTACTCGGCGAGAACCCTTTCATAGTTCAGAAATGGATCGATCTTGAACTTGCCCATGTTGAACAGATACAAGCTGTAATGCTGCCCGAAGGCTTGAAGCGCTCGCGCACCGCCGCTCAATACTGGGAAAGCCCAGAGTCTTGAAAGCGCTGCGATGATCGCAAGAAAGGAAATGGTTGTGGCGGACCAGGGGCGGTCTTGAAGGACGGTGCGGTAGCTTGCGGTGAGCGCAAGGACCGATATGGCAGTCGCCGCATAAAACGCAATCACGAACTCTGGCCGGATGAATGTGACGATGAACGCCGTCAGCGCTACGCAGGCCATCTTCGTATGGAATCGCGGCATCATCGTAGAAGCAGCGAAGCCAATGCTCATGATCGCGATGGCGGCATAGACGAGCTTTGGAAGCGCCTCTGAATAGCCGGAGGCGAGCATGATGACAGTGGCAATCGCCGTGAATGCAAGGTTGCGGCTGATGACCATGACCGAAAATGAAGTCGCGATCATGGCGGCGCCGACTACCGCAACGCCCATCCAGAGATGAAGAATCGCGGGATCATGAATGAAGTGCCACGTCACTCGATAGATATATGAGTACAGCGGCGATCCTTCGTAAAATCGGAAGTTGTGATCCCACCCGAAAATTCCGGTTGCCATATAGAAGGTTTCGTCCCACATCTGCAAATCCCAGATGTGAGGTGCGTTTCGCAATAACATGGCGACGCATAAGGCAATGAGGACGCCTACGAGTGAGATCTTTGCGATCTGATTCCTCTTCGGCTTGGCGCTTGATGTTGTGCTTCCTTCTGCGCTCGTTTGGCTCAACGTTTCGTTCATGGCTTTAAAGATGAAAGTACCCGCCTAGCGGGCTGATGGAGCAGTTTATCAGAGCGGTTCGATGGACCGATCAAGTGGCAACGAGCCGCCCTTTGAGGCGGCTTTTTATTTTTCCGGGGTGTGCATGTCCGAGACGAACGCGGCGCTCGCGCGCGCGAGCACCGAAGAACGATTCAAAGCCGGCGAGCGCCGTTTCTCGCGTCTAGAGCAGCGAATGGACCGTCTGGAGCAACAGATGGATGCGAACAATCACGCTGTGCTCGAGCATCTTCGTCAGCAGGATGCACGTACTGAGGGCATGGCATCAGGCATCGACGAACTGCTCGCCATTTTGAAGATGGCGAAGACCGGCGTCGGCTTCTTCGCAGCAATCGGCCGAGTGCTTAGAAGGATCGTGGTGTGGTTCGGCCCGTTCATCGCAGCGGCGGCCGCAGTATGGGGCGTCATCCATGGCAAATGGCCGGGGCAATCATGAGCCTCACCCCTCAGGTCATCGCTGCCGGATGTGGCGCGGCGCAGGCACGCGCAGCGCTGTTCGCGCCATTCGTCCAGACCGCGTGCGACCACTATGGCATTACCGAGCTGCTCGACGTCGCCGCATTCCTTGCCCAGGTCGGACACGAGTCGATGCGGCTGCAGTTCACATGCGAGCTGTGGGGTCCGACGATCGCGCAACGCGCTTACGAGCCACCTTCCCCGAAGGCTGCCGAGTTGGGCAATACACAGCCCGGCGACGGTCGCCGCTTCTGCGGCCGTGGACTGATTCAGATCACCGGCCGGGCCAACTATGCGATCGCGGCTGTCGCACTCGATCTCGACCTGATGAACCGCCCGGAGCTGCTAGAGCAGCCGGAGCATGCGGCAATGTCGGCGGCGTGGTTCTGGTGGAACAAGAAGCTCACGCCACTGGCGTTGGCCGGCGACTTCATCGGAGTCACGAAGGGCGTCAACGGCGGCACGAACGGTCTCGCCGATCGGCAGGCGCTGTATGGCGCCGCAAAGAAGGCGCTCGGCATCCTCTAGGGAAACAATTCACTCAATCCAGCCCGGCCGCGCGCCGGGCTTTTTCGTTTACGGCCATGACACAAGAACACGAACTGCGCGAGACGCTGACGGTAGACGTCGTTACCCCCGAGCATACCGATCGCGTGACGACGCCGCTATTCCGGCACACGAAGAAGGCTCTCTTCGACAAGATCGAGCCGGCCATCACCATCCCGCGCGACGAGCCGGGCCGCTGCTGGATCTGCGGCCAAACCGAGGCCGAGCTCGGGCAACCGCTCGAGGCGCATCACTTCGGCGTCGAGCGCAGCTTCGCTGAGGGCAAGTTGCGTTGGGATCGGATCAAAGCCGATTACCCGCATTGGGATTGGTCGAAGTTCGACGCCGCCAATCCGTACACCTTCATCGACGACATGGAGGCGCAGGGCGTTCTGCTCTGCAAAGAGCACCACACAGGCAAGGATTCGGGCATTCACAGCATGCCCTTCAGCCTGTGGATCATGCAGCGGTACCTCGAGGACGGCGAGCAGTTCTCGCCGACTGAAGTTATTCACCACGATCCGGAGCATCTATGAACTCGACTTCCCCCATACAAACCGCCCAGGCTGGCACCGTAACGGGCGCCGTCTTCACCCTCATCTCATCGGCCGTGAAGCACTTCAACATCGACCTTCCGCCGGATGCTCAGCTATCGATCGCCGTCGGCATTGTTGCGGGAGCTCACTGGCTCGCCCAGCAACTGGCAGCGAAAGCGGCGAAGAAAGCCACGCCCGCGCAATGATCCACGCAGCGGTCGCCGGCGCCTGCGCGATCGCGCTCGCCGGGTGCGCCGGCACCGCGCATTACTCAGTGGCGCCTTTCTACCAGCCTGAACTGGGCCGGATGGTCTGCTGCCGCGCCGAGGCGACGAACAGCAAGGACATCTCGTCATTGCAATTCGACCTCGCCGAGCAACCGGGCGGCGCGGTGACGGTTCACTTCACTGAAACCGGAGTCGGCGCCACCGCCCCCATCAAAGCCGAGGGCGCCACCACTGCGGCCGTCGCTGGCGCGGTATCGAACGCTGCAACGGCCGTTATCAAACTCTCAAAGTAGGGAATCCCATGAAACGCACTCTCATGCTGCTCGCGGCAGCCATTGTCGCGTCCGTCGCTCTCCTATCCGGCTGCAATGGCTCCGCACCGACGCTCACGTTCGCCCAGCAGGTATCAATCGCTTGCGGCGCGGCCAAGGGCGAAATCGCCATTCTCCAGGGTGACGGCGTATTCACCAGTGGCGCGTCCGACACACTCGCGAAAACGATTCAACCGGCCGTATCGAAGGTCTGCGCCGCAGGATCGACGGTCACGAAGGCCGATTTGCAGACGATCGTCAACGCGACGCTGCCGCTCGTTAAATCGCTGGTGGATTCGTCGCCTCTCTCGCCCGACAAGATCCGGGCGGCGGACGCTGCAATCGATACCGGCGTACTCGCGTTCAATATGGCGATCGGACTTGCGCCGACGCTTGCGGCCACGGGCGCTTCGGCGGCGGCCGCAGCATCCACGCCGCTCGCCGGCGCGCCTCTGCAATGACTCCGCTGACGCCGCGGGACTTCGCGTTACTCGCGCAAGAGGCCTATACCGCGGCACCCGACATCGGCCAGATCGATAGCGCCTCGCGCGCGATCGTGCGGCAGACTGCGGCGGGGCTCGTCGTGGCGTTTCGCGGCTCCGATAACCGGGCGTGTTGGGAAGCAGATTTCGACGCCTTCCCGGTGGACGTTGGCGGCATCGGGAAGCTCCACCGGGGCATTTGGCGGGCGTGGGAGGATATTTCGGCCGCGGTGCTCGCTGCGATCGACGGGAAGCCAGTCACGCTCGTCGGACATTCCCTGGGCGGCGCACTGGCGCTCATGTGCGCGATCCAGATGACGGTCTCCGGCAATCCGCCGGCGGCCGTGTGGGGATTCGAGCCGCCGCGCATCAGTCCGGGCCCCGAGTTCGGCCCGCTGCTCGCGCGCGTGCCGATCACGCTCTATCGGAACGGTAACGACATCGTCCCCATGCTGCCTGAGGATTGGTATCTGCCGGTCCAACTGACGGACATCGGCACGCCGGAGGTTCCTTTCGACAATCCATTCGATCACAAGATGGAGCATGTCATCGAAGCGCTTGGGGTGGTCGGCGCGACATCAAAAGCCGCTTGATGGGTGCTCTGAATATTAGAAAGTTTCTAATATCTACGTTCACTTGCCAAAAATTTGAGCAAAATAAAAAACCCGCAACGGCCTTACGCCGTGCGGGTTTCAATCTGGTCGGGGCGAGAGGATTTGAACCTCCGACCACCTGCACCCCATGCAGGTACGCTACCAGGCTGCGCTACGCCCCGAAAGCATGAAAGTATAACAGACACTTCCTGCGATTAGAACTACCTGCCCGAAACTATCTACGCAGCAGTTCGACGATACCGATGAGATCCTTGCGCAGCTGCGCGACATCGACGTTCGGCGCAGAGGGCGCGCCCGCAGTTTCGTTCGAGGACGACGCGGCCGAAGTAGACGATGCCGGCGAAGCAGACGTGCTCGCGCCGCTCTGCACTTCACCCTCTTGCCGCGTGCCGGTTTCCTCCTCGATCAACGCGCCTCGCGCGTCGAGCTTGTTACGCGCGCCGTTGATCGTGAAGCCCTGCTCGTACAACAATTCGCGAATGCGGCGAATCAGCAGCACCTCGTGATGCTGATAGTAGCGACGATTGCCGCGACGCTTGACCGGCCGAAGCTGCGTGAACTCTTGCTCCCAATACCTCAACACATGCGGCTTGACGCCGCACAGCTCGCTGACTTCACCGATCGTGAAGTACCGCTTCGCCGGAATCGGAGGCAAGACGACTTTCTCGACCGTCGTAGTCATCGTCGGTTAACCGTCGTGGTGGAAAGCGCGCCGCAGCGTTTCTACAGCCTCACGCTCAGCGCGGCAAAGCAGCTTCGGCGCCGTTTTCGACGAGCGCTTTCAACTTTTGACTTGCATGGAACGTCACGACACGGCGTGCCGCGATCGGAATCGCTTCGCCGGTCTTGGGATTGCGGCCGGGCCGCTGCGGCTTGTCACGCAATTGGAAATTACCGAAGCCCGACAACTTCACGCTGTCGCCGCTTTCGAGCGCATCGCGAATGACATCGAAAAACGCCTCGACCATATCCTTCGCTTCGCGCTTGTTCAGTCCCACATTATCGAACAGCAGCTCCGCCAGCTCGGCTTTGGTCAATGTCGGCGTTTCCGTGGAAGTGGATACGCCGACCGGCAATGTCGGAATTTCGCGAATCATGGCGCCACGCTGCGCCGCAAGTAGGGCTTCGAAATCACTCGAGTTCATTTCATTCATGTCTAAAAACAACGGCGACTAGCCGATGGCGACACCTCGCGCAAACGCGCTTGCAAGCGCCCCGCGCTCTTCAGCGCAACCGCGCGCCGTAGACTCGAGCCAAGCGATCCACCAAGGTCTTGACGGCCGAATCGACCGTCTCGTCCTGCAGCGTGCCGCCAGTATCTTGCAGGGTCACGCGGAAGGCAAGGCTTTTCTCGTGCGCCGCCATTCCGCCGGAAGTGCTTGATTTTGCACGAAATTCATCGAAAAGCGCAACCCTCTGAACGAACTTGCATGCATCCTCGCCGAGCGCCTTTTGCATTTCGTCGAGCAAAGCCTGAACTTCGACGCTCTGATCGACGACCACTGCGATATCGCGTCGCACCGGAGGGTACTTCGACACGTCCGCCGGCTGCGCCAGCGCTCGCTCCATCAGGGCGTCGGCGTCGAGTTCGAACAGAATCGGCGCCTGCGGCAGGTCGTACTGCTGCATCCAACGCGGGTGCAGTTCGCCGATCCAGCCGACGTGCTTGCCGTCCAGCTCGATGCGAGCGCTGCGTCCCGGATGGAGCGCCGGGTGCTCGGCCTTCACGAAACGAGCGACGCGCGGCGCGAACAACGCTTCCACATCCGCCTTCACGTCGAAGAAATCGACCATGCGTGTGGCGACGCCCCACTGCTCTTCGGCTACCGGACCATAGGCGAGCGCGCCGATGCGCTTGGGCTGCGCATAGCCTTCGACCGTCATCTCGCTCGCGGCCACCGAAGCGTCGCGCAAGAACACGCGCCCCGCTTCGAACACGCGCACGCGATCGGCACGACGATTCAAATTGTGGCGCAGCACCTCGATGAGACTGCCGAACAGCGTCGTGCGCATGACCGACAACTGGCTCGCAATCGGATTGATCACGCGAATCGGTGATGTATTACCGGCGAAATCGCGCTCCCAGCGTTCGTCGACGAAGCTGAAGTTGATCGTTTCGGCGTAATCGCGTGCGGCCACGGCATGCCGTAACGCATGAATCGAACGGCGCGTCTCGTTCGTCGCGCGCATCTCGTTCTTGGCGACGGGTGGCCGTGCCGGGATATTCTCGAAACCGTAGATGCGCGCTACTTCCTCGATCAGGTCTTCCTCGATCTCGATATCGAAGCGATACGACGGCGGCGTCACGGCGAAAATCTCGCCGTCGAATTCGTATTCGAGCCCGAGCTGCGTGAAAATCCACGCCATCTTGTCCGCTTCGATGTCGATGCCGATCACGCGCTGCGCACGCGCCACACGCATCGTTACGGGCGAGCGTTGCGGCAGATTGACGACTTGATCGTCGACCGGACCGGCCTGCCCGCCGCAAATATCGAGAATGAGCGCCGTGATGCGCTCGATATGCTGAACGGTCGTCTCGTAATCGACGCCACGCTCGAAGCGATGCGCGGCGTCGGTGGAGAAGTTGTACTTGCGCGCGCGGCCGCGAATGCTGTCGGGCCACCAGAAAGCGGCTTCGAGATAAACGTTCGTCGTATCGAGCGTCACCGCCGTGCTGTCGCCGCCCATGATGCCGGCGAGACTCTCGACGAGCCGATCGTCGGCGATGACGCCCACCGATTCGTCGAGCTCGATCGTATTGCCGTTCAAGAGCTTCAGGCTTTCGCCGCGACGGCCCCAGCGCACTTCGATGCCGCCATGGATCTTGTCGAGATCGAACACGTGCGACGGCCGGCCGAGTTCGAGCATCACGTAATTGGAGATGTCGACGAGCGCCGAAATGCTCCGTTGTCCCGAGCGTTCGAGCCGCTCGACCATCCATTGAGGCGTTTTGGCGCGCGCATTGACGCCGCGAATCACGCGCCCGGAGAAGCGGCCGCACAGATCCGGCGCTGCAATCTTCACCGGCAGGCGATCCGTGAGCTTGACAGGTACAGGCTCGATGGCAAGCGGCGTGAGCGGCGCGCCGGTGATGGCGGCCGTTTCGCGCGCGACGCCGAACACCGATAGGCAATCGGCCTTGTTGGGCGTCAGCTTGATTTCGAAAATCGTGTCGTCGAGGTTCAACGCTTCGCGGATGTCCTGTCCGATCGGCGTGTCCTCGGGCAGGATCAGAAGACCGCTGTGGTCCTCCGACAGCTTGAGCTCGCGCGCCGAGCACAGCATGCCTTCGCTTTGGACCCCGCGCAGCTTCGAGAGCTTGATCGCGAACGGTGCGCCGCCTTCTTCGGCCGGCGGCAGTTGCGCGCCGACGAGCGCGACCGGCACCTTGATGCCCGGCGCGACGTTCGGCGCACCGCAAACGATGTTCAGCACGGCGCCCGTCCCTGCATCGACTTGACACACATTGAGCTTGTCGGCGTCGGGATGCTTGACCACTTCGAGCACGCGCCCGACGACGATCTTCGAGGTCGGCGGCGCGGCGGGCCGCAGCGATTCGACCTCGAGGCCGGCCATCGTCAACGCATGCGACAGTTGCTCTGTCGTCAGTTGCGGATCGACAAACGTTCGGAGCCAGGATTCAGGGAATTGCATGTGTGTCTAAGTTCGAAGGTGTGGGTCCACGCCCAGCTTGCAACGAGCGCGCTTTCGACGCTCGCTCGGCCTGGGCACCGCTTGCGGCTTTCCGCCCGCGCGTACGCGCGATGCGCGCTACGCGAATTGCCGCAAAAAGCGCAGATCGTTTTCGAAGAAGAGCCGCAGATCCTGCACGCCGTAGCGCAGCATCGTGAGGCGCTCGAGGCCGCTGCCGAACGCAAAGCCGATGTAGCGCTCGGGATCGAGGCCCATGTTGCGGATGACGTTCGGATGCACTTGGCCCGAGCCCGAAATCTCGAGCCACTTGCCGGCGTTCTTGCCTTCCTCGAACTTCATGTCGATCTCGGCCGACGGCTCCGTGAACGGAAAATACGAAGGCCGGAAACGCACAAGGATGTCGTCGCGCTCGAAGAACTTCTTCAGGAAATCGGTATAGACGCCTTTCAAATCGGCGAAGCTGATGTTCTCGTCGATCCACAACCCCTCGACTTGATTGAACATCGGCGAGTGCGTCGCGTCGCTATCGACGCGATACGTGCGCCCCGGCACGATCACCTTGATCGGCGGCTTATTGCTGCGCGCGTAGCGCACTTGCATCGGGCTCGTGTGCGTGCGAAGCAGCAGCGCACGCCCGCTCGCATCTTGGCCATCGACATAGAACGTGTCTTGCATCGAACGCGCCGGATGGTTCTCGGGGCTGTTCAGCGCGGTGAAGTTGTACCAGTCCGTTTCGATCTCGGGGCCGTCGGCCACGTCGAAGCCGATCGAGCCGAATATCTGCTCGACGCGCTCCCACGTTTGCATCACGGGGTGCAGACTGCCCGCGGCATGGCCGCGCCCCGGCAGCGTGACGTCGATCGCTTCGGCCGTGAGCCGCTGTTCGAGCAACGCTTGCGCAAGCGCGTCGCGGCGCGCATTCAACGCCGCCTCGACCTGCTGTTTCGCGACGTTGATGCGTGCTCCCTCGGCCTTGCGCGCCTCGGGGTCGAGCTTGCCCAGCCCCTTGAGCAATTCGGTCAGCATGCCCGCCTTGCCGAGAAAACGGGCCTTCTCGTTCTCGAGGGTGGCGCTGTCGTTCGCTCGGGAGAAGGCTTCTTGCGCGTCGGCGACAATCCGGTCCAGATCCATAGATCCCATCATTTCAACGTCGGTGATGATTTACGAGCAGCAAAAAAAAGGGGCTCGGTGAGGAGCCCCGTTTTCTTGTCGAGCGCACCGGCTTGCACCGATGCCCCCGACGAACCACGCAGTACTAATCTGTCAATTAGGCTGCAACGGCGGCTTTCACCTGCTTAACGATCGCGGCAAAAGCAGCCTTGTCGAACACGGCCATATCGGCCAGCACCTTGCGGTCCAGTTCGATCGACGCCTTCTTCAGGCCGTTGATGAACACGCTGTACGTCATGTCGTGCTGACGGACCGCCGCGTTGATACGCGTGATCCACAGCGCACGGAATACGCGCTTCTTGTTGCGGCGATCGCGGTAGGCGTATTGGCCTGCGCGCATGACCGCTTGCTTCGCGATGCGGTAGACGTTATTGCGACGGCCGCGGTAACCCTTGGCCAGGTTGATGATCTTCTTGTGGCGGGCACGTGCCGTAACCCCACGTTTGACTCGAGGCATGTTTCGCTCCTATGAGTAAAGGTTAAGGGTTAGGCGAAGGGCATCATGGCGCGCACGGAATCCAGATTGGAATCGTGCACAGCGGCGGAACCGCGCAGGTGACGCTTATTCTTCGTGGTCTTTTTCGTGAGAATGTGGCGCTTGAAGGCTTGACCGCGCTTGACGGTACCGCCCGGACGCACCACGAAGCGCTTTGCAGCGCTCTTCTTGGTCTTCATCTTAGGCATGACGAACTACTCCGTTATTTGATGGCGATGGGTGTGCGGCCGGCCGAAAAAGCCCCAGATCCGCCCTTTGAAACCCAGTCCACTTGTCTGCGGCTTGCCGTTGCCGGCCGCCGCGCTTTCTGGAATCGCACCCGGCGTAGCCGAGCGCGATTCCGAAACCTGCTCTACATCTCTTACTGCTTCGCCGCGCCGCCGGCCCCATACGATGGCCGGCCGGCGGCGAGCCGCACGTCACTTCTTTTTCTTCGGCGCGAGCACCATGATCATCTGGCGCCCTTCCATTTTCGGCATCTGCTCGACCTGACCGACTTCTTCGAGATCGGTGCGCAGGCGCTCGAGCATCCGCATGCCGATTTCCTGGTGCGCCATTTCGCGCCCACGAAAACGCAACGTGATCTTCGTCTTGTCGCCGTCTTCGAGGAAGCGCACGAGATTACGCAGCTTGACGTTGTAATCGCCGTCATCGGTACCCGGGCGGAACTTCACTTCCTTGACCTGGATGACCTTCTGCTTGAGTTTCGCCTCGTGCTGCTTCTTCGCTTCCTGGTACTTGAACTTGCCGTAATCCATCAAACGGCAGACCGGCGGCACCGCTTGCGGAGCGATTTCCACCAGATCGACGTCCTGCTGTTCCGACATGCGGAAAGCATCAGCCAGTTTCACGATGCCGAGCGGTTCGTTGTCGACTCCGACTAGACGCACCTCGGGAGCCGTAATCTCACCGTTGATGCGATGGCCCTTATCAGTAGCGATGTTTCGTTTCCTCTAAAAATTAAAAAAACGAGCCGCGCTGCCACAGTGGCTACTTGAACGCCTCGATGTCCTGACGCAGGCGCTCAACGAAGGCATCGACGGGCATCACACCCAGGTCGACACCGCCACGGGCACGCACGGCTACCGTTTGTGCTTCACGCTCTTTGTCGCCCACCACAAGGAGGTACGGCACTTTTTCGAGCGTATGCTCGCGTATTTTATAGCTAATTTTCTCGTTGCGCAAATCAAGCTCGATTCTAAGCCCTTGTTTTTGCAACGATTGAGCCAGCGACTGCGCGTAGGACGCTTGACTTTCGGCGATATTCATGACGACAGCCTGCGTCGGCGCCAGCCACGACGGCATAGCGCCGGCGTGGTGCTCGATCAAAATTCCGAGGAAACGCTCCATCGAGCCGACGATCGCCCGGTGCAGCATGACGGGCCGGCGACGGCCGTTGTCCTCGGCCACGTACTCCGCGCCGAGCCGCTCGGGCAGCACCATGTCGAGCTGCAGCGTCCCGCATTGCCACGACCGGCCGAGCGCGTCCTTGATGTGATACTCGATTTTCGGCCCGTAGAACGCGCCTTCGCCGTCGAGCTCTTCCCACTGCAGGCCGCAAGCGGTCAGCGCTTGACGCAAGCCGTCTTCGGCCCGATCCCAAATTTCGTCGGTGCCGGCGCGCTGCTCGGGACGCAACGACAGCTTGATGTCGATGTTCTCGAAGCCGAAATCGCGATAGACGCTCATGGCGAGCGTGTTGAACTTGATCGATTCCTCGATGAACTGCTCTTCCGTGCAGAAGATGTGCGCATCATCCTGCACGAAGCCGCGCACGCGCATGAGCCCGTGCAATGCACCCGACGCTTCGTTACGGTGACACGACCCGAATTCGGCGTAGCGCAGCGGCAAATCGCGGTAGGAGCGCAGGCCGTGCTTGAACACCTGCACGTGCCCCGGGCAGTTCATCGGCTTGATTGCGTAGTCGCGCTTTTCCGACTCCGTCGTGAACATGTTCTCGCGATAGTTCTGCCAGTGGCCGGACGCTTCCCAGAGCGAACGGTCCATGATCATCGGCGTCTTGATCTCGAGATAGCCGTCGTCGTTCACGCGCCGGCGCATGTACTGCTCGACTTGCTGCCAAAGCGACCAGCCCTTGGGATGCCAGAACACCATGCCGGGGGATTCGTCCTGCAGATGGAACAGGTCGAGCTGACGGCCGAGCTTGCGGTGATCGCGCTTCTCGGCTTCCTCGAGCATGTGCAGATAGGCGTCCTGGTCTTCCTTCTTCGCCCAGGCCGTGCCGTAGATGCGCTGAAGCTGCTCGTTCTTCGAATCGCCGCGCCAGTAAGCGCCGGCCACTTTCATCAACTTGAAGACCTTGAGCTTGCCCGTCGAGGGCACGTGCGGGCCGCGGCAAAGATCCGTAAACCCGCCGTGCGAATAGAGCTTGATTTCGTCGCTGGCCGGGATCGATTCGATGATCTCGGCCTTGTACTTTTCGCCGATGCTCTTGAAATACGCCACCGCCTCGTCGCGCGACACGACGCGGCGCGATACGGGCTCGTCCTTCTTGGCGAGCTCCTGCATGCGCTTTTCGATCTTCTCGAGATCCTCGGGCGTAAACGGCCGGTGAAAAGCGAAATCGTAGTAGAAGCCGTTGTCGATGACAGGCCCGATCGTCACTTGCGCTTCGGGGTAGAGGTCCTTCACCGCATAGGCGAGCAAGTGCGCCGCCGAGTGGCGAATGATGTCGAGGCCGTCCGGGTCCTTTTCCGTCACGATCGCAAGCGAAGCGTCGCGCTCGATCAGCGCCGACGTGTCGACGAGCGCGCCGTCGAGCTTGCCGCCGAGCGCGGCCTTCGCGAGCCCCGGGCCGATCGAGGCCGCCACTTCGGCCACCGTCACGGGATGATCGTACTGTCGAACCGAACCGTCGGGCAGGCGTATCGAAACCATTGCGTTCTCTCCGAGATGCCGCGAGCGGCATCAAAAACAATCGGTTGGCGGCAACAAACCAAAACTGCGGTTGCTTGCTCAGCGAATGACAGATAAAAAAAATGCGGCCCCGCTTTCGAGGGGCCGCATTCACTTTCACTAACAAGCAGAATCAACAGGGCGAAAGAGGTCCTCGACTAGCGTCGCTCCGAAAATGTTTCGGTCAACGTTCGCGGTGTCATAACCGTATTCGCCTTGTGCGCTTTCGCGCCTTTGACTGCCGTTGAATATCCGGCGTGAACCGGATACTCGATTTCGTTGGTAGGCTCGATTGGACTCGAACCAACGACCCCCACCATGTCAAGGTGGTGCTCTAACCAGCTGAGCTACGAGCCTGAAGAAGACGAGATTATATGGAGCCTATCTGACCTTGGCAAGCACTTTTATGCTTCCACATGAAAAAAGTTACGACTTGCGTGCGGCGCGCACGACGCCGCCTACTTCACCGAGCAACGTACACGCGCGCTGCACCTGCGCGGAGCTCGACACTTCCACGGTGAACTGCATGAACGCGGCATTGCGACGGCTCATCGTCTTCACGCCCACGACGTTCATCTTCTCGCGCGCGAACACTTCGGAGATGTCGCGCAGCAAGCCTTGCCGGTCCAGCGCCTCGATCGCGATGTCGACGGGATACACCGACGCGCTGCGCCCGCCAAGCACGTCGGCCGACCATGCGGTCTGCAGCACGCGTTCGGGCGCGCGCTCGGCCATCCGCCGAAACGTCGCGCAATCGCTGCGGTGAATCGACATGCCCTTGCCGCGCGTGACGAACCCGCTGATGGGGTCGGGCGGCGCCGGACGACAACAGCGCGCGAGCTGCGTGAGCAGCGCATCGACGCCGACGACGAGCACGCCCGTCGACGCACCGCGCGCCACGCTCGCGCCGCTGCCTCGCTTCTCGAACTGCTCGGGCGTATCGGCTTGGGGCTCTGCGGGCGCCGTATCGGAGAGCGCCTGCTCGATGCTGCGCAAACTGAACTCTTCCTTGCCGACGACGTTGAAGAGATCGTCGGGCGACTTGAAGCCGAGCTTGGCTGCAAGCTGATCGAGGTTGACCGACGTCTTGCCTTCTCGCTGCAGCGTCTTTTCGACCATCGCGCGGCCGTTCGCAATGTTCTCTTGCAACTCGATCGCGTTGAACCAGGCGCGCACCTTTTGCTTCGCGCGGTGGCTCTGCAAATAGCCGAGTTGAGGATTGAGCCAGTCGCGCGACGGGCCGCCCTCCTTCACCGAAACGATCTCGACGGTCTGCCCGTTTTGCAGGGCCGTGTTGAGCGGCACCATCGCGCCGTCGACGCGCGCGCCACGGCACCGGTGACCCAGTTCGCTATGCAAGTGGTACGCGAAATCGAGAGGCGTCGCGCCCTGCGGCAAGGCAATGACGCGCGCTTGCGGGGTCAACACATAGATGTGATCGTCGTCGAGCGTCGCGTGGCGCAATTGGTCCCAAGGCGCGGCCGGCGCCGCGTCTCCTTCGGACACGTCGTCCTTCCACGCAAGCAGTTGCCGCAACCATGCGATCTTCTCGTCGTACTTCTCGCTCGCGCTGAACTGGCCGCCATAGCCTCGCGTACCGGCTTCCTTGTAACGCCAATGCGCGGCCACGCCGTACTCGGCGAACCGGTGCATGTCGTGCGTCCGAATCTGCACCTCGAATGCGCGGCCGTCGTCGCCGATGACGACGGTATGCAGCGACTTGTAGCCGTTCGGCTTGGGCCGCGAGATGTAATCGTCGAACTCCTTCGGCACGGGCTGCCAGAGGTTGTGCACGATGCCGAGCACCGCGTAGCAATCCTTGATGTCCGGCACGATGACGCGAAATGCGCGGACGTCGTAGAGCTCGGCGAAGTCGAGGGCCTTGCCGCGCATCTTGCGCCAGATGCTGTAGATGTGCTTGGGCCGCCCGCTCACTTCGGCTTGGATGTGGGCGGCCGCCAGTTCCCGCTGCAGGCGCTCGATGGCGCTCGCCACGTACGTTTCGCGCTCGACGCGCTTTTCGTCGAGCAGCTTGGCGATGCGCTTGTAAGTATCGGGGTCCTCGAAGCGGAAGGCCAAATCCTCGAGCTCCCACTTCAACTGCCAAATGCCGAGCCGGTTCGCGAGCGGCGCATAGATCTCGAGCGTTTCGCGCGCGACGTCGACACCCGGCGACAGCTTGGCCGCCGCGTAGTAGCGCAGCGTCTGCAAGCGCGACGCCAGCCGGATCAGTACGACGCGGATGTCCTGAGCAAAGGCGAGCAGCATCTTGCGCAGCGCTTCGATTTGCGCGCGCCGGGCGGCCTGTGCGTCGCGCCCGGCCTCGGGCGCCGCGTTCTGCGCTGCTTTCAGACTTACCGTGCCGAGACGCAGCAGCTTGCGCACGTCGCCGACGAGCTGAGCGACCTCCTCGCCGAAGCGCTCCGCGATGACCCGCTCGGGATCGGCCAGATGCGGCGTGAGGGCGAAGAGGATCGCCGCGAGCACCGCGGGCGGGTCGACGTTGAGCTTGCCGACGATCATGGCCGTGCCGGCCGCATGCTCGGCGAGCAGTTCGCCCGACGATAGGCGCGCGTCGCCGGCGTGCTCGCGCACGAACGCGAGCGCGTCTTCATAGGACGGCAACGACGGTGCGCCGGCAACGGCGGTCTCGGCGTTCATCGTTCGACTCGTTTGCCGGACTGCGGCTGCCGACCGCTCATGCGGCAAACGCGGCATACGCGGCACATTCGACTCATACGGCTCATGCTCGATTCACAGACGCCAAACGCATCAGCTCCGTTGCGCCGCGACGACGACGATTTCGACGAGGCAGTCGGGGTTGGCCAGCTTCGATTCGACCGTGGCCCGCGGCGGCGTGGCGCCCGCTGCGACCCACTCGTCCCATACCGCATTCATGCCGCCGAAGAAGGTCATATCCGACAGGTAGATCTGCACCGACAGCAGATGCGACTTGTCGCTGTTCGCTTCCTCGAGCAGGCGGTCGATATGGCCGAGCACTTCGCGCGTCTGGCCCGTGATGTCCTGCGTCGTATCTTCGGCGATTTGACCGGCCAGGTAGACGGTACCGTTGTGGATTGCGATTTCCGAGAGGCGCTTGCCGACGTGATGACGAATGACAGCCATTTCGATATTCCTGTTCGGTTGAAGGGTGACGCGAGCGAGCGGCAACGGCGCCGCGCTCGCGAGGCGCAACAGACCGCTATTATGACGCGAGCGCGTCCGCGACGAAGAACTGCCTCGCCAGGGCGATCTGTTCCGCGTCCAAGAATGCGGGCGCATGGCCCGCTTCCGCGATCTCGACCGCCTTCACCGAGCGCCCACGCTGCACCATCTGCGTCATCGTTTCATGCGAGAGCAAGTCCGACTGCGCCCCGCGCACGACGAGCACAGGGCCTTCGATCGCCGTGAACAATTGCCATAGCGCCGCCTCGCCCGCCGCGGCCGCCTCCGGCGTGACGGCATTGAACGGCACGGCGATCGCCGGGTCGTAACGGAACTCCCAAGCGCCGTCGTCTCGCTGCCGCAGCAGCGGCGTATTGATTTCGGCCCAGTCGTCGGCCGTCAGCGGGCCGAAGCCCGTCGCGAGCGCCGCGGCGTGCGCCACGCCTTCTTCCATCGTCGCGAAAGTCCCCGCTTTGCCGACATACCCGCCGATCCTGACGAGCGCCTGCGGCTCGATATGCGGCCCGATGTCGTTCACGAGCAGCTTGCGCACCGGCGAGCCGGGCAAGCCCGCCAACGTCATGCCGATGAGTCCGCCCATCGACGTGCCGAACCAATCGACGGTTTCCACGTCGAGCCGCGCGATCAACGTCACCATGTCGGCCACATATTGAGGCACGACGTAGCGATTCGGATCGGGCAGCCGATCGGAAAGGCCGCGCCCGGCGACGTCGGGACAGACGACGCGGTAGATATCGCAAAGCGCCGCGGCCACGCGATCGAAGTCGCGTCCCGTTCGAGTCAGGCCGTGCACGCAGACCAGCACGCGCGGGTTATCGGGATCGCCCCATTCGGTGTACGCCATCCGGTGCAGGCCGGACGGGCTCGCGCACTGCACGTAGCGCTGCACGGGCGCAGGGCGCTTCCCGGCATCGAGTGGTGCGTCGGTAGACGGCGTGCTCATCGGGTCGGTGTCCTTTCAATGTGGGAGGCAGACGCTCCAATGATAACGGGCGGCACGCAGGCCGCCCGTTCGATCGCACTTTGCGCGCCATGCGCGCGGGCGGCTTAGCGCACCGCGCTCGTATCGAGCGGCGCGCCCGTCTTCGCCTTGATCTCGTCCACCGTGACGCCCGGCGCGAGCTCGACGAGCTTCAGGCCCGCATCGGTCACGTCGAGCACGCCCAGATCGGTGATGATGCGATCGACCACGCCCACACCGGTGAGCGGCAGCGAACAGCTTTCGAGGATCTTGTGCTGATCGCCCTTGGCCACGTGCTCCATCAGCACCACGACGCGCTTGACGCCCGCGACGAGGTCCATCGCGCCGCCCATGCCCTTGATCATCTTGCCGGGGATCATCCAGTTCGCCAGATCGCCGCTCTTGCTGACCTGCATCGCCCCGAGAATGGCCAGGTTGATGTGGCCGCCGCGGATCATCGCGAACGAATCGGCCGACGAGAAAATCGACGAGCCCGGCAACGTCGTGATCGTCTGCTTGCCCGCGTTGATCAAATCCGCGTCGAGCTCTTCTTCCGTCGGCGACGGGCCGATGCCGAGCAGCCCGTTTTCCGACTGCAGCCACACGTCGATGCCGGGCGGCACGTAGTTCGCCACGAGCGTCGGCAAACCGATACCCAAATTCACATAGAAGCCGTCCTGCAGCTCTTTCGCCGCGCGCGCGGCCATCTCGTCTCGCGTCCAAGCCATGTCAGTCTCCTTTCGCGCGCACGACGCGTTGTTCGATGCGTTTTTCCGGATGCGCATTGAGCACGATGCGCTGCACGAAGATGCCGGGCGTATGGATCGCGTCCGGATCGAGCTCGCCGACTTCGACGATCTCCTCGACCTCGGCCACGGTGATACGGCCGGCCATTGCGCACATCGGGTTGAAGTTGCGCGCGGTGCGGCGGTACACGAGGTTGCCCGCCTTGTCGGCCTTCCACGCCTTGACGAGCGCGACGTCGGCCGTCAACGAATGTTCGAGCACATAGTGGTTCTCGCCGAATTGGCGTGTTTCCTTGCCCTCGGAGATGACCGTGCCGAAGCCCGTAGCCGTGAAGAACGCGGGGATGCCCGCGCCGCCGGCGCGCAGCTTCTCGGCCAGCGTGCCTTGCGGCGTGAATTCGAGCTCGAGCTCGCCCGCAAGGAACTGGCGCTCGAACTCCTTGTTCTCGCCGACATACGACGAGATCATTTTCTTGATTTGCCGCGTCTCGAGCAGCAGGCCGAGGCCGAAGCCGTCGACGCCCGCATTGTTGCTGATGCAGGTGATGCCCTTGACGGCCGAATCGCGCAACGCCGCGATCAACGCCTCGGGGATGCCGCACAGCCCGAAGCCGCCGACGGCGAACGTCTGGCCGTCCTTGACGATGCCTTCGAGCGCGGCGGACGCGCTTGGATAGACTTTGTTCATCTGTGTGTCCCTTCCATGATGGAAATCCGAAATCGGATCGGCGCAGCTCGCTTCGACCGCTGGTCGAAGCTCATTTTAGTCGTCGTGCGCGCATCGTACCGGCTAAAGACACGCGCTGCCGCGCTCGCTTGAGTGTGACAAAGGGTACGATGGCCGCCTATTGCGGCACAATACGCAAAAATACATAAGCGAAAGCCCCGGTGACTTCACGCCGGACCGGCGCGACCCATGCCCAAACTCGATTACCAGACCGCCTTTCATCTCGCGCCGATCGGCCTCGTGCTTTCGCGCGATCGGGCCATCGAAGATTGCAACGACGCGCTCGCGGCGATATTTCGATGCGACCGCACGGCCCTCATCGGCCGCTCGTTCGAGGTGCTCTACCCGTCGGCGGACGAGTTCGAGCGTATCGGCGAGCGAATCGGCCCCATCATGACGGCGCAAGGCAGCTATGCCGACGACCGGATCATGAAGCGCGCCGACGGCGAGCTTTTTTGGTGCCATGTCACGGGCCGGGCGCTCGAACGCGCGGCGCCGTTCGCGGCCGGCGTGTGGACGTTCGAGGATCTGAGCGCCACGCGGCGCGTGGCGGTGGAGTTGACGCCGCGCGAACGTGAAGTGGCGGCGCAACTCGTGACGGGTAAAACCAGCAAGCAGATCGGCCGCGCACTCGACATCAGTTCGCGCACGGTCGACATCTACCGCGCGCGGCTGATGCGCAAGTACGGCACCGGAAACGCCACCGAACTCATGCAGCGGCTGCTGGGCCGGTGAGCGCGACAAGGCTGGCCGGTCAGCCCGGCGAGCCCGCGGGCGATGGGCGATGGGCGATGGGCGATGGGCGATGGGCGATGAGCGATGCGGGGGATGCGGGCGACCGGTGACCGCGCTGAATGACGACGCGTGCTTCGCCCGCGCCCGCTTCAAATCGCGCGTTCGAAACGCGGATGCTCGAGCAGTGCGCGCAGCGCGTCGGGCATGGGCACCGAGCGCCCCGCCGCATAGTCGATCCAGACGCAGCGCGCCGCCCCCCGGGCATACAGCGTGCCGCGATCGTCGGCGCGACGCAGCTCGAAGCCCGTGTCGAAGCTGCTGCGCCCCGGCTTACCCACCGTCATCAGCCCGACGACATCGCCCGGATAATGCAGCTGGCGCAGAAACTCCATCGACGCATTGACGATAACCGGGCCTTGCGCCTGCTCCGCTCCGCCCATGATGCCGAGCGATTCGAACCAGCTGATGCGCACCTGCTCCATGTAGCGGAAGTACACGGTGTTGTTGACGTGACCGAACGCATCCATGTCGCCCCACCGGATCGGCATCGACATTTCGAATACGGGCTGGTAATCGCCGGTTGCCGCGTGCTTCACTTCGTTCGTTTGGTTGGTTTGGTTGGTTTGGTTCGCTTTTCCGACTGCTGTCGCTTCCGATTGCACTTCTCGCTTCCCTGTACGCCTTCTTACGCTTTCGAATTTGAAAAACGGCTCCGATCAAGCGAGGCCGAAGCCATCGTCCGCCGCGATGACGGCGCCGTTGATGAACTGAGACTCGTCGGCCGCGAGCAGCAGCAGCAGCCCGTCGAGGTCCTCCGGCTGCCCCACGCGATGACGCGGCAGCATGGACATGAGCTTCTGCCCTTGATCCGTCGACCAATGATGGTGATTGATTTCGGTGTCGATATAGCCGGGGGCGATCGCATTGACATTGATGCCGTGGCGGCCCCATTCGAGCGCCATCGCGCGCGTCATATGAACGACGGCCGCCTTGCTCATCGAATACAAGCCGATCTGCGGCAATACGCGCAGCCCCGCCACCGACGCGATATTGATGATCCGATAGGCAGGCTTTTGCATCGCGCCGCCCGAACGCATGATCATCCGCTTGGCCACTTCCTGCGCCACGAAGAAGGCGCCCTGCGTATTCGTATCGAAGACATATTCGAAGTCGGCGGGCGTGACGTCCGTGAGCTTTTGCGTCGTCGACACGCCCGAGTTGTTGACGAGGATGTCGATCGTGCCCGCTTCGGTCTCGGCATGCGCCACGGCCGATTTGATGCTCTGGTAGTCGGTCACGTCCAACGAAACGACATGCGCCGCGCCGCCCGATGCTTCGATTTCGGCGCGCAGCTCTTTCAGGCGCTCCACGCGCCGGCTCGCCAGCACCACTTTCGCCCCGGCCTGCGACAGCACCAGCGCGAAACGCTTGCCGAGCCCGCTCGAGGCGCCCGTGATCAGCGCGACTTTACCTTCCAGGTTGATCGAACGGCCCATTCTCATTCCTTTAGTCGATGAAGTTGTGCATGCACGATGGGGACCTGGACAGACGAATGCTCGAAGCTGCCGCTGCTGCCGAGCCGCCACTCTACCACGTAAATAGAACGATCGTGCTAATCTACACTCGTGCGGTTGCAGCGTCCCTATCGTTCGCTGACAATACGAACCCGAAAAAAAGCATTCTAATGGCTAAGGAGCCTCAATGACCCCCGAAAGTCTGATCGAGCAATATGGCCCTCGCGACTCGATGGAGTACGACGTCGTGATCGTCGGCGGCGGCCCCGCCGGCCTTTCGGCCGCTATCCGGCTCAAGCAGCTCGCGCAGGAAAAAGGCGTCGAGGTGGGCGTGTGCGTGCTCGAGAAGGGTTCGGAGATCGGCGCCCATATTTTGTCCGGCGCGGTCATGGATCCGCGGGCCATTAGCGAGTTGATCCCCGATTGGAAGGAAAAAGGCGCGCCTTTGAACGTCGAGGTGACGGAAGACCGGTTCCTCTTTCTCACCGAGAAGGGTGCGGTCAAGACGCCGAACTGGGCGCTGCCCGACAACTTCAAGAATCACGGCAACTACGTCGTCAGCCTGGCCAACGTTACCCGTTGGCTGGGCCAGCAGGCCGAAGCGCTGGGCGTGGAAATTTTCCCGGGCTTTGCCGCGGCCGAAGTGCTCTATGACGAAGACGGCTCCGTCAAGGGCGTGGCCACCGGCAACATGGGTATCGGCAAAGATGGCGAGCCCACCGAGAACTTCCAGCTCGGCATGGAGTTGCATGCGAAGTACACGCTGTTCTGCGAAGGCGCGCGCGGCCACTTGGGCCGGCGGCTGAACGAGCAGTTCAAGCTCGATCAAGGCGCCGATCCGCAGGTCTACGGCATCGGCATCAAGGAGCTCTGGGAGATCGATCCGGCCAAGCATCAGCCGGGACTCGTGATGCATACGGCCGGCTGGCCGTTGGATTCGCAAACGTACGGCGGTTCGTTCCTCTATCACATCGACAACAATCAAGTGATGGTTGGCTTCGTCGTCGGCCTGGGCTATTCGAACCCGTACCTGTCGCCGTTCGAGGAATTTCAGCGCTACAAGACGCACCCCGAAATCCGCAAGATGCTCGAAGGCGGAAAGCGCCTTTCCTACGGCGCGCGAGCGATCACGGCCGGTGGCCTGCTCTCGCTGCCCAAGCTCGTATTCCCCGGCGGCGCGCTCGTGGGCGACGATGCGGGCTTTTTGAACGTCTCGCGCATCAAGGGCAGCCACGCGGCCATCAAGAGCGGCATGCTAGCGGCGCAGGCTGCATTCGACGCCGTCCAGGCGGGCCGCCAAGGCGACGAGCTCACGGCCTACCCGGACGCGTTCAAGCAATCGTGGCTGCACGGCGAGCTGTATCGCGCGCGCAACTTCAAGCAGTGGATGAGCAAGGGGCTCTATCTGGGCACGCTGATGGTGGGCATCGAGCAGAAGCTGCTCGGCGGTAACGTGCCGTGGACGCTGCATCACCAGCATCGCGATCACGAGATGCTCAAGCCGGCGTCGGAGTGCTCGCCGATCGTCTATCCGAAGCCGGACGGCAAGCTCACGTTCGATCGGCTCTCGTCGGTGTTCATCTCGAACACGAACCACGAGGAAAACCAGCCCGCTCACTTGACGCTCAAGGATGCATCGGTGCCGGTCAAGGTCAATTTGAGCACCTACGCGGGCCCCGAAGGACGCTACTGCCCGGCGGCCGTGTACGAGTTCGTCAAGAACGAAGACGGCAGCGATAGGCTGCAGATCAACGCGCAGAACTGCGTGCACTGCAAGACGTGCGACATCAAAGACCCGACGCAGAACATCGTGTGGGTGACGCCCGAGGGCGGCGGCGGGCCGAATTACGGGGCGATGTGACCGCGATATGACCGCGATATGACCGGTAAGGGCCGCGCGAGCGGCCCTTACCTTTTACGGCCCGCGCCGTCTTCTGTCGGGGCGGCCAGCCGCAATCGGGCGATAGGCGTCTGGACAACCCGCCAACGACAACACAGCGCCGCTCAGCTCGGGCATCGACGATGTCCGAGCCGACGCTTGGGTCACCTATCAGGGCGCGCTGCCCGGGATCTTGGGCGTCCCGACATGGACGTCGCCGCACTGAGCGCGATGACGCAGCGCATGGTCGATCAGCACGAGCGCGAGCATCGCTTCGGCGATCGGCGTGGCACGGATTCCCACGCAAGGGTCATGGCGCCCGAATGTTTCCACGACGACAGGCTGGCCTTGCTTGTCGATGGAGCGGCGCGGCGTGCGAATGCTCGACGTCGGCTTGATCGCAATCGAAACCCGAATGTCCTGCCCCGTCGAAATCCCGCCGAGCACGCCGCCGGCATGGTTGCCGACGAATCCCTCCGGCGTCAGTTCGTCGCCATGGACGGAGCCTCGCTGAGCGACACTCGCGAAGCCCGCGCCGATTTCCACGCCCTTCACGGCGTTGATGCCCATCATCGCGTGCGCGATGTCAGCGTCGAGACGGTCGAACAACGGCTCGCCCCACCCCACCGGCACGCCGCTGGCCACGACGCCGATGCGCGCGCCGATCGAATCGCCGTCCTTGCGGAGCGCATCCATATAGGCCTCGAGCTGCGGGACGATATCGGCATTCGGGGCGAAAAACGGATTCTGCGAAACATGGGACCAATCGGCGAACGGAATGTCGATTTCGCCCAGCGCGCTCATGTACCCGCGCACTTGCACGCCGAACCGCTCGCTCAGCCATTTCTTGGCGATTGCGCCGGCCGCGACGGTCGGCGCCGTGAGTCGTGCCGAGGAACGCCCGCCGCCGCGAAAATCGCGTACGCCGTACTTGTGCCAGTACGTGTAATCGGCATGGCCGGGACGAAACGTCTCGGAGATGTTGCCGTAATCCTTGCTGCGCTGATCGGTATTGCGAATCAGCAGCGCGATCGGCGCCCCCGTCGTGACGCCCTCGAAAACGCCCGACAAAATTTCGACCTTGTCCTCTTCCTGCCGCTGCGTGACGTGACGCGACGTGCCGGGCTTGCGGCGGTCGAGCTCGCCTTGGATGTCGGATTCGGAGATCGCCATGCCCGGCGGGCAACCGTCGATCACGCAGCCGATCGCCGGGCCGTGCGATTCGCCGAACGTCGTGACGGTGAAAAGCGTGCCGATAGTGTTGCCGGACATGAACGTGGCCTCGAGAGAAAAAAGATGAGCAAGCCGCTATTATGCCCTGGCCGGTGCGCCCGCCGCCGCTTGCACGTTCGAGCACGTTCGAGCACGTTCGAGCGCGCACGCGCGGACGGCGCATTGCATCACCTAGGGATTCGGCGCCGAAGACGAGTAACGGCCGCTACCGTCGCGCGCCGCGCAGGTCTTCGACGATGCGTTGCAGCACGTCCGGCGCCGCCGCGTCGGGCGGCAGCGGCTCGGAAACGGCCAACGTGAGGCGGCTCATCACCCCTTTACGCAGCGGACGCGGCCAGCGCGCATCGGAATGGCGGGAAAACACGCTGCCCCACAGCCCGCGTAGCGCCATCGGAATGACGGGCACGGGCGTACGCCCGACGATCTGCGTCACGCCATGGCGGAACGGATTGAGCTCCCCGTCGCGCGTGAGTTTCCCTTCCGGGAAGATGCATACGAGCTCACCCTCTTCGAGGGCCGCGGCGCAAGCCTCGTAAGCACGCGCAAGCATTGCCGCATCCTCATGCGCCGGCGCGATCGGAATCGCTTTTGCATGACGAAACAACCACCCCGCGAACGGCGTGCGGAAAATGCGGTGATCCATGACGAAGCGGATGGGCCGCGGGCTTTCGGCCATGATGACGACGGCGTCGACGTAGCTCACGTGATTGCAGACGAGCACGGCCGCACCCTGTTCGGGAATGCGCTCGGCATGCACGAGGCGAATTCGATAAAACGTGTGCACGAGCAGCCATGCGACGAAACGCAGCAGAAATTCGGGCACGAGCGAATAAATATAGGCCGCGACGGCGACGTTGAGCAGCGCCGTGACCGCGAAGATGCCTGGAATGCTGACGCCGGCCGAGGTCAGCGCGATCGCCATCAACGCCGACACGATCATGAAGAACGCGTTGAGAATGTTGTTCGCGGCGATGATGCGCGCACGATGCGTGGGCTGGCTGCGGCTCTGAATCAGCGCATAGAGCGGCACGCTGTAGAAGCCGCCGAACATCGCAAGCAGGAAAAGGTCGGCCAGGATCCGCCAGTGGCCCGCGTGCGCGAGAAATTCGGCAACGCCGATCAGCCGCCCCGCCGGCGGCAGCGCGTGACTCGCCCAAAACAAGTCGAGCGCGAAGACGCTGATGCCGATCGACCCGAGCGGCACGAGCCCGATCTCGACGCGCCGTTTCGAGAGCCGCTCGCAGAGCAGCGACCCCGTGCCGATCCCGAGCGAGAACGTCGCGAGCAGCACCGTGACGACGTCGGGATTGGCCGACAGCACGTCCTTCGCATAGCTGAAGAACGACGTGAGGAACGTCGCGCCGACGAACCACAGCCACGAAATGCCCAGCAAACTGAGGAAAACAGTGCGATTTTCGCGCGCGAGCGCCAAATTGCGCCAGGTTTCGCTAACGGGGTTCCAGTTGATCCGCAAATCGGGCTGCGACGCGGGCGAAAGCGGGACGAAGGTCGACGTCGAACGTCCGGCCAGCGCCACGGCCAAGCACATGCCGGCGAGCATCCATGCCCCATGCGCGGGCGACGCCGCGGCCGCACCGCCGATGATCGTGCCGATGAGAATCGCGACGAACGTCCCCATTTCGACGAGACCGTTGCCGCCGACGAGTTCCCGATCGTCCAGATGCTGCGGCAAATAAGCGTATTTGACCGGGCCGAACAACGTCGAGTGCACGCCCATCAAGAACGTGCATAGATACAAGAGCAACGCGTGATGCGTGACGAACCCCGCCCCGCCGATCAACATCACGACGATTTCGAACGTCTTGACGAACCGCGTGAGCGTCGCTTTGTCGTATTTGTCCGCGATCTGCCCGGACGTAGCCGAGAACAGAACGAACGGCAGAATAAAGATGGCGGAAATCAGAAACGCGGCCGTCTTGGCATCGACGCCCGAGAAACGGGCCGTCTGGTACGTCACCAGCGAGCTGAACCCCACCTTGAAAACGTTATCGTTCAGCGCCCCGAGAAATTGCGTCCAAAAAAATGGCGCGAACCGCCGCTCGCGAAAGAGCGTGAATTGTGAATGGCTTTCACGCGGAGTACGACGGGGCAACGCGGCGGTGGGCAGCGGACGGTCACTCATTCATGCGCCATGGGTATCGCGCGCCTGCCCGTCCTCCGGCCAATCGCGGATATAGGCCTTCAGCATCCGGTTTTCGAAGCTCTGCTCTTCGACGACGGCCTTCGCGACGTCGTAGAACGAGATGACGCCCATCAGCGTGCGGTTTTCCATGACCGGCAGATAACGGACATGGTGCTCGAGCATGATGCGGCGCACTTCGTTGACGTCCGTTTCGGGCGTGCAGGTGATCGGATGGTCGTCCATGACCTTGCGGACGGTGGCCGTGCCGACGCTGCCGCCGTTTTGCTTGAGCGTGAGGATGATCTCGCGGAAGGTCAGCATGCCGACGAGATCGCCGAACTCCATGATGACGAGCGAGCCGATATCGTGCTCGGCCATTGTCGTGACCGCCTGGCTCAGCGGCGTGTCGGGCGTGACGGTGTACAACGTGTTGCCCTTGACCTTCAAGATGTCGCTGACTCGCATGGCTCGCTCCGGTAAAGCTTCGATGGATCGGTCGATCCTAGCGGAAAGAGTTGCAAAAGGAAAGCGAAGCGCCCACCGATAAGCGACGATGGCCGAACGGCCGACGCGCGGCGGAGGCAGGCCGCCGCATTCCAGCGCCGGCGAATGTTACGATGGCCGCCACTGAAACCTTTGCCGGGCCTGGCCCGGCCGACGTCATGTCCGCCAATCGCTTCGATACGCTCGCGCTGCATGCCGGCGCAGCCCCTGACCCCGCGACCGGCGCGCGCGCCACGCCGATTTATCAAAGCACGGCATTCGTCTTTCGAGATGCCGACCATGCCGCCGCCCTGTTCAATATGGAACGCGCCGGCCATGTCTATTCTCGTATCTCGAATCCGACCGTCGCCGTATTCGAGGAGCGTGTGGCCGCGCTCGAAAACGGCGTCGGCGCCATCGGCACGGCGAGCGGCCAGGCGGCGCTGCATCTGGCCATCGCGACGCTGATGGGCGCGGGCTCGCACATCGTCGCCTCGAGCGCGCTGTACGGCGGCTCGCACAATCTGCTGCACTACACGCTGCGCCGCTTCGGGATCGAGACGACCTTCGTCAAACCGGGCGACTTGGACGCCTGGCGCGCGGCGGTGCGTCCCAACACGCGGCTCCTGTTCGGCGAAACGCTCGGCAACCCCAATCTCGACGTGCTGGATATCGAGGCGATCGCCGACATCGCGCACACGCACGCCATTCCGCTGCTCGTCGATTCGACGTTCACCACCCCGTTTCTTCTCAAGCCGTTCGAGCACGGCGCCGATTTCGTCTACCACTCGGCCACGAAATTTCTCGGCGGCCACGGCACGACGATCGGCGGCGTGCTTATCGACGCAGGCACGTTCGATTTCGTCGCGTCGGGCCGCTTTCACGAATTCACAGAGCCGTACGACGGCTTCCACGGGATGGTGTTCGCCGAAGAAAGCACGGTCGCGCCTTTCTTGCTGCGGGCACGCCGTGAAGGCCTGCGCGACTTCGGCGCCTGCCTGCATCCGCAAGCGGCCTGGCAGTTGCTGCAAGGCATCGAAACGCTGCCGCTGCGGATGGAGCGGCACGTGGCGAATACTCGAAAGATCGTCGAATTTCTCGTCGCGCAACCGGCCGTGGCGTCGGTCGCGTATCCCGAGCTCGAATCGCACCCCGACTACGCGCTTGCCAAGCGCCTCCTGCCGCGCGGCGCCGGCGCCGTCGTCAGCTTCGACTTGCGAGGCGATCGGGCGGCAGGCCGCCGGTTCATCGAAACGCTGACGCTGTTCTCGCATCTCGCCAACGTCGGCGATGCGCGCTCGCTCGTCATTCATCCCGCCTCCACCACGCATTTCCGCATGGACGCCGCCGCGCTGGCGGCGGCGGGCATCGCCGAAGGCACGATTCGGCTGTCGATCGGCCTGGAAGATCCCGACGACTTGATCGACGACCTCAAGCGCGCCCTCAAGGCCGCGGCGAAACCGCCCGCCGGCAAGCCGGCCGCTAGCGCCCCCGCGGCCGGAGCGCCATCGAAAAAGGAGTCGGCATGATCGTCACCGTCCAAGGAAAAGCCGCTTATGCGTACACGGGCGGCAAAGCGGTTTCCCCCGCGTTGCCGACCGTCGTGTTCGTGCACGGCGCCGAGCATGACCACAGCGTCTGGGCGCTGCAGAGCCGCTATTTTGCGAATCACGGCTTCAATGTGTTGGCCGTCGACCTGCCGGGACATTGCCGAAGCGAAGGCCCGGCGAAAACGACCGTCGATGCGCTGGCCGATTGGCTGGGCGACTTGCTCGACGCCGTGGCGGCGCCTTCGGCGCTCGTCGTCGGGCACAGCATGGGCTCGCTCGTGGCGCTCGATTTCGCGAGCCGCCATCCGGGCCGAACGCTCGGCATCGCCCTCGTCGCGACGGCGGTGCCCATGGCCGTGTCCGACGCCCTGCTCGATGCGGCGCTCAATCGCGAGCCCGAGGCGATCGAGCTCGTCAACGGCTGGTCGCACTCGACGATCGCCGCCAAGCCGTCGAGCCCGGGCCCCGGCTTTTGGCTTCACGGCGTGAACCAACGGCTCATGGAGCGCGTATCGGCGCGCGGCGAGCCGAACCTCTTTCATACGGATTTCGCGGCGTGCAACAGCTACGCCAACGGTCTGGAGCGCGCCGCGCGAGTGCGTTGCCCCGTCCGGCTCGTCCTGGGGGCGAAGGACATGATGACGCCGCCTCGCGCCACGCGAGCCCTAGTCGATACGCTCGAGGCCGCGGGCGCGCGCGTGGACGTGGTCACGCTGCAGGCCGGCCACGCGCTGATGTCCGAACAGCCGGATGCGACGCTCGATGCGCTTTTTGCGTTCGCCCGTTCGGTCGTCGCGTCCGGGACAGCCTGACGATGTCCCTAGATCGGTAGGCGCGCGGACCGCTGCCTGCTGCCGGCTGCCTGCTGCCGGCTGCCTTCCGCCGTCCGCCTTCCGCCTTCCGTCTTCCGCCTTCCGCGTTCCGTTAGCCGCAGCCGCAGCCGTAGCCCGCAGCCGTAGCCCGTAGCCCGTAGCCCGTAGCCCGTAGCCCGTAGCCGATAGGCCAGGTTGCGCCCATCCGGGGATCGCCGGAAAATGGTCGTTGCGGTCCGGTGCGACTGCGCTCGGGCCGGCGCCGGCCCGAGCGTGCAACCGCACGGCTCGGCGGCGCCCGATCAGCCTCAAGGAGGAAGCGATGCCTCACAGCGCTCATACGGCCCACTTCTCGAGCTTCGCCGAGTTCTACCCCTTCTACCTCGGCGAGCACCGCAACGCCGTTTGCCGCCGCCTTCATTTCGTCGGGTCGCTGGCTGTCATCGGCTGCTTGGCCATGGCCGTTGCAACGGGCGGCTGGCTTTGGCTGCCGGCCGCCGTCGTCTGCGGCTACGGGTTCGCGTGGATCGGGCACTTCTTCTTCGAAAAGAACCGTCCCGCCACGTTCAAGCACCCGCTGTACAGCCTCATGGGCGACTGGGTGATGTTCAAGGACATTTGCATCGGGAAGATCGCGCTTTAATGCGGCGGAGCGCGGACAACGGCGCCGGCGCCTAGGCAGCCGGGTGCGGCCATGCCGAACGCGCCGCCTTTCCGCTGCCGTTGGAAGGTGCGCCGCGCACTGCGCGCGCCGCCACCAAAGTCGCGAGCGTCAAGTCGAGCTTCGGGTTGTGCAATGCATCGAGCAGCAGCGCCGTGTCCACCCGCGTCGAATCGAGCCGCAACTGGTATTCGAGCTCCGCCCGATCGATCACGAACATGTCGAACAGCCGGCCCACCGTCACTTGCGCCGGATTGGCGATCAACACGTGACGCGGCACGGGCTCGTCGGCCAGCCGCGTCACCCATTCGCGGCGGCTCAACTTGCCCAAGAGCCGCGTCACGGTGTCGATGTCGCAGCGAAGCATGCGCGAAAGCTCCATCGGCGTGAGCCCGGGCTTGCCGGCGTCGCGCGCCTCGTCGAGCCGAACGAGCAACTCGAGCGCGTCGAGCAAATCGCTGCCCGCGTAGTGCCGCCGGTGAAACTGGCCCACGCGGATCGCCGGAAGCGCCGAGACGATCGTCGCACCCGCGAGCGTGATGAACCAGCAGAGATACACCCACAGCAGGAACAACGGCACCAGCGCGAAGGCGCCGTAGACCGCCGTGTAAGTCGGCATGCGGCGCACGTAGTAGCCGAAGCCTCGTTTCGCGAGTTCGAACGCGACCGCCGCGATCAACCCGCCGACCACCGCGTCGCGCCATGCCACCGTGCAATTGGGCAAGTACACGTACAGCAGCGCGAAAGCGAGCGCGGTCAGCGGCAGCGTGGCCCCCGTCAACGCCCATTCGAGCAGCGACGGCACTTGCCCGTTCGCCAGCACGCTCGATTGCGCGAAGACATACGATGAAATCGACAAGCTCACACCGATCAAGAGCGGGCCGAGCGTGATGATCGCCCAATAGACCAGCACGCGCTGCGCGAACGGACGCGGCTTGACCACGCGCCAAATGACGTTGAACGCGGATTCCACCGTCATCATCGTCATGACCGACGTAACGAACAGGACGATCATGCCTGCCGTCGTGAGCCCCTTCGCTTTCGATGCGAACTGATTCAGATATTTGAATATCTGGCTGTTGATCTGGTCGGGCATCAGATGCTGCGCGAGGAACATCTGCAGCGAAGCCTGAAACTTCCCGAAGATCGGAAACGCCGTGAACAGCGCGAACGCAACCGTCGCAAGCGGCACGATCGCGAGCATCGTCGTAAAGGTCAAGCTGCCCGCCACCTGCGCAATGCGGTCTTCGCCACTACGCTTGGCCGCGAAACGCGCCAGACGTTTTACCGTATCCAGTTCGGAACCTAGCGTCCGCAAGAATCGTTCTCCTTTTTGTTTTACGGCGGAATGCAGCCGGCGCGCGCCGGCCTGCCCGCCCCTATAATAAGCCGCTTACGACCCATGCCCATGAAAGACATCCTCGTACTCTATTACAGCCGCCACGGCGCCACGCGCGATTTGGCATTGGCCATCGCACAAGGCGTCGACAGCGTGCCCGGCATGCAGGCGCGCGTACGCACCGTACCGGCCGTGTCGGCCGTGAGCGAAGCGACCGAACCGGCGATCCCGCTCGACGGCCCGCCTTACGCGGAATTGCGCGATCTCGAAGAATGCGCCGGCCTAGCCCTCGGGTCGCCCACGCGTTTCGGCAACATGGCCGCACCGCTCAAGTACTTCCTCGACGGCACGACGCCGCAATGGATGAGCGGCGCGTTGGCCGGTAAGCCCGCCTGTGTGTTCACTTCGACGGGCAGCCTGCACGGCGGCCAGGAATCGACGCTGCTGTCGATGATGCTGCCGCTCATGCACCACGGCATGCTGATGGTCGGCATTCCTTATACCGAGAGCGCGCTGTCCACGACCGACCGCGGCGGCACGCCTTATGGCGCCTCGCACGTGTCGGGCGCCGGCGCCCGCGAATCCGTGCTGTCTCCCGACGAAAAAACGCTGGCCGCCGCGCTCGGCGCGCGGCTGGCCCGCACGGCCGCCTTGCTGGCCGGACGGCCATGACGCCGCCGCGCGCCGGCGCGCCCGCGCCCGCTGCACCGGCTGCACCGGCTGCGCTTGCCGGCCGCCAGCGATGGGCGCTGGGCGCAACCGTCTCGCTCGTGGCCTTGATCGTGCTTGCCTTGGCGTGGGAGCGCTGGCTCGCCCCGCTGCGCCCCGGCGGATCGGCGCTCGTGCTCAAAGCGCTGCCGCTCGCATGTGCTTTGCCGGGCGTCTGGCGGCGCAAGCTCTACACGCTCCAATGGGCCTCGATGCTCGTGCTCCTGTATGTGGCCGAAGGCATCGTGCGCGGCATGACCGACGGTGGTCTGTCGGCTCGCCTCGGCTGGGCCGAGGTCGCGACGGCCACGCTGTTCATCGGCTGCGCGCTCGCCTATCTCGCACCGTTCAAGCGCGCGGCGCGAACCGCCCGCCGAGAAGCCGCGAAGGCGAGCGATGCACGCGATGCGAGCCGCACGGGCGAAACGAGCCGTAGCGGCGAAACGAGCCATAGCGGCGATACCGCTTAAGACGACGATCATGACCGAACCCACCTCATCCGCCAGCGACGCATTCGTCGCCGCCTGCCGTGACGCCGTCGGCGCCGCGCATGTGCTGACCGATCCGCACGATACCGCGCCGTTCCTGACCGACTGGCGGCGTCGCTACACGGGCGCCGCATGCGCGGTGTTGCGCCCGGGCACGGCGCAAGAGGTGGCCGCGCTCGTCAAACTGGCCAACGCGCATCGCGTCGCACTCGTTCCCCAAGGCGGCAATACGGGGCTCGCCGGCGGTGCGACGCCCGACGTCACGGGCAAGCAAGCGGTTTTGAGCGTCGCTCGGCTCAATCGCGTACGTGCACTCGATCCTCATAACAATACGATCACCGTCGAGGCGGGCGTCATCCTTGCCGAAGTGCAACGTCATGCTCGGGAAGCCGGCCGCCTGTTTCCGCTCAGCTTGGCCGCCGAGGGCAGTTGCACGATCGGCGGCAATCTGTCCACGAACGCCGGCGGAACGGGCGTCCTTCGCTACGGGAATACGCGCGAACTCTGTCTCGGCCTCGAAGTCGTCACGCCGCAAGGCGAAATCTGGGACGGCCTGCGTGCATTGCGCAAGGACAATACAGGCTACGACCTGCGCGATCTCTACATCGGCGCCGAAGGCACACTCGGCGTCATCACGGCGGCCGTCATGAAGCTGCATCCGCAGCCGGCAGCACGCGTCACCGCACTCGCGGCGGTTGCATCGCCGCATGCCGCGCTCGACTTCCTCGCGCTCGCGCAGCGATGCGCCGGCCCGCTTCTGACGGGCTTCGAGATCATGTCGGATTTCTGCCTGCGTCTGGTCGGCAAGCACTATCCGCCGCTGCGCTATCCGTTCGAGCAATCGCACGCGCAAACCGTGCTGCTCGAGCTGTCGGACAACGAGAGCGAAGCGCACGCGCGCACGCTGTTCGAGCGAATGATGGAACAAGCGCTCGAATCGGGCCTCGTGGAAGATGCCGTCGTCGCCGAAAACCTCGCGCAATCCCGCGCGTTTTGGGATCTGCGCGAGCACATCCCGCTCGCGCAGGCCGAGGAAGGCCTGAACATCAAGCATGACATCGCGGTCCCCATTTCGCGGATCGGCACGTTCATGGAGGAAACCGACGCAGCCATCGCGGCCGCCGTGCCCGGCGCGCGCATGGTCACGTTCGGCCATCTCGGCGACGGCAACCTCCACTACAACGTCCAAGCGCCGGAGGGCGGCGACGCGCCGGCATTCCTCGCGCAATACCAGGCGCGGTTGAACCGCATCGTCTACGACAGCGTGCATCGTCACGGCGGTACATTCAGCGCCGAGCACGGCCTGGGACAATTGAAAGTCGACGAAGTGACGCGCTACAAATCGCCGGTGGAGGTCGATCTCATGCGCGCGATCAAGGCTGCCCTGGACCCGCACGGACTGATGAACCCTGGCAAAGTGCTACGCTGAAGGGTCATCGCAGAGCCCGCGTCGAACCGGACACCCCATCGCCCGGCGCCGCGCGTGCATATCGAGCAACGAGGCGTTTCGTGAAAATTCGCGTATTGTCGGATCTGCACCTAGAGTGCGACGAGCCTGAAATCATCCCCCACACGCAGGCCGATCTCATCGTCCTCGCGGGCGACATTCACAATCACGCCGAAGGCATTCGCTGGGCGGCCGAGACATTCGCGGAGAACGTGCCCATCGTCTATGTGCCCGGCAATCACGAGTACTACGACGGCGAATTCGGTGCGCTCGAAGCAGCGATGCAAGACGCGGCGTCCAGCGTCGAAAACCTCCACTACCTGAACAATGCCGCGCTCGTCGATCCGCAGGGCCGTTGGCGCGTCCTCGGCACCACCCTGTGGACCGATTTTCAGTTGTTCGGCGCCAGCAGCGAGGCAGTCGACGCGTCGATTGCCGCCGCCGAGAAAGTCATGCTCGATTTTCGCGGGCCGATCCAGGTGACCTGGCCATCCGGCGCGCCCCTCGCATCGGCCGCGAGCGACGCGCCGCGCCGGTTCACGGTGGAGGATACGCTGGCGCTGCATGCGCACGCGCGCGAATGGCTCGAGGGGGAGCTTGCGAAGCCCTTCGCGGGCAAGACGGTCGTCGTGACCCATCATGCGCCGCATCGCGACAGCCTTGCGGAACGCTTCGCGGACGACCTTGCGTCCGCCGGCTTCGTCAGCCATTTGACCGATCTCGTCGGTCCGCCCATCGATCTGTGGATTCATGGGCACACGCATACGCCGTTCGATTACGTCGCCAATGGGACGCGCGTCGTCTGCAATCCGCGCGGTTATATCGATCACCGTCGTAATCGGCTCGAAAACCCGCTGTTCGACTGGAATAAAGTCGTCGAAGTCTAAAGGGAGCGTGGGATCCGAAAGGAACGGCGCGGCCTGCTCGAACGCCTTGCCGCGTCACGGGCACCGTGGCGACGAGCCGCCGGCGCGCTACGACAACTCCCGCTCTTGCGCGGCGCGCAGCGGAATGCGCACTGCGACGGTGGTGCCGCGCCCCGGTGCCGACTGGATATGGAGTTGCCCCTCCACGAGGTAGGCGCGCTCGCGCAATCCGGCCAAACCGAACGAATTCGGCTTGCGCGCTTGCGCCGGATCGAATCCCACACCGTCGTCACGGACCGTCAACACGATCCAGTCGTGCTCACGCACGACGTGTACTTCGACGTGCGATGCACGTGCGTGGCGCGCCACGTTCGTCAGCGACTCCTGCACCATGCGAAACGTCGCCGTCGCGTACGGCTCGCCGAGCTCGAGATCCGCCGGCTCGACGGTCAGCTCGCACGTCGTGCCGCTACGCTGCATGAAGGCCTGCACGAGCCAATGCATTGCGGCCACCAACCCGAGGTCGTCGAGCACGAGCGGCCGCAAGTCGGAGGCGATGCGGCGCGTCGAGGCCACGGCATCGTCGAGCAGCGACCGCATCGCAGCGAGCCTGCGCTGCGCCTGCGCGTCGACCGACTCATGACCAACTTCTTCTCTCAATCCATCGGTCTCTATCCGCAGGGTCGCCAAGGTTTGCGCGAGCTCGTCGTGCAGTTCGCGCGAAATCCGGCGCATCTCCTGCTCGCGAGCGGAACTGCCGATCGCGGCCACCTCGCGCAATTCCTCCTGCGACGCGACGAGCGCGTTTTCGGCGCGCTTGCGCTCGGCCACTTCGCGCGTCAAATCGCGATTCGATTCGGCCAATGCGGCCGTGCGGGCCGCCACGCGCGCTTCGAGCAGCGCCTTCGCCTCGTTCAGCTGCTCGGTTCGCTGCTGCACGAGACGGTGTTCGGCACGCTCCCGATCGAGTGCCTGCACGACACGTGCATAGAGCTTGATGTTGTCGAACGTCAGCGCAACTAGAACGAAACTCGACGCAATGAGCCCGTAGATACGCCCTGCATAAAAGCCGACGTCGAAGCGCGCGTGATTGAGGACGGCCGACAACGCAATGTCGAAGATCCAAGCGCAGAGCACGACGATCATCCATAAGTCGAGTACGGTCCGCGCGCGCCGCACGAGCAACGCCGCCAGCGCTACGAAGTTGAGCGCCCAGACGATCGACACGACCCAAAGGAGCGTTGGCGCTTCGTGCGAGCCTCGCATGATGGGGGGCAGCCAGGCGTGACCGATCGTGGCGATCGCCGTCATGACGCATGCCGCGGCGACCGCTGTGACGATGCAGATCAGCGGGGGCCGCCACGGCGCGGGCGGACGCGCGCCGCCGCCGGGTGAGCTCGCGCGCGCGTAGCCGATCACGGCGAGCGGGAATCCCCCGTGCCACATCATGTAAAGCCAGGCTGTCGTCTGCGGACCGGCCCCGAGCAGGCCGGTCGGCGCGAACAAGCCGGGAAACGAGAGCGTGTGCGCGATCGCCATGCTCGCGCAGAATAGATAGCCGCCAGCCAGCAGCAAGAGCGGCCGCCAAAAGAGGATGCTGTATTGACCGATGAACAGCGCTGCGGTCAAGAGATCGCAAACGGCGAGCGCCGATTGATAGATGGGTACGAATCCCCAGACCGGCGCGAGCTGCATTTTGGCGAAAGGCGCCAACGCCGCGAAGACGGCGATCGAAGCCACGACCGCGCCGAACGCAAGCAACCGCTCCGGACGCCCAGGCCGCAACGTTGAAATGAATACCCGCGCCTCGTCGGCCGTCTCACCCAAGCTGGCCCTCCCCGTGATTCTGATCGATCGCGCGCGGTTCTCTCGCTCGCGCGTGCTCGTCACATTATGGGACGCGACCACGCGCGAGCAAAGCGAAAACTAGGGGAGCCGCCGGTTGGGGGAATCACGCGAACGTCCATTGCCGTGAGCCGTAAGCAATAGGCAGATAGACGGAACGCGTGAAAGAAGGGAAAGCGTGCTTCGGAAACCGCCGAGCCGGCAAGGACGGCACGTGCACGGGCACGACCCCTGCCCCGATCACTGCATTCGTACACGGATGCACGTGTGCGGTTGGCCGATGGCAAAGCCGTTGTTTGTATCTAGTGGTCGGAGCGATAGGATTCGAACCTACGACCCTCTGATCCCAAATCAGATGCGCTACCAGGCTGCGCTACGCTCCGACGAATCCGAGATTCTAGCCGGGCTGAGCACCCGCGGTCAATTGAAACGCCTGAAAGCGGTTTCATCGCGGCTAGGTTTGCGGCGCACTCGTATTTCCTCGCTGGCCGTTTTGCATCCGATGACCGATGGCGCTCCCGAGCGCTCACGCTAAAGGAGGCAACGACATGGATTTGATTCTCTGGCGTCATGCGGAGGCCGAGGAGTCGGCCCCGAGCGACGCAGCCCGTCAACTGACCTCGCGCGGCCGCAAGCAGGCGCAAAGCGTCGCTAAATGGCTCCGGCACCGCCTGGCGCTCGACGCCGTCATTCTTTCGAGCCCAGCCGCGCGCACCGTGCAAACCGTCGAAACGCTGACGGATCAATACCGCACCGTTGACGTCATCGGCCCCGGCGCAAGCCCCGATGCGGTGCTGGCGGCCGCGGGATGGCCCGACGGCATCGCCCCTATGGTCGTCGTCGTCGGACATCAGCCCACCCTCGGTCTCGTGGCGTCGCAACTCGTGGCCGGCGCAAGCGCCTCATGGACCATCAAAAAAGGCGGCCTCTGGTGGATCACGGGCCGCGAGCGCAGCGACGCACGCGGCAACGCCGCGCCCCAAGTCGTCGTGCGCGCCGTCATCTGTCCCGATTTGACTTAGCAACATGAAACGCGCGTGTCCGTCGCGCGACATGTCATCGCATCGACACGCGTTTGCCATGCAAACGTCATCGCCCGTTACTACATTGGCGAAGACCGAGCATTCCTTTCATCGTCATTAGGAACCAGGAAACCCCATGCGAGATCTGCCGACGCCCACCCTGCCCTTCGCTTCGATCCCGCTCGACCCGCGCCGCCGTCTGCCGCGCGAAAAGGAAACCGTCACGCAGGAGCATCGTCTGCAAGTGGTCTGGGCGCGCACCGACGAGGAGCTTCGCGAGGCCCAGCGCCTGCGCTACCGCGTCTTTGCCGAAGAAATGGGCGCGAGCGTGTCGGGCCCCGCCGGCCTCGACGTCGACGCCTTCGACGCCTATTGCGATCATCTGCTCGTGCGCGACCTCGATACGCTGAAAGTCGTCGGCACTTATCGCGTCCTGCCGCCGCACCAGGCTGCCCGCATCGGCCGCCTTTACGCGGAAAGCGAATTCGATCTGTCGCGTTTGGCGCACCTGCGCTCGAAGATGGTGGAAGTGGGCCGTTCGTGCGTGCATGCCGACTACCGCAGCGGCTCGGTCATCATGTCGCTCTGGGGCGGCCTCGGCACGTACATGATGCAGAACGGCTATGAAACGATGCTCGGCTGCGCGAGCGTGCCGATGGCCGATGGCGGCCACTTCGCTGCGAATCTCTACGAATCGCTGCGCGAGCACGCCATGACGAGCCCCGAATACCGTGCGTTCGCGCATACGCCGCTGCCCGTCGAGGAACTGCGCACGGGCGTGCGCGTGGCGCCGCCGCCGCTCGTCAAAGGCTATCTGCGCCTGGGCGCGAAAATCTGCGGTGCGCCGGCGTGGGACCCCGACTTCAATTGCGCGGACTTCCTCACGCTGTTCCGCCTCTCCGACATCAATGCGCGCTACGCGCGGCATTTCCTCGCCTGAGTCCGAACGAGCCTGCAACGGGCGGCCGCAGCGCATGCTTCGCTTTGCGCCACGGCCGCAGTGCGCTTATTAGTCGGTGTAAATGACACGGTAGCGAATACCGACTTTCTCCCATTCCGCCGCTTCTTGGATCAAGCTGTAATCGGTGAGCGGATTGCCCGCGACCCACTCGTTCGGCAAACGCACCTCGTAGCCGCCATGCGCTTTCGCCACGCGAATCCCGGGAAGCCCGACATCCGTGCGGCGCCGGCACAGCAGCGCGGCGAGCCGCAGGCAAAACAACAGCGGCCACTCGACCTCGCGCGCTTGCGACAGCTTGCCGAGCTTGCCTGCATGACCGAGCACGAGCGCGGCCAGCCGGGCTTGATCCGTGCGCGAAAAGCCGGGCATGTCGGCGTTGCTCGCGATGTAGGCCGAGTGCTTGTGATAGGCGCTGTGCGATATCGACAATCCGATCTCGTGCAGCGCGGCCGCCCAGCCGAGGAAGATGCGATCTTCTTCCCGGCGATCCTGATCCGTCTCGCCCAGTTGATCGTAGAAGCCCACCGCAAGATCGCCGATACGCTCGGCTTGCGCGCGATCGACGCCATAGCGACGCATGAAGCCCTCGACCGTCACGGCGCGCATATCTTCATGCTGCGTTCGGCCCAGCAAGTCATAGAGGACGCCCAAACGCAGCGCTCCGTCGGTCGTATCGACATAATCGATGCCGAGCTCTTCGAAGACGGCCAACATGATCGACAAGCCGCCGGCGAGCACGGGCACGCGATCGGGCTTGAGCGCGACGAGCTTGAGCCGGTTGACGTTCTCGGCCTTGATGAGCGCACGCTTCAAACGCTCGAGTCCCCCGCGCGAAATACCGTGCGACACCCCGGGGTCGTTGAACCCGTTGGCCTCGACGAGTTCGGCCAGCGCCCGAGCCGTGCCCGACGAGCCGATCGCTTGATCCCATCCCGCTTGCTTGTATTCGCGCGAGATGATTTGGATTTCGCGCTTGGCTGCGAGCTCGGCCTGGCGCATCGTGTACTCGTCCACGTTGCCGGCCGGAAAAAACGCACGACTATGGCTCACGCAGCCGATGTACAGGCTTTCCATGACGAGCGGCGTGTAGTGCTGGCCGATGATGAACTCTGTCGAGCCCCCGCCGATATCGACGACGAGCCGCTTGCCGGAAATGGCCGGCACCGAATGTGCGGCACCCGCGTAGATGAGGCGCGCTTCCTCGCGCCCCGCGATGACTTCGATCGGAAAACCGAGCGCGCTTTGCGCTTCGCCGAGAAACTCGGGCGCATTCTTGGCGACGCGCAACGTGTTCGTCGCGACGGCGCGCACGTGGTCCGGATGGAAATCGCGCAGCCGCTCGCCGAAACGCTTGAGCGCATCCCAGGCGCGCACCTGCGATGCGCGATCGAGCATTTTGTCGGCCGAAAGCCCCGCCGCGAGCCGCACGGGCTCACGCAGCGCGTCGACTTGATAGATCTGCGCGCCGGCAGGCGTTTCCTCGACGCGGCCGACGATGAGGCGAAAACTATTCGAGCCGAGATCGACCGACGCGAGAAGGTGCGGGGTATTGGGCATGAGGCAGGCAAGCTCTCGTTAACGGATGAGACGGAGCCGCCGTCGAAGCGACGGGGCCGGCGCGACGCAGGTCAAAAACGCCATTTTAAGCAAATAGTGTTTCGCCTCGGTGGACGAATGCGTCGTCCGGGGTGCGACATCGAGGCGGCGCCCCCCGGCGCGAACCGTGCTGCACATGATTCGCCCTCGAAGTTGTCGAAAATATCCGTAGAATAAGTGACAGTATGACTTTTCATCGCACTGACACAGAACTATGAGAATGTCCGAGCGCCCGTTCGTTTCCTCATCCGACCCTTCTCATTTGCTGCCGATGTCGCTGCGTTACCCTCTGCTGAACCGTGAGTTAGGCATTCTAGGCTTCAACGAACGTGTCCTTGCGCAAGCCGCCGATCCCTCCGTGCCGTTGCTGGAACGGCTGCGCTTCATCTGCATCACGAGCAGCAATCTCGATGAGTTCTTCGAGATTCGCATGGCGGGGCTGCAGGAGCAAATGCGCGACAACCCCGGCACACTGGCGCCGGACGGCATGTCGCTGCAGCACGTCTACGATCTCGTCGTCGAGCGCGCGCACAAGCTCGTGAATCGGCAGTACGCGATGCTGCATGAGACGGTGCTGCCCGCCCTCGAGCAAGAAGGCATCTACTTCCATAGTTCGGAGACGTGGACCGAAGCGCAAACCGAATGGGCGCGCCGCTATTTCGTCGACGAGTTGCTGCCGGTGCTGACGCCGATCGGCCTCGACCCCGCCCACCCGTTCCCGCGCGTGCTGAACAAAAGCTTGAATTTCGTCGTCGAACTCGAAGGCAAGGACGCGTTCGGCCGCCAAGCCGTAATGGGCATCGTGCAGGCGCCGCGCGCCCTGCCGCGGCTCGTTCGCATGCCGCAGGAGCTTTCGGGCTTCGCGCACGGCTTCGTGCTGCTGAGCTCGTTCATGCAGCGCTTCGTGCATGAGCTGTTTCCGAATCTCACGATCCGCAGTTGCAATCAATTCCGCATCACGCGCAACAGCGAGTTGTTCGTCGACGAAGACGAAATCACGAACCTTCGCGTCGCCCTGCAGGGCGAGCTGCCCGCGCGCCATCTCGGCAATGCCGTGCGGCTCGAAGTGTCGGCAAATACGCCACCGCATCTCGTGCGCCGTTTGCTCGACGAAAGCGGCCTCGTCGAAAAGGACTGCTACCGCGTCGAAGGCTCGGTCAATCTGGTGCGGCTCATGCAGTTGCCCGAACTCGTCGATCGGCCCGACCTCAAGTTCGTCCCGCACGTGCCCGCCACGCCGCCCGTGCTGGCGAACGCCGGAAACTTGTTCGACACGCTCGATCAAGGCGACGTCTTGCTTCACCATCCGTACGAGAGCTTCCAGCCCGTCCTCGAGCTGTTGCTACAGGCGGCGCAAGACCCGAACGTCGTCGCCATCAAACAGACGATCTATCGCACGGGCACCGATTCACCGTTGATGGATGCGCTCATGCAAGCCGCACGCAACGGCAAGGAAGTCACGGTCGTCGTCGAGCTGCTTGCGCGCTTCGACGAAGAAACGAACATCAATTGGGCCTCGCAGCTCGAGGCCGTGGGCGCCCATGTGGTCTACGGCGTCGTCGGCCATAAATGCCATGCGAAGATGATGCTGATCGTGCGACGCACCACGCACAACGGCAAAGCGACGCTCAAGCGCTACGCGCATCTGGGCACCGGCAACTACCACCCGCGCACCGCCCGGCTCTACACCGATTTCGGCCTGCTGACGGCCGATCAGCGTATCTGCGAAGACGTTCATCACGTTTTCCAGCAGCTCACGGGTATCGGCGGCGAACTGAAGCTACACGATCTCTGGCAATCTCCTTTCACGCTGCATCCAAAGCTCGTCGAAGCGATTCGCGCCGAAGCGGACCACGCGCGCGCCGGGAAAAAAGCCAGGATCGTCGCGAAGATGAATGCGTTGCTCGAGCCCACCGTCATCGCCGAACTGTATGAGGCCTCCCAAGCGGGCGTGAAAATCGACTTGATCGTCCGCGGCGTGTGCTCGCTGCAGCCCGGCGTCGAGGGGCTATCGGAAAACATCTCGGTGCGCTCGGTCGTCGGGCGCTTTCTCGAGCATCATCGGATCTTCTACTTCTTTGCCGATGGGCAAGAGCAAGTTTATCTGTCGAGCGCCGACTGGATGGACCGGAATTTCTTCCGACGCGTCGAAGTGGCTTTTCCGATCAAGGACCGGCGTCTGAAGCGGCGCGTGATCGCCGAAGGGCTGTCCGTACTGCTCGGCGACAATCAATCGGCGTGGGTCATGCAAAGCGACGGCCATTACCGGCGCAGCCGCCCCGGCAAGACCTCGCGCAACGCACAGTTGGGGCTGTTGTCGAAGTTCGGCTGCTGACTGACTGCAACGGCACCGCCTTACGCGTGCGCTGCCTGGCGGCGCATCGTGCGCTGAGCGGGAAAGCGCACGCTGAACGTGCTGCCCCTGCCTTCCTCGCTCTTCACCTCGAGCATCGCATCGTGACGCTGCAGCACGTGCTTGACGATCGCCAAGCCCAGCCCCGTGCCGCCCGTGTCGCGAGAACGGCTGCGGTCGACGCGATAGAACCGCTCCGTCAGGCGCGGGATATCGGCGGCGGGAATGCCCAAGCCCGTGTCGGCAACCGAAAACACGGCCTCGTTGCCGACTTGCTTCCAAACGACATCGATCGAGCCGCCGTCGGGCGTATAGCGGATCGCATTCGTGACGAGATTGCCGAGCGCGCTCAAGATCTCCGTGTGCACGCCCGATACGGTCAGCGCTTCATCGGCTGCGAAAGCAAAACGATGGCGCCCCGCCGATAGATTCGCGGCATCTTCGCGCAAGTGCGCGATGACGGCTTGCATATCGATCGCACGATCGCTCGGCGGCTTCGCATCGCCTTCGAGTTTGGCAAGCACGAGCAAGTCGTCGACGATGTTACGCATGCGCGCAGCCTGCTGATCCATCAACTCCAGGTAGCGTGCGCGATCGGCGTCGTTCAGCGGAATGTCGCGCATCGTCTCGAGAAAACCCGACAGCACCGTCAATGGTGTCTTTAGTTCGTGCGAGACGTTCGCGACGAAATCGCGCCGCATGGCGTCGGTCCGCTCGAGTTCGGTGATGTCCGCCGACAGCACGAGCTTGCGGTTCTCTCCGAACGGAAAAGCCTGCACCGACAGCACGTTCTGCCGCTTGTCCCCCATCCCGCGCATGACCAGCATTTCGTCGTACTGATGGGAGTTGAGGTAGCGCACGAAATCGGGGTGACGCACGAGATGCGTGATGTGCTGGCGCAGGTCGCGCTTCGCGTCGAGCCCGAAGTGCTGCTCGGCGATCGCATTGCACCACTCGATCTGGTCGTGATCGTCGAGCATGGCGACGCCGTTGGGCGAGGCCTGAATGGCCTGGATGAAACGCGAATGTTGTTGTTCGACTTGACGCACTTGCGCATGCCAGCGCTTCGCGAGCTTATGCAGCCGGTAATAGATCTCGCCCCAAACGCCGGGCGCACTCGGCACTTCGCCGTAGACGGGCGCATCGAGCAATCGCCACAGGCGTTCGGTGTGATAGGTGGAAAACAGCGTTTGCGCGATGAGCGCCACGACGGCGAAACTCAAGGCCACGCGCGCGTTCGTGAGCGCCGCGATCGCCGCGCAGACGAGCGCAAGCAGCAGCAGCGATACGATCGAGCGCGCCCAAATGATATTCATGGTTGTCGGTGGATCGAATGGGATGCGGCGCGCCGCGACGGTGCCCGCCGCGCGCCTGGCGGTGCGTTACGCGCTCTTGGCGAGACGATAGCCGCTACCGCGCACCGTTTCGATCATAGCATCGCAGCCTGCCGGCTTGAGCGCGGCCCGCAGTCGCTTGATGTGGACGTCGACCGTCCGCTCTTCGACGAAGACATGATCGCCCCAAACTTGATCGAGCAGTTGCGTTCGGCTGTGCACACGCTCGGGGTGCGTCATGAAGAAATGCAACAGCCTGAATTCGGTCGGCCCCAAATCGAGCTTGATTTCGTTGCCCGACGAATTCGCGGCAACGCGATGCGTGGCCGGATCGAGCTTGAGCCCGTTGATCGCCACTACGTCTTCGGTCAGCTGCGGCGCGCGCCGGCGCAGGACGGCCTTGATGCGCGCCATCAGCTCCTTCGGAGAAAACGGCTTCGTGACGTAGTCGTCCGCGCCGATGTCGAGGCCGAGCACCTTGTCTTGCTCGTCGCCGCGCGCCGTCAGCATGATGATCGGAATGTGCTTCGTGCGCTCGTTGTTGCGCAGATCGCGCGCGAAAGCAATGCCCGACTTGCCCGGCAGCATCCAGTCCAGCAACACGAGATCGGGCAGCACGTCGCTGATCAGCGCCTGCGCCTGCTCCGCGTTGTAAGCGCGAATGGGGCAATGCCCCGCGTGCTGCAAGTTCACGGAGATCAGTTCGGAAATAGCGGGCTCATCTTCGATGATGAGAATGCTGCTCGGCATCGCCACCTCTTGATACGTTTAACTAAGGGCTTCGCGTTCGAGGGTATCGCGCGACTTATGACGCACGTCTGTCCCCTTCACGATATAAATGATGAACTCGGCGATGTTCTTGGCATGATCGCCGATGCGCTCGATCGCCTTCGCGATCGTCAGGAATTCGAGTCCGGCGGAAATCGTCCGCGGGTCTTCCATCATGTAAGTGACGAGCTTGCGCACGAACGCGCGGAATTCCTCGTCGATCGCCTTGTCGTCGCGCACGATTTGTGCGGCAGCAACCGTATCGAGGCGAGCGAACGCATCGAGCGCGCGGCGCAGAATCGATACGGCCATCTCCCCCGAGACCTTGATCTCGGCGATGTTCACCGTGCGCGAGGCGCCGTCTTCCATCAAACGTTTGACGCGCTTGGCGATTTTTTCGGCTTCGTCGCCGGCGCGCTCGAGGTTCGTGATCGTCTTCGAGATCGCGAGCAGCAGACGCAGATCGCGCGCGGCCGGCTGGCGGCGTGCGATGACGTTGCTGCACTCTTCGTCGATCACGACTTCCATCGTATTGACCGTTTCCTCGGCCGCGATGACCTGATCGGCGATCGATGCGTCGAATTCGTTCAACGCCTGCATCGCGCGCGTGATCTGCGCTTCGACAAGGCCGCCCATCTCCAACACCTTCGACGAAACCAGGTTCAGGTCCGCGTCGAATTGGCTCGACAAATGCTTGTCCGACATCGCTGTCTCCCTATTTCATCAGCCGAAGCGGCCGGTAATGTAGTCCTCGGTTTCCTTGCGGACCGGCTTGATGAAGATCTTTTCCGTATCGCCGAACTCGATCAGCTCGCCCAAATACATGTACCCCGTGTAGTCGGAGCAACGCGCCGCCTGCTGCATATTGTGCGTCACGATAACGACGGTGTAATCGTTTTTCAACTCGGCGATGAGTTCTTCGACGCGGCCTGTCGAAATCGGGTCGAGCGCCGAGCACGGTTCGTCGAGCAACAGCACTTCGGGGCGGATCGCGATGCCGCGGGCGATGCATAGACGCTGCTGCTGCCCGCCCGAGAGGCCGTAGCCGCTTTGATTGAGCTTGTCCTTCACTTCCGTCCAGAGCGCCGCTTTCGTCAACGCCCACTCGACGCGGTCGTCCATTTCCGAACGCGATAGCGATTCGAACATCTTCACGCCGAACGCGATGTTGTCGTAGATCGACATCGGAAACGGCGTCGGCTTTTGAAAAACCATGCCCACGCGCGCACGCAGCAGCGAGATGTCGCGGTTCGTCGTGAGGAGGTTCTCGCCGTCCATCATGATCGCGCCTTCGGCCCGCTGCTCGGGATAGAGCGCGAACATCTTGTTGAAGGTGCGCAAGAGCGTCGACTTGCCGCAACCCGACGGGCCGATGAACGCCGTCACCTTGCCTTCGGGAATCGAGAGGTTGATGTTCTTGAGCGCGTGGTACTTGCCGTAGAAGAAGTTCAGGTTCTTGACTTCGATCTTCGGCGTCAGGGGCGCGAGCGGGCGCTCGCCTGCAATCGGCTCGAAACCGGCGGGAGCGGCGGGACGCTCGACTTGCGAAAGGTGACTTTCAGCCATGTTCATAGTGGGCGCTCCGTGGCCTTACTTCTTGCCGAACATCGAACGCGCAAGGATGTTCAATCCCAGCACGCCGAGCGTAATCAGAAACACACCGGCCCACGCGAGCGATTGCCACTGCGGGAACGGACTCATTGCAAACTTGTAGATCGTGACGGGCAGGTTCGCCATCGGCTGGTTCATGTCGACCGAGAAGAACTGGTTCGACAATGCCGTGAACAGCAGCGGCGCCGTTTCGCCCGCGATGCGCGCAACGGCGAGCAGCACGCCCGTCACCACGCCGGCCATCGACGCCTTCAGCGTGATCGACAGCACCATCTTCCACTTCGGCACGCCGAGCGCGAACGCGGCTTCGCGCAGCGCATTGGGCACGAGATTGAGCATGTTCTCGGTCGTGCGGATCACGATCGGGATCTGCAGGAGCGCGAGCGACACCATGCCCGCCCAGCCCGAGAAGTGCCCCATCTTCGCGACGACGACCGCATAGACGAACAGGCCGACGACGATCGACGGCGCCGACAGCAGGATGTCGTTGATGAAGCGCGTCGTGCTCGCGAGCCAGCCTTTGCGGCCATACTCGGCCAGATAGACGCCGGCGAGCACGCCGATGGGCGTGCCGAGCACGGTGGCGGCGCCGACCAGCAGCAAAGAGCCGACGATCGCGTTGGCAAGACCGCCGCCGTCCGTATTCGGCGGCGGCGTCGATTGCGTAAAGAGCGAGACGGACAAGCCACCCACGCCCAGGCTCAACGTCGTGTAAAGAATCCAGACCAGCCAGAGCAGCCCGAACGCCATCGCGGCCATCGACATGGCCAGCGCGATCGCATTGACGGTGCGCCGGCGGCGCTGCAGGCGATCGCGCGTCGCCGCGAAGACTTCGGGGCTTGCCGAGCCGGGGATGTGCATCGACGGCCCGCTCATTTCGCGCCCTCCGCCTTTTCCAGACGCAGCAGCATCAGCTTCGAAATCGCGAGCACGATGAACGTGATGACGAAAAGGATCAAACCGAGCTCCATCAATGCCGACGTATGCAGGCCCGGCCCTGCCTCCGCGAATTCGTTCGCGAGGGCCGACGTGATGCTGTTGCCGGGCGAGAACAGGGAAACGTTATCGAGCAAGTTGGTATTGCCGATGACGAACGTGACGGCCATCGTTTCGCCGAGTGCCCGGCCGAGACCGAGCATGACGCCGCCGATGACGCCGCTCTTCGTGAACGGCAAGACGATCTTCCACATCACTTCCCAGGTCGTGCAACCGATTCCGTACGCCGATTCCTTGAGCAACACGGGCGTCACTTCGAACACGTCGCGCATGACCGATGCGATGTACGGAATGATCATGATCGCGAGAATGACGCCCGCGCAAAGAATGCCGATGCCGATCGGCGGCCCCTTGAACAGCGCACCGATGAACGGCAACGGGCCCAGCACGGCGCCGATCGGCTGCTCGAAGTACGTCGCGAAGATCGGAGAAAAAACGAGCAAGCCCCACATGCCGTAGACGATCGACGGAATGGCGGCGAGCAGTTCGATGGCGATGCCGAGCGGTCGGCGCAACCACACCGGCGAGAGCTCGGTCAGAAAAAGCGCGATGCCGAAGCTCACAGGGACCGCGATGATGAGGGCGATGATCGACGTGGCCACCGTGCCGTATACAGGCACGAGTGCGCCGTAGACGTCGCTGGGCGGATCCCAATCGGACGTCCAAAGAAAGTGCAAGCCGAATTTTTCGATCGTCGGCAGCGATGCGACGATCAGCGACACGATGATGCCACCCAGCAGCACCAGCGTAACGATCGCGGCCAAGCGCGCGAGATTGCCGAAGATGATGTCGCCGAGGGCACTCGGCGCACGTTGTGCATGCTCGGCTGGCGCGGTCGACATGAGTCGAGTGTCGGACATGTGAACTCGTTTGCTGATGCCGCGCCCGGGATGGCCGCGGCAGATGGCGATGCCCGGCAACGCGCATTCGCGTGGCCGGGCCTTCCCTTCCTACTTCCGCATGCTTGCTGCTTACTACAAGCTGCTTACCGCTTGCTGCCGATTACTCCGCGACAGCCTTGCCCGAAGCGTCCTTGATGTTCGCCTTCCACTGCTTTTCGATTTCAGCCGTCACCGACTTCGGCAACGCGATGTAATCGAGGGACGACACGGCGTCGCTGCCGTTCTTGAAGCCCCAGTTGAAGAACTTCAGCGCTTCGGCGCCTTGCGTCGGCTTGTCCTGCGTCTTGTGCAGCAACACGAACGTCGCACCGACGATCGGCCACGCCTTCGCGCCCGGCTCGTTCGTCAGGATCTGATAGAACGACTTGCTCCAATCGGCGCCGGCGGCCGCGGCCGCGAACGTATCGGTATCCGGCGTCACGACCTTGCCGTCGTGATTCTGCATCTTCGTGTAGACCATGTGGTTTTGCTTCACATAAGCCCACTCGACATAGCCGATCGCGCCCGGCAGACGTTGAATGAACGCGGCAACGCCGTCGTTACCCTTGCCGCCCGTGCCCGTCGGCCAGCTGACCGTCGTGCCTTCACCGACCTTCGACTTCCATTCCGGGCTGACCTTCGACAGGTAGTTCGTCCAAATGAACGACGTGCCCGAGCCGTCGGCGCGGCGCACCACGGCAATCGCCGTATCCGGCAGCTTGACGCCCGGGTTCAGCTTGGCGATCGCCGGGTCGTTCCACTTCGTGATCTTGTTCAGATAGATGTCGGCGAGCACTTCGCCCGACAGCGTCAGCTCACCGGCCTTCACGCCCGGCAGGTTGATCGCGGGCACCACGCCGCCAACCACCGTCGGGAACTGGAAAAGGCCTTGCTTTTGGAGCTCGTCATCCTTGAGCGGCATGTCCGAGCCGGCAAAATCGACCGTTTTCGCTTCGATCTGCTTGATGCCACCCGACGAACCGATGCCTTGATAGTTGACCTTGCCGCCGCCGTTCTTGGCGTAGGCGTCCGCCCACTTCGTGTAAAGCGGTGCTGCGAACGTGCTGCCCGCGCCGGTGATGTCGGCGGCTTGCGCGGAAACGGCGAAAAGCACGCCAGCCAAGCCAGCGAACGCGGTCTGCATCAATTTCATGGAATTATCCCCTAGTGGTGTGGTCGTGGAAACTCGACACCGCGAAGATTAGGTTCAAACTGTGACAGTAATATGACGATCAGTGAAGGATACATGACACGAACCTTTCATCGCGAAAGGAAAATCATGCAGTTGGCGTAAATTGCCGAGAATTAGGTGAAGATGAAAGCGACATGCGCTGAACGGCAGGGACAAGCGTAGACGAAAAACGCTGCCGAAGCAGCGTTTTTTCATGGAGGTTCAGCCTCGCTCGGGCCCGGCTTCGACCGGAGTTATGCGGTCGCTTGCTCGACGACGCGGGCGATGTCCTGTGCGTGGCGCACGGCCGCTTCGCGCTGGCTGGCCTCGACCATCACGCGCAGCACAGGTTCGGTGCCCGAAGCGCGAATCAGGACGCGGCCGCTGCCATCCAGCTCGCGTTCGGCCTGCTCGACGGCCTGGGCAATGGCCTCGTTCTTCTTCCATTCGGCGCCCGGACGCATCCGCACGTTGATGAGCTGCTGCGGGAAAAGCGAGACGCCTTCGAGCAGTTCGGCCAATGTCCGGCCGCTGCGCTTGATCGCTGCGAGCACGAGCAACGCCGAGATGATGCCGTCGCCCGTCGAATGCCGATCGAGCGACAGGATGTGTCCCGAGCCCTCGGCGCCGAGTTGCCAGCCGCGCTCGCGTAGTTGCTCGAGCACGTAGCGGTCGCCGACCGCCGCGCGAACGAAAGGCACACCCTCGCGCCCAAGCGCCACTTCCACGGCCATATTGGTCATCAGCGTGCCGACCGCGCCGGGTACGCGCCCCTCGGTGGCCATCCGGTCCTTGACGAGCACGTAGAGCAATTCGTCGCCGTTGTAGAGCCGGCCCGAGCCGTCGACCACCTGCAGCCGGTCGGCGTCCCCGTCGAGCGCGATGCCGAGATCCGCCCGGTTCGCGCGCACGGCGCGAACGAGCGCGTCGGGCGCCGTCGCCCCGACACCGTCGTTGATGTTGAAGCCGTTCGGCGCCACGCCGATCGGCACGACGTCGGCGCCGAGCTCGTGGAACACGTGCGGGGCGATGTCGTACGCCGCGCCGTGCGCGCAGTCGACGACGAGTTTCAGACCGTGCAGGTCGAACGTCGCCGGAAACGTGCTCTTGCAGAACTCGATGTAGCGTCCGGCGGCATCGTCCAGACGCCGCGCCTTGCCCAGCTGCTCCGAACTCGCACAGGCAAGCGGCTGCTCGAGCTGCTCCTCGATGCGCAGCTCCACTTCGTCGGGCAGCTTGTTGCCGTCGGCGCTGAAAAACTTGATGCCGTTGTCGTAGTACGGATTGTGCGACGCGCTGATGACGACGCCCGCAGCCAGCCGCAACGCGCGGGTGAGATAGGCGACGCCCGGCGTGGGCATCGGCCCAGCCAGCATGACATCGACGCCCGCAGCCGAAAAGCCGGACTCGAGCGCGGCTTCCAGCATGTAGCCCGATACGCGCGTGTCCTTACCGATGAGCACCGTGGGACGCGAACCGGCCTTCGTCCATCGATCCGCCTGCGCCAGCACTTTGCCGGCCGCATAGCCGAGCCTCAACACGAAATCGGGCGTGATCGGCGCTTCGCCCACTTTCCCCCGAATGCCATCTGTGCCGAAATAACGACGTGCCATCCTTTGATTCCTTTGCTCTCGAGTGTATCGAATCGTTTGTTCGTACCGTCAGCGCGCGGCGTCTTGTGCCTCGCGAACGGCGGCCCATACCTTCAACGCGTCGACGGTTTCCGCCACGTCGTGCACGCGGATGATCGCCGCGCCCCGCTCCGCCGCGCATACCGCCGCCGCAATGCTCGCCGCTACGCGGTCGGCGGGCGCCTTGCGGCCCGTCACGGCGCCGAGCATCGACTTGCGCGACATGCCGGCCAGGATCGGCAACGGCGCTTGCCCCGCTGCCGGGATCGGCGCGCTTTCGCTCAAGCGGGCGAGCAACGCAAAGTTATGCTCGCGCGTCGCCTTGCCGAAGCCGAAGCCCGGGTCGACGCTGATCCGCGCGCGCGCAATGCCCGCCTCGGTCAGCGCCAGGACGCGCGCCTGCAAAAATGCACGGACGTCGCCGACGACGTCCTCATAATCGATCTCGCCGCGCTGCATTGTCTGCGGCTCGCCGAGCATATGCATCACACACAGCCCGCAACGGCTGTCGCGCACGGCTTCGATCGCACCGGGCTGGCGAAAGCCCCAAATATCATTGACGAGGTCGCCCCCGGCGGCCAAGGCCGCGCGCATGACCTCGGGCTTATAGGTATCGATCGAAAGCGGCACACCGATGCCGGCCAGGGCCTCGACGAGCGGCACGACGCGCTCCAGCTCCTGCTCGACGGGCACGGCAGGCGCCCCCGGCCGCGTCGATTCCCCGCCGATATCGATGATATCGACGCCGTCGGTCAGCATTCGCTCGGCTTGACGCAGCGCATCGTCGCGCGCGACATAACGTCCGCCGTCGGAAAACGAATCGGGTGTGACATTGAGGATGCCCATGACGAGCGGGCGAGAGAACGTCAGCGTGTAGCGCCCGCAAACGAGCGGCTCGGGCGGGGCGGGGCGGGCGGGTTGAGGATTCGACACGGAACGACAGGCAATGCGAGGGCAATCGCGCGACAACCACGAAATTAAAAAAACGGGCCGGTGCTTTCCCGCACCGGCCCGTCGTCTGTTGCTTGGCAGCGTCAGGCTGGGGCGGTCGCGCTGCCCGGCCGTACTTCGGCGCCGGGGCTACCGCCGCCCGACGACGTGTCCGTCGACGGCACGCTCTTGGGCGAGCGCGGCGGACGGCCTTCCATGATGTCGTTGATCTGATCGGCGTCGATCGTCTCCCACTCCATCAGCGCAGCCGTCATGGCTTCCACCTTGTCGCGATTTTCTTCGAGCAGACGCCGCGCCAGGCTGTACTGATCGTCGAGCAAGCGGCGGATTTCGGCATCGACCTTCTGCTGCGTCGCCTCGGAAATCGTACGCGTAAAGCCGCGGCCGAACGGCGACGCATCGTTTTCATCGTCGACGTAGACCATCGGCCCGAGCGCGTCGGTCATGCCGAACCGGGCGACCATCGCGCGCGCCGTTTGCGTCGCTTTATTGAAATCGTCCGATGCGCCCGTGCTGATCAAATTGAGAAACAGCTCTTCGGCCACCCGGCCGCCGAACAGGATCGCGAGCCGGTCGAGCAGATATTCCTTCGAATACGTCTCGTTGTCGTGCTCGGGCAACTGCCACGTCACGCCGAGGGCGCGGCCGCGCGGAATGATCGTGACCTTGTGCACGGGATCCGCCTTCGGCAACAGCTTCGCGACCACGGCGTGACCCGATTCGTGGTAGGCCGTCGCGCGCTTCGCGTCCTCGCGAATGACAGCCGACTTGCGCTCCGGGCCCATGAAGATCTTGTCTTTGGCGTCTTCGAAATCGAGCATTTCGACGATGCGCTTGCCGCGACGTGCCGCGAACAGCGCCGCTTCGTTGACGAGGTTCGCCAAATCGGCGCCCGAAAAGCCCGGCGTGCCGCGCGCGATCACCGATGCATCGACGTCGTTCGCGATCGGCACCTTGCGCAGGTGCACCTTCAGGATTTGCTCGCGGCCGCGAATGTCGGGCAGGCCGACATAGACTTGGCGGTCGAAACGACCCGGGCGCAGCAGCGCTTTGTCGAGCACGTCCGAGCGGTTCGTGGCGGCGATCACGATGACGCCGGAGTTCGCCTCGAAGCCGTCCATCTCGACGAGCATCTGATTGAGCGTCTGCTCGCGCTCGTCGTTGCCGCCGCCCATGCCGGCGCCGCGATGGCGGCCGACCGCGTCGATTTCGTCGATGAATACGATGCAAGGCGCATGCTTTTTCGCTTGTTCGAACATGTCGCGCACGCGAGCGGCGCCGACGCCGACGAACATTTCGACGAAATCCGAGCCCGAGATGCTGAAGAACGGCACTTTCGCTTCGCCCGCAATGGCGCGCGCAAGCAGCGTCTTACCGGTTCCCGGGGGGCCGACCAGCAGCACGCCGCGCGGGATGCGGCCGCCGAGCTTCTGGAATTTTTGCGGATCGCGCAAGAAATCGACGAGCTCGGAGACTTCCTCCTTCGCTTCGTCACACCCGGCGACATCGGTGAAATTGATCGCGTTGTTGTTCTCGTCGATGAGTCGCGCCCGGGATTTGCCGAACGAGAAGGCCCCGCCTTTGCCGCCCCCCTGCATCTGTCTCATCATGTAGAACCAAAAGCCGATGATCAGGATCGTCGGCCCCAGGTAATAGAGGGCGGAAACGAGCGCGTTCGGCTCTTCATCGGCCTTGCCGCTGACTTGGACGCCGTACTTCATCAGATCGCCGACCATCCAAATGTCGCCCGGCGACACGATCTGGTACTTTTGACCGTCTGCTGGAGTGACCGTCAGATTGCGCCCCTGGACGATAACGCTCTTGACCTTGCCGTTCTTGGCGTCGTCCATGAACTGCGAGTACGAAACGCCTTCCTGAACGCGGGGCTTATCGAACTGCTTGAACACCGTAAACAGCACCAGTGCGATCACCAGCCACACTGCTGCCTTCGAAAACATATTGTTGTTCAAAGCCCACTCCTTCCTCATAGACGGGTGCCTACAGTTACCTTGCGGCACACCAAAGCATTCTAATCCAGTCGGCTAGCCCCTGCCATAACGTTTCGCTACCGCAAAAATAGCGTTTTCGGGCATGCCGAGGCCGTTTTTTGCGCCGCGGCGGGCAACACCGCCTTCAATTCGGCCCAATTATGCGGGCCGCTTCAAAACCTTGCCCAAAATGAACGTTTCCGACGACTTATCGCGCGACGCCTTGGGCTTGCGCGCAGCGACGACCTTGAACTGGCGCTTGAACTTCTCGACGATCTGACTGTAGCCGCTGCCGTGGAAGCATTTCACGAGCAACGCGCCTTCCGGTTTCAGGTGCGCTTGAGAGAATTCGAGTGCGAGATCGCAAATATGTTCGATCCGCGCGGCGTCGGCGACGGCCACGCCGGACAGATTGGGCGCCATGTCGGAAATTACAAGGTCCACGCGCCGATCGCCGACCACTTCCTCCAATTGCGCGAGCACGCTGTCCTCGCGAAAGTCGCCCTGGATGAAATGGACATCGGCGATCGGTTCCATCGGAAGAATGTCGAGCGCGATGATCGTGCCGTCGATACCGCCCTCGCGCGCTGCATCGCGCTGCGAGCCCTGCGCGAGCTTGTTGCGGGCGTACTGGCTCCAGCTGCCGGGCGCGGAGCCGAGATCGACGATGACTTGCCCGGGCCGGATGAGCTTGTCCTGCTCGTCGATTTCTTTGAGCTTGTACGCGGCCCGCGCGCGATAACCTTCGCGTTGCGCGAGCTTCACGTACGGGTCGTTGATGTGATCGTGCAGCCAGGATTGGTTGAAACGGTTTTTTGCCATCGAAAAGTCGTCTGTTGCTGCCTGCCGCTTGCTGCAGCACTTTTACTGCGTTGGGCCGCACTTTTGGCGGATAATACGCGTTTTGCCGGCGCGCCGTCCGGTCCCGCCGGCCTTCGGTTCGGCCTGCCGGATCGGTCCACGCACGTACTTGCACATCATGGCTCGTATCGCGCGGCCGCCCCTATTTTAGTCGAGTCGTTCACCACCCTATGCCAGCCCTCAAAGTTTCCCCTGCCCAACGCGCCGATTTGCGCTCTCAAGCCCACGCGCTCAAACCGGTCGTGCTGATCGGGGCCGAAGGGCTGACCGACGCCGTGCTGGCCGAGATCAAGGTCCATCTCGCCGCGCACGAACTCATCAAGATCCGCGTGTTCGGCGATGAACGCGACGATCGCGTCGCCATCTACGAGTCGATCTGCGACACACTGGGCGCCGCGCCGATCCAGCACATCGGCAAGCTGCTCGTCATCTGGAAGCCGCAAGCGGCGCCGGCCGCGAAGAGCACCGGCAGCGCCGGCGCCAAAGGCAAACCGGCTGCGCCGACCGCCCGCGAGGCGGCGGGCGCCTCGCCCAAGCGCGGCACGGCGCCGCGCATCGTCAAGGTCGTCAAGCAATCGCAGTCGAACACCGCGCGCCGGCCGAAGCCCGAAAAGGTGCTCGTGCGCGGCAACGAGCGCGTCACGGCGGGCGGTACCGTCAAGCGAGCGAAAAAGCGCCAAACGAGCGCGAAGCGTCAGCATCAAACGGCGAAGTGAGCCCCCGCTGACCATGGCCGCGCCGCGCAGTGCGCGGCGGCCAGCCGGAGGCTATCGAACCGCTTCGGAGCGGCTTCGTCGCTGCGCGCCCTATCCGCTCGGCCCATTCCTTCGGACTAGGCTGCAACGTTTGCAGCCCCCACCGACGGGCCCTGCTGCCCCGCCGGCAGCATCCAGACCAGCGCAACGCCAAGCAGCGTCTCGACGAGAAAGAACGAGCTGGCGATGCCATGCAGCACGCCGAAGCGCGCGGCGTAGGCCGACTGCGCGATGTCGACTCCGGCGTCGCGGGCGGCCGTGCGCAGCGCGTCCATGAACGGCTGCAGGCCAAAATATCCGATCAGCACGCAAATCAGCATGCCGGCGACGAGCCAGCGCAGCCGCCGGTATTCGCGCACACCACGCCGCACGAGCATATTCCCGAGTGCGAGCGACAAAATGCCGCACGTCACTCCGACGAATGCCTCGATACGGAAAAGCCGGGCCGCGACGTCGCCCGCGGCCGAGCGTTCGAGCATCGCAAACAGCGTCGGCGCGACGACATAGCCGATCGTCAGCGCGCTGCCGACCCAAACAAAGGCCAGCAGCCGAAACAGACGATGGGGAGCGGAGGACACGAGAGGCGGGCCGGCGTGGCGATCAAACGTAACGAACCGCCATGATTTCATACTCGCGCACGCCGCCCGGGGCTTGCACCGCGGCGACGTCGCCCTCGAACTTCCCGATCAGGGCGCGGGCGATCGGCGAACTGACCGAAATCAGGCCGTGGTCGATGTCGGCTTCGTCGTCGCCAACGATCTGATACGTGACCTTGTTACCGGAATCGAGATCCTCGAGTTCCACGGTAGCGGCAAACACGACACGGCCTTCGGCGTCGAGCGTGGCCGGATCGATGACTTGCGCGGCCGCCAACTTCGACTCGATTTCGGCAATGCGCCCTTCGATAAAGCCCTGCTTTTCTTTCGCGGCGTCGTATTCGGCGTTTTCGGACAGATCGCCCTGCGCGCGCGCTTCGGCGATCGAATTGATGACCGACGGACGCTCGACCGATTTCAAACGCTGCAGCTCGTCACGCAGTTGATCGGCGCCTCGCTTGGTCAAGGGAATCGTGCTCATAGACAGATCAGTAAAAACAAAAAAACGGCAATCAAAAAAGCACCGCGGTTAAGTGCATCCCGCCTGATAAGACGTCTGGGCGGGATACCGCTTAACCGCGGCACGTGGGGCGTGATGCGACCCCAGCTTGAATGGAGTGATCGAAGGCCTAGTTTAGGCGACCATGTAGTCCTTGTAAATCATAGACTTCCAAGTTCTTCAGGTAGCGCAGTCCCTCGACGGCCGCGCGCGCACCCGACATCGTCGTGTAGTACGTGACTTTATTCGCCTGAGCGCTCATGCGAATCGAACGCGAATCGGCAATTGCCGCGCGCGTTTCGTCGACGGTCGTGAATACGAGTGCGATCTCGCCGTTCTTGATCATATCGACGATGTGGGGCCGGCCGTCCTTCACCTTATTGACGACCTTGACCGGCACGCCGGCGGCAGCGATCGCCGCGGCCGTACCCTTCGTCGCCACGATCGGGTAGCCGAGCTCGTGCAGCATCGACGCCACTTCGACCGCCTTCGGCTTGTCGGCATCCATGACCGTCAGCAGCACCGTGCCCGATTCGGGCAGACGCGAACCGGCCGCGAGCTGCGACTTGAACAGCGCTTCGCCGAACGTCTGTCCCACGCCCATGACCTCGCCGGTCGAACGCATTTCGGGCCCGAGCACCGGGTCGACCGTCGGGAACTTGACGAACGGGAAGACGGCTTCCTTGACGCTGAAGTACGGCGGCTCGACTTCCTTCGTGACCTGCTGCTGCGCCAGCGACTGACCGACCATCGCGCGCGCGGCGATCTTCGCGAGCGGCAAGCCCGTGGCCTTCGAGACGTACGGCACCGTGCGCGACGCGCGCGGGTTCACCTCGAGCACGTAAATGATGTCGTCGACGTTGCCGCTGGCGTTGCGCACCTGCTGAATCGCGAACTGCACGTTCATCAAACCGACCACGTTCAGCGCCTTGGCCATGGCGGCCGTCTGCCGCTTGAGCTCCGCCACGGTCGTTTTCGACAGCGAGTACGGCGGCAGCGAGCAAGCCGAATCGCCCGAGTGAACGCCCGCCTGCTCGATGTGCTCCATGACGCCGCCGATGAACACGGCCGTCCCGTCGGAAATGCAGTCGACGTCGCATTCGATCGCATCGTTCAGAAAGCGGTCGAGCAGCACGGGCGAATCGTTCGACACCTTCACGGCCTCGCGCATGTAGCGTTCGAGGTCGCGCGGCTCGTGGACGATTTCCATGGCGCGGCCGCCCAGCACGTACGACGGACGCACGACGAGCGGATAGCCGATTTCGTCGGCCAGCGCGAGCGCTTCGCTTTCCGCGCGCGCCGTGCGGTTCGGGGGCTGGCGCAGACCGAGGTCCTGCAGCAGCTTTTGAAAGCGTTCGCGGTCTTCGGCCGCATCGATCATGTCGGGCGACGTGCCGATGATCGGCACGCCGTTCGCTTCGAGATCGAGCGCGAGCTTCAGCGGCGTTTGGCCGCCGTACTGAACGATCACGCCCAGCGGCTTTTCTTTGTCGACGATTTCGAGCACGTCTTCGAGCGTCAGCGGCTCGAAGTAGAGACGATCGGACGTGTCGTAATCGGTCGACACCGTTTCCGGGTTGCAGTTGACCATGATCGTCTCATAGCCGTCTTCGCGCATCGCAAGCGCCGCATGCACGCAGCAGTAGTCGAACTCGATGCCCTGCCCGATCCGGTTCGGACCGCCGCCGAGCACCATGATCTTCTTGTTCGAGGTGGGCTGCGCTTCGCACTCTTCCTCGTACGTCGAATACATGTAGGCCGTTTTCGTGGCGAATTCGGCGGCGCAGGTATCGACTCGCTTGTAGACCGGACGCACGTTCAATTCGATGCGACGGCGACGCACGTCGGCCGCGCTCGCCTTCAAGAGCTTGGCCAGACGCCGGTCGGAGAACCCGCCGCGCTTCAGGAACAGCAGCTCGTCCTTAGACAAGCTCTCCAGCGCGCGGCCGGCCAGCGCCTTTTCCGTTTGCACGATCGCTTCGATCTGCGCGAGGAACCAAGGATCGATCGCCGTTTCCTCGAACACTTCGTCGAGCGTCATGCCCAGGCGGAAGGCGTCGCCCACATACCAAATGCGCTCGGGCCCCGCTTCGCCGATCTCGCGCACCACTTCGTCGCGATCGCCCGTCTTTTCGTCGAGGCCGTCCACGCCGACTTCGAGGCCGCGCAACGCCTTTTGGAACGATTCCTGGAATGTGCGGCCGATCGCCATCACTTCGCCGACCGACTTCATCTGCGTCGTCAGGCGCGAATCGGCCTCGCGGAATTTCTCGAATGCGAAGCGCGGAATCTTGGTGACGACGTAGTCGATCGTCGGCTCGAACGAAGCCGGCGTTTGGCCGCCCGTAATTTCGTTCTTGAGCTCGTCGAGCGTATAGCCGACCGCGAGCTTGGCCGCGACCTTCGCGATCGGGAAACCCGTCGCTTTCGACGCGAGCGCCGACGAACGCGATACGCGCGGGTTCATCTCGATCACGATGATGCGGCCGTCGCGCGGGTTGATGGCGAACTGCACGTTCGAGCCGCCCGTGTCCACGCCGATTTCGCGCAGCACGGCCAGCGACGCGTTACGCAGCAGTTGATACTCCTTGTCCGTCAACGTCTGCGCCGGTGCGACCGTGATCGAATCGCCCGTGTGAATGCCCATCGGATCGAGGTTTTCGATCGAGCACACGATGATGCAGTTGTCGGCGCGATCGCGCACGACTTCCATCTCGTATTCCTTCCAACCGAGCAGCGACTCTTCGATCAAGAGCTCGCGCGTGGGCGACAGATCGAGCCCGCGGCGGCAGATTTCTTCGAATTCCTGACGGTTGTAGGCGATGCCGCCGCCGGAGCCGCCGAGCGTGAACGACGGGCGAATGACGACCGGATAGCCCGAGCCGCCCGTTTGCGCCGTGATGTCTGCGTGGACCTTCAGCGCTTCTTCCATCGAATGCGCCGTACCCGACTTCGCCGAGCCGAGGCCGATTTTCGTCATCGCATCCTTGAACTTCTGGCGGTCCTCGGCCTTGTCGATCGCCTCGGGCGACGCGCCGATCAACTCGACGCCGTACTTGGCGAGCACGCCGTGATGATGCAGATCGAGGGCGCAGTTCAGCGCCGTTTGGCCGCCCATCGTCGGGAGGATCGCGTCGGGGCGCTCCTTCTCGATGATGCGCTCGACGACTTCCCACGTGATCGGCTCGATGTAGGTGACGTCGGCCGTGTTCGGATCGGTCATGATCGTCGCCGGGTTGCTGTTGACGAGGATGACCTTGTAGCCCTCTTCGCGCAGCGCCTTGCAAGCCTGAGCGCCCGAGTAATCGAACTCGCAGGCCTGGCCGATGATGATCGGCCCCGCGCCGATGATGAGAATGCTTTTGATGTCTGTCCGCTTGGGCATAACGCTCTCGCTAATGTCTTTCGTCTTTCTGATGTATTCGATGGGCGGCGGCGCGAGCTGGCGCGCCGCGGCGGCATTTAAGCGGCGGCGTTGCCGCGCTTGGCGTCCATCAACGCGGTGAACCGGTCGAACAAATAGCCGATGTCGTGCGGCCCGGGCGACGCCTCCGGATGGCCCTGGAAGCAGAACGCCGGTTTGTCCGTCAGCTCGAAGCCTTGCAGCGTGCCGTCGAACAGCGAGACGTGCGTCACGCGCGCGTTGGCGGGCAGCGTGGTCGCATCGACGGCGAACCCGTGGTTCTGCGACGTGATGACGACGCGGCCGTTTGCGAGATCTTTCACAGGATGGTTCGCGCCATGGTGGCCCGTCTTCATCTTGATCGTCTTGCCGCCGACGGCGAGCCCCATGATCTGATGACCGAGACAGATGCCGAAAGTCGGCACGCCGCGGTCGATGAACTCTTTCGTCGCGGCGATGGCGTAATCGCACGGCTCGGGATCGCCAGGGCCGTTCGAGAGGAAGACGCCGTCCGGGTTCAGCGCCAGCGCTTGCGCCGCGGTCGATTGGGCCGGCAGCACCGTGACGTGGCAGCCGCGCTCGGCGAGCATGCGCAGGATGTTGTGCTTGACGCCGTAGTCGAACGCGACGACGCGGTATTTCGGCGTGCGTTGAGCCCCGAAGCCTGAGCCCAGGCGCCATTCCGTTTGCGTCCACTCGTACGGTTTGGCCGTGCTCACGACCTTGGCCAGATCCATGCCGGCGAGACCGGGGAACGAACGGGCGAGTTCGACGGCCTTCGCTTCGTCCGCGCTGCCTGCGAGAATGCAGCCGTTTTGCGCGCCTTTGTCGCGCAAAATGCGCGTGAGGCGCCGCGTGTCGATGCCGGCGATCGCGACCACGCCTTCGGCCTGAAGGTAATCGCCGAGCGTGCGCTCCATGCGGAAATTCGACGCGCGCAAGGGCAGATCGCGCACGATCAAGCCGGCGGCGTGCACCTTCGTGGATTCGACGTCTTCGGCGTTCACACCGACGTTACCGATGTGCGGATAGGTGAGCGTGACGATCTGCCGTGCGTAGCTCGGATCCGTCAGAATCTCTTGATAGCCGGTGATCGCGGTATTGAACACGACTTCGCCGATGGTATGCCCGGCCGCGCCGATGGCATAGCCGCGAAAAATCGTGCCGTCGGCGAGTGCGAGCAGAGCGGGAGGAAAAGACGGCAACACGGGAAGCTCCTTCAGGAACACCGCGCGCCGACCTGTTTATCCGACCATGCAAGCCTTCGCGGCATCCGCCGGGCTCGCGATCGCTGAGCGACCGCTGACGGCGTGGCGCAAGCTCGCACGCTGCGGCATCGAATTCGGCGGTGCTAGAAAGCAGGCTTCGATCGTTTCTGCGATCGTTCGGCCGGACGCTCTCGAGGGCACCGCTCACGACGGCGCGCGGGCGGATGAACGGGATGAGTGAGGTAGGCGCTAGGGTGCGGGTTGGATAGTGCAAACTTTCAAATTATAGCTGAAAACACCCCTTCCCTACAATCCGCAGTCGGCTCGCCGCGCGGACGGGGCGCCCGCCCGTTGCCTGCCTGGCCCGACCGCATGGCGGACGGCACACGAAATCGAAAACAAGAATGCCGCGAAAGCAAAAACGCCGTCACGAGTGACGGCGCCGCAAAACAACGTGAGGTGAATCGGAGCGTCTGCCGCACGCCGCCCCCGCGGCGCGCGGCCACCTCGCGAGAGGCCGCTTATTTTTGCTTGGACTTGCGCGCCCCGGCCGCGGCCTTGGAGCGGCCTGCCGCGACCTTCGACGCTTTTTCGGCCGGCTTCGACGAGCCGGCGCTCGACTTCGTCGATTGCCCTTTGTGAGCGGCGGCCTTGACGACGGTCGTGCGTCCGCGACCCTTGGTGCGCTTATCGTAGCGCGATTTGGGCGCCGCATCGGCCGCGCTCGCGTCGATCTTTTGCGCGTGTGTGCCCTCGGGCACCGCCGTGGCGATTTTTTGCGGGCCCGGTTCTGCCGGCGTCGATCGGCCGACGGGCACGTGCAGCACGATGACTTGTCCTGGCGTGACTATCCAGCGATGCGTCTTGTTCCATGCCTTCACTTGGGCGACCGACACGCCGTAGCGCGCCGCGATCGCTCCCATCGTCTGCTTGCGCCGCACGCGAATCAACATTTTCCGCGTATCGGGAACATCGGGCTCCATCGCGAGCACGGCGCTTTCGGCGACGTCGGCGCTGATGTCTTCGTCATCGTCGTCGCCGCGCGGCACGACGAGCGTCGAACCGGGCTTCAGGCGCATGCCCACCGGGATCTTGTTGACCGACATGAGCGTTTGCGCGTCGACGCCGATTTTTTCGGCCAGCGCTTCGGGACGCGTACGTTGCGTCACCGTGTACGTGGTCCACGACGACAACTGGCCGCCGAACGTCTTCAGGTTATGTTCGAAGGCGCTCGCATTGTCGAACGGCAGGAGGATCTGCGGCTGCGTCGCACCGACGATAACGGGCTTCTTGAACGACGGATTGAGGGCGCGGAATTCGTCCGTCGTCATGTTCGCCAGCTTGGCCGCGACGTCGACGTCCATGTCGTGGGAGGTCGTCACCGTCACGAAGTACGGGTGATTCGGGATCGACGGCAGCGTGAGCCCATAGGCCTGCGGGTTCATCACGATGTTCTTGACGGCCTGCAGCTTCGGCACGTAATTGCGTGTCTCGTTCGGCATGCGCAGGCTTTCGTAGTCGGTCGGCAAGCCCGCCGCCTGATTGCGCGCGATCGCACGCTGCACGTTGCCTTCGCCCCAGTTGTAGGCCGCGAGCGCGAGATACCAATCGCCGAACATATCGTGCAGCCGCGATAGGTAATCGAGCGCAGCGCCCGTCGAAGCGAGCACGTCGCGCCGCTCGTCCAGCCACATGTTCTGCTTGAGGTTGTACGTGCGCCCCGTGCCCGGCACGAATTGCCACATGCCGGCCGCCTTTGCGACCGACAATGCCTGCGGGTTGTAGGCCGATTCGATGAACGGCAACAGCGCGAGCTCGGTCGGCATGTGACGCGACTCGAGTTCCTCGACGATGTAATACAGATACTTTTCCGAGCGCTCGGTCATGCGCTGGACGTAATCGGGACGCTGCGCGTACCAGTTCGCCTGCATGTCCACGAGGTCGTTTTTCAGATCGGGCATCTGAAAACCGCGGCGGATTCGCTCCCAGAGATTCGAATCGGCCGTCGTCAGTTGGTCGACCGAGCTGTTGTCGACGTCGATGGTCTGCTTGGAAGCGGTGATGCGGAGAGAATCGGTTGCGGCGGTGGGTTGGGTGGCGTCGGAAGACGAAGAAGCCGTCGGCCCCTGGCTCGCGCAAGCGGCGAGCGTCAGAACCAATAGCGCACTGAAGATAAATCGCATGAACGTCTCTGCTTCCAAAGCTGGAAATTGCAAGCGATAGTACGAAAGCGAGTCGTCGGCGTCAACTGGAAAAGAGGGGAAAAAACCTGTCAAATCCGCGACTTGCCGCGTTTTCTCCATCTTCCGGACGAAATTTGCGTCGCATGCAACGCTTTTCGTTAACTAATATAGGAGCGCAGTGGGCTCTGGCAGCAGCCATTTTTCCGGCGGCTCCAGCCTTTTTCTGCACGGCCCGGGCGCGTGCGGCCGGTCAGCGATTCGTATTAGGGAACCACGGCGTTCACGCTAACGAACCAAGGGGAACCGGACAGAACCGGGAGGCCGATGGGCAACCGGTTCGGCCGGCGAACTAACGAAACCGGTTTTTCCACTCGCGCATCAATGTGAAAGACGCCAGCCGATCGCAGACGGGTTCGTGCAATGCTTCGGCAAGGACGCGTTGGACATCGGCCTGCCCCGCGCGCAGGAACGGATTGACGGCGCGCTCGTGCGCAATCGTCGTGGGCAGCGTCGGCGCGTCGCGCTCGCGGAGCGCCGACGCTTCGTCGCGCCACGCGCGCAACTGCGCATTATCGGGATCGCACGCGAGCGCGAACCGGATATTCGACAGCGTGTACTCGTGCGCGCAGTGCACTTGCGTCTCGCCCGGCAGCGCCGCGAGGCGGTCAAGCGATTCGAGCATTTGCGCCGGCGAACCTTCGAACAGCCGCCCGCAGCCGCAAGCGAACAGTGTATCGCCGCAAAAGACGTGGGGCGGCAGGTCGGCCCCGCCCGCCTGGAAGTAAGCGATATGGCCGCGCGTATGTCCGGGCACATCGAGCACTTCCAATTCGAGATGCGGCAGGGCCAGATGAACGCGGTCGCCGCCGGACAGCGGATGCGTGACGGCCGCAATGCCTTCGGCAGCCGGGCCGTACACGGGAATAGGGGTATCGCCTATGAGCTCGGCGACGCCCCCGACATGGTCGGCATGATGGTGCGTGAGTAAAATAGCGCTCAGTCGCCAGCCTCGACCAGCGAGATATGTCCTCACGGGGGCGGCCTCGCCCGGGTCGACGGCGACCGCATCGCGCCCGTCCGATACGAGCCAGATGTAGTTGTCCGCAAACGCCGCAACCGGCACGTATTCGAGCGTATTCATAGGCGACGCACTCACCACGATGTCTGATCGACCGATTATAGACTGGCCCGCCTGGACCGAATCTCCCGCCGGCCGCTACGTGCTGGACTGGGAGCAAGCGCAGCTCGACAGCGTCGTGTCGAACGTGTTCGGCTACCACGCGCTGCAACTCGGGCTGCCGCAGCTCGATGCGCTGCGCGAGAACCGCATGCCCTGCCGCGGCCTCGTTCTCGACGCCGCGAGCGGCGCCAGTGCGCCGTACACGTATCCGCCGCGCCCGCCGCAGCCGGCCGGCGTGTCTCTGCCGGGCCCTGCCGGGCCGGGCGGCCGCTATGCGCCCGCAGCGAGGGCGACGCTGTGGTGCGATCTGCTCGACTTGCCGTTCGAAGCGCAAAGCGTCGACCTATTGGTGATGCCCCATACGCTCGAGTTCACGCGCGATCCGCACCGGCTGCTGCGCGAAGCCGAGCGGGTGTTGATGCCCGAGGGGCAACTCGTCATTCTCGGCTTCAATTCGTTGAGCTTGTGGGGCGCGCGTCAAGCGTTCGGCAAAATGACCGGGCGTCCGTTCGTGCCGGCGGCGCATGATCTCATCGCGTTCACGCGAATCAAGGACTGGATCAAGCTACTTGGATTCGAACTTGAACGCGGACGCTTCGGCTGCTATCGTCCGCCCCTCGCCAACGAAAACTGGCTCGAGCGGTTTGCCTTCATGGAAGCCGCCGGAGATCGCTGGTGGCCGATTTTCGGCGCCGCTTACATGGTGACCGCCATCAAGCGTGTGCGCGGCATGCGGCTCGTCGGCGCGATCAAGGCCAAAAAAACCGTGCGCGCGCCGGGGCTCGCGCCCGCCGCCACGCATCGAACCCCTAACCCGAGAAAATGACGTGACGCCCGAGTTCATCGAAATCTTTACCGACGGTGCCTGTAAAGGTAATCCGGGCCCCGGCGGATGGGGCGCCCTGCTGCGCTTCGGCGCGCAAGAGAAGGAACTGTTCGGCGGCGAAGCGAATACGACCAACAACCGCATGGAGCTGATGGCGGTCATCGCCGCGCTCGAGGCGCTAAAGCGCCCATGCAAGGCGATCGTTCATACCGATTCGCAGTACGTCCAAAAAGGGATCAGCGAGTGGATCCACGGCTGGAAGAAAAAGAATTGGATGACGGCGGCGAAGACGCCCGTGAAAAACGCCGATCTTTGGAAACGTCTTGACGAACTTGCCGGCTTGCATCAAATCGAATGGCGCTGGGTGAAAGGTCACGCCGGTCACCCGGAGAACGAGCGTGCCGATGCGCTCGCGAACCGCGGCGTGAGCGCGCTCGCGGAAAGCTGATCGTCGTTCTTTCGTTCAAGGCGCGGAGCTGGCCACGCCGTTTTGCATCGCTCATCAACGAGACACACGAATATGCGTCAAATCGTTCTCGATACGGAAACCACTGGACTCAACGCACGCACGGGCGACCGCATCATCGAAATCGGCGGCGTCGAGCTCGTAAACCGGCGGCTCACGGGCAACAATCTGCACTTTTACATCAACCCCGAGCGCGACAGCGATCCGGGAGCGCTGGCGGTGCACGGGCTCACCACGGAGTTCTTGAGCGACAAGCCGAAGTTCGCCGAGATTGCCGATGCGTTGCGCGACTACCTGCGCGATGCCGAACTGATCATCCATAACGCGCCGTTCGACTTGGGCTTTCTCGAGGCCGAATTCGCGCTGCTCGGCTTGCCGCCATTCAGCGAGCACTACGCGAGTGTGATCGACACGCTCGTGCAAGCTAAGACGATGTTCCCGGGCAAGCGCAATTCGCTCGATGCGTTGTGCGACCGTTTCGGCATCAGCAATGCGCACCGGACGCTGCACGGCGCGCTGCTCGATTCGGAATTGCTGGCCGAGGTTTATCTAGCGATGACGCGCGGTCAGGAGAGCCTCGTCATCGATATGCTCGGCGAAGCGCCCTCGCGCCACGCGGAAGCTGGGGCTGGCCGGACGATCGTGTCGTTCGAGGGCCTTACGCTGCCGGTGCTGGCGGCCGACGAAACGGAGTTGCAGGCGCACGAAGCGCTGCTCAACGAGCTCGACAAGGCGATGAAAGGCACGAGCGTTTGGCGCCGCGAACCGGCGCCGGAAACGGCTGCCGATGCAGCCGATGTGCAAGCCGCATAAAAATTGCTTTACGAGCAGCCGCGGGTCTGACATAATTCGAGGCTCTTCGGGTGGTTAGCTCAGCGGTAGAGCACTGCCTTCACACGGCAGGGGTCACTGGTTCGATCCCAGTACTACCCACCAGGATTTGCAAGCAATTGCAGGTAGAAAGGCCCGGCGCATGCCGGGCCTTTTTGCTTTGTGGACTTGTGGTGGACTTTTTTGGCACGAGTTGGCGGTGGAGCCGCAGGCGGGCCGTTCGCGTGCTTTTCTTGCCCTGCCCTGTTCGCCGTCCCGTCCTGGACCGTTCTGGCGCGTCCGGGGGCAATGCCCAGGCGCGGATGCTTTGACGCCGCCGCCAGGATGACCGATTCCGAGATCAAACGCGTGTCGGTACGATCTTCAACGAATCGAACTCGATGGCGAGTTCTGCCCGCCAAACTCGAATACATGTAGGCAACACTCGCCCCCATGTCGGTGCGCGCTAGGCGCTTATTTGCGGAGTTCTTCTGCCTCAGTAACCATTGTCATCACGTCGGGCCTCATTTCTCCGGGTACCATCGTCACAAGTAGCTCTAGCTGGATGCTGAGGAGATCAAGCCTTCGAGCGTAGAAGCGCTTGCGTTCGCCTGTTGCGCCCTTGCGCTGCTCGCGAATATTTTCCAGATGTTCGCGGGCTTGCTGGATCTTGGTGGACAAGTCGCCAGAGAACATCGGTATGAGCCGCGTCCCCGTGACTTTCACTCGCCGGCCGTTGGCATGAATCTGTTGTGCCATTGAACTGATGTCTGTCAGCAACGCCGTGATCGAGGTTCGAACTTTATCCGCATTTGTCTCTGGGAAGTCGCCATAGAGGTAGCTGAAGGACATGTTCCTCGCCAGCAAGGCCAACTTATCCTGCGTGAGACTTACATGGTCCCAGGCATGCGCGAACTCGTTCCTGATTTTGCGCAGGCATTCAAGATCTTTGAACCCCCCGGCGTCAGAATAGTTGTCGTGTCGTCTGAATCTTAGACGAGGTCCGGGG
>CBIHRA010000001.1:0-410682 GCA_966212325.1 uncultured Burkholderiaceae bacterium | reverse complement strand
GCACTACGACATCTGAACTTTGCCCAGATACGACATTAGAACTTTGCTCTTACACACAAAATGTTGATAATTCATGTTATGTCAAATCGCAAACACCACCCTGCAACCCCGCAATCGACCGCCAACCCGCCCAACGGCCGCCTCGTTGCTCGCCAACTCCGAACCTCGCTCCGGCAATCGCGGCCTAGAATAAATCCATCCCGTTCGAATCGCGAATCGCTCGAACTGCGAGGTCTGCCATGCTCCAACTCCTCACCGTGACTGTTTCCAATCCGGACAGCCTGAACTTCATCTTGGGACAGTCGCATTTCATCAAGTCCGTCGAAGATATTCACGAAGCGCTGTACGAAACGGTCCCCGGCATCCCGTTCGGTCTCGCGTTTTGTGAAGCGTCCGGCAAGCGGCTCGTGCGCAGATCCGGGACCGACGCAGCGCTCACGGAATTAGCCTGCAACAACGCACTAGCCATCGGCGCCGGACATAGCTTCATCGTGTTTCTCGGCCAGGGCTTTTTCCCGGTGAATGTGCTCGCCAAAATCCGTGCGGTGCCGGAGGTCTGCCGCATCTTCTGCGCGACCGCAAACCCAACCGAGGTCGTGGTCGGCGAAACAGGGCAAGGTCGCAGCATCCTCGGCGTCGTCGACGGCTTTGCGCCGCTCGGCATCGAGAACGACGAAGAGGTCCTCGCGCGCAAGGCATTGCTACGCGAGTTCGGCTACAAAGCTTGACCGCAACTTGCCACGGCGGAGCCGAGCGACGTATCGATGCCTATGCAAGCACGTTCCAAGCGGAATGAAACAGCAAGACCCGGAGGGCGATCAAGCAATGGCAGGCGCAGCATCGCCCTTATGACCCGACACCCCAGGCAAACCGTGAGCGCTTCCCTAGTCCGTCTCCAATCCTTACAGGCCTCTACCGGCGAAATGACGCGTGAATTGCGCGCGGCCACCGCCGTCGAAAAAATCGACGGCCTCGACTGGCCAAGCGTCGCCGCATCGCTCGATACGTACGGCTACGCCGTGATCGAAGGCCTGCTTTCCGCCGCCCAGTGCTCGGCGCTGGCCGACGCGTACGATCGCGATTCGCTTTATCGAAGCCGTATCGTCATGAGTCGCCACGGTTTTGGACGAGGGGAATACAAGTATTTCGCCTACCCTCTTCCCCCGCTCATCGCCACTTTACGCTCGACGATCTATCCCCACCTGGTTCCCATAGCGAACCACTGGAATGAAATGATGGGCGTGGCCGTTCGCTATCCCAAGACTCACGCGGCTTTCGTCGAGCGCTGCCATCTGGCCGGCCAACGCCGCCCCACTCCCCTGATCATTCAGTACGCGCAAGACGACTACAACTGCCTGCATCAAGACATCTACGGCGAGCATATCTTCCCCATACAGGTGGCTATCCTGTTGTCGCAGCCGAAGCGCGATTTCACCGGAGGGGAGTTCGTCCTGACCGAACAACGCCCGCGCATGCAATCCCGGGCGGAAGTCGTCCCGCTCGAACAAGGCGATGCCGTCATCTTCGCCGTCAGCAACCGTCCTGTGCAGGGAACGCGTAGCGTCTACCGCGTCAACCTTCGCCACGGCGTCAGCCGCCTCAGATCGGGGCGCCGCCACACGGTCGGCATCATTTTTCATGACGCACAGTAGCCCGAGAAGCCTATGTATGCGCCGTTCAAAGATCGCGTTGAAGCGGGCCGCGTGCTCGCAGCGCAGTTAAGCAGCGAAGCGGGCCGCGACGCGGTCGTTTTAGCCCTGCCGCGCGGCGGCGTTCCGGTCGCGTTCGAAGTCGCCAAGGCGCTCGATGCGGAACTGGATGTGCTTCCCGTGCGAAAGATCGGCGTGCCCGGCCAAAAGGAATTGGCGATGGGAGCCATCGCGCCTGGCGACGCGCTGCACATCGATCAAGACACGATGCGCGCCGCGCACGTATCCCAAGCACAATTCGATGCGGTGCTGGCGCAAGAACGGATCGAACTCGCGCGACGGGAAACGGCCTATCGAGGAAATCGTCCGCCGGCGCCCGTCCAAGGTCGAACCGTACTGCTCGTCGACGATGGAATAGCAACGGGCGCCACGATGCAGGCGGCTGTTCTCGCATTGCGGGCGCGCGGCCCCGCTCGGCTGGTGGTTGCGGTGCCCGTGGGACCGAAGGGTATCGAGGCCGATTTCGCAGGCATCGTCGATGCGTTCGTCTGCGTCGCCCAGCCGGAACCGTTCTTCAGTGTCGGTCAACAGTATGAAGATTTCGGCGAAACGACCGACGACGAAGTGCGCGAACTGCTGCGCCAAGCATGGGACCGTTAGCTCCGACGATCAGAGCCTCAATGCAGGCGGCGTATAACGGCACTCGAAGCGCTTTCTGACGGTTCCGTTCTCGTCGACGCTCTCGAGATAGACGTCGAACTGCCATAGCCGCGCCATATGTTTGAGCACCTCTTCGCTGTCGTTCGCCAAGTGGCGGTTGTCGCTCATGAAGTGGCGCAGCGTAAGGCTACGGTCTCCACGGGTGTTGACGGACCACACTTGAATGTTCGGCTCGCGATGATGCATGTCGTACTGGCGCGAGAGCGACTGGCGCACGTGCTTGTATCCGCTGTCGTCGTGAATGGCCGATACTTCGAGCGCATCGCGCGTGTCGTCGTCGAGAACGGAAAACAGCCGCATATCGCGAATGAGTTGCGGCGAGAGGTACTGGGCGATAAAGCTCTCGTCCTTGAAGTTGCGCATGGCGTAATGCAGTGTTTGGAGCCAAGGCGAACCGGCGATATCGGGGAACCAGCGGCGATCCTCTTCCGTCGGCGCCTCGCAGATCCGGCGGATGTCGCTCATCATCGAAAAGCCGAGCGCATACGGGTTGATCCCGCTGTAATAAGGCTTCGTGACCGGCGGCTGGTAGATGACGTTGCTGTGCGAATGCAGGAACTCCATCATGAAGCCGTCTTCGAGCCGTCCTTGGTTGTAAAGCGTATTGAGCAGCGTGTAGTGCCAGAACGTGGCCCAGCCCTCGTTCATCACCTGCGTTTGCCGCTGAGGGTAGAAGTACTGGCCGATCTTACGCACGATCCGGATGACTTCCCGTTCCCACGGTTCGAGCAGCGGTGCGTTTTTTTCGGCGAAGTAAAGCAGATTCTCTTGAGGTTCCGGCGGATAGCGCTCTTCCTCCTCCTCGGCCAGAGGCGTCTGCTGAGACGGCAGCGTGCGCCACAGCTCATTGACCTGCGACTGCAGATAGGCTTCGCGCTCGCGGCGCAGCGCCGCTTCCTTGGCGAGCGACAGCTTCTGGGGCCGCTTATAGCGATCCACGCCGTAGTTCATCAGCGCATGGCATGAATCGAGCAATTCCTCGACGCGATCCATACCGTACCGCTCTTCGCATTCGGCGATGTAGTTCTTCCCGTAGACGAGATAGTCGATGATCGCGTGCGCGTCCGTCCAAAGGCGGAACAAGTAGTTGCCTTTGAAGAACGAATTGTGCCCATAGGCCGCGTGCGCGATGACGAGCGCCTGCATCGTCATCGTGTTTTCTTCCATCAGATACGCGATGCAAGGGTTCGAATTGATGACGATTTCGTAGGCCAGCCCCATCTGCCCGCGCCGGTAGCTCTTTTCCGTCGACAGAAAATGCTTCCCGAAGGACCAGTGCCGGTAGTTGACGGGCATGCCGACGGAAGCGTAGGCGTCCATCATCTGCTCGGCGCTGATGAGCTCGAGCTGGATCGGATAGACGTCGAGCTCGTACTGCTCGGCGACTTCGGCGATATGCGTGTCGTACTCTTCAATGAGTTCGAACGTCCAATCGGACGGCCACGGCAACGGTCTGCGGTCGGCGACGTTCATACGGGTATCCCTTTGCGCCACGACAGGTGCGGGTGCTTCGGTCTGGCCTCGTTGTTCGGTATCGGCGGATTCGGGCTTCGCATGCTGCTCGAGCTGTTCGCGTTGCCCCTTCTCCTGCCCGTGCGCACCCTTACGGCGTCGCTCCGGCTGATAGCCGCGCGACTCGTTATGCAAATGCTTAGTACTCATGAGGCCGCCACCTGCTTCTCGAACAATTCCCTAAAGACGGGATAGATATCGGCTGCGGCATCCACCTTTTTCATCGCCAGATGCGGTTCAGTCATGGCGAGTTGCGCGTACTCGAGCCACAGATTTTGCTCTTCGGGCGCGACTTGAATATAGGCGAAGTACCTAGCCTTTGTCAGGATGTCCTCTTGCAAGATGCGGCGGCACTTGGGCGAATCGTCCGTCCAGTTGTCTCCGTCGGACGCTTGAGCCCCGTAAATGTTCCATTCAGTCGGCGAATAGCGCTCGTTCTGGATCTTGCGCATGAGCTCGAGCGCGCTGGAAACGACCGTTCCCCCGCTTTCCGTCGAATGAAAGAACGTGTCTTCGTCCACTTCCTCGGCGCGCGTGTGATGGCGGATGAACACCACTTCGATCTTTTCGTAGTTACGCTTGAGGAACAGATACAGCAGGATGAAAAAGCGCTTGGCCAAATCCTTGCGCTGCTCGTCCATCGAGCCCGACACGTCCATCAGGCAGAACATGACGGCTTGGCTCGACGGCTGCGGTTGCTTGACGCGGTTGATATAACGCAGATCGAACGGGTCGATGAACGGAATCCGCCAGATGCGGCCCCGAAGATGATGGATGTCCTCTTCGAGCCGCTTGATTTCGTCGACATGATCGCCCGGCTCGTTCATCAGCAACTCGTATTGCCGCTCCAACTCGCGAAGCTGGTTGACGAGCGGCGCGCCCAGCGCAATACGCCGGCCCAGCGCACTGCGCAACGAGCGCACTACGTCGATATTGTTCGGCGTGCCTTCGGCAGCCCAGCCCGCACGGATGTTTTTCCAAGTGGGGACGGCAAGCAAGTGCGTTTTCACGAGCCGCGGCAGTTCCAGATCGTCGAAGAAGTACTGCATGAACTCTTCGCGGCTCAACTCGAAGACGAAGTCATCCTGCCCTTCTCCCTCGTTGCTCGCCTGACTGCCTCCGCCTCCACCGCCGCCGTTCGGGCGGGGAATTTTGTCGCCGCGCACGTACTCCTCGTTTCCCGGATGCACGAGGTCGCGCCTTCCGCCCGGCCCGTGGTGAAACTGCGGCTCGGCGATGTCCTTGCGGGGAATCGTGATGCTCTGCGTGTTTTGAATGTCCTTGATGCTGCGATCGCGCACCGCTTCAGATACGGCGCGCCGAATGTAGTTTTTTACGCGGCGCAAAAAGCGCTCGCGATTCGCAATGCTCTTGTTCTTACCAGCCAGCCTGCGGTCGATGATTTGGTGAAGCACATCCAGTCTCCCGCTTCTAATTGCCGAAAGCGACACGACGAGCCCGGCGCAGGCTTCGTGCCCGCACACCGCTTGCGCGTGAAGCGCTTGGTCGGCGCTCGCGGGCCGGCAAACCCGCGAGCGCATCGCGCCTGCTACTCCTTCCTACCGGCGGCTACGAGGACTTGCGCACGCGCAGGTACCAGTCGCAGAGCAAGCGGACCTGTTTCGGCGTATAGCCCTTCGCCACCATGCGGTTGACGAAGTCTTCGTGTTTGCGCTGCTCCTCAGCCGAACCCTTGGCGTTGAACGAGATGACAGGCAGCAATTCCTCCGTATTCGAGAACATCTTCTTTTCGATGACGACCCGCAGCTTTTCGTAGCTGATCCACGCCGGATTTTTGCCGCCGTTCGCGGCGCGTGCGCGCAACACGAAGTTCACGATTTCGTTGCGGAAATCCTTCGGATTGCTGATGCCCGCAGGCTTCTCGATCTTTTCGAGCTCGGCGTTCAGCGCTGCACGGTCGAAGCTTTCGCCCGTGTCGTGATCGCGGAACTCCTGATCCTGGATCCAGAAATCGGCGTAAGTGACGTATCGATCGAAAATGTTCTGACCATACTCCGAGTACGATTCGAGGTACGCGGTTTGAATCTCCTTGCCGATGAATTCGGCGTAGCGCGACGCCAGCAGATCCTTCACGAACGACAGATACTTCTGCTCGGTTTCAGGCGGAAACTGCTCGCGTTCGATCTGCTGCTCGAGCACATACATGAGGTGCACAGGGTTGGCCGCCACTTCCGACGTGTCGAAGTTGAACACGCGCGACAGAATCTTGAACGCGAAGCGCGTCGAGACTCCAGTCATGCCCTCGTCGACGCCGGCGTAGTCGCGATACTCCTGGTACGACTTCGCTTTCGGATCGGTGTCCTTCAGGTTTTCTCCGTCGTACACCTGCATCTTGGAGAAGAGGTTCGAGTTCTCGGGCTCTTGCAACCGTGTGAGCACGGACATCTGCGCCATCATCTTGAGCGTCCCGGGCGCACATACCGCTTGGCCGAGCGACGAGTTGCGGATCAGCTTCTCGTAGATCTTGATCTCTTCCGAGACGCGCAGGCAGTACGGCACCTTCACGACGAAGATACGATCGAGCAGCGCTTCGTTGTTCCTGTTGTTGCGGAACGCCTTCCATTCCGACTCGTTCGAGTGGGCAAGGATGATCCCTTCGAATGGGATCGCGCCGAAGCCTTCGGTGCCTTTGAAGTTGCCTTCCTGCGTCGCGGTCAGCAACGGGTGCAGCACCTTGATCGGCGCCTTGAACATTTCGACGAACTCGAGCAAGCCTTGGTTGGCTAGGCACAAGCCGCCCGAGTAGCTGTACGCGTCGGCATCGTCCTGCGCGTATTGCTCGAGCTTGCGGATATCGACCTTGCCGACGAGCGAAGAGATGTCCTGGTTGTTCTCGTCGCCGGGCTCGGTCTTCGCGATGCCGATCTGACGAAGAATCGACGGATAACGCCGCACGATGCGGAATTTGCGTATATCGCCGTTGTACTCGTGCAGCCGCTTGACGGCCCACGGGCTCAGGATGCTCTTCAGATAGCGGCGCGGGATGCCGTACTGCTCTTCCAAGATCGGACCGTCTTCGTCGTAGTCGAACAGCCCTAGCGGCGATTCGTTGACGGGCGAGCCCTTGATCGCATAGAACGGCACGCGTTCCATCAACTGTTTGAGCCGCTCGGCGATCGAAGACTTGCCGCCGCCGACGGGACCGAGCAGATAAAGGATTTGCTTCTTTTCTTCGAGCCCTTGCGCGGCATGCCGGAAGTACGCAACCACCTGCTCGATCACGTCTTCCATCCCGTAGAACTCTCGGAATGCCGGGTAAACTTTGATGACCTTGTTCGCGAAAATCCGCGACAAGCGGGGATCATGGCGCGTGTCGACTTGTTCCGGCTCCCCGATGGCCGTCAACATGCGTTCGCTGGCCGTCGCGTACGCGGCGGGATTGTTTTTGCAGAGCGCGAGATACTCTTCGAGCGAGAGTTCTTCCTCCCGCGTTTTTTCGAAGCGATCCGCGAAGCTGCTGTAAATATCCATGCTACCTCCTCGCCGAAGTCTGCGGACGATGTCGTCTACTGGCGGCTATACCGAAACGACCTCGCTCGAATTCATCCTAAACCCTTTTAAATTATTTTTCACGACCTACGTTGCGCTTCCTTGTACGCGTGTGCCCTAACTTGGAGATGCGAGCCCACTCGCCTACAATCTTCCACCTGCTCTTACGCTTTTGCTGCCGGCGTTTTGCGAATGCGGGCCATCGAGCACGACATGTGTTACATCTAGCCGCGCTTCGCGTGAGCGCCGCACGAACACATGGCAATCGTCTCTTCGTGCGACGCCGCTGGAAAACACCGTCGCTTTCTCACATAACGGCATCTCTCGCGTACCTCCTTGCGAGCACTTCGCGACCCGTGACAACGCGCGACGTCTTTCGCCATTGCACACACGATGCCCGCTCGACGAAGCACGCACTTGCCCGCTCTCGTGTCGCATGCAGGCGTTCGATCCACGCTTGCAGCTCATAACTTGGTATACGGCCGAGAGGGCGTTTTCGATGACCCCTTGTACGCATCCGTTACAAGTTTTTTCCAGAGCGGACAGTCAGGGCGAAAACGCGCGGCCGAAGTGACAAGCGCTATGTGTGCTGCGCGTTCGAGCGTGATCGCGAAAAGCTAGTAGGGCCAGATGCGGATCGGCCCCGCCGCTTCGTGGGAAGCGCCGGGCCGGAGCGTCTTGCGCGGCACAGAGTTGTGCTCGAAGCGCGATGGCGCAATATGCCGGGCGGAATGGGCGGCATTATTCGGAGGAAACGGCGAACGGTGCGCTCGCCGCAACGAAGACCGCGCTTATTGGAGTTCGGCCAGCGTGGGAATGGAAGGTTGGGCGCCCGCGCGCGTAACCGACAGAGCGGCTGCGCGTTGCGCGAAGCGGATGGCGAAATCGACCGCCGCCCCGCGCGCCAGTTGCGCTGCGAACGCGCCGATGAACGTATCGCCAGCGGCGGTCGTATCGATCGCCGACACGCGCGGCGCCTCGAAATGCGCCGTTCCCGTATCGAGCGCCGCCAGGACGCCGGCCGCGCCCAGCGTAATCAGCACGTTGCGCGCGCCTTGCCGGCGCAGCGCTTGAGCCGCTTGCTCGGCGTGCTCGCGACAAGCGATCGGCAAGCCGGTCAGCGCCGCGGCTTCGACCTCGTTGGGGATCAGATAATCGACGAGAGGAAGCCACGCGTCGGGCAAAGGCCCCACCGCAGGGGCCGGGTTGAGAATAACGGTTTTGCCCAGACGACGACCGGCAGCAAGCGCGGCATGGACCGTTTCGGGCGGCGTTTCCAACTGGCACACGACCACACTTGCCGCTGCCAGCACCGGCTCATGCCGTGCGATATCGTCTTCCGTCAATTCGCCGTTGCTGCCGGCCACGATGACGATGCAGTTGCGGCCCGCTTCGTCGACGGAAATCAGTGCGACGCCCGTCGGCGCGCCTGCGCTCGTGCCGAGCGCCCCGCAGTCGATCCCCTCGGCCTCGAGCCCGGCGCGCAGCGTTGCGCCGTTGCCGTCGGCCCCTACGCGTCCGATCATCGCCACATGGGCGCCAAGCCTGGCCGCCGCGACCGCCTGATTGCCGCCCTTACCGCCAGGCACCTGCGTGAAGGTATGCCCCGCGAGCGTCTCGCCGGCGACGGGCAGCCTGGGCACGCGCACGACCAGATCCATGTTCAAACTGCCGACGACCGCGACGTTGCCTTCGGGCGCCGCGGTTCGCTGCTGGGTTTCCGTCATCGTCTACTCTTCCTCTGGTGAGGGGCCGATACGCCCGGGCGTCCCGGCCCTCAAGCGCACAAGGCGTTATCCATCGGCCCGGCAAATACGGCTGTCGACTCGCGCAGGACGAGCCGCGGTGTAATTACGCGCCGGCGCGTCGGCCCGCTCACGACCCCGCTGATACGCTCGATCAGCATCTGCGCGGCCGCTACGCCAAGTGCGCGCACCGATTGGCCGACCGTCGACAGCGCCGGGTACGTATAGCTGCTGAGCTCGATGTCGTCAAATCCGATGATCGAGCAGTGCTCCGGCACGCGAATGTCGCGTTCGGCGGCCACACGTAGCGCGCCGATCCCCATCATGTCGTTGCAGGCGAAAATGGCCGTAGGCCGCACCGTGTCGAAGAGGCGTCCTGCCGCCTCCTGACCGCCCGGGCCCGAGAAATCGCTTTCGACGATCGCGCTCGGCTCGATGTCGATCCCGCGCTCCGACATCGCCCGAATGAAGCCGTGAACGCGCATCGCGCTGACCGCCGTCGCCACCGGGCCCGTAATGCAGCCGATGCGCACGTGCCCGAGCTCGAGCAGATGCTTCGTGGCGAGATAAGCGCCGCGCTCGTGGTCGATCTGGACGAGATCGGCGGAAAGCCCTTCGATGTTGCGGTCGACGACGACGAGCGGCTCGCGCGTATCGGTCAAGCTGCTCGCCAGTACGGCGTCGTCGCCGGCCGAGGCGATGATGAGGCCGTCGATACGCTTTTCCTGCAAAATCCGCAGATAGCTGCGCTGTTTGGCCGGATCGTCGTCGGAATTGCAAAAGAACATGCAATACCCCGCCTGCGCGCAGCCGTCCTCGATGCCGCGCGCGAGCTCCGCGAAGTACGGATTCGTGCTGTTGGGCACGACGAGCCCGATCGTCGCCGTCGCGCGCGCCTTCAGCGAGCGCGCCACGGCCGAAGGCACGTAGTTGAGCTGGCTGATGGCGCGCTCCACTTTCGCCCGTACGTCGGCCGACACCGGCCGAGTGTTGTTGACCACGTGCGACACGGTGGTAAACGACACGCCGGCCATGGCCGCTACATCCTTGATCGTCGCCATTACCGATTCTCTCTCGCTTGTTTTTCTACACAGGCCATAGGAGCCCGGCACCTACCCAAACATCGTATTCATGACAACGCCGCGCCGCGTTTCCCCGCGCGACGAGCGTGCCTCCCCTACTCACCGACCTCGTTCAGCTTCGCTTGCGCCGGCTTCGATATGTATCGAGCACCACGGCGACCACGATAACGGCGCCCGTGATGATCCGTTTCGTCGGTTCGTTTGCACCGATCTGCGCCAATCCGGCGGCCAGCACGGAGATGATCAGCACGCCGAAGAACGTGCTGATGACCGATCCCCGACCGCCCATGAGGCTCGTGCCGCCGATGACGACTGCTGCGATGACCTGCAGCTCCAGTCCGACGCCCGCGTTTGGATCGGCGGCTTCGAGCCGCGATATCTGGAACAGCGCGGCGAGGCCCGACAAGGCGCCCATCAGCGCGAAGACCGCGATCTTGTAAGGGCGCGGATCGACGCCCGCGAGCCGCACGGCTTCTTCGTTCGTTCCGATGCCGACCAAATGCCGGCCGAAAACCGTGCGCGTCAGCACGAGCTGCGCGGCGATCATGACGACCACGGCAATCACGAAGGACGGCGAGATGCCGACCGCGATCGGATTCGACAAGAAATCGAACGCGTCGCCGATATAAGATGTGCGCGAATTGGTCAACTGATAGGCCAGCCCTCGCGCCGCTTCGAGCACGCCTAGCGAGACGATGAACGAAGGGATGCGCCAGCCGACCGTCACGGCGCCCGTCAAGGTTCCCGTCAATGCTGCCGCCGCCATGCCGATGACGGCTGCCGGCAGAGGCCCCCAGCCCCACTTCAGGGAAGCGACGCTGACGACCGAGGCCGCCAGGGCCAAGACGGAGCCGACCGACAGATCGATCCCGGCGATGATCAAAACGAACGTCATGCCGACCGACATCACGACGAGGTCGGGAATCTGATTGGCGATCGTGCTGAACGTCTCGTACGTCAAAAAGTGCGAACTGAGCACCGAAAATAGCGCGACCATGGCGGCGAGCGCACCGGCAAGTCCCAGATAGTTCGAAAACCCGAGCCGGGTTCCGGCCGGTCGGGCGCTCGGCGCATCGCCGATGATGGCGGAGCCGCCATCGGGGCGTGCGGTCGGGTCGGTCATGACAGACTCCGTGCGTCTTGGTGTTGAGGGGAAGCGCCGTTGCGCGAGCCGGTCATGTGGCCCGCGAACGCGGCGGCGAGCAGCGCGTCTTGCGTCCACTCGTCTCGGTTGAAAATGCCCGTGAGCCGCCCGGCGGACATCACGCCGATCCGGTCGCAGATCAGCATCAGCTCGCGCAGATCGCTCGATACGACGACGAGCGCGCGGCCCTCGCGCGCCAGTGCGCCCAGCAGCATGTAGATATCGAATTTTGCGCCCACGTCGATCCCGCGGGTCGGCTCGTCGAACAGCAGCACGTCGGCGTCGCGCGCGAGCCAACGGCCGATGACGACCTTCTGCTGGTTGCCGCCCGACAACTCGGCCACGAGTTGCGCCGGCCCGTGCGCTCTCACGCGCAGCGCGTCCATTTGTTTGCGCGCAAGCGTTTGCTCGCGCCGCGGCTCAACGACGCCCCAGCGCGACACGCTGTCCATGTTGCCGAGCGCCACGTTCGCCGCGATCGAATGCGGCAACAGCAGCCCCTCGCCCTTGCGATCTTCCGTGATGAGCGCGATGCCCTGACGAACCGCGTCGGCCGGCGAGCCGATCCGCGCAATCTTGAGCGGTTTGCCGACCGACACCGTGCCGTGCTCGGCGATGTCGGCCCCGTAGATCAGCCGCATCAGTTCGGTGCGCCCGGCGCCGATGAGCCCGCTCACGCCGAAAATTTCGCCTTCGCGGACTTCGAACGACACGTCGCGAACGGTCGAGCCCCGGCTGAGCCCTTCGACTTTCAGCAACGGCGCGCCGATGCGCCGCTCGCCCAAATCGATGCGCTCGCCGATTTCGCGACCGACCATGAGCGTGACGAGGCGTTCGCTCGTCACGTTCGACATCCGATCGACATGGACCAGACGGCCGTCGCGCAAGACGGCCACGCGTTCGGCCACGCGCGCGAGCTCTTCGAGCCGGTGCGAGATATAGACGATGGCGACGCCGCTCGCCTTGAGCCGGTCGATTTGTTCGAACAGCAGATCGACCTCGCGCGCGGTCAGCATGGCCGTCGGCTCGTCGAAAATGAGCAGGCGCGCGTCGTCGATCAAATTGCGCGCGATTTCGACCATTTGCTGATGGCCGATGCCCAGCGCGCCGACAGGCGTATCCGGATCGATCGCGTCGAGCCCGACGCGCGCCATGGCGGCACGGGCGTCCTCGCGCAAGCGGCCTCGGTCGATCCAGCCCAGCGCGCGTGGGCCGCGGCGCGGCAGCCGGTCGAAAAACAGATTCTCGGCGATGGTCAGCGTGGGCAGAAGGTTGAGCTCCTGCATGACCATGCGCACGCCGAGCGCTTCGGCTTCATGGCGCGTCTTGGGCGCGTAGGCGGCGCCGAAGAGGCGCATCTCGCCGGCGCTCGGAGCGACGAGCCCGCCGATGATCTTCGACAACGTGCTCTTGCCCGCGCCGTTCTCGCCGGTGAGCGCGAGCGCTTCGCCTGCGAAAAGCGAGAGCGTGACGTCGGCGAGCACGGGCTCGGCATACACCTTGCCGATGCCGGTCACACTGAGCACTGCGTTCGATTCGTCGTGGTCGGTCAAGTCCATCGGGTTTCCGTTGTCGGCGGCGGAAATCAGCGGCCGTCGCGCCGGCACGCCGCCATGACGCTTATGTCGGAGGATAACGGCAGTTACGCGCGCTTTCTTGAGCGCGCGTAACGACCGAACGGCCGCAGCGGTGCGCGCCGCCCGTTAGGAGGACGCGCACCGCGGTTTCGTACGAAGGCCGTTTCCTATTTCGACGCTTTGGTCACGAGGTCGACCGGCGTTTCGACCACTTGCGACAGCTCCGACTGCTTCTTGTGCTCGGCAATCGCCTTCAGCGCCACGTCGATGCCGAATACGGCTTGCTTGGCAGCGTACTGATCGGCCGTGGCGAGCACGCGGCCGTCCTTGAGCATCGGCTTGATCGCACCGATGTTGTCGTAGCCCACCACGAGGACCTTGCCCTTCTTGCCGGCTGCCCGTACCGCCGACACGGCGCCGATCGCCATGTTGTCGTTGCCGCACAGAAGCGCTTTGATGTTCGGGTATTGATTGAGCATCGCGGAAGCGATCGCATTGCCCTTGTCGATTTCCCACTCGCCCGACTGGACCGAGTCGATCTTGGCGCCGATCTTTTGCATGGCGTCCTTGAAGCCGGCCGTGCGCTGTTGAGCGTTCGTCGTCGTCGACACGCCTTCGATGATGCCGACTTCGTCGCCGGCTTTCAGCTTCTTGGCCAGGTAGTCGCCGACTTTCTCGGCGCCCTTACGGTTGTCCGGGCCGACGAACGGCACGTTCAGGTCCTTCGACTTGACCACCTCCGGATCGAGCCGGTTGTCGATGTTGACGACGATGATGCCGGCGTCGACAGCCTTTTTGACGACGGGAACGAGCGCCTTCGAATCCGCCGGGGCGAGCACGATCGCATCGACATGGCTATTGATCATCTGTTCGACGATATTGATTTGCGCCGCCGTATCCGTCTCGTTCTTGATCCCGTTCGTGATCAGATCGAACTTGCCGGCGTTGTGCTTTTGGTAATCCTTCGCACCGGTTTCCATCGTCAGGAAAAACTCGTTTGCCAGCGACTTCATGACGAGGGCGACCTTGGGCTTCTTGGCGGTCTGCGCGAGCGCGTCGGTCGCGGAGAGCGGCGCGAGCCCGGCGCAAGCTAGGGCGGCGACGGCGACGAGCATACGGCGACGGGTGCGATGCAGCATAGAGTTCTCCTTTCTTATTCGGCTCGCGGCGAGCGCTGATTTTTCGACTGAAATACATGATTGCCGCAATGCATCATAGCCAGCGCGACGATGCATTGCGGTCCCGGTCGACTGACAGGGATCGCCTATGCTGGACCCATCTGCGATAGTGCGCAAGGATAGCGCGAAACAAGTTTGGGTTTGTGCTGATCGATATCAACGGGCAAACCGCGAAATGCACGCCGGCCGGGGCTTTCGGGGCGGCGGGCAGCGCGATGCTTCGAGGCGCCGGACTCGGGGAGGCGGGCTGCCGGTTGCTTCGACGCGCCGCAGACTAGAGATGCTCGACGGATGTCCCGTCAACCTTCCCGTCGATGATGTCGCGCGCGTATTGAACGCCGATCTTGTGGGCCTCGATTTGATCGTCGAGCGGCGCATGTTCGGGAACGCCGAACATTTCCGCCTTTGCGTGCTCGCCGCTGGCTTTGCGCGAGATCGTGACGACGATGTCGAAGCGGCGCGGTGCATCGCTGGCCTGATCGGGCTCCTTGGCGCGCCGCAAAGCCTGCACCCCGATCGCGAACCCCTTGTACTGCTCGGAAAACGGTACGGACATGGTTGACGCTCCGTCGGAATGAAATTGTCGGCACCGGCGGTATCCGGCAGCCGGCCTGCCTCTTGGTGATGCACGATCCGAAACGGCTGCGATGAAATTGCATGAAATGACATGCAAGGGTCGTACCTTCTGCTGAGCGCCGCCGCGAGCTTAGGGATCGGGCGCCCGGGACGCCCTTCCGTGGGCGCTGCGGTAGCGCCCTACCTCGCAAAGGATACGAAATGCCGGACGCTTTGAAGAAGTTACCGGTCGCGCCGAGCACCGGAAACGCCGCTGCGCGCCCCCTGCCGTTTCAGGGGAGCGACGATTCGTCGCATTTCTTCTATGATGGCTGCCAAGACGGCCCGTAGACCTATGAATTCAAAAGCCATCGGGCCGCCCTCTCGTCGTGTATGCGCAAAGCATTGCGGAGGCATAAATGGCATGGAGACAAAACCGCTGGATAAGGCGCTGGCTCATCGTCATCGTCTTTTGGGCGGTTCCGGTGGCGATCGTGGCGGTGCGTGAGATACAGGTCGAGATGGCCTACAACAACGTCGATCTCGATCACGCGCTCACCACTTGGCAATTTACCGACGCTCAGCGCGCCGCAGGGGCCCCTGCGCGTTGCCGCGGCAAGCCCGACGAGGCGCGAGCCGCCGGTTGCCCGGCCGACGTCCTCGCCGCCAACGCGCCGCGCCAGCAGGAAGCGGTCGCGGAATATGCGCTGCGGCGCCGCACGCTTTTCCTGTACCTATGGCATGCATTCGTCGGCTACTGGGTGGTGCCGGCCGCGTTCATTTTTGCCGTGGGGCTCGTCATCGCCGGGATTCGCCGTGCGTTGCGCCGCCCGCCCGTCGTCAAGCGCACGGTGCAGCATTAGCGGACGGGCTGACGGCCCTTCGTCATGAAATTCGGGCCGGGTCCTGGCATGGCCCATGCTCCATCCCCGTTGCGTTGTGTGAGATCACGCTTCGTCCGAACCTGCCGTCGAGCGGTTTGACCGACGGAACATAACGGAGAGAGTCCATGCAAAAACGAAACTTGATACTGAAGGCGTCGGCCGCCGTCGTTGTCGGTGCGCTCGCCCTCGCCGGCTGCACGACCACCACGAACAACGGCAACCCCGTTGGCTCGACGCCGGGCAGTAACGTATCCAAGCGACAGGAGATCAATTCGGGCGTCGACGCGACGCTCTCGCGCATGTATGCACAGGTGCCGGGCTCTCGCGAGCTCGTCCAGAAAGCGCACGGCGTGCTGGTGTTCCCGAAGGTGCTGCAGGCGGGCTTCGTGGTCGGCGGACAGTATGGGGAAGGCGCCCTGCGCGTAGGCGGCCAGACCGTGGGCTACTACAACACCGTTTCGGGCTCGTTCGGATTCCAGGCCGGTGCGCAATCGAAGGCCGTGGTCTTCCTTTTCATGACCGACGACGCGCTCAACTCGTTCCGCTCGCGTGAAGGCTGGTCGGTGGGCGGGGACGCCTCGGTCGCCGTGCTGAAGATGGGCGCGAACGGCGCTATCGATACGACGACGGCCACCAAGCCGGTCGAAGTCATCGTCATGACGAACGCCGGCCTCATGGGCGACCTTTCGCTCCAAGGCACCAAGATCACCCGGCTCAACATTTAAACCGGTATGGCGGCGCGACGCGCTCGACTGCGCTGCGCCGCCCTCTTCTCGCGGAGCACGCGGCGCGCAACCTACCGCGCCGCACCCTCTCCCGACACCGAATCGATCACCTTGAAGCGCGAACGTTTCTGCGCGCGAATGACCGCCTGGTAAGCCGCTACGTATTGACGCGCCATGTGGTGCGACGTGAAACGCTCTTCGAAGCGCTGCCTCACGCGCGTGCGCGGCAGCGTATGCAAGCGGTTGACGGCCGCGACCGCGCTGATTTCGTCTTCGACGATAAAACCCGATACGCCCTCGTCCACGACCTCCGGCACCGATCCGCGATTGAACGCGATGACAGGCGTGCCACAGGCCATCGCCTCGATCATGACGAGACCGAACGGCTCGGGCCAATCCACGGGGAACAGCAAGGCATGGGCGCCCGAGAGAAATTCGGCCTTCTGGTCGTCGGCGATTTCGCCGATGAACTCGACGTGCGGCAAATCGAAGAGCGGTTTGATCTCGCGCTCGAAATACTCGCGGTCTGCTGCGTCGATTTTTGCCGCGACGCGGATGGGCAACCCGCAATGGGCCGCGATCCGAATCGCCGTATCGACGCGCTTTTCCGGCGAGATGCGCCCCAGAAAGGCCAGGTATTTTTGCTCGACGGGTTGCGGCGTGTAAAGCGCCTCGGGCAACCCGTGATAGACGGTCGAGAGCCACTTGGCCTGCGGCATGGGGTGACGCTGCGCATTCGAAATCGAAATGACGGGCGCGGTGTCGAACGTGTCGAACACGGGCTGCTGCTCGGGCAGATCGAGACGGCCATGCAGCGTCGTCACGAAAGGCGTGTCTTGCCGTTTGAACAGCGAGAACGAGTAGTAGTCCATGTGAAAATGCAGGACATCGAACTCCTCGGCGCGCCGCCGCACGAGTTCCATGAGCAGCATATGCGGCGCAATGCGGTCGCGGATGGCCGGGTCGAGCCGGAGCGCTCGCGGCCATACGGCTTCGAGCTTCGCGCGGGTGCTCGAATCGCCGCTCGCGAACAGCGTCACGTCGTGGCCCAGATCGACCAGCGCTTCGGTAATGTACGAGACGACGCGTTCGGTGCCGCCGTAGAGTTTGGGGGGCACCGACTCCGTCAGCGGCGCGATTTGCGCAATTTTCATTCGATCGACTCCATGCAAGTAGGCCTCGGGGCTCTCTCCCCGAACGCCCGGTCCGCCGGTTGGGTGTGCCGCGGCGACGCGTAGCCGCCGCCCTATCGAGGGCAAACTTAAGCTGTGCAGCGCCCGTGGTCTCAATTATTCGGTATGACGCGTTCTACGGCACGCATCGTTTCCATTTGCTGCGTGCTGTTACAGTCGAGAAACAGCCCATGGCCGCCTGTCGTCCGGCGGCGAATGCGTCAACGGCCGCGCAAATCGGTCAGGAACGTGTCGCGCCAAACGCCCAAATCGTTTCGCCTGAGCACGGCCATATTGACCTCGTGGCGTTGCTTGCGTTCGGCGAGCGGCATCGAGAGCGCGCGCTCCAGCGCCTCGGACATGCCGACGATGTCATGTGGATTGACGATTAGGGCAGCGCACAGTTCCGCCGCTGCCCCGGCAAATTCGGACAGCACGAGCACGCCGGGATCGTCCGGGTTCTGCGCCGCGATGTATTCCTTCGCGACGAGATTCATTCCATCGCGAAGCGGCGTGACGAATCCGACTTGCGATTCGCGGCACATCGACATCAAATGCGACCGGGCGAACCGCTGATTGAGGTAGCGAATCGGCGTATAGTCGAGGCTCGAATACCGGCCGTTGATCCGCCCCGCCTCGTATTCGAGATTCTGCCGGATCAGTTGATAGCTCTCGACGTCGGCCCGCGTGGGCGGCGCGACCTGAACGAACGTGACGTTCTCGCGCCATTGCGGCGCATGCTCGAGCAACCGCTCGAACGCGCGGAACCGCTCGATGAGCCCCTTCGAATAGTCGAGGCGATCGACGCTCATGACGAGCTTGCGCCCTTCCAGGCTGTGCTTGAGTTCGAGCACCTGCTGGCGGCTCTCGTTGCGGGCGGCCTCCCGCTCGATCTCGTCGGGAAACACGCCGATCCGATAGACGCCCGTGCGCAACTTGCGCCCGTACGCTTCTACGTCGCCGTCCTCCGTCACGGTCCCGCCCGCATAGCGGACGATGTAATCGTGAAAGGCGCCGCGGTCGGTATCGGTTTGGAAACCGACGAGGTCGTAACAGCACAGCGCCTTGATCAGTTCCTGATGTGGCGGCACGTTCAGCAGCACCTGCGGCGCCGGAAACGGCGTGTGCAGGAAAAAGCCCAAGCGATTGCAGGCGCCCTCGCGGCGCAACGCTTCGCCGAACGCAATCAAGTGGTAGTCGTGAACCCAAACGATGTCGTCGGGCTCGATCAGCTTGACGAGCTTGTGAGCGAGCCATGCGTTCACACGCCGGTAGCCCGCGTATTCCTCGCGCTCGTAGGCGGCCAGATCGTTGCGGTAATGAAATACCGGCCACAGCGTCGCGTTCGAGAAGCCACGATAGTACTGGTCGTAATCGCGCCGCGTGAGCCCTACCGTGGCGAACGTCACGGCCCCTTCGTCCTTCATCGTCGGCCCGGCGTTGGCGACGGCCTCGCTGACGACATCGCCGTTCCAGCCGAACCAGATGCCGCCCATGTCCTTGAGCGCGCTGAAAATACCGACTGCGAGCCCGCCCGCCGACCCCTTGGTCTCGGTAGGCGTTGCAACGCGGTTGGATACGGCGATCAGTCGGCCCATAGTCGTGAGGGTTCGTGTCGGCGGTCAGTCGCCCTTGCAGGGAAAGGCCTTTTCGAGACCTAGCGATACCGCCGTGCTGGCGTTGTAATCGGCCGCGTCGCGGTTGTCGGCGACGTAGCGGCGGACGGCATCGACAAGCCGTTGCGGCTCGACGCGATCGGGCAGGCAGAAATACTGCCCCACGCGCGGGCCGGTCGTGCCGCCGATGGCGTCGATGGTGTTGAATACGCCGTCGGCGGCGCCCTTGATATAGGCGACGCAAGCAGCCCGCGAGATTGCGTCGGTCTGGCTGCACAACTTATGCAGATCCCCGGCCGTGAACTTGCCGCCCCCGAGCGTGGTAACCGCCATCGCGGCAACCGGCATCGTCAACGTGCCGACGCATATCAAAGCCCGCAACATAATCTTCCTTTTCTCCGAGCGGTGAACGGGTATTGCGCGAATCGCCCCGGCCGAGGCGAAATGCGGGCCGGGGCTAAAAGTGCTCATTTTGCACCGTTTTGACCTGGAGTAGGCGCCGAAGCGCCCGATGCGGCGGCGGCTTCGCGAGCGTACATGTCTTGCAGCCCCTCTTCGACGTCTTTCGCGTGATAGCGCTTGGCGAAATCTAGTGCGCTCAAGCCAAGCTGGTTCTTCACGCGGGAGTCCGCGCCCGCGTCCAACAGGACCTTCACCGTCGACAGGTGATTGCCGCGGGCGGCCATCATGAGCGGCGTCGTCCCATTGGGAGAGCCCGCGTCGATGTAGGCCGAATTGTCCAGCAACAGCCGCACGACGTCGTCGTGGCCGTTCGCGGCCGCATAGTGCAGGGGCGCCCAGCCTTTCTTGTTCACTTCGGCGCCTTTGTCGATCAGCGCCTTGACGAGCCCGGCATCGCCGTTGAGAGCCGCCAGCATCATGGCGTTTTCTCCCGCCGTATCGAGCTTTTCCACGTCGGTTTTCGGATTGTCGATCAACGCCTTGGCGACCTTGTCCGACTTCTCGCGAGCGGCCAGCACGATGAGCGGCATGCCTTGGTCGTCGGTCGCGTTCGGGTCTGCTCCGTGCGAGAGCGCTTTTTGGACCGCGCCGACATCGTCGAACTTGACCGCCTTGACGAGCGAATCGAGATTCGATGCCTGCGCCGTCATGGCCATCGAGGCGAGCGCTCCGGCGCCCGCCAGCGCGAAACGACGCAGCGCACGCCGGGCAAGGGACGAGGACGACGAGGACGACGAGGAGAAAAGCGTATTCAAGTGGTTTTCCTTTGTGTTGTCGTATGGACGATGTGGCTCGCCTGCGCCGGCTCACCCGCCATGAGGCGCCGGGATGCGAAACAGTCGAAAAAAGTTTTGCGTCGTGGCGGAGCCCAAGTCGGCCTCCGCGATATCGCGCGCTTTCGCAATGAAACGTCCGACATAACTGACGTACGCAGGTTCATTCGGTTTGCCGCGATACGGCACGGGGGCGAGATAAGGCGAGTCGGTTTCGATCAGGAGCCGCTCGAGCGGCACGCGCCGCGCGACATCTTGGACATCGGTCGCGCTCTTGAATGTGACGATTCCTGAAAGCGAGATGTAAAAATTCTGCGCCAAGGCGCGCTCGGCCACGGACCACGGTTCGGTGAAGCAGTGCATGACGCCTCCCGGGACGTGAGCCTGCTCTTCTTCCATGATGCGCAGCGTGTCGTCCGCCGATGCCCGCGTATGAACGATGAGCGGCTTCATCGTCGTTTTCGCCGCGCGGATGTGCGTGCGAAAGCGCTCGCGCTGCCACTCGAGATCGGCGATCGACCGCCCCTCGAGACGGTAGTAATCAAGCCCGGTTTCGCCGATGGCGACGACCTTCGGATGCTGGGCCAGCTCAATGAGCTCGGCCACGGTCGGCTCGCGCGCATTCTCGTGATCGGGATGGACGCCTACCGATGCGTAGACGTTCTCGTACGCCGAGGCGACTTCGAGCACGCTCGGCAGCGTTTCGAAGTCGACGCTCACGCACAGCGCGTGCGTCACGTCATGCGTGCGCATGTTCTCGAGCAATTGCGGCAGGCGGTCGACGAGCCCTTCGAAATTGATATGGCAATGCGAATCGACGAACATCGTGTGATCCTGTCCAACGCTTAAACGAACAAGTCGCGGTAGCCGAGGAACAGCGCCTCGAACACGAGCCGCGCATTGAGCGGGTGGTTTTCGACGGCGCGCTCGCGCGTTACCGTCTTCATGAAGCGCGCGAACGCATTCGCGTCGATGCGTGCTGCGCACCGGGCCAACTCTCGCTGCGCCGCTGGAAAATATCTCGGCCGGCCCGCCGCGCGCTCCGCGACAAGGTCGTAAAGCCAGCGCTGAAGCCAGCCCAGCACGACCGGCACCGGCAGTTTCTGCAGCGCCTCCGCGCATGCGAACGCGTCGCATTCGGGCCCCGCAGCCAACTGTTTGAGGGCGAAGTCACGCAGCGCGCGATTCTCGTCGGCGGCCAGCGCGAGCGCGGCGAGCGGAGCGCCGCCCGCTTCCGCCAGCAACGCGCCGGCATCGGCCACACCCTGATCCGCCAGCCAGCCGCGCGCCTCGTCGGGCGACGGCGTCGACATCGGCCATTGCCGGCAACGGCTCACGATCGTCGGCAGCAAACGATCGATGCGGGCCGAGACGAGGAGAAACACCACGCCGGCGGGCGGTTCCTCGAGCGTTTTGAGTAGCGCGTTGGCGGACGCTGCGTTCAGCGCATCGGCGGGATAGACGAGGACCACGCGGGCGCCGCCGCGATGCGCGCCCACGCCGCAAAAATCGAGCAGCGCACGCACTTGCTCGATTTTGATCTCCTTGCTCGGTGCGCGAGATTTCTTGCCCTCGTCGCCTTCGGCTTTTTCATCGCCGCCCGAGCCCGCTGCGCCGCCCGTCTCGCCGGCCAACGCCTCGGGCAACAGCGCCCGGTAGTCGGGATGATTGCCCTGCACGAACCAGTTGCACGCGACGCATTGGCCGCACGGCTCGCCGTTGGCGACCGGGGCTTCGCACAGCATGCCTTGCGCAAGGTGCTGCGCGAAGCGAAGTTTGCCGATGCCCGCTTGCCCGTATAGAAGCAAGGCGTGCGGCCACTGCGTGCGCAAGCGCTGCAGGCGATTCCAGTCGTCGTGCTGCCAGGGGTAGATCATGGTCGAGCCTTCGTGCGGAGGGCCATGTGCGCGCCTCGGATCGCGTCGTCAAAGGGGGAATCGATCGACATCAGAGCGCTTCGATGACATCGCCGAGCGCCTTGCGGATCGCCTCGATGCCGTGCGACGCGTCGATCACGGCAAACCGGTGCGGCGCTTCTTTGGCGCGGCGCAGGTATTCGGCGCGCGTGCGCGTAAAAAACGCATCCGTTTCGCTTTCGAATTTGTCCGGCGAACGCACGGCGCCGCGCCGCTCGCTGGCGGTTTCGGGCGGCAGGTCGAAGAGCACGGTCAAGTCCGGCTGAAAACCGCCTTGGACCCAGCGTTCCAGCGCTTCGAGCTTGTCGCGCGGCAGGCCGCGCCCGCCGCCCTGATAGGCGAACGTGGCGTCGGTGAAGCGATCGGAAAGCACCCAGTCGCCGCGCGCGAGCGCCGGCTCGATGACTTGCGCGAGATGTTCGCGCCGCGCGGCGAACATCAACAACGCCTCCGTTTCGAGGTCCATGCGCTCGTGCAGCAGCATCTCTCGCAGCGCTTCGCCGAGCGGCGTGCCGCCCGGCTCGCGCGTCGTGACCACCGTTCGGCCGATGGCGGCCACCTTCTCTTCGAGACGTTCGCGGAACCAAGGCAAATGCGTGGTCTTGCCCGCGCCGTCGATGCCCTCGAACGTGATGAACTTGCCACGCGCCATTTATTGCTGTCCTCGAATGTATTTGTCGACGGCCCGGTTATGCTCGCCGAGCGTATCGGAAAAGACGCTGCTGCCGTCACCGCGCGACACGAAGTAAAGGGCGCTCGTCGGCGCCGGGTTCAGTGCCGCCTGCAGCGACGCAACGCCCGGCAGGGCGATGGGCGTGGGCGGCAAGCCGCGGCGCAGATAGGTGTTGTAAGGCGTATCGCGCTGAAGGTCGCGCTTGCGCAAGTGGCCGTCGTAGCTTTCACCGAGACCGTAGATCACGGCGGGATCGGTCTGCAGAGGCATGCCGATGCGCAGCCGGTTGGCGAAGACGGCCGATACGAGCGGACGATCGCTGGACTTGCCTGTCTCCTTCTCGATCAGCGACGCCATCGTCAGTGCCTCGTATGGCGTTCGGTAAGGCAAGCCCGGCGCCCGCGCCGCCCACGCGGCCGCCAGCCGTTGCTGCATCAGCCGGTACGCACGGCGATAAACGTTCAAATCGCTCGTTCCTTTGTCGAACAGATAGGTGTCGGGGAAGAACAGCCCCTCGGCGTTCGTGGGCCGCTCCCCGTTCGCCGTATCGAGCGCGTCGGCGGCTTGCGACGCGCCCGAAGCGCCCGAAGCGCCCGATGCGCCCGCGGCGGCTTGCGGGCCGTTCGCGCCGGCTGCTTCGCTCGAGCCGTTTGCCCGGCCTGCGCCGCTCGTGCCGTGTGCACCGCTCGCGGCGATCGCGGCAAGCAATGCGGCGTCGCTCATGCCTGCGGTGTCGTGCCGCAGCGCGGGGTTCGCGTCGAATTCGGCGCGCATGCGTTTGAACGTCCACCCTTCGATGACAGTGACCACCGATTCGTTGACGTCGCCGAGCGCCAGCTTTTGCAGGACCTGATAGGGCGTGACCCCTGTCTTGAACTCATAGTTGCCCGATTTGAGCCGGCTTTCGAGGCCCAGCAGGCGCGTCATCAAGACGAATGGCGTCGATTCGATGGGCACGCCGCCGCGATCGAGCTGCGCGGCGACCCCGCGCACGGTGCTGCGCGGCGCGACGGTGACGTCGAGTGGAGAAGCGCGCAGCGCCAGCGGGCGCGTGGCCCAATAGTAGCCGCCGGCGACGGCGGACGCAGCAAGCAAGACGGCGACGACTGCCCCGAAAGCGAGGCATTTCTTCAACAGGGACATGCGGAACGAGGCTCGGATGGACCCCATATAATACTTGTTCGCCTAAGCCGAAGTCAGGATTGACTAGTGACGAATTCCATGAACGAACCGAACGCACCCGTTTCCTCCTCCGCAGCACCGATCCAGGCGCCGTCCCGACCGACTGCCGACGAGTTCGATGCGGCGCTCTCGCGCGGCGCGTTTGCCGTGCTCGACCAGTTCGGCGTCATCGACGCGGTCGGTGACGACGCCGCCACTTTCCTGCATGGGCAGCTCACGAACGACATCGAACATCTGGACGCCGCGAGCGCCCGCCTGGCCGGCTACTGCTCGCCGAAAGGCCGGCTGCTGGCATCGATGCTCGTATGGCGCGCGACGGATGCCGTGCGCTTGCTGGTATCGAAAGAACTCACCCCGGCCGTGCAGAAACGGCTGTCGATGTTCGTGTTGCGCGCCAAGGCCAAGCTCGCCGACGTGACCGATACCGTCGCGGTAGTCGGCTTCGTCGGAGACGTGCGCGCACCGCTCTCGCGGTTGTTCGACGCGTTGCCCGACGGCGTGCACGTGCACGTTGCGGGGCCGGCCGGCTCGCTCATGCGCGTGCCCGACTCGGCCGCTCGGCCTCGTTATCTGTGGGTCGGGCCCAAAGCGGCCGTGCAGGAGCGCTTCGCTGCCTTGGAAACCGAGCTCGCACGGGTTTCTCCCGCCGTGTGGGATTGGCTCGATATCCATGCCGGCGAGCCTCGCATCACGCAGGGCGTGCTCGAGCAGTTCGTCCCGCAAATGGTCAATTTCGACGTGATCGGCGGCGTGAATTTCCGCAAGGGGTGCTACCCGGGGCAGGAAATCGTCGCGCGCAGCCAGTATCGCGGCACCATTAAACGGCGCATGGCGCTGGCCCATGTTGCGGCGGCAGCATCTGTTTCGCCCGAAGCGCGGGCGCAAATCGACGTTGCCGTGCGCGCCGGCGCCGAGCTGTTTCACTCGGACGATCCGAGCCAGCCGTGCGGTATGGTGGTGAATGCCGCCGCCGCACCGAACGGCGGATTCGATTTGCTTGCCGAGATCAAGCTGGCGGCGCTGGAGAGCGGCACGGTTCATCTCGGCGCCGCGGACGGGCAAGCGTTGTCGTTTCAACCGCTGCCGTACGCGCTGCCGAGCGAGGTTTGACCGTACGCTTCGGTGTATGCGCCTTGCACAGATGCTCCCCAATGTTTGGTTCGGACTGTCCGACGTATGTGCCTGATCGTATTCGAATGGCGCCCCGACGCCGTGAAGGGCGCGATGCTCACGCTGGCGGCGAATCGCGACGAGTACTTTCTGCGTGAGTCCGCGCCTCTCGGCTGGTGGGCCGATCGCTCGGGCGTGCTGGCAGGCCGGGATCTCGTGGGTGGCGGAACCTGGCTCGGCTTGTCTCGCGACGGGCGGTTCGCCGCGCTCACGAACTATCGCGCGCCCGAACGATTTCAGCCCGATGCGCCTACGCGCGGCACGCTCGTTGCCGATTATCTGAGCGGCGCGGCGCAGGCTCCGCTCGACTATTTACGACGATTAGCCGATCGTGCGGCGATCTACAACGGCTTCAATTTGATCGTCGGCGATTTGACGCGCCGCCAACTCGCCTGGTATTGCAACGCAGCCGATTCGCCGCCTTCGCTGCTGCCTCCGGGCGTGCATGGTATTTCGAACGCGGTGCTCGATACGCCGTGGCCCAAGCTCGTGCGCAAACGCGCAGAGATCGGCGCGCTGGCAGCGCGCGATACCGATCCGCCGCTCGATGCGCTAATCGAGTTGATGCGAGATCCTCGCGTCGCTCCGGACGATCAACTGCCCTCGACCGGCATCTCGCTCGAACGCGAGCGCGCGTTATCGGCCGCGTTTATCGAAACCGCCGGTTACGGCACGCGCGGCACGACGGCAGTGCGTGCCGAGGTATGCGGGCCGACGCTTTGCATCGAAGTGGCCGAGCGTAGCGACGACGACGGTTCGCACGTGCTCGAGCGGCCAGGCAGCCATGAACGCCGTTTCACGTTCGACGTGGCAGCGATCGGCGCGCCGGCGCGTTCGATGCAGTAAGGTCCATACGGCCCACCTTCCCCCGATGCGGTGAAGGACCTCGCGCAGCTTGCGCTGCCTGGTCCCGTTGCCCCACGTGGCGGCGCCATGGCGGAGCGTCGCACCGGAAACGCCGTGCAGCGGACAACGTCAGTCGTGGCCTTGCGCAGGCGGTGAAGGGTCCGTCGGCGCCCGCCCCTGCTCGATGTCTTCGTGGCGCGCCCGCACGCTAGGCATGATGGCAGGGTGCGTGACGACATAGAAACGATCCGTGCGCACCGCGTCGAACGCCGCGTCGGCAATATCCGCAGCGCTGAGCCTGCCGGAACGCACGGCTTTGCGGATTTCCCTGCCTGCAAGCAATTGCGAAGCCGACGGCGGCGCCTCGTTGCGCCACCGCGCCGGGCGCGCACGCTCGGCCTCGGCGATCCCCGTCGGGACGAACGCAGGGCATAGCAACGAACAGCCCACGGGCGCATCGACGCGGCGAAGATCGTGATAAAGCGTTTCGGTCAGCGCGACGACCGCATGCTTCGAAGCGTTGTAGACACCCATCGCCGGCGGCGAAATCAATCCCGCCACCGAGGCCGTGTTGACGATGTGCGCGGGCTCCTTTTGCGCGAGCATGATCGGCGTAAAAACGCGTACGCCGTGAGCGACGCCCATGACATTGACGCCGAACACCCAGGACCAGTCGTTCGCGCTCATCTCCCACACGAAGCCGCTTGCACCGACGCCCGCGTTATTGAACAACAAATGGACTTTTCCGAAGGCATCGAGCGTGCGCTGCGCGAGCGCTTCGACGGCGGCGGCGTCCGATACGTCGGTCGGCACGCCGACGACCTCGGCGCCCGATGCCGAGAGCGAGCCGACGACATCGTTCAGTGCCGCGGCATCGAGATCGGCCAGCGCGAGTTTCATGCCTAGCGCGGCGCCTTTTTCGGCGAACGCGCGGCCGAACCCGCTGGCGGCGCCGGTTATGACGGCGACTTTGTCTTCGAATTGCTCCATGCGTTTCCCCTATTGCGTCCGCCGCCTACTCGCGGCAAACCGGCGCTGTCGTTCTCGGTCAGGCGATCTTGACGATCTGCTTGCCGAAGTTCTTCCCTTGCAGCAGGCCCATCAATGCTTCAGGGGCACGTTCGAGCCCTTCGGCGATACTTTCTCGATAGCGCAGCTCGTTTTGAGCAACGAGCGCGGCCAACGCACCGAGCGCCTCCGGCCAGACGTCCAGATGCTCGGTGACGATGAAGCCTTGCACGAGCAAGCGCATCGTCAAGATGATCGACGGTTGTTTCATCGGCACCGGTTGACCGTCGTAGCCGGCGATCATGCCGCAAACCGCGATGCGGCCGAACGGGTTCATGCGCGCCAAAGTCGCATCGAGCACGTCGCCGCCCACGTTCTCGAAGTAGCCGTCGACGCCGTCGGGCGTTGCGGCTTTCAAGTCGCGATAGAGATTGCCTGCCTTGTAGTCCACGCAAGCGTCGAAACCGAGCTCTTCCACCACGTATCGGCACTTTTGTTCGCCCCCCGCGATGCCGACCGCGCGGCAACCGGCTTGCTTGGCCAGTTGACCGACGACGCTGCCGACGGCCCCGCTTGCCGCGCTGACGACGATGGTTTGGCCCGCCTGCGGCGCAATGATCTTATTCAAGCCGTACCACGCGGTCACACCGGGCATGCCGGCGACACCGAGGTAGGCCGTCAGCGGCACCCGCGCGTCGTCCACTTTGCGCACGCCGGCGCCGTTGGACGTGGCGTAGTCCTGCCACCCGAACATGCCCGTGACCTTGTCGCCCTCCGCGAAATCAGGATGCTTCGATTCGACGACCGCGCCGACCGTTCCGCCGATCATTACGTCCCCCAACGCGAGCGGTTCGGCATAGGACTTCGCATCGTTCATGCGGCCGCGCATGTAGGGGTCGATCGACAAATAGAGATTGCGGACGCGAAAGTGCCCCTCCGGCAGCGGTGCGAGGGGTACCGTTTCGAGCCTGAAGTTATCGAGCGAAACGGGGCCTTGCGGACGCGAAGCGAGCAAGATGCGGCGATTCATCTGAGTCATGGCGATGCCTCTTTCCGATGAGAGAGTGAACGGAGCGGCAGCGACGAACACCGGCGCGCGGACGCGTGAGCCCGCTTGCGGTTCGATCAGGCGTCGCTCGGACCAGGCTTGGCGCCGGGCGGCCGGCGACGCTTTTGCTCGACGACATCGCGCCCCACGGCGAGACGCCGCATGTACTTGAACGTGCCCAACGCTTTTGCGACGAAATGCCCGCTGCTGTCGCGCACTTCGCCCTCGCAATACGCCATCGTGGTCGAGCGATGCAGAACGCGGCCGAACGCGCGCAGTTCACCGCGCCCCGGCTGCATGAAGGTGACCTTCATCTCGACCGTGACGACGCCTACGCCGTCGTCCGCCAGGCTGCGCGCCGCGGTGGCGAGCGCGACGTCGGCAAGCGTCATGGTCACGCCTCCGTGCGCGACCTGCCAAGTGTTCAGTTGCGTATCGACGAGCGCAAGCGCAACCTCGCTTTCACCATTCTCGGCGCCGACGAGCCGTACGCCAAGGTGATCGACGAACGGGCTTTCGATCGTGCGCTCGCGTTCGGCTGCCGGCGATTGCGGCGACGCAGACGGACGCTGCGATTCGGATGTCATGCGCGGGCTCCTTCAGGTTCTAACGTCGAAGCTCCCCCGGGCGGAATCATGCTTCGAGCTCATGCCGGACGTTCGTTGCCGTGGTTCGGCGGTAGCGACGGATGATACTCGCATCCCCCGCGGGAAGCAGTCGGCCGAACGGCCAGGCATGGCGCGCCGCTATGTGCCGCCGAGCGCGAGAAACACATTCATGCGATTCTCGAGCCGCGCCAGGCGATTCGCCGCGAGCGCGAGACCGGCAGCTCGTTCGATGCGCAGCGCCTCCGGCAATGGGGCGACGTCCGTCGCCTCGCTTTCGAACCGGCTGCGCGCCAGGGCCGATAGAGTGGCCTGTAACCGTCTCGAAATTTTCCGAAGACGATCGGATCGTTACGAAGCGTTAATGAGACGACGGCACCAAAATGCGCTCGTCATTCGGGCGGAACGACGTCATCGGCTAACGGTCGGCAGCCGTCGGCCGGCGTTCAGCGTTCAGCGTTCTTTGACGAACTGCTAGTCTTGCGACAGGACTTGCGCCTCATTCATCCGCGCCACGCCCGCCTCGCCGAGTTGCCGCAAAGCGCGAGCCAACGACCCGCCAAGGTCGATCGCACGGCAAGCATCTTCTATGACGACGACCTCGAACCCAGCCGCGCGGGCGTCTAGGGCCGACCATGCCACGCAATAGTCCGTGGCGAGGCCGCAGCACCACAAGCGCTGGACGCCCAGCTCGCGCAGGTATCCGGTCAGGCCCGTGTGCGATTTGCGGTCGGCCTCGATGAAGGCCGAATAGCTGTCGACGAGCCGGCGATAACCTTTGCGGACCACGAGCCGCGCATGCGCAATGTCGAGCCCGTCATGAAAAGCCGCGCCCCGCGTGCCTTGCACGCAATGCACGGGCCACAGCACTTGCTCTCCGTAGGGCAACGCCATCGTTTCGAACGGTACGCGTCCGTCGTGATTCGCGGCGAACGACACATGGTCGCGCGGATGCCAATCTTGCGTGAGGACGACATGCTCGAATCGCGCCGCAAGGCGGTTCACGATCGGCACGATCTCATCCCCGCGCGGCACAGCCAACGCGCCCGACGGCATGAAATCGTTTTGCATGTCGACGACGAGCAAGACGTCTTCGGATCCCTTCATCGCAAGTGCCTCGTATGAATCGGCGGCATGGGGGCCGTCCAATCGCTTTCGCCCGATCAGTCGCCGAAGCGCCGCCCGCTTCGCGCCAGTTCGACGAGCAGCGGCGCAATCTCCCAAGCATCGCCGTTGGCTTGCGCAGCATAGCGGCGAACGGCGCGCTCGACGGTGCGAAGCCCGATCTCATCCGCATAGAACATCGGCCCGCCGCGCCAAGCGGGGAAACCGTAGCCGTTCAAATAAACGGCGTCGATATCCGATGCTTTCGACGCAATGCCCTCGGCCAGAATGTTCGCGCCTTCGTTGACGAGCGCATAAACCATCCGTTCGACGATTTCCTCGTCGTCGATTGCGCGCCGCGCCGAGCCGATGCTTGCGCAATACGCGACGATCATATCGGTCACGACACGCGAAACATGCGGCTCGCGTTCGCCTGGCCGGTAGTCGTACCAGCCCGCGCCCGTCTTCTGTCCGAAACGGCCCGCCTCGCACAGCCTATCCGCCACGCGCGGATAATGCAGCGCCGGCGATTCGCGATAGCGGCGCTTCCTGATCGCCCAACTGATGTCGTTGCCGGCCAGATCGCTCATGCGAAAAGGGCCCATCGCGAAGCCGAAGCGCTCGATCGCGGCATCGATTTGCTCGGGTAAGGCGCCCTCTTCGAGCATGAACAAGGATTGACGAAAGTACTGCTCGATCATCCGATTGCCGATGAAGCCGTCGCACACGCCCGACACGACCGCGATCTTGCCGATCGCCGTCGCCACGTGCATGACCGTGGCGAGGACATCCTTGGCCGTCGCTTCGCCCCGCACGACTTCGAGCAGCTTCATCACGTTGGCCGGGCTGAAAAAGTGCATGCCGACGACATCGGCGGGCCGCCGCGTGAAGGCAGCGATGCGGTTCAGATTCAGCGTGGAGGTGTTCGACGCGAGAATCGCGCCGGGCTTGGCGATCGCGTCGATGCGAGCGAAGACCTGTTCCTTGACGCTCATATCTTCGAAGACGGCTTCGATGACGAGATCGGCATCGCCCATCGCTTCGTAAGAGAGCGTCGGCTCGATCAGCGCAAGGCGGGCGTCGCGTTGGGCCTCGCTCAACTTGCCTTTTCCCACCGTTACGTCGTAGTTGCGGCGGATCGTGGCGAGCCCGCGCGCGAGCGCCTCGGCGCTCGTTTCGACAAGCGTGACCGGCAAAAGCGCGTTGACGAAGCTCATCGCGATGCCGCCGCCCATCGTACCCGCGCCCACCACGGCCACGCGTTCGATCGGACGCAGCGGCGTGTCGGCCGGCACGTCGGCGATCTCGCTCGCCGCGCGTCCAGCCAGCGCGGCATGACGCAGGGCGCGCGCTTGGTCTGGCGGGACGACGGGCGCACCGTCGCGGATCGATCGTTCCTCGGCCATCGGATGCCTCCCCTCTCGCGTGACTTGCCTATCGGAGCGTGCGTCGACGAAAACTAGGATACACACGCCCGCGATAATCGGCGCGCGCGTTGCGCGTCGACGCTATGCCGCCCCTTCCCGCGCCGTCGGAAGCACGTGCTCGCGGAACATCTCTCGCAGCTTCAACTTCAGGAGCTTGCCCGTAGCCGTATGCGGCAACGCGTCGACGAACACCACGTCGTCCGGCATCCACCACTTGGCCACCTTGCCCTCGAAGAACGCGAGCAGCGCCTCGCGCGTGACGGCCGCGCCCGGTCGTTTGACGACGACGAGCAACGGCCGTTCATCCCATTTCGGATGATGGCAAGCAATGCATGCCGCTTCGGCCACATCGGGGTGGGCGACGGCGATGTTTTCCAACTCGCTGGAGCTGATCCACTCGCCTCCCGACTTGATGACGTCCTTGCTGCGATCGGTAATCTGGAGAAACCCGTCCGGATCGATGGTGGCGACGTCGCCCGTGGGGAACCAGCCGTCGACGAGCGGCGATTCGTCGCTAGAGAAATAGCGGTCGATGACCCACGGCCCGCGCACGTGGAGATCGCCGAACGCCACGCCGTCCCGAGGCAGTTCGCGCCCGTCCTGCCCGACGATTTTCATGTCGATGCCGCAAATGACGGTGCCCTGCTTCTGCAGCAAGCGCCGCTGCTCGGCAAGCGGGCGTTGCGACTGCTCCCAGTTCAGACGCGCGAGCGTGCCGAGCGGCGACATCTCGGTCATACCCCACGCGTGAATCACGCGTACGCCGTATTCGTCTTCGAACGTCGCGAGCATCGAGGGCGGCCAGCAAGAGCCGCCGATGACGGTGCGCTGCAGGGAGGAGAAACGCGCGCCGATCGATTTCACGTGCGCGAGCAAGCTCATCCAAACCGTCGGCACGCCGGCCGAGAACGTCACGCGCTCCGCTTCCATCAACTCGAACAGCGACTTGCCGTCCAAATCCTTGCCGGGGAAGACGAGCTTGGCCCCGGCGAGTGGGGCGCCGTGCGGAATGCCCCACGCGTTCACATGGAACATCGGCACGACGGGCAGCACCGAATCGTGCGCCGAGAAGCCCATCGCATCGGGCAGCGCCGCGCCCATCGCATGCAGATAGACCGACCGATGCGAGTACAGGGCGCCTTTCGGGTGCCCCGTCGTCCCCGACGTGTAACAAAGATACGACGCCAGCCGCTCGTCCAGCTCCGGCCACGCGTAGTCGCCGTCTTGCGCGCCTACGAGCGACTCGTAGCCGAGCAACGGCGCGTCGATCGAGGGGATGTTTTCATCGTCGGCCAGCGCAATCCACGCCTTCACGTTCGGGCAACGGGGCGCGAGCCCGGCGACGAGCGGCGCGAACGTCGTATCGAACAGCACGTAGCGGTCGTCCGCATGGTTGACGATATAAGCGATCTGTTCGGGAAACAGGCGCGGGTTGATCGTATGACAGACGGCGCCGAACCCAGTGGTGCCGTAGTAGGCCTCGAGGTGCCGGTAGCCGTTCCAAGCCAGCGTCGCGACGCGATCGCCCTGCCCCACGCCCAGCCGGATCAGCGCTTGCGCAAGCTGCTTGGCCCGCTGCTCGCAGTCGCGGTAGGTATAGCGATGGATGTCGCCTTCGATGCGACGCGACACGATCTCGGTGTCGCCCGCGTATCGTGCGGCATGCACGAGCAGCGTCGATACGTTCAGCGGTACGTCCATCATTTGGCCCATCAACGGCGTTTGCATGGCGCAGGTCTCCTCGCACTGTGGACGGTTCGTTTGCTCGGGCCCCGCCGAGCGGGCTTTCGCGCGGGCCGAGCCGCGCTCAGCGCGCCGCGAGGCGGCGACTTACAATATCGGGTAACTCCGAGGCCCTCAATATGTCGTTTTCCCCAAGCACAGCCGAACGATCCACCCCGCTCGCGTCGTTGACCGGTGCGCTCGCCGCCCCCCGCCGCGACGCATTCGCGAGCCTCGGCAGCGCGTTCTACACACGTTTGCCCGCATCCCCGCTGCGCGACCCGTACGTCGTCGGCTTTTCGGCCGACGCGGCCCGCATGCTCGGGCTCGATCCGGCGATCGTCGCCGATCCCGGCTTCGCCGAACTATTCATCGGCAATGCCACGCAAGCATGGCCGCAAGCCGCGCTGCCCTACGCATCGGTTTACTCGGGCCATCAATTCGGCGTGTGGGCCGGCCAGCTCGGCGATGGCCGCGCGCTCTCCCTCGGCGAGCTCGAGCACGAAGGCGCGCGCTTCGAACTGCAGCTCAAGGGCAGCGGGCGCACGCCGTACTCGCGCATGGGCGACGGCCGTGCGGTCTTGCGGTCGTCGATCCGCGAATTCTTGTGCTCGGAGGCGATGCATCATCTGGGCATCCCGACGACACGGGCTCTCGCCGTCATCGGATCGGACCAGCCCGTGCGCCGCGAAGAAATCGAGACGGCGGCCGTGGTGACGCGCGTAGCGGAGAGCTTCGTGCGCTTCGGCCATTTCGAGCATTTTTACGCAGCGGAGCGCATGGACGATTTACGTGCGCTGGCCGACCACGTCATCGATCGCTTCTATCCAGGCTGCCGGGAAGCCGACGACCCCTATCTCGCGCTGCTCGGCGCCGTCGTAGCGCGCACGGCCGAGCTCGTCGCTCAATGGCAAGCGGTAGGCTTCTGCCACGGCGTGATGAACACCGACAACATGTCGATTCTGGGCCTGACGATCGATTACGGCCCGTTCGGCTTCGTCGACGGCTTCGACGCCAGCTACATCTGCAATCATTCCGACACGCAGGGACGCTACGCCTATCGGATGCAGCCGCAAATCGCGCATTGGAACTGCTTTTGCCTGGCGCAGGCGCTGCTGCCGCTCGTCGGAGCACGCTACGACGAAGCGACCCGTACGGAAAAGTCGATCGCCGACGCGCAGGGCGCCCTGGAAAGCTTCAAGACCCACTTCGCTCCGGCGCTCGAAGGGCGCTTCCAAGCCAAGCTCGGCCTGGCCGATGCGCGCGAGGGCGACGCCGCGCTTGCCGACCGGCTGCTGGCGCTGATGCATGCGAGCCGCGCCGATTTCACGCTGACGTTCCGGCGCCTCTCCCAAGTATCGATGCGCGATGCGAGCGGCGATGCGCCCGTGCGCGATCTGTTCCTCGATCTGCCCGGCATCGACGGTTGGCTGGCCGATTATCGGGCCAGGCTGGCTGCGGAGGCACGTGGGGACGAAGCGCGCCGCGAAGCGATGAACCGCGTCAACCCAAAGTTCGTCTTACGCAATCATTTGGCCGAAACGGCGATCCGGCGTGCGAAGGAAAAGGACTTCTCGGAACTGGAACGGTTGGCGGCAGTGCTGCGCCGGCCGTTCGACGAACAGCCCGAAAACGAGGCGTACGCCGCGCTGCCGCCCGATTGGGCCGGCTCGCTCGAAGTAAGCTGCTCGTCGTGAACCGATCGCGGCTCGAACGGTCTGCTACGGTTTGCGCGGCTCATTCGCCGCATGCGCGGCATGCATCCGCCTGACGGCCGCCTACGTATAAGCAATGGATCGATGGACGGCGGCATGCGGCGATGAACGATCGAACGACCGAGCATGCCGCGACGCCGCCGTCACGCCCCCACCGGCGCGCGCCCCAAAAACGCACCGCCCAACAGAGTCATATGGGAGATAGATTGACATGAACGACGAACGCTCCACCCGTCTGCCCGATTCCGCCGACGCCTCGCGGGACGCCTACGAAGTTAGGAAGCCCGATCAAGCGTGGCGCGAGCAGTTGTCCGACATCGAATACGAAGTCACGCGCCATGCGGCGACCGAGCGCCCTTTCACGGGCCGCTATTGGGATCACTGGGAAGGCGGCGTCTACGACTGCGTCTGCTGCGGCACCCCGTTGTTCGAATCGTCGACGAAGTTCGACGCGGGCTGCGGCTGGCCGAGCTACTTCAAGCCGATCAACGGCGAGGTGATCGAGGAGAAGACCGACCGTTCGCACGGCATGCTACGCATCGAAGTGCGCTGCAAGCAATGCGGCGCGCATTTGGGCCACGTCTTCGAGGACGGCCCCGCGCCGACCGGCCTGCGGTACTGCATCAATTCGGCTGCGCTACAATTCGAGCCCAAGTAGGCGGCAAGGCGTCGCCGCGCCGCCGAACCGGCGCGCGGCGCCAGGAGCCCGCCGCATGCCGTGCCGTTCACCCTCGTGTCCGGCGCGGCATGCGCGTGCCGGACACGGCACGCCCGTCCTTCGACGCTTTCGGACTCTTTGGCCTTCATGAAATTTCTTTTCGATCTATTCCCGATCATCCTGTTTTTCGTCGCATTCAAGCTGTGGGGCATTTTTACGGCCACGGCCGTCGCAATCGCCGCGACACTCGTCCAAGTCGCGTGGGTGGCCTTCCGCCACCGGAAGGTCGATCCGATGCTGTGGGTCAGCTTGGGGGTGATCGTCGTCTTCGGCGGCGCGACGCTCGTGCTGCACAATCAGAAATTCATCCAATGGAAGCCGACGGCCTTGTATTGGCTGTTCGCCGTCGGCTTGGCCGTCGCCCGCTATGGGTTCCGCAAGAATCTGATCGAAAAAATGATGGGTAAGCAATTGACGCTGCCCTCGCCTGTCTGGGACAAGCTCAATATCGCGTGGGCGCTGTTTTTTGTCGCGCTCGGTATCGCCAACCTGTATGTCGTCGGCAACTTTACCGAGGCGCAGTGGGTCAACTTCAAGTTGTTCGGCACGACCGGCGCCATGTTCGTGTTCATCGTCGCCCAAAGCCTTTGGCTCGCGAAGTATATGAAGGAGGAATGATCGATGAGCGACACCGCCGATTTCTCGAGCGCCGCGCCGGACGCACGCATCGCCTTCATCGAAGGCAGGCTCGGAGCGGCGCTTGCGCCGCAGTCGCTCGCCGTGCGTGACGACAGCGCGCAGCATGCCGGGCACGCGGGCGCAGCCGCGGGTGGCCACTACACGGTGACGATCGTCTCCGCCGCGTTCGCGGGCAAGCCGCGCGTGGCGCGGCACCGGCTGGTGTATGATGCGCTGCACGACGTCATGCAACGCGGAATTCACGCGCTCGCGATCAGCGCCTACACGCCCGAGGAGTTTGCTCGGTTGCCGGGCGAGTGATCGGCGGTTTCGTCGACATTCCGAAGTTTTGCATCTCGAGCGCCCCCATCGCTGCAGGCAGGGCGGAATGCCGGGGGCGCGCTCCCTCCACCGATTCATTCGACAGGAACGCTAGGAACTTCCCGATGATCCACAAAAAGACCCGCCTTTGGGTGCTGCTGGCCGCGTTCGCGGCTGCTCCGGCCTTCGCTCAGAACATCGCCGTCGTCAACGGCACGGCCATCCCCAAATCGCGCGCCGACGCGCTCATCGGCCAGCTCGTGAAGCAAGGTCAGCAAGATTCGCCGCAGCTGCATCAAGCCGTTCGCGACGAACTCGTCAATCGCGAAATCCTCATGCAGGAAGCCGTGCGCGAAGGCATTCCGAGCCGCGCGGACGTGAAGGCGCAAGTGGCCGTGGCACAGCAGACGGTCGTGCTGCGCGCGATGATCGAAGACTACATGACGAAGAACAAGCCGAGCGACGCCGAAGTGAAAGCGCGCTACGACGATCTCGTCAAGCAAGCGGGCGGCAAGGAATATCACCTGCATCACATCCTCGTCGACAACGAGCAGCAGGCAAAAGATTTGATCGCGAAGATCAAGGGCGGCGCCAAGTTCGAGGATCTCGCCAAGCAATTCTCGAAAGACCCGGGTTCCGGCAAGAACGGCGGCGATTTGGATTGGGCGAATCCCAAGACTTATGTGCCTGAATTCGCGGCTGCAGCCGAAAAGCTGAAGAAGGGCGAGATGACCGATACCCCGGTGCATACGCAATTCGGCTGGCACATCATTCGCGTCGACGACGTGCGCGACATCACGCCGCCTCCGCTCGACCAGGTCAAGGGGCAAATCGTTCAGCAAATGCAGCAGGAAAAGTTGCAGGCATTCGAACAATCGCTGCGCGCGAAGGCGAAAGTGGAGTAACCATTCGCCGCCCGCGATTGCTCGCGGTTGCTGCGGCAACCGGCCAGCAAAAACGACAATGCCGCCCGAGTTCACTCGGGCGGCATTGTTTCAAGAGCGGAATCGCGCGGATTTACCCCAACCAGCGCCGCGCATTGCGGAACACGCGCATCCACGGACTGGCTTCGCCCCACCCTTCGGGGTGCCAGCTCATGGTGACGGTGCGGTGCACGCGCTCCATATGCGGCATCAACACCGTGAAGCGGCCATCCGGCGTCGTGACCGAGGTAATGCCGGCCGGCGAGCCGTTCGGGTTCAACGGGTAGCGCTCCGTGGCTTCCCCGTGGTGATCGGCGAACCGCATCGCCACGGCCACGCGCGAAGCGTCGCCTTGTTGGGAGAAGTCGGCAAAACCTTCGCCGTGCGCGATCGCAACGGGGATGCGCGACCCTTCCATGCCCGCAAAGAAGATCGACGGCGACGATTCGACGCGCACGAACGAGAAACGCGCTTCGAATTTCTCCGATTTGTTGCGTGTGAATTTCGGCCATGCATCGGCGCCCGGAATCATCGACGCCAGACTGCTCATCATCTGGCAGCCGTTGCAGATGCCGAGTGCAAACGTATCGTCACGCCCGAAAAAGGCCGCGAACATGTCGGCAAGCTGAGGATTGAAGCGGATCGTCTTTGCCCATCCTTCGCCCGCACCCAGCACGTCGCCATACGAGAACCCGCCGCAGGCGACGGCGCCCTTGAAATCGGCCAGCGTCGCACGGCCCGACAGCAAGTCGCTCATGTGCACGTCGTAAGCATCGAAGCCGGCACGGTCGAACGCGTAGGCCGTTTCCAGATGCGAGTTGACGCCCTGCTCCCGCAAGATCGCCACGCGAGGGCGCGCGCCCGCGCGAATGAACGGCGCGGCGACATCGTCGCTCGGATCGAACGTCAGATGCGGGGAGATGCCCGGATCGTCTGCCTCGAGCAGCATGTCGTATTCGGCGTCGGCACAAGCGGGATTGTCGCGCAAACGCGCGATGCGCCAGCTGACTTCGCTCCATGCGCGTTGCAATTGCGCACGCGGCGTGTCGTAAATCTTCTTGGCGTCGCGATAGATTTCGATGACGTCGCGCTCGTTGAGCTTGCCGATGACATGCGAGCAAGCGCCAAGGCCTTGTTCGCGCAGCGCGCCGAGCACAGCGTCGCGATCGGCGGCCCGCACCTGCACGACGGCGCCGAGCTCTTCGGAGAACAAGGCGCGCAGCGTGGCGTCGTCACGGCGGCCGCTCGTTTGCTTCGCCCAATCCTTCGCGTCGCCGTAATCGAACTCGTGCCCCGCATCGAGCGTGAGCATATCGACATTGAGCGACACGCCGACGTGGCCCGCGAACGCCATTTCGCAGACGGTTGCCCAGAGTCCCCCGTCGGAGCGGTCATGGTAGGCGAGCAAGCGGCCGCTCGCGTTCAGCGATTGGATGGCCGAGAAGAAGCGCTTGAGATCTTCGGGCTCGTCGACGTCGGGCACGCTGTCGCCCACCTGCTGCGTGACTTGCGCGAGGATGCTCCCGCCCAACCGGTGCTTGCCTCGGCCGAGATCGATCGCGATCAGGACGGAATCGCCCACTTCGTCATGGCGGCGCAATTGAGGCGTCAGATGGCGACGGACATCTTCCACGGGGGCAAATGCCGAAATGATCAGCGAGACTGGCGCAACGACTTCCTTCGCGACGCCTTGGTCGTTCCATTTCGTTTTCATCGACAAGGAATCCTTGCCGACGGGGATGCTGATGCCGAGCGCCGGGCACAGTTCCATGCCGATGGCCTTGACTGTGTCGAACAACGCAGCGTCCTCGCCCGGCGTGCCGCATGCCGCCATCCAATTCGCCGACAGCTTGAGCTTGTCGAGCGAGGCGATCGGCGCGCTGGCGATATTCGTCACCGCTTCGCCGACGGCCATGCGACCCGACGCCGGCGCATCGATGACGGCGAGCGGCGTGCGCTCGGCCATGGTCATCGCTTCGCCGCGAAAGCCCGCGTAGTCGGCCGCCGTGATCGCGCAGTCGGCCACGGGCACTTGCCAAGGCCCGACGAGCTGATCGCGCACGCTCGTCCCGCCGACGGAACGGTCGCCGATCGTGATCAAGAACGATTTGCTCGCGACGGTCGGATGCTTGAGCACCGATACGGCCAATTCGTCGAGCGACAAGCCCGTGACGTCGACCGGCGCGCGCTCGGCCTTGACGTGTTCGACGTTGCGGTGCATGCGCGGCGGCTTGCCGAGCAGCACGTCCATCGGCATGTCGACGGGATAGATGGCCTCGCCTTCCGCATGCGCGTCGATGAGCTGGAGCTGCCGCTCTTCGGTGGCGACGCCGACGACGGCGAGCGGGCAACGTTCGCGCGCGCACATCGCTTCGAACACGGGCAGATCGGCCGGCGCGATGGCTAGGACATAGCGCTCTTGAGCCTCGTTCGACCAGATTTCGCGCGGCGACAGGCCGCTTTCTTCGAGCGGCACTTGGCGAAGCTCGAAACGTGCCCCCTTGTTCGCACCGTCGACGAGTTCGGGAAACGCGTTCGACAAGCCGCCCGCACCCACGTCGTGGATGCTCAGAATAGGATTGGCTTCGCCGAGCTGCCAGCAGGCGTTGATGACTTCCTGCGCGCGCCGCTCGATCTCGGGGTTGCCGCGCTGGACCGAATCGAAGTCGAGTTCGGCCGTGTTCGCGCCCGTGGCCATGGAGCTCGCGGCCCCGCCGCCCATGCCGATGCGCATGCCGGGACCGCCGATCTGCACGAGCAGCGAGCCAGCGGGCAAATCGTGCTTGTGCGTGTGGCTGTCGGAAATGTTGCCGATGCCGCCGGCGATCATGATGGGCTTGTGATACCCGCGCACTTGCCCGCCGACGTTTTGCTCGTAGACGCGGAAGTATCCGCCTAGATTGGGCCGGCCGAATTCGTTGTTGAACGCGGCGCCGCCGAGCGGGCCGTCGATCATGATCTGCAGCGGCGAAGCGATCCGATCGGGACGGCCGTACGGCGCGTGCTGCTCGTTCGGGTTGCGCAGGGACGGAGGCTGAGCCGCGTCGCGCGCGTTTTCCCATGCCTGAACCGCATCGGGCAATTCGAGGTTCGACACCGTGAAGCCCGTCAAACCCGCCTTCGGCCTCGCGCCGCGGCCCGTTGCGCCCTCGTCGCGAATTTCGCCGCCGGCGCCGGTCGCCGCGCCGGCGAACGGGGAGATCGCAGTCGGGTGATTGTGTGTTTCGACCTTCATGAGCGTATGGGTAAGCTCGACGTGCCGCCCGTATCGCTCATCGACGGCGCCGTGCTCCCCTGCTTTGGCCGCACGCGGGAACCAGCGCTCGGCGGGGCCGCCCTCCATGATCGCCGAGTTGTCCGAATAGGCGACGATCGTGCCCTGCGGATTGAGTTTCTCGGTGTTCTTGATCATCTGGAACAGCGACATGTCCTGCGCCTGCCCATCGATCGTCCACTGGGCGTTGAAGATCTTGTGGCGGCAATGCTCGCTGTTCGCCTGCGCGAACATCATCAACTCGACGTCGGTCGGATTGCGTTCGAGCTTGGAAAATGCATCGACGAGATAGTCGATTTCGTCGTCGGCCAGCGCAAGGCCCAGTTCGCCGTTCGCTTTTTCGAGCGCTGCGCGGCCTTGCGTGCGTACGTCGACGGTCTGGAGCGGCTTGGCCGGCAACTCGTCGAATAGGTGGAGCGCCTCGTCGCGCGAAGCCACGACGCTCTCGGTCATGCGATCGTGCAGCGCCGCGGCGACGGCCGCGCGCACTTCGTCGGAGAGCGCCTTCTTACCGCCCAAGAGGTTCGCGAGCCCCGCTTTCAGCACGATCGTGAACTCGACCCCGCGCTCGATGCGGCGTACCTGTTCGAGCCCGCAGTGATGGGCGATGTCGGTCGCCTTGCTCGCCCACGGCGAAACCGTACCGATACGCGGCACGACGAGGAAGGTTTCCTGCGCGCCGCGGCCTTCAGGCGTCACGAACGGCTCGCCATAGTGGAGCAGCGCCGCGATGCGCTCGTCGTCCTGTGCCGACAGCGGCGTCAGCGCACTGACGAAGTGCAGGTACTGGCCGCGCACGCCGACGATGTTCGCATCGATGCGGGCAAGCGTTTCGAGCAGGCGGGTTTGACGAAAATCGGACAGCGCCGAAGCACCGGGGAAGCACGAGAAGTGGGCCATGGAAGGACGTAGGCGTCGATGAGTCGCGCATCGCGCGGTTCGCGCGCGCATGCCACGACGTGAGGCGAAAGGAAGACCGAGATTATACCCGGAACTCGGGCCCCGATAGCCTGTCCGGGCGCGCGCGAGCAATGACCCGGGGGGCGGCCCAGTGACCGGCCCGATCTGCATCGGCATGGAAACGGCGCGCGCCGACGCATCGGGCGGCACGAGCGGGTGCGCGATTTGCATGAGGCTCGTCTCATTTGCACCCCATGCCGAGCCATCGCGACACATTTGGCGCTATCATGCGCGGTTTGCCTCATCGGCGCGACGGCTAGCCGGGCAACGCCCCACGGCGCTGGCCGCGCTTGGCGCCGGGGCTGTCTGCGTGCACCGAACCCAGTCATACATGGATGTCATCGTCATCGGCGGCGGAATCGTCGGCGTCGCCACCGCCTATCAGCTTCGCGCGGCCGGTCATCGCGTGTGCGTCGTCGAGCGCCATGCCACGGTCGCCCAAGGCGCCACCTACGGGCATGGCGGCATCGTGCTGCCCACGCCGCTCGACGCCTGGTTCGGCCCCACGTTTCTCGACGAGCGCCGCGGCGCCCGCAGCGGCATCGTCTATCGCCCAGGCTTCAAATCCAGCGCCCGCCGCTTCGCCCGTCGCCTTGCGCAGTGGCAAGCGCCGGAAGCGTTTCGGGCTCAATGGCTGCGCCTGCGCCCGCTCGTCGAACTGTCTCGCGAAGCGATCGCCTCGATCGAAGCCGGATTTCATCTCGAATTCGAGCAAACGGCGGGCATCCTGCACGTCATGCGCCATCCGCGCGAATGGGAGCAGGCGCAAAGCGGGCTCGACTTGCTGCGCGAGTTCGAGGTGCATCACCATGTGCTGTCGGCTGCCGAGTGCGCTCAGATCGAACACTCCGTTCCCGCCGAGCCCGGATTCGCGGGCGGCGTGCTGTTCGAGCAGGAGCGCACGGCGAACTGCCCGCTGTTCACGAAGCTCGTCAAGCAGGTGCTCGATGAGCAAGGCGGCGTGCAGTTCGTCTTCGGCCGCGCCGTCGAAGCGATTCGGCTCGAGCATCACCGGGCAGCCGTCGAGCTCGCGCCGGCCGAAGGCGAGCGTGCGAGCGCACGGGAAGTCGACGTCATGTCGTGCGACGCCGTCGTCGTTGCGGCCGGAGCCGGCAGCGTGCCGCTGCTCGAGCGGTTGGGCCTGTCCTTGCCGATGCATGCGGTCCGCATGCTTTCGCTCACGGCGCCGATCGCCTACGAGGAATGCGCGCCCCATCTGACAGTCGTCGATTCGATACGGCGCGTCTCGATGACGCGGATGAATCAGCGCATCCGCGTCGCGGGCGCCGCCGTGCTGCAGCCCGAGCGCGAGCTGTCCAAGCCGCTCGCCGAGCCGCTGCTGGAGGCCGGCACGGCGCTGCTCGCCCAAGCCACGCACGATTGGATTCCGGGCGCCGCCAAGATTTCCGCCGCCCACGCGTGGGAAGGCCAACGGCTGCTGTCGCCCGACGGGCTGCCCGTCGTCGGGCAAGCCATTCATCCGCGTCTATTCGTCAACGTCGGACATGGCCCGGCCGGTTGGGGACTCGCGTGCGGGTCTGCTAAAGTGGTCGCCGATCTCGTTTCGGGCCAGACGCCGCCCGTTCCGGCCGAAACACTCGCTGCCTTGCGGGCCGAACGCTTCGCGAACTGAGGAAGAAGCGCAGCAGGCGCCGTCGGGCCTTGCGCGCCGGCGGTCCGTTCGCTCGCCCGTCGGCCGATCTTTCGATCGATAGTTCGAGAAGTTCGAGAAGTTCGAGAGTGCACGTTAAACCGCTCGCCATGAACGACGCCCCCCGCTCCACCTACCACTGCCCTTCGCTGCTTTCGCCCAACGAGCGTCCGTTGCCGCTTTATACGGCTGCTCAATTGCGCGAGCTGGAGATGCGCGGCGCCGCCGGCTTGCCCGAACACACGCTGATGGCCCGCGCCGGCGCGGCGGCTGCGCAGTTCTTGCTCGAGCGGGCCGCGCACGACGGCTCGTTCGCGGTCGAACGCCCCGCCTGGGTCGCCGCCGGTCCGGGCAACAACGGCGGCGACGCCCTCGTGCTCGCCACGCGGTTGCGGCAGGCCGGCATCGACGTCGAAGTCTGCATGCCGATGGAGGTCAAAGCCGACGACGCGCGCTGGGCACTCGGCGAAGCCCGAGCCGCCGGCGTGCCCGTCTCCCACGTGCCGCCCGCGTCGCTCGATGCATTCGGATGGGTCGTCGACGGGTTGTTCGGCATCGGGCTCGCGCGCCCGCTCGACGGCGTTTTCGCCGATATGGCGACTCGCATGAGCAGCCGCGGCCGGACGCATGGGCGTGTCCTCGCGCTCGACGTTCCAAGCGGGCTCGATAGCGATACCGGGCAGATCGTGGGCGGCGGCGCCGCCGTTCGCGCCACCGATACGGTGACGTTTCTCGGCGCCAAGCCCGGACTTTACATGACGCACGGCCGCGACTTCGCGGGCACCGTCACGGTGGCCGCGCTCGGTGTCGACTTGCCGGCGGCGGATGACGTCGCGCGTCTGAACGCCCCGTCGCTTTTTGCATCGCACTTTCCGGCGCGCGCGTTTGCGTCGCATAAGGGCACCTTCGGCAGCTTGGCCGTCATCGGGGGCGACACGGGCATGTGCGGGGCGCCGATCCTCGCGGCGCGCGCGGCGCTGCATACGGGTGCGGGCAAGGTACACGTCGCCTTCGTCGGCAAGGGTGCGCCGTCTTACGACCCGCCGTTTCCGGAATTGATGCTGCACCCGCCCGGCACGCTTGCCTTCGAAACCATGGACGCGCTTGCGATCGGCTGCGGCATGGGACGTGGGACGCAGGCCGTATCGTCTCTGACGGCTGCAATCGCCTGCGGCGCCGCACTGTTGATCGATGCCGATGCTCTGAATTTGATGTCGAACGACGCCGCTTTGGCCGATTCGCTTGCCGCTCGCGGCGCGGACCGTGCGTGCGTGCTCACGCCGCACCCGCTCGAAGCGGCGCGGCTGATGGGCTGCGACGCCGCACAGGTCCAGCAGGACCGGCTCGGCGCGGCGCGCTCGCTCGCTGCGCGCTTCGGCGCCGTCGTCGTGCTCAAAGGGGCTGGAACGGTGATCGCCTCGCCCGACGGCCGTATCGCCGTCAGCCCGACCGGCAACGCGGCGCTCGCGGCAGGCGGCACGGGCGACGTGCTGGGAGGCATCGTCGGCGCCTTGCTGGCGCAAGGCCTGCCGAGCTATGAAGCGGCGCTCGCCGGCGTCTATCTGCACGGCGCAGCTGCCGACTCGCTGACGGCGGCCGGCGCGGGCCCCGCCGGGCTGACGGCAGGCGAGCTTGCGCCGATCGTACGTGTGCTGCTCAATCGGCTCGTCTACCCGGTCCTCGATTGAACGGCTGAGCTAGCGCGAAACGCTCTCGCCATCCGTCTACCGCCGCGTACGGTGCGGCCGCACCCCCGCACGGGGGACGGGCCGCTTCGCCTACTTCGCCTACTTCGCCTACTTCGCCTACTTGGCGGCCGTCGCGGCTTGCGGCCGCTCGACGAGCTGGTCGTTCATGTACGCGAAATGCCGCTCGCGCGGAACCGTCGGCGGCACGACCATCGGCTCGTCCGGTTGGCGGTCGAGATAGGCGACTACGAGGTCATCGCCGTTGATCGCGATCTTGATCGGTCGGATCCGATCGCCGATCTGAAACGTCTTGCCCCGCCCATCTCCAAATACCACGGCGGCGTAATAGAAGGTTCCGCTGCCCCCGCCGTCCTGCGACACGAATACCGCCACGGCCGGCCGGCCGCCCAGCGTTCCTGCGCCATGCTCGGGCGGCTCCACGATGCGAGTGACTTCTTGCGCCGACGAATCGGCCGCCGCGGCTTGTATGTGCTGGCCGCCCAGCAGCGTGACGTCGCTCTGGCCGATGCGGTAGATCGCATCCATGTAGTCGATCGCCGGCTGCGCCGGACCGGCGTCGCGCGGCGCCGCTTCCGCCGACACGAGCCCGAGGTGCTGCGCCGCGCTTGCCTGCAGCGCGTCGATTCGATGCTCGTAGGCGTCGCTCAAGCACGCCGCTTGTGCGCCGCATGCGTCGCGCGTGTCGTGCCGCCACTTCTCGTCATCGGTCTGAAGGTCGTCGCGGAACTGGCGATAGGGCAAGGTGTCGGCGACCGGCTTCGCTTCGAGCAGCATCGAGTAGTAGGCGTTCGCCCGAGCGTCCAGCGCGCGCAAGGCGGCATTCGCGCAGACAGCGCGCTCTGCCGGCAAGTGCGGCTTGGCGCAATCGAGGTCTGCCGCCAGAGCTAGCGTGCTCGTCGATACCGATGCAAGTAGCGTTGCCGCCGCAGCGGCGTAAAGGCCCGTTTTTTTCATTTTCTTTATGGAATTGTCGTGTTGAAAAAATCGGATGATAACGCGCCTAGCGCACGACAAGCTCGTCACCCGCTACGCCGTCGGCTGCCTGTCGGCTCGCTGTCGGCCGACCGTCGGGTTGGTTTTTCCTGCGGCGCAACGCCGCTATACTGATCGACCCTGGCTCGCTCGCCGAGTCTTCTTTCGCTAGACGACGCTTATGACGCTCAAGACGCTGAACTCGCTTCCCTCTTGGTCTGCACTCACCGCGCACTACGAACAGATCCGCGACGAGCGGCTGCGTGACTGGTTCGCTGCCGATGGCGGCAAGCCCTCGCGCGCCGAGCGCCTTACGGTCGAAGGCGGCGGTCTCACGGCCGATTTTTCGAAAAACCGCATCACGGACGAAACGCTGCGCCTGCTCGTCGCCCTTGCCGAGGAAGCCGGCGTCGCGGCTCGCAGGGACGCCATGTTCGCCGGCCAAGCGGTCAATCCCACCGAAGGCCGCGCCGCGCTTCATACGGCGCTGCGCTCGCCCGAAGCCGATGCGCCGTTTCACGCGCAAGTCGCGGCCGAGCGCGCCAAGATGGCCGATTTCGCCGAACGCGTGCGCGGCGGCGCGTGGCTCGGCCATACAGGCAAGCGGATCAGGCACGTCGTCAATATCGGCATCGGTGGGTCCGATCTCGGTCCGAAGATGGTGGTGCATGCGCTCGAGCATTTGTCCCATCCCGAGATCTCGACGTACTTCGTTTCGAACGTCGACGGCGCCGATCTCGCGCGCGTGCTGGCCCGCATCGATCCCGAAGAAACGCTTGCGATCGTCGTGTCCAAAACGTTCACGACGCTCGAAACGATGACGAACGCGCGCTCCATGCGCGATTGGTTCGTGCAAAACGGCTGTCCGGAAACCTCGCTCGCGCAACACTTCGTAGGCGTATCGGCGAACCCGGCCGAAGTCGTCAAATTCGGCATCGCGCAGGAGAACGTGTTCGAGATGTGGGATTGGGTCGGCGGCCGGTACTCTCTTTGGTCGGCTGTGGGCTTGTCGATCATGATTGCGGTGGGCGCGGCGAATTTCGATCAGTTGCTTGCCGGCGCACACGACATGGACCGTCATTTCCGCGATGCGCCGCTCGCGCGCAACCTTCCCGTGCTGCTCGGCATGATCGGCATCTGGTACCGCAACTTTTTCGGGCTGCAGAGCTACCTCGTCGCACCGTACTCCGAGGCCCTGCACTTCCTGCCGTCGTATCTGCAGCAGCTCGAGATGGAAAGCAACGGCAAATCGGCGCGGCTAGACGGCGCGTACGTCGATTACGCCACGTCGGCCGTCACGTGGGGCGAGCCGGGCACGAACGGCCAGCATGCGTTCTTTCAGATGCTGCACCAAGGGCCGACGATCGTGCCGATCGACTTCATCGCCGTGCTCACGCCCGAGCACCCGCTCGTCAGCCATCATCCGAAGCTGCTCGCCAACTGCTTCGCGCAAAGCGAAGCGCTGATGCTCGGCCGCACGGAAGACGAAGCGCGTAAGGTGGCGGGCCCGGACAAGCCCGAGCTCGTGCCGCACCTGGTGTTCCCCGGCAACCGGCCCTCCACGACGCTGATGCTCGACACGCTGACGCCCCGCTCGCTCGGCGCGTTGATCGCGCTCTACGAGCACAAGGTGCTCGTGCAAGCGGCGGTCTGGAACATCAACCCGTTCGATCAATGGGGCGTCGAACTCGGCAAGATCTTGGGCAAGGTCGTCGAAGCCGACTTGACCTGCGCTGCGTTCGACGAGCACAAGCACGACTCGTCCACCTCGGCGCTGATCGAGCGCGCGCGCCAAGCGCTGCGGCGCGTCTAAGCGCGAGCGGCGTGCGGGGCGCTTCGAACGAGGCGGCCCGCCTCGATCGTCACCGTCTGCGAGCAGCGCCGCGCGAGTTCGACGTCGTGCGTGACCAGCACGAGCGTCGCGCCTTGCGCGGCATTGAGCTCGAACATGAGATCGATGACGGCGTGACCGGTGGCGGCATCGAGGCTGCCCGTCGGCTCGTCGGCGAATAGAATGGCCGGGCGGGTGACGAACGCACGCGCCAACGCGACGCGCTGTTGCTCTCCCCCTGACAGCAGCTTCGGATAATGCTGCGTGCGCGCGCCCAGGCCCACTTGCTCCAGCAATGCCCGCGCGCGCGCCGTAGCCTCATGTGCATCGACGCCCCCTTGCAGTTCCAGCGGCAGCCGGACGTTCTCGAGCGCCGTCAATTGGGGCATCAGCTGAAACGATTGGAAGACGAACCCGATCGAGCCGTTCCGAAGCCGGGCGCGCTCGTCTTCGGACAACGCCGACAGATGGTGTCCCAGCAGTCGAACCGAACCCGAGGTGGCATTGTCCAAGCCCGCTAGCAGGCCGAGCAGCGTAGACTTGCCCGAGCCCGACGCACCGACGATCGCCACGCTCGTTCCGGCCATGACGTCGAGATCGATATCATCGAGGATCGTCAGCTCACCCGTTGCATCCTTGACCCGCTTGCATAAACTGCGCACTTCGATAATGGCATTGGTGTTTTCTGGCATGAACAAGCGTCGTTGGATTGTCGGTATGGCCGCCACGGCTGCGCTAGCCGCGTCCGGCCTTTTCATTACGCTTTCGCCGCTCGGTTCGGCGAGCGCGCACAGCGCGGAAACCACACGGCCCGTCATCGTCGTGCTCGGCGACAGCATCTCGGCCGAGTATGGGCTGCCCCGCGATACGGGATGGGTCTCGCTGCTGCGCAAGCGGCTGGCGGACGAGCGAATCGATTATAGCGTTGCAAATGCGAGCATCAGCGGCGACACGACAAGCGGCGGGCGCGCTCGCCTGCCCGAGTTGATGGCGCGGCTCAAGCCGTCGATCGTAATCGTGGAGCTAGGCGCCAACGATGCGCTGCGCGGCGTCCCGCTTTCCACGACCGAAGACAATTTGCGAACGATCGTCGAGCAAGCGCAGCAGGGCCACGCGAAAGTCGTGCTGGTCGGAATGTATGTGCCGTCGAACTACGGGCAGGCGTATACGCAGCGATTTCACGGCCTCTACGGCTCGCTCGCGCATCAAATGAACGTGCGGCTCGTGCCGTTCTTACTCGCCGGCATCGAAAACCGGCCCGATATGTTTCAGTCGGACCAGATGCACCCGACGCAGCAGGCGCAGCCGGTCCTGCTCGACAACGTCTGGCCCGTGCTGGCGCCGCTGCTGCGGCAGCGCGGCCGTTGAAGGCCGCGCTTGGATGTTCGGGCATTTATTGGGGCGAGTGCCCGAGGGCACCCGACACCCTGTAGGCGGCCGCGTGTAACCGCGGCCTGGGGCGCTTACTGCGAATCAGGCTGCGCCGCTTCCAGCGAGCCGTAGACCTTCACCTTCGAGCGCTGGCGCAGCGAGGCCACAAAGGCTTCCATTTGCGTTTGCGCATCGATCTGAGCCAGTTGGCGCTGTGTGGCCGCCAGGCGAGCAGCGTCGAGCGGCGCGGCCGGCACGACGGCGTTGACGCGGTAGACCGCATACCCGTCGTTTCCGAGATCCACACCAACGTATGCCGGCAGCTTCGAGTCGTCGGCCTTGAACACCGCGCTCAGGGCCGCCGGCGAGAGGCCTTGCGTGTCGGTGCGCGAGACTTTCTGCTCGGCGCCGAAGCCCGCCGTCGATTTGGACTTCTGCAGGTCGGCAAGCTTGGCCGCGCCGTCCTTGCGGGCGAGCTCGGCCGCTTGCTCGGCGACGTACTTGGCGCGAACGGCATCCTTGATCGAGGCGAGCGGCGGCGTCGCGGCGGCCTTGTAGTCGGTCACATGCGCGGCGATCAGCGTATTGTTCCCGACGTCGATCGCCTGCGTGTTGTTGCGGCTCTTCACCGAATCGTCGGCGAATACGGCGGCCAGGAATTTCGGGTTGTTCAACGGGCTATCCGGCGGCAAGGCCGTATTCGGCTTGGGCGTGACCGTTGCGGTCTGCACCGTCAGCTTGTATTTGTCGGCCGCGGGCTTCAAGCTCTTGGCTTGCTCGTAGACCGTCGACGTGAACCCGTCGGCGTCGTCGCTGTAAGCCTTCGTGGCGAGTTGCGTCTTCAAATCCTTGAGAATCGCGTCCTTCACGTCGGCAAACGGCGTGGTCGCAGCCGGCTTGACGTCCGTTGCCTTGATGATGTGATAGCCGAACGACGAATGAACGACCGCGCTCACTTCGTCCTTTTTCAACGCCATCGCCGCGGCATCGAACGCCTTTTCGCCCGTCAGCACACCGCTCGACGACCAGCCGAGATCGCCGCCCTTGGCCGCGGAGCCGGGATCCTGCGATTCCTTCTGCGCGATCTGCGCGAATTGATCGGGATGAGCCTTCACGTCGGCCAACACGGCGTCGGCCTTCGCCTTCGCCTTGGCGTCGTCCGCCGGGCTTGCCGTCTTGGGCGAAGCGATGAGGATTTGGCTCACGCGGACTTCGCGCGCCGTGGTGTAGTGCGCCAGGTTGTCGTCGTAGTACTTCTTCGCATCGGCCTCGGTCGGCGATACGCCGGCGGCAAGCGTGGCCGGCGACAACACGACATAGTCGATCGTAGCGGTGGCCGGCGTGGCGAAATCGGCGCGATGCGCATCGTAATAAGCCGAAAGCTGCGCGTCGGTGGGCTGAACCTTCGACGCATAGTCGCTTGCGTGGAGCACGAGCGCTTGCACGGTGCGCTGCGCTTCGGCTAGTTGGCCGATGCGCTCGGCCAACGATTTCGGCGTGAACGCGCTCGACTGGATGCTTTCGGGAATCTGCTGCATGGCGAGCCCGTAGCGGACACGCTCGTCGTACTGCTCGGGCGTCATGCCTTGCATGGCCAACAGTTGCTTGTAGCGGTCGATGTCGATCGACCCGTCGGGCTTGCGCAGCGACGCGACGACGGGGTCGGCAAGCAACGTGCGGCGCACGGCGTCGTCCGAAGCCGTCAAGTGCTCGCGTTGAGCTTCGTCGGCTAGCGCGCGCTGCTGAATCAGATTGTCGAGCAACTCGCGGCGGCGGGCCGGCGTATCGAGCATCTTTGCATCGAACTGCGCGCCGAGGAACTGCCGAGCCTGATCGAGCTGCTGACGCATGGCGCCGTCGAACTCGGCCCGCGTGATCTTGTGCCCGTTGACGCTCGCCACGTTGGCGCTTTCGTCGAAGAAATTGCGGAAACCTTGAATACCGACGAAACCCAGCCCCGGCACGATGACGAGGACGAGCATGAGCATCATCAGGCGCTTATGGTTGCGGAAGAAATCGAGCATGCGTGACTGGTTACGTTGGACAAAAACGCACAATAGTACAACAGGTGCACGGGCGTACGGCAAATTGGCCCGAACGCAGGTCCGGACGACCAGCCTTGACCGAAATCAATCCCCCTTCCGCGCTGCAACGCTATCGTCGAAAGCATCGAGCCCAACGTCGGCGCGAACCGCGCGCCTAGCCCGCAGGAGCGTCCCTCATGACCACGAACGAAACACCCTGGCTCACCTATATGCCGTCGCACACCCCGCGCGCCCAGCCGCCGGCGGGAACCGCGCCCGGCGCCATCGAACTGCCGAGGCCGGACTTGCGTTCCGGCGCCCCGCTCATGACGGCGCTGACGTTTCGAGCAAGCACGCGCGAGTTCCTACCGCGGGCGCTCAGCCACGCGACGCTCGGCGAGCTGCTGTGGGCCGCCGACGGCATCAACCGGCCGCTATCCGGCGGCAGAACGGCGCCCTCCCCGCATGCCGCGCAGGAGATCGACATCTACGTCGCCTTGCCCCAAGGCGTCTATCGCTACGATCCGCCTGCGCACAAGCTCGTGCTCAAGCACGCCGTCGATGCCCGCAACATGACCGGCTACCAGGATTTCGTCGGCGCGGCGCCGCTCGACCTCGTGTATGTCGTGCACGGATCCAGGCTGCTCGATATGCCTGCCGCACTGCGCGAGACGTTCTCGGCCGTCACGGCCGGGGCGATTTCCCAGAACGTCTCCCTTTACTGCGCCTCGGCCGGGCTCGCGACCGTGGTGCGCGGCTGGATCGATCGCCGGCTGCTGGCCGACGCGCTGAGCCTGAACGAGGACGAGACCCCGATACTCGCGCAAACGGTAGGCTTGCCAGCCGACACCTGCGCTCAGCACAATAGCTGAGCGGCCGCTCGAGCCGCGGCGCGTCGCGGCAAGGACGCGTTTCCCCGATCCGGCGCCCGGCGCGGCGCCGGGGCGTCGCGAGCCTTCCCGGACGCGGCGTTCGGCCGGAGTCGACCATGTTCTATCAATGGCTCGAAACACAGCGCGCATTGATGCGCTCGTTCGATGCGTGGGCCTCGCTTGCGGCCGCGCCGTGGGGCGCAGCGCCCCCTTACCCTGACAGCGCGCAAGCAGGCGCCCCCTACGACGGCGATGCACGCCTGGCATGCGTTGCCGTGCCTGGGTGCGATTGGCTCTATCGGCTCATGCAAGCCGCGCCCGAGCCGCCCCCCTTCGGCATCGCGTCCGTACGCATCGCGGAACGATCGGTGCCTGTGAACGAAACCGTCGCCGATCGAACCGCCTTTTGCCGATTGCGCCGGTTCGCCCGCGCATTCGAATCGCCCAGCGGCGCCGATCGCCCTAGCCGAGCAAGCAGCCGGCAAGCTCCGCCGCCTGATGCCGAACCGGATGTGGCGGAACCAGCGCTCGCGGCCGATACGCTGCAGCAGACTTGCGTGCTACTCGTCACGCCGCTTGCAGGCCACCATGCCGTGATGCTGCGCGAAACGGTCGAAACGCTGCTGCAGGACGCCGACGTCTATGTGACCGATTGGGCGAACGCGCGAGACGTCCCCCTTTCGGACGGCGTGTTCAGCCTCGACGACTACGTGCTTACCGTGGAGCGTTTCCTGCGCCTGCTCGCCGGCCGCGGCGTGCACGTGCTGGCCGTCTGCCAAGCCGCGCCGCCCGCGCTGGCGGCATGCGCGCTCGTGGCGGCGGACGGCGATCGCCCGGCGCCCCTGAGCGTCACGCTGATGGGCGGGCCGATCGATACGCGTCTGCATCCGACGATGATCGACCGGCTGGCCGCCACGCACGATATCGACTGGTTCCGCCGCACCGTCATCGACGTCGTCCCGCCACGCTACGCCGGCGCGGGCCGGCGCATCTATCCGGGCTACGTTCAGCATGCGGCGATCGTCGCAGCCCACCCGCATCGACAGGTCGCCCTCGAATCGCGATATTGGACGACCCGCATGTCGGGCGATGCAAGCGCCGTCGCATCGAGCCTGCGCGCGCTCCAAGAATATTCGGCCGTGCTCGACATGGACGAGACGTATTTCCTCGATACGCTGCGCGTGATCTTTCAGGAGCAGAGGCTGCCGCGCGGCACGTGGTACGTCGGCGCACGTCGCGTGCGGCTGGAAACGCTGACTGCGACAGCCCTTTGCACGGTGGAAGGCGACCGCGACGACATCACCGGCGCGGGGCAAACTCACGCCGCGCACGAAGCCTGCGCGGAGATCCCCGACGCAATGCGGCTACGCCTGACCGTCGACGACTGCGATCACTACGATCTCTTCACCGGACCGCGCTGGCATGAAGTCGTTCACCCGGCGCTTCGTCGGTTTTGGACTTCGCTGGCGCTATCTCGCACCGGCTAGCGCGGCAGCCTCCGCCGTAGCCGTGCCGCAGCCTGCATCAGGCTTCGAATCGGGCTTCGAATCGGGCTTCGAATCAGGCTTCGAAGACGTACGTACCGGGTGCGTCGGGCAACTCGGCCTCGAGGGCCCTTGCGCGCACGGTGCCGCTCGATCGCTGCGCCAGCCACTGCACCCAACACGGCCACCACGACCCTTCGATCGGCACATTCTCTTGCAAAAACGCATCGGCGCTGCGGTACGCGTCGTCGGCCTCTCGCGCAGCGACACGGTAATGGCGTCCGTGGTGCCCAGGTTCCGAAACGATCCCGGCGTTATGCCCGCCAGCGGTCAATAGGAAGGTGAGCGCGTGGTGCGTCAGCAGATGAAGCTTGTAGACGGAACGCCACGGGGAGACGTGATCGCGCTCCGTGCCCACGACGAACATCGGCGTCTCGATGTCCGCCAGGGCGATCGGCCGCCCATCGACGCAGTAGCGCCCCTCGGCCAAGTCGTTATGCTGGAACAGCCGCGTCAGGTACTCGCTGTGCATCCGGTAAGGCATGCGCGTCGTGTCTTCGTTCCAAGACATGAGGTCGCTCGGCTTCGATCGGCGTCCTAGCAGATATTCGCTCATCATCCGCGACCAGATGAGATCGCGTGCATTGAGCAGTTGAAACGCGGCAGCCATTTGCGAACCGTCGAGGTACCCTTGCTCCCACATCAGCGCATCGAGCGCGGCGAGTTCGCTTGCGTCGATGAAGTTGCTCAGTTCCCCGGGTTCGCTGAAATCGGTTTGCGCGGCGAGCAGCGTCAGCGATGCGAACGGGACGTCGTTCGTCTTCGCTCCCTTTCGGCGTGCGCCTTCGTCTGCGCGATGCGCCTCCCGCGCCAGCGTGGCAGCCGCGATCGCGAGCAGCGTGCCGCCTAGACAATAGCCCACCGCATGCACTCGCCCGCCCGCGACACGATCGCGCGCCGCTTGGAGCGCCGCCAGCAGGCCCTGCTCCAGGTAGTCGTTCAGCCCGAGATCGCGCGACGCGCTGCCGGGGTTGCGCCACGAGAGAATCAATACGGTGTAGCCGGCATCGACGAGATAGCGCACGAGGGAATCGCGCGGCCCCAAATCGAGAATGTAGTACTTCATGATCCAGGCCGGCACGATGAAAACGGGCTCGCGCCGCACGTCGGCCGTGGTCGGCGCATATTGCAGCAGCTCGCAAAGCGGGCCTCGCCAGACGACCTTGCCGGGCGTCGCCGCCACATCCCGCCCCGGGCGGCACGAAGGCTTCGGCTTGCCTTGCGCGCCCTGCAGGCGCGCGCGCATCTGCTCGTAATCCTCGAGCCAGTGGCGTGCGCCGAAGGCGAAGTTCGCGCCGCCGGTGCGCAACGCGGCGCCGAGCACGACGGGATTGGTCGCGGCGAAGTTGCTCGGCGCAAGCGCGTCGAGCCACTGCCGTGCAAAGAACTGAACGAGATGTTCGTGATGCGCCTCCACCCCGCGCACGCCCGACGTGGCCAGCTGCCACCATGCCTGCGTCCGTTGAAAGGCATCGCGATAGGCGCTGAACGGCCACGCACGCCAAGCGGGATCGGCAAAGCGTGGATCGGCCGGTTCATAGGCCGGTTCATAGGCCGGTTCATAGGCTGATTCGTACGCCGACTCGTCGCCCAATTCGCCTGCCGATCCGTCGCGTTGCCCGCGCGCGACGCAGCCCGGCATGCATTCCGGCAGGCCGTTCATCCAATCGTGCGCGGCTTGGGCCGCAAGCGCCATGTTCTTGCCTGGCGAGACGGCCAAGTGCACGGCCCAGTCGATCCACGCGAGCAGCGCCGAGGCCGGCGAAAGCCCGCTCGTCGAGGCGGCGATCAGCGCGTGGGCCGCGCGATCGAGCGCGTCCGCGCCCGTCGCCCGCGGTTGCTGTCGGGTGCAGCCATGCGTCGGCTCGGTCATTGCATATGCATCCCGCCGTTGACGGCGAGATCGGCGCCCGTGATGAACGCGGCGTCATCGGAGCACAGGAATGCGATGAGCGCGGCGACCTCGTCGGGCCGGCCGAGACGTCCGACGGGAATTTGCGGCAGCACCTTTTTCTCCATCACGTCCTGCGGGATCGACGCGAGCATCGCCGTATCGAGATACCCTGGCGACACCGTATTGACGGTCACGCCATGGCGGGCGCTTTCCAGCGCGAGGGTGCGCGTGAAACCGTGAATGCCGGCCTTGGCCGAAGCGTAGTTCGCCTGCCCGTACGCACCGCGCGAGCCGTTCACCGAGCCGATGTTGACGATGCGGCCGAAGCGGCGCTCGAGCATGCCCGCAAAGTATTGCTTCGTCACGTTGAAAAGCGCGTCGAGATCGGTGTGCATCACGTCGTCCCATTCGCGCTTGGTCATCTTGGAGAACGTCGCATCCCGAACGATGCCCGCGTTGTTGACGAGCACGTCGACGGGTCCTAGATCGGCCTGCACCCGCTTCGCGCAACGTTCGCACGAATCGAAATCCGCAACGTCGAGCGCGTAGGCATGAAACCGGCGGCCGGCGTCGCGTTCCTGCATGAGCCAAGTGGACACGTGGTCGTTATGTTCGGAATGCGACATGGCGACGGTCATGCCGGCATCGTGCAAACGGCGGCTGATGGCAGCGCCAAGGCCGCCCATCCCACCCGTCACGAACGCGATGCGCCGTGTTGAAGCGGACATGGCTGTTCCTCCGAAGGAAGATAAAGAGCACGCGACGCGATGAGCCCGGTGGGGAGCGCGTCGCGCGAAAAGCGTGAAACGGTCGAACCTTGAAACGACCATCCGTTTCACTCTAGAGGCGTCAGGTGCCGCTTGGATTGATCCGCATCAACGGGACGCCTCGCCGCGCCGACTACAGTCACCGGCAATACGCGTACGCCTCGGAGTCGTTCAAATGCCTGACGAGCATGCCGTCCTCGTTCTCAATGCCGGCTCATCCAGCATCAAATTCGGGCTGTTCGATTGCGCGACCGACGAACCCAAGCGCCAAGCAATCGCCGCGGGAGAAGTCGCGGGAATCGGCACAGGAAACGGCGCAGAAAGCGGCACAGTCATGACGTTCGCCGTCGGCGGCGCCGCCGCGCGCCAGCTCTCGTTCCAAGGCGGCGATCCCTACCAAGCCGCGCTGGCGCCGATCGTCGAATGGATGCGCGCGCATTGGCCGCACCTGCGGCTCGCCGCCGTCGCACATCGTGTCGTGCACGGCGGCCGCCACTATGCGGCGCCTGTTTTCGTCGACGACAAAACGCTGCGCGAGTTGCGCACGCTGATTCCGCTCGCGCCGCTGCACCAGCCGCACAACATCGACGCCATCGATACGTTACGCAAAGCGTTCCCCGCCGTCCCGCAGGTCGCCGTCTTCGATACGGCCTTTCATCGAACGCTGCCGCGCGTCGAGCAGTTGCTGCCGCTGCCCCATATGTGGTTCGACGAAGGGGTGCGCCGCTACGGGTTCCATGGCTTGTCCTATGAGTATTTGTCCGTGGCATTGGCCGAAGCTTTCGGCGAAGTGGCGCGCGGCCGCGTCGTCGCGGCGCATTTGGGCAGCGGCGCAAGCCTGTGCGCGCTCAGTGCGCTACGAAGCGTGGCGACGACGATGGGTTTCTCCGCACTCGATGGCCTGATGATGAGCACGCGTTGCGGATCGATCGATCCAGGCGTCGTGCTGCACTTGTCCGATGTCCGCGGCTTGTCGCACGAGGCGCTCGGCACCCTCCTCTATCACCACTCGGGCCTGCAAGGCGTTTCGGGACTCTCGGGCGATCCGCGCGTGCTGCTCGAGCATGAGGCCGGGAACGAACGCGCGCGCGATGCGCTCGCGCTATACGTTCATCGCATCGTTCGCGAAACGGGCGCGCTCGCCACGCTCTTGGGGGGACTCGACATGCTCGTCTTCACGGCCGGCATCGGCGAGCACAGCGCGCCGATTCGCGCGCGTGTCTGCGGCGGGCTCGGGCTGTTCGGGATCGAACTCGACGACGACGCCAATCGCGCGAACGCGCATGTCATTTCGCGTCCGACGAGCCGCGTCAAAGTCGTCGTCGAACCGACGAACGAGGCGTGGATCGCCGCGCGCGCCGCGTGGCGCCTCGTCTGCGGACAAGCGGCTATCGCTTGACTTGGATCAGCACGGCGCTTGGCGCCGCCCTAGATGATGGAGCCGTCATCGCTTATCAATCGACGAGGCATCCAAAATGTACCAACACATCCTCGCGCCGATCGACGGCAGCGAAACCTCGGCCCGTGCGTTCGAGACGGCCTTGCGCGTGGCCCGCGAATCCGGCGCGCAACTGGTGCCGCTTTACGTCGTCGATGTGCCGCTCGTGGGCGCCGATGCGCCCGGCTACGACCCTTCGATCGTGCGCGACGCACTATTCGAGGAAGGCGGTCACGTGAACGCTGATGCGCTGGCGAAAATGCAGCGCGAAGGCTTGTCCGGCGCTCCGCGCATCGTGGAGACCAGCGCGCTCGGCGACGACGTCGCCCATTCGATTCTGCGCGTGGCGAACGAATGCGGCGCCGATCTCGTCGTCATGGGCACGCATGGGCGGCGCGGGTTTCGCCGGTTGATGCTCGGCAGCGTGGCCGAAAGATTCGTCCGCATCGCCACCTGCCCCGTCCTGCTCGTACCGGCCGGCGACACGACACGGCAAGTCGAGACGAATTGACCGTTCGTCTTCAACTCGTTTCTCGTTTTTTCCCTCTCGTTTTTCGCCTCAGGTCCCGGCAAAGGCGAGCTCGACGCCCGCTCGGGCGCCGAGCCCCGCTCACAACGCTTTCGCTGCCTCCTCTTCGGCCCCGGAATCGTGCCGGACGAGCAGCACCGGCATCTGCGCCGTCCGCAGCAGCGACTCGGCCACGCTGCCGAGCAACATCCGCCGGACGCCTCGACGCCCATGCGTGCCCATGACGATGAGGTCGGCCTCGCTCGCTTGCGCCGTGCGCGCAATCACTTCGGCGATGCTCTCGCCGTAAGCGTCGATCGCCCGCGCCGAGCCCACGACGCCATGCTCTCGCAACAATTCGCGGGCTTCGTCGAGCGCGGCGGTCGCCGCATCGACCAGTGCGGCGTCCGCCCCTTGTTCCTGCATATAAACCGCGCCCACATCGGCAAGCTGAGGCGCGTGCTCGACGACGAACAGCGCGACGACTTCGGCCCCCGCGGCCTTCGCAATTTTTAGCGCCTCGTCGAGCGCGAGCCGGGCGCCACGGCTGCCGTCCACGGCAGCCAAAATCCGCTTGTACATGAATGTTCTCCCAGGCCTAGGGCCTATGGTTACAAAGGCTTGACGTCATTCAGTGTGCAAGCGCCGGCCGCGGCGGGCCTTGACGGGGATCAATCGCCGGCGACGTGCGTTTCGTCGTCTTTCTCGTCCATCTCCACGCGCCGATGTAGGAGAAACCTTACAAAGCTTCGTCAACGCTTACCGCAGTTTCATATTGCGCCGATTTTCTTAATGCCTTCGGGCTCCGATACTGTCAATCAGGACGTCTTCCCGCGGCGCCGGCACAGCGACGCAATGTCCCTTTCGCCAATCTCCAGACGGATGCAGACGGAGGTCGTATGCTCCACGAAACACCTTTCGCCGACGATCTAGCGACGGCAACGGGACTCCGGGCTTCGGCATCCGCACCCCGCACGTCCATACCCGATCGTCCGGCGCAGCAATGCGGCAACTGCTCGATGCGCTCGGCTTGTATGCCGCATGCGCTGAGCGCCCAGGACTTGACGCGATTCGATTCGATCGTCAGTGCCACGCGTTTGATCAAGCGCGGGGATGCGCTCTATCGAGCGAACGATACGTTCCAAAGCATCTACGCGATTCGGGCCGGCTCGTTCAAGTCGGTCGTCATGCATCGCGACGGCCGAGAGCAGGTCACCGGCTTTCATTTGGCGGGCGAAGTGCTGGGGCTCGACGGCGTCTGCACGGAACATCACAGCAGCGACGCCGTCGCCATCGAAGACAGCAGCGTCTGCATCATTCCCTACGCCTCGCTCGAATCGCTCTGCGCCGAATCGAAGGGGTTGCAGCAGCAGGTATTGCGCATGATGAGCGGCGAGATCGTGCGCGAGTCGTCGCTGATGATGCTGTTGGGTACGATGAGCGCAGAGCAGCGCGTCGCGGCCTTCTTGCTCAACCTGTCGGGCCGAATGAAGGCTCGCGGCTATTCGCCGGCCGAGTTCAATCTACGGATGACGCGCGAGGAAATGGGCAATTTTCTCGGCATGAAGCTCGAAACCGTGAGCCGGATGTTCTCGAAGTTCAAGCGCGAGGGGCTCGTCCAGACGAACGGAAAGCGGATCCGGATCGTCAATCTCGATGCGCTGGGCCGCGTATGAGCTGCGATCGACCCGCCATGCGCATGGACGCCGTCAAGCGCGCACGTCGAGCACCGCGGCTCCCGCGAGCCGTCCTTCTCGAAGATCGGCCAATGCCCGGTTCGCCTCGGCCAGCGGGTAGACCGTGGTCTCTATGTCGAGCGCGATTGCGTCGGCGACCTTCATGAACGTGTGCCCGTCGTCGCGCGTCAAGTTCGCGACCGACACGACGCGGCGCTCGCCCCACAAAATATCGTAAGGAAAGGACGGGATGTCGCTCATATGGATCCCGCCGCATACGACGACCCCGCCTTTGACGACGGCACGCAACGCCGCCGGCACCAGCGCGCCCACAGGGGCGAAGATCAGCGCCGCGTCGAGCGGCCGCGGCGGCGCTTCGTCGCTCGCGCCGGCCCATTGCGCGCCGAGCCGCCGGGCGAGCGTTTGCGCGCCCGTGTCGCCGCGCCGCGTGAACGCATAGACTTCCCGTCCTTGGTGATGCGCCACTTGCGCCACGATATGCGCTGCGGCGCCGAATCCGTATAGGCCGATACGCGCAGCGTCGCCCGCCATCGACAACGTCCGGTGGCCGATCAAGCCCGCGCAGAGCAACGGCGCCGCCGCGACGTCCGAGTAGCGGGCGGGCAAGCGGAAACAGTAGCGGCTGTCGGCCACCGTGCGCTGCGCGTAGCCGCCGTCGATCGTGTAGCCCGTAAAGCCCGGCGCGTCGCACAGGTTTTCCTTTCCGCGCCTGCAGTAGAGGCAGTGCCCGCATGTGTGGCCAAGCCACGGCACGCCGACGCGATCGCCGACGGCAAAGCCCGTCACACCTTCTCCCAACGCGGAAACGATGCCGACGACCTCATGCCCCGGCACGAGCGGGGTCTTCGGATGCGTCAATTCGCCGTCCACGACGTGCAAATCCGTGCGGCAGACGCCGCAAGTGCGCACGTCGATCAGCAGTTGGCCCCGCCCAGGCAGCGGATCGGGCAGTTCGCGCAGTGCAAGCACCGGTGCACCCCCATCGAAAACCATCGCTAGCATGTGGCGCCTCCATTTGGCCTAGCCGTTCTCGCATCGCCCGTCCATCGCCCGTCCATCGCCCCCAGGCCGAGCGTTCGCTCCCGCACGTTCGCCGGCCGACCCGCGCCGATTACAACCGAATTCGTCTGCCCTGTGTTGACCCAGCGCAAGGCGCGCCGGCCGCGTTGGCGCGAGGATCGTATCGACGATACGCATCCGTTGCGCGCGGTGCAAAAACGGCGCGCGGCCCGTATTGCGCACGCATCCTCGAAGAGGCTATCTATGCAACCTATGGACACCCTTGCCCACGATCGCGCATGGCAGATCGACGAGCGAGCGCTGGACGCTCGAGCCAGCGCATCCGACAAGCTGCGCTTCGCGCTGCGCTACGCGGTGCTCGCCCCTTCCAGCCACAATACGCAGCCTTGGCGTTTCATCGTGGACGGCGAGACGGTGACGCTCAGCGCCGATCGTCTCCGCGCGCTGCCCGTCGCCGATCCCTACGACCGCGAGCTCATAATGAGCTGCGGCGCGGCGTTGTTCAATCTGCGCGTTGCGCTGAGCCGTTTCGGTCTCGCGTATGCCATTACGCTGTTTCCGTCGGCGGCCGATCCCGACATGCTCGCGCAAGTACGGCTCGTGCCCGGCGGACACGTCGATGCGAGTCTTGCGCCGCTGTTCGAGGCGATCGTGAAGCGCGTCACGACGCGCCAACCGTTTCTGGACGCACCCGTGGCCGCCGACGTGCGCGAGCGCCTGGCGCGGGCGGTGCAGGCCGAAGGCGCCGAAGTCGCCTGCATCCACGAGGCCGACGAACGCACGCGGCTGGCCGAATGGATCGCCGAGGCCGATCGCCGTCAATTCGACGACCCGAGATTCAGGCGGGAACTCGCAGGCTGGATTCATTCACGCCGCCGCGACGACGGTATGCCCGCGTATGCGGAAGGCGTAAGCGCCTTGCTCGATTTCGCCACACCCGTCGTCACGCTCGCCATTCGCACGTTCGACATCGGCCAAGGCGTGGCGGCCGCGCATCAAGCGCTCGCGGCGGGTTCGCCGCTGCTCGTTTGCATCGCGACGAGCACCGACGATGCCGGCGCTTGGCTCGCGGCCGGGCAAGCGCTGGAACGTTTGCTGCTCACGGGCGTCTCCGAAGGGTTGACGGCGTCGTATTTGAATCAGCCGATCGAGGTCGAAGCGCTGCGCGAGCGATTGCGGGCCACGGTCAAGGTCGAGGGAGAGCCTCAGTTGCTGATACGGATGGGACGCGGGCCGCAGGTGCCGCATGCGCCGCGGCGCCCGTTGGCGGACGTGGTCTTTTGACGCAGCGGCCGTGCGGCCGGCTGCTTGTGCGACGCCGCCGGCGGGGTGCTGGAACGCCGAAACGCCCAAGCGATGTAACACGGCCTGCTACGCGTCGTAAAAACGAAAGTATCCGCTGTGCAACAGCACGGGCTTCTTCCCGATTTCGCTCAACAGCTCGCGCGCGGCTTTTTCGATTTCGCGGCGATGCCGCTCGAACGCCGCGATCATGTCGTCCTCACGCAAGGAGACTGCACCGAAATGATCTTCCAATGCCTCGGCCGTAATCGCGCACTGGACGCGCTCGCCGTCGACGAGCGCAGGAAACGCCAACACCAGATCCCGGCCGCAGTATTCGGCCGGCTCTTGCGGGAAACTGATCTGCATGACTGCCACCTCGAAGGATGCGGCTCGGCATGGGCGCCGCCGTTGCGTTCAGCATAGTCGATGCGGCGCGCGGGGCGGCTTGACCTGAGTCAAGCACGCTTGCGTGCCGCGCCCCTAGACTGGTCTTTAGGATAGACCAGAGACGATGGGCCCGGGGGCAACCATGAAAGCGCAGACATGCCAGGCCGCAGCGATACGAGCCGCGCTAGCCGCGTTCACCGGATGGATGGCGGCCTGCGGGGCGGCATTCGCGCAGTTGCCCGAGCCCACCGCGCTCATCGATCAGCAACATTGCATGTTTTGCCATACGGTAGACCGCCCGTTTCTCGCGCCCTCGTTTCGGCAGATCGCCGACCGCTATCGCGACGAGCCGCAGGCGAGCGCGATGTTGGAGTCCAAGCTCGTGCATGGCGGCAAGGCGCATTGGGGGAATATGGCGATGCCGCCGCCGCCCGAGCGCGGCGGGCCGTTATCGGCCGAAGACGCGCACACGCTCGTGCAATGGGTACTGAGTCAATGAGGGCAACCGGAAGAACACGCGGCAAGACGAGGATACGACGATGCGACTCACCATCCACCTCAGCACGTTCGAAGAAACGCACCCGTGCGCCTACGCCATTATTTGGATCGACCGCGACACGCTGCGTTGGTCGCGCGAAAGCCACTTCGGTCTGAACTTGCCCGAGTGGGGCATCGTTCGCGCGCGTCGGGACGCGACGATGCTATGCGGCCCGCATGACGGCGCATCGCTCTGCGAATTGGACGGACTGGATTTGGTCGATGAAGCGGGGCCGTTCGAGGGGGAAGCCGGCAGCGCTCAGCTGTGCGGCGACAAAGCACGCGGCCATTGGCACGTGCAATGTATCGACGAGGATCTCGTGCTGCCGGAGAACGGCCTGTTCGCCGACGACGGCATTTGAAGGCGAGCCGGCCTCATATAGTCTCGGCTCCCCGGCGCGCGTTCGCTTATTCGGCCGCTACGGTGCGTTGGCGCTGCTCGCCTAGTCCGGTTATCCCGAGCCGCATGGTCTGCCCCGCCTTCAGGTAGATGGGGGCGGGTTTGATGCCGAGCCCCACGCCGGGCGGCGTGCCCGTCGAGATGACATCGCCGGGCTGCAGGCTCATGCATCGGCTCAAATAGGCGACGACCTCCGCAACGCTGAAAATCATGGTCCGCGTATTGCCGTTCTGATAGCGGTGGCCGTCCACTTCGAGCCATAGATCGAGCTGTTGCGGATCGGGCACCTCGTCGCGCGTCACGAGCCATGGGCCGATCGGGCCGAACGTGTCGAAGCCCTTGCCTTTGTCCCATTGGCCGCCGCGTTCGATTTGCCATTCGCGCTCGGAGACGTCGTTGACGACACAATACCCGGCGACGTAGTCCAGCGCGTCTACCGCTTCCACATGCTTGCAATGCTTGCCGATCACGACGCCGAGCTCGACTTCCCAGTCTGTCTTCGTCGAGCCGCGTGGAATTTCCACGTCGTCGTTCGGGCCGACGATCGCGCTCGTCCACTTGTTGAAGACCACCGGTTCGGACGGTATAGGCAGATTCGATTCGGCCGCATGGTCGGCATAATTCAGGCCGATGCAGACCATTTTGCCGACTCGGCCGACGCAGGCGCCGATGCGCGCGCCGGCCTCGACGCGCGGCAGCGACGACGCGTCGAGCGCCCGCAGGCGCGCCAGACCGGCGTCGGACAGTACGTCGCCGGCGATATCGTCGACGACCGACGATAGATCGCGCATGACGCCGTCCGCGTCGATCAAGGCCGGTTTTTCCTGGCCCTTCGGGCCGTAGCGAAGAAGTTTCATCGATTACTCGGTTCCAAAAAATAGGTCACAACGCGTCCGCCCGGCCTATGCATCGCCAGGCCATCGAGCCGTTCGGCCTTTCGGCGCCGTGCGCACGCGACTCGACTGCCCGCCTCAGTTCGACCAGCCGCCGTCGATCAAATGAATCTGCCCCGTCGTGAAAGCCGCCTCGTCCGAAGCGAGATAGGCGGCGAGCGCCGCGATCTCCTCGGGCCGGCCGATCCGGCCCATCGGCTGGCGCGCGACGAACGCGGCCTCGACTTCGGCGACGCTCTTGCCCTGCGCATTCGCCTGCTCGGCAATGCGCGCCGTCAGCGAGGGCGACGCCACCGTGCCGGGGCAGATCGCGTTGCAGCGTATGCCGCGCGTTACAAAATCGGCGGCTACGGCCTTCGTGAGGCCGATCACGGCCGCTTTCGTCGTGCCGTAGACGAAACGGTTGGGCACGCCCTTGACGCTCGAGGCCGCGGACGCGAGATTGACGATCGATCCACCGCCGCGTTCGAGCATGCTAGGCAGAAACGTCCGTATTGTGCGATACATCGAGCGCACGTTGAGATCGAACGAAAAATCCCAGTCCTCCTCGCTGCATTCGAGGATCGTGCCGGCATGCACGAAGCCGGCGCAATTGACCAGCACGTCCACGCCGCCGATCGCTTTCGCGAGTTCCGCGATCGCCGCCGGATTGCGCACGTCGAGCGTTTGCGATTCGAACGGCGCGCCGGCGAGCAGGTCGGCGCGGATGTCGGTGGCGATCACGCGAGCGCCCTCCTTCGCCAGGCGCTCGGCGCACGCCCGCCCGATGCCTTGCGCCGCAGCCGTCACGAGCGCGGTCTTGCCGGCCAGACGCGTAGCCGGCGGCGCCGGGAAAGTCGTTGCAATTGCGGTCATGGTTTGCGGGACTCCATCGAAAGAAACCGTTAAAGATGCCGCTGGGGTGCGCGGCCTATGCGCTCGGTGTCGGCGCGCGCGGATCGAGCAACCCTTCGTCGCGCAGGCTCCGCCACAGTGCGCCGGGAATCGGCGCCGCGAAGGCGCGCACGTTCTGCTGCAACTCGCTCACGTTGCTCGCTCCCGTCAACACGCTCGCCACCGCGGCGTGCGCGTACGGAAACTGCAGCGCCGCGCTGGGCAAGGGAACGCCGTGAGCGTCGCACACCGCTTCGATGCGTGCGACGCGTTCGACGACCGCTTCCGGCGCCTCGCCGTAATTGAATTTCAGGGCGCTCGACCGTGCGCCGTCGGCCCCCGTCAAATGCCTCACGCCGCGCGCAAGGATGCCCGAGTTGAAGGCGCCGCCAAGCAGAATCGTCACGCCCCGCCGCTCGCATTCGGGCAGCAGCGTATCGAGCGTTCGTTGTTCGAGCAGCGTGTAGCGGCCGGCTAGGAGCGCGCAATCGATCTCGAACTCGCGCATCGCGTCGAGCACCGCGTCGGACTCGTTCACACCGAGCCCGACGGCGCGCACGGCGCCCGACGCGCGCAGGTCGTCGAGCGCGCGGAAGCCGCCCTCGCTCAACTGACGCCAATAATGCGCGCTGTGCTCGCCGTGTGTGAGCGCACCGATGTCATGCACGAGCAAGATATCGACGCGCGCGACGCCGAGCCGTTGCAAGCTGTGCTCGAAGGAGCGCAGGATGCCGTCGTACGTATAGTCGTAGACCGGCGCGAAGGGCAAGGGCCGCGCCCATCCGTCGCGCGCGGCGCGGGCCGCGTCGCTCCGGTCGGGCAGCATGAGCCGCCCCGCTTTCGTCGACAGCACGTAGCTGTCCGGGTCGCGTTCGCGCAGCGCCGCGCCGACATAGTGCTCGCTTTTCGTATAGCCGTAATAAGGCGCGGTGTCGAACAACCGTATGCCCGCGTCCCAAGCCGCGTCGATCGTGGCGCGCGCATCGGCTTCGGAGACATCGCGGTAGAGCCCGCCGAGACCCGCGCAGCCGAGGCCCAAGGCGGTGACTTCGAGCGACGTGCGGCCGATACGGCGCCGCGCCATTACGGCCGATCCCTCGCCGGCACTCATGCGCCCACCCGCGCGGGCGCTACCGGCACGACCGGCAAGCAGCCCGGCCCGATCGGTTCGAACGCCTTGTACGTCAAAATGAACTCCTGGTGACCGAGCATTTCCGACTTGGACCGTTCGCCGCGGCCCACGGACAGCGTCGTATCGAAAATCTCCTTGCCGACTTCGTCGAGCGACCCGCGGCCTTCGAGAATGCGGCCCGCGTCGACATCCATATCGCCCGACAGATTGCGATACGTCGCCGGGTTGGCGCAAATTTTGACGACGGGAGACACGGCGGAGCCGACGACCGAGCCCCGCCCCGTCGTAAACAGAATGACGTGGCAACCGCAAGCGATGAGCTCGCCGATTTCCGCGTTGTCGCTGATGTTGGGAAAGCCGAATCGCGGTTCGCCGTCGGGGACCACGTCGAGCAGATACAGCCCTCCCGTCGGCGGGATGTCGCCGGGTTTGACGATGCCGACGATCGGCGAGGCGCCGCTCTTCGCATAGGCGCCGAGCGATTTTTCCTCTTGCGTCGTGAGGCCGCCGTCCGCGTTGCCGACGGCGAAGCTGCCGTGCCCCATGATCGTGTAGTAGCGCGCAGCCTTTTCGACGCAAGCGACGATGGCCTCGCCGAGCTCCGGCCGCGCGGCACGCGCTTTCATGTGGTATTCGCAGCCGACGAGCTCGCCCGTTTCCTCGAACACGCACGCCGCGCCGCGCCCGATCATCGCATCGAAGGCCCGGCCGACGGCAGGGTTGGCGGTGATGCCGCTCGTGCTGTCCGACCCGCCGCATATGGTGCCGACGACGAGTTCATCGACGCGCATCGGCACGGGGCGCATCTGCGCGAGCGTGCGCCGCGCGCCCTCGACCCATTGCACGCCGCGCGCGATCGTGCTGCGCGTGCCGCCGGTCTCCTGGATCGTGAGCACTTCGACAGGCCGCCCGCTCTCGCGCACCAGATCGACCAAATGATGCTTGTTCATGCTTTCGCAGCCTAGCGAAACGAACAGCACCGCACCGACGTTGGGATGCGTTGCGATGCGTGCGAGCATCTTCTGCGCGTAAGCGTTCGGATAGCAGCCTGGAAATCCGATCAAATGCACGTCCGGCTCGGCGTCGTGGGCATTGATCGCTTCGAACATGCTGTCGGCGTCGGTCAAGCGCGGCGCGAATTGCCCGACGATCTCGCGCGCGACGTGATGCGCGCATTCGACGAGGTAAGCGACGGCCACGACGTTGCGGATGCCTTTGCGCCCGTCGTTGCGCGGGTAGCCCAGAAGCGGGGCGGATTCGGAGTGGAGCGCGTTCATGAGCGTTTCGGCTAAAGGGTCAATCGTCGTGCTCGACATAGGTGTGCCCTGCGTCGAGCGTGTAAGTGGGCAGATAGTCGCTTTCGAGGTTGTGCGTGTGCAGATGCTCGCCCTTGGCGACGTCTCGCGTGACATGGCCGATCGGTGCCCCGTAACGCAAGATCTTCTCGCCGGCTGCCAATGCACGGCGCGCCAGTTTGTGCCCGAGGGCGACGGTCGCCGGCAGCACCACGGTGTCGCCGTCGACTTCGAGCGCCGTGCCGGCCTCGAGCGTCGCCGCGGCGATGAGACAGTTGTCGTCGGGAGAAAGCAGCAGCAAGCGCGAATCGAGTGTCATGGCGGGTCACTCCTGGCTGCCGGCGACGCGGGCGATCATGAGCGAGCCCAAGATGATGGCGCCGTAGATCGCCTGAATCCAGAACGAAGGCACTTGCGCGAGCGTCAGCAAATTCTGCACGACGCCCAGCAGCAGGACGCCGGTGAGCGCCCCGAGCATCGTGCCTTTGCCGCCGTCGAGCGAAATGCCGCCGATGACGGCCGCCGCGAAGACCGTGAAGATCATCCCATTGCCTTGGTTCGCATTGATGGCGCCCACGTAGCCGGTGACGACGAGGCCGCCGACCGACGCGAGCATGCTGCCGAGAACGAACACGCCCCAAACGACGCGCTCCACGCGGATGCCCGCCGCCCGCGCGGCTTGCGCATTGCCGCCGATCGCATAGAGCGCGCGGCCGATGCGGTGATAGCGCAGCACGAATGCGGCGACGCCGAAGGCCACGGCGGCGAGCCACACCGACAGCGGCAGCCCGAGCACCGTGACGGTCGCCAGCGCGAAGAAGGACGGCGGCATGTCGAACAGCGTGCCGCCCTTCGTCGCGCCGACGAGCATGCCCCGCAAAACGATCAGCATGGCCAGCGTGACGATGAACGCGTTCAGCCGAAGCCGTACGACGAGCAGGCCGTTGACCCAGCCGATCGCAGCGCCCACGGCGACGATCGCGACGAGCCCGGCAAGCGGCGGCCACTGCCAGCCGAAGCCGGCCGAAGCGGCGGGCATGACGAGCATGGCCCCGAGCGCGGGGGCGAAACCGACGGTCGATTCGAGCGAGAGATCGAACTTGCCGACGATGACGATCAGGGATTCGGCCAATACGACGAGCGCGAGGGCGGCCGATGCGCCGAGCACGCTGATCAAATTGGCTCGTGTGAGAAAGCTCGGGCTGACCCAAGCCCCCACGGCGATGAGCAGCGCGAGGGCCGGCAGCAGCGCGAGATCGCGCCAACGCGCGAAATCGATACGCACGCCGCGCCCCTGCTCCGCTCTTGCGACGGCAAATCCGGCCGAGGCCTGGGGCCCCGGACTCGACAAACTAGGCTTCATTGAGATCCACTCCTTCGATCGATGCGATCAGTTCGTGATCGGCCCATCCCGCAGCGAACTGCGCGACGATGCGCCCGCGGAACATGACGAGCACGCGATCGCAACCGCGCAAGTCGTCGAGTTCGCCGCTCGCGACGATGACGGCGCGCCCTGCTTCTCGCGCACGTTCTGCCATTCCCAGCAAGGCTTCCTTCGATTTGACGTCGACGCCTGCCGTCGGATCGATGAGCACGAGCACGCGCGGATCGGTGGCAAGCGCTCGGGCCATCACGACTTTTTGCTGATTGCCGCCCGAGAGCCCGGACACCGGCGCAAGCGGGCCCGGCGCAACGATGCCAAGGGCGCCGATCGCTTCTCGTGCGAGACGCGCCTTGACGGCAGGCGGCGCAAATCCGAAGGCGGCTAGCCGCCGGGCGACGGTCATCGTCGCGTTTTCCGCGATCGACTGCGTCAGCACGAGCCCTTCCTTATGACGATCCTTCGGCACGCAGCCGACCCCGGCATCGAGCGCCGCCGGCACATCGCCGTAGGGCAGCGCGACGCTCTCTTGCCCTTGCGAGAACACGCGCACCTCGCCGGCGCGAGGCCGCCTCAGCCCCGCTATCGCTTCGGCGACGCTCGTGCGCCCGCTGCTCGTCGCCCCGGTCAACCCCACCACTTCGCCGCGCCGCACGCAGAGCGACACTTCGTCGAAATCGTCGCCGCAGAGCCCGCGAACCTCCAGTGCGGGCGGTGCATCGCCGATGGGCTCGCGGCGCGACGCATCGCCGCCCGCGACGCCCCCCGTCTCGCCCGTCATGGCTTCGATCAGGGCCTCGCGCGGCAGATCCTCCACGCTCGACGTCAAGATGCGGCGCGCATCGCGCAGCACCGTGACCGCTTGGCAAATTTCGTACACCTCTTGCAGATGGTGCGAGATGAACAGGAACGTGACGCCCTCGCGCTGGAGCGTCTCGATCCGATGAAAAAGCCGCTTGATCTCGTCGCCGTCCAGTTGCGCCGTGGGCTCGTCGAGAATGATGAAACGCGCGCCGTGCGACAGCGCGCGGGCGATTTCGACGAGTTGCCGCGCTTCGACGCCCAGATCGCCGCAGCGCGCATCTTCGCGCACGTCGATGCGCCAGTGGTCGAGCAGTCTGCGCGCCTCCTTGCGCATCGCGCGCCAATCGATGATGCCGCGGCGAACCGGCTGGCGATTGACGAATAGATTCTCGGCAACGCTCAGATCGGGAATGACGGTCGAATGCTGATAGACGCATGCCACGCGCTCGCGCCAAGCATCGCGGTCGGCAAGCGGCGGCGCGATTTCGCCGCCGAAACGAATCTCGCCTTGATCCGGTTTTCGCAGGCCCGTCAGCAGCGACACGAGCGTCGATTTACCGGCGCCGTTGCGTCCGACGAGCGCATGCGATTCGCCCGGCATGACGCGTAGCGAGACGTCGGCCAACGCCGTCGTCGGACCGAAGCGCTTGCTCGCGCCGCGGACTTCGACGACGGGCGTCGCCTCACGCCCTGCTGCTGCCTCGGATGAGATGGGAACGGCGCTCATGTCGGCTCGCTCGGTTGCTCGATGGTTCGGCGGCTCTATACGCTTACTTCAGCGTATTGCCCCACAGTTTCTTGTCGTCGACGTTCGCCTTCGTGACGAGCGGCGCCGGCAACTGATCTTCGAGCACGCCCGGTGCAAGCTCGATGATCGTGCTGTCGTGATCGGTCGGCCCGGGCTTGAAGGTCTTGCCCGCCAGCGTTTCCTTCATGTACCAGAGCCCGTACTTCGCGTAGCTGTCGGCCGGCTGCGAAACGGTCGCATCGATCTCGCCCTTGCGGATCGCATCGAACTCCTGCGGGATCCCGTCGTTGCTGACGATGACGATGTGCTTCGGGTTACCGGCGGGGAACAGCATCTGCTTGCGGCGCAGCGTCTGCAGCGTCGGCGACAGATAAACCCCTCCCGCTTGCATGTAGATTCCCTTGACGTCGGGGTTCGCGGTCAAGAGGCTGTCGAGTGCGGACGCGGCCACGTCCCCTTTCCAGGCGGCCGGGATTTCGAGCACCTGCAGCTTCGGGTAATGAGTCTTGATGCAACTACGGAAGGCTTCCGAGCGGTCGCGTCCGTTGACCGACGCGAGATCGCCCATGATCTGCACGACCTTGCCGGCCGGCACGTGATCGCCGATGTACTTGCACGCCTTTTCGCCGTAGGCCCGATTGTCGGCGCGCACGACCATGGCGACCTTGCCCTGCGTGGGCGCAACGTCCACCGCCACCACCGGAACGTGCTTGGCGGCCGCGGCGTCGAGTGCGCGGCTGATCGCGGCGGAGTCCAGCGGACCGGTCACGATGCCTTTCACGCCTTGATTGAGCAGGTTGTTGATGTCGGTGATCTGCTGCGCCGGATCGCCGTTCGAGTTGACGGGCGCAAGCATGTCGATGCCGAGTTGCTTGGCGTACTGCGGCAGATAGTTGTTGTAGGCCTGCCAAAACGGCGAAGTAAGAAGCGGCAGGTTGGCGCCGACGGCATCGCTTGCGGCCTGTGCGGCGGGCGCTGCCGCGCCCAGCATGCCCGCTGCGGCAGCCAGCGCGGCGCCGCGGCGTATCCACGCGCGCTTGCCGGCGGCCGGGCCGAAGAAATCGCCGATCGCCCTTGTCGCCTTGGCAGCCCTCGTGGCCTTTGCCCCCACCCTGCGAGTTGCCCACTGCCCGGCTTCCGCCGGTTCGATGCTGAACGTCATAGTCGTCTCCGTCTCCAGTGATGCGTCGGTAGGACGCAACGCTAAGGGCTCTTCGAGCCCCATTCTCATGGTCCGCTCTGCGGCGGCTTCGCTATGCTGCGTGTTTTGGCTATTTCGACTGCTCGGCTGATAGTCGGCCTCGACCGACACCCGACCGGTCGCTCGATCCAACGTAACCGGCTAGCAATCATTCATGGATGAATGCATTATTCATATACGGATGATCGTCCGTCAAGCACGACGATTGCCGGTGTTTTCCCTAACTCCCACGCCGTGAGGCAGCGCCGCCCGTGAAACAAGCCAAGCAAACCGCCGCGAACGAAACGGCGCCCGAAACGCCAGCCGATGAAGCGGAGCGTTATCGCGCGCCTGCGCTCGACAAAGGGCTCGACATTCTCGAACTGTTGTCCGAACAAAAGGATGGGCTCACGCGGGCCGAAATCATGAAAGCGCTGGGGCGCAATGCGAGCGAGATCTACCGAATGCTCGAGCGCCTCGTCGTACGGCAATACGTCGTGCGCTCGCCCGCCGGGGACCGCTATTCGCTGAGCTTGAAACTGTTCGCGCTTGCGCATCGCCACCCGCCGATGAATCGATTCATCGCGGAGGCCCTGCCCGTGATGCAGGCCTTCGCCGAGCAAGCCGAGCAGTCCTGCCATCTCACCGTCTACGACCGCGGCAATCTGCTCGTCATCGCGCAAGTCGACGGCCCGGGCACGTGGGGGCTATCGATTCGCCTCGGCTCGCGCGTCGGGCTGATCGATACGGCCTCGGGGCAAGTCATGCTCGCCTTCCAGAGCGAGACCGAGCGCGCGCGCATGCTCGCCGAGCACACGAAGGTCAAAGGCGAGATCGCACTCGGCGACGCCGCGCTCTCCTCGCTGTTCGCCGCCATTCGAGAAGCGGGGAATCTGCGCAAGGACAGCGCGCAGACGTTCGGCGTCACCGACGTCTCTTTCCCGATCCTTGGGCCGTCCGGCCATGCGATCGCGTCGCTGACTACACCATACATGCGGCGCATCGACGAATACGTCGCGCCCTCGCTCGAAGAGGTGACGGCCATGCTCGGCGCATCCGCGCACAAGCTGTCGATGAACGAAACGCACTGACTGCTGGGTGCGCCGGCCCCGCTCAAGTTCGACCGCAATGGGCCGTTAACTCAGGGAAGCTGGGCATCGGCGCAGCATCGTCGCCCAAGCGGATTTTCCGCGGAACACTCAAGCGTCCATACATGAAACCAGGCACACGGAACGAACCGACAGGACTCGATGCAACGGGCGTGACTCCGCTCGATCTCTTCGATCTCACGCCGACCTCGCTCTGGCTCGAGGACTACAGCCGGCTGCGCGCGCTGTTCGACGCGTGGCGAGAACAAGGTGTGACCGACCTGCGCGCGTTCCTCGAAGCCGACACGCGACGCGTCGCCCAATGCTCGGCGTGCATCCGCGTGCTGAGAGTCAACCGACGCACGCTGGAGATGTACGGCGCGCGCGACTTCGAAGAACTCTGCGCACGCCTCGATCATGTCCTGCGCGACGACATGCTAGAAGCGCATGTCGACGAGCTCGTGCAGATGTGGTCCGGCACAGGCTCGTTCGAAAGCAAGAGCGTGAACTACACGCTCGACGGGCGACGCATGGACATCTTGCTCAAAGGCGTCATGCTGCCCGGACATGAAGCATCGTGGGATCGTGTGCTCGTCGCCATCGACGACATTACCGCGCTCGAGGATGCACGCCGGCGCGCGGCCGCGAGCCAGCAGTATGCGCAAGGCCTTTTCGAGCACGCCCCCGTTTCGCTATGGATCGAAGATTTTCGCCGCATCAAGGTGCTCATCGACGAAGTGCGCGAGCAAGGCATCGTCGATTTCCGCACGTTCACGGACGTCCACCCCGAGTTCGTCGATCGGTGCATGGCCGAAATCGTCGTGCTCGACGTGAACCGCTACACGGTCGACCTCTTCAAGGCCGAGGACAAGACATCGTTGCTAGGCCGCTTGCCCGAAGTGTTCCGCGACGACATGCGCCCGCATTTTCGCGAGCAACTGATCGACTTATGGGAAGGCCGCCTGTTTCAGCAGCGAGAAGTGCTGAACTACTCGCTCGACGGCAGCGAAGTGCATCTGCATCTGCAGTTTTCCGTGTTTCCGGGCCATGAGGACGAATGGGACCTAGTGCTGCTTGCGCTGACCGACATCACCGCGCGCAAGAAAGCCGAGGCTTATCTCGAGTACCTGGGCAAGCACGACGTCCTGACGAAGCTGAAAAACCGCTCGTTCTACGTCGACGAGCTCAATCGGCTCGAACGCAAGGGCCCGTTCCCCGTCAGCGCGATCATCGTCGACTTGAACGAGCTGAAGACCGTCAACGATCAACTCGGCCACGCGGCGGGCGACGCGCTGCTTCGGCGCGCGGGCGAAGTCCTCGCCAAGGCGATTCAGAAACCCTATCAAGCCGCGCGGATAGGCGGAGACGAATTCGCCGTGTTGTTGCCGGGTGCCAATGAGCGCGAAACGGAAGTGGTGACCGAGAGCATTCGGCAGATCGTCGAACTGAACAACCAGTTTTATTCCGGCCCCACGTTGAGCTTTTCGATGGGCTACGCCACCTGCGACCGGGGCGAGCGCATCGAAGACATGCTGCGCGAAGCCGATGCCGCCATGTACGCGGATAAGCGCCGCCATCACGCCCCCGAGGCGACGGCCGAGGACTCCTAGCCGTCGGCCCGCGCCACCCCCGCTTGACAACCTATCTATCGATAGATAAAGTTGCTCGCATGGCTACGACGACGAAACCGGTGCGCGAACAGATTCTCGACCACGCAATTACGCTGATGATGCTGCGCGGGTACAACGGATTCAGCTATCGCGATCTGTCCGAACTCGTCGGCGTAAAAACGTCGAGTATCCACTACTACTTCCCGTCGAAAGACGACCTGGTGCTCGAAGCCGTTCACGCCTACGCGCAGGAAGTGCATGCATCGATTCAAACGATCGATGCGTCGCTGCCCGCTCAGGCGAAGCTCGCCAAGTTCACGAAACTCTTCGGCCGCACGCTCGGGGACGGCGACCACATTTGCCTGTGCGGCATGCTGGCCGCCGACATCGAAACGTTGCCCGAACCGGTCCGGCTGGCCGTCCAGGCATTCTTCAGGGCAAACGAAGCCTGGCTGGCCACGGTCTTCGCCGAGGGCGCCAAGGACGGGACGGTCGCTACGGGTGCGAAGCCCGAGCAAGCCGCCCGCGCGTTCTTCGCGGCCCTGCAGGGCGCGGGGTTGGCCAGCCGGTTGTTCCGAACGAAGAGCCGGCTGGACGAAGTCGAAGCCTCGTTCAAGTTGTCGAAGTAACCCGGTCGAATCTCACCTTCGAATCGCCGTACCCAAGCAACACCCCGTGGCGCGCAGCGCGCGCGCATAAAAAAGCCCAAGCCGTCGATAGGCCTGGGCAAACACCACCGGGAATCCCAGCGGCTCGGAGACGTTCGGCGGCGGGCGATGCACGCGCGGCGCATCGCCCAACCGGATGTCCGCCGGTGCGGATTGCTCAATAATGCTGATAGATCTGCGGCGAGTACGAGCTCGCTGCGCCGTCGGTTACGGGACGGCCTGCTTGCGTCGCTCCTTCGACCGCCGGCCCGTAGCCGCTCGTGTCGGCTCGTGCGATGCCTTGCTGCGCGGCGACGCGTTGCTCCGCGGCTTGGATATTGTCGGGATAGTGCTGCCAGTCGCGCGGGTTGTAGCCTGCGGCCACGACACGCGCCAAGTCGGCGCGTACTTGCTCGCGTGTCAGCGGTTGATTCGATTGCGCGAACGATGCGACGGGAGCGATAAGGGCTACGGCGACAGCGATTTGCTTGATGATCGCGTTCATGATGATGACCTCCGAATACTGTTTCGACGGGCTGCGAACACGGTTGTGTGCAGCGGTGAAGTCAGTGTAGGCCTAGGGTCTTCCCGGATAAATATGGGATTTCAGAATTCATTGGTGCCAGAGGAATAACAATCGGCGGGCTCCGCGGCACCGTCGTTGCACAACTGGCGAGCGTCGCCGAGCGACTTCGCCGACAATTGCGTTGCAATGACAAAACGATACGGAGGAGGCGTCCCATGGACCGCTTCGTTGCAATGAGGGTTTTCGCGCGCGTCGTCGAATCCCACAGTTTCGTGAAGGCGGCCGAATCGCTGCAGATGGCCGCGCCGCAGGTGTCGCGCATCGTCCAGGCGCTGGAGACCCATTTGGGTGCACGCCTGCTTAATCGCACGACGCGCAGCATCAGCGTGACCGACGACGGCGAGGCCTATTACCACCGCTGCATCCGTGTGCTGGCCGAAGTGGATGAAATGGAAGCCGAGCTGACGCATGCCAAGCTCAATCCCAAGGGGCGGCTGAAGGTGAACCTGCCGGCGCTGATCGCGAAGATGCTGATCATCCCGGCGTTGCCCGATTTCTTCGAACGGTATCCCGACATCGAAATCGAAATGGGCCTGAGCGATCGGCAAGTCGATATCGTCGAGGAAGGCGTCGACTGCGTGATCCGCACCGGCGAACTCGAGGATTCGGGGCTCGTCGCGCGACGCATCGGCAACATGCGGCGCGTAACCTGCGCGTCGCCCTCCTATTTGGAAAAATACGGCGAGCCGAAGACGATCGAAGATCTACGCGACCACATCGGCGTCAATTATGTGTCGAGCAACACCGGCCGTTTGCGCGCGTGGGATTACGTCGTAGACGGCGTGGTTCGAACCGTCGATATGCGGGGGCTGATAGCCGTGAACGACGTCGACGCGTACATCTCCTGTGGTTTGAACGGGCTCGGGCTGCTCAAGAGCGCCCGCTACCCGGTCGCCCCCTACTTGGAAACCGGCGAGCTGCGTGAAGTATTGACGGACTATTGTTCGTCCCAGCGGCCTATCTCGATCATGTATGCCCGCAATCGCCATTTGCCGCGCAAAGTGCGTGTGTTTGCCGATTGGGTGGCCGAGGTGTTCGCTCGAGAGCCGCTGATGCAAGAGGCAAGCGGCGCTAAGCCCAATCTCACGGCCGAGGCGGCGTAGCGCAACGCGTGCGGCGCACGGCGAGTAGGCGCGCCCTGCTCGGTCGATTCGTCGAATGCGCCCCCTCCGCTCCGGTTAATGCGTCCAACGGACGCGAGCAAGCGTGTCCAACGTCGCAGCCTTGACGGCCGCCACCGCCGCGTCGCGCAGCGCATCCGGTCGCCAACCCAATTCGATCGAATAGGTCGGTAGCGAAAGTGGGCACGCAAGCACCCGGAAGCCGCCCAACTTCGCTAAAGCGTGAGCCGCGTGCGTGGGAAGCGTTGCGATCGCATCGCGCCCGGCCAGCAGGAAAGGCACTGCCGCAAAGTGCGTTGTCGACATTTCCACGTGGCGCCTAAGCCCTAGCGCACCCAGCGCTTCATCGACGATCCCCACATAGCCGCCCGACGAAATGAGGATGTGCTTGAGCTGGAGGTAGCGCTCCAGCGTCAACTCGTGTCTGGCCGCCGCCGCGTTGGCTCTGACGACGCACGAATAAGTGCCGACCCCGATTGTCTGCCGCGTCACGCTTCGCGACGCGAAACCTCCCGCGGCGACGGCAAGGTCGACTGAGCGGCTCATCAACATGTCCGCCGCATGCTGACTGTTCGTTTGGCGAAACAGCAAGCGAATGCCCGGCGCCGTTTCGGCGACTCGATCTGCGAGCGCCCTGCCGACGGCTATTTCGTAGTCGTCGGACGCGCCGATGCAGATGGTCCTCCCGATAAATCCGGCGCCCTCGGATGCCGCCATCGACAAGCTCCTGCGACATTGATTGAGCGCCTCGCTCACTACGGCCTTGAGCTCGTGCGCGCGCGAAGTCGGCGCCATTCCGCGACCGGCTCGTTCGAACAGGCGATCTCCATAGAGCAGGCGTAGCCTGCCGATCGCGGCACTGACTGCGGATTGAGTGAGTCCAAGGCGCACCGCCGCCTTACTCGCCCCGCCCTCCTCGTACAACGCTTCGAAAACCTTGAGGAGGTTCAGGTCCATCGACTCGATACTATTTATGGGATTCATATCAACTACTCGCCATTCGATCTTGATTCATGATGCCAGCGAGGACGAAGATACGCCATCCGAAGCCCACTTGATCAGGATCGACCATGGCCCGTACTACCGTCGCAGCACTCCAAATCGGCTCGTCGCCGCTCGGCAAAGCGCAGACCCTCGCGGACATCCTCGCGTTCGAGGCGCAGATCGAGGCCGCGGGCGCAGCGCTCGTCGTGCTGCCTGAAGCCGTGCTCGGGGGCTATCCCAAAGGCGAAATCTTCGGCACACGGCTTGGCTATCGGCTACCGGAAGGCCGTGAGGCTTTTGCCGCGTACTTTGAAAACGCCATTGATGTCCCCGGCCCCGAGACGGAGGCGCTGGCCGGCCTCTCAGCGCGGACTCGGGCGAGCCTCGTGCTGGGCGTGATCGAGCGAAGCGGCAATACGTTGTTTTGCACTGCGCTCTTCTTCGACCCTGTGGAGGGGCTTGTCGCCAAACATCGAAAACTTATGCCCACGGGTACCGAGCGACTGATTTGGGGCAAAGGAGATGGTTCGACGCTGCCGGTCGTGCAAACGGCGGCTGGGTTGGCGGGTACGGCAATCTGCTGGGAAAACCACATGCCGCTCTTGCGCACGGCAATGTACGCGAAAGGCGTACAAGTGTGGTGTGCGCCGACGGTGGACGAACGCGACATTTGGCAGGCATCCATGCGGCATATCGCGCATGAAGGGCGCTGCTTCGTCATCAGTGCCTGCCAGGTGCAGGCATCCCCTCGCGAGCTTGGAACCGCGGTGCCGGATTGGGATGCGGACCGGCCGCTCATCCGCGGCGGCAGCGTAATCGTCGGCCCGCTGGGGGATATCCTTGCGGGGCCCTTGCTGAACGCCACTGGGTTGGTCGCCGCTGACATCGACATCGACGAACTGATCCGCGCCCGATACGACTTCGATGTCGTGGGGCACTATTCGCGGCCGGACGTTTTTTCGATGACTGTGGACGAGCGGCCCAAGCGCTCCGTCGAATTTTTGACGTAAGCGCGGGACATCGATACGTGCATCGATCGGCAACAAAAAACCCGCAGAGCCAAGAGCTGTGCGGGTTTTCGAGTGCTGCAGCAGGACGCAATCGAACTGCTCGAACGCTGACCGCGAACGATGGTGGGTGCTGAGAGGCTCGAACTCCCGACCTACGCCTTGTAAGGGCGCCGCTCTACCAACTGAGCTAAGCACCCGTTCGCGGAACTTTGCTTGAAACTACTTTGCTTGAAACTACCTTGGCAGCACTGAGCTGCTCCGCCGTCAACGTGAACATCGGGACATCGACATTCACTAGCCAGCAAGCCCGCTAGTTTAGCGCATCCTTCAGCGCTTTGCCAGGCTTAAATTTCGGCACCTTCGCGGCCTTGATTTTGATGGCCGCGCCGGTGCGCGGATTGCGGCCCGTGCGCGCCGTGCGCTTGCCCACGGCGAACGTGCCGAAGCCGACGAGCGTCACGGTGCCGCCCTTCTTCAGCGCGGCTTTGACGCCGCCGATCACGGCGTCGAGCGCCCGTCCGGCCGCCGCTTTCGATAGATCCGCTTGTTGTGCGATGTGGTCGATCAGTTCCGTCTTGTTCATCCGAATCCCCGATGATGAATGTTGTGGACAATCGCGAAAGCGCCGCGAGGCGCCCGAAAGGAGTAGAGAAGCGCAGCCCATGCTGAGCCCGCCCATTAAAAGTAGCCGAAACACCAGTGTCAACAGGGGTTGCGCCGGATCCCGATTTGGCCGGGCATTGGGGGCAGCGCATGGCGCACAGGCGAAAAAAAACCGCGGGCGGCGTGTACGACGCCGCTCGCGGTTTGTTGGGTTGGCCGCGCAAGGCGGCCCGTCATCAATGCTTGACGACTTCGGTGGCTGCGTCCTTGCTCGCATCGGCCGCCACGGGCGTAGCCTTCGGCTCCTCCTCCGCCAGCGGCTCGGGCACCCGCTCGAGCGCGAGTTCGAGCACCTTGTCGATCCAGCGAACCGGCACGATCTCGATCGCGTTCTTTACGTTGTCGGGGATATCCGCCAAATCCTTGACGTTCTCCTCGGGGATCAGCACGAGCTTGATGCCGCCGCGATGCGCTGCCAGCAGCTTTTCCTTGAGTCCGCCGATCGGCAGCACTTCGCCGCGCAACGTAATTTCACCCGTCATCGCCACATCGGCGCGCACGGGAATGCCCGTCAACACCGACACGAGCGCCGTCGTCATCGCGATACCGGCGGACGGACCGTCCTTCGGCGTCGCACCTTCCGGCACGTGGATATGGATGTCCTGCTTCTCGAACGCCTCGTCCTTGACACCGAGCCGCCGCGAACGCGAACGCACCACGGAGCGCGCCGCTTCGACCGATTCCTTCATCACGTCGCCGAGCGAACCCGTGCGAATGACGTTGCCCTTGCCCGGCATCACCGCCGCTTCGATCGTCAGCAAGTCGCCGCCCACTTCCGTCCAGGCAAGGCCCGTGACCTGGCCGATCTGATTTTCCTTCGCGGCAAGACCGAAGTCGTACTTGCGAACGCCGAGGAACGTGTCGAGATTGGGCCCGTCGACCTTGATTGCGCCGTCTGCCTTCTTGAGCAGCAGCATCTTCACGACCTTGCGGCAGATCTTCGACACTTCGCGCTCGAGCGAGCGAACGCCGGCCTCGCGCGTGTAGTAGCGAATGATGTCGCGGATCGCCTGCTCGGTGACCTCGATCTCGCCGTCGCGCAAGCCGTTGTTCTTCTTCTGCTTGGGCAGCAGATAACGTTGCGCGATGCTGACCTTCTCGTCTTCCGTGTAACCCGACAGACGGATGACTTCCATCCGGTCGAGCAGCGGAGGCGGAATGTTCAGCGAGTTCGACGTCGCGACGAACATGACGTCGGACAGATCGAAATCGACTTCGACGTAGTGATCGGCGAACGTGTGGTTCTGTTCCGGGTCGAGCACTTCGAGCAACGCCGACGACGGATCGCCGCGGAAATCCATGCCCATTTTGTCGACTTCGTCGAGCAGGAAGAGCGGATTGCGCACGCCGACCTTGGTCAAGCTCTGCAGGATCTTGCCCGGCATGGAGCCGATGTACGTACGGCGGTGGCCGCGAATCTCGGCCTCGTCGCGCACGCCGCCAAGCGCCATCCGCACGAACTTGCGGTTCGTTGCGCGCGCAATCGACTGGCCCAGCGACGTCTTACCGACGCCCGGAGGCCCGACGAGGCAGAGAATCGGCGCTTTCACCTTGTCCACACGCTGTTGCACCGCGAGGTACTCGAGAATGCGTTCCTTGACCTTTTCGAGGCCGAAGTGATCTTCGTCGAGCACGCGCTCGGCGTTCGAGAGGTCGTTGTTGACCTTGCTCTTCTTACGCCACGGCAATGCGATCAACGTGTCGATGTAGTTGCGCACGACGGTGGCTTCGGCCGACATCGGCGACATCAGCTTGAGCTTCTTCAGTTCCGAATCGGCCTTCTTCTTGGCTTCCTTCGGCATGCGAGCCGCTTCGATGCGCTTCTCGAGTTCCTCGAGATCTGCCCCCTCTTCGCCTTCGCCGAGTTCCTTCTGGATCGCTTTGACTTGCTCGTTCAGGTAGTACTCGCGCTGGCTCTTCTCCATCTGGCGCTTGACGCGGCCGCGGATGCGCTTTTCGACCTGCAGAATGTCGATCTCGGCTTCGAGCTGGGCAAGCAGGTGCTCGAGGCGCTCGATGACCGGGAACATCTCGAGAATGTGCTGCTTTTGGTCGAGCTTGAGCGGCAGGTGCGCAGCGATCGTATCGGCCAGGCGCCCCGCTTCGTCGATGCCCGCGAGCGACGTCAGAATCTCCGGCGGGATCTTCTTGTTCAGCTTCACGTACTGATCGAACTGCGACACGATCGCGCGGCGCAACGCCTCGGTCTCGGCGCTGTCGGCGTGGTCGGGCTCGAGCGGCATCACTTCGCAGGAAAACTGCGTCTCCTGCTCTTCGATCGACAGCGTTTTCGCGCGCTGCAGACCTTCGACGAGCACCTTCACGGTTCCGTCGGGCAATTTCAACATTTGCAGGATGTTGGCGATACACCCTACTTCATACATGTCTTTTTCGGTCGGCTCGTCCTTGGCCGCGGTCTTTTGGGCGACGAGCATGATGTGCTTGCCTCCCTCCATCGCGACTTCGAGCGCTTTGATCGATTTCGGCCGCCCCACGAACAGCGGGATAACCATATGCGGGAAAACGACGACGTCTCGCAACGGCAGCAGCGGGAGCGTGGTGCGCTCTTGAGGGAGGAGTTGGGTTCCTGACATTTCATTTCCCCATGAGTGGAATCAGTTCGTTCGGTAGTTGAGGCCCGCGGTACGAATTGCAAGCCTACGCGTGTGGGAAAGTTCGATGTATGTAGAGAAGCGGTCAGTGTTACCCACAAGATAAACGAAAAAAGCCGTTCACGTCTCCATGAACGGCCATTCCAGCGAAAGCTTTAGGGCTCATCAGTTGGAGCCCGCGACCTTGGGCGCTTCTTCGTAAATGAGCAAGGGCTTGCCGTCGCCATCGATGACGTTATCGTCGAGGATGACTTTGCTGACCCCTTTCATCGTCGGCAGTTCGTACATGACGTCGAGCAACGCCTGTTCCAAGATCGAGCGCAAGCCGCGCGCGCCCGTCTTGCGGCGGATCGCCTTGCGCGCCACGGCCTGCAAGGCCGTCGGCCGAATCTCGAGCTCGACGCGCTCCATCGCGAACAGCTTGCTGTACTGCTTGGCCAGCGCGTTCTTCGGCTCGACGAGGATTTTCATCAGGGCAGCCTCGTCAAGTTTTCCGAGCGTCGCCACGACAGGCAAGCGGCCGATCAGTTCGGGGATCAACCCGAATTTGATCAAGTCTTCGGGCTCGACTTCGCGCAGCACTTCGCCCGCGTCGCGCTCCTGCTTGCTCTTCACGCTCGCGCCGAAGCCGATGCCCGTTTTTTCCGTGCGATCGGTAATGACTTTTTCGAGGCCGTCGAACGCACCGCCGCAAATGAACAAAATATTCGTGGTGTCGACCTGGATGAAATCCTGGTTCGGGTGCTTGCGACCGCCCTGGGGCGGCACCGAAGCCATCGTGCCTTCGACGAGCTTGAGCAGGGCCTGCTGCACGCCTTCGCCCGAGACGTCGCGCGTGATCGACGGGTTATCCGACTTTCGGCTGATCTTGTCGATTTCGTCGATGTAGACGATGCCGCGCTGCGCCTTCTCGACCTCGTAGTTACAGTTCTGCAGCAGCTTTTGAATGATGTTTTCGACGTCCTCGCCGACGTAGCCGGCTTCCGTCAGCGTCGTGGCGTCCGCAATCACGAACGGCACGTTCAAGAGGCGCGCAAGCGTCTGCGCCAGCAAGGTTTTGCCCGAACCGGTCGGTCCGATCAGCAAAATATTGCTTTTCGAAAGCTCGACGTCGTCTTTCTTGTCGAGATGCTTGAGCCGCTTGTAGTGGTTATATACCGCCACCGCCAGAATCTTCTTCGCGCGCTCCTGCCCGATCACGTACTGATCGAGGATGTCGCGGATCTCCTGCGGGCTCGGCAAGTCGGATTTCGACAAGCCTGCGTCCGTGCCGGCGCCTGCGGCTTCGTCGCGAATGATCTCGTTGCACAAGTCGATGCACTCATCGCAGATGAACACCGAGGGGCCGGCAATCAGCTTTTTGACCTCATGCTGGCTCTTGCCGCAAAACGAGCAATACAACAGCTTTTCGCTGTTCGAACCTTTTTTGTCCGCCATGGATATACGAGCCTCCGGACACTCGAATGACTGGCACGCCGCCTGCCGCCCTAATGCAGGGTCGGATCATCGGCCGGCCGGCGCAACGGAACACGCATGTGCGTGTCCGCCGTCGGCGCCCAGAATCTATTATCGACCATTTATAACATCGCTTGAGGGAGCCGTCGCGCGCACGCACCACCGGCTCGCCTCCGATGTCTCATGGGCGCTTATGTAGGACCTGATCGATGAGCCCGTACGCCTGCGCATCCTCGCCCGACATGAAGTTGTCCCGGTCGGTATCGCGCGCGATACGGTCGACCGGCTGACCCGTGTGGTGCGCGAGCAGGTTGTTGAGCCGTTCTTTCAGGTAGAGGATTTCGCGTGCCTGGATTTCGATATCCGAGGCCTGACCGCGCGCGCCGCCCAGCGGCTGGTGAATCATCACGCGCGCATTGGGCAATGCAAAGCGCTTGCCTTTGGCGCCCGACGCGAGCAGAAACGCGCCCATGCTGGCCGCGAGGCCCATGCAGAGCGTGGACACGTCAGGCTTGATGAACTGCATCGTGTCGTAGATGGCCATACCCGCCGACACCGAACCGCCGGGGCTGTTGATGTAGAGGCTGATGTCCTTGTCGGGATTCTCACTCTCTAGGAACAGCATCTGAGCCACGACGAGGTTCGCCGTCTGGTCGTTGACCTCCCCGACCATGAATACGACGCGCTCTTTCAGCAGGCGCGAATAGATATCGTACGAACGCTCGCCGCGGCCGCTCGTTTCGACGACGATCGGAACGAGCCCCAACGCCTGCGCCTCGAAATCGCGCGGGGCATGGGAGGCCAACGTGTCCAACAGTTGAGCGCGAGAGATCATGCAATGGATCCTTGTTCGGAATGGGTCTTGAAACGGCAGGAAAACGGCCTGCGGGCGCCGCTGCGACGCAGCAATCACCCCCGACATAAAAAACGGCGTGCGGCCGTCGCTCCGACAGCCTGCACGCCGTTCGAGGCGATGCCTTACGCTTGCGCCGAGGCGCTCGCCAATGCTTCGAAGCTGACTTCCTTGTCCGTCACCTTCGCCTTGCCGAGCACGAATTCCACGACGTTGCTTTCAACGACGTAGGCTTCCATTTCGGCCAGGCGCTGCTTGTTCGAATAATACCAGCGGATCACTTCCTTCGGGTCTTCGTAGCTCTTAGCGAATTCCTCGACTTCCGCGCGGATCTGCTCGGGCTTCGCCTCGAGGCCGTTCGCCTTCACGAGCTCGGCCAGCACGAGGCCCAGCTTGACGCGACGCTCGGCCTGCTCCTTGAACATCTCTGCGGGAATCGGCGCATTCGCTGCGTTTGGCACACCGCGTTGCGTAAGGTCTTGGCGCGCCATTTCGACGAGGCGCTCTTGGTCTTGCTCGATCAGCGCCTTCGGCACTTCGAGTTCGGCGACCTTGAGCAGCGCGTCCATCACTTGGTTCTTGACGAGCGATTGCGTGCGGCGCTTCGCCTCGCGTTCGAGGTTGTCCTTGATCTCTGCTCGCATCTTAGTCAAATCGCCGTCGGCGATGCCGAGCGACTTCGCAAATTCGGCGTCGACTTCGGGAAGGTGCGGCCATTCGATCTTCTTCATCGTGATCGTGAACTGAGCCGTTTTGCCCGCGACTTCCTTGCCGTGGTAATCGTCAGGGAACTTCAAGTCGAATTCGCGCGTTTCACCGACCTTCAGGCCCGTTGCCGCTTGCTCGAACTCGGGCAGCATCCGGCCTTCGCCGAGCACGAACGCGAAATCCTCGGCGCTGCCGCCTTCGAATGCGACGCCTTCGAGCTTGCCGACGAAATCGACCGTGACGCGATCGCCGCTCTTGGCCGACACGTCTTCGCCGCCGTCGCCGTGCTCGCCCGCTTCGCCGCGCGCGTGGTAGTGCACGCGCTGCTTGCGCAGGATTTCGAGCGTGCGATCGACTTCGGCTTCGGAAATTTGCGTGACCGCGCGCTCGACTTCGGCGCTCGCCAAGTCACCCAGTTTCACTTCGGGGTACACCTCGAACGTGGCGTCGAAGGCGTACGTGTCGTCGGCTGCGCCGTCCTTCGGGCTGAAGCTCGGCTGGCCGGCCACGCGCAGATTTTCTTCGCGGCTGATGTCGAAGAACTGCTTGCCGACCTTGTCGCTCAGCACTTCGGCTTCGACCTGCCCCGCGTACTGCTGCGTCACCATCTTCAGCGGCACCTTGCCCGGGCGGAAGCCCGGCATGCGGACGTTCTTCGCGAGTTGGCGGATACGCGAATCGATTTCCTTCTGCACGCTGTCCTTCGGCAGGGAAATCGTCACGCGGCGTTCGAGCTTGCCGAGGTTTTCAACAACGTTAGCCATGGCTTCAATCGTCCTAAATTATTCAAGCGAATCGGGGTATCTTCGCCGTGCCCACGTGTTGCGCCTTGCCCCGAGGGTGCCGCAATCACCGCCCAAGGCTGCGTCATGCTTGCCGCCGACGGCACGGTTTGGATCGGAAGAATCGATTATTCTAGCAAACTATTGATCGATGGAGCCCGATTCGCCATAGCGCATCGATACGGCCCGTCGCTACCCTGCCGAACGGCGCCGCTCGTGCCTGCGGCGGGGTTCCTTCTCGCTGCCGCACCGCTCGCACCGCGTGGCGCCCCCGCCGCGCGATGGCTGTCATGCAGCCACGCATATCCAAGCGCCCCCGCACACTGATAAGCTCGCATTCGAAGAGAAACCCCGACCAAGGCATCCAGCCCATTCAGCGCTGCGCTCGATCGATTCGCGCGGCGCCTTTCCATTACGGAGACATCATGTCTGGCAGCATGCCCATCGTCGTCGTCGCACCCGATTCGTTCAAAGGCTCACTCAGCGCGCAGCAGGTGGCGCAGGCCATCGCCGAAGGCGTGCGACGCGCGCTGCCCGAAGCAACGGTGCGCCTGTGCCCCATGGCCGACGGCGGCGAAGGCACGCTCGACGCGATGCTCGCGCGCGGCGGCGAGCGGCGCGTTTTGAACGTGCGCGGCGCGGCGCAAGCCGAGCGCGAGGCCGCCGTGGGGCTGCTGCCCGACGGCAGCGCCGTGATAGAGACGGCAGAAATCGTCGGCATTACCGATCCCGTGGCGATGCGCGCCGATGTCGAAGCGCGCGACACGCGCGGCATGGGGGAAGCCGTGCGTCTGCTGCTCGACGCCGGCGCGCGGCGATTCTTCGTCGCACTCGGCGGCAGCAGCACGAACGATGGCGGTGCGGGGCTGCTCGTCGGGCTCGGCGTCAAGCTCTACGATGCGGCCGGGCGCGAACTCGAGCCGACGCCGGCCGCGCTCGCCTCGCTTGCGCGCGTCGACGCCTCCGGGCTCGATCCGCGAGTGACGCAAGCCTCGTTCGTCGCGATGTCCGATGTCGATAACCCGCTGACGGGCGAACACGGCGCAACGGCCGTATTCGGCCCGCAAAAAGGCGTGACGGCATTGCGCATCGAGCCGCTCGACGCCGTGCTGGCGCGCTTCGCCGAACTGGCCGAAGCCGCGCTCGGACGCCGCGCGCGCGAGCTGCCCGGCGCGGGCGCGGCCGGCGGGCTCGGCTTCGCGTTGCATCTGCTCGGCGCCCGGTTCGAGCCGGGGGCGGAGGTCGTCGCGGCGCAGGTCGGGCTCGACTCAGCGCTCGAAGGAGCAGACTGGCTCATCACGGGCGAAGGCCGCTCCGATACGCAAACACTGCACGGCAAAGCCCCTTTCATCGCTTGCCGGCATGCGCGCGCCGCGGGCGTACCGGCTACGCTGCTTTCGGGCGGCATCGATCCGAGCGCGCTCGGCCGGCTCGGCGAACATTTCACCGGATGTTTCTCGCCCGCCCCCGGCCCGATCACGCTCGACGTCGCCATTCGCGATGCGACGCGGCTGCTGACGAACGAGGCCGAGCAACTCGCGCGGCTGAAGTTCGGCGCATGAGCGCACTGCCGCCTCGATGAGCGCGGGCCGGCGCGCGGCGCAACACGTGAAAGCGCGCGTTGACCGGCGCGCCGGATACGGCAACAATCGCCGCGTGCTGGCTTCTTCCCCGCCCTCTTTCGACAGGATCGACAACAGTATGAAGGCTGCAGCCAAAGCCGGGCTCGAGCAATTCCTGACCTACCGTATGCATCTGCTGAACAAGCTGTCGGATCGCGGGATCAGCGAGCGCTATCAAACGAAACTCGAGATCACGTTGCCCGAGGCGCGCGTCATCGCCGTGGTCGGTTCGTTCGGTCCGTTCTCGATCATGGACTTGGCCAAGCATGCGAACCTGGACAAGAGCCAGGCGAGCCGCGCGGCCGAGGCGCTCATCAAGCGCGGGCTGATCGAGCGTGCGGCCAGCAGCGAAGACGGGCGCGTCGTGGTGATCTCGTTGGCGCCCGAAGGGCGCGCGCTTTATCGCAGAGTCATGCCCATCGCGCGCAAATGGAACGCCGATTTATTCGGGTGTTTGGACGACGCCGAGAGGGAAGCGTTCGGACGAGCGCTCGACAAGGTGATTGCTCACGCGCTAGCGGAAGACTAGCGAAGGGCGCAACGGGCGAATGAACGGACGGAAAAAGCGGCCCCGGCTGTCGAGGGGCTGTCTTTTCGACAGCCCGCCGCCCATAACCAAGGCATTCTTTCATCCCCCAGGCATTCGAGCCCGAGAAGGCGCCCGAGAAAGAGATGGTGCGAGGAGCGGGACTCGAACCCGCACACCATTGCTGGCGTCAGGACCTAAACCTGGTGCGTCTACCAATTTCGCCATCCTCGCGCCGAAGCGCCGCATGCCGCGCGCTTCGATGTCCTGCTCGCTTTCGCGGCGTCGCGGGAGCGGCGCGCATCTTGCTATCGAAAGCGTAAGCGCGAGATTCTAACTCATTCGTTTGCCGTTGTGTCGAACATTGCATTGGCCCTTGACTTGACCAGCCGGCCGATGCGGTTGCGACTCGACTCCCCCGAGCGCGATGCGAGTGCGCATTGTCGATCGGCGCCCCCCTCTCCCGGCCCGCGCGCACCCCGCCAACCGCGTTACCTGTCGATCAAAATTAGTTGTGTGCGCAACTAGTTTAAACTATCCTGGCTTGCGGCATCGAGCGCGAAGACGCTCAAGGAGACGGTCATGAACGAGACGGAACGCGCGCTGCGCGTCCAATTGGCAGGCACCTATCGCGTATTCGCGATGCTCGGATGGACCGAGCTCATCTACAACCACATCACGTTGCGCTTGCCGGGTCCCGGACAGCACTTCCTCATCAATCCATTCGGCCTGCACTATGCCGAAGTCACCGCGTCCAATCTCGTGAAGGTCGACCTCGACGGCAACGTCGTCGGGCCCTCGTCCCATCGCGTGAATCCAGCCGGTTTCGTCGTCCATGCCGCCATCCACCGCGCCGTACCCGATGCCCATTGCGTCATGCACACGCATACGACGGCCGGGCTCGCCGTCGCGTGTTCCGAGCGGGGGCTCGAGAACTCGAACTTCTATTCGGCTCAGATCGACGGCATGGTCGCCTATCACGACTTCGAAGGCATCACCGTGCGCCCGGACGAAGGGGCTAGGCTCGTCGCGAACCTCGGTGAAAAGCGGATCATGATTTTGCGTAACCATGGCCTCTTATCGCTCGGCGCGACGATCGCGCAAGCATTCGCCAGACTGTGGACGCTGAACCGCGCATGCGAAATTCAATTGGCGAGCGCCGCCCTCGGCCCCGCGCGATCGATCGGCCCCGAAGTCGCCGCTCGCTGCACGCGCGACTCGTTGCAGTTCGATCCAGCCTATGGCGCGGGGCAAGACGTATTGGACGCGTTACTGCGCCAGGTCGATAAAATCGATCCGTCGTACAAGGAGTAGAAACATGCACATCGAAGAATCGCGCGGCGACCGGCGCATGCGCACAGCCATCGTCGGCGCCGGCGCCATCGGCGCACTGCTCGCCGCCGCGCTCGCGCGAGCGGGGCAGCGCGTATCGGTGCTCGCGCGCGGCGCGACGCTCGCCGCAATCGAGGAACACGGCATCCGCATCGTCGCGGACGATGCCTCGGCCGGCGCCGTGCGCGTGAAGGCCAGCGACGAACCGGCATCGCTAGGCGAACAAGATGTCGTCGTGCTCGCGCTCAAGGCGCAGGCCTTGCCCGAGGTCGCCGCTTCGCTACGCCCGCTCATCGGGCCCGCGACGGTAATCGTCAGCGCAATGAACGGCCTGCCGTGGTGGTTCTTGCATGGCCTGTCCGCGCCCGGCTGCACGGAGCCGCTCGAAGCGGTCGATCCGGGCGGCCGCGTGTCGTCCGTGCTGCCCGCCGACCGCGCGATCGGCTGCGTCGTGCATTTATCGTCGTCGACGGAAGCGCCAGGGATCGTCAAGCGCGGGCGCGGCAACCGGCTCATCGTCGGACCCGCACAAGCGCAGTGCCGCGAGGCCGTCCATACGCTCGCCGATGCCTTGACGGCGGGCGGCTTCGACGTCGAATCGACCGGCGACATCCGCACCGACATCTGGGCCAAGCTCTGGGGCAACATGAATATGAACCCGCTCAGCGCGCTGACGGGTTCGACGGCCGACCGCCTGCTCGACGATCCCTTCACGCATGCACTCGTGTTGCGGATGATGGAGGAAGCCGATGCGATCGGGCGACGGTTGGGGTTGTCGACAGGCATGTCGGCCCCCGACCGCGTGGCCGTCACGCGCCAGTTGGGGGCGTTCAAGACTTCGATGCTGCAGGACATGGAAGCGGGACGCGCGCTGGAGATCGATCCGATCCTCGGCGTGTTTCCCGAGCTCGGACGCCGTCTCGATGTGCCGACGCCCTTCTGCGACGCGGTGCTCGGGTTGCTGCGCCAACGCGCAGCGAATGGAGAACGCTGAACGCGAATAGCGATTGCCATCAGCGGATGGCCGTACTCGTCATGGATCGATCTGCTCGTACGCGTCTCGTCCTGCACGTGCAAGGTCGCGCCAAACCGCGGAGGGACAGGCATGCCCCATGGCGCGGCGGTCGAGCAACTCGTCGCAAAGCAAGGCGAGACGGCGGAAAGCCGCCATCGCTTCGCTCTCGCCCTCGGTGCGCGCCGCGAGCACCGTACTCGCATGGCGCGACGCGCGCGCGAGCGCGTGCCATTGCACGTCTTGCACCTGCAGGCCGTAAGCGCCTAGTTGCGCCGCTGCGCCGGACACGAGATAGAGCTCGTTGAAAGCGGCGCGCGCGCGAGCAGCGGTGGCCGCATCCCGATCGGTTCCAGTCGATGGCATAGACGAAGTCGCGAGAGACGTAGTGGGCGCTGATAGCGCTTCACGGTTTACGGCGTCAGTCCCCGTAATCTTGAATGCGGGGAAACACCTAACGCGCAGGCGCGGCTACGTGTCTTCGTCTTCGTCTTCGTCTTCGTCGTCTTTAGCCGCCAACCCATGACGCAGCGCGTATCGAATCAGCGCGGCGTCGTTGTCCAGAGCGAGCTTCTCGAGAATGTGCTTTTTATGCGTGCTGACGGTCTGAGGCGTGAGATCCAGCATATCGGCGATGCGCCGGCTCGTCAGCCCTGAGGCAAGGCGCCGCAACACCTCGCGCTCGCGGTTGGTGAGCGCTTCGTGCGGGCGAGGCTCTGTGAGCCTAGCAAAACGCTTCGGGTGGCGCTCGGCCTCGCCGAGCCCCGCGTACAGTTCGCCTTGCGCGACCTTGCGCACGGCATCGACGAGCTCGGCTCCCGCGCTTTCTTTCGTCAGATAACCGGACGCGCCGGCTTTGAACGCGCGCTCCATGATGTGCGGCTCGGTATGCATGCTGAGCACCAGCACACGCAGGTGCGCATTGGCGGCACGAATGCGTTCTATCAGGCCGATTCCGCCGCCGGCGGGCATCGTGAGGTCGAGCACGAGTACGTCGGCCGATGCGCGCTGCACGAGCGCGAGCGTGGACGCGCCGTCGTGCGCTTGCCCGGCGACGACGAACGACTGCGCCGCCTCGAGGATATGCAGGAGGCACTCGCGCATGACTGCGTGGTCGTCGGCTAAGAGCACGCGAATCATCTGAACGCTCCCGTGAACGCTCCCGTGAGGCTGTCGATTTTCTTCATATTCTTCGACGCACGTTTCATATCGATTTCATTTTAGTTTTCGCGAGCCCCGCCAACGACTCTCGCGCGAGAGCGCGCGACGTTTTGTCGTACGCAGCCTCGATTCTCAATCCTCTGAGAACTCGAACGATTCCTACCGCGCGCCAGCGTTTGCTGACGCAATGTCGGTCGCGACACCGATGGCCGGCGGCCCGCCTTTCGGACACACTTCATCGACACCGAACCGAAGGCATTTTGCAAGGTTTCCACGTCGATGGGAATCTCGCCGCGCCTGAAACTGGAGCCATGTCCTATGCTGACGCCGCACGAACTCGCCCAGCTCTTCGTCATCGTTCACGCGCCCGAAACGGCAAACGCCGCAAGTCCCGAGATCGAAGCGCTGGTCGAACATGACCTCGTGCAGCGCGTCACGCGCACCGGCGACGGCGTCGAGATTCGCGTAACGCCGGCCGGCGAGGAAGTGCTCGCCCGGCTCGCTCGCGGCGGACGGCGCTCCACTGCCCAGCCCGCCAAACACCTGCGTTGACGGGGCCGCCGCTCGCCGCTTCTGCGTGCTACACTGCGGCCCCATGTCGCCCCGTAGCCGCTTTCTCGTCATCGTCCTGCTCGTGCTGAGCCTGCCGGTTCAGGCGTTTGCGGCTATTTCGATGAAATACGCGGCGCTGCCCGGTCAGCCGAGCGAATCGGCGCTGCATCGCACCGCAGGCATGGCGCCGGCGCACTGTCATGACACCCTGGTGTCTGCCGCAAGCGGCGGCCACGCCGAGCACAGCGCGCATTTCGGCGGCCCGCATGTCGATCATGCCCATGCTTGCACGGTATGCGCTTGTTCGGGAGCGGCGTTGCCGGCCGGCCCCATCGCTTCCGTCGCGTCGGCTGTTGCCGGCACGATCGTCGTCCCTCCTCCTAGCGCCGGTGAGGTCTCGTTCCTGACCGGCGGCATCGAACGCCCGCCTCGCCCTTTCCTCGTCTAACGTTTCGTTCGTTGCGCTCGATCGAGCGCGACGGTCATTGCAATCGGCGAATCCCTGCCGGATTTCGCCTAACGACTCGCGACGAGAACAATCATGAGATCGATCCTTGCGGCGCTGCTGAGCGCGGCGGCACTATTGCCGTCGTTTGCGCGCGCCACGACCTCGATGCCCGATCCCAGCGATCCGGCCGCACCTGTGCCGCCGGTCGCCGTACCTTCGCCGACGGACGGATACCGGCGCTTTGCGAACGACGCCGATAGCCCCGGCTGGCAGCGGTTGAATCAGACCGTTCAAGACATGCCGGGCATGAGCGGCATGAAGCATGGCGACACCTCCAACGAGCCTTCCGGTCATGGAGGCCCGAATCACGCCATGCCTGGGGAGATGGCCAAATGATGCGCGGATATGGATTGCCCCGAGCGGCCGCATGCATCGCCGCCCTGACGTTGGTGTCCGCTTGCACGCCGTTCTCCAAGGACGGCGGATTCGACGCGGTGTCGTCGACGGCGAAGGCTCGGCTTGGCCGAGACGCCGTCGCGATCAGAACCGACGCCGATCGCGACGACGTGGCCGAGCGCACGCGTGAGCTCCTTTCCAAGCCGCTCGGCATGGACGACGCCGTCCAGCTCGCGCTGATGAACAATCGCGGCCTGCAGGCGTCGTACGCCGAGCTGGGGCTGGCGGAAGCCGACCGCGTACAAGCGGGACGCTTGCCTAATCCCGGCTTCACCTTCAGCCGCACGCGCGCGGACAACGGCGATCTGTCGATCGGCCGGACTTTCACGGCGAGCGTGCTCGGTATTTTGACGTTGCCGCTCGCCGCGCACATCGAAAATCGCCGCTTCGACGAGACCAAGCTCGAAACGGCCGACGCGATGCTCAAGGTGGCGGCGCAAACGCGCCGCGCCTACGTCGATGCGGTGGCCGCTCAACAATCGGCCGCGTACGCGCGCCAAGTCAAGGATTCGGCCGAAGCCGGCGCTCAATTGGCCTTGCGCATGCGTCAGGCCGGGCACTTCAGCAAGCTCGACGACGCGCGCGAGCAAGTGTTTCTCGCCGAATCGATCGCGCAATACGCCAAAGCGCGCGACCAAGCCGTGACGGCGCGTGAAACGCTGACGAGAACCATGGGCCTGTGGGGCGCCGATACGCGATACGCCTTGCCCGATCATCTGCCCGATCTTCCGAAATCGCGCCCCGACCTGAAAGACCTCGAACGTTTCGCCATGGAGCACCGCCTCGATATCCAGGCCGAGAAGTCGAGGACACAGGCGGTGGCCGCGTCCCTCGGGCTGAGCCGCGCCACGCGTTTCGTCAACGCGCTCGACGCGGGCTACCTCGAGAACTTCGAGACCGACAAAGGCCGCGAGCACGGGTACGAGATCAGCGTCGAGATTCCCATTTTCGATTTCGGCAGCGTGAAAGTCGCTCGCGCCGAAGCGACCTATCGGCAGGCCGCGAACCGGCTGGCGCAGACCGCTATCGATGCGCGCTCCGAAGTGCGTCGATCGTATTTGGCCTATGTGAGCAGCTACGACGTCGCCGCGCTCTATCGCGACGAAATCGTGCCGTTGCGCAAGACGATCTCGGACGAGTTGCTGCTTCGCTACAACGGCATGCTCGCCAGCGTGTTCGACCTGCTCGCCGATTCGCGCGAGCAGGCGGCGGCGGTCAATCGCTACATCGACGCCTCGCGCGATTACTGGCTAGCGCGATCGGACCTCGAGCAAGCGCTTGGCGGTCAGCTCCCTCCCTCCGATTCACCCCCGCATTCGAAAGGTCAGTGACATGGTATCCCGTCGACAATTTCTGAGCGGCTCGGGCGCCGCCCTCCTCGGTGCGGCGATGGTCAGCAAAGCCGGCGCCGCGTCGCTGCCCGAAGCGCCGACGATGGCGAAGCCCGGCATGCAGCCGCCTTTTACGCCCCCCAACGGCCGCCCTTACACGCCCGTCGCGACGCTGAACGGCTGGACGTTGCCGTGGCGCATGAAAAACGGTTGGAAGGAATTTCATCTGACCGCGGAGCCCGTCGTACGCGAAATGGCGCCCGGCATGACCGCGAACCTCTGGGGCTACAACGGGCAATCGCCCGGGCCGACGATCGAGGCGGTCGAGGGCGACAAGGTTCGCATCTTCGTCACGAACAAGCTGCCCGAGCACACGACGGCGCATTGGCACGGTATGCGGCTGCCGAATGGAATGGACGGGGTGGGCGGTCTTACGCAGCCGCACATCCCGCCGGGTAAGACCTTCGTCTACGAATTCCAGCTCGAGCGTCACGGAACGTTCATGTATCACCCGCACTCCGACGAAATGGTGCAGATGGCGATGGGAATGATGGGCATGTTCATCGTTCATCCGAAAGATCGCGGCATCATGCCGGTCGATCGGGACTTCGTGTTTCTAATGGCCGCGTACGATATCGATCCGGGCAGTTATACGCCGCGCGTCAACGAGATGACCGATTTCAACATGTGGACGTTCAACTCGCGCGTGTTTCCGGGCATCGATTCGCTGCCCGTGCGCGCCGGCGATCGCGTGCGCATTCGTTTCGGCAACCTGACGATGACGAACCACCCGATTCATCTGCACGGTTATCACTTCGAAGTCGCCGGTACCGACGGCGGATGGATTCCGCCTGCGGCGCGCTGGCCGGAAGTGACGGTCGATGTGGCCGTCGGCCAAATGCGCGCGATCGAATTTACCGCCGACCGCCCCGGCGATTGGGCGTTTCACTGTCACAAATCGCACCATACGATGAATGCGATGGGGCATCAGGTGCCGAACATGATCGGCGTGCCGCAAAAGGATCTGGCCGAACGCATCGAAAAGCTCGTTCCCGATTACATGGCGATGGGCAGCACGGGCGGCGCAATGGGAAACATGGAAATGCCGCTGCCCGACAACACGCTGCCGATGATGACCGGCACAGGGCCGTTCGGTCCCATCGAAATGGGCGGCATGTTCACGGTCGTGAAAGTGCGCGAAGGCATGGGCCGCAACGATTATCGCGACCCCGGCTGGTTCAGGCATCCCAAGGGCACCGTCGCCTACGAATACACGAGCGCGTGATTTCATCCGCTTATCTTTTTTTGGGGCGGCCCGGCATCTCCGCGGCTGCCTTCCTACCCCGGAAATAGGAGAACAATCCGTGAAAGCAAAACTCGTTTCGATTGCCGCGATCGGCGCCCTGGCGCTTTGCACCGGCGCCTACGCGGCCGACGATATGGCGCAGATGGACATGAGCGGCGGCGCGCAGCACTCGGCCACGGCCAACGACGAAATGTCCCATGGCGAAGTGAAGAAGGTCGATACGGCCGCCGGAAAGCTGACCATCAAGCACGGGCCGCTGAAGAACCTCGGCATGGGCGCCATGACGATGGTATTCAAGGCCGCGAACCCCGCCATGCTGGCGCAACTGAACGTCGGCGACAAAATCGACTTCGTGGCCGAAGAAGTAAACGGCGCGCTGACCGTCGTCAAACTGCAGAAACGATAGGCATGCCTCAACGCTCCCGCGTCCCTTGATTTGCCTCAATCGCCGGCGCGCATGCGACGCCCATACTAGGTCCTTCCGTCAAACGAATAGGAGCCGTCGATGGCGACATTCATGAAGGCCGCTGTGGTGCATGCATTCGGCGAACCGCTGCGCATCGAGGAAGTTCCGGTCCCGGTGCCGGAACCCGATCGGATCCTCGTAAAGATCGAGGCATCGGGCGTCTGTCACACGGATTTGCACGCAGCCGACGGCGATTGGCCCGTCAAGCCGGCGCTGCCGTTCATTCCGGGGCATGAAGGCGTCGGCTACGTCGCCGCGGTGGGCTCGCGCGTCAAGCACGTCAAGGAAGGCGATCGTATCGGCGTGCCCTGGCTCTACACGGCTTGCGGCCACTGCGAGTACTGCCAGACAGGGTGGGAAACGCTCTGCCACGAGCAGCAGAACACGGGGTACTCGATCAACGGCAGCTACGCCGAATACGTCGTGGCCGATCCGAACTATGTCGGCCATCTGCCCGCGAACGTGGCGTTCGACGAGATCGCACCGATTCTTTGCGCCGGCGTGACCGTCTATAAGGGCATTCGCGTCACCGATACGCGTCCGGGACAATGGATCGCAATCTCAGGCATCGGTGGGCTTGGGCACGTAGCTGTGCAATACGCCGTCGCGATGGGGCTGCACGTTGTGGCTGTCGACATCTCCGACGCCAAGCTCGATCTCGCCCGCAAGCTCGGTGCTGCGCTGACCGTCAACGCAGCGACGCAAGATCCCGCAGCCGTCATTCAGAAGGAAATCGGCGGCGTGCATGGCGTCCTCGTCACGGCTGTCTCTCGCGCCGCCTTCGCTCAAGCGCTCGGCATGGTCCGGCGCGGCGGCACGATCTCGCTGAACGGGCTGCCGCCGGGCGATTTCCCGCTGCCGATCTTCTCGACCGTGCTGAACGGCATCACGGTGCGCGGCTCGATCGTCGGCACACGGCGCGACCTTCAGGAATCGCTCGATTTTGCGGCCGAAGGCAAGGTGCGGGCGCACATCCACCGCGACCGGCTGGAGAACATCAATTCGATCTTCGCCGCATTGAAAGCCGGAGACGTCGACGGGCGAATCGTGTTGACGCCGACCTGATCAGTAAGCCACGGCGCCGCCTGCGAAGCGGCGAGGATCGGGCGGCTCGCACGAAATCGAGGTGCCTGCCGTGCCCTCGACGAGACCGGCAACGTCGGCCAGCGCGCCGATGGCTGCGCGCCGTCCCGTGCGCTCGACGAACTGCGCAGCGGCCCGCAGCTTAGGTCCCATCGCACCCGTCGTGGCCTCGAGCTCGCGCAGCGCGCTCGGGTGGCCGTGGCGCAGCAGCTTCGAATTGGCCGTGCCTCCATCGAGGAAGACCCCCGCGGTGTGCGTGGCGATGACGAACGCGTCGGCCTCGACGGCTTGCGCGACGAGCGCGGCGGCGGCGTGATGGTCGACGACCGCTTCCACGCACCGCCAGCCGCCGTCGTCGGCGGCAATGACCGGCATGCGAGCCAGCGCGCAGACGATCACCGCGCCCTGTTCCAGCAATAGTCGCAACGGCTCGCGCGGCACAAGCCGCACCGGCCGCGGGCTCGGCACCACGCGCCGATACCCGACGCCATCCGATGCGATGCGCCATTGGTTGGCTCGCGCCGCGGCCAATGCGCGCTCGCCGGTAAACACGGCGCCGATGGGCGTATCCGGATGATCGAACGCAGGATCGTCGACATCGACCTCCACGGACATGAAAAGCGTCTCGCAAGCACGAACGCCATCGAGCGAGCGGCGTAGCTCTGCTTCCAGCCGGCACCCGATCGTCATCCCGGCCTTGCCCGAGTTGCCGCGAATATCGGCCATATCGGCCATATCGGCCATATCGGCCATATCGGCGACATCCGCCATATCCGCGATGCCCGCAAGCCCGTCATGACCCAAGCCGTCGATCGCCTCGCCGCGGTATTCGGGTGCGCGTGCCGAGGACCGTCGATGTCGATCCGGCCTGACGATGACGAGCTCGTTACCCTGCGCGAGCCGAGCCAATCGGAGTGCTGCGGCTCGTACGCCTTCCGCTTCGTCATCTCCATCCCTGCCCACTGCTCGATTGCGCCAGGCGTCGTCCAAGGCGATCGCGATACGCATGCTCGATTTCTCCCGCCGTTATGTTCCCGTCCCAAGGCGCCGATGCGGCCATCCCGCCGCAGACTTCGCCCACGCGCGTCGACACTTACGTATAAAACAGCGCGATGCGCGCGACTGCGTCCTAGGGCACATCCGGCCGCCGGTTTTGCTTCATACGACGAACGAAGCGATCGTGCGCCGCGCGTCGATCGGCCGCGCCGGCACAAGGGATCAGGCCATCAACGCGATCGTCTTCCTGAAGCGCGCGAGCGAGCCCACGAACAAGAGCGATCCGATCGCGGCCAGTGCGAGAAATGGCGCCCAGACGGCATCGAGGCCTGCGCCGCGATAGAGAATCGCCTGCCCGAGCTCGACGAAGTGCGTCGTCGGCGCCGCAAACATGACGTCCTGCACGAGCACGGGCATACTCTCGCGCGGCGTGACGCCTCCCGAAAGCAGTTCGAGCGGGATCAGCACGAGCACGATCAGCATGCCGAATTGCGGCATGCTGCGCGCGAGCGTGGCCAGAAAAATTCCCATCGACGTCGTGGCGAACAAGTGCAGCGCCGCCCCGAGCATGAACAGCGGCACCGATCCATGAATCGGCACCTGCAGTGCGCCGCGCACCACGAACGTCAGCGACAAGAATGCCGCGGTCAGCACGACGAGCCCCATCGACCATATCTTTGCGACCATGATTTCCAACGGCGTGACGGGCATGACGAGCAGATGCTCGACCGTCCCATGTTCGCGTTCGCGAATGAGCGCCGCACCCGTCAAAATGATCGAGAGGATCGTCACATTGTTGATGATCTCGGTCAATGCGCCGAACCATGCACGCTCGAGATTCGGGTTGAACCGCGTATGCAGCGCGAGATCGACCGGGGGCGCAGCGCTGCCGCGATGACGCTCGCGAAACTCGGTGATTTCACTGTCGACGATTCGCTGCACATAGCCGCTGCCGGTGAAGGCCTGGCTCATTCGCGTCGCATCGACGTTCAGTTGAATCCGCGCCGGCCGGCCGGCAATCACGTCTCGCTGAAAATTCGGCGGAATATCGAGCGCGAACGTGAAGCGGCCGAGATCGAGACCGTGATCGACCTCGGCCGGGCCGACGCGCATCGGTGGCATGAATTGCGGGGGAAAGAAGGCGGACACGATACGTTGCGCGAGCGGTGAACCGTCTTCGTCTACGATCGCAATCGGCGCCATGTGAAGGGTCTCGGGCTGCGCCGTCGCCGCCGCGTAGATCGACAGCGTGAACGTATAGACGATCAACACGAGCATCGTCGGGTCGCGCGCCAGGCTCCAGAGCTCTTTGACACCTAAGCGGTAGATCGTCGAGAGCCTACGCATTCATCTCTCCTGCTTGCGCAGCAGCGCGACGGTGGCGCCGAGCATGACCGGAATCGCGGCCGCGAGCGGCAAGAAGTGGGCCCGCAGATCGCCGAATCCGAGCGCCTTGTTGAACACGCCGCGGCTGATCGCGAACATATAGGTGGCTGGATAGACTTCACCGATCCAATGTCCCGCGCCTTCCATCGACGAAATTGGATTGATGAGGCCGCAAAACTCGACGGCCGGAATCAGCGTGCCGATCAACGTGAAGAACAGCGCGGCAATTTGACTGCGCGTAAACGTCGAAGCGAGCAAGCCGAACCCGGTCGAAACGATGCTGAACAACAGCACCCCAGCCAACAGCGTCGGGATGCTCCCTTTGACTGGCACCCCGAATGCGAAGCGCGCCAGCAGCGCCATCAATACGAAGTTCAGCATGGCGAGCACGACATACGGGGCTTGCTTGCCCAGCAGGAATTCGGTGCGCGTCACCGGCGTAACGTAGAGGTTGACGATCGAACCGAGTTCGCGCTCGCGCACGACCGCCAGCGCGGTCAACATGGCAGGCAACATCAGAAGCAACAGCGGGATCACGGCCGGCACCATCGCGGGCAGGCTTTTCACGTCCGGGTTGTAGCGAAACCGCGTCTCGATCGTCACGGCCTGGCTAGCCTTTCCGCCGAGCCGATGCAGCATCTGATCGCGCAGCCACTGCTCGTGCATGCCGAGCACGTAGCCGCGAATCGTCTCGGCGCGAAAAGGCATCGCGCCGTCGATCCAAACGCCGATTTGCACGGGCCGAGCGCGCGTCAAATCGCGTCCGAAGCCAGCCGGGATCTCGATCGCGAGCGACAGCTTGCCCGCCCGCATCCGCCCGTCGAGGTCGTCGTAATCGACGATCGGCGCGCGCTCGATGAAATAGCGCGAACCGGAAATGTTGAGCGCGTAATCGTGGCTGAGCTCCGTCTGATCGCGGTCGAGCACGGCAAATGTCAGATTTTCGACGTCGAGACTGATGCCGAGCGCGATGACGCACATGAGCACGAGCGAGCCTACGAGCGCCAGCGCCGCGCGCACCGGGTCTCGCCGCAATTCGAGCACTTCCCGCCAAATGTAGGTCAGCGCACGCGATGCGCTGAAAGCATGCTGCGCCGTGCGTGCGGTCTGCGCAGGTGCGGCTTCGCGCTCGGGTGGCGCGACCGTCTCGCTCTGCCCGCCGGCGTCGATCAAGTAGCCGACGAAGGCCTGTTCGAGCGTGCTCGCGCCGCGGGCACGCATGAGCTCCGCGGGTGCGCCGCTCGCGAGCACGCAGCCTGCGTGCATCAGAGAAATGCGGTCGCAACGCGCCGCTTCGTTCATGAAGTGCGTCGAAATAAAAATCGTCACGCGGTCGCGGCGTGCGAGATCGATCATCAACCGCCAGAACTGATCGCGCGCGACGGGATCGACACCCGAAGTCGGCTCATCGAGGATCAGCATCTCGGGCTTATGCACCATCGCCACGGCCAGCGACAAGCGCTGCCGCATCCCGAGCGGCAATCGATCCGGCAGCACGTCCAACACGCCGCTCAAACCGAAGCGCTCGGTCATCTCCTGCAAGCGGCGCTCGATCTGAGCTTGCTCGACTTGAAATAGCCGCGCATGCAAGACCAAGTTTTGCCGAACGGTCAACTCGCTGTACAGAGAGAACGCCTGCGACATGTAGCCCACGCGGCGGCGCGTATCGACGTCTTTCGGATCGACGTCCCGGCCGAACAGCATCGCCCTCCCTTCGCTCGCGCTGAGCAGCCCCGTCAGCATCTTCATGGTCGTCGATTTGCCGCAACCGTTGGAGCCGAGAAAGCCGAATATCTCGCCGCGGCGAATGCGAAAACTCACATGATCGACCGCCACGAAATCGCCGAAGCGCATCGTCAAACCTTCCGCCTCGATCGCAGGAGCTTCTCGTTCTTCGCCGGCCCACGGCTCGACGATTACAGGCTGGTACTCGCGCCTGCTCGCTTCGGGCAGTAATGCGATGAATGCCGCCTCCAGCGTGGCCGTCGACGTTCGAGCAAGCAGCGCTTGCGGCGTGCCCGCGGCGAGCACGCGTCCGGCGTTCATGGCGAGCAGCCAGTCGAACCGCTGCGCCTCTTCCATGTACGCGGTCGCGACGACGACCGTCATCGACGGGCGCGCAGCGCGTAATGCCGCGATCAGGCTCCAAAACTGCGCGCGGGCGAGCGGGTCGACGCCTGTCGTGGGCTCGTCGAGAATCAAGAGGTCCGGGTCGTGAATCAATGCGCAACATAGGCCTAGCTTCTGCTTCATACCGCCCGAGAGCTTGCCCGCCGGGCGAGACAGAAACGGATAAAGCCCCGTGCTGCCAGTGAGCGCGTCGATACGGCGGCGGCGCTCTCGCGCATCGTGACCGAACAGCCGCGCAAAGAACTGCAGGTTTTCTTCCACCGACAACGTCGCGTAGAGGTTCTTCCCCAAGCCTTGCGGCATGTACGCGATGCGCGGGCATACCGCGCTGCGCTCGCTCGCAGACCTCATATCGGCGCCTAGCACGTGCACGGTCCCGGCTTGAATGGCGCGTGCGCCGGACGCAAGCGCCAGCAGGCTCGACTTGCCGACGCCGTCCGGCCCGATCAATCCGACGACCCTGCCCGCGGGCAGATCGATCGTCACGTCGTCGAGGGCGGTCGTCTTGCCGTAGCGCAAGCCGACGTTGCGCAAGCTCACGGCGGCCGTCTCGCCTGCCGGCAGGGGCTCGAGCGCGGACGTATCCGCTTCGTGCACGACAGTGTTCACTGCGGGACCTTCACGGCGAGCCGGCTCGGCCATTGCGCCGTTGGATCGACCTTGACCCAAGCGACGCCCGGCACCCCGGTTTTGACGATCGTCAGATGTTTGAGCAGCAACTCGCGGCTGATGCGGGCCTTGACGCGAAACATCAGCTTTTGCCGCTCGCTTTGCGTTTCGACCGTCTTCGGCGTGAACTGCGCGGTGCTCGCCACGAACGAGACCGTCGCCGGGATCACATACTGCGGCGCCGCGTCGAGCACGAGGCGCACTTGCGCGCCCATCGCGACCTTCCCCGCCACCGTTTCGGGCAAGAAGAACGTCATGTAGACGTCCGATAGATCGACGAGATTGAGAACTTTGCCGCCGGCGGGAAGCACCTCGCCGGCCTGCGCCACACGGTATTGAACGCGGCCGTCGCGCGGCGCGATCAGCCGGCTGTCGTCGATCTCCGACTGCACGCGTACCACCGTCGCCTTCGCCGCGGCCACGGTCGAACGCGCCGCGACGAGTTGGGCTCGCGTCGCCTCTATCGCCGCCTGCGCGGCCGCTACCTGCGCAACCGCCGCCTGCACCGTTGCCTGCATCGCGCGCACGCGCGCGCGATCGTCGTCGCGCTCCTGCATGGACGAAGCGCCCTCGCGCGAAAGCGTCTCGGATCGTTCGAGACGCCGCGCGGCGGCGTCGAGCTCGCTTTTGCGCTGCATGACGACGGCCTGCGCCGCCACCTTGTCGCTTTCGCGCTGCGCAACTTGCGCGGCGACGCTCGATACCGTGTTGATCGCCTGCTGCTCCCGCGCCTGGGCTTCGTCGAGCTGCGCGGTCAACGCCTGCACTTCCATCTTTGCGAGCGCCTGTCCCGCCTTGACGAAGTCGCCTTCGTCGACGAACAGCGCATCGACGCGGCCGGGCATTTTGGTCGCGACGTCGATCTCCGTCGCTTCGATGCGGCCGTTGCCGGTCGCGAAGCCTTCGCCGGGGCCGGTGTCTCTCGAGCGCAGCCACGCATAACCGCCGCCCACGGCAACTGCCGCAGCGACGGCAAGCGCGATCATCGCGGATGGGGTCGTGATTTTCATGGTGTCGTCTCGCTCGGCGTGGCCCCGCCGAGTGCGGTGTACAGCGCGACGCGGCTGGAAAGGAGCGCGCGCCGCGTCTGCACCAGTTGCTGTTCGGCGCTCAGCAAATCGCGCTGCGCATCGAGCACTTCGATGAACGGAGCGGCGCCGTCGTCGTAACGCAGGCGGGCAAGACGAGCGCGTTCCGTTTGCGCGTCGAGCATCGCGCGCGCCGTCGCGACTTGCTCCGTCAACCACGCACGAGCGGCCAATGCATCGGCGACATCGCGAAACGCACTTTGTATCGCGGCGTCGTATTGCGCGAGAGCCTCGTCCCGCCGGGCCTTCGCAAGCGCGAGGTTCGAGCGGTTCAGTCCCGCGTCGAAGATCGGCAGCGCGAGACTGGGAATGAACGTCCAGGACGACGTGCCTGAAGAGAAGAGCTTGCCGAGTTCGCTGCTGCCCGTTCCAATCGAACTCGTCAACGCAATGCGCGGGAAGAAGGCGGCGCGAGCCGCGCCGATGTTCGCATTCATCGCCAATAGCCGACGTTCGGCGGCGACGATATCCGGCCGCCTCTCCAGCAACGCCGAAGGCAGCCCCGCTTCGAGCGCCGGCATGACGGCGGCGTCGTCGAGCGGCCGGCCTCGCACGTTCAGTTGCACGGGCGCGCCGACGAGCACATCCAGCGCGTGAGCTTGCGCGGCCCGGGCCTGCTCGAGTTGCGCCGCAAGCATGCGCGCCTGTTCGAGCAATATCTCGGACTGTTCGAGATCGAGCTTCGACGTCGAGCCCACTTCGTAGCGACGCCGAAAGATGTGCAACGACGTCTCGCGGCTGGCCACCGTTTCGCGCGTGAACGCGATGCGCTCGTCTAGCTCGCAGATCCCGAAGTACGTGTCGGCGACATGGCCGATGAGACTCAGCGCCACGGCCTGCTTCGTCGATTCGCTAGCCAGCAGATCTTCGAGCGCGGCAGCCTTCGTATCGCGCACGCGGCCCCATAGGTCGAGTTCCCAACTGCTTTGCAGTAAGCCGGCGCTGTACAGGTTGCCCACGATCGGCTGAGGGCTCAGCAGCCCGCCCGGCAACCGGAACCTTGCGGCCGAAGCAGTTGCGTCGATCGACGGAAGCTGGGCGGCGCGGCGAATGCCGAGCACCGCACTCGCCTGCGCGATGCGTGCGGTCGCGACGCGTAAATCGCGGTTGTTTCGGAGCGCTTCGGCGATCAATTCGCGCAGCCGCGAATCGAGAAAGTATTCGCGCCAATCGGGCGGCTCGGCCGCGGTGGGCATTGAAAGCGGCCGGCTCGCGCCGCTTGCCGTGCTTTCCGCTTGCAAAGCCGTTTGCAACGGCCGATCGGACGCCGTGACCACCGGATACCGCTCGGGCACCGGCATTGATGGTCGCGAATAGTGAGGCGCGAGCGACAGGCAACCGGTCAGTGCGAATGCAAGCGAAGACACCGCGACCGACCTCAGCCGTCGTCCGGGGCGATCGCTCGAGGCGTGCGACGACATGCCGCCGCGATACCGATGCGCGGTTTTGTCTTGCCCGAAAGCGACGGAATCGCCCATGAGATCGATGACCGGGTTGCGTGAGATCGGCCTCGACATCGGTGGCCACCTTGTTTTGGCCAGGCCGAGTCGCGCAGCGTACCCACCCTTTATATCCGAGGAAACCCTTGCATCGTCTTGATCCACGTCAAGCGTGGAACGACCCCACGGTCGTTACTATCGATCGCTTCTTCGACACATTGCCGGCGGGGCGTTTCGGTACGCCCCCGACCCCACGCGTAATGAATGCCATCAGCACCTTATCCACCTCGACATGCGTTTCGCGCCGTCGTTTGCCGCCCGATATCCGGATCGGTCAAATTCTCGATGCGGCGTACGAGGCGTTTTCCACGCATGGCTTTCCGCAGACGCGGATCGATGACATCGCCACCCTGGCGGGCCTATCGAAAGGCGGCATTTACGCGCATTTCGAGAGCAAAGACGAGATCTTCGGCGCGCTGCTCAACCGCTCGCTGAAACCGCTCGAGATCGACGATCCCAAGCTGCTTCGCGGCGCGATCACTGCCGAGAAGATCGTCGACTTGCTCGCTGATCGCCTCTACACGTGGGCAATCAGCGCCCCTGTTGCGGCGATGCTTCGCCTGTTGGTGGCCGAAAGCGCACGCGTGCCCGACGTCGTCGAGCAATGGCAGTGCTACATGGAACGAACCGTCGTGGTGTCGCTTCGCACGCTGATCGAAAAAGGCGTGCGCGATGGGACGTTGCGCGACGGTATCGCCGCACGATCGCCCTCCCTATTGATTGCACCCGTGGCGCATGCCTGCTTGCGGGAGATGCTACGAACGTCGGAACGAGACGACGACGATTCGGAACGCGACCGCGGCGATTATGCATGTCTCTTGCGGGAATTGCTGGCCGTTCGTGAAACGGGGGACGCGAAGGGTCGTCAGCCTTGAAATGGCCGATTTCGTGACTAGGATGTACGGTTACGCATGCCCCGCATGCGGCGCCAAGGCACATCGAGATGCGCCTCGACGAAGTCTGGATCGCTCCTCGACACTTTCAAGAACCCGCATCTATCACCGATATCGGCACCGCTGTCGCTCCGCCGCCTTCCCCGTCCCTCGGGCCGAGCCTTCATCGCTCGTCGTCGCGCTCTTCCGCCTGCAGAATATCGAAGACCTGCGCGGCCTTCCCATGCAGCTCATAGTCGAGCCGCTTCTCTTGTAATTGATCCGACCGATAGCGCGTATAAGCGTCGAGCACTTCCGCGCTCGTTGCGCCGACACCGACGATTTGGGCGATGACTTCGTCCTCGAGCGGGCCGACGATACCGAGGACATCGCTGGCCGTCGCGGCCGGCGGTTGCTGGGTTCGCGTGGCATCCATCATGCTTCTCCGTTCGACAGTGGCGAACGGGTCGACGCCGCAGATTCGGCGCCGACCCGGGCTGCGCGCCGCAGCATCCTTACACGCCGCGGCCTACGCCGTTTCGCCGTGCCGCGGCGCCGAAGCGGCGCGAGCGCACGAGCTGATACGGGCGCAGCGCATAAGTAAGCGTACCGAAGCCGCTCCAAATATGCACGAGGCGCGTGAACGGAAACAACAGAAAGACCGTCATGCCGAGGATCACATGTAACTTGAAGGGCCAAAGCACCGACGCCATGGCGCTCGCATCGGGCCGAAGCGTGACGATCCGCTGCGCCCAATCCGCCAGCACGAGCATTTCGTGCGCATCGGCGCGCTGGGCATACGAGAACGGCAGCGTCAGGAGGCCCAGGCAGAGCTGAACCCACAGCACGATCAGAATCGCGAGGTCGGTCGGGCGGCTGGTCTTGCGAATGCGCGGGTCGAACAGACGGCGATGAAGCAGCATCGTCAGTCCGATGAAGCAAAGGGTCCCCGCGGTCCCGCCCGAAACGATCGCCAGCATCTGCTTCTGCGACGGAGTGATGAACACCGAGTACAGCGCATGCGGCGTCAACAGCCCCACCGTATGCCCGAACAGCAAGAACAACACGCCGATGTGGAACAAGTTGCTGCCCCAGCGCAATTGCGCACGGCGCAGCAGTTGCGACGAGTCGCTTTTCCACGTGTACTGCGCGCGCTCGAATCTTGCCAAACTGCCCAGCAAGAAGACCGTGAGACAAATGTACGGATAGACCGAAAAAAAGAACGTATCGAGAGAAGTGCTCATGCCCCTACTCCTTGCGCTGCATGTGAATCGGCAGCCTGCGCGCGGCGCACGACATGGACCGGCTGCGGCTGACCGGCCGCTTGCTGCCCTGCATTACCGCAACCGTCGAACGCCGAAGGCTCTTGCCAGGCTTCGTCGAGATCGAGTTCGGGCTCGATCGCCTGCCCGTCGGCGGCCGTGCTCGCGCCGGCGAGATCCAGCAACGCGCCGATGACGCCGGCATACGCGCTGCCCCGCTTTTCGACGGCGCCGTGGATACGCTGCAAGATATGCGCGACTTCGCCGAGCAGCGAAACGGCCGCCTCGCGCGGCTGCGTCGACGCGTACTCGAGCAGCACCGTCAAATGATCGGGCAGTTCGCCGTCGCGCAGCGCAAGCCCCGCTTGCTCGTAGGTTGCGATCAAGTCGAGCATGGCCGGACCGCGCTCGCGGGAATCGCCGTGCACATGCTCGAACAGGTGCAGCGCCGTCCCTCGGCCGCGATCGAAGAGCTCGACATATGCCGCTTGCGCATCGAGTTCGTCCTCTTGCGCCAGCGACTGCGCCAACGCCTCGATTTCCCGTTGACGCACCGGCGCCAGCACTCGCGATCCATGCAGCGCATCGCGCACATCCGCGAGATGAACACGCCACTCGGCGTCGGGATAGCGCAGTAGATACCCCAGCGCACGCAGCATCAAAGAGAACGCCGCCTCTCGTTGGTTTTCGTCGTATCGGGCCATGATCAGTCCTCCACCTTGATGGGAATCGTGCGCTTGCCTTCCCCGCCGAAGAGGCTAGGCTCGTCGCCATGATTGCAGCCGTTGCCGAAACTGAATCCGCAGCCGCCGCGCATATCGAACGCGTTCTCCGCATACTCGCGGTGCGAGGTGGGTATCACGAACCGGTCTTCGTAGTTGGCGATCGCCATGACGCGGTACATGTGCTCCATGGTCTCCACGCTCAGTCCGACCTGACGCAGCACGGCGTCGTCGGTCACGCCGTCCACATGCTTCGCACGCTGATAGGCGCGCATCGCGAGCATCCGTTCGAGCGCACGAACGACGGGGCCTTCGTCGCCGGCCGTCAGAAGGTTCGCCAGGTACTGGACCGGAATCCGCAATTGGTTCACATCGGGAATCGCGCCGTTCGCGCCGATGTGGCCAGCCTGCGCCGCGCCCGTGATCGGCGACAGCGGCGGCACGTACCAGACCATCGGCATCGTGCGGTACTCCGGGTGCAGCGGCAACGCCACCTGCCACTCGACGGCCATCCGGTAGACCGGGCTATTGCGCGCCGCCTCCAGCCAGTTCTCCGGCACGCCGTCGCGTCGCGCGGCCTCGATGACGACCGGGTCGTGCGGATCGAGAAAGACGTCGAGCTGCGCCTTGTACAAGTCCTTCTCGTTTTCGACGCTCGCCGCCGCTTCGATGCGGTCGGCGTCGTACAGCAGCACGCCGAGATAACGAATGCGCCCCACGCAGGTTTCCGAACAGACGGTCGGCTGCCCCGCTTCGATACGCGGATAGCAGAAAATGCACTTCTCGGCCTTGCCCGTCTTCCAGTTGTAATAGATCTTCTTGTACGGGCATCCGCTCACGCACATGCGCCAGCCGCGGCACTTGTCTTGATCGATCAGCACGATGCCGTCTTCCTCGCGCTTGTAGATCGAGCCCGACGGGCACGACGCGACGCAGGCCGGGTTCAGGCAGTGCTCGCACAACCGAGGCAAGTACATCATGAACGTGTTTTCGAACTGTCCGTAAATGTCCTTTTGGATCGCCTCGAAGTTCGCATCCTGGCTTCGCTTCGAAAACTCGCCGCCGAGGATTTCCTCCCAATTGGGCCCGCCGGTGATCTTCTCCATCGGCTGGCCGGTGATGAGGCTGCGCGGCTTCGCCGTGGGTGCGGCCTTCATTTCCGGGGCGCTTTGAAGATGCTCGTAATCGAATGTATAGGGCTCGTAATAGTCGTCGATCTGCGGCAAATTCGGATTCGCGAAGATGCGCGAAAGCACCTTGAGCTTGCCGCCTTGGCGCGGTTCGATCGAGCCGTCCTTCCTACGCACCCAGCCGCCGTTCCACTTCTCCTGGTTTTCCCATTGCTTCGGGTAGCCGACTCCAGGCTTCGTCTCGACGTTGTTGAACCACGCGTACTCGACGCCGGGACGATTGGTCCAGACGTTCTTGCACGTTACGCTGCACGTGTGGCATCCGATGCACTTGTCGAGGTTCAGCACCATGCCGATTTGGGCGCGCACTTTCATTTTTCCACTCCTTGCGTTTGCGCCGCGCTCACCGCAGCAGCGGGCTCGTCGAGCCAATCGACGCGCCGCATCTTGCGCACGACCACGAACTCGTCGCGATTCGTGCCGATCGTTCCGTAATAGTTGAAGCCATAGCTGAGCTGCGCGTAGCCGCCGATCATGTGGGTGGGCTTGAGCACGATGCGCGTGACCGAGTTGTGAATGCCGCCGCGCACGCCCGTGATCTCCGAGCCCGGTGTGTTGATGATCTTCTCCTGCGCGTGATACATGAGCACCATGCCCGGGTTCACGCGCTGGCTCACCACGGCCCGCGCCGCGATCGCGCCATTGACGTTGAAGAGCTCGATCCAATCGTTGTCCTCGATGCCGGCGCGGCGCGCGTCGTCCTCGCTGAGCCACACGACCGGGCCGCCACGGTTCAGCGTAAGCATCAGCAAGTTGTCGCTGTACGTGCTGTGAATGCCCCACTTTTGGTGTGGCGTAATGAAGTTCAGCACGATCTCCGCATTCCCGTTCGGCTTGATCCCGTTCATGAGGTCCGTCGCCTTCAAGTCGACGGGCGGACGGTAGCTCGAGAAACCCTCGCCGAACGCAATCATCCACGGGTGATCCTGATAGAACTGCTGACGCCCGGTCAGCGTGCGCCATGGGATCAATTCATAGACGTTGGTATAGCCCGCGTTGTAACTGACCGTTTCGCTTTCGATGCCGCTCCACGTGGGGGAGCTGATGATCTTGCGCGGCTGCGCCTGCACGTCGCGGTAGCGGATCTTTTCGTCCTCGCGCGGCACGGCCAGATGCGAGTGATCGCGCCCCGTAGCCTTGGACAAGGCTTCCCATGCCTTGACGGCCACATGCCCGTTCGTCTCCGGCGCGAGCTGCAAAATGACTTCGCACGCGTCGATGTCGGTCACGATACGAGGCAAACCTTGCGTCACACCCGGTTCCTGCGTCACCCCGTTCAGTTCGCCCAGTTGCTTGACTTCGGCCTGCGTCTGCCACGCGATACCCTTGCCGCCGTTGCCGATCTTCGTCATCAACGGGCCGAGTGCGGTGAAACGCTTGTACAGGTTCGGATAGTCGCGTTCGACGACGCTCACCTGCGGCGCCGTCTTGCCGGGCACCGCCGGGCACTCGCCCTTGTGCCATTCTTTGACGTCGAACGGTTGCGCGAGCTCTGCCGGCGTGTCGTGCATGAGCGGCGTCATGACGACGTCCTGCTCTTGACCCAAGTGGCCGGCGCAAACTTCGCTGAACGCCTTGGCGAATCCCTTGTAGATTTCCCAATCGGAGCGCGATTGCCAAACCGGGTCCACGGCTGCGGAGAGCGGGTGAATGAACGGATGCATGTCGCTCGTGTTGAGATCGTTCTTCTCGTACCAACTGGCGGTCGGCAGAACGATGTCGGAGTACAGGCACGTCGTGCTCATGCGGAAATCGAGCGTGACGAGCAGATCGAGCTTGCCTTCCGGCGCTTGCTCATGCCAGTTGACCTCTTGCGGCTTCGCATCGCTCGGCCCGAGATCCTTGCCTTGCACCCCGTTGCTCGTGCCGAGCAAGTGCTTGCAGAAATACTCGTGCCCCTTGCCCGACGAGCCCAGCAAATTCGACCGCCAGACGAACATGTTGCGCGGCCAGTTCTCCGGCGCATCGGGGTCTTCGCAGCTCATCTGCAAGCTGCCGTCCGTCAAGCCTTCGGCCACGAACTCGCGCACGTCTTGTCCGGCCGCTTGCGCCATCGCCGCTAGATGCAACGGGTTCGTCTTCAACTGCGGCGCGCTCGGCAGCCAGCCCATGCGCTCGGCCCGCACGTTGTAGTCGATCATGCTCGCGCCGTAGCGCGAGGTGTCGGCGAGCGGCGAGACGATTTCGTCGGGGCTCAGCTTTTCGTAGCGCCACTGGTCGGTATGCGCGTAAAAGAAGCTCGTGCTGTTCGTCTGACGCGGCGGCCTCACCCAGTCGAGCGCGAATGCGAGCGCCGTCCAACCGGTCTGGGGACGCAGCTTTTCCTGGCCGACATAGTGCGCCCAACCGCCCCCGCTACGGCCGATACAGCCGCACATCATCAACAGGTTGATGACGCCGCGGTAATTCATATCGGCGTGATACCAATGGTTCATCGCCGCGCCGATGATCACCATCGATTTGCCGTGCGTCTTGTCGGCGTTGTCGGCGAACTGCCGCGCCAGCGCGACGATCTGCGATCGCGATACGCCGGTGATCGATTCGGCCCACGCAGGCGTGTAGGCGGCGTCCTCGTCGTAGCTCGCGGCGCCGCTGCCGAGCCCGCGGTCGACCCCGTACTGCGCCGCTTGCAGGTCGAACACGGTGGCCACGTACGCTTCATGGGCGCCGTCCTCGTTCGCATTCGCCAGCCCGACGCGAACCGCCGGCACACGCGCCACACTGACGCGTCCGCTTTGCTCGTTCGACGGGAAGTGCGGGTTGTGCACGCCGCCGAAGTAAGGAAAGGCGACATCCACGATCTCGTGAGGCTGCGGCGTGTCTTCGAGCACCGAGAGCTTCAGGCTGGCGTGTTCTCCGCTCTGTGCATCCCTTTCTTCCAGATTCCATTTACCTTCGTCGTCCCGCCCTTCGGCGCCCCAGCGAAAACCGATGGAGCCGTTCGGCAGCACTACGCGGCCGGTACGGTCGAACGCAACGGTCTTCCATTCGGGATTGTTGCTCTGGCCGAGCTTGCCGTCGAAGTCGCTCGCGCGCAGGTACCGGTCGGGCACAAGCGTCGTGCGGCCGTCGGGAAGCGTGTGACGCTTGAGCATCACGAGCAGCGGCATGTCGGTATAGCGGCGCACGTAGTCGTCGAAGTACGCGCTGCGCTTTCGGAAGAAGAATTCCGTCAGCACCACATGGCCCATCGCCATTGCGAGGGCGGCATCGGTGCCTTGTTTGGGGTGCAGCCAGAGATCGGCGAGCTTGGCGACTTCGCTGTAATCGGGCGTGATGGCGACGGTTTTCGCGCCCTTGTAGCGCACCTCGGTGAAGAAGTGGGCATCGGGCGTGCGTGTCTGAGGCACGTTGCTGCCCCACGCGATGATGAACGTCGAGTTGTACCAATCGGCAGATTCGGGCACGTCCGTTTGCTCGCCCCACACTTGAGGACTCGCGGGCGGGAGGTCGCAATACCAATCGTAAAAGCTCATGCAAACGCCGCCGATGAGGCTCAGGTAACGGCTGCCGGCCGCATAGCTGACCATGCTCATGGCGGGAATCGGCGAGAAGCCGATGATGCGGTCCGGCCCGTGCCGTTTGATCGTGTAGACGTTCGCCGCCGCGACGAGCCGGTTGATTTCTTCCCACGAACTGCGGACGAAACCGCCCATGCCGCGCGCTTGCTGGTAGTCGCGCCGGGCATCGTCGCTTTCGACGATCGACGCCCAAGCGTCGACGGGATCGCCATGAACGGCAAGCGCCGCACGCCAGCGTTTGAGCAGACGAGCGCGCACCATGGGGTATTTCACGCGGTTGGCGCTATACAAGTACCACGAGTAGGAAGCGCCGCGCGCGCAGCCGCGCGGCTCGTGATTCGGCATGTCCCAGCGCGTGCGCGGGTAGTCGGTCTGCTGCGTTTCCCACGTGACGATGCCGCCCTTCACGTAGATCTTCCACGAGCAAGAGCCCGTGCAGTTCACGCCGTGCGTGCTGCGCACGATCTTGTCGTGCGACCAGCGATTGCGATAGGCATCCTCCCACTTGCGGTCTTCGCCCGTGGTTACGCCGTGCCCTTCCGAAAAGCGCTCGGACGGCAGCGCAAAGTGGATCAGTCGATCGAGAAAGTGACTCATGGATGCTCCGAAATCAGCAAGGCATCGGTGCTCGACGGCGCGCGTAGTGCCACCAAGTCACCGCGATACAAATTACGTAGAAGGCAACGAAGACATACAGCGCCGCTTCGGGACCGCCCGTCAGGGCAATCGAGGAGCCGTAGCTCTTCGGAATGAAGAAGCCGCCATACGCGGCCATGGCCGCCGTGAAGCCGAGCGTCGCCGCCGCTTCCGTATTGCCCTGCTTGGTCGCACGGTCGACGGCCTCGCGGTCGGCCGCATTCACCCCCTGCAGGTTCACGGCGAGGAAGATCACGGGAATCATGCGGAACGTCGAGCCGTTGCCGATGCCGGTCGTGAAGAACAGCACGAGGAAACTCACGAAGAATCCGCCGAAGCTGCCGCCCGAAGGCCCCGAGGGAAGGAAGAACAGTACGCCGCAGACGGCCAGCGCCATGACGATGAAGTTCCACATGGTGACGCGCGCGCCGCCGAGCTTATCGGCCAGCCACCCGCCGAACGGACGCACGATGGCCCCGATCAGCGGCCCGAGCCAGGCATAGGCGAGCGGGTTGATCGTCGGAAATTCGTTCTTGATGAGCAGAGGAAAGCCGGCGGCATATCCGATGAACGATCCGAACGTGCCGAGGTAAAGCAGACACATGAGCCAATTGTGCTTGCGCCGGAAGATGGCGGCTTGGGCGGCGAACGAGGCTTTCGCCTCGGCGATGTCGCTCATGCCGAACCAAGCTGCCAGCGTGGCGACCGCAATCCACGGCACCCAGATGAACGCCGCGTTTTGCATCCATACTTGCGCCGTATGCCCAGACTTCACGATCGTTTGCGGCGCGCCGCCGAATATGCCCAGCACACCCGCCGTGACGACGAGCGGGCTCAAGAACTGGACGACCGACACGCCGAGATTGCCGAGCCCTGCATTGACGCCCAACGCCGAGCCCTTGCGCTCTTTCGGAAAGAAGAAGCTGATGTTCGCCATGCTCGAACTGAAGTTGCCGCCGCCGAATCCGCAGAGCAACGCGAGCGCGAGCATGGTCGCGTACGGTGTCGTGTTGTCTTGGACGGCAAAGCCGATGCCGAGCGCGGGGACCAGCAACGACGCCGTCGAAATCGCCGTCCAGCGGCGCCCGCCGACGAGCGGCACCATGAAGGAGTAGAAGATGCGCAGCGTCGCGCCGCTCAGCGCCGGCGCGGCGGCAAGCCAGAAGAGCTGATTGGTCGTATATTTGAAGCCGAGCGACGGCAAGCTCACGGCAACCACGCTCCACACCTGCCAGATCGCAAATGCGAGAAACAATGCGGGCACCGAAATCCAAAGGTTGAGCTTGGCGACAGCTTCGCCCTCACGCTCCCAGAACGCCTTGTCTTCCGGCGTCCAGACTTCCAGCGTGTGGCCGCTTCGCTGTGTCAGCGAACGGGTGATCATGTCGGTTCCTCTATCGGTTCGTTGTCACGTCGGTATGACGAACATGCGGTTCGTTGCAGGGCCGCCTGCGCTTGCAATTCGCGTGGTGCGCTCAGCGCATGTACTGCTCCGAACGTCGACAAACTAACCGGTCGATCTGGTACCCGGATTGATTCGGATCAACTCCATCAAAGAGTGATATTTCCCGCGACAACGTGTCTGTCAGGCATGCGGTACTTCGCGGGCGGCTTTGATGCGCGTCAATACAAAGCGGAACGGCACGCCGACAATAAGCCGAGCGTGCCGTTCGTGGGTGAGGGTAAGGGGTTGAAATGCGCGCGTGACGCTACGCTGTGTCGCGACTTTCCACGAATCCGCTACGGCGCCTGGTCGAATTCGCGCGCAACCACCTCGATGAATGCCTGGATACGCGCCGTCTTATATAAATCGGCATGCGCGACGAGCCACACGTCGAAGCGGTCGGCCCGATTCGGCATCACGCGCACGAGTTCGCGCTCGGTGTCCGCGCGAAAGCACGGCAGCTCCGTGACGCCGAGCCCCGCGATCGCCGCTTCGAACAGCATCATGGTCGACGACGTTTGGAACGCGACGCGCCCTCGATGCGTCGGCTCCGAGCATAAGGCATCCCACATCGACGGCACGACGGGCTGCTGATACATGACGAGGTCATGGCCGTCGAACGCCTCGCCTTCGCGCGGCTCGCCGCGCGCGGCGAGATAGGCGCGCGAAGCGTAAATGCCAGACTCCAATTGCGCGAGCCGCCGAACGATCAGATCGGGCGACTCCGGCCGCAGCGTACGGATCGCAATGTCGGCCTCGCGCCGCGTCAAATTGGCAATGCCCGGCGACGTGACGCATACCACGTCGATGCCCGGGTGCGACGCGCGCAGTTTCGCGACCGCCGGCACGACGAAGCGCTTGCCGAGCGAATCGGTCGTCGCGACGCGGATCGTGCCGCACAATTGATCGTCCATCCCCACGATGCGCCGCTCGATCTGATGGACAGCCTGCTCCATCGCTTCCGCCGGGCCGATCAACGCCTCGCCGGCCGGAGTCAGCACGTACATCGCGGGCGTGCGCAGAAATAGGCGCGCTCCCAGCGCCTCCTCGAGCGAAGCGATGCGCCGGCCCACCGTCGCCTGGTCTACGCCGAGCCGCGCCGCTGCCCCGCGCAAGGTCCCCGTGCGCGCCACCGCCAGGAAGAAGCGTGCGTTGTCCCAGTTCGTCATTGCGCCCTACGCCTATTCGTAAGCATCTACCGGTCGATCGCCATGATGCATTTTTGCATCACGCGTCTGCACAATCACTGCTTTATCGCAGCATCATCAGTTTATAGACTTCCTGCATTCAGTGTTCAGCGAAAGCCGGAGTTCTCATGGATGATTGTGCGGTCCAACCGCTCTCCCCCGGGCGCCCCTCCCCCGCTGTGAGGGGAGCAGCGGCGCGCCGTCGCCTCACGCTTGCGCTCGTCGCAAGCGGCATGTTCATGGCCGTGCTCGATACGACGATCGTCAACGTCGCACTGCCTTCGATGCGCGCCCATTTGGGCGCGTCGGTCGCAGGGCTCGCGTGGATCGTCGACGCCTATACGCTTAGCTTCGCCGCGCTGATCCTTGCCGGCGGCGTTGCGTCGGACCGCTTCGGCGCGAAGGCGGTCTATTTGAGCGGGCTGGGGCTTTTCGTGCTCGCGTCGGCAGCATGCGGGCTTGCGCCGTCGGTGGGTGCGCTCGTGGCGGCGCGCTTCGCTCAAGGCATGGGCGCCGCACTGTTCCTGCCCGCATCGCTCGCCATCGTTCGCGCGACGTTCGACGATCCGACGGAGCGCGCCAAGGCCATCGCTGCGTGGGCCAGCATCGCGTCGATCGCCGCGGCGATCGGACCTGTCGCGGGCGGACTGCTCGTCGACGGCTTCGGTTGGCGTAGCGCATTTCTCGTGAACGTCCCGACGGGTATCGTCGCGCTGGCCGGCGCGTGGCTCGCCGTGCGCTCGACGACGCCGGCGCGTGCGCGCGGCTTCGATTGGGGCGGTCAGGCAGCCAGCACGATCGCCTTGGCCGCGTTGTGCTTTGCGGCGATCGAGTTGCCCACGCGCGGCATCGGGGCAATGGATGTACTGCTCGCCATTGCCGTGGCAGCCGTCGCCGCATTCGCCTTGATTTCGATCGAGCGCCGCGCGGCCGACCCGATGGTGCCGCTTCATTGGTTCGGCAATGCGAAGTTCGTTGCGATGAATGCGAGCGGCACGCTCGTCTATATCGGCTACTTCTCGTTGCTATTCCTGTTGAGCCTTTATCTTCATGGCGTGCGGGGCCTCGATGCGCGCCACACGGGCTTCGCCATGTTGCCGATGGCGGCAAGCTTGTCGCTCGGCAACGTGCTCTCGGGCAAGCTGCAGGGACGCATGAGCGCCGCGCGCATGATGACGATCGGGCTCGCCACGGCTACCGTTGCGGGCCCCGCGATGGCCGCACTGCTCGAGTGGAACGCCGCATGGGGGCTCGTCATCGCCGCAATGGCCGCGTTCGGCGGCGGCACGGCGTTGTCGGTGCCGCCGATGATTGCAGCCATTCTCGAACAAGTCCCGGCGGAATCCGCAGGCGTCGCTTCGGGCTTGCTCAATGCATTGCGTCAAGCAGGCAGCTTGCTCGGCGTCGCGTTCGCCGGCGCGGCTGCGATGCTAGCGGCGCATTTGTCCACGGCGCTCACTGCCGTGGGCATCCTCGCAGGCATCAGCTATGCGGGAGCCGCCTGCCTCGCGGCCCGCTCGAGCCGTATCGCGAACGCACACTCGCGCGACGAAGCGTTCGCCTCGCACTGACGCCGTTATCGTTGACTCGCACCGGGCCGCCGCATGCGCCAGAGGCAAAGCAGATCGCACGCCACGTGCGCCGCGGCGATCGCGGTGATCTCCGCATGGTCGTAGGCTGGGGCTACCTCGACGACATCCGCGCCGACGATGTCGATATGGCCCAGGCCTCGCATGATCGCGAGCGCTTGCGCCGACGACAAGCCGCCCGCGACAGGCGTCCCGGTCCCTGGGGCGAATGCGGGATCGAGGCAGTCGATGTCGAACGTCAGATACGCCCGGCGCTCGCCGACGATCGTGCCGATACGTTCGACGGCCGCCCGCGCGCCGTGCTCGTGAACCCACGCTGCATCGAGCACGTGCATGCCCATGAAATCGTCGTTCCAGGTACGGATGCCGATCTGCACCGACGTGGCCGGATCGATCAGCCCATCTTTCACGGCTTTGTAGAACATCGTTCCATGATTGAGGCTGTCGCGCCGATCGTCCGGCCACGTGTCGCAATGCGCATCGAAATGAATCAGCGATAGCGGCGCCCCGTGTTTCGCGGCGTGTGCGATCAAGAGCGGATAGGTGATGAAATGATCGCCGCCGAGCGTCAGCATCTTGGCGTCGCTTCGCAAAATCGTGCGCGCATGCTCGATGATCGCGGGCTTGATCGACAGCGGATCATGCGCATCGAACCAGCAGTCGCCGTAGTCGATCACGGCAAGATCGTCGAACGGATCGAAGCCCCAGGGATACGGCTTGAGCTCGGCCAGCTGAACGCTTGCCGCGCGTATCGCGGCAGGGCCGAGCCGCGCGCCCGGACGAAACGTCGTCGCGAGATCCAAGGGCACGCCCGAGATGGCCACGTCGACCCCCGCGAGCTCGCGCGTGTAGCGACGGCGCATGAACGACAGCGCCCCTGCGTAAGTATTCTCGATCGACGATCCATGGAGCGACGTGCGGCGCACCGCACCGTCGCCGTAAAGCATTTCGTTCATGAAAGGATTCAACGTAACCGTAAGAGCGTGGACTTCAGCTCGGTGTACTTCTCGAGCGCATGCAGCGACTTGTCACGCCCATTGCCCGATTGGCGATAGCCGCCGAACGGGAAGTTCATGTCGCCGCCCTCATCGTAGCAGTTCACCCATACCGTCCCCGCGCGCAAGCGGCGTGAGACGTCGTGTGCCGTCGTCAAATCGGACGTCCATACGGCGGCAGCCAGGCCGTAGTGGGTATCGTTGGCGATGCCGATCGCTTCGTCGACGGAATCGAACGAGATGACCGAGAGGACGGGGCCGAAGATTTCTTCTCGCGCGATGCGCGCGTCGTGCCGCGTCACATCGAAGATCGTCGGCTCGACATACAAACCGCCGCTCACGACCTGCGCTTGTGCGCCGCCCAGCAGCAGCGAGGCTTCGTTGCGCCCCGCTTCGATATACGCGAGCACGCGCTCGAACTGGGTTCGATCGACGATCGCGCCCATCGACGTGCTCGGATCGAGCGGATTGCCCGGCCTGTAATGCGCGGCCGCGCGAACGAGCTTCTCGAGAAACGCGTCCTTGATCCCGCGCGCGAGCAGCAAGCGCGAGCCCGCGGTGCACATTTCGCCCATGTTGTAGAAGATGGCGCCGGCTGCGGCATTCGCTGCGCGATCGAGATCGCGACAATCGGCCAGTACGATGTTCGGCGATTTGCCGCCTAGCTCGAGCCACACACGTTTCAAATTCGACTGCCCCGCGTATTGCACGATGAGCTTGCCGACCGCCGTCGACCCCGTGAATGCGATGCAATCGACGTCGCGATGCAAGGCGAGCAGCTTGCCGGGCTCGCCGCCGCCCGGCACGACGTTGAAGACGCCGGGCGGAATGCCCGCTTCGTGCGCGAGGCGAGCCACGCGCAGCGCCGTCAGCGGCGACTTTTCCGACGGCTTGAGCACGACGCTGTTGCCGGCTGCGAGCGCCGGCGCAAACTTCCAAGCAGCCATCAGAATCGGAAAATTCCACGGCACGACCGCCGCAACGACGCCGATGGGCTCGCGCGTGACGAGCCCGACCAAGTGCTGGTCGACAGGCGCGACTTCGCCGCCCACCTTGTCGATCGCTTCGGCGAACCATTCGACGCAATACGCTGCGCCCGGCACGTCGACCGCGGTCGTATCCGCGATGGGCTTGCCCGCATCGAGCGTTTCGAGCAATGCCAACTCATCGAGATTCGCGCGTAGGGAAGCGGCCCATCTCAATAAAATCGCTTTTCGTTCACGAGGATTGAGCCCGCACCAGACGCGCTCGTCGAATGCGCGGCGGGCGGCTCGAACGGCATGCTCCACATCGGCCTCGCCGCAATCGGCAATAGACGTCAATACGCGCCCGTCGATTGGGCTCACGCAATCGAAAGTGCGTCCGCTTTGCGCATCGCGATATTCGCCGTCGATAAACGCTCTGCCCTCGATAGCCAGCGCCGCAGCCCTAGCCTGCCAATCCGCCAATGTCATATCGTTCATGCCATGCCTCGTCGTCGAGCGAGCACCGATGCGCGTCGAAATGGAGCCTGACGCAATGGCGACCATTTTAGCCACGCAACAGCCATTTAGGCGCGCAAAAATCGTTGGAACAAGCCGCCGAGCGATCGAACTGCCGCCGCCGCGGCACGCACATCGCAAAAAAAACGATGGGGATTTGCGTAGTCTTTCCAAAAAGAAATTGACGCTAATCGTGACTCGTATATGCTCACTAATACGTCTTAGCCGGTAATGAGTCGCAACCTGTCGCGGCGGTGCATCGCAGCGCCACCGCGGGGTCGATGCTCGGCGCCGGCCGCGACCGTTCGTTTTGTCCGCCGTGCACCGCGCTTCGTTTGACGTTGTGCGCTGCGATAAGAACGATCGACACCCTAAACGTCACCGAATCGAGTGTCATCGTGAGAGTCCGAGGCCCATTGGTTAGATGGAACCGCAGTGCGAGCGCAAATCGCGTTCGCGCGCGCCGGCCCGTCGCCGACGGCAGCACCGGTAAGCTTGCGTTCCGCCGAGTCCTGTCCGTCTTCACTATTCTCTCCAGCCGGTCCATCCGCCGTCACAACGTCACGTCGGCGCGTGCGTACATCGCCGTGCATATCGACGAAGCGTCGTCGCTGCTCCCGTAGCGCCTCTTTCCGCACGCTTCACGCGGGACTTACGCCGTTCGTCCGCGCCGAGAGAGCGCGTGCTTCGTCACGTCCATCGCCCATGCCGCGTGCGCATCTTTCGCGCCAAGCCGGCAGAACTTCTTCAATTATTTAGCAATGCTAAGCAAACCGATCGTCGGCGTAACGGCCGACAGCACTGAAACCGGCTCGCATCGCGCGCACATCGTCGTCGAGAAGTACGTGAGCGCCGTCGTAGAAGGCGCCGATGCGCTCGCGCTCGTCGTGCCCGCGCTCGGGGAGGCCCAATCGAGCACCGCGCTCGTCCAGGCGCTGGACGGCCTCGTATTCACGGGCAGCCTATCGAATGTCGAGCCGCGCCATTACGGCGGCGCACCTAGCGCGCCCGGCACGCTGCACGATCGCGCGCGGGACGCCACCACGCTGCCGCTCATGCGCGCCGCGATCGACGCGGGCGTGCCCGTTCTCGCGATCTGCCGGGGCTTTCAAGAGATGAACGTAGTCTTCGGCGGCACACTCCATCAGTACGTGCACGAAGTCGACGGCCGCCGCGACCATCGCGAAGACCGATCAGCCTCGCTCGACGTGCAATACGGGCCCTCGCACGTCGTTCGGCTCGCGCCCGGCGGCGTGCTGCACACGCTGATGCAGGGACGCGGCGAGGCATGGGTCAACTCGCTGCATACGCAAGGGGTGGCCGAACTCGCGCCGTGCTTGGCCGTGGAAGCGGTGGCGCCCGACGGGCTCGTCGAAGCCGTACGCGTCGACGGTGCCCGTGCGTTCGCGCTCGGCGTGCAGTGGCATCCCGAATGGCGGCATGCCGACGATCCGCTATCGACCGCCATCTTCCGGGCGTTCGGCGAGGCCTGCCGCGCGCGCCGCCATGCACGTGCTGCATACGGTGCCCGAACTTGAAGCGCGCACGGCGGCTCCAGGCCGCGTGTGCGCACCACACAACGAATCGAATCGAGAACAGCCATGCATGACATCGACGAATTCCTCCGCCAACATCACATCACCGAGATCGAGGCCATCATCCCCGACATGGCCGGCATCGCGCGCGGCAAGATCATCCCGCGCAGCAAGTTCGAATCCGGCGAATCGATGCGCTTGCCGCAAGCGGTGATGATCCAAACCGTGACGGGCGAATACCCCGACGACGGCAGCCTGACCGGAATCACCGATCCCGATATGGTCTGCGTGCCCGACCCGGCGACGATACGGATCATTCCGTGGGCCGTCGATCCCACCGCCCAGGTCATCCACGATTGCGTGCATTTCGACGGCACCCCTGTGGCCATTTCCCCACGCCGCGTCTTGCGCCGCGTGCTCGACCTTTACGCCGCGAAGGGCTGGAAGCCGGTGGTCGCTCCCGAGCTCGAGTTCTATCTCGTCGAGATGAACAAGGACCCGGACTTGCCGCTGCGCCCGCCCGTCGGCCGCACGGGGCGCCCGGAAACGGGGCGTCAAGCGTATTCGATCGAAGCCGTCAACGAATTCGATCCGCTGTTCGAGGATATCTACGAGTATTGCGAAATTCAAAAGCTCGAAGTGGACACCTTGATTCACGAAGTGGGCGCCGCGCAGATGGAGATCAACTTCCTGCACGGCGACCCGCTCGATCTCGCGGACCGCGTGTTCCTCTTCAAGCGCACGGTGCGCGAGGCCGCGCTGCGCCATCATATGTATGCGACGTTCATGGCCAAACCGATGGAAGGCGAGCCGGGCTCGGCCATGCACGTCCATCAAAGCCTCGTCGACGTGGAAACCGGCCGCAATCTGTTCGCCGGACGCGACGGCGAGCCGACCGAGCTGTTTCACCACTATCTCGGCGGCTTGCAAAAATATACGCCCGCGCTGATGCCGATTTTTGCGCCGTACATCAATTCGTATCGACGCCTGTCCCGTTTCATGGCTGCGCCGATCAACGTTCAATGGGGCTACGACAACCGCACCGTCGGCTTTCGGATCCCGCATTCCGCGCCGGCCTCGCGACGGATCGAGAATCGCATCCCGGGCGTCGACTGCAACCCTTACCTCGCGATCGCCGGCACGCTCGCCGCGGGCTATCTAGGTCTCACGCAGCGCCTTTCGCCGAGCGAACCGCTTTCCGACGACGGCTATCGCATGCCGTATCAATTGCCGCGCAATTTGGAAGAAGGGTTGACGTTGATGGCCGCCTCCGAGCCGCTTGCGTCGATTCTCGGCGAAACCTTCGTCAAGGCGTTTCTCACGTTGAAGGAAACCGAATACGACGCGTTCTTCCGAGTGATCAGCTCGTGGGAACGCAAACACCTGCTGTTGCACGTTTGAGTCCAACGCGCGCAACGCGCCCAATGGAGCGACCATGAGCCACGAACTCGATTCATCCGCTTACGACATCGGCCAAGAAGGCACGGCAATGCAACAGCTCAGCACCGCCGATTATCGAGCGCTCGATGCGGCGCATCACCTTCATCCGTTTTCCGACATGGGGGCGCTCAACCGGGCGGGCAGCCGCGTCATCGTCAAAGCCGACGGCGTGTACCTTTGGGATTCCGAAGGTAATCGCATCATCGACGGCATGGCCGGGCTATGGTGCGTCAACGTCGGCTACGGCCGCAAGGAACTCGCGGACGCCGCGTACCGGCAATTGCGCTCGCTGCCTTACTACAACACGTTCTTCAAGACGACTCATCCCCCCGTCATCGCGCTGTCCAAGCTGCTGTCCGAGGTCGCACCGGCGCCGTTCAATCATTTCTTTTATTGCAACAGCGGCTCGGAAGGCAACGATACGGTGCTGCGCATCGTTTATCGCTATTGGGCGACGCAAGGCAAACCGTCGAAACGCTACGTGATCGCGCGCAGGAACGGGTATCACGGATCGACGATCGCCGGCGCCACGCTAGGCGGGATGGCCTACATGCACGAGCAAATGCCGTCGAAGATCGAGCACGTCGTCCATATCGATCAGCCCTATTTCTTCGGCGAAGCGCGCGCCGATACGTCGCCGGACGCATTCGGCCTCGCTCGGGCCCAGCAGCTCGAAGCGAAGATTCTCGAACTCGGCGCCGAGAACGTCGCAGCGTTCATCGGCGAGCCGTTCCAGGGCGCCGGCGGGGTCATTTTTCCGCCGTCCACATACTGGCCTGAAATCGAGCGCATTTGCCGGAAGTACGACGTTTTGCTCGTGGCGGACGAGGTCATCGGCGGATTCGGCCGCACAGGCGAATGGTTCGCGCATCAGCACTTCGGATTCGAGCCCGATCTGCTGACGCTCGCCAAGGGGCTCACGAGCGGATACGTGCCCATGGGCGCCGTCGCACTACACGACCGGGTGGCTCGGCCGATCATCGAGAACGGCGAATTCAATCATGGCCTGACCTACTCGGGGCACCCGGTCGCAGCCGCCGTGGCCGTGGCGAATCTCGAACTGCTGCGCGGCGAGGAGATCGTCGAGCGCGTGAAGCGCGACACCGGGCCTTATTTTCAGGCCTGTCTGCGCGAGGCGTTCGAAGGCCATCCGATCGTCGGCGAAGTGGCCGGCGCCGGGCTCGTCGCAGGAGTTCAACTCGCGCAGGAGCCGAAATCTCGTAAGCGCTTCGATAACGGCGGCGACGTGGGAACGACTTGCCGCGACCACTGCTTCAACGGCAACCTCATCATGCGTGCCTCGGGCGATCGCATGCTGCTCTCGCCGCCGCTCGTCATCACGCGCTCGCAAATCGACGAAATCGTAGGGAAAGCCAAGCAAGCCATCGACGCAACCGCACGGGAACTCGGGTACTGAGGGTGCCCGGAAATGAGGGTACCGAGGGTGCGGAGCGCGCAAAGAGCATCGAGCGTGCTAAGGCCCTCGGCCTTCGTCGAGCCGCCGCGCGAGTTCGCGCAAGCCATCCGAAATCGCTACAGGATACGGCTCGTTCGAGTCCAAGCTGCGCTGTGCGGACGGCAGCGCACGCAGCTGCCGCCTCGCGTGCTCCCGCACGGTCTGCAACGTGACGGGTTCGCCGCACCGCTTGCCGCCGCGCATGACCGGCTCGAGCAGCGGCTCGCCGTCGCGCTTTTCCCGCGCAAGCGTGACCCAATCGCCCGCCATCACGCCGTTCGGTCCCGTCAGGCGGTAGACGGCCTTGCGCCCGGGCCACGTCGCCTTGCCTTCCGAACGCTTGCGCCGGGGCGCGTCCGCGTACTCGACGAGCTTGTACGCACAGTCGAGGTATGGTGCATCGGCAGACGTGTTCATTCGCGTGCCCACGCCAAAGCCGTCGATGGGTGCGCCGTCGTTGAACAATTGGCGCAGCCGATATTCGTCGAGATTGCCGCTCGCGAAGATCGTCGCCTCGGCCAGTCCGCCGGCATCGAGGATGTGCCGCACGCGTCGCGCATGCTCGCCAAGTTCGCCGCTGTCGATCCGTACGCCCCGGATCGAGATTCCATCCTTGGCGAGCCGGGACGCGAGCGACACGATCTTGCGCGCCGCCCCTTCCGTGTCATACGTGTCGATCAGCAGCGTTGCGTTCGCCGGCTGCGAGCGGGCGAATTGCTCGAATGCGAGCGTTTCGTCCTCGTGCGCCTGCACGAACGAATGCGCCATCGTTCCGTAGATGGGAATCCCGAACGCCAACCCGGCGGCCACCGTGGCCGTGCCCCCGAAACCCGCCACGAACGCCGCACGTGCCGAGAGCCATGCCGCCTCGGCGCCATGCGCGCGACGCAATCCGAAATCGACGAGCAATTTGTCCGGCGCGGCCAGCACGCATCTCGCCGCTTTGCTCGCGACGACCGTCTCGAAGTGCGCGAGGTTCATGACGCGGCTCTCGACGAGTTGCGCCTCTCGCACGGGCGCCGTGATACGGAGGATCGGCTCGTCCGGGAAGAACACCGTGCCCTCCGGCATGGCGTCGACGTCGCCCGTGAAACGCAGATGCTCGAGCGAACGCAGGAACGGCGTCGAAAATTGCCTCGTTTTCGATAGCGACGACAAATCGTCGGGCGTAAACCGAAGCTGTTCGAGGTACTCGAGCACTTGCTCGAGGCCGGCCGCCATCAGGAAGTTGCGAGTCTTCGGCAGCCCACGCACGAACAGCTCGAACGACGCGGTCTCGTTCATGCCGGCGTCGAAATACGCCTGCAGCATCGTCAATTCGTAAAGATCGGTCAGCAGCACACTGCCGAGCGCTAGCTTCATGATGGCTCCCCGCCCGATGGCGTCAACCATCTCGCATCATGCCGCCTTCACTTGCAGCGCTCCGCGCGGTCGCGAACGTTTTTCGGCCGAATGCCATCGACCGTGGCCGCCGCGGCCGCGTCGCGCGGGAAAAAGGCGTCAACCGGGTTTGCCGTCGATCCGAGGAGCGCTCAGATACGGCGCGTAGCGAATCAGGTAGACGACGAGCGCCGCACACCATGCGCCGCCCGCAACGTCGATCCAGACGGCGTTGGCACCGGGGAATGCGAGCGGGCCGAACACGCGCGCAACCGCCGCGGCGAGCATGAGCCAATAGCTGGCGATTTCGAACGGCCCCGCGACGAGCATGCGGCCCGTATGGCCCAGCGCCGTGCGCGTGATCATCGCGATGATGGCGCCGCCGATCGCGCCGACCGTCAGCGCATGGATCGCGAGCGAGTGCGAAACGATGCCCAGGGCCGCCAATGCCAGCAGCGCAAACCCCACGGGAATCCACGCACAAGCCACGTGCAGCACCCAGAGAATCGGGCGCGGACCGACCCTCCAGGACCGCCAACCGGCCATGCGCACGGCATGAAGGACCGCCGTCGCCGCGGCGCATGCGGCAACGACAACGGCGGGCGCGCCGAGTGCATCGGCGACGAGGGTGATGAGGGGCGCGGGCGTCGCCCAGGCGTCGACGAATTTCCAGCGCTTCACGGTAAAGCCTTTGATCGCGTTCGTCGTGAACATCGGCACCACACGGCCCGAGATCACCGAAACGAACATGACGACGAGGCCCGTCGTCGCATAGGCGACGCGCAGCGCGAGGTCGAAGCGCCCTTCCCACGCGTACCAATGGAACAGCGCATTCAGCAGCCCGAACAGCGCGAGCGCTACCGGCAGGAAAATGTTGTGACGATTCTTCGCCGCGACGAGCACGCGAAGAAGCACGACCGCGACGATCGGCAGGAACGCCACGTCGACGACGGCAGCGAGCGGCGCGGGCCCTGTCCATACGAGCACGCGGCCCGCCGCCCACAACAGCCACATCGCAGCCAGCGCCGCGCCGGTCGGCGTCGGACGCGACGTCCACGCGCGCACGGCCGTCAACAAGAAGCCGACGACGATCGCCGCGACGAAGCCGAACAGCATCTCGTGCACATGCCAGACGACCCCCGTCATTTGCGCGGCCTGGCCCGCGCCGCCGTGGCCGCGCAGTGCCGAAAGCCAAAGGGCGACGGCGAGAAGACCGAATAGGGCTCCGCCGAGATAGAAGGGACGAAATCCGAGGCGCAAGACCGGCAACCCCGCCGCTTGCGATGAGCCGCGCTGCAGCGGCTCGTTGATCTTCATGACCATGTGGTTTCCCCTCGGCGACGTTTCGCCGCTCAAGGTTTCATATTAGGCGTTCGTTTCGTCGGCCGAATACGCGATGCGACCGCCCGCCCGGCCACCAGTACGCCTCTCGCCGCGCAGGACGCATACATCACGTGATGATATAAACATCGTCAGCATAGCGCGCCGGGACGCGAACGGCGGCCCCTGCGACAATTTGCGCGCCAGCAAGTGCCGGCAGCGCCCTATCTTGATGAAGGGCGCGCGGCGATCCGTCGTCGTTCTCTGTCATGGCTACGCCGCGCCCGGTTCGCAACGGAGGAGAACATGCTCAGTCCTCATGAATTTGCCGCGCTGCTGCTCGTAGGCGGCGAGCGAGACTTGGACGGGATCGATCGAGACGATCTGGCTTCGCTCGTCGAGCGGCAGCTCGTCGCCCTGGACAAGCTGGTCGCGGGCCGGCCTTTGCGCTTGACCGAGCGCGGGGAGAGCGTCGTCAAGGCCGCGACGCGACGCTCCCGCTGAGGCGACGGTAGAAGCTCGGGAGCAGGAACCGGAATGAGCCGGCGTGGCCGGCGGGGTCGATGGGAGCCGAAGTGCGGTAGTATCCGCACCGAAGCAACGTCGGCCTCGTGCACGCTCGCAGCGGCAACGGCCTTTGCCTTTACGGGCCGGGCTCGTTCGCGGGCTCGGCCATTGTTCCCATTACCGCCTCACCGTTCGTTCGCCGTGTCACCGTCCCCGACTTCCGCCCCCCAGAGTTTCGATGAATACTGCGCGCAAAAGGCCGCTCCTGCGGGTTCGAGCGTCTACTACGCCCTGCGCCAGGCGCCGATCGCCCGGCAGCCTTTCTTGACGGCGCTCTACGCGCTGCGCCGCGAACTGGAGGAAACCGTCAAGGACGTCAGCGATCCGACGGTCGGACGCACTAAGCTCGCCTGGTGGCAAAAGGAAACGGCGGCGCTGGCGGCGGGCCAGCCTTCGCACCCGGTCTCGCAGGCGCTCGCCGCGCATTGCGCCGACATCGCCGCGGAGGCGCCGATGCTGCGCACGCTCGTCGCCGGCTTCGAGATGGATCTCGATCAGGCGCGCTATCTGGACTTCCCCAATCTCGCACGGTACATCGAACGGGTCGGCGGCGCGTTCGCAGCGGCCGTTGCACGGGCAACGGCCCGCGAGCCCGAGCGCACCGGCGAATGGGCGCCCGCGCTCGGCAACGCACTGATGCTCGCGCAGTTCGTGCAAGAACTCGGCAACGATGCCCGCCACGGCCGTATCTACTTGCCGATCGATGAATTACAGCGCCACGGGGTCACGGCCGCCGACCTCGTCAATCGCAAATACAGCCCGTCGTTCACGGCGCTCATGCGCTTCCAAACGGACCGCGCGCGCGATTCTTTGCATGCAGCCCTTGCCGGCGTGCCGGCCGCCGAGCGGGCGACGCAACGCACGCTACGTGCGCAGGCAGCCCTTTCGCTCGCGCTGCTCGACGAAATCGAACGAGATCAATTCCAAGTGCTGCATCAACGCATTGCATTGACGCCGATACGCAAGCTGTGGATCGCTTGGCGCGAAGCGCGAAAGCGATGAAGTAAGCAGACAGACGGCTCGATCGAGGCCGATGGGCTCGAGTGCGGCGACGGCCGCGGTGTGGATGGGAGAATGGCGGAGGCGGCGCCGGCCTCACGCAAAGATGCCGCCGGGAGCGGCGACGCTCACCGCTTGTACAGCTCGCGCACGGCGTCTTCGATGTGCTGGCGAAGCAGGCGCCGCTCGTCCGGCGTCATGTGTCCGTCGCGCTGACGATCGCTGAACTCGGCGGGCGACGAGGCCGTACGCATGATCGGCGCCGACGGCACGCTTGCCGACGGAGCGGCAGGCGCCGAACGGGGGGCCGGCTCGCGTCGCGGCGATACATGGCGGCCACGCCAACGGTGAAGCGATTGCTCGGCCGCGCGCTCGCGCAGCGAGCCTTGCGCCTGGGCGTCGACGGCTACGGTGAGACTGGCGACAGCGCCGGCGATGGCGACCGCGGCGAGCCGCGCGCGCATGCGCGGCACCGCGCGTCCCACCGTCATCTTGTTCCCTTCGTCATGCGGCAACCGGCTACCTCGAATTACGTATACACATGCTCGATCATGTCGAGCGCGAGAGAATGGTGTTATGGGATGAAGTATCCACCGAACAGCCGCTATTCGTGAAGCAGTTTAAGTGGGCACCGTTTACGCGGCGCATCAACACGGGTAAATTTTGTAACTGTCTGTAACTCAATAATTCACCGTTTCGCGTCACCCTTTCCAATCGCGCTAAGATGCCGCCCATGGAAACTAAAAACCCCTCCAAGATTCTCGTCGTCGACGACGACCCTCGCTTGCGTGATCTGCTGCGCCGTTACCTGGGCGAGCAGGGCTTCAACGTCTACGTCGCGGAAAACGCGCCCGCGATGAACAAGCTCTGGGTGCGCGAACGGTTCGATCTGCTCGTTCTGGACTTGATGTTGCCCGGCGAGGACGGGCTGTCGATTTGCCGCCGGCTGCGAGGCAGCAACGACCGCACGCCGATCATCATGTTGACGGCCAAGGGTGAAGACGTCGATCGCATCGTCGGCCTCGAAATGGGCGCCGACGACTATCTGCCCAAGCCGTTCAACCCGCGCGAGCTCGTCGCGCGCATCCACGCCGTGCTGAGGCGTCAGTCGCCGTCGGAACTGCCCGGCGCGCCGTCCGAGACGGCCGAGGTGTTCGAGTTCGGCGATTTCGCGCTCAATCTCGCCACGCGCACGTTGACGAAGTCGGGCCAGGAGATCCCGCTCACCACGGGCGAGTTTTCCGTGCTGAAGGTCTTCGCACGCCACCCGCGGCAGCCGCTCTCGCGCGAAAAGCTCATGGAGCTCGCCCGGGGCCGTGAGTACGAAGTGTTCGACCGCAGCTTGGACGTGCAGATTTCGCGCCTGCGCAAGCTGATCGAAGTGGACCCGAGCAGTCCCCGCTTCATCCAAACCGTCTGGGGTCTGGGCTACGTCTTCATTCCCGACGGCGCGGCGTGACGAACGCTCGGCCCCTCAGCGTGCCCCGATAGGCCCCATGCGCATCAACCGGCGGTTTCTTGCCCACGCGTTCGGGGGCCTGTTTTGGCGCACCTTCCTGTTGATCGCGCTCTTGATCGCGGTCAGCCTTGCCGCGTGGTTTCAGAGCTTTCGCGTGATCGAGCGCGAGCCGCGCGCGCAGCGCGTCGCCCTTCAGTTGGTCGCGATCGTCAAACTCACGCGTACGGCGCTGCTCTATTCCGATCCGGATTTGCGTCGCGCGTTGCTGCAAGACCTCGAGAGCAACGAAGGGGTGCGCGTATACCCGCGCGAGGCCACCGACAAGTTCAAGCTGCAGCCCGACGAATCGCTGAACCGGCTCATTGAGCACGACATCCGTGGGCGGCTCGGCGACGATACCGTCATCGCGCAATCGGTCAACGACATCCCCGGCGTCTGGATCAGCTTCAAGATCGACGACGACGACTACTGGGTGGCGCTCGACCGCGATCAGCTCGACAACGTCACGGGCCTGCAATGGGCGGGATGGGGCATCTTCGCGCTTGCGCTGTCGCTGTTCGGCGCCGCGTTCATCACGAGCCTCGTGAACCGCCCGTTCGCGCGGCTCGCGGCCGCCGCGCGCAGGGTCGGCTTGGGTCAGGCGCCCGAGCCGCTGCCCGAGCAAGGCCTCGGTGTCGCGGCGGAAACGAACCGCAGCTTCAACCAGATGGTGCGCGACCTGGAACAGCTCGAGGCCGATCGCGCGCTGATGCTGGCCGGCATCTCGCACGACTTGCGCACACCGCTCGCGCGGCTGCGGCTGGAAACGGAGATGAGCCCGTCGGACCAGACGACGAAGGACGCCATGATCGACGACATCGAGCAGATGGACTCGATCATCGGGCGTTTCCTCGACTACGCGCGGCCGGCGCAGCACTTCACCCGGCCTGTCGATCTGTCGTTGGTGGCGGGCGAAATGGCCGCGCGCATGGCCAGCGAGGACGGCGTTCGGCTCATCGCCCGGCTGGCCGATTCGGCCGTCATCGAGGCCGACGAGACCGATGTCCGGCGCGTGGTCGGCAACCTGCTCGAGAACGCCAAGAAGTACGGCGTGAGCGAAGCCGACGGCATTCCTCACATCATGCTCGAGACGCGCGTGTCCCATTCGCGTGTCGAGCTGTCGGTGCTCGACGAAGGACCCGGCATTCCGGAGGATCAGATCGGGCTCGTCACCCGCCCGTTCTATCGTGTCGACACGGCGCGCACTCAGGCCAATGGAACAGGCTTGGGGATGGCCATCGTCCAGCGCCTCGTCAGCCGCCACCGAGGCACGTTGAAACTACGCAATCGCACGCCGGGGCCGGGGCTCGAAGTCACGATCGAGTTTCCGCTGACTAAGAGCGCGTGATTAAGAGCGAAGAGCGCGCGTAATTGACCGAACCCGTGCGCCGGCCGGCTCGGCGCGGCTCGGCGCTCGCAGCGTCTAGGCGAAACTTGCCGCTGCCTCGCGTGGCGGTGCCGCTGCGCTCCGACGCCTCACGCCTCACGCCTCACGCCCCACGCGCCGCCGCCTACGCCGCGCTCAGCAGCACGACGGCTTGCGCCTCGATGCCCTCGCCTCGCCCCAGATACCCGAGCTTTTCATTCGTCTTCGCTTTGACGTTGACGCATGAAAGCGGCAGCGCCAAGTCCTCTGCGATGTTCGTTCGCATCGCCTCGATGTGCGGCGCCAGCTTCGGCGCTTGCGCGATGACGGTGCTGTCGACGTTGACGATCGCAAAGCCGGCCTGCTTGATGCGCGCCGCGCATTCGCGCAGCAAGACCCGGCTGTCGGCGCCCGCGAAACGCTTGTCCGTATCCGGGAAATGCCGGCCGATGTCGCCCAGCGCCGCAGCGCCGAACAATGCGTCGGTCACGGCATGCAGCAGGACGTCCGCGTCCGAGTGTCCGAGCAAGCCGCGATCGTACGGTACCGTCACGCCGCCGATGATGAGCGGCCGTCCGGGAACGAGCGCATGGACGTCGTAGCCTTGTCCGATTCTGAAATTCATTCGAAAGTCATCCCATTGCAGTCGCGGCGACGGCCGCGAATCGATTGATGTGTGAGCCTACGGGCCTATTCCCGCCGGTAGTTCGCGTGGCTTCGATCGGCGCGAGCCGTGTCACGCGCCCGAGCCGTGAGCGAGAATGGCCTCGGCCAGCGCGAAGTCTTCGGGATAGGTGACCTTGAAGTTGCGCAGGCTGCCTTGCACGAGACGCGGTGCGTGGCCGAGCCATTCGATGGCGCTCGCCTCGTCGGTCAAATCGTGTCCGTCGTGCTCGGCCCGCGCGATCGCCTCGCGCAGCATGCCGATGCGGAACATTTGCGGCGTTTGGGCTTGCCATAAGCCGTTGCGCGATTCCGTCCGCGCGATGCGATCGCCCTGCTCGGCGTCGACTCGCTTGAGCGTATCGGCCACGGGCAGCGCCATGATGCCGCCGACATCGTCATTCGAGAGCGCCGAGATCAACGACCGGATGAGCTCCGGCGTAATGCCGGGCCGCGCGGCGTCGTGCACGAGCACCCAGTCGTCGTCGGTCGCGCCCAGTTCCGCGAGCGCATCGAGCCCGTTTCTGACCGAGGCCTGCCGCGAGGCGCCGCCGCAGCGGCGCACGGCAAAGCGCAGCGGTTCGAACCGGCCTGCGTCGAAATGCGCATCGTCGGGCGAAATCACGACGAGCGTCTGCGCGAGTTCCTCGCAAGCATCGAACGCGGCCAGCGTGAAATAGAGCAGTTCGCGCCCGGCGACGGTGCAATATTGCTTCGGCATGGGCGCGCCGGAGCGGCTGCCGTTGCCCGCGCAGGGGATCAGTGCGAAGAAGCGAGAAGTCACGAAGTGGGGCCGCCAATCAAAAATAGACGACGGATTTTATAATAGACGCTTTGCCTCGGGCGCCGCGTCGTTCTCCGATGCTGTGCCCGGCGCGCGAAAGCCCCGCCCGTGCTCGCATCCCGATGATTTGCGCGCCGCGGCGGAAAAGCTTTCGTCACGACCCCATGCAAGGCCGCACGCACCCCGTCATGCCGCAAAACGCCAGTTCTTCCGCCACGTCCAATCTGCCGCTCGCGCTCGTCAAGGCCGGTCAACGCTTCGCGTTCGACGGCACCTACGGCTCGTCCGACGCCCTTCTGATCGCGCGCTACAGCGAGACGGCGCGTGCCCAAGCGCCCGGCGGGCAATCGCCGCTCACGGCCGTCGTCTGTGCGAGCGCCGTGGACGCGCAGCGCCTCGCACAAGAGATCCCCTGGTTCGCGCCGAACGCACGCGTGCGCCTGCTGCCCGATTGGGAGACGCTGCCGTACGACACGTTCTCTCCGCACCAGGATCTCGTATCGGAGCGCCTCGCCACGCTGCACGATCTCGGCGAAGGCCGCTGCGACATCCTGCTCGTGCCGGCCACCACCGCGCTTTATCGAATGCCGCCGGCCGCGTTCCTCGCCGCCTATACGTTTTCGTTCGCGCAGGGCGAGCGCTTGGACGAGGGCAAACTCAAAGCGCAATTGACGCTTGCCGGCTACGAACATGTCAGCCAGGTCGTGCGGCCCGGCGAATACTGCGTGCGCGGTTCGCTGATCGATCTGTTTCCGATGGGTTCGCCATTGCCCTATCGGATCGACTTGTTCGACGACCAAGTCGACTCCATTCGCGCGTTCGACCCGGATACCCAGCGCAGCTTGTATCCGGTGCGCGACGTACGCCTCCTGCCGGGCCGGGAATTTCCGTTCGACGAGGCCGCCCGTACCGCGTTTCGCAGCCGCTGGCGCGAGGTGTTCGAAGGCGATCCTAGCCGTTCCTCGATCTATAAGGACATCGGCAACGGCGTGCCGTCGGCCGGCATCGAATACTACCTGCCGCTGTTTTTCGAGGAAACGGCCACCCTCTTCCATTACTTGCCCGAGGGCGCCCATCTCGCCTTCGTCGGCGATCTCGACGGCGCGATCCGCCGCTTCACGGCCGACACGAAGCAACGGTACAACTTTTTGTCGCACGACCGCGAGCGGCCTATCCTCGAGCCGCAGCGCCTGTTTTTGTCCGACGACGATTTCTACACGCTCGCCAAACCGTTCGCGCGCCTCGTGCTGCCGGCGAACGGCGACGGCGCATGGGCCACGGCGTTGCCCACGCTCGCGATAGACCGCCATGCCGACGATCCCGTCACGGCGCTGCGAAGCTACGTCGAGCGCGCCGAGCGGCGCGTGTTCGTCGCCGCCGAATCGGCGGGCCGGCGCGAAACGATCGCGCAACTGCTCGCCGAGCATGGCTTGCGTCCCGCTTCGGCCGACAGCTTCGCCGATTGGCTGACGAGCGACGAGCCCTTCACGCTCGGCGTCGCCCCGTTGACGAACGGTTTCTCGCTGCCCGGCGAGGGCATCGCGATCGTCACCGAAACCGAGCTCTACGGCACGCTTGCGCGCCGTGCCGGCCGCCGCCGTCAAGAGCAAGCGAGCAGCGTCGATTCGATGGTGCGCGATCTGTCCGAGCTGAAGGTCGGCGACCCCGTCGTCCACGCCCAGCATGGCATCGGCCGCTACATGGGCCTCGTTTCGATGGATCTCGGCGAAGGCGAAACCGAGTTTCTGCATCTCGAATACTCGGGCGACAGCAAACTGTACGTGCCCGTCGCGCAATTGCACGTGATATCGCGCTACAGCGGCGCCGATCCCGAAAACGCCCCGCTGCATGCGCTCGGCTCCGGCCAGTGGGAAAAAGCCAAGCGCAAGGCCGCGCAGCAAATCCGCGATACGGCGGCCGAGTTGCTCAACCTATACGCACGGCGCGCCGCGCGCGAGGGCCACGCGTTCAAGCTCGAACCGCGCGACTACGCGAAATTCGCCGAGAGCTTCGGCTTCGAGGAAACGCCGGATCAGGCCGCCGCGATCGCCTCGGTCATCGGCGACATGACCGCGGGGCGGCCGATGGACCGCCTAGTCTGCGGCGACGTGGGCTTCGGCAAGACCGAAGTTGCGCTTCGCGCCGCATTCATCGCCGTGATGGCGGGCAAACAAGTCGCCTTGCTCGCCCCGACGACGCTGCTCGCCGAGCAGCACACGCAAACGTTCACCGACCGCTTCGCCGATTGGCCCGTACGGATCGCGGAGCTCTCGCGCTTCAAGTCGACGAAGGAAGTCAATGCCGCGATCGCGCAGATCAACGACGGCTCCGTCGATGTCGTGATCGGCACGCACAAGCTCTTATCGTCCGATGTTCGCTTCAAGCGGCTCGGGCTCGTCATCATCGACGAAGAGCACCGCTTCGGCGTGCGGCAGAAGGAGGCGCTCAAGGCCCTGCGGGCGGAAGTGGACGTGCTGACGCTGACGGCCACGCCGATCCCGCGCACGCTCGGCATGGCGCTCGAGGGCCTGCGCGACTTCTCGGTGATCGCGACGGCACCGCAAAAGCGGCTCGCCATCAAGACGTTCGTGCGGCGAGAGGAAGACGGCGTGATACGCGAGGCGATGCTGCGCGAGCTCAAGCGCGGCGGCCAAGTCTACTTCCTGCACAACGAGGTGGAGACGATCGAGAATCGGCGCGCGATGCTCGAAGCGCTCGTGCCGGAGGCGCGCATCGCCGTCGCGCACGGCCAAATGCACGAGCGCGAGCTCGAACGCGTCATGCGCGACTTCGTGGCGCAGCGCGCGAACGTGCTGCTGTGCACCACCATCATCGAGACCGGCATCGACGTGCCGAGCTCGAACACGATCATCATTCATCGCGCCGACAAGTTCGGCCTCGCGCAGCTGCATCAACTGCGCGGCCGCGTCGGGCGCTCGCACCACCAAGCCTATGCTTACCTGCTCGTGCACGACCCGCAGGGGCTGACGAAACAAGCCCAGCGGCGGCTCGAAGCGATTCAGCAGATGGAAGAACTAGGCTCGGGCTTCTATCTGGCGATGCACGACCTCGAAATTCGAGGCACGGGCGAAGTGCTCGGCGACAAGCAATCGGGCGAGATCCACGAAATCGGCTTCCAGCTTTATTCGGACATGCTGGCCGATGCCGTCAAAGCGCTCAAGAACGGACAAGAGCCGGACCTCACCGCGCCGCTCGCGGCCACGACGGAAATCAATCTGCACGCACCGGCAATCCTTCCGGCCGACTACTGCGGCGACGTGCAGGAGCGCTTGTCGATCTACAAGCGGCTAGCCAGTTGCGAAACGAGCGATTCGATCGACGACATCCAGGAGGAACTCATCGATCGCTTCGGCAAGCTGCCGCCGCAAGCGCACGCGCTCGTCGAAACGCATCGGCTGCGGCTCGCAGCGAAGCCGCTCGGGATTTCGAAGATCGATGCCGGCGAAGCCGCGATCAGTCTTCAGTTCGTCCCGAATCCGCCGATCGACGCGATGCGGATCATAGAGATGGTGCAAAAGCACAAGCACATCAAGCTCGCGGGACAAGACAAGCTGCGTATCGAAACGCGCAGCCCGGACTTGTCCGTGCGGCTTGCGACCGTCAAGGAATCGTTGCGCGCGCTCGGTGCGCCGTCGCGGCAAAGTGCGCCCGCAACCGCCCGTTGAACGGAAAGCAGCGTTGCCCGGCGCCCACGTTATGGCGCGCCGCACAAACGACGAATGGCGCGATCGCTTGGGTCCGCCTTCGTTTTTTCGGTATGATCTGAGCCACTTAAAAGCAGGAGCTTCGCCATGTCGCAGCATGCAGAAACGGCGCCATCTCGCTCTGCCCCGCCCTCTTCTTCGTCGGCTCACGCCGCTTCTCCGTCTCCTTCGTCATCGCCGCACAGCCTGTCCTGGGTCGAGCGCCTGGTCTCCATCGATACGACGAGCCGTGTCCCTAACCTGGGCCTCATCGAAACGGTGCGCGACGCGCTGGCCGCACTCGGCATTCGCTCGACGCTCACGCACGACCATCGTGGCCAATGGGCCAATTTGTTCGCGACGATTCCCGCCCACGACGGCGAGACGAACGGCGGCGTCGTGCTGTCCGGCCACACCGACGTCGTGCCCGTGGATGGTCAAGCGTGGGATAGCGACCCGTTCAAGCCCGAGGTGCGCGAAGGCCGTCTCTACGGCCGCGGCACGTGCGACATGAAAGGGTTCATCGGCGCCGCGCTTGCGTCGGTGCCGCAGATGCAGGCCGCCAGGCTCGCCCGGCCGATTCACCTCGCCCTTTCGTTCGACGAGGAAATCGGCTGCAACGGCGCGCCGTACATGATCGCCGATCTGCAAGAGCGAGGGGTCAAGCCCGAAGGCTGTATCGTCGGCGAGCCGACAAGCATGCGCCCGATCGTGGCTCATAAGGGCATCAATGCCTATCGCTGCTGCGTGCGCGGGCATGCGGCCCATTCGTCGCTGACGCCCAAAGGGTTGAATGCAATCGAGTACGCGGCGCGCTTGATCTGCCACATCCGCGATCTCGCCGACGAAATGCGCCGCGACGGCCCGTTCGACGAGTTCTACGACGTGCCTTTCACCACGGCTCAAACGAGCACGATCGAGGGCGGCAATGCGATCAATACGGTGCCGGCCGAGTGCCGCTTCGGGTTCGAATTCCGCAACTTGCCGACACTCGACCCCGCGGCCATCTTCGCGCGCATCGAACGCTACGCGCACGAAACGCTGCTGCCGCAAATGCGCCGCGAACACCCGAACGCCGCCATCGAATTCACGAAAATTGCCGCCGCGCCGGGCCTCGATGCGTCGGAGCAAGCCGCCATCACGGCGCTCGTGCGTGCGCTGACGACGAATCGCGAAACACGTAAGGTGGCCTACGGCACGGAGGCGGGTTTATTCGCGCGCGCAGGCGTGCCGAGCATCGTGTGCGGCCCCGGCGACATCGAACAAGCGCATAAGCCGAACGAATATCTGGAGCTGGCGCAGCTTGCGGCTTGCGAGGATTTTCTGGGCAAGTTCGTTCGCAGCATGTCGGTCGACGCGCATGCATAACGCGCCCACATCGCCTCTCACGACCTGCGCCTAGTCATGTCCACCGCCTCGCCGCAGCCCACGAACCGCACGATCGACGCCGAGCCGATTCCGACGCTCGACGCGATCGCCTCGCAGCATTTCGCGCTCACGCCTTGGGTACTGCGCACGCCCGTCTTCGAGCGGCACGACTTTCCGTCGCTCGAAGGCACGGCGATCAATTTCAAGTTCGAGTTGCTGCAGGCAAGCGGCACGTTCAAGGCCCGCGGCGCTTTCACGAATTTGCTCGCACTCGATGCCGCACAACGCAGCGTCGGCGTCACTTGCGTCTCGGGCGGCAATCATGCGGCGGCCGTGGCGTACGCGGCGATGCGCCTGGGCGTGAGCGCGAAGGTCGTGCTGTTTCGCACGACGAGCCCTGCGCGGCTCGAGCTGTGCAAGCGATACCGCGCCGAAGTGGTCGTGGCCGATACGCCGGCCGAGGCGTTCGATCTCGTGCGCCGCATCGAGGCGGAGGAAGGCCGCTTCTTCGTGCATCCGTTCAACGGCTATCGAACCGTGCTGGGCACTGCCACGCTGGGCTACGAGTGGGCCACGCAGACGCCCGATCTCGAAGCCGTCATCGTGCCCGTGGGCGGCGGCGGGCTCGCGGCCGGGGTCTCCACCGCCCTGCGGCTGGCGAACCCGCGCGTGCACGTCTATGGGGTGGAGCCCGAAGGCGCCGACGTCATGAGCAAGAGCTTCGCCGCGAACCATACGGTCAAGATGGGTGCGATGCATACGATCGCCGATTCGCTGATGGCGCCTCACACGGAGCAGTACAGCTATGAGTTGTGCCGGCGGCATATCGACCGGCTCGTCACCGTTTCCGACGACGCGCTGCGCGTCGCGATGCTCAAGCTCTTTGCGCAGTTGAAGATTGCCGTGGAGCCGGCTTGCGCGATAGCCCTTGCGGCCTTGCTCGGGCCGCTGCGCGAGACGCTGCAGGGCAAGCGCGTGGGCGTTTTGCTATGCGGCTCGAACACCGATCCCGAAACGTTCGCCTCGCAGATCGCGGGTGTTCGGATTTGATCGTCGTGCCGTCGCTGCGCATACCATACCGGAATCGAGGCGGCGGAGAGCTTCCCCCGGCTCGGCACCACCGCAGTATGGCTTCGATGCATCACCGAGAGTCGTCTAGCCAACGACCATGGATGTGGAATAGCTAATTCAGCGAAGCACCGGAATTCCGGCCGTTAGCGTTCACGGTGAAAGCAAACGTGTCGCCGGCATCGCGAACGTCTGACCGCGCGAGGACGCCAGTTGATAGGTGATCGAGTTGATATTGCCCGATGGGTCGAAACCGTTGGTCAGGTTTTGAACGGTCGTCGCGCCGTTCGCTGCCTGGATACCGGTTAGTTGGTAGTCCTGATCAATAGCTCCCATGTACGTCATCCGAACGGAAGAGGTCACACTTGAGGCAAAGAACCGAACAACACCGAGGAAGAAGTGATGCGCAGAGCGGGCGGCCATCCCGAAGTGATGTTCACGATGGCCAAGCCGGTTAACGCCTTTGCGGCCAGTCGCCCAATGCGATCGTTTCGGGTTTGGGTGAACGACACACTCGAGCGCATGCTGATGACGCCAAAGTGCGCCGCGCATCGACGAGGGGATTTCGACAGTCGCCGACACGACCGACTTATCCCCAGTTTTTGTTGACAGACCTGTTGATAAGCGCTGAGCGATTGCGCTAAGCGGTTGTACGCGCAACGATTTTCTTGCCGCGCTCAAGGCGCGGCACACCGGTTCAATGGTGATCGAAGAGATCGAGGATCTGCTTCTGTTCTTGCTTGGTGACGTCGGGCGGCGGCACGGGCGTCGCGAGGCCCGCCGGACCGATCGAGCCCACGGCGTCGCTCGCGCCCGCACCGGCCAGCGCGGTGCCCGAATCGGTCCCGATGCTCGCGATGAAGCCGTTGCCGGGCACTCTATCGGCCAGGTAGATTTCGCCGTCTACCGTCGTAACGTCCGACGGCATCGGCATCGGACGGTCGGGCACGCCGCGCAACGCGCGGCCCATGTACTCGACCCAGATCGGCAGCGCAAGCTGCGCACCGAATTCGCGGCTGCCGAGGCTCTTCGGCTGGTCGTAGCCCATCCAGGCCACGGCGACGAGCGTCGGCTGATAACCTGCGAACCAGCCGTCCTTCGCATCGTTCGTCGTGCCGGTCTTCCCCGCAAGATCGGAACGATGCAGGACGTTCGTGCCGGCGCCGGTCCCCGCCGTGGCGACCGAGTGCAGCAGGCTGTTCATGATGTAGGCATTGCCCGCGCTGATCGAGCGCGGCGCATTCTGGCCAGCAACGATCGGCTGCGCTTTCGAAATCGGCTGCCCGCGTGCGTCGTCCACCTCGGCGATCAGGTACGGATTGACGCGATAACCGCCGTTGGCGAACACCGAGTACGCCGCAGCCGACTGCAGCGGCGTGACCAAACCCGCGCCGAGCGCCATGGGCAGATACGGCGGCGTCTTGTCCACATCGAAACCGAACTTCTGCGTCACGTAATCCTGCGCGTATTTCGTGCCGATGTACGACAAGATTCGGATCGAGACGAGATTCTTCGATTTCTCGAGCGCGACGCGCATCGACATCGGCCCTTCCGGATGATCGTCGTCCTTCGGCTCCCACGGATCGCCGCCCGGCGTGCTGGGCGGGAAATACAAAGGCGCATCGTTGATGATCGTGGCCGGGGCAAGCCCTTTGTCCAGCGAAGCCGAGTAGATGAACGGCTTGAAGCTCGAACCCGGCTGACGCCATGCCTGCGTCACATGGTTGAACTTGTTCTTGTTGAAATCGAAACCGCCGACGAGCGCCCGCACCGCGCCGTCTTGCGGCGCGAGCGAAACCAGCGCGCCTTCGACCTGCGGCAGCTGCGTAATCTGCAAGTTGCCCTTCGCATCGGGCATCAAGCGCACGATCGAGCCCGGACGGATCCGTTGCGCCTGCGAGGCGCGCGAGCTCAGCGCGAACGATGCGAACCGCAAGCCCTCGCCCGTGACCTTGGCCGTCCCCCCGTCGACGAACTGCACCGTCACCTCCTTCGGACTCGCCGCCGTGACGACGCCCGCGACGATCTCGCCGTCGTCGGGGTGATCGGCCAGCGCATCGTCGATGGCCTCGTCGCGACCGTCGCCCGCGGCGGGCAGCTCGACGAACCCTTCAGGCCCGCGATAGCCGTGACGGCGCTCGTAATCCATTACGCCCTTGCGCACGGCGCGATAAGCAGCGTCTTGATCGGCCGAATCGATCGTGGTCGTGACGGTCAGGCCGCGCGTGTACGTTTCGTCCTTGTACTGCGCGTACATCATCTGCCGCACCATTTCGGCGACGTATTCGGCATGCACGCTGTACTCGGTCCCGGCCACCTTCGTGTGGACCGGCTCCTTGATCGCTTCGTCGTACTGCGGCTGCGTGATGTAGCCGAGTTCGAGCATCCGCTTCAGGATGTATTCCTGGCGGATCTTCGCGCGCTTCGGATTGACGACCGGGTTATAGGCCGACGGCGCCTTGGGCAACCCGGCCAGCATCGCGGCTTCGGCCAGCGTGATGTTCTTCAAGTCCTTGCCGAAATACACGCGCGCCGCGGCCGCAAAGCCATAGGCGCGCTCGCCCAGATAGATCTGGTTCATGTACAACTCGAGGATCTGATCTTTCGTGAGCGCCCGCTCGATCTTGTAGGCGAGCATCATTTCGTAGACCTTACGCGTGTAGGTCTTCTCGCTCGACAAAAAGAAGTTGCGCGCGACCTGCATCGTGATCGTGCTCGCGCCTTGCGAGGCGCCGCCGTGAAGCAAATCGGCCGTGCCTGCGCGCAAGATGCCGATGAAATCGACGCCGCCGTGCTCGTAGAAGCGGTAGTCCTCGATGGCGAGCACCGCCTTCTTCATGACATCGGGGATATCGGCGAAGCGCACGAGGCTGCGCCGCTCCTCGCCGAATTCGCCGATCAGCACGTGATCGGCCGTATAGACGCGCAGCGGCACCTTCGGGCGATAGTCGGTCAACGCGTCGAGCGACGGCAGCTGCGGCGCCATGACGATAAGCGCATAACCGACGATCAGCGCGCCGACGACAGCGGCAGTGCCGATGAGGCCGGCGAACGTCAGCGCAATCCGCGCGCCGAGCGAACGACGGGGGCTGCGGGGGCGGTCGGATGCGGAGCGGGAAGGTACTCGGTCGTCGGCCTGGCGGCCATCGGAAGGCGGTCTTTTGATGATAGGCATGACGGCATGATGGGCGCGGCTCTCAGCGCCTTTTCGCCACGCGCGATACGCGGCGCGGCTCGTATGTAATCGTGTGGTCGGCCTCGTCCGGCGGCAAACCGCCGAGCGTGGAGCAACAGCGCATTTTAATGAAATCGCCGCCCGGCCACTGAAATTTTTTTTGTAAGAAATGGCACGAAGCGGCACTTTCGCCCGATAGGCGCGAGTTATCAACAGAAAATGTTGAAAGCCCTGTGGAGAACCCGCAGAAAACGCGCATAAGTGATTGATGGCGCACGAATATTCCTCGCGGACACGTTTGAAGGCAGCGCGCCGGGCTCTATGATGGAACACGCCGCTGCCCCGTCACGCATTTCCAGGGAAGTCCGCACCGCGCGGCGTGCCTCAATGACAGCGAGTCGACCATGAACTCAAGCAGCGAACGCCTCGTCGTATTCGTGACGCCCGCCCAAAAACGTGTGCTCGCAGCGCGTGCCGCCCGGATGGGCATCAGTTTGAGCGAACTCGTGCGCCGTGCCGTGCTCGCCTTCGACGATACAGGCGAAGAAGTGCGCGCGGCCGGCCTCGTCGATCGCCTCGGTGCGGCGCGCACCCGGGCCGTCGATGCCGACCCGGTGCGGCGCCTCGTGTCGGGACAGGCAGCGCAGACTCTGAACGCCTTATCGCAGCCGGCCGGGGTCAAGCGCGCGCCGGAACGCGGCCCCCGCCAGTCTTCGCCGGCCGATACGCCGCTGACGCCGTCGACGGCGGGTGGGACAGTCTCTCGCGGCGCAGCCGGACGAGCCTGCTCATCACCCGGAGCCGGCGGCGAGAACGGCGCCGCCCTGCCCGTCGCGGCCGCCGTCGCCCAGGCGTTGGCGTTGCAGGCCGAAGCGCAGGCGCAAGCCCACGCGCGCCCGGACCCCGACGACGAAGCCAGCGTCGCGCGCCTGATCGCGCAGGAATCGCGCGATTTAAGCGGGTTTTAACGAAACGCTGTTGTACTCGCTGTTGTACTATCCGCGGGCGGCAAAAAATGGGAAACGATGACGGCCTCGCCCTTGCAATCGCGCGGCGCGTCCCGACATTCGGCTGGCGCGCCGCGGTACGTCAAGGATGTCGCGCCGCCCGGCGCAACGCGGCGTAGCATGTAGCCATCGGTCCCATCCAACCGCCATACGCTCGCGTTCGGCGCCGACTTCAATTCACGGAGGATTTCATGTCGCTATTCGACTCTATTTCGCGTACCGTCAAAGGCTTGCTCAACGACGCGGCAGAGTCCGTGCAGGACCCGTCGCGCGACGCGCGCCAAATCGTGCGCGAGCTCGACGAGAGCATCGGCAAGGCCGAGAACGCGCTGATCGAGATCGAGGCGCAAGTGGCCATGCAGCAAAGCAAGCGCGACGCTGCCGCCGAAAAGGCGAAGAAGTACGAAGACGGCGCAAAGCGCGCGCTGCAGTCGGGCGACGAGGGTCTCGCACGCGAAGCCCTGGCCGCGCAGGCGAACGCAGAAGCCGAACGCGACGCGCTCGCCAAGGAACTCGCGACGCTCGAGCCGTCCGTCGATCAGCTCAAGAGCCAGATCGCCGACATGCGCCAACGCCGCAACGATCTGAACGCCCGCTCGAACATCCTGCAAGCCAAGCAAGAAATTTCGCAAGCGAAGGACGTCGCAGCCACCGCGCTCGGCGGCATCGGCGGCAAGAATCTGTCCGAGGATTTCCGCAAGCTCGAAGACAAGGTCGCGCTGTCGAACGCGCGCTCCGACGCGCGGCTGAACTCGGCCGATACGTCCTCGGGCAAGGCGCTCGACGATAAGCTTGCCGCACTCGATCACGGCCCCTCGGTGGAGGACCGTCTCGAAGCGCTCAAGAAGCAAATCAACGCCAATACGCCCGCGCAATGACGCCGAGCGACGCGACGCACGGTGGCGCCGCAACGGGCAGCCACCGGTGCGCGGTCTGAACAGGTCGATGGTTATGGAGGCGGGCGCTTGCGCCCGGTTCGTTCAATGAAGAGTTTCCTCGCAACCGCATTCGCCGCTTTGCTGTTCGCGTCCGGTTCGGCATTCGCCGTGCCGAGCGCGCAGCAAGTGGAGCGCGCGATGGCGCAAGGCAATTGGCAGCAAGCCGATGCCGAGCTGTCGCAAGTGCTCGCCGCGCACCCGAACAACGCGCACGCCCACTATCTGTATGGGCAAGTGCTGGCGAACGAAGGCCGCTACGCCGATGCGCTCGCGCAGATCGAACAAGCCAAGACGCTCGACCCGCAAATTCGCTTCACGAGCCCTTCGCGCTTCGCGCAAATCGAGGCGCACGTGCGCGCCGCGGCCGGCCGCGCCACCGCACCGGCGCCGGGCGCACCCGCCAAGAGCGCCGCGAATCCGTTCGTTCAAACGTTGCCGTCGGCGCCGGCGCCGAAACACCACGGCCCGTCCATGGTCGCGTGGATCGGCTTGGCGGTGCTGATCGTCGCGCTCGCCCTGATTCTGCGATGGACACTGCGAAAGGCGCGCTCGAACGACGACGGCCGGGCCGACGAGGAGCGGCGCGCGCAATTGAAGCGCGCCACGGAACTGCTCAATGCGGCGCGTTCGCTGAAACTCGACGCGCGGCTCTCGAGCGCGGCGGGGCACGAAACGCTGGCCAATGAAGTGGAAGGCGTCGAGAACCAATTGCGCTCGCTCGTCGAATCGCTGTCGAACAACGGTCATCCGGTCCCCGCCTATCAACTCGATGATCTCTCCCGCCAGCTCGACAGCCTGCGCGCACGCACGGAAGGCCGCCCGGATCCGAACGCCGCTCCTCCCGGCGCCGGCCAGTCGGCGTATGCGCAGGAAGCCGAACGGCTGCAGCAGCAACAAGCGCCGTACGGCGCGCAACAGCCGTATCCGCCGCAACAACAACCGCCCGTCATCGTGCAGCAAGGCGGGGGCATGGGCGGAATGGGCGGCCTGCTGACGGGCGTATTGCTCGGCGAAGCACTTTCGCACGGACGCGAGCGCGTGATCGAACGCGACGTCATCATCGACGACGACGAAGCGCGTCGGCGCGCCGGCGAGCGCGGCGACGGCGGCGGCCTCGACTTCGGCCAAGGCTCGAACGACTGGAACGACGGCGGCGGCTCGGACGGCGGCGTCGATTTCGGCAGCAACGATTCGGGCGGATGGAGCGATAGCTGAGCGTGAAGCGTTCGTGCAAGATCCCGCTGCGCATCGCGATCGTCGGCAGCGGGTTCGCCGGTATCGGCATGGCGATACGGCTCAAACGACTCGGCGTCGCTTCGTTGACCGTCTACGAAGCGGCCGCCGAGATCGGCGGCACCTGGCGCGACAACGCGTACCCCGGCGCCGCCTGCGACATCCCGTCCCATCTGTACTCGTTCTCGTTCGCGCCGAACCCTTCCTGGACTCGCACGTTCGGTCCGCAAGCGGAAATCCTCGCGTACCTGAAACGCTGCGCAAGCGAACATGGCATCGAACCGCTGATCCGCTGCAATACGCGCGTCGCGGCGGCGCGCTTCGATGACGCCGCGCGCGTATGGCGGCTCGAGCTCGTATCGACGGCGCGCGGCCCGGGCTCAATGGGCTCAATGGGCTCAACGGACTCAATGGGCGGGATCGGCGAGCCCGGCGCAATCGAGGAAAGCGAGCAAAGGCCGGGTGTGCAAGTCGTCGAAGCCGATGTGGTGATCGCGGCGAACGGCCCGCTCTCGCGTCCGGCATGGCCGAAGATCGACGGGATCGAACGCTTTGGCGGCGCGCTGTTTCATTCGGCCCGCTGGAACAGCGCCTATCCGCTCGAAGGCAAGCGCGTCGCGGTCATCGGCACGGGCGCGAGCGCGATTCAGTTCATCCCGCGCATTCAACCGCGCGTCGGGCAACTGCATGTGTTTCAACGAACGCCGCCCTGGATCGTGCCGCGGCCCGACCGCGCCATCGGCGAGCGCGCCCAGCGCGTCTTTCGCATGCTGCCGTTCGTCCAGCGGCTCGTTCGCTGGCGCGTCTACTGGCAGCACGAGGCGCGTGCGCTCGCCTTCATCGTCAACCCCAATTGGATGCGAGCACCGATGCGCTTCGCCTCGAGCTACCTCGAGCGCCGTGTCAAGGATCCGGTGCTGCGCGCCAAGCTCACGCCCGACTACAAGCTCGGTTGCAAACGCGTGTTGCTTTCGAGCGATTACTACCCGGCGATCACGCAATCGAACGTCGAAGTCGTCGCCGCACCGATCCGCGAAATCGTCGCCGACGGCCTCGTCACAGAAGATGGCCGTCACTATGAGGTCGACGCCATCATCTGCGGCACGGGCTTCGACGTCGCCGACGCCGGCGCGCCGTTTCCGGTCGTCGGGGCCCACGGCGCCGATCTCGACGAACGCTGGCGCGCGCAAGGGCCGCAGGCCTATCTCGGCGCGAGCATCGCCGGGTTTCCGAACTTCTTCATGATGATCGGCCCGAACACGGGCCTCGGCCATAACTCGATGGTCTTCATGATCGAGTCGCATATCGCCTATATCGCCGATTGTCTGCGCTCGCTATGCAAGCGCGGCGCGCGGACGATGGAAGTGCGCGCGGACGTGCAGAATGCGTTCAACGCAAAGCTGCAAGACGCCTTTCGCGGCACGGTTTGGATGAGCGGCTGCCGAAGCTGGTACCTCTCCAAGACCGGCAGAAACACGGCTCTGTGGCCCGGTTTCACGTTCGCTTTTCGGCGGCTGACACGCCGCGCACGAGCGAGCGATTACCGTTTCGGCGATTGACCGCGGCGCCGGCGACAAGCGGCGCGCTAGCCGAAAGGCCGGAGCCCGCTGCGCTCGGAAGGTAGACGGCGCGTAGACGGCCGATGCGGGCAGGCCCCGTCGGGCCTAGCCCGGTTGCCTCTTAGCTCGCCAACGCCGGTTCGGCGGCAAGCGACGCCTGCACCCGCCGGGGCGACGCCCCACGGGGTGCGTGCTCGCCCGCTCGCGCCTCGATTCGGAAGGCAGCGACGGCCGCATCGAGTTGCGCCGCTTGTTCCTCGAGCGAAGCGGCCGCCGCCGCGGCTTGCTCGACGAGCGCCGCATTTTGCTGCGTTACCGAGTCCATCTGCACGACGGCCAGATTGATCTGCTCGATGCCCGTCGACTGTTCGCCCGATGCCGCGCTGATCTTCCCGATGATGTCGGTGACGCGATGCACGGCCGCCACCACGCGATCCATCGTCTCGCCGGCGCGCGCGACGAGCGTGCTGCCCGTCTGCACCTTGTCCGCCGATGCGGCGATCAGCGACTTGATCTCCTTGGCCGCGCTCGCGCTGCGTTGCGCGAGGCTGCGCACCTCGCCCGCCACGACGGCGAAGCCGCGGCCCTGCTCGCCCGCACGCGCGGCTTCGACGGCCGCGTTCAGCGCGAGAATGTTCGTCTGGAACGCGATGCCTTCGATGACGCCGATGATGTCGCCGATCTGGTTCGAGCTCGACGCGATGTCCTCCATCGTACGCACGACATCGCCCACGACTTCGCCGCCTCGCGCCGCCGTTTCCGATGCATCGTGAGCAAGCGTGCTCGCCTCGACCGCATGCTCGGCATTGAGCTTCACGGTCGACGTGAGCTGTTCCATGCTCGAGGCCGTTTCCTGCAGCGACGCAGCCTGCTGCTCCGTGCGCTGCGACAGATCGGCGTTGCCCGTTGCGATCTCGCGGGCGCCGTGCATGATGGCCTCCGACCCGATGCGTACGCGCGACACGGTCGCAACGAGGGCTTCCTGCATACTCTTCAGTCCGACGAGCAGCCGGCCCATCTCGTTGTTACGGTTCGCGACGATCGCGCCGGTCAAATCGCCGGACGCGATCCGCTCGCAATGGCGAACCACGGCATCGATGGGCCCGACGACGGCCGAGACGAGCGCGGCTCGCGCGAACAGGCCGATGACGAACGCGAGCGCGGCAATTACCGCGGCGATCGTCGCAAGGGTATGAAACGCGGTTTGAGACTCGGCGTAACGCGCTTCCTGGTGCGAGACCTGCAGCGCTTCGAGTTCGTTGATCGCCTTCTCGTAGCGGGCATAGAGCTCGTTGGCCGTCTCGCCTTGCAGCGTGCGGAACGAATTGAAGTCGTTCTGCTCGAGCGCCTGGAACTCGGGATTGATCGCCTTTTGAACGAGCGCTGTCCGCGCCGCGGTCACGGCATCCGCCAGGCGCGACTCATTCTCGTCGCGCGGCTTCTGGAGGTAATCGGCCCATTGCGCATCACTCTCCTTGAGCACGCCGTGCGCCTTCGGCAGCAGGTCGTCGCCGGCCTTGCCCATCGAAAACAGCGTCTCGTAGCTGCCGAGCGCGAGCCGAACCTGAAGCATGCGCTCCGAGCTCGTTTTCAGATGCGTGAGCGCGGCCGTATCGGTCGCATACATCTGCTTGAGCGCGTCGTTGCTCTTTTGCAGGCCCAGCATGCCGGCGGCCATCGCCGCCATCAAGGCGAGCGTGTACCCCGCGATGGTGAGCGTCAGCCCACCGCGAATCGTAAAGCGTTTGAACATGGCGTCGTCGTGCGCACGCTTGTCGTGGAGCGCGGCACGGTCCCCTCCGTAATGGTGGTGAAGCGCGCACGGGGCGGCTCTCTAGTGGAGCGTCGAATGGGCCCGGCCTGCTGCGAGTGGTCTGATCGGGCGCGTCGTGCGTGCGAAGGTTCTCGCGCAATCTAAGCGTTTCGAGCCGAATGCGCAATGGCTTTCGGCACAATAGTCATACTATCGTCATCCCTCACTCAAGCCCAAGCGGATCCGTCCGTAAACCCATAGGAGTGCCCGAGCGCAACGCCCATCGCTGGGTCCGGAACGAATGCCGGCCGGCACGTAAGGACCACGTAAGGGAGCTTCGCTAGATATTGCCGCAAGCGCCGCCTATCGACGGCTGCAATCTATAACCGCGCGCGGCGACAGGCTCGTCTGCGCCAAGGAGACCCGCATCATGCGCTTGACCTTGCGCCGGCCACGCGCCGCGCGTTCGCTCGTCGCAGATATCGCCGCCCAGGCCGGCAAGCTCGGCATCGAGATCTGCGATGTATCGGGCCACGTGGAAGAAGTCGCACAGCGCGTCGCGCAGCACTCGCAAGTGTGCCGTTCGCTGCGCGATTCGGCAGCCGTCACCATGCAAGGCAATCACCGTATCGCGGAGGCGGCGCGCCAGGTACGTGTAGTAAGCCGCGAAGCGTCGACTGCCGTCGAGCAGTCGCGTCAAACGCTCGATGCCTCGCTTGCGGACATTCACGGCCTAGTCGAAGGCGTGACCGGCATCGCCGAGCAGATCGAAGCGCTGCGCGGGGCGCTCGATCACGTGAGCACCGTATCCGAGGAGATCTCGCTGATCGCGCGTCAAACCCACCTGCTTGCGATCAATGCGGCGATCGAGGCGGCGCGGGCCGGCGAGTCCGGCAAGAGCTTCGCCGTCGTGGCGGCGGAAGTCAAAAATCTTTCGAGCAAGACCGCTCGAGCGACGGCTCAGATCGAAGCGACGCTCGCGCGCCTCACCCAGCAAACGGAAAACCTCATCGCCGACGGCGCCGAAAACACGGCGCGCGCGAATCGCGTGAAGGAAGGCTCGGCGACGATCGGGGCAATCGTGCAATCGACGGGAACGGCGATCAATCAATTGCATGAGGAAGCCGAGCAAATCGCCACGCTGACCGACGACATCGAAACGCAGTGCCATCGTCTCGAAGAGCAAGTGGGCGAGATGGCGACCGGCGTCGAGCATTCGAGCGAAAACTTCTTGCAGGCGAAGGACCGGCTCTCGAGCTTGCTGACCGTATCCGAAACGCTGATCGAGCTGACGGCCGCGGCGGGCGTCGAAACACCCGACACGCGTTTCATCGAAGCGGCGCAACGCACGGCGAACGCGATCGGCAAACGCTTCGAGCAAGCAATCGAGCGCGGCGAGATCACCGAAAGCGCCCTCTTCGACCCGCACTACGCGCCTGTGCCGGGCAGCGATCCGCAGCAATTCATGACGCAGTTCACGGCGTTCACCGACCGCGTGCTGCCCGAGATCCAAGAGCCCGTGCTCGCACTCGACGAGCGCGTGGCCTTTTGCGCGGCTGTCGACGTGCGCGGGTATCTGCCGACGCACAACCGCAAGTTCTCGCAAGCGCAGCGCCCGGGCGACCCGGTGTGGAATGCCGCCAATTGCCGGAACCGGCGCCTTTTCAACGATCGGACGGGGCTGGCCGCCGCGAGCCATACCAAGGCCTTTCTGCTGCAGACTTATCGCCGCGACATGGGCGGCGGGGCGTTCGCGATGATGAAGGATGCCTCGGCCCCGATCTTCGTGAACGGCCGCCATTGGGGCGGCTTGAGGCTCGCGTACAAGACCTGACAGGCCTGACGTCGGCCGCCGAACGTATCGGCGCGAAAAATCCTCCCGCATCGATCGAGCGTTCGCTATCATGCCGCGATGGCATGTGCGTTGCGGCGCCGCTCGATGCGTCGCAATCCTAGCAAGGAGGAAAAATAACGATGGGCATCGTCAAGGAATTCAGAGAGTTCGCGGTCAAAGGCAACGTGATGGATCTCGCTGTCGGCGTGATCATCGGCGGGGCGTTTTCGACGATCGTCAATTCCATCGTCAAGGACCTCATCATGCCGATCGTGGGCGTGGCGACGGGAGGCTTAGACTTTTCGAACAAGTTCATTCGCCTCGGCGATATCCCCCCTTCCTTCAAAGGCAATCCCGATTCGTTCAAGGATCTGCAAACCGCCGGCGTCGCCGTCTTCGGTTACGGCTCGTTCATCACGGCAGTGATCAACTTCGCCATCCTCGCGCTGATCGTATTCGCGATCGTCAAGTTCATGAACTCGCTGCGCCAACCGGAAGCGCAGGAAAAGCCCGCTGCGCCGCCCCCGCCGCCGGAAGACATCGTCTTGCTGCGAGAGATTCGCGACGCGCTCAAGCAGCGCTGATTCACGCAAGCGCGGGCTGGCAGCCGCCTAGAGCGCTGCCCGCCATACGCCGCCTTGCGCTTTGGCTTCGGCCGTGCGCTGGATCAGCACTTCGAGCTGGGTGAAATTGATCGGCTTGGTCAGATGAGCCGTGAACCCGGCGGCCAGGCAGCGCCGCACGTCCTCGTCCGATCCAAAACCCGTCAAGGCGATCGCCGGCACTTCCGAATGCCGGCGCACTGCGCTGACGAAGTCGAGGCCCGTTCCGTCCGGCAACCCCACATCGCTGACGATGAGATCGAACGTCCTCGCCCGCGTCGCCGCGAGCGCCTCCGCCACGGAGCCCGCCACCGATACGTCATGCCCGAGCGAGCGCATCAGGTGCGCCATGACTTCGGCCGTATCGACGTGATCCTCGACGAGCAGGATCTCGATCCGCTCATCGCCTGCCGCCTTGGCCGATGCCAGCGGCGCAGGCTCCTCGGCCGGGGCGGCCGTCGTCGGCAAGGCAATCGTGAACGTCGCCCCGCAATGCGGCCCCGGACTTCGCGCGCTGACCGTCCCGCCGTGCGCGTCGGTCAGCGCCTTCGTTATCGCGAGCCCGAGCCCTAGCCCGCCGAATTGCTGCGTCATGCGCTGGCTGCCCTGCTCGAACGCGTTGAACAGCTTGCCGATCTGCTCCGCGGCGATGCCGATTCCCGTATCCTCGATTTCGATCTCGATACGCATGCGGGCGTCGCGCGTGCGTACATAGATGTGGCCGCCGTCCGGTGTGAATTTAGCCGCGTTGCGCACGAGGTTCCACAGCATCTGTTGCAGGCGAGCGGGATCGGCGAGTACGTGGTGATGCTCGGCGCGCATCTCCACGTGAACATCGAGCGCCTTCACCTGAATTTCGGAGTGAAAAAGCTCGAGCACGCTTTCGACGACTTCATGCACGTCGACCGTGTCGAGCGCAAGCCGCAGCTTGCCGTTGGCTACGCGCGTCAAGTCGAGCAAATCGTCGATGAGCCGCGCCTCGAGCTCGATATTGCGCCGGATCATCTTGACGCTCGCCTGCGCCGAGGCCGGCAGCTCGGGCATCGTTTCCAGCACGCGCGTGCCGACGAGCACCGGCGTAAGCGGCGTGCGCAATTCGTGCGAGAGCATGGCGAGGAAACGGTCCTTCGCACGATTGGCTTCTTCGGCCGTCTGGCGCGCGCATTGCTCGGCCGCGAGCAACCGCTCGCGCTCTTCCATGGCCTCGCGTTGCGATTGGATGTCGGTGCAGCTGCCGAACCATTTACTGACGCGGCCGCTCGCATCGCGCACGGCCGCGATGCGAACGTCGAACCAGCGATAGGTGCCGTCGGCCGCCCGCAGCCTCAATTCGTGCCGATAATCGGCCGCCGCCGCGCCGCTCACGACTTCGACCCACGAACTGCGCAGCGCGTCGCGATCGTCGGGATGCACGGCGTCCAGCCAGTTGAGCCCGCGCGAAGCCGCCTCGTCGCGTCCCGTATAGGCGTACCACTGCTTCGAAAAGAAATCGCACTCGCCCCGCGCATTGCTGGTGAAGACGAGGTGCGGCAGCGCCTCAGACAAGCTACGGTAATGCGCCTCGCGATCGCGCAGCAGCAACGCCTCGGCCGAAGCGCGTTGCAACCTCACTTGCGCGAGCACGCGCTCGACCGCTTCGGGTAGGTAATCGAGATAACCGCCCGACTTTGGCACGACGTCGGAAACGCCGGCTCGCAGCGCCTCGATCACGCGCGATTCGTCGGTGAAGCCCGTGACGAGAATCGCGGGCAGCGTGATGCCCTCCGAGCGCAGGCGCCTGAAGAAATCGAGCCCCGTTTCCGCGCTGTCGAGCTGGTAATCGAGGACGAGCAAATCGGGGGCGTCGGCGCCGAGCCGGGCGTGCGCGGCTCGAGCGCTCGGATAGGCGAACACGCGGCAGCCCGCGCGCTCGAGCGACTTTCGCGCAAGCCGCAAAATGCCCTCGTCGTCGTCGACGATGAGCACGCGGGCTGGCTCCTGGCGGGTAACTTCACTCATGCTTGCATTGTGGTTCGTGCTCGTTCTGTGCGCTATGTCGTACATCAAGTCATCCGCAGCGGCTGCTCGGGCAGGGTCACGTAAAAGGTGGAACCGGCTCCCTCCGTCGATTCGACCCACGCTTTTCCGCCGTGCCGCTCCGTCACCCGGCGTACGAGCGCGAGCCCGATTCCGTCGCCCTTCGCACGATCGCCGTGCAGCCTTTGAAAGGCGCTGAACATTTTCGGCATGCATGCGTCGGGAATGCCGAGCCCATTGTCGCGCACATAATACGTCCGCATTCTAGGCGCTCGCTCACCGTTTTCCGGCGGCGGCTGCTCGAGCGTGCCGATCTCGATGCGGCCCGGACGCGACGTATCGAGATAGTTGACGGCGTTGCCGATCAAATTGGCGAAAATCTGCTCGATCGCGGTCGGATCGCCCCAGACGGGGGGCAGTTCGCCAACGGAAACGGCCACGTTGCGCTCGACGATCGTCTGGTGCAGCGATTCGACGACGCGCGCCACGGCGCGGGCGACGCTCACGCGCTGCCACTGATATTCGAGCCGGCCCGCACGCGAGATTCTGAGCAGCGCATCGATGATCGACGCGGAGCGTGCGACCGCTGTGCGCAAGTAGTGCAACGCTTCGCTGAGGTTCCCGTCGAGCACGCGCGTGATACGCACGCGCTCGTCCTCGGGCAGTTGCGCATCGACGAGCATCGCGCGCAGTTCGTCGCACGACACCTGCAGTTCCCGCGAAAACCCCTGCAGGTTGACGAGCGGCGAGCGCAAATCGTGCGACACGCTGTAGATGAACATGTCATTGTCTTGCTTCTGCTGGCGCAGGCTGTCGTTCACTTGCGTCAGTTCCTGCGCGCGCGTCTCCAGCGTGGCTTGAAGGGTCGCCTGATCGTGCTCGGCTTCGGTCAGCCGCGCACTCGTGCGGTGCAAAGCGGCGTCGAGCTGCGCGAGCTCGTCGTCGCCCGCCAGCGGCGCGCCGAGCGCCTCCGAGCGCCCGAGCCGCTGGGCGTTGGCGGTCAGCGTGCGCAAGCGCCGCCCGATATTGCCTGCGAAAGCCAACGCGGCAATCGCCCAGATCAGCATCGAACCCGCGATGGCGGCGATCAGCGCATAGCGCTGCTGGCTTCTCGTCTCGGCCAGTTCCGCGCTGCGCTCGGCATCGAGCCGCGACTCGTCGGCGATGAATGCGCCAAGCTCGTCACGAAACGCTTGGATCGGCGCGGGCAGCGGCGTAGCGTCGAACGACGCCAACTGCACGCGCTGCCCGTCATGCAACGCGGCATAGATCTGATCGGTCTGGGAACGGTAGGCGTTGACGGCTTCGCGCATGCGCCGAACACGCTCCACTTGAAGCGGATCGTCGGCGACGAGCTTTTCGAGCCGCGACAGGCGATCCCCCAGATCGACCCAAACGACATGCCGATCGATGAAGGCCGGGTCGCCGACTATGAGCCCGGCGCGGACCCGCGAGGCTTCGCGCAGCAACGGGTCGACGATCACGGACGCCTGATAGAGCACCTGCTTGCTGTGCGCGGCCCATTGCGCCGCCTGCGACGACTGCTCCTGCGTTTTCGACAGCATGCCGACGAGCGCGAGCTCGGCCAAGCTCGGCACGGCGATCAGCAGCAGGCCCTTCGTGAATAGTTTCATGCTTCCTTGGCGGCATCCGGGCAGTCGCGCGCCTCGTGTGCGCAAGCCGCACCGCGGGGCACCAAGGGCGGCACGACGCTTGCGTCGCACGACGTGCAAGAGTGAAACCGAATCATTATCCGTTCAGTTTCGAGATATTTCAACGGACGATATAGAGGCGCGTGGGCGCACAGAAAATCGGCATTTTTTATGAATTCGATCAGCACGCCGACGAAACTCGGGCCTATTATTGCCATAGATGTCGAGCGCGGCGCGGCACACTACGCGTTCGGCATGCCTGCATACGGGTGTCCACATGCAACGATGCTGCACGACCGTGAAGACGCCGATTTCGTATGCTATAAAAGATCGGACGTGCGGCGCGCGAGAGCCGGGAGTGGTCGCATGAGGACGCTGTGTTTCTTGCAATTCTTTTTCAGGCGAATGTTTATGTCCTTCCCGAGAAAGCGCAGGCGCGCAAGTGCGGACAGCAAGGAGTCGTTTCTAGCCGTGCTGCGCCAGTTCAAACTTTTCGTCCAACTCGATACCAAGATCGCTCGCGCACGCGCGCAGGACGAACCGGTGCTCTACGAACACGTCCTACCGGGGCTCGACGTCCTGCTCTGCACGGTACGCGGCGCGCAGCCTCCGTACCCCGATGTGGACGAGCTTCGCCGGCGTTGCATCGAATCGATCGCGAATGCGCTCGAGCAGCCGCTGGACGGGCTCGAAAACGGCGGCTACTGGTACGAGACAAATGGGTTCGGGTTCTTGGTGTTCGCGAGTCAAGCGCGCGCCAGAATCTTGCCTGAATTCGGCGCGCTCGCCGCGGCGCGCGGCACGCGCAGGCAGAACGCCGGCGACGCCGCACCGCGTTCGTTCCGTTGAAACCACCGCGGCCCTGATCGCCGCGGTCCGTGCGTCAACGCTTGCGGTGCGCCGGCCCGGCCTGCGGCCGCACGATGTCGATGAACGCCGCCAGGTCGGCGTCACGCAATCCCATCGCCGCCCCCAGCCGCAATACCTGCTGCACCGCGCCTACGACGGGCATGGCCGCCCCCGTGGCGCGGGCGGCGTCGGCCACGGTGTCGATGTCCTTTTGAAAGGTCTTGAGCGAGCCGATCGGCGCATGGCCCGCTTCCGTCATGCGCGGCACGAACGTTCGCAGCAAAACGGAATCGGCCCAACCGCCCGCGAGCGCTTCGGGCAACCGTGAGGCGTCGATACCGGCCGCTTGCGCGAGCCCGACCGCCTCCGCTATGCCGGCCACCGTCGCGCAGACGATCGCCTGATTGCAGAGTTTGGTCATTTGCCCCGCGCCCGCCTCGCCCATGTGGGTCACGCGCGCGGCGTAGGCCCGCATGACCGGCTCGAGGGCAGCCACGCTCTCGCCCGCGCCGCCCGCCATGACGGCAAGCGTACCCGCCTGGGCGCCCGGGACGCCGCCGGACACCGGCGCATCGATCCAATCGACGCCATCGCGCGCCGCGCGCGCGGCGAATTCGCGCGTCGCCGCCGGCGCGATGCTCGAGTGATCGACGATCCAGCGCACGCGCCCGGCCCCTGCATCCGCCGTATCCTCGCCGAGCACGCCGCCTAGGCCGAACACGACCTCTCGAACGGCGGCCGTATCGGAAACGCATAGAAAGACCGCTTGCGCATGCGCGACGAGCTCGCGCGGCGCATCGACGACGTGCGCGCCTTCGGCCGCCAGCGCCTGCGCTTTGGCGCGCGTTCTGTTCCAGACCCACACGTCGTGCCCGGCGCCCAGTAGATGCCGAATCATCGGCGCCCCCATGAGGCCTGGCCCGCAGAAACCGATGTCCATCGTTCGAAGTTCTCCAAATCGCCGCCCACTGCGCGCCGGCCCACGGCACGCCCGAGCGTCGTTGCCTATACTGGGTTTTCCATTCTCGAGCGAAAACGGAGACGACACATGAGCGAACACGTATACAAGTACATCGAACTGACCGGCTCGTCGACGAAGTCGTGCGACGACGCCATTCGTTGCGCGATCGAGCGCGCATCGAAAACGCTACGCAACTTGAACTGGTTCGAAGTAACCGAGACGCGCGGGCATATTGAAAACGGCACCGTCGCCCATTGGCAAGTCACGCTGAAAGTGGGCATGCGCCTCGAAGATTGACCGGCGGGCGGCGCGACCGCCGCCCCGCCCGCTCCTTCGTATGAACGATCGGCCCCTTACTTCGGCAGGGAGCCGTCCACGCCTTCGACGTACCAGTTGAGCCGCTGCAGTTCCGCGTCCGTCAAGGTTTTGCCCGCGGGCACCTTGACCGCGCCCGTCTGATCCTTGATCGGGCCTGCGAAGACGTCGCGGCTGCCGCTCGCGATCGCATCGTGCGCCTTCTTTTCGTCCGCGCGCGCGGCCGCGGGCACGGACCCATTCAAGTCCTCGAGATCGACCGCTTGCTGAGGCAGGCCCCACCAGACAGGGTCGTTCTTCCACTTGCCGTCGAGCACCTGCTGGATGGCCGCGCGGTAGTACACGCCCCAATGCGCCACGACGGAGCCCAGGTGCGCATCGGGCCCGAACTTCTTCATATCGGAATCCCAGCCGAACGCATGGACCTTCTTCGCTTCGGCCGTGGCGAGCGTGGCGCTCGAATCGGTGTTCTGCAGGAGTACGTCGGCGCCTTGACCGATCAGCGTTTCGGCGGCCTGCTTTTCCTTGCCCGGATCGAACCAGCTATTGATCCAGATGACCTTCGTGTGCACCTTCGGATTCACCGAACGCGCACCGAGCGTATAGGCGTTGATGTTGCGCACCACTTCCGGGATCGGCACCGAGGCGACGAAGCCCAGCGTGTTCGTCTTCGTCACGTGGCCCGCGATGATGCCCGCCAGGTAAGCGCCCTGGTACATGCGCACGTCGTAGGTGCCGAAGTTCTTTCCTTTCTTGTAACCGGTGGCATGCAAAAAGACGGTATCGGGAAAGTCCTTGGCCACCTTCAGTTCGAAGTCCTGATAGCCGAAACTCGAGCCGAAGATGATTTTGTTGCCCTTACTGGCGAGATCGCGGAATACGCGCTCGGAGTCGGCCGATTCGGGAACGTTCTCGACCCGCGTGATCTTGATCTTGTTGCCGAACTTCGCCTCGGCCTCCTTGGAGCCTTGATCGTGCGCGTAGGTCCAGCCCGCGTCGCCGGGGTTGCCCAGATAGACGAACGCGACGCCCGGCGCATCGGCCGCTTGCGCCGCGCTCGTCAACGCGGCGCCCAGCGCGAGCGCCGTACCGGCGGCGAGCAGGGTCAACGTTTTTCTTCTCATCGAACTTCTCCAATGGTGTGGGTGAAACGGTCGATTCGCGCACAACGTGCCCAGCACGCTCAACTCGTTGCAAAGAACGGTTTGCCGAGCGATGCGGGCGCGTTGAGCTTGATCGTATTCGGATTGCGCGAAATGACAGCCAGGACGACGATCGTCGCAAGATACGGCAACATCGCGAGGACTTGGGTCGGCACGGGCACGTCGACGGCTTGCGCGTAGAACTGCAAGCCCGTGACGGCGCCGAACAACAGCGCGCCGACGAGCAGGCGCGCGGGCCGCCACGTGCCGAACACGACGAGCGCAAGCGCGATCCAACCCCGTCCCGACGTCAGCTGCTCTTGCCACAGGTGCAGATAGACGATCGAGTAATAGCCACCCGCGAGGCCCGCCATGCCCCCGCCGAACAGCGTCGCGCCGTAGCGCACGCCGATTACGGGAAAGCCCACCGAATGCGCGACGCTGGGCGATTCGCCTACCGAGCGCAGCACGAGGCCCGCGCGCGTCCGATACAAAAACCAGCCGACGAGGCCGAACGCCGCGAACGCGAAATAGCCGAGCGGCGTCAGCGAAAACAACGCGGGCCCGAGCACCGGAATTTTGGCGAGGCCCGGTACCGCCCAGACGCCGATCGTCGCACTGACCGACGCCGAAGTGTACGGCTTGCCGACATAGGCCGACAGCCCGATGCCGAAGATCGTCAGAGAAAGGCCCGTCGCCACCTGATTGGCGAGCAGCGTCAGCGTGAGAAAGCCGAATAGCAGCGCCATGGCGGCGCCGGCGCCGATCGACGCGGCCACCCCGAGCCAGGGGCTTCCCGTCGTCACCGTTACCGCGTAGCCGGTGACGGCGCCCATCAGCATCATGCCTTCGACGCCCAGGTTGAGCACACCGGACTTTTCGGTGACGAGTTCGCCGATACCGGCGAGCATCAGCGGAATCGCGGCCACGACGGCGCTCGATGCGAGCGTGCCGGCTTGTTGAATATCCATGAGTCGTTTCGTTCTATTTTCGATTGGCTAGTCGTTCGATGGCGGGCTGCAACGTCGCGGGCCTCGCGATCATCCGTGCGCGACGCTCGGCACGCGCCTCAGGCGGTAATTGACGAACAGGTCCGCCCCGAGCAGGCAAAAGAGCAGCAGACCTTGGAAGACGCCGGAAAGCGCCTGCGGCAATTGCATCGACGTCTGAACGGCTTCTCCGCCGAGATAAAGGAGCGCCATCAGCAAGCTCGCGAAGACGATGCCCACCGGATGCAGCCGCCCCACGAATACGACGATGATCGCCGTGAATCCGTAGCCAGGCGACCAGGTCGCCTGCAACTGCCCGATCGGCCCCGCTATTTCGCCCATGCCCGCAAGCCCGGCGAGCGCACCGCTCACGAGCAGCGACGTCCACACCGTGCGCGAATCGGAAAAGCCCGCGTAGCGCGCGGCTAGCGGAGCAAGGCCCCCCACGTTCATACGAAAGCCGGCGAAGCTCTTGCGCATGAAGAGCCAAGCCGCCGGGACCGCCGCGAGCGTGACGAAGATCGACACGTTCAAGCGCGTGCCGCGCAGCCAGTGCCATTGCCAATCGCCGCCGAACGTCGGATAGAGCGCGTCGCCCGAGAACATTTCGGAGATCGGAAAATTCATGCCTTGCGGATCGCGCCACGGCCCGCTGACGAGGTAGATCAACAGCTGCGTCGCCACGTACGTCAGCATGAGGCTCGTCAATATTTCGTTCGTATTGAAGCGCGTCTTCAAGAACGCCGGAATCGACGCCCAGAGCATGCCGCCTAGAATGCCCGCCCCCATCATCAGGAAGAGGATCCACGCGCCGCTCGATTGATCGAAGTGGATCGCCACGCCGCTCGCCGCAATGCCGCCTGCCAGCATCTGTCCTTCGGCGCCGATGTTCCACACGTTGGCGCGGTATCCGATCGCGAGACCCAGACCGATCAGGCACAGCGGCGAAGCCTTCAGCAAAAGCTCCGACCAGCCGTTGACGCCGGCAAGCGGATCGATGAAGAACGCGCGCATGGCCGCTGCCGGGTCGCGCCCGACGAGGCTGAAGATGAGAAAGCCGATCGCGAGCGTCAGGAGCGCCGCGACGACGGGCACGGCGAACTGCATCGTACGGGAAGGCGTCGGACGAGCTTCGAGGCGATAAGGGAAGGACATGGTGAAGTCGAGCGTGCGATGTTTATCGGTAAGCGGCTATCGGCGCTAACGAGCCGCGCCGGCGCTGCCCGCATCGACTGCGGGAAGCCGGACGCGAGCGATGCGCCATGGATTCGATCATGCGGGCACCGCCTGCTCGGCCGGCGGCGCCGCACCGCGATCGCCGAAAAGGCCGGCCATCCACAAGCCGATTTCCTCGGCGTTCGTCTCGCCTGTCTTGCGCGGCGGCGACAAGCGCCCGCGCGCGAGCACCGCAATGCGATCGCATATGTCGAACAGCTCGTCGAGTTCCTCCGAAATCACGAGCACGGCTACGCCTTTCGCCGACAGATCGAGCAGTTGCTGACGAATGAAGGCGGACGCCCCCACGTCGACGCCCCACGTCGGCTGCGCGACGACGAGCACCTTCGGCGCTTGCAGGAGCTCGCGTCCGACGATGTACTTTTGCAGGTTGCCGCCCGAGAGCGACTGCGCCGGCGCATCGGGCCCGCCGCACCGCACGTCGAACGCCTCGATGCAGCGCGATGCGAACGCACGGATCGCGCGGGCGCCGATCCAGCCGTGCCGCACCATGCCGGGTTGGCGATGCGCCGTCAGCAAGGCGTTTTCGGCGAGCGACATCGCGGGCACCGCCCCCCGGCCGAGCCGCTCTTCGGGGACGAACGCGAAGCCGAGACGACGGCGCGCGCCGGCCGATAGCCGCGCGGCGCGACGGCCGCAGATCGTCACGGCGTCGGCGTTGACCGAACTGCGCTTCTCTCCCGACAGTGCCGCCAGCAGTTCGGCCTGTCCATTGCCCGACACGCCCGCGATGCCGAAAATTTCTCCCGCATGCACATCGAACGAAACACGGTCCAGCGACGTGCCGAAGGGATCGTCGCTCGGCACCGACAGTTGCTTGACGCTCAGCAGCACCTCGCCCGGCGAATGCGCCCGGCGCGTGTAATCGGGCAGCGCGTGGCCCACCATCAATTGCGCGAGCGATGCGTGCGTTTCCTCGCGCGGCTTCACATGGCCCGTGACGCGTCCGCCGCGCATGACGGTAGCCGTATCGCACAGCTCTTGAATTTCGTCGAGCTTATGGCTGATGTACAGAATGCTGCAGCCTTGCGCCGCCAGCCGCCGGAGCGTGTCGAACAGCTTGCGGACAGCCTGCGGGGTCAACACCGAGGTGGGTTCGTCCATGATCAAGAGCCGGGGATGCTGCAGCAAGCAGCGCACGATCTCGACGCGTTGACGCTCGCCCACGGTCAGGCTGTGGACATGCCGCTGCGGATCGATATCGAGCCCGTACTCGGCCGACACCTCGCGGATGCGCTTGCCCAGGGCCGCTAAATCGAACGGCTCGTCGAGCGCCAAGGCGATGTTTTCGCCGACAGTCAGCGTCTCGAACAGCGAGAAATGCTGGAAGACCATGCCGATGCCGAGCTTGCGCGCATGCGCCGGGCTCGAGATGTCGACGAGATCGCCCTCCCACCGGATCTCCCCGGCATCCGGCCGCACCGAGCCGTAGATGATCTTCATCAGCGTGCTCTTGCCGGCGCCGTTTTCGCCGAGCACGGCGTGGATCTCTCCGGGCGCCACGACGAGGTGCACGTCGTCGTTGGCCCGCACCGACGGGTATTGCTTGCCGATGCCCGCCAGCGCCAGCCGCGGCACGACGGGCGCGCTATCGTTCGCCGCGCCGCCGAGTGTTGATTGATCGTTCATGAAATCCGTCATTCGACCTTGCCTGCTGCCTGCTGCCCGCTCTCTGCTGCTCACGCGCGGCGCGCGGGTAACGCCCGCCGCACTCTCCGTTCATCTCGATGCGCTGCATGCGCACCGGCTGCCGCTTTCGTCCCGCTGCGTACCCGCCCCTTGTCTGCCGCGGCGCCGCCGTGCCCGACGATACCCAAATCGCAGGCGGGCGTCGAGCCGACAATATCGTGCGAAGCCTCGACTGAGCCGATGCGCCACACGGGTATCTGCGCGCTTGACTCGCGCCGTTGCACATATTAAAAACCTGATACCCCCACCCCTATCCGATCAGCCTAAACATATATCGGAGCAACCATGAGTCAGCAACGCGAGGCGATCGACACGTATCTTTTGCGCGTCTTGCACACCCTCTTGATGGAGCGCAGCGTCACCCGCGCAGCCGTCAAGCTCAACCAATCGCAGCCGGCGATCAGCGCCGCGCTGCGCCGCTTGCGCGACATCACCGGCGATCCGCTGCTCGTGCGCGGCAAGTCAGGCATGGTGCCGACCGAGTATGGCCTGCGTCTGCTCGAGCCGGTTCAGAACGCGCTGCGCGAGATCGAACGCATCCGCTTTCAGCAGCACAACTTCGATCCGGCCACATCGATCCGCTGTTACCGCATCGGCTGCCCCGACTACCTGAACGTGCTGTTCGTCCCGACCGTCGTCGAGCGCTTCCGCCAGGCAGCGCCCAATGCGCAGCTCGAGTTCCATTCGCTCGGCCCCTCGTTCGACTACGAGCTCGCGCTCGAAGACGGCAAGCTCGACGTCGTCGTCGGCAACTGGCCGGAACCGCCGGAACAACTGCACCTGTCGAATCTGTTCGTCGACGAGATCGTTTGCCTCATGAGCGACACGCACCCGTTCGCCAAGCGCGGGGCGCTCACGCTCGATCAGTATCTGAACGCGCCGCACCTCGCTCCGTCGCCCTACTCGGTGGGACAGCGCGGCGCCATCGACGTGCATCTCGCGCGCGAGCGGCTCAAGCGTCACGTGGTCGTCACGCTGCCCTATTTCAATCTTGCGCCTTACGTGCTCGTCAAATCCGATCTCATCTTCACGACGACACGGTTGTTCGCCGACCACTACGCGAAATTCCTGCCGCTGACGGTGCTGCCCGCACCGCTAGACTTTCCGCCCATGCAGTACTACCAGCTCTGGCACGAACGCTGTCACTATTCCGACGAAGTGCGGTGGCTGCGCAGCCTCGTGGCCGACGCCACGCGCACGCTCGTCGATCGCCCTTGAGCTTACGGGCGCACACAGCCCCCACACCGGCGGCGCTTGCGCTTACGCGGCGCGCGCCGCCTCTCCCAACTGTCGCGCCAGGCGATTATGCCGTTCGACGAGCGGCGCCACGTCGACCGTGGCCAACTGCCCGTCCCGCACCACGACTTTGCCGTCGATCACGCTCAGCGCGACCTGCTGGGGCGCGCAAAACACGAGCGCCGCTACCGGGTCATGGAGCGCCCCCGCAAAGCTGGGCCGATTCAGATCGAACGCGACGAAATCGGCCGCCATGCCCGGCGCCAGCGCGCCGATGTCGTCGCGCCCGAGCACTGCGGCCCCGCCGAGCGTCGCGAGTTCGAGCGCCTCGCGGGCGCTCATCGCATCGGGCCCGAAACCTACGCGCTGCAGCAGCATGGCCTGCCGCGCCTCGCCTATCATGTGTGCGCCGTCGTTCGACGCCGAGCCGTCTACCCCTAGCCCGACAGGCACGCCGGCGTCCCGCATCCGGCGGATCGGCGCGATTCCCGATGCGAGCCGCATGTTCGAGCACGGGCAATGCGCAACGCCCGTGCGCGTGCCGGCAAAGAGCGCGATGCCGGGTTCGTCGAGCTGCACGCAGTGCGCATGCCATACGTCCGCGCCTACCCAGCCGAGGTCCTCGGCATATTCGGCCGGCGTCATGCCGAAACGCTCGCGGCTGTAGGCCACGTCGTTCGTGTTTTCGGCCAAATGCGTATGCATCGACACGCCGTAACGCCGCGCGAGCGCAGCGGACTCTCGCATCAAGTCCCGGCTGACCGAAAACGGCGAGCATGGCGCCACCGCGATGCGCAGCATGGCGTATCGGCCCTCGTCGTGATAGGTCTCGATCAGCCGCTGAGTATCTTGGAGGATATCGGCTTCGCGTTCGACGAGCGAATCGGGGGGCAGTCCCCCGTCCTTTCGGCCCACGCTCATGCTGCCGCGGCTCGCATGAAAGCGCATGCCGATGCGCGAGGCCGCGGCGATACTATCGTCGAGCCGGCTGCCGTTGGGATAGAGATAAAGATGATCGCTGGAGGTGGTGCAGCCCGAGAGCAGCAGTTCGGCCATGGCGGTGAGCGTCGACACTTCGATCATCTCGGGCGTCAGATGCGCCCAGATGCGATACAGGCTCGTCAGCCATCCGAACAGTTCCGCGTTCTGGGCAACGGGCACCGCGCGAGTCAAGCTCTGATACATGTGATGGTGCGTGTTCACGAGGCCCGGCATGACGAGGTGTCCCCGCAGGTCCAGCACTTCGTCGGCCGTGCTCGGCAACTCGCTCGTCGGCCCGACCGCGACGATGCGATTGCCCTCGACGAAAAGCCCCCCATCGCGCAGTTCGCGGCGCGCGCCGTCCATCGTGACGAGCACGTCCGCGTGCTTGACGAGCATCGTCTTGGGGCGTGATGCACCGGCCGCGTGCAAGCGCGCTTCTACTTTCGTCATCTGTTCCTTCCGCAATGGGGTGACGCGCCGAAACGGCGTCGTACGGCAATGGCGTAACGATCGGGAGCCAAAATAGCGCTGGCAATGTACGTTTGCGCGATACTCGCCTTCAGGGTTTCGATATATTCGTTCGATTTCGGCGAGCCTGCGCCGCCTCATGCGGCCGCTCTTATCTTTCATATCGCGCGCACCCGGATGGATGCGGACTTCTTAGAATGACGACACGGCGCTCGCATCGACTCGCCGACGGGTATGTAGCCACCGACGTGGAGCCTCGATCCGCCGCCTGCGTATCGGATCGCGTCGCCCTTTACACGTTTCGCGTTCATCAAAAGGAAAACTGCGAATGGGCAAGCTGACTACCCACGTGCTGGACACGGCGCACGGCCGCCCCGGCGCCGGCATCGCGATCGAGCTATTCAGGCTCGAAGGAGACAAGCGCGAACCGCTCGCGCGCGCCGTCACGAACGGCGACGGCCGTTGCGACGAGCCGCTGCTCGAAGGCGACGCCTTGCGCGCGGGCGAATACGAGCTCGTCTTCCACGCGGGCGATTACTTCGCCGCCGCCGGCGTGCGCGTGCCTGAGCCGCGCTTCGTCGATCGCGTCGTATTGCGCTTCGGCATCGCCGACGCGCGAGCGCACTACCACGTGCCGCTGCTCGTTTCTCCGTGGGCTTACAGCACCTATCGCGGCAGCTGAGCGCGCATACGAACGATTATCAGAGGCTCGGAGGCATTTTCATGGAAGGTTTCATCACCGACTGGCTGAACCTTGCGCTGCGGTGGCTGCACGTCGTCGTCGCCATTGCGTGGATTGGCGAATCGTTCTATTTCGTGGCGCTCGACAACAGCTTGAAAAAGCCGAAGGACCCGTCGCTCGCCGAGCGCGGCGTATTCGGCGAGCTGTGGCACGTGCACGGCGGCGGATTTTATAACATGCAGAAGTACATGGTCGCGCCGGCGCAGATGCCGGAGGACCTGCACTGGTCGAAGTGGCCGTCGTACACGACGTGGCTCTCGGGCTTCAGCTTGTTTACGGTCCTTTATCTGTTCTCGCCCGAGACCTACCTCATCGACAAGAACGTGCTCGACATGGGCCCTGTCGTGGCGATCGCGGCTGCCCTCGGGTTCTTGGCCGCGGGATGGATCGTCTACGATTCGCTGTGCCGCCTGCTGGGCCAGAACGATCGTCTGCTAGGCGCGATCGTCGGCGCGTACGTCGTGGCCGCTGCCTGGCTCGCGTGCCATATTTTTGCCGGCCGCGCCGCTTATTTGATCGTGGGCGCGATGCTCGCGACGATCATGTCGGCCAACGTGTTCTTCGTCATCATTCCGGGGCAGCGCAAGATGGTGGGCGCGATGCTAAGGGGCGAAGCGCCGAACCCCGTCTACGGCAAGCGCGGCAAGCAGCGTTCCGTGCACAACACGTACTTTACGTTGCCCGTCGTATTCGCGATGCTGTCGAATCACTACGCGATGACGTACACGCACCCATACAACTGGGCCGTGCTGTCGGTGATCATGCTCGCCGGTGCGTTGATTCGTCAGTTCTTCGTCCTGCGTCATCGCGGCCAGCAGCTGTGGTTGTTGCCCGCGGCAGGCGTGGCGCTGCTCGCCGTCGCGCTGGCGGTCACGTTGCCCAAAAACGTCGCGCCGCGGGCGCAAGCGGCCAATATGCCGGTCGTCAAACTGGCCGACATCCAGCCGATCCTGCAACAGCGCTGCGTCGCCTGCCATTCGGCGCATCCGACGATGATGGGCAGCGCCCCCGCCGGCGTCCTCTTCGATACGCCCGACGAGATCTCGACGAACGCGCAACGGCTCTACCAACAAGCCGTCGTGCTCAAGGCGATGCCGCTTGGCAACGTCACGCAAATGACGAGCGCGGAGCGAGAGAAGATCGCCGCGTGGTTCAGCACACGCACGCAGCAATAACGGCGAGGCGGTCCGTCTTCCGGTACGACCGCCGCACGAAACAAAACCCCTTCGGCCCGACGAGGCCGAAGGGGTTTTTGCTTGGCGCCGCGCAATGAGGACCGCGAAACGAAACGCGCGTCGCTAGGTTACGCAGCTTGCGGCACGAGTTCGGCCGGCTGCGGCACGCGCGCGGCGGGCACGGACAACGCGGAGAACATCGAGCGGTCGTTGAAGCGGAAGAAGCAAACGAGTTGATCGCAGCCGGCCAGCTTCAACATCTGCGGCGCGGAAAGATCGACGATGATGTCGGCGACTTGCGTCGACAAGCCGAGCCGCGCCATGCCGGCGTCGCGGTCCGTGCGCAACAAGCGCTGGGCCAGTGAGAGATACGACAAGTTGATGTCGCGGATCGATTCGAGCGTCTCGCTACCGTTCATGACTGTCTCTGCCAGGGGCGTCGTGATTCGAATAATGGGTCGACGGTTGAGCCGGGTGCCAAACGCTGTCCGAAAAGGCTTCCGTCACTAAAAAGCGCTCGCGTGCCAAACGTTTGCGATCGCGCGACGAGCAAGTCAGCAACCGCCGCGCTCGTCCGCAACGCCGGCTGCGATCAGGTTGCACGCAATTTCGCGCAACAAATGCTGCGTGAGCGCACCGGAACCACCGAGGCAAAGGCGTTTCAGTTCGATGAGGTCTTGGGCGAAGCGGCTCATGGCGATCTCTCCGTTAGCTCGAGGCCGGTAACGTCTGCGCTGTGAGTGCCTTGCGCGAAACGTCATCCTGTGATGAAAGTATCGGCGAGCGGCTCGAGGAAACAAATCAGCCGCCGCTGAAGCTCACGTAATATCTGGCGGCGTGCTTGTCAGCCTTTTCCTACGCGCAAAGTCCGCGAGCGCTACGTTGGGTCGATGCCGACGGCCGAATCAGTAAAAACGCCCGCATGCGGCCTGCGGGCGTTCGTAGGATGGACGGCGAAAACGGGTTATCGCAGAGCGTGCGCCAGCCCTTCGGCGGTCAGCCACAGCGGTTCGTGCAAGGCCTGCTCATCGCAGTTCGGCCCTTCCCCTCCACGATCGACCACGAGGAAATCGCTGACGGCATCGAGTGCAATCAGCGGATGGTGCCAGACCCCTTTCGCATAGTTGACGCCCTGCCAGCCGCGGGTCACGAATGCGCGAACGCCTTCGGGCGCCAGCCGCCCAGCCGGCGCGACGACGACGATGTATGACTTGTCGGTCAGCGGCACGAACGCCTGAGAACCGAGCGGATGCCGCTCGAGCATCGTCACTTCGAACGGCAGTGCGCGCGGCTGGCCGCGGAATACGTTCACGAGCGGCCGCCCTCCTTCATCGGAGACGTCGATTCGCGCGAGATCGTGATAGCGGATCGTCGTGCCGAGGTTGATCGGAATTTGTTTGGCGCCTTCGAGCTCGATGACGTCGCCGAACGGCGCGAACGCCGCACGCGTCAGCGGCTCGATTCGCAGCGTCTTCATACGGGCCCCGTTCATTCGATCACACCCCATGCGCGCAAGCGCGATACGCCGCCGTCGGGGATGATGTTCAGCCGAAGGTGCGTGACGGGGCCCATGGCCGCGAGTTCGGCTTCGAAGAAATGCTGCTTGTCCATTTGCAGCTTTTGCTCGCTCAGCAGCGTCGGCCAGAACATGGCCTGCGTGACGAGCGAACTGTCCGTGCCGCCCTTGACGTAAGCCGCTTGGATCGAGCAGCGATCGGGATAGTTGCCCTTGAAGAACGCGGTATCGACTTCGACCTTCGAAATCGTGCCCGGCCGCGCGAGTGCGATGATGGCCCAATCGTTGCCCGGTTCGCGCCGGCGCCGCGTCTCCCAGCCGTCGCCCATATTCACGCCGCGCCCGGGCATCAATAGGTTCGATGCGGCGCCGAAATGCTGATTGTTCGCCGCGACGATATAGGCGCCGTTCTCCATGGCCGCCAGATCGACGGGCGCGCTGCGGCTCGCGCTCGACCAGTCGACCTGCGGCTGGCCGTACACGCGCAGGCGCGCGACGCCGCCGTCCGGGTAAAGATTCAAACGAACGTGTGTATACGCTTGCGCATCGGCCACTTGAAGGTAGTGATGACTGTTGCCTTGAAGCGTGGTCGAAGCCACGATTTCCTTCCATTGCGTAGCGCCGTCCGGCTGGCCGCCGCCCGGCACGAAGGCCGCCTCCACCGATGCTGCCGGCGGGAAATTTCCGGTGAAGTGGCTCGTGTCGATGTCGAGCCCCGCAACGACACCGGCGCGCGCAAGTTTGACGATGCACCAGTCGTAGCCCGTCGTGCGCTTTCGGCGCGTCTCCCAGCCGTCCATCCATTTGCCGTTGTCGTCGTATTTGCCGGGTATGAAAACGGCCGGCTCGGGACTCAGCATGCGCTCCTTGGGCGCGAAAAATTCATCGCTCGCCTCCAGCGCCTGGGCGCCGAGGCGAGGATCGGCCAGGTTCACGTAGCGACGGGTGAAATCGGGAGCGTTGGGATCGAGAATCGGGAGAGCCATCGTTGTCTTCCTTCGGGTCTGTTCTGTCTGTTCTGTGCCTGTTCCGTGCCTGATTTGTCGATTCGTGCCGGCTCATGCGGTCACGAGATCGTCGATGCGAAACCGGGCGATACGGTAAATTTGTTCGAGGCTCGCACGCAGTTCTTCATCGCGCGTGTTGTTCACGCGAGCTTCGAAATTCGCAATGATGCCGTCCCGGTCGTAGCCGCGCACGGCCAGGATGAACGGGAAGCCGAACTTCTCCCGGTAGGCCGCGTTCAAGCGCTGCAGCGTGTCGAATTGCGCTTGCGTGCATTGGGCAAGGCCCGCGCCGCTTTGCTCGCGTGTCGATTCTGCCGTCAATTCGCCGCGCACGGCCGCCTTGCCCGCGAGTTCGGGGTGGGCGTTGATCAGCGCAAGCTGCCTCGCTTCGTCCGCTCGCTCGACGATGCCGCACATCGTCGTATAAAGCGCGTCGATACTGGCGAACGGCCGCGCATCGGCGGCTTGCTCGGCCACCCACGGCGAATGTTCGAAGACCCCCGAAAGCGCCGCGCCGAAGGCGTCTCTCGGCATCGTGTTGAGGTGTTCCAACGTGTATTGCATCGGCTTCATGCGCGGGCGCCGTCCGTATCGAGCCGATAAGGGTGACGGTCGCGCCAGTGGCGTGCGATGTCGACACGGCGCGTCACCCAAACGCGCTCGTGCCGTTCGATGTGATCGAGAAACCGCTGCAGCGCGCGGAACCGGCCGGGGCGCCCCAAGAGCCGGCAATGCATGCCGATCGAGAGCATCTTCGGCGCCTCGTCGCCCTCTTCGTAGAGCACGTCGAATGCATCGCGCAAATACGTGAAGAAGTGGTCGGCCGTATTGAAGCCTTGCGGCGTCGCGAAACGCATATCGTTCGTATCGAGCGTATACGGCACGATGAGCTGGGGCTTCTTCTGCCCGCCTGTTACCTCGACTTCCGTCCAGAACGGCAGATCGTCGCCGTAATAATCGGAGTCGTACAAAAAACCGCCGTACTCGGCCACGAGCCGGCGTGTGTTGGGACTGTCCCGCCCCGTGTACCAACCGAGCGGACGCACGCCGGTCACGCGCTCGATGGCTTGCATGCCGAGCCGCATGTGCTCCGCTTCACGTTCGGGCGTCATATCTTGGTAGTGAATCCATCGCCAGCCATGGCATGCGATCTCGTGTCCCAACTCGACGAGGGCGCGCGCGACCTCCGGATGGCGTTCGATCGCCATGCCGACGCCGAACACCGTCAGCGGCAACCGGCGTTTCTCGAACTCGCGCAAGATGCGCCAAACGCCCGCGCGCGAGCCGTACTCGTAGATCGACTCCATGCTCATGTGCCGGGCCGGATACGCTGCCGCGCCGACGATCTCCGACAAGAACTGCTCCGACGCAGGATCGCCGTGCAGCACGCAGTTCTCGCCGCCTTCTTCGTAATTGAGCACGAACTGGACGGCAATGCGCGCGCGACCCGGCCAGTCGGCCTGCACGGGGTGGCGGCCGTAGCCGATCAAATCGCGCGGATAGCGGGAGTCGGATGTCATGGCAAAGACTCAAGATTGGGCGTTGAACGACGACGTTGCGGCGTTGCGGCCGGCAGGGCCTGCCGCAACGGTTCAAATCGATCGAACCAGTGTATAGAAAACGCCGATACGCGCCCATATGGGCTGACCGATAACCGGGCTCACCGTGCGCGTATGTCACACGCTCGTCGATGCGATGCGTCGGCCGGGTTTTCAAGCCTCGCGCGGGCTGAAATCGGCGAGTGGGCCGTCGTAGCGCTTGGCGAGCGGCCGCGCGTACTCGCCCCGCTTGGCCGTTCCGAGCCTTAGCGAAACGAGGGCCTCGGCCCATTTGAGCGCGGCGGTGACGCCTTCGACGACGGGCGCATCGATCGCATCTTCTATCGCATGGGCGAGATCGGCCATGCCGGCGCAACCGAGCACTATGGCGTCGGCGCCGTCCTCGTCGAGCGCGCGCCGGCATTCGTCGACGATGGTTCTGCGCGCCGCGGTGCCGGGCCGATCGAGGTCGAGCACCGCAACATCGGTCGCGCGCACGTTACGGCAGAAGCGCTTCATGCCGTAGCGCTCGGCCAGGTGCCAGGCCATGCCCGTCGTGCGAGCGAGCGTCGTGACGACCGAGAACCCGGGCGCGATCACGCTCGCCGTATGCATCGCGGCCTCCGCGATGCCGACGACGGGGCCGCGCGCCACCTCGCGTGCGGCGAACAAGCCGGGATCGCCGAAGCACGCGACGACATAGCCGTCGATACCGTCGCGCTCGCCTGCCGTCACTTCAGCGAGCAATCCGGGCAACGCGAGCGACTCGTCGTACCAGCTTTCGATCGAGGGCGGCCCCATCGTCGATGTGGCCGCGACGAGTTCGGTCGACGGCGATGCGACCTCGCGCGCACACTTGGCCATCGCATCGGTCATGCGCACCGTCGTATTAGGATTGATGAGCTTGATCTTCATCGTCCGATCCTTCGATTGCGTGAAGATTGGAACAAGCGCGCGCCGGTTAGCTGCGCTGTGCGCCTCGAGTGGCGAACCAATAGAACGCGCCGGCAAGCGCCACGCCGATGAACCACGAGAAGTTCGCGAGCGGCGCCAACGCGGGCGTCATCACACAGACGACGGCAATGGCGGCGGCCGGCAGCACAGCCGCGACCGCACGCCAGTTCACGCCACCTTGGTACCAGTAGGTGCCGGATTGCGCCATGGAATACAGATCGTCGAGCACGACGCGTTGCCGTTTGACGAGGAAATAATCGACGATCAATACGCCGTACAGCGGGCCGATGAACGAACCGAGCACGTCGAGCGTGTAGTGGATCACGGCCGGGTTGTTGAACAGGTTCCACGGCGTGATGAACACCGAGGCCGTGGCCGCGACCATGCCGCCTGCGCGCCAGCTGATATGCTTGGGCGCCACGTTGGAAAAGTCGAACGCGGGGGAAACGAAGTTCGCGACGATGTTGATGCCGATGGTCGCAATCATGAACGTCAACGCACCCAGCACCACCGCGAACGGATGATCGATGCGGCCGACGGTGGCGACAGGATCAGTGATCAACTCGCCGAAGACCGGGACCGTCGCCGACGTCGTGACGACGGTGACGAGCGAAAAAGCCAGGAAGTTGACGGGCAACCCCCAGAAGTTTCCGCGCTTCACGCTGGCGTAGCTCTTGCAGTACCGCGAAAAGTCGCCGAAGTTCAGCATCGGCCCCGAGAAATACGATACGACTAGGGAAATCGCTGTGATGGTGACGGGCAGCGCCTGCCATCCGTGATACTTCACCGCGCCGAGGTTGAGGCGGATATTGCCCACGCCGGCGCGTATCACCATGTAGCCGGCCAGGATGAACATCACGACGTACACCGCGGGGCCGGCAAAGTCGATGAACTTCTTGATCGTCTCCATGCCGTTCCAGAACACGATCGCCTGCAGTACCCAGAGCAGCATGAAACCGGCCCACCCGAGCGTGGACAATCCCAGCCAGCCATGATGATGCACGTCGGCGTACGGCATCAGTTGCGGCGCGAACTTGAGCAGGACGATGACGAATGCGCTCGACGCGAGATACGTTTGGATTCCATACCAAGCGACGGCGATGAGCCCGCGGATGACAGCGGGAATGTTCGCGCCGAGCACCCCGAACGTCGCCCGGCAAATGACGGGATAAGGCACGCCGTTGCGCTGGCTCGATTTGGCGATCAAATTGGCGAACATATTGACGATGCCTATGCCGACGAGCAATGCGATCAAGACCTGCCAGCTCGTGAGCCCGAGCGCAAATAGACTGCCGGCGAAGACGTAGCCGCCGACGCTGTGAACGTCCGACATCCAAAAGGCGAAGATGTTGTACGTGCCCCAGTGCTGATCGCGTAGGGGCGCCAGATCGGCATTGCACAATCGTTCGCTGTAGCCGCCGGGCAGCTCCGTTTCGCTGCGGTCATGCGATGGGCCGACGGCGCCGGCATCGGTTGGTACGGTCAAATCAGGCATGAGCATCTCCCGTGAAGGATATGAGCGTTGCTGCGCGGCCTATGGCACTGCCGACGCATGACGAAGCGCCTCGTTGATGCGGTCGCAGTCGGCGCAACCTGCGGCCATCGCCCCGAGAGAAAAGCGAGCTGATTCTTCGTAACTATTTAGCAGTCCTAAATGAATTGCGAATAACCGAGAGAGCTGTTGCCGCGCTCGCCGGCGTGGTTATGCGCTACGCGCCGAATACCTCGCGCAAATCGGCCGCGCCCCGCGCGGGACGATCGAGCATCTTCAGCTCGACCGATTCCAAATGCCGCGCCATCAACTCCGACGCACGGGCGGTATCGCCCGCTGCAATCGCCTCGACGATCTGCGCATGCTCGTCGAACGAGCATGGACTGCGACCAAGCGATTCGTATAGCGCGGAGATCAACGTCGAACGTGCAACAAGCCCCGCCAGGCAATTGCACAGCACCCGATTGCCGGTCAATACGGCCAGCGCCGTATGAAATTCGCCGGATAAGCGGATCCACGACCGGAAGTCGCGCTGCTCGAACGCGCTTCGCTCCCGCTCGATCATTTTCGCGATCGCCTTCAAATGCGCCGCACCCCGACCACCTTGATTCCGGCAAACGCGCTCGATCACCGCACCCTCGATGATCCTGCGCATTTCGAACACTTCATGCACTTCCTGCAGCGACGGGCTAGCCACGAAGGCGCCGCGATTCGGCTCCAGGTCGACCAAATGCTCGGTCGCAAGCAGCGACAACGCTTGCCGCACTGTGCCGCGCTTGACGCCGAATACGTCGCACAGCTGCGCTTCCGTTAGCTTCGCTCCAGGCTCTAGCCGATGTTCGAGAATGGCGTCGCGGATACGGTCGGCGATAGAGGCTGGCGTTGCGGACTCGGACAATTTCTGCGTCGACATGTTCGGTATAGTAGTTTCGACATAAAGATTGTCAACAATTTATTGCAGGCAATGCGGATCGGTTTTACCCCAGGAATTCCCTGATAAATCCAGCATTTGGTGCATTTTTGTCCCGATACCGTGCATAGCCGCCGACGGTCGCACCGCGGCAAAGCATGGGCTTCGAGTAAGAATTGTCAACAATTCCCGGGCCTGCGGCCCTGCGCCCCGACGCTTAGCGCAGTGTGGGGTGTCCCGTGACGGTGAGCGAGAAGCCGTCGGGACCCGCTAAGAGCCGCGCTTGCGCACCAAATGGGAGCGTTACCAGGTCCGCGCCATGGCCGAAGCGCAAACCGGTCACGACAGGCAAACCCGTGACGTCGCGGATTTGCGCGACGACCGCGGCGAGATCGTAGCCGTTGTCGTAGGGCGAAAGTTTGCCGCCCGTGAAATCGCCGAATACGATCGCTTGCTGGCGCTCGAGAATGCCCGCTAGCCGCAGCTGATACAGCATGCGTTCGACGCGAAACGGATGTTCGTTGACGTCCTCGATGAACAAGATGCCGCCGTCGATCCGAGGCAGGTACGGCGTACCCACGAGAGCCGCGATCATCGCCAAGTTGCCGCCCCAAAGCGTGCCGGTCAGGTCGAGTTCGCTCGCCTGCGGAGTCGATTCCCGGACCGTGAATTCGGGCGACTCGATAGCCTGCCAGAAACGCTCGACGGTGAAAGCGCTCAGTGTTTCGGCGCCGAAATTCGCCGTCAGCATCGGGCCGCCGAACGTTACGAGCCCTGCTCGCGCAAACAGAGCAAGCTGAATCGCCGTGAAATCGCTGTGTCCGCAGATCGCGACGGGTGCTCCCGCGAGCCGCCGCGCCAGCCCAGCATAGTCGAGCGAGTCCAAAAGACGCACGGCGCCGTATCCGCCGCGCAACGCGAGCACGATGTCGGGCAGCGCATGCGAGGGATCGGCAAGACGGTTCAAATCGCCGGCACGTTCCGCGTCGGCGCCGGCGAACCGGAGGTGCCGACGCTGTGCCGCTCGAGCGCCGAGCACCCGGTGCCCTTGCTCGTGCAATCGGGTCAAAGCGCGCTCCACCGCGGCTTCGTCGGGGGGATAACCGGAGGGCGCGACGATTTCGATGGTACGGGGACGAGTCATAGCCGGCTATGGAGATGAACGGTGTACGCGTGCGGGCATTCGGCCGCGCTCACACCGGTTGTTCAGGCGAGCACGCCTGCGCCGCGGCTGCGACGGCGGCGCGCTCCGCGCGGATTGCCTGACGTCGATGGGCGAAGAACGATTTGAGCGCATTCCCGCATTCGGCCGCGAGGACCCCGCCCGTTACGTGCGTATGGTGATTGAGCCGAGCATCGGCGAATGCGTCGACGACGCTGCCGCATGCTCCGGTCTTCGGATCGTGCGCCCCGAACACGACGCGCGCGATACGTGCGTGCATGATCGCGCCTGCGCACATCAAGCAGGGCTCGAGCGTCACGAACAGCTCGCAGCCGGGCAGCCGGTAATTTTGCAGCGAACGCGCCGCCGCGCGCAGCGCGGCCATTTCCGCGTGGGCGGAAGGGTCGTGCCCGCCGATGGGATGATTGAAGCCGGTGGCAATGACTTCGTCTCCGCGCACGAGCACCGCGCCAACCGGTACTTCGCCCGCGGCGCGGGCCGCTTCGGCGGCTTCGAGCGCTTGCGCCATATAGCGGCGATCGCGCTCCGCCTGAGCTTCGGAGGCTTGCGCCGTAGGCATTCGGGGCGCCGCCGGTGCATCGCCGCCGGCGCCAGCGGCTGCGGCGCCGGGGAAGCCGGACCGCGCGGACGGCTCGTTCACGAGAGCTCCGCTCTGAGCGGCTGTGCCGAGTCGTCGCCGGCTTCGCCGTCCAAGACCCGTTCCGAGAGCCGTTCCGCAATGCGGCGGCAATACTCTCGCGGCACGACGGTCGGCGCGCCACGCAGCGACTCGAGCGCCATGTCCAAGGCGAGCAGTTTGGCCTGCAGGCGACAACGCGTCGCACGATCGCCGGCAGCGTTCAGCTCTTCGTGCAAATGCCGCAGCGAGCGCAACTGCTCGACGGCCGGCGGCACGAAACCTGCGTTCTTGAGAATACGATTGGCGACGCGAACTTCCTCGGGCACGAGCAAGTCGTCGTCGAGTTCCTGCGGCGCCCCGGCACCCGGCAAGTCGTCGAACTCACCGCGCGCGGCAGCGGCGGAAATGCGCTGTTCGACCAAGGCATCAAGCAATTTCATTTGCGATCCACTACATTGCGGCGAGCGCATTTTAGCAGGGAGTCGAATCCGGTTTTCTGGAGCCAACGCTCGGAAAACGAAAAAACGCTCACGTTCGCTCGGGCCGACGGCGCTTCGCGGCCGCCGCGCCACGGCGCTGCCTTGCCTACTGACGCTGCGGAAACGGCCTACGCCGTCATTTTCCGATCTTCGCTCGCAGTTCCCGCGCCGTTTCGAGCAGACCTTCGTAGCCTGCCCGGCTGTGCTCCGGCAAATCCGGATCGCCGACGAGCGCGCCAAGCGTCTCGATCAAGCTGTAAAGGATGCCCTTCGCTGCGCTGACGGCGATGTTGCCTGACGAAAGGAGCGTATCGACGTGGTTGAGGGCGTCGTTGAGGTAGCCCATCTCGGGCCGGGTGGAATCTTGCTCGGGCCGTTTCGGATCGGGTGTCATCTGTGGGTTCCTGTCGATTCTTTCGCTTACGACCTCGCGCTGCATTGCGCGGCCGGTTCTTCCGACTCTTATATACCCGGTGAAAGCAATCGTCCACTCCCTAACGCCGGCACTTGGCTTTTCAGTATGTGAGACGTCAGGAGCTTGACGCCCTCCCCTCGGCGTGCGCTTCCCGCACGTTGCCTGCCGTCGCTCTCGCCTCGATCGCCTTCACGACGGCGATCATGTCCGCGTCGCCCAGTCCCATGGCGCGCGTCTCGCCATAGAGTGCGTGGCAAACGTCGAGCAGCGGCGAAGCAATACCGGCCGCTCGCGCCGCAGCCGCAACGAGACGATTGTTGTCGAGCACGTTTTCGATGCTCGCCTGGACATCGAAGTCCTCGCGCACCAGTTTGCCGACCTTGACGCGCGATACGTCGCTAGCCATCGGTCCTGCATCGACGATGGCAACGAACTTCGATAGATCGAGCCCCTGCTTGCGCGCGAAATGGACGGCTTCCGCAAGCCCCGTCACCATCGTGATCAGGAAGAGATTGACGGCGAGCTTCATCGACAGCGCGCCGGGGACGTCGCCGCAGTATTCCGTCTGGCGGCACATCGCCGCGAACAGCGGGCCGACAGTCTCCACCGCCGTGCGCTCGCCCGCCAGCATCGCGACGAGTTGCGCCGTTTCGGCGGGTTTGCGCGATCCCGATACCGGCGCTTCCACGTACCGCCCGCCCGCGGCCCGCACGGCTTCGTCGAGGCCCTTGGAATAGCCGGGCGACGTCGTGCCCATATGGACGATCGTCCGTCCTTGCACGCGCTGCCGGAATGCGGGATCGCCGCGTGCAAGAACCCAATCCAGCACCTGCGCATTGGCCAGCATCAGCAGTACGATCTCGCACCGCTCGAACACGTGCGCGGGGCTTTCCGCGACTTGGGCACCGGCCCGTGCCAGCACGGCCCGCTTGTCCGCCGAGCGGTTCCAAACGACGAGCGGCACCCCCGCTTTCCTCAGGTTGAGCGCCATAGGCTCGCCCATCGCCCCCAAACCGATGAAGCCGACAGGCATCGACGCATGTGTCATCGCTTCTTGCCTCATTTCATTGTCATAGGGCCGCGGCCGCGCGTGCTGCCGCGTTCATGCGAAGCGGCACGCTATCCGCGCCAACTCGCCTTCACGCCTTCACGCCTTCACGCCTTCACGCCGCCACGCCGCCACGCCGCCACGCCGCCACGCCGCCACGCCGCCACGCCTTCACGCCTTCACGCCTTCACGCCTTCACGCCGGCGGGCCTGTCGATCGACAGCGTATGAGTTTGCTATCGTTTCGAAAATCGCATTGTTTTGAATTCCCACTTCAAGAAATCGAAAATGAGTCATCCGTTGAATTTCGACATGGACGCACTGCGGACGATGGTCGTCGGCGTCGAGCTTGGCGGCTTCGCCCATGCCGCCGGGCGGCTGCATCGCTCGCCGTCGGCCGTCAGCATGCAACTGCGCAAGCTCGAGGCACAGGCTGGGCAGAGACTTTTCAAGCGCCGTGGCCGCGGCCTCGTATTGACCGAGGCGGGCGACGTCCTACTGCAATATGCGCGGCGCGTGCTTGCGCTGAACGATGAGCTCGGCGCCGCGCTCGGCGCCGTCGATACTCGAGCCGCCGTCAGGTTGGGCATTCCGCAGGATTTTGCCGATGTCATGCTGCGGGACCTGCTGGCGCAATACGCCGACGCACGCCCGCATGTGCAGGTAGAGGTGAAGGCGGGACGAAACTTCGAATTGGCCGTCGACGTCGCGAGCGGCAAGCTCGACGCCGCAGTGGCATTCGCAAAGCCGGGGGCGAGCGGCGGCGAGCGCCTTGCAGCGATTCCGGCCGTTTGGATCGGCTGCCCTGTGGCGCTTCACCGCACCGGCCAGCAATCGACCGTGCCGCTCGCTGTATTCGACGGTCCCTGCTTGTTCCGCGACTTGGCGATCGATTCTCTTTCCCATGCGGGCATCGCCTGGCGTCTTGCGATGACGACGCCGAGCCTCGCCAGCCTGTGGTGTGGTGCGCGCGCCGGGCTGGGCGTGACGGTGCGCACGGCGCTGGCGGTGCCGGACGGCCTATCGGTGATGGCGGGCGCGCCGGCGCTCGGTGCCGTCGACGTGGTACTGCACCGCGCCGAGCAGGCCAGCGAGGACGCACGGGTGCTTACCGCATTGCTTCGCGAGCACGTGTGCGCACAGTGCGAGGCATGATCGTCGACGAAGAAACGCAATTGCGCGGCACGACGCCGGAGACCGCATTCGAACGACCGCTTCGCCTGCCTCCTTCAGCCGCGATCGTGTGCGATTGCGATCTTGCCGAAGTGCTGCCCGCCTTGTGCCATGAGGGCATAGGCTTGCTGCGTTTCGCCGATCGAAAACGTCTTGTCCACCACCGGCACGATTTTGCCGGCCGAGATAGCGCGCGCGACGTCGCGCAAATCGGCAACCGATCCCGTCGTGTTGCCCTGAACGTTCAACTCCTTCGTCATGATCGCGTATAGATCGGCGGATGCCGTCATGCCTGTGACGAAACCGATGACGAACACCGTCCCGCCGGTGGCCGCCGCCTTGATCGATTGACCGAACGTTTGCGTGCCGCCCGTCTCGATGACGAGATCCGCGCCGTTGCCGCCGGTGAACTCGCGGATGGCGTCGTCCCATGCCGGCGTCTGCCGGTAGTTGACCGTGTAATCCGCGCCCAACGCCCTAGCCCGCTCGAGCTTTTCGTCCGATGAGGACGTGATGACGACGGTCGCGCCGGCAGCCTTGGCCAATTGAAGCGCGAGCACGCTCACGCCGCCCGTGCCGATCAGCGCCACGACGGAGCCTGGGCGGACGTTTGCGGCGCGAAGCCCGCGCCATGCCGTCGTGGCGGCGATAGGCAGCGTCGCGGCGGCTGCATCGTTCAGATGGGCGGGCGTCGGAACGAGCGCGCTGACGGGCAGGACGACATATTCGGCGAGCGAACCCGGCAGGACGACGCCTCGCGTCGCCCGGGTTTCCTGCAGACGTGCCGGCCCGCCGATCCAAAGCGGCTTCGAGTGAGGAACGACGCGCTCGCCGACCGCAAATTCCGTCACGCCCGCGCCGATCTGCGCGACTTCCCCGGCGCCGTCCGCAACCGGAACGAGCGGGAACCGGGGTACCGGGTATCGCCCCGTGGCAACGGCCAAATCGACGAAATTCAGGCTTGCCGCCCGCATCCGGATCAGCACCTCGCCCGGGCCGGGGTGGGCGGGCTGCGGCAACGTGACCGGGCGCAAGGCGTCGAGGGAAGGCGCGGAAAGTTCGATGGCGTACATCGCAGAGCTCCTTGTTGAACGAACGGCGGATGACCGTTACGTTACTCATGCACGGCGCTCGTATAAACTGGTGCATTCGCACGATACTCATGCATACCATGCAGCAATGGCCCGACGGAAACCATGTCGCCGAGATCGCGGCGTTCGCAGCGGTGGCTGAAAACGGTTCGTTCACGAAGGCGGCCGTTGCGCTGGGCCGTGATGCGACGGTGTTGTCCCGGCGCGTGCAATCGCTCGAACGGCGGCTCGGCGTCAGGCTCTTTGCGCGTACGACACGCCATGTGGCCCTGACTGAGGCGGGCGTTGGTTTTTTTGCGCGCGCACAGGCTATCGTGGCGGCGCTAGCCGACGCCGAGGAAGAAGCATCGGCGCACGGTACCGGCGCGCCGCGCGGCACGCTTCGGCTAGCCTTGCCGGCGACGTTCGGAAGGATGTGGGTCGCGCCGTTTCTGCCCGAGTTCATGGCGAGCCATCCGCAATTGCGGATCGACGCGTCCTATTCGAACCGGTTCGTCGATCTCGTGGCGGAAGGTTTCGATGTGGCGATACGGCTGGGCGAGCTTACCGATTCGCGGCTGGTCGCCCGGCGAATTGCGCCTCGGAGCCGGCTGCTTTGCGCCTCGCCGTCGTTTCTCGACCGCTACGGCGCACCGCAACGGCCCGAAGACTTGGCGCAGTTGCCTTGCCTCGCGTTCACGGGACTCGTGGCTCACCCCAACTGGACGTTCGGGAATGCCGAAGGCGAGCGCATCACCGTTCGCGCCGACGGGCCGCTCGTATCGGACGATGCGCAAGCGCTCGTGCATGCCGCCGTGCGAGGGTTGGGTGTCATGCTGAGCACAGATTGGCTCGTGGGCCGCGAACTCGCGGCGGGAACGCTTGTTCCCGTGCTCGAGCAATGGCTGCCGGAGGACGAAGGCGCAATTTACGCCGTGGTTCCGTCGAACCGGCTGGTACCCGCGAAAACGCGCGCATTCATCGACTGGATCGCGCAGCAATTTTCTCCGCTGCCGCCCTGGCGTGGCCCGACTAATCCGCCCATGGATCGACGAGCACGACGCCGCAATCGCCGAAATCCTTGACGTTTCTCGTCGCGAGCGCAGCGCCCCGCGAGCGCGCGACGGCGGCGATCATGGCGTCGAATTGACTGATCGGCCGGCCGCTGCTTTTGCGAGCGACGGCAATCAGTGCAAAGACATCGGCGGCATCGCTATCGAAATTCAGCAGCCTGCCGGCGAAATCCTCATCGAAGACAGCATGGATGGCCGTCGACAACGTCTGCTTTCGGGCGCCGTCGGGCAACAGCTCGAGCCCGTAGAGAATTTCCGCATGCGTGATCGTAGTGGTGAACAGCGAAGCCCTCCGCTGTGCGCCGAACCACGCCAGCACGCGCGGGTCGGGCGTCGATTTCAACGTTTCCGAGAGAACGTTGGTATCGAGAACGATCATGCGCCGAAATCCGTTCGGTTCGGGATCGCCTCGCGAGCCGGCAATGCCAGATCGACACCGCCAATCGGCGCAATGCGACGGCGAATCGAATCGATCAGACTTTGCCGACCCTCCTCGCCCTCGGTCGATAGAGCCGCGCGCAGGATATCCCTCGCTTCGTCCTCCATGGAGCGCCCATGGTGTGCCGCCTGAATGCGCAGACGCGATTTGAGCTGGTCGTCGATATTGCGAATCGTCATGCTTGCCATGGCGAGGCCCTCCGTTAATCATTGATTGCATTTTAATCAATGATTGCATGCTCGGCAACCCATGCGTGCGCGCTGCCGGTCCGCGGCAGGCAAGCCGCGTTGGGCGCCGCAACGACGCGGGCGCAACGATGCGCAGAGCGCGTTCATAGGCCGGCGCGCGCACCGGCGTGCCAACGCTTTTCCGTAATTCACGAGTCATCGACGACCTTCGGCGTAAGGATGGGCTTGCATTGTCAGCCCTCGCGGAAGGCGGTCGAAGTCGTCCGAACGGCCGACCGTGCCGAGGATGTCGCCGATGTGGCGGTTACTTGACCGCCAGTTCGGTGTGAACGACTTCGGGTGGCTTGGCGAAGCAAGGCCCAACGAGGCCCCGCCAGGTCTGAAAATCTTCCGATTCCCGGAAGTGGACCATGTGGTCTTCGATCGTCGCCCACTGTACGACCAGCACGTATCGCTCGGGATGCTCGACGATCCGCTGCAATTGCGCGCCTGCGCACCCCTTCGCACGCGCGAACAGCGGCAGCGCCTCTTTCACGCCCGCTTCGAATTGTTCATTCTTGCCGGGGAGCACTTCGATATGGGCCATTTCCAGAACCACGTTTTTCTCCAGTCGATAGTCGGTCGATGTCTCATGCAACATAACGCGCGACGCGCCTGCCGCTGAGAGCAGGCGCCCCGCCGGTTCACCGAAGGTGGCGCGGAGCGCCCTTGTCGCGCCCGCCACATTACTATGCTCGCGACTCGAACGCCACCGGTGCCCCCTTCGTCGCCCCCTTCGTCGCCCCCTTCGTCGGCGGCTGAAGCGCGAGGCTCAGCGGGAGCCCGGGTCCGCCACATCCCGCGCGAGCCCGTGCGACGGCCCGCCGACTCCGGTCACGACCGGCGCGCCTTCTTGGCTCGGCGGCAGCCCTGCGCAATATCGAGCGCAGCCGTTTTCATGAACGCTCGGACTTCGCCGAGATCGGGCAGCCTCATGCTGCCGCGCCCCGTAAAAATCAACACCCCTTCGAGTTGCGCGAGAATGAGCGTCGCTCGCGCCAAACACTCGCGGGCCGTGGCCGCCGGGTCGATTTCTCGCACGAGGTCGACATAGATCGCGCGATACGCCGCATACGCCTTCTTGAGGAACGCGAGCGTCACCGCCGATCGAGCCGCGACCGACAGCATCTCCAGCCAGAAGCGGCCGACGCTCGGGTTGCAGTTCTCCTCGAATACGTCTTCGACCAGTGCGCCCAGCCGCTGCAACGGCGGCGTATCGCTCGGCCTCGCCAGTTGCGCGTACCGCTCGTTGTACGTGTTCATGAGCGTCGCAACGGTGAAGTTGAAGAGATCCTCTCGTGTTGGAAAGTAGTGCTGCAGCGCCGACGGCAGCAGCCCCAGTTCGCGGGCGATGCGCGTCTGCGTAAAGTGGGCGTAGCCTTCCGACGCGAACACGTTGGCTGCGGTAGTCACGATGTCGTAGATCTTGGCTTCTCGCCGCTTCGCCCTCATCGTCGGCCGGCTATAGAGCGGATCCGCGCCGTCGCGCCTCGCCGACCATTGAAGGCGCCCCTCCAATACGTACGCGTCGGACCCGAATACGTCGGCGTGCGACGAGCCTGTTGCGTCGCCTCGTGCGTTCGGCCCCGCCTTATCGCGATCGTCGAAGCGGGCGCGGCTTTCGCGGTCCGCGTCTTGCGCACCGCGCTTCGCGGCTATCGTTCGCATGTAGCGCTTCACGATACGCGTGAACGCGACGTTGTCTTTTTCCGACGCCTCGCTTTCGCGCTCGAACAGCATCATCCCGCCCCCGAGCGCAATGAGCGCGAACGCTCGGAGACGGCACTCGTCCCTTCTCGACGTCGGATCGACCCGTTCGAGCAAACCGGCAAGACCGTCGAGATACTGCGAATAAGCCGCTCCCACCGACTCCGCCGCATAGGGCTGGCGATGACTGAACGCCCACGCTTCGATAAGAAAGCTAGCCAGCCGGGGCTCGAAAGCATCGACGACGATACGCTCCGTCAGTGCGGAAAAGCGGCTCGCCGCATTCGTGCCCGGGGCGTCGAAGAGACCGGTATAGCGCTCCAGCACCTCGCGCAGGCCGGCCTCGAGCGTCGCGCGCTGCAGGGCTTCTTTGGCTCGAAAGTAGTACTGAAGATTGCCCAGCGTGATACCCACTCGGGCGGCCACGCGGCGCGCGGAAAACGCGGCGTACCCGTCCTCCAGGAAGACCTCCCTCGAAGACTGCATGATCTGCACGAGACGAAGCTCCCCTTTGCTCTGCTGCCCGCGCGCGATATCGGATAAGGCGAACGCGACGTCGCCGGACGCCGTCGCTGCCGAGACCATCGGCTTGCTTGTCACCTTACCCTCCGTCATCTGCCACGCGCCGACTTCAGTGTAGGTCGCCGTACCGGGGAATGGAAACATCAACTTGCACCGGCGTCGTTTAGGTTGAGCAGGATCAACCTTCTCCGCCTCGAAGAACGAATCGAGGAAAGCTGTGTGCCGACGCGGCAACCGCTCCGACAAACGCATTGCGGCCGTGCCCTTGCTCATAAGCCATTGCAGACCGTCCAGGCGCCCTCGTGAACGCCGATTTACGTCGTACAGGTAGGTGTTTTTCCTCGCATTGCCATCTTGCTTTTAGGTCACTCCCACACTATTGTTAGGTCAAAGAACAAAATATTTTTGGTCGAAATGCACTGACGATTAGGTCGCGCCGCTTTTATATCGACAGTTTGTCTGTGCAGGTGGAGGCGTTGAGATGTTGCCGTCCTACGCGTTGCTCGAGCGCCAAAGCGAGCACCAGACGAACGCTTCGTCGCAGCAAGACGAAGAACCGCCGGCCGTTGTCCTGTCGTTGCGCAGCCAAATCAAGAAGTGGCTCTCGCCCGCGAACACCGGCGCGGTCAGACTGACGCGTCACGAGAGCACGATCGGTCAATGCGTTCGCGCCGAGTTGGTATCGGTGCCGCGTTCGCAAACCCTCTTCTTCTTCAAACACCCTGACGGCGCATGGCGCGTCTTTCCGCCTCGCCCCGCGCAACCAACCATGCGTTTTTGGGCAGCGGCGGCAAACGGTTCTTTCGCCGGCAATTGAAAGGGGAACGCGATGGACATCCTCGAATTGGCCCGAAATTCCGGCATGCTCGTCACATTGGACGCGCGAATCGGCCGGGAAGAGTATCGGAGCGTCTATGGGTCCCTCCAGGCGCTCGAGCGGTTTGCGGCTGCCGTGCGCGAGTCGATCGCCCTTAGCGCGATCCAAGAAAGCGAGCGCCGCTAGTCGCCCTAATTCGAGCGTCGTTCTTTCGCACGTCGACGTGCGCGTCTGTCCACGTCCCGCTCGATTCGTCTGCTATCTTGTCGTTCCAGCGACGAATCGCACGGTCGAACGCCTCTCCCCACTCGAGAAAAAAGGACAACGCGCTCATGAACGCCGGTCTACCCACAGCCGACAAACTCCCTGTTGCAGCCCGCGATGCCGTTCGCGAATTGCGCGCCTCGCGCATTCGCGAGGTGGCGAATGCGGGATTCGGGGTACCGGATGTGCTGCCGTTTTGGTTCGGAGAGTCAGACCGCGTCACGCCGGATTTCATTCGCCAAGCGGCCGCCGAATCGCTGTCGCGCGGCGCGACGTTTTACACGCACAACCTCGGCATCGCGCCCTTGCGCGACGCGCTAGCCGGCTACGTCGCGCGTCTGCACGGAAGCACGTCGATGGATCAGGTGGCAGTCACGAGCGCAGGCGTCAACGCGCTCATGCTCGCCGCGCAGTTGGTCGTCGGGCCGGGCGACCGCGCCGTGGCCGTGACGCCGTTGTGGCCTAACGTCGTCGAGATTCCCAAGATTCTCGGTGCGCAAGTCGAGACCGTCTCGCTCGATTACGGTACCCGCGGTTGGACGCTCGATGTCGACAAGCTGCTTGCCTCGCTCAAACCCGGTACCCGCCTTCTAACCATCAACTCGCCCAGCAATCCGACGGGATGGGTCATGCCGCGCGATGCTCAGCAAGCCGTGCTCGAACATTGCCGACGGCACGGCATCTGGATCCTCGCCGACGAAGTCTACGAACGTCTGTACTACGGCGATCAGCCCGCGGCGCCGTCGTTCTTGGATATCGCCGAACGAGATGAGCGCGTCCTCTGCGTCAATTCGTTCTCGAAATCATGGCTCATGACAGGATGGCGGCTCGGGTGGATGGTGCTCCCCTCGGCGCTGACCGACGATCTGGGCAAGCTCGTCGAGTACAACACCTCATGCGCCCCCTCGTTCGTTCAAGAAGCGGGCGTCGTGGCGGTACGGGACGGCGACGATTTCATCCACGGCGAGCAAGTCCGGCTGCGAGCGGCGCGCGATCATCTGGTCCGTGCACTGTCGGCATTGCCCGGTGTGGACGTACGTACGCCCGAGGGCGCGATGTACGTTTTCTTCCGGCTGGCCGGTGCACGAGACAGCTTGGCGTTTTGCAAGCAACTCGTGCGCGAAGCGCGGCTCGGACTCGCACCCGGCAGCGCATTCGGGCCCGAAGGCGAAGGGTTCGTACGGTGGTGCTACGCGTGCGATACGGCGCGGCTCGATGAAGGGGTGAATCGGCTGCGCGGTTTTTTGCAGAAACGCGCGTAAGCGTCGCCGCTCGTCGACAAGCGGCGACGCTTCACAACGCCGCGACAAAGGCTTCTCCGGCCGCAAGCGGGTTGAGCCCTTCTTGGAGGGACTGACCTTCGCGGCCCATTACCGTCGAACACAGCACGGTGCCGGCGGGCGAGCGCACCAGGGCATCCTCACGCCCCATGTTCAACGCAATCAGGCACCGCTGATTGCCGCATCGCCGTTCGTAAGTCAGCACGTCGCCATCGGCCGCCACGTTTTCGGTCTTGCCTTGCACGAGGGCCGCGTTGCCCCGCCGCAAGGCTAGCAGCCGACGATAGAGCGAGAACATACTCGATGCGTCGCCGGCCTGCGCCTGCACGCTCGTACTCGTGCCCACGGGCAACCACGGGCGCCCGGTCGTAAAGCCGGCGTTCGCAGAGCCGTCCCATTGCATCGGCGTACGCTCGGGATCGCGTCCTTGGCCGATGCCTGGCTGCCGAAGCTCAGCCGGGTCCTGCGCCTGGTCCGGAGCAATGCAGCCGTCCGTCATGCCGATCTCGTCGCCGTAGTACAACGTCGGCGTACCCCAGAGGGTCAGCAGCAATACAGCGGCCACGCGGGCCTGCGACGCACCGATGCGAGAGGCCACGCGCGGATTGTCGTGATTGCCGAGGACCCAGTTCGGCCACCCGTGTTCCGGCAAGGCGTTGTTGTAATCGGCGATCGCGCGAGCGATTTCGCTCGCTTTCCAAGCCGTGCCGAGCAACTGGAAATTGAACGGCATGTCGGCGCCCTCGCCCTTCGCCCCGTAGTACTTCACCAGTTGAGGCACGGGCAAATAGATTTCGCCGATCAGCACGCGCTCGCCGTATTCGCTCAGCGTGGCGCGCATGGAACGCACGATGTCGTGCACTTCCGGTTGGTCTTCGGTGTAAGTCTGCAACAGCCGATGGTGCTCGGGCTCGCCCGCGCGATATGCCGGGTTCGGTGGATTGTCGCGAAACTGCGCGTCTTTGACGAGCAGCCACAGGACGTCCACGCGAAAGCCGTCGACGCCGCGGTCGAGCCAAAAGCGCAGCACGTCGTCCATCGCGCGGCGAACCCGCTCGTTACGCCAGTTCAAGTCCGGTTGCTCGCGCAGGAAAGCGTGATAGTAGTACTGCCCCGTCGTCTCGTCCCATTCCCACGCCGAGCCGCCCATCCGGCTGAGCCAGTTGTTCGGCGGCCCGCCGCCGGGAGCGGGATCGCGCCACAAATACCAATCGCGCTTCGGATTGTCGCGGGACGAGCGGCTTTGCTCGAACCACGGATGCCGGTCTGAGGTGTGGTTGGGTACGAAGTCGAGCAATACCTTGAGCCCGAGCCGGTGGGCCTGGCCCACCAATTGCTCGAACTGCGCGAGGGTGCCGAATATCGGGGCTATATCGCAGTAATCGGCGACGTCGTAGCCGAAGTCGGCCATCGGCGACGGGTAGATCGGAGAAATCCAGACGGCGTCGACACCCAGGGCGGCGAGGTACTCCAAGCGGGCCATGATGCCCGCGAGGTCGCCGACGCCATCGCCGTTGCTGTCTTGGAACGAGCGCGGATAGATTTGGTAGATGACGCCGCGTTGCCACCAGGTCAGTTCCGGCATGGCTATTCCTCCCAACGATTCATCGTTTCGATACGCACCGGGTCAGGATCGCATGCTCAACGACCTTTGGTACAAAGACGCCATCGTCTACTGTCTTTCGGTAGGAACGTTCCTGGACGCCAACGGCGACGGCGTCGGCGACTTTCAGGGCCTCATGCGCCGGCTCGATTACTTGCAGGGGCTGGGCGTGACCACGATCTGGCTGATGCCCTTTCAGCCCTCGCCCGGGCGCGATAACGGCTACGACGTTTGCGACTACTACAACGTCGATCCGAAATACGGCACGCTCGGCGATTTCGCCGAATTCACGCATGCGTGCCGTGAACGAGGCGTGCGCGTCATCATCGATCTCGTCGTCAACCATACGTCGGACCAGCACCCTTGGTTCAAATCAGCACGTAGCGATCCCGGATCGAAATACCGGGACTGGTACGTCTGGTCCGACACGAAGCCACGGAACGCTAAAGACGGAGTGGTGTTTCCGGGCGTGCAGAAGTCGACGTGGAGTTTCGACAAGCAGGCAAAGCGCTGGTACTTTCATCGCTTCTACGATTTTCAGCCGGACCTGAACACCGCCAACCCGTGCGTTCATGCCGAATTGCTGAAGATCATGGGCTTCTGGATCGCCCTCGGCGTGTCGGGGTTCCGCATGGACGCCGTGCCCTTCGTGATTGCGGCCAAAGGCCCCGATGTGCGCGGGCATGTCGAGCAATACGGCATGCTGCGCGCCTTCCGCGAGTTTCTGCAGTGGCGCGAAGGCGACGCGATCATTCTCGCCGAGGCCAACGTGTTGCCCGACACGGACTTCGAATATTTCGGCGACACCGGCGAGCGCATGCCGATGATGTTCAACTTTCAGTTGAACCAGAACACCTTTTACACCCTCGCGACGGGCGACACCAAGCCGCTAAAAAAAGCGCTGCTGGCGACGAAACCGCGCCCCGCGAGCGCGCAATGGGGCGTGTTCTTGCGTAACCACGACGAGCTCGATCTAGGCCGCCTGAGCCCCGAAGCGCGCGACGCCGTATTTGCAGCGTTCGCTCCAGAGCCCAGCATGCAACTGTATGGGCGCGGCATCCGGCGCAGACTCGCACCGATGCTGTCGGGCGACAGACGCCGCCTCGAGCTCGCGTACAGCCTGATGCTGACTTTGCCGGGTACGCCCGTTTTTCGTTACGGCGACGAAATAGGCATGGGAGACGACTTACGCCGGCCCGAACGGGAAAGCACACGCACGCCGATGCAATGGTCCGGCGAGCCGCACGGCGGCTTCACTAAACATCCGAAGCCTCCCGTGCCTGTGATTGCGGGTGGGGCGTATGGTTTCGAGCGCGTGAACGTCGCGAGCCAGAGGCGTGACCCGAACTCGTTTCTGAACTGGACCGAGCGAATGATCCGCATGCGCCGCGAAACGCCCGAGATCGGCTGGGGCGATTTCGAAGTATTGCGCACGTCGCGTAACGAGGTGCTGGCTTTGCGATACGACTGGCGCAACAACTCGGTGCTCTGTATGCATAACTTCAGCGCGCAGGCGTGCACGGTGAAACTGCGCTCCGGCTTGCAGCCGGGCGACGATCGGCTCGTCAACCTACTGTCCGACGATCATAGCGAAGCCGGTGCTGACGGGCGGCATGCGATCGTGCTCGAACCGTATGGATACAGGTGGTATCGCGTCGGCGGGCTCGATTATTTGTTGAGGCGTTCGGAGATTGAAACGATGTGACTGGCGCAGCGGTCGAGCCTGATAAAACGAGGGCCGCGACGAGGTAACATACCGCCTTTCCGAGCCACGATCGCCGGGTGCTTCGACAGTAAAGCGCTCGGCGTTGCCTGCCGATGCCCCTCGACTACGCTACCCTCGACGCGCTACGCATACGCCATCCCGCCTGGCGCCTGCTACGTTCCGACCACGCGCCGCTCGCCGTCAGCTTCTTGCATCGCGCGTTCGTCCTGCCGAACGTCCGCGTCGCGGCGGCTCCGCTTCTTGCCGAAGCGCTCGAAGACGACCTGTACACCTTGCGCGAGCAATTAGGTGACGGAGCCTTCCCGAAGCCCGCGCTCGAATATCTGAACGATTGGGCAAGTCCCGAGAAGGGTTGGCTGAGAAAGTTCTATCGCACGGGTTCCGATGAACCCCAATTCGACCTGACGCCCGCTGCCGAAAAAGCGATCGCGTGGCTCGGTACGCTGACCGAACGCACTTTCGTCGGCACGGAATCCCGGCTGCTGACGCTTTTCGAGCTATTGCGGCAGATGGGCGAAGGCAGCGAGGCGGACCCGGAAAAGCGTCTTGCCGAGCTCCATGCGAGGCGCGACCAGATCGACGAAGAGATCGCCCGCGTGCAGAGCGGCGACATTCGGCTGCTGGACGACGCCGCGCTCAAAGACCGCTTTCAGCAATTCACGCAAATGGCGCGCGACCTGCTGACGGACTTCCGCGAGGTGGAGCAAAATTTTCGGCTGCTGGACCGGCACGTGCGTGAGCGGATCGCACTTTGGGACGGATCCAAGGGGGCACTGCTCGAGGAAATCATGGGCGAGCGCGACGCAATCGCCGATTCCGACCAGGGCAGCAGCTTCCGGGCATTCTGGGACTTTCTGATGTCGAGCCGCCGCCAAGAAGAACTCTCGGAACGGCTCGAGCGCGTTCTAGCTCTGCCGGCGATCACCGAAACGAGGCCCGACGCACGCATGCGCCGGATTCACTACGATTGGCTTGAAGCCGGCGAACACACTCAACGCACTGTCGCTCAACTTTCGCAGCAGCTTCGACGCTTTCTGGACGATCAAGCGTGGCTCGAAAACCGCCGCATCATGGACATTTTGCGCGGTATCGAAGCGAAAGCGCTCGCGCTTCGCGACGCCCCGCCACCGGGCACTGTCATGGAGATCGAGACGGCATCGGCCGATGTCGAGCTGCCGATGGAGCGCCCGCTTTACGTGCCGGCCCTGCGGCCTGTCATCGCAAACGTCGCCATCGAAACCGGCGAAACGGATATCGATCCGTCGGCCCTGTACGATCAGATCGTCGTCGATCGCGCGCGCCTCGCCGGCAACATTCGCCGATGCCTCCAAGAACGGCAACACGTGACGCTGGCCGAATTGACGGTTTCGCATCCCCTCTCGCACGGCCTCGCCGAGCTCGTCGCCTATTTGCAACTCGGTGCGGAAGGCACCTCATTCCGGGCGACCGTCGACGAGTCCGTCGTCGATGCGATCGAGTGGCAGGCGAGCAACGCCGACGGAACGGCAATGGTCAAGCGCGCGACGATGCCGCGCGTGATATTCACAAGGTAACGATGACGGAAGAACAGCAAACCTCGCCGGTTACTCCCGGCGATTTACCGGCAGTCGCCATCGCACTGCTCAAGGGCGTGGTCTATCGGGACACCAACGAGCGCCTCTGGTCTGCGCTGCTGGAGCTTCAAGCGCACGTACGCGACTACGTCGCCGTGATCGGCCTTGAACTCGTCGTGGACGAGGCGGAAGGTTACGCCTTCGCAAAAAGCCGCCCTGAGCCCGAGGCCGAAGCGAACGAGGATCAAGCCAAACTACCGCGCCTCATCGCGCGGCGCGCCCTCTCCTTTCCCGTGAGCCTGCTGCTCGCGCTGCTGCGCAAGAAGCTAGCGGAATGGGATGCCGGAGGCGCGGATACCCGGCTGGTGCTTGCGCGTGAGGAAATCGTCGAGCTCGTGCGCGTCTTTCTTCCCGCAAGCACCAATGAAGCGCGGCTCGTCGATCAGATCGACGCACATGTGAACAAGATCGTCGAACTCGGTTTCCTACGTCGCATGAAGACCACCAGCGGACCGCCTACATACGAGGTGCGGCGTATTCTGAAAGCATTCATCGACGCGCAATGGCTGCTCGATTTCGACGCGCGCCTCGAAGGCTACCGGACGTATCTTCAGGACTCCGCTGGTGCTGGACAACGGGAGAACCGAGATGAATGAGCCACGCGCGCTCGGCCTCGACTTCGCCGCAGACGACGCCCTGACCGGCTTTCGCCTCGACCGGCTGGAGGTGCTCAACTGGGGCACGTTCGACGAACGCGTCTGGGTGCTGAAAGTCGACGGCCGCAACGGCCTCTTGACCGGCGACATCGGTTCGGGAAAATCGACGCTTGTCGATGCCGTCACCACGCTGCTGGTGCCGGCGCAGCGCATCGCTTATAACAAGGCGGCGGGCGCCGACAGCAAGGAACGCACGTTGCGCTCGTACGTGCTCGGCCATTACAAGTCCGAGCGCAACGAAGCCACGGGGGCCGCCAAACCCGTGAGCCTGCGCGACCACAACAGCTATTCGGTGATATTGGGCGTGTTTCGCAATGCCGGGTACGATTCGACCGTCACGCTCGCGCAGGTATTCTGGATGAAAGATGCGCAGGCCCAGCCTGCGCGATTTTTCGTTTGCGCCGAACGCGATCTTTCCATTTCGGCAGACTTCTCGCGCTTCGGCACCGACATTGCGCAACTGCGCAAGAAGCTGCGTGCGTCGGGCGCCGAGATCGAGGACACATTCCCGAAATACAGCGCCTGGTTCCGGCGGCGCTTCGGAATCGAAAACGAACAAGCGCTCGAACTGTTCCACCAAACGGTATCGATGAAATCGGTAGGCAATCTCACCGACTTCGTCCGAAGCCATATGCTGGAGCCGTTCGACGTCGCCCCGCGCGTCGATGCATTGATCAGCCATTTCGACGATCTAAATCGCGCGCACGAGGCGGTGCTGAAAGCCAAGCGTCAAGTGCAACTGCTGGCGCCGCTCGTGGAAGATTGCGACCGCTACAGCGAGCAGGGGCACGCCCTCGAAGGCTGGCGCACCTGCCGCGAAGCATTGAAGCCCTACTTCGCCGGGCTGAAACTGGACCTCATCGAACGCCGGCTTCAATTGCTCGGCGACGAGCATACGCGTGCAGTCTCGCGCAAGACGCGGCACGAAGAAGCGCGCGATCAAGCGCGCCAGCGCGTCGACGATTTGCGCCGCGCCGTGGCCGAACAAGGCGGCGATCGCATTGCTCAACTCGAAGCCGAGATCCGCGAGCACGAGCGAGAAAGCGCGCGGCGGCGAGAGAGAGCCCAACGCTATACCGCGATCGTCCAGTTGCTCGGCGAATCAGAGGCGGCGGATGAAACCGCGTTCGTTTCGCAGCGCGCACGCCTGGCGGAACGACGCAATTCGCTCGTCGACGACGAAGCGCGGAAGCAAAACGCGATTACCGAATGGAGCGTGGCGTTTCGCGAAGGAAAAGCACGGCGCGATGTCCTGGAGGAAGAGATCTCAAGCCTGAGAGCGCGGCGCAACAACATTCCGAAAGAGCAAGTCGCAATGCGGGCGAGCCTATGCTCGGCGATCGGGTTGGATGAAGAGGCGCTGCCGTTCGCCGGCGAGCTCATCCAAGTGCGCGAAGATGCGCGCGATTGGGAGGGGGCCGCCGAACGCGTTCTGCGCAACTTCGGTTTGTCGCTGCTCGTGCCCGATGAGCACTACGCGGACGTCGCGGCGTGGGTGGACCGCACGCATCTTCGCGGCAGGCTGGTCTATTTTCGCGTGCGTGCCGCACGGGTAGCCGACGCTATCGAGCTGCACCGCGACTCGCTTGCGCACAAGCTCGCGATCAAGCCCGATTCGCCGTTCTACGGTTGGCTCGAACGCGAAATCGGCCGCCGTTTCGACTATGCATGCTGCGAGACGCAGGAGCAATTCCGGCGTGAGACGCGGGCGATCACGCACGCCGGCCAAACGAAGGCACCCGGGGAGCGCCACGAAAAAGACGATCGCCACGCGCTCGAAGATCGCAGCCGTTATGTGCTCGGCTGGACAAACACTGCCAAGATCGCCGCACTCGAATCGCAACGGCGAGCGCTCGAGACCCAGCTTGGCGCAATCGGCCAAAAGCTCGGGGAGGCCCAAAACGAGCACGCCAAAGTGCGGGAACAACTCGAGGCGCTTGCGCGTGCCGGCGAGTTCATCGAGTTCCGAGAAATCGATTGGCCGAGCTGTGCCGTCACCCTCGCGCGGCTGGCGGACGAGAAAGCCCGGCTCGAGTCGGCAAGCGACGCCCTCGCGGAATTGACCGCTCAATTGGCTTCGGCGCAAGCAGCGCTCAAGGCGAGCGAAGCGGCAATATCGGACGCCGACTCCGACCTGGGGGGCATTCTGGCCAAACAAGAGGCCGCAACGGCGTTGCGCGACATCACGCTCGCACTCGTCGAAGAATTGGATGCCGCACTTGCGGAACGGATGGAAGCGCTGCGTGCCGAGATACTCGGCGAGCACCAACTTTCGGTCGAATCCTGCGAAAACCGCGAACGCGAAGTGCGGGACGCGTTGACGAGCCGCATCGATAACGACACGAAGACTCATGGCCGCCTTGCCGAAAAGATCGTCAAGGCCATGGCGGCTTTCAAGGATGCCTACAAGCTCGAGACGGCCGATTTCGACGCAAGCGTCGATGCGAGCGCCGAATACCGCACCATCCTCGCACGGCTGCAAGCTGACGATTTGCCGCGCTTCGAAGCCCGCTTCAAAGAACTGCTCAACGTCAATACGATCAATGAGATTGCGAATTTCCACGCGCAGCTTGCGCGCGAGCGCGAGACGATCAAGGAGCGCATCGAAAGCATCAACGAATCGTTGCGGCAAATCGACTATAACGCCGGCCGATACATCGTTCTCGAGAGCCAGCCTGGTCTCGACGTGGAGATCCGTGAATTCCAGGGCGATCTGCGCGCATGCACAGAGGGCGAACTCACCGGTTCGGACGACAGCCAGTATTCGGAGGCCAAGTTCCTTCAAGTCAAACGCATCATCGACCGCTTCCGCGGCCGCGAGGGGTTGACCGAGCAAGACCGGCGCTGGCGAGCCAAAGTGACCGACGTGCGCAACTGGTTTCTTTTTGCTGCCAGCGAGCGTTGGCGCGAGGATGACAGCGAGTACGAGCACTACTCGGATTCCGGCGGCAAGTCGGGCGGGCAGAAAGAAAAGCTCGCCTATACGATTCTTGCAGCGAGCCTTGCCTACCAGTTCGGCCTCGAATGGGGGGCCGTGCGCTCACGATCGTTCCGTTTCGTCGTCATCGACGAGGCGTTCGGCCGTGGCTCCGACGAATCGGCACAGTACGGTCTGACGTTGTTTCAAAAGCTGAACCTGCAGTTGCTCATCGTGACGCCGTTGCAGAAGATTCACATCATCGAGCCGTTCGTTTCGAGCGTCGGATTCGTTCACAACGACGGCGGACGCGCTTCGAAGCTGCGCAACCTTTCGATCGAGGAATACCGTGCACGCAAGGCGGAGTTCGAGCAATGAGCTGGACAACGTCCGCCGATCTGCGCACCCGCCTCTTGCGGTTATGGGAGCGAGGCGAATGGCTGAGAGGCCTGGTGGACGGCTCCGAAGGACAATTTCCGCTACGGCTTGCGATAAAAGGCCCGAACTCGTCCGAGTTGGCGGAGCGCTTCGACACAGTACGAGCGTGGATCGCGGAAATCGCCGCGACTCCGCGGGCACGCATCGAATGGCGCGAAGTCAATCATCGCATTCTCGGCCTGCAGCGTTTGCCGCAAGCAGTTTGGATCGACAGCCTGGACGATGCGCTCGCGCTCTCCGGAAAGCGCCGCGACGCGGCACAGTTCGAACGACTGCTCGACGCCACACGCTCGCGCCAGCCGAAACTCGTCACGTGGCTTGCACAGCGTCCGTTGCAGGCGCTCGAATTCGCCGACGATTGGGAACGACTGCTAGCCGTCGTCGAATGGCTGCAGGCGCATCCGCAGCCGGGCGTCTATCTTCGTCAGGCCGAAATCGCCAACGCCGACACCAAATTCATCGAGGCACGGCGCGGTATTCTCGCCCAATGGCTCGATCTGCTCCTGCCACCCGAAGCCATCGACAGCAGCAAGACGGGTGCCGCCCAGTTCGCTGCGCGCTATGGATTCCGCGAAAGGCAGCCCCGGATTCGCTTTCGCGTGCTCGATGAAAGGCTTGCCGTGCTGCCTGGGTCGAGCCGACCCGACATAACGCTAGACGCGGACAGTTTCGGGCGGCTGGCACTGCCATGCCGCGATGTCTTCATTACGGAGAACGAAACCAATTTTTTGGCGTTTCCGGATGTCCCTCAGTCGATCGTGCTTTTCGGGGCGGGATACGGGTGGGAGGCGCTAGAGCCGGCGCGATGGCTCGCAAGCTGTACGCTCCACTACTGGGGCGACATCGATACGCATGGGTTCGCCATTCTCGATCAATTGCGTTGCCGGTTCCCGCACGCGGGCTCGTTCTTGATGGACCGAGCGACACTGATGGCGCATGAGGAGTTCTGGGGGAGCGAAGCCGATCAAGTGGTACGCGATCTTCCGCGGCTGACGGCGCCAGAGCGCGAACTCTTCGACGAGCTGCGCGACAACCGGATTCGCCCTGGATTGCGGCTGGAACAGGAGCGCATCGGATTCGGGTGGGTTAGGACAGGGCTGGAGCAGCGGATTTCGTCTAGGCCTGCGTCTGCCATCGTTAAATAGCGCGCGGCGCCACCACGTCCATCCACGTGGTGATTTCGAACTCCCGTCCCTGCGCGGCTCCCAGTACGAGACATCCACATCTCGTCCGTATCGCGAAGCTTCTGAGCCCAAGTGCGCAAACGGCCATCGGCTCCTGGCTCGGGCAGGATCGACAACATCATCCGATCAGCATTGACGAGAGGATCTTGATGTTATCGACGATATGGTCGTACCACATCGTCGACTTCCCCGAGCCGTTGTGCCCTGCGAGTATGATCGCAAGCGGCTTTCCGGAATTTCGTGCGCGAGCAGTAATGTCAACGATGGACTGATTGATCGTTCTTGTTCTTGCCATCTATCGCCTATGCCGCTATTGCGTCCACCCTGAATTCGCCGCGAACGAAGTGCCCCACTTCCGACTTACCATTCAACTGTCGGATCACTCGGTTGGGATTTTGCGGATCCGCGGTAAACACCGGAACGTCTCTGACCCGCTTGATTTCAACTCCGGGGATCAACAACCGCCTGCCGAGGTCCCTAATGACCCTTACGCTGGCCCTGACGCCCTTCTGGACCGCCTCTTCGGTAGGTTCTGTGACCAGCACCGACACTTCGCCAAACGTTACGGTCAGCTTGCCGTGCTTCGCCGAATGACGTCGAGCCGACCGCTTGCCTTCTGCAGACACTACCTTGAACGCGCGAGCTCTCTCTGCCGGCGCTTTGCCGGTCCGTGTCGCAGCGGCAGCTTTCGTTTGACTGGACTTGGGCACGACAAACTCCAAAGCACATTCCCCAGATGCACATTGTGCAGCGGTTGCCATCGGATCGGAGCCGAAAGGTTCGGCGGCGTCTGAACACGAACGTACGCCACCGCGAGTGACCTTTCGACAAGCAGGACTGAGCACGAGCCGCTCCGACTCGTGCCACCCGGCTTCATGTCGGATCGGCCTTCAGGCTCTGGGCGAGGTTTGCGAGCGGCCGCAGCCTGACGGCGGCGCCGCGCGTCGTGGATGTCGGCGACAAATCTAGAATCGGTTGCGTGTAATCTAACAGCCATCGCAAGCCATTGATCCAAAAGTGGATTCCTAAAACCCCTCACTCCCACTCGGTTGTCAATCCAATGACTTGGGCTTTGCGTAGACGGCGGTTCAGCCCAGTCACGCAACGTCGATACCGTCAGCGATACCGACATTTCTTCCCAGCACTAATCGGCTCTCCGCGGACCACACTGGAGTTCTCCACCCTAACGCTCTTTCGTGACATCCCCAGAAACCACGAACCTTAAGACCGCTGCGACGCCGATACCGTCATCGATACCGTCACGCTGGTTCCAATGCGGTCCTTTCTGAGCCGGTCAGTGCCACAATCTTCACGGTCGACGCGGGCGTTTGATATGCCGTAACCCATAAGTTACGAAATGGCATGACAAAGCTGATCACCACACCTGAGCTTGACGCCCGGCTCTCCCAGGGGACTGCCGCCGGTCGGCGACGGCGATCGTCGCCTGCCTCAGCCGGGCACGATTAGGCAACGTAAGGCAGCGTGCGGTTGGCGACGGAGTCTCCGAGTGAAGGTCCATGTGGGCAAAGCCTACCCCTTCAAAGCAGCAGCCGTAATGCCCCCAACCATAGATGACCACCAATCAAACCCTTTTCCCGAGAAAGCCAAGAACGAGCCTCCAAGGAATACAGCAAAGATCACGACCATCCGCGCCGGCCTGAAATTGAACGTCAGGCCAACCAGCCTGGCGGCCATCACGCTCCCCGTGCTTTGAGCCATACTTTCCGCGCACTGGAAAACCGCCATCAGTGCATTCGAGAGCAAGACGCCTACAATCGCAGTCGTTCCAAAAATGTTCTCGAACACTACGCGATGTCCGTACCCGGATAGGCCGTTCCAAAAGTCACGCGCCTGCATATGAGCTGCCATTTGAATAACGCGCTCGTCCAATCGACCGTAGCCAAAGTTGAGCAAGCTCAAAACAATGATCGTAACAACAGGGTTAATAAACAACTTGATCATGTCCGCCCAAGTTCCCTCCTCAGTGCGAAGTCGCCAGAGACATCCGATGGCAAGAGGCACGACGGGCAAACTAGACAGAAGCGCAGCCTTCGTGAGGACGTCATAAATCCCGTCGACATGTCGCACGTACAGCCAGCACATGACGATCGATACCACGGCAGCGAGAACGGCAATCTCTCCGCCCCCGCCGCTGCCTCCCGATCCGCCAGACCCTCCGTTATTGTTAATCCGCGTGTTATTGGTAACGCTGACAGTGCGGTTACCATTTCCCACAACATTCCCATTCCCCACGATGTCAACATTCACGTTTTTCATATGTTATCCTTATTACAATTTGATTTACGTCCTCAAAATTCAGAGTGTCGCCTCGCCAACGGTCATGAGAAGCCTGCGTGCCGTCGAGATATCGACGTCCAGGGACCGAATCGCACTGATTTAAGCCACGTATGCTCGCATATCGAGCACGTCGTACCGAATGTCAAAACCGACCATGCAATCGCAGGCGTACCGATGCACGCGCCACCCCCAACCTTGGGGCCCTCCACCGCCGATGAGCATCAATGGGCGCGCAAGCTCTGCTTCTCGATGTCGGGCGATGCCGCGAAGTGTTCGCCTGTCGAGCCAACTCATATGCGGTCTTCCATCAGGGTGCGTATGCCAGTCCCCAAGATAAACCGCGCGCCCCGATGATGCTGCGAAAATCTCATCGAGCCGACGGCACTGCCAGTCGTGATCGGGATGAAATCGCTGGCGCTTGTGCCGAGCGGCCGGCCCCGGTCCGATAACGTGCTGCACAACCGGGTCATGGTTACTGGCGACGTATCCAACCAGCACGCCACCGGTTTCGAAGGGGTACGTACGACACGCTTCATCAAGCATCTCGCCGAAGGCAAGAGAATCTATCCAAAGCTGACTCATACTTGCGTGCCGCAGCTCATGCAGTCTTGTCTCGCAACCAGAATGTAAGTCGCCCATTCAGGCGCGATGGGCATCCCTTCTTTGTAGATGTCTGCAATCGCCACATCCCACGGAAAATCTGGATATCCTCCATTCGTTCCTGTACACAGGGTGGCGACCGTCAGGCGGACGGCGAGATTAGCAATTGCTTCGCTGTCGATCCCGGCTCCAATGAACGTGGGTTGGGAACATCCTCCGGGTTGGATTTCCTCCGTACTGGCATCTGCCGGCAATCGGATCGTCTTATCGTCTAGACCGCGAAGAAAACAATGCCAACAGCCCCTCGTTTTGGCCGGTCTTATTCGACCAACAATGCCGCCTGCGGCGCCGTGCGTCGTCGTCAACCAAACGTACGGCTTTCCAAGTTCACGAGCGAGGTCGGCTAGGAAATGACTAACCCGATGGTTCGCCGCAGCATCAACAATGATATCGACGTCCATCGCCAGCTGCCGGAGGATCGCATATTCGGACACACCGCTGCCCCCCGGCGCCGACGGAACTCCTATGCGAAGATCGCAGCCACGCACGGCCGTGTATGGATATTCATTGACGATGTGCGACGCGAGAGCGGTCGTCTTCTGGAGACCCGCGTACTGCCATCCCAGCGCCCATCGCACCGTGTTTCCAACCTGCAAATTGTCACAATCGACAAGTTCAAGCCTGCCGATTCCTGCGCTGGCCAGTTGGAGACAGACAGGCGAACCCAGGCTGCCAAGCCCAACGATCAACGCAGCCTTGTCCCGCATCGGCGTCAAGAATGGCGCGCGCCGCAACCAGGCTCGCTCGCCACCCCAATCCGCCCGCACAAAATCTACGCGAACGTCGGCCGGACGCGATCGCTTTGCTTCCCGCGTCACACGCACGGACAAGAATATCCAATCATCCGCGGAGTGCCGCCAGGACACTTCGTCCGGATAGACTAGACCAACTACAGTAACTTCGCCTCGCCGCGCAGACGAAAGCATTTTTCCCAATTCGGGAAGCTTTTCCGCCACCTGCCGGAATACATCGCTCGCTGCTGTCTCAGGGGAACTGACCTCCGGCCGCTTCTCGAGCCGCAGCCATAAACCGTTCGAACGGACCGTGAAGAGGGGAGTCTTCACCCCGAGCGTCACGAGCGGCTTGTTGTGCATGTCGTTGATCGACGCAGCAACGCCATTGACGAAACACCGATCCGTCCACCCCGGCGGCGTGGCGCGAAGCAGCAGGTTAAGCCGTCCCGCTGACACCTCCGCCGGCGGAGTTTCGTCCGGAACAATGACGGCACTCTCCAGCACGTATGACAAGAACGACGACAGAGGCTCACCAACATGATCCTCTGTTTGCGCAACGGCCTCAGGAGTTGCACTACCGCCGTTGACTACCAAAATCGCTGGCAACTGCCCCTTGATAAGCATCGCCAGCGAATCGTGCCCGGGACGCCACTCCTCCCCCTCCCGCGCCAAAAGGCAGAGATTTCGCCCGAGAGGATGCTGGTGGCGCTGAAACTGGTACTCCGTCGTCACCATTGGCGCGAAGTATGGATACGTGTCCGGATAGCTCGCCGTCAGCGCCAACACACCGTCACCGAGCGGAACGTCTACGTGTACAACCAATTGCCCCGCTTCCATGGCAGCCGCGTCAATTGACCAAGCGTATCCGAGCCCTTCCAGTGCCGCCTTCTCCTTGGAGAATTCAGCCGGATAGCGGTCCCACCAGGTTTCCATGATCAACCCACCGGCCGATGACCAGGGGGCTTCGGTGCGCCCGATCCCGGTTCCGGCCGACCGCCCGGCGGCCCCGGAGGGTTAGGCGGCGGTTGGTGGCCATGATCACCGTGGCCATGATGCGCATGGTCGCCGTGGTGGCCGTGGTGGCCGTGGTGGCCATGCTTGGAACCTTCTTCTTGGCCGCGCTGTCCGTGCGCGGCCTTCTGGTCATGCTCGCTCATAGTCGCTTTCCTGGTAGATCGCCCGCAGCATCTCTCGACGCCGATCGGCCGCCATTTACGGTCGACGGAGCCCATTGTATCGGCCCCAACGGGAAATGCAACTACTTTTTATGACGAAATAATTTTTATTGCGACATAAAACCGATCATCGTTTACAATCCGGGGCGGAGGACACCTAACATGAACCTGCCCCGGGACGCCCAACGTGAGCGGTTGTATTACATCGAATTTCTGGCCCTATTTTCTGGACAGGTCAGCAGGAAGGATCTGACTTCACGCTTCGGGATCAGTGAGCCCGCTGCCACCAAAGATCTCTCGCTCTACGCCGAGCTGGCTCCTTCGGTGCTCAGATATGACCTCCGGCGGAAGTGTTATGTTTTTGATGGGGGACAGCCGCACTTCGAACACAACGTTGAGCAGGCTCTGCATGCATTAGCTGGAGACGGCGCTGTCGATTTCGATCCTTCGAGAACAAAGCGGATCCCGGCCTGGGTGAGCACAAGCATCAAGCGCGAGATTCCAATTGAAATCGCCGCGACCCTGACTCGTGCCATCGACCGGCGACAGTCCGTTATAGCTGAGTACACCTCGCTGACGACCGGGTCTCGCGCTCGAAAACTCTCACCCTTGGCGCTCGTGAATGATGGCTTGCGTTGGCACATCCGGTGCTTCGACCATGAAAAGGAAGAGTTCCGAGATTTTGGGCTCACGCGATTCTCAAGTGTCGAAGGAAGTAACAGCTCCGACGTCGACTTGTCGAAAGATCGTGATTGGAACACCGAAATAGAGTTGCGTCTTGCACCCCATCCGAAAGCGCTCCATCCGGAAACCACGCGCGCCGACTACGATATGAATGACGGCATCAAGACGATTACGCTCCGTGCTTGCCTGGTAGGGTACTTTTTACGTCATTGGCATATTGACTATTCCGAAGACGCATCCGGCAACCCGCGCGCACAACAGCTCTATCTCGCAAACCGGAGCGAAGTGCGTAACGCGGGCGTTCCGGAATGGGCGCTACAGCCGTAGCAGGATCCTTCCAAGGAATTCGGAAAACGACAGTTGGCTGCTGCCCGGCGCCAGAACGCTGCGAATTACCGAAAAGGAGTGCAAAAGCTCGCCCCGAGTCACGTTTCTTTCACGCTAAAATTGTGAGTTGCACGCTCCCTCTTTTGATCGACTGACCCTAATGTTAGCGCCGGACGCGGTGAGCGCGCGACTAGCGGATCGAATGCCGAACACGCCGCAATCGCTGCTCCCAGGGGCATCCGCAAGCAGACAAGCCAACCGCCTATTGCACAGCCCGGACACCGTCACAGATGCCGTCAACGCCGTTGACGGTATTAAGCGAGCGTCCGCGGGTATTGCCCGCGTACCGCCACGCTAAATCACTCACGACTCGATATCTGAGATCATGTCGCGCTGCATTCGATGCACCGACGGCTAGATACTGCGAGTTCCTCTCGCTTGCCGCTTCAATCAACTGTGCTCGGTTCGTGGGCATTCGAAACGTAACCGTGGCTGGCGTAGGAATCGAAATCGCCGAGAGCGCCGCCCGTCTCGGGCCACGAAAAACACCGATGCACCATGGACGGCGGTCCGCCGACGAGGCGTGCGAAGTCGTCCTCCAAACGCAAGCGGTCGTCCTGATCGGGAGATTCGGCGAGAACCAGCATGTTCCCCGAGAAATATTCCGGTGCCTGCGCCGTGCGCATGATGGCATAGCGATCGTCATGCGAGACCGAACCGATTTGCGCATGAAGCAATAGATCTGTGGCCAACCCTAGGTTTTCTTGTAATTGCCGGTGCATAGGTAAATCAGTTCGTTGGCGGGGCGAGGTTGAACGGCTGACCCGGAACCCACACCCAGGAAGCCAGTACTCTCGCGCCCGCCGCTCCCGCACGGGTCACGTGCACGACGCCCGCGGGAAATTGGAACGTCTCTCCCGCGCGGTACGTCTTGTCTTGCTCGCCGTCGATGCTCACCGTCACCTCGCCTTGGAGTACATAGCAAAGCTCGGGGCCCGTCGCCTCGTGTCGCGGCTTCTCGGCGAACGGCGGAAATTGCGCAATACCCATTGCAAGCTGCCGGTCCGTACCGACCACCGCGACGCGTTGCAGCACAACCGTTTCCTTCGCGGCGGGTGCGGCCGAGGCGAGATGAACCGACGTGGCGGCAATCAACGCGGCGACCCTTAAAGGGAAGCCATAATAGCGGTTCATCACGGTTCTCGCTTGCTATCGTGGACTTGATGTAAACGTGCTCAAGATTCGATACGCGGCACGCACACGCTCGTCGATCGGGAAGTTCTTGTTCGCAAGCATTACGATTCCAACATGCTCCTGCGGAACGAACGCGACATACGCGCCGAAACCGTTCGTCGACCCGGTCTTATTGATTCAGACGGCCTTGCCCGGCGCTTGCGGCGGCTCGATCTTCACAACGGGCGTCGCGTTGAAAATGACCGCTGCCGAATTACCTTGCAACAAGTCGGATAACGCAATGGGATAGGCGTATTGCTCCCAAATCAAATCCTGCGTCATCGGTCCCGCGCGGAAGTAGCCGGTATGAGTCCGGGTAACCGCCTGCTGCCACTTGTCGTCGATCGTCGATCGATTCATGTTCGCATCGATGAAACGAAGCATGTCCGCGGCCGTCGTTTTGATGCCATAGGCCGGCCCCCGGCGACATTCGAGCCGGCCCGCCTTGTTCGTTGTAGCCCTGCGCGTAATCGGCGAAACGGGCTTCGGGCACGTCGATATAGGTATTCGACATGCCGAGCGCGGGGAACACCCGTTGTTGCATCGTCGATGTGAAATCGCTGCCCATGCTTTTCGCGGCGATTTCCCCGAGCAGACCGATGCCGAGATTCGAGTACGTGCGGTACGTACCGAGTGCGTATGCCGGTTGCCACGCTTTCAGATAAGCGATGAGCGCATCGTCGCTCGTGATCGAATCGGGTACTTGAAGCGGGACGCCGCCCGCCGTATGGGTGCCGAGATTGACCAATTCGACATTGCCGAATGCGCGGCCTCGCAGCGCCGGCAAAAACTTATCGACGCGGTCGGTCAGCGACAAATCGCCATTCGTGTCGGCGTACGAAACGAGCGTCGCGGTCAACGTCTTGCTGACGGAGCCGAGCTCGAACAGCGTGGCGTCGGTAACCGGCTGGCCCGTTTCCGTCGATGCCACGCCATAGTTGAACAGATAGGTTTTCCCGCCATCGACGACGCCGACGGCCATTCCATGAATGCCGTCCTTTTTCATGAGCGGTTCGATGACGGCATCGACCGCCTCCTTGGCGCGAGCTTTGGATGTATCGGCCGCCAAGCCGATATGCGTCTTAGCGCCTGCGACGAGCGCGATCGCTGCGATAAGTCCGATGACTCTGGGCTTCATTGATAAGTTCTCCTTAGACGACGCCATTCGGTGGGATTGGGCGCGAGTGCGGACCCAAGCGGCTCCGAGCACGCATTTCGTTCGGTGGGCTGCGGATTTCGATACTCGTTAGCTCATGCAGATGCTGGAGTATCCGCTCGGGGTTAGCCGGCGACAAACGATCGTTATTTGAGGAAGCCAAAAGAAAAACTTTTGGGTAGGTCCACCACCCGATGCGATAGATCGATCGGGGGACCAAGGCGCCATTGCGTTGCCGCGCAGTTCGCCGCGACGGCTTTACGTCAGCTGCTTATGCCGCTCGCGGTAGCGCCTGGGTATCTCGCCGTGATGGAGTTTGAGTGCATGCGCGAATTTGCTCGTACACGTCAATCGGTCGCCCCTTGCTCTCGGATGAAATCGATAAATGCGCGCAACGGCGCGGGCACGTGTCGATGGCCCGGGTAATAGAGAAATGGGCCGGTGAACCATACACTCCACGAGTCGAGGACCGGCTCCAATTCGCCGCTGTCGATATACGGTTGCAGCATCTGTTCGAAGATGTGGATTACACCGCCGCCTTCCACCGCGACCCGAATGGCCAGATCCAATGCCAAAGAAGGTTTGACGAGGAGCGGTCCAGCCGGATCGAGCTGATATGTCTCATCGCCGCGCTGATAGTGCCAGGTGACCATCGCACCGCTCGCGAATTGGATGCGTAAGCAGGCATGAGCAAGAAGATCGCGCGGATGCGTAGGCCTGCCTCGAACGTCTAGGTAACTCGGCGCCGCCGCCGTAACGAGGCGTTGCATGCGCGGCCCGATCGGGATCGCCACCATATCCTGTTCCAGGCGCTCGCCGTAGCGAATGCCCGCGTCGCAACCGGCGGAAAGCATGTCGACGAAGCCGTCTTCGACGATCATTTCCACCTGCACGCCCGGATAAGCCCGGATAAAGCGCCCGACGATACTCGGCAAGATCGTGTAGGCCGCGCTGGCCGGCACATTGAGCCGCAGCGTTCCCGTTGGCGTATCGCGGAATACGTTCAGGACGTCGAGCGCGGCCTCCATCTCGCCGAACAGCGGCATCAATCGATCAAGCAAATGCTTGCCCGCCTCGGTCGGAGCAACGCTGCGCGTGGTGCGGTTGAGCAGCCGCAAACCCAGTTTGGCCTCCAAGCGCTTGACGGCCGTGCTCAAACTCGATGCCGATACCCCGCTTGCGCGCGCGGCATCGCGAAACCCTCCCGCTCGCGCGACCGACGCGAACGCTGCAAGGTCATTGAAATCCATACGGACTGTTCCTGATTTTGAATAGCCCGTGCAACTTAAATCGGATTATCGAACAGCGCAATCGCTCGCATACTGGGCTCCATCGATTTCTTTTACGGAGCGCACCATGTCCACACCCAACATCGAGACCACCTTCACGTTCGCCGGACGCACCGTCCACCGCCTCGGCTACGGCGCTATGCAACTGAGCGGTCCCGGCGTATTCGGTCCGCCGAAAGATCGCAACGCGGCCGTCAGCGTGCTGCGCGAAGCCGTTGCCGCAGGCGTCGATCACATCGACACGAGCGATTTCTACGGCCCGCACATCACGAATCAAATCATTCGTGAAGCACTTCACCCTTATCCTGAATCGCTGCTGATCGTGACGAAGATCGGCGCCGTCCGAAGCAATGACGGTGCGTGGCTGCCGGCCCAGGAGCCCGACGACCTCCGCCGAGCCGTCCAAGACAACCTGCGCAATTTGGGCCTGGACGTGCTCGACGTCGTCAACTTGCGCTTGATGTTCGACGTGCACACCCCCGCGGAAGGATCGATCGAACGCCAAATGACCGCGCTTGCGCAATTACAGCAAGACGGGCTCGTGCGGCACATCGGCATCAGCAATGCGACCGCGACGCAAATCGAGCAAGCTCAGCGCATTGCGCCGATCGTCTGCGTACAAAATCACTACAACTTGATGCACCGGCAGGACGACGCACTCATCGATCGATTGGCCACCCAGGGCATTGCCTATGTTCCGTATTTCCCGTTGGGCGGGTTCTCGCCGCTCCAATCCGCTGCGCTGTCGGAGGTTGCCGCGAAGCTCGATGCGACCCCGATGCAAACGGCCCTCGCATGGCTGGTCCATCGGGCACCGAACATTCTCTTGATACCGGGCACGTCGTCGGTCGAACATCTGCGCGAGAACATGCGGGCCGCCACTTTGCGCCTGTCCGACGAAACGCTGGCGGAGTTGGAGAAGATCGGCCGATCCGAGTAACCGGCCTAGCGAGAAGCGCGCTTCTTCGGTCAGGAAGCGTGGAGCTTTCGCAACTCGTCGAGCGATTTGCGTTGTCGGCCCTGCTCGTCGAAGTTCTCTTGCGCGAGCCACGCTTGGAACGCCTGCTTGTGCGCAGGCCATTCCGTATCGAGGATCGAGAACCAGGCCGTGTCGCGCGTGCGGCCCTTATAGACCAGCGCCTGACGAAAAACGCCCTCGAACGTGAAGCCGAGCCGCTGCGCGGCCGCGCGCGAGGGGGCGTTCAAACTGTCGCACTTCCACTCGTAGCGGCGATAGCCAAGTTCATCGAACACATACGACATCAAAAGGAATTGCGCTTCGGTGGAAATCGGCGTGCGTTTGAGGAGCGGCGAAAACGTCACGTGCCCCACCTCGATCACACCGTTCGTCGGATCGATCCGCATCAACGCCAATGTGCCGACGGCCTTCCCCGTGTTGCGGTCGATCACCGCGTAGTGGCGTGGATCGGTACTGCGCGCGGCCGCCTCGGCGTGCTGCCGATACTTCGCTTCGTCGTCGAAGGGGCCCACGCCGAGATAGGTCCAATCTCGCCCATCGGGCGCCGCGCGATAAGCAGCGAATAGGTCTCGCGCATGGCGCTCGACATCGAGTCGCTCGAGGCGGCAATACATTGCAGGCACGCACAGCCATGCAGCTGCGCCTGCAGCACAGCACTGCTGCCCCTGTCAACCCGCGGCATGGCATGCACGCGACTCCCAGGTTCCCGCCCTTGACCCGCTATCGGCTCCTCCAGTCGCACGGGCGGGAACCCGGGAGCCTGGCGGCAGCAAAGCCAACCCCGAGTTCCACCGGGAGGTGTCCAGCCGCAACGGCAAGTCACATCCCTTCGCCCGGTTCAGGTCCTCAACCTTGACTGTGGAGATTGCCATGCAACTCGCTTCGTCTTTCCGTTACGGCTCCCCAATGCTGCGCGCTGACTCGCCCCTCTCCGACGATCAGATTCGGCGCGTTGCCCCCTCCATTTTTGCAGACGGCAAGCACGAAAGCCGCTCCGAGCGCTACACCTACATTCCCACCATCGACGTGCTGCGTGGCTTGCGCAACGAGGGCTTTCAGCCATTCATGGTCTGCCAAACCCGCGTGCGCGATGAGGGCAAGCGCGAATTCACCAAGCATATGCTCCGGCTGCGCCATGCCGATCAAATCACCGGTGAGGAAGCCGATGAAATCGTGATGCTGAACTCGCACGATGGCACGAGCAGCTACCAGATGATCGCGGGTACGTTCCGGTTCGTCTGCCAGAACGGGATGGTCGCGGGCTACGACATCGCCGATATCCGCGTGCCGCACAAAGGCAACGTCGTGCAGAACGTGATCAACGGTGCGTTCGACGTGCTCGACGGCTTCGACCTTATCCGCGAGCAGAAGGACGGCATGCGCGCCGTGACGCTCGACCGCGACGAACAGCACGCGTTCGCCCGCTCCGCCCTCGCTTTGCGCTATGACCCGACCGACGCTGAAGCACCCGCGCCCATTACCGAAAGCCAGTTGCTATCCCCGCGCCGCTTCGAGGATCGCCGCGACGACCTTTGGACTGTCTTTAACCGCGTGCAGGAAAACCTCACGAAGGGCGGCTTGCATGGGCGCTCGCGCTCGGGCCGCGCCACGTCCACCCGTCCGATCACCGGCATCGACGAGAACGTGAGGCTCAACCGCGCTCTGTGGATGCTCGCGGACGTCATGCGCCAGATGAAGGCGTAACGACGTGGGGGGCGGCGCACCCACGCTGCCCCGCTTCTCAGCCTTTGCGCCAGAACGCCCGTCGGGTCAAGTTCTGACGCATTTGCACCGCACTGGCCCGGCACCCTCTTTCCAACTTTCCGGAGTCGATCATGCAAGCCCAAAATGTCGAAACCGTCAGCACCGTCGTTGACGCCAATGAATCCGCAGCTATCCTCGAAACGAACTTCGGCGACGAGCAGCCAGTCGTGACCGTGCCGTATTCGAGCCTGCGGCGCTCACCGCTGAACGTTCGCACCAAGCCTCTCGCTGGCATCGCAGGGCTGGCCGCCAACATCCGCGCGAAAGGGTTGCGGCAAACCTCGTCGTCCATGAAATCAAAGGCTCGCGCGGAAAACACCGCAAATACGGTGTTTGCGCAGGCCAGCGCCGGGAAGCCGCACTCGATCTGCTGTTCGAGCAAAAGCATATTGCCGCCGAGTACCCGGTACCCGTGCGGATCGTTAGCGAAGGCGAAGCGCTTGCGATTTCCCTGATAGAGAACAGTGAGCGCGAGGGACTGGATCCGTTCGACGTGTTGCGTGCGTACCGGATGCTGGCCGAGGAAGGCCGCAGCGTCGATTACATCGCCGCACTTTTTCCCGCTTCGCCCAATACAGTAAAACGGCGCATGAAACTCGCCAACGTATCGTCCAAGCTGCTTGCGCTGCTTGCGCTGCTGCGCGAGGACGCAATCACGCTCGACCAACTGTCCGCGCTTGCCCTCGCTGACGACCACGAAACACAGGAACGTCTCTGGTATGAGGCAAACGAGTGGCAGCCTCAGCCGCACTATTTGCGGCAGGCGATCACGCGCACCGAGATCGACGCGAGCCGAAGCCGTCTCGTGCGTTTCGTTGGCCTCGCCGCCTGTGGGCAGCGGGTGGCTCCGTGCGTCGCGATCTGTTCAGTGACGACGAAAACGCGGGCTACATTGCCAACGCGGACCTGCTGCAACGCTTGGTCGGGCAAAAGCTTGACGCAGCCGTCGAGGAAGTCCGCGCCAAAGGCTGGGCCTGGGTTGAAACGCGTGTCGAGCGCGACCTGCTGGAACTGAACCGCTACGGCAAACTTCAACCGGTTCACCGCCCGTACACCGAGGACGAGCAGCGCCAAATCGATGCGCTTACGGCGCAGCGAGATGAACTCGCCGAAAAGCTCGACGCACTGTCGGAAGACGACGAAAACGCCTACGAAGAAGCCGACCGCCTCGACCTCGAAATCGAGCGGGCGAATGCTGAAATCGCGGCGATCGAACGCGCCGCGGTCCTTTGGGATACTGCGCAGATGGCCGAGGCTGGCGCATACGTGATCGTCGGCTCACAGGGCGAACTCACCTTCGAGCGGGGCCTCGTGCGGCGCGTGAACGGCGCTGCGCTGGACGCCGCCGGTGCGACCGTCAGGGGTATGCCCGCAGCCGAGGTTCCCGACAGGACGGACACAAAGGCTCCAAAGGTCAAACCCGTCCACAGCTGGAAGCTGTGTCAGCGGCTGACCGCGCACCGCGCCGCCGCCATCCACGCCGAACTGGTCGCGCAGCCGACCGTTGCGCTGGCAGCGCTGTTGCGGCATCGAATCCCGCAGGCTCTGCCGGAACACTATGGCCATACGTCCGCGCCGGACTATCTGGCACTGTCCGTAGAAAACAATCGTGACCGTCTACTGCGGACGGCAGACGACCTGGCGCCCTTGGCTGATCCCGCAGGACCCGGGCACGACGCTGCTCGATCTCGTGGCCTTCTGCACGGGTACGCTGCTCGACGGCATCGCGGGCGAGGAAAAGCCGCTTGCCATCAATGCGCTCGCGGACGCGAGCGCCCGCAACTCGAGGTCCGTAAGCATGCAATACCCCGTGAACTGATACCGTCACGCTCGGTGACGGTATCAAGTTATACCATCTGCAGAGAAAGATGCTGTACCGTCGCCGGTACCGTTGATCACGCGCCGCTGTCGTCGGATGCTGGCGGACCAAACAAGACAATAAACCTTTGATTCGGTGGGGGAAATCGAGGATCTTATAGACCTCTGCCGGCCACTGCAGAGGATCCTAAATCACTCCCACTCGATCGTTGCCGGCGGCTTCCCGGAAATGTCGTAAACCACGCGATTGATACCCCGCACCTCGTTGATGATGCGGTTCGACACTTGCCCCAGCAACTCGTGCGGCAGATGCGCCCAATGCGCGGTCATGAAATCGAGCGTTTGCACGGCACGTAGCGCAACCACGTACTCATACGTCCGCCCATCGCCCATGACCCCCACGCTTTTCACGGGCAGAAACACGGCAAACGCTTGACTCGTGAGGTCGTACCAAGACTTGCCCGTTTCCTTGTCGATCGTCTTGCGCAGCGTTTCGATAAAGATCGCATCGGCTCGCCGCAGCAAGTCGGCGAAATCGCGGCGCACTTCACCGAGAATTCGCACGCCCAACCCGGGCCCCGGGAACGGATGGCGATACACCATCTCATGCGGCAACCCGAGCTTCACACCCAGCTCGCGCACCTCGTCCTTGAACAACTCGCGCAGCGGCTCGAGCAACTTCAGGTTCAACGTTTCCGGCAAGCCGCCCACGTTATGGTGGCTCTTGATCGTGTGCGTCGCCTTCTTGCCCTTGCCGGCCGATTCGATGACGTCGGGATAGATCGTGCCTTGCGCAAGCCACTTGGCATCGCTGAGCTTGCCCGCTTCCGCTTGGAACACTTCGACGAACTCGGCGCCGATGATCTTGCGCTTCTGCTCGGGATCCGTCACGCCCGCGAGTTTCGAAAGGAACGCCTCGCTCGCATCGACATGAATCACGCGCACGCCAAGGTGATCGGCGAACGTCGCCATCACCTGCTCGGCTTCGTTCAGCCGCAGCAAGCCGTGATCGACGAACACGCACGTGAGTTGATCGCCGATCGCGCGATGCAGCAGCGCCGCCGCCACCGACGAATCCACGCCGCCCGACAAGCCGAGAATGACGTGCTCGCTACCCACTTGCTCGCGGATTTTCTCGACGGCTTCGTCGATGTAATGCCCCATCTCCCAATCGGCCTTCGCACCGCAAATCTGCAACACGAAGCGTTCGAGCATCGCACGCCCCTTGACCGTATGCGTCACTTCGGGATGCCACTGCAAGCCGTAGAAATGACGCGACTCGTCAGCCATCGCCGCCACGGGGCACGACTCCGTCGACGCCATCAGCACGAAGCCCTCGGGCATTTCCGTCACCTTGTCGCCATGGCTCATCCACACCTTCAGCATGCCGTGACCTTCCGGCGTGCTGAAATCCTCGATGCCCTCGAGCAAGCTCGTATGGTTGCGCGCACGCACTTCGGCATAGCCGAATTCACGCACGTGACCGAGCTCGACCTTGCCGCCGAGCTGCGACGCCATCGTCTGCATGCCGTAGCAAATGCCGAGCACCGGCACGCCCAGTTCGAACACTGCTTGAGGTGCCCGCGGCGCATCGGCCTCCGTCACCGAGCTCGGACCGCCCGAAAGGATAATGCCCTTCGGAGCGAATTCGCGGATGAACGCGTCGTCGACGTCGTACGGATGAATCTCCGAGTAGACGTGCGCTTCGCGAATACGGCGCGCAATCAACTGAGTGACTTGCGAACCCATGTCGAGGATCAGGATCTTGTCATGCATGGCTGGCACGGATCGGTAGTGAACGAATGCGAAAGGCGGCGCACAGCGCGCCGCCGATAAAAGGTCAAACACGGAGCGCCGCGCAACCGCCGCGCACGGACGCAATATGGGTTGATGTCGAACGGACGAGCGTAGGTGCGCTCAACCATGAAACGGAGGCCGCTGCGCAGACGCCGGCGGCGTCCCACGCACATCGCCGTTTCCGCTTGCCGCACCGGCTCGCGCGGTGCCGGACGACTCGTCGGCGGGACTGACCACCGACGCAGGCGGCGCGTCCACTGGACGCTCGCGGCTTACGCTGTACGGCGGCGCATCGCCAGCCGCCGCGCTACGCGGTTCCTGTGGCCGAAATACGGGCTCGACGGGCGCAGGAGGGACCGGCTCGGCCGATGCTGCAGGCGCGGGTACCGAGCCGCGCCCTTTCGCACCGCCCCCCTTCTCTTTCGCTTGCGCCGCTCTGGCGATTTCCCGCCTGCGCACGGCGTGAGCGAAACGCGCGCCACCCAGACCAATCACGATCAGAAACCCGCCGACCAGCAGATTCGGCACGATGCCGAGCGCCGGCAGCCACAACGCGTGAGGCCCGAGCGCCCACGCGATGACCAGCGCGCCTGCGAGCCAAGTCACGTGACCGACGATCTTGGCAACGCCAATGGTCATTGCGCCGTCGACCGCCCCGCGCAGCGACATCCAGGCAAGGCCGAGCAACGCGAGGCCGAGCATTTGCCCAACCATCGCGGGCTCGATGCTCGTCAACTGCATCGCGCGCTGCAGCCCCGCCAACGGCGTCAGCAGCAGCACGGCGCCCGAGCTCAAGTAGAGCCCGGCATCGACGATCAAGACAGCGCGCAAGAGCGGTTTCATGGGCGCTTAGTCGACGTGATAGTTCGGCGCTTCTTTCGTGATCTGAACGTCGTGCACGTGCGATTCGCGCATGCCCGCCGCCGTGATTTCGACGAACTGCGCCTTCTCGTGCATTTCGTCGATAGTGCGGCAACCGCAGTACCCCATGCTCGCCCGCACGCCGCCCACCAATTGGAACAAGATCGCGTTGACCGAGCCCTTGTAGGCCACGCGGCCTTCGATGCCCTCGGGCACGAGCTTGTCGATGTTCGCCGAATTGTCCTGGAAGTAGCGATCGGCCGCGCCGTCCTTCATCGCGCCGACGGAGCCCATGCCGCGATACGACTTGTACTGGCGGCCCTGGTACAGGAACACGTCGCCCGGCGCCTCTTCCGTGCCCGCGAACATGCTGCCCATCATCACCGCGTTGGCGCCTGCCGCCAGCGCCTTGCTGACGTCGCCCGAGAAACGCACGCCGCCATCGGCGATGACGGGCACGCCCGTGCCCTTCAAGGCCTCGGCCACGTTGGCGATTGCGGTGATCTGCGGCACGCCCACGCCCGCGACGATCCGCGTCGTGCAGATCGAGCCCGGGCCGATACCGACCTTGACGCCGTCCGCGCCATATTCGACGAGCGCACGCGCGGCATCGGCCGTCGCGATGTTGCCGCCGATGACTTCCACGTGCGGGAAATTCTTCTTCACCCACCGCACGCGCTCGAGCACACCCTTGCTATGGCCGTGCGCCGTATCGACGACGATGACGTCGACGCCGGCCGCCGCCAACGCCACCACGCGCTCTTCGTTATCGGCGCCCACGCCCACGGCCGCGCCGACGCGCAGCTTGCCGTGCTCGTCCTTGCAGGCGTCCGGGTGCTCGGTCTGCTTCGTGATGTCCTTGACCGTCATCAGCCCGCGCAGCTCGAATGCATCGTTCACGACCAGCACGCGCTCGAGGCGATGGCTGTGCATCAGGGCCTTGGCCTCGGCGAGCGCCGTGCCTTCCTTGACGGTGACGAGCCGCTCGCGCGGCGTCATGATCGTGCGCACCGGTTCGTCCAGCCGCGTTTCGAAGCGCAGGTCGCGGTTCGTGACGATACCCATCAACTGAGCGCCTTCGACGACCGGAAAGCCCGAAATGCCATGCTGCTGCGAGAGCGCGATCACATCGCGCACCTTCATTTCGGGCGGCACCGTGATCGGATCGCGCACGACTCCCGACTCGAAGCGCTTGACCTTCGCCACTTCGCGCGCCTGCTCGGCCGCCGTCAGGTTCTTATGGATGATACCGACGCCGCCTTGCTGCGCCATGGCGATCGCCAGCCGCCCTTCGGTGACGGTATCCATCGCAGCCGACACGAGCGGCATATTCAGGGAAATATTGCGGGTCAGCCGGGTTTTGAGGCTGGTGTCGCGCGGCAGAACGTCGGAGAACGCCGGGACGAGGAGCACGTCATCGAACGTGAGTGCTTTTTGGATCAGACGCATGGCAAATCCTATAGGCGCAAAAGCGAATTATACGCGATACCTCCCTGCTTTTCACTGTACGAACAGCAAGTTAGCGTCTTTTTCTGCTCGGGCCGGGCCGCGCTTTTCGCTTTTCGGTTCGTCCCGCGTTCGCGCGAGTTTCGTTTGCCCATGGTGCGCGTTCGCCCCCGTAACGCCGGGGCATCGAGCCGAAAAGCCGGTGTCCCGCGGGCTGCAAACGGCGCGCCCGCGATTGCAGAATCGAACAAGACGGCCGCGCGCACCCGCGCCTAAGCTCAATCCTCGACGATCGGCCGACCGATCGACCGATCGACCAAAAACGAGGGGAAAACAGCCATGCGGCGCGGCGTGATGTACGGATTGATGGCAGGAGCGATTTGGGGCACGGTCTTTCTCGTGCCGCGGCTGCTGCCCGACTTTGCGCCGATGAGGCTCGGCGCCGCGCGCTGCATGATGTACGGGCTCGTTTCGCTCGCGGCTGCATTACCCATGGCGCGACGGCTCTGCGCCAAGCTCACGCGGGCGGATCTCGCGGCCGCCGGGAAGCTCGCCCTCGTCGGCAACCTCGTCTACTACGTCTTTCTGACGGCCGGCGTGCATCGCGTGGGAATCGGCCCGACTTCGCTGATCGTCGGCGTGCTGCCCGTTACGGTAACGCTTGCCGGACGGCGAGACGCTGGCGCCGTGCCGCTCGACCGGCTGCTCTGGCCGCTTTTGCTCGTCGTAGCCGGCATCGTCTGCATCAACGTCGACGTCTTCGCCGCCGGCCCCGCGCATACCCGCGCGGGGGGTGTCGGCGGCGTGATGGACGAGATCGTCGGCGTCGCATGCGCGATAGGCGCGCTCGGAACCTGGACTTGGTTCGCCGTGGCAAACGCGCGCTACCTGCGCCGCAATCCGCACTTCGACGGCAACGAGTGGTCCGTCTTGCTGGGGCTTGCCACGGGGCTGCTAGGCGCCCTGTTGTGGCTGCTTTGCCCGCTGCTGCCCGATGCCGCGACGCAAGCGTCGCACCCCGACACGCGCTGGCAGGCGTTCTGGTTGCTCAATCTTGGCTTGGCCGTCGGCGCGTCATGGCTCGGAACGGGCTTGTGGAACGCCGCCTCGAAGCGCGTGCCGCTGACGCTTTCGGGCCAGTTGATCGTGTTCGAGACGCTTTTCGCTCTGCTCTACGGGTTCGTATACGATGCGCGGCTGCCTCGCCCGCTCGAAGCGGCGGCGATCGTCCTCCTGCTGGCCGGCGTGACATGGTCGGTGCGGCGCCACGACGACGGCGCGCAACGCAAACCGACCGAAGCCGCCTCGCTCAGCGCGAATCCTTAGGCAGCCACTTACGCCCTTCGATCGACCCCGCGCGGCGCGTCTTTTCCACGCGCCGCTGGCGCGCGAGCTTCGGATCGACGATCAGCGGGCGGTAGATTTCGATGCGATCGTGATCGGCGAGCGGCGCATCGAGCGTCGTCAACTTGCCGAAAATGCCGATCTTCGCGGCCGCCAGGTCGATTTCCGGGTGCCGCTGGGCAATTTGGCTCGCGGCAAGCGCGTCGCGCACGGTCGCGCCGCCCGGTAACGTCACTGCGATGCGCGTCTGCGCCTCGGGCCGCGCATAGCAGACCTCGATCGAAAGTACCGTGCTCATGGGCGGCCGTAGCGCTCGTCGGCGCGCTTGACGAAGGATTCGACGAACGTGTTCGCGATGTGACTGAACACGGGCCCGATGATCTTTTCGAGAATCACGCTGGAAAACTCGTAATGCAGCGCGAACTCGATCTTGCAAGCGTCCGTGCGCAGCGGCGTGAAGCGCCAGTAGCCCGTGAACTTGCGGAAAGGTCCGTCGGCGAACTGCATGTCGATGCGCGTGGGCCGATCCTGCGTATTGTGTGTGGCGAAGTGCTGCTTGATGCCCTTGAAGTTGATGTCGATGCGCGCTTCCATCTCGTGCGCTTCTTGCCGCCGGATTTCGACGCCGCCGCACCAGGGCAGGAAGTTGGGATAGTCGGCCACGTCGGTAACTAGGTCGAACATTTGCTCGGCCGAGTGGCGAATCAAGACGGTTTTCTGAACATCTGCCATAGGAAGCACTGCGCGCGGCGGAAGTGGGGCGAGCTTGGCGGGCTCGTGAGGCGCCGCTTTGCTAAAATCGCAATTTTAAACGAGTTGGACGCCGTCCATATCCATGAGCATCATCGACAACAGAAAGGCCTTCTTCGATTACTTCATCGAAGAGCGCTATGAAGCAGGGCTCGTGCTCGAAGGATGGGAAGTCAAGGCGCTGCGCGCCGGGCGCGGCCAAATCAAAGAAGGCTACGTCATCATCCGCGACGGCGAGCTTTATCTGATCGGCGCGCACATCAGCCCGCTGCCGGAAGCGTCGACCCACATCAAGCCCGACCCGGTTCGCACGCGCAAGCTGCTGCTGCACGGCGACGAAATCAAGAAATTGATCGGCAAGGTCGAGCAGCGCGGCTATACGCTCGTGCCGCTTAACTTTCACTACAAGGGCGGCCGCGTGAAGTGCGAGGTCGGCCTCGCCAAGGGCAAGAAACTGCACGACAAACGCGAAACCGAAAAGAAGCGCGATTGGGAGCGCGAGAAAGCAAGGATCATGAGGTCGGCCAGCTAACCGGCCGCATAACCGGCTCACGCCCACGTCGAAGGCCCGCGTCAAACCGCGGGCCTTCTTGCTTCGACGCCACGCGGGCGCAACCCGCGACTCGGCACGCCCTCGACTACCGCGGGGGCCGCGACTAGCGCGACACCGCGACTACCGCGGGGGCCGCGAGAGCCGATACGCACTAGCCTGCCGGCGCACCCGCCGCGTCGATCTGCCGCACCCTCAGCGCCCGTCGGGCGCCGCCGCAGCCTTGCCGCGGTTGACGATCGTCAGGGCCGAAGCCACCATCGAGCCCAGATCGGAAAGATTGCCCGGCACGATCAACGTGTTGCCGGCCTTGGCCAGGTTGCCGAACGCATTGACGTACTGCTCGGCCACTTTGAGGTTGACGGCGTCCATGCCGCCCGTCGATTGGATCGCCGTCGCGATCTTTTGAATCGCCTGCGCATTGGCTTCCGCGACGGCCAAAATCGCAGCGGCCTGCCCTTGCGCCTGGTTGATCGCGGCTTGCTTCTCGCCCTCCGACTTCTGAATGGCCGCTTCGCGCCCGCCCGAGGCGATGTTGATCTGCTCTTGCTTGCGCCCTTCCGAGGCTGCGATCAGTGCGCGCTTCTCGCGCTCCGCCGTGATCTGCGCCTGCATCGCATGCAGGATTTCCTTAGGCGGCGTCAGATCCTTGATCTCGTAGCGCAGAACTTTCACGCCCCAGTTCGACGCGGCTTCGTCGAGCGCCGCCACGACGCTGCGGTTGATGAGGTCGCGCTCCTCGAACGTTTTATCGAGCTCGAGCTTGCCGATGACGGAGCGCAGCGTCGTCTGCGACAGTTGCGTGATTGCGAGCACGTAATTGCTCGAACCGTACGAAGCTTTCATCGCGTCCGTCACCTGGAAGTACAGCACGCCGTCGACTTGCAGCTGCGTGTTGTCGCGCGTGATGCAGATTTGCCCCGGCACGTCGAGGGGGATTTCCTTCAATACGTGCCGGTAGGCCACGCGATCGGCGAACGGCAACACGATATTGAGTCCCGGCGCGAGCGTCGCGTGATAGCGGCCGAACCGCTCCACCACCCACGCGTGCTGCTGCGGCACGATCTTGACCGTCTGTGCAGCGATCACGGCTACGACGACCAACAGCACAACCCCCACGATAGTCATGTCCATCGTTTACTCCTTCGTTGTCGACTTTGTTGTTGATATCGGATGCTGCGAGCGCCTCGACGCGTGCCCTCTCTCGACCACGACGAGGCGGTTACCGCGCACGGCGGCGATCTCGTAAAAGCGCGCGTCCTCGCGCTCGCCGGGGGCGAGCTCGACATCCCATTCGGCGCCGCGGTATGGCACGCGCGCATGCCCATCGCGCCACGCCGGGACTTCGAGCGGCGAACCGACGTCCAATACGACGTCGGGGTTCGTCGAGGCATCGCGCCGCTCACGCCGCCGGCCGAAACGAGAGCGGCGCAGCAAGACGACGGCAGCCAGCGCGATGAGCGCCGCCCACGTGCACTGCGCCGCGAGGCTCGCGCCATACAGCTTGGCCAAGGCTCCGGCCAAGAAGCCGAGCGCGATCATCAGCAGGTAGAACGTGCCCGTCAACAGCTCGGCGACGACGAGCGCCCCCGCGCCGATCCACCAAAGAAAGTCGTTCGGCGTCATCTGACGCTCTCCTCGAACAAAAAAAACGCCCCGGATTTCACCAGGGCGTTATAGCACGAAGCAGAGCCCGTTCTTGCGAACGGACCCTCAAGCGGACGGCGTTACTTCGCGTGCTTGGCCAATGCCTGCCACGTTTCGATGATCGTGTCGGGATTCAGCGAAATCGACGCGATGCCTTCATCGGCCAGCCACTGCGCGAAGTCCGGGTGATCCGACGGCCCTTGGCCGCAGATACCGACGTACTTGCCCAGGCGGCGGCACGTTTCGATAGCGCGCTTGAGCAAGAACTTGACGGCTTCGTCGCGTTCGTCGAAGTCGACCGCCAACAACTCCATACCGGAATCGCGATCGAGGCCGAGCGTGAGCTGCGTCAAGTCGTTCGAGCCGATCGAGAAACCGTCGAAGTGCTGCAGGAACTGCTCCGCAAGGATCGCGTTCGACGGAATCTCGCACATCATGATGAGACGCAGCCCGTTTTCGCCGCGCTTCAGACCGAACTTATCGAGCAGACCCACCACGCGCTCGGCTTGCTTCACCGTACGCACGAACGGCACCATGATCTCGACGTTGGTCAAGCCCATGTCCTCGCGCACGCGCTTGAGCGCCATGCACTCCATTTCGAACGCCTGCGCGAAGTCCTGCGCGATGTAGCGCGAGGCGCCGCGGAAGCCGAGCATCGGGTTTTCCTCGTCCGGCTCGTAGCGCGAGCCGCCGATGAGCTTCTTGTACTCGTTCGACTTGAAGTCGGACAAGCGCACGATGACGGGCCGCGGATAGAACGCCGCCGCGATCGTCGCAATGCCTTCGGTCAGCTTGTCGACGTAGAACGCTCGCGGCGACGCGTGCCCGCGCGCCACGCTTTCCACGGCCTTCTTCAAATCCTGATCGACGTTCGGGTACTCGAGAATCGCCTTCGGGTGCACCCCGATGTTGTTGTTGATGATGAACTCGAGCCGGGCGAGCCCGACGCCTGCGTTCGGCAACTGCGAGAAGTCGAACGCGAGCTGCGGGTTGCCGACGTTCATCATGATCTTGACGGGGATCGGCGGCAGTTCGCCGCGCGACACTTCCGTCACTTCCGTTTCCAGCAAGCCGTCGTAGATCTTGCCTTCATCGCCTTCGGCGCAGGAGACCGTCACGAGCGCACCGTCCTTCAGGACGTCGGTGGCGTCGCCGCAGCCCACGACCGCCGGCACGCCGAGCTCACGCGCGATGATGGCCGCGTGGCAGGTGCGACCGCCGCGATTCGTCACGATCGCCGACGCGCGCTTCATCACGGGCTCCCAGTTCGGGTCCGTCATGTCGGCGACGAGCACGTCGCCCGGCTGCACGCGTTCCATCTCCGACGGATCGTGAATCACGCGCACGCGGCCCGCGCCGATCTTCTGGCCGATCGCACGGCCCGTGGCGAGCACCTGCGACTGGCCGCGCAGCTTGAAGCGCTGCTCGACTTTGCCGGCGCCTTGGCTTTTCACCGTTTCGGGGCGCGCCTGCAGGATGAAGATCTTGCCGTCGCGGCCGTCCTTGCCCCACTCGATGTCCATCGGACGCTCGTAGTGTTTTTCGATGATGACGGCGTATTTCGCGAGCTCGATCACGTCGTCGTCGGTGATCGAGAAGCGGTTGCGCTGCTCGTGCGCCACATCGACCGTCTTCACGCGGCCCGGCTCGCCCGGCTGCGTGAATTCCATCTTGATGAGCTTGGAGCCGATCGAGCGGCGGATGATGGGGTACTTGCCTTGTTCGAGCGTGGTCTTGAAGACGTAGAACTCGTCCGGATTCACCGCGCCCTGCACCACGGTTTCGCCCAGGCCATAGCTCGACGTGATGAACACGGCGTCCTTGAAGCCCGATTCCGTGTCGAGCGTGAACATGACGCCGGCCGCGCCCACGTCCGAGCGAACCATACGCTGCACACCGGCCGACAACGCGACTTCCGCGTGCGTGAAGCCCTTGTGAACGCGATATGAAATGGCGCGATCGTTGTAGAGCGACGCGAACACGTGCTTCATCCGATCGAGGACGTCCTCGATGCCGACGACGTTCAGATAGCTTTCCTGCTGCCCGGCGAACGAGGCGTCGGGCAAGTCTTCGGCCGTGGCCGACGAACGCACGGCGAACGACAGCTCTTCGGGCGAGCTTTTCTGGAGCACTTCGAACTGCTCGCGGATTTCCGCCAAGAGGCGCGGCTGCATCGGCGCCTCGACGATCCATTCGCGAATTTCCTTACCCGCGGCCGCGAGCGCTTTGACGTCGTCGACGTCGAGCGTCTCGAGCCGAGCGGCGATCCGTTCGGTCAGATTGTTGTGCTTCAGGAAATCGCGGAACGCCAGCGCCGTGGTTGCGAAGCCGGTCGGCACACGCACGCCGGCCTCGGCCAACTGGCTGATCATTTCGCCGAGCGACGCATTCTTGCCGCCCACGATCTCCACATCGGTCATCCGTAGCTGCTCGAACGGAATTACATACGCCTGATCCTTCGTAACGTTTGCTGCGTTAGTCATACAAGCCCCTAAGTGTGAAAAAAATTCACGGCCACGCGTGTGGGCTTGGTGCGCGTGGGCCATTGGAGCCCGGCGCGCAGCACGCGCAACCTGTTGGAGAAGCAATCGCCGGACGCCGCCGATTGCAATTGCTTATCCAACAGGTTGCCGCTATTCTACCCTGCTTCTAACCCGCCGCCTGCTCTGTTGCGACGGCCATGTGACAATCGCCTGCACCCTGCCGGCGAAAACGCGCGACAATCGCGTTTCCTCCCGCAGCGCACGCTGCTTTTAAGCGTTTGCCGATGCCGCCTACCGTATTCATCGTCTCCGACGGAACCGGGATCACCGCCGAAACCTTCGCGCATTCGATCCTGTCCCAATTCGACCAAAAATTCCGCCTCGTACGGGTGCCGTTCGTCGATTCGATCGACAAGGCCTACGCGACGATCGAAAAGATCAGCGAATCGGCCGTGCTGGACGGGCGCCGCCCCATCGTTTTCACGACGCTCGTCGACAGCGAGTCGAACGCAATCGTCAAGAATTCGAACGCGCTCGTGCTCGACATCTTCCAGCAATTCGTCGAGCCGCTCGAGCAAGAGCTCGAAATGAAGTCGACGCACGCGATCGGCCGCGGGCATCAGAACGCGGACACCGACGAATACAAGACGCGGATCGAAGCGATCAACTTTTCCTTGGCGCATGACGACGGGCAGTCGAATCGCAATCTCGCCGATGCCGACGTGATCCTCGTCGGGGTGTCGCGCAGCGGCAAGACGCCGACGAGCCTGTATCTCGCGATGCAATACGGCGTAAAAGCGGCCAACTATCCGCTCATCCCCGAAGACTTCGAACGCGGGAAACTGCCGACGCCGTTGATCGCCCATCGCGAAAAGCTGTTCGGCTTGTCGATCGACCCGCAGCGCTTATCGGAAATCCGCAACGAGCGCCGGCCCGGCAGCAAGTACGCTGCGCCCGAAAACTGCCGGTATGAGATCAACGAAGCGGAAGCGCTGATGCGCCGGGAAGGGATCAAGTGGCTGTCTTCCACGCATAAGTCGATCGAGGAAATCGCGACGACGATCCTGCAGGAAATCAAGCTCGATAGGCCGACGTACTGAGGTTGGCTACGTCTCGAGGTTGGCTACGTCTCGAGGTTGGCTACGTCTCGAGGTTGGCTACGTCTTGATGCTGGCTACGCATTGAGGGCGGTGAACCTACGTATCGCGTTGCCGACGCGTTCACGTTGCCTCAGTTGCCTCAGTTGCCTCAGTTGCCTCAGTTGCCTCAGTTGCCTGGGAAGCCGCCGCCGCGACGGCCGCGGCGCTTCAGCGCACCGCACGCTGCTGCCGGCACTGCTCGAACAAGCAGATCGCGGCCGCGGCCGCGACATTCAGCGATTCCATGCCGCCTGGCTGAGGAATCGTCAGACGATGCTCAACGGCCGCGCGCCACGGCGCCGACACGCCCGCCCCTTCATTGCCGAACACCCAAGCGATCGGTCCCGTCAGATCGCAATCGTAGAGGGCCTGCGGCCCATGGGAATCGGTGATCGCCGCCGGCACGCCAAGGCGGCCGATCAACGTCTGTGCGTCGATGTCCTCGTGAACGTCGAGCAGGAAATGCGCCCCCATTCCCGAGCGCAATACTTTCGATGACCACGCGTACGCCGTTCCCGGCGCGCAAAACACCTGCTTCACGCCGGCTGCCGCGGCCGTGCGCAAGATGGAACCGACATTGCCGGCGTCCTGCACGCCGTCCAATACGACGCAGGTCGTCTCGACGCGTTCGGGCAACGGTGCCTGAGGCTTATCGACGACAAACAGCATACCCACGCCGTTCACCACGTTCGACACCTGGCCGAACAGGGCGTCCGGCAGCGTGACGATACGCTGCGCATCGACGCGCGCGACGATAGCCTGCGCTTCCTCGTGCCGTAGCGCACCTTCCGTCACGACGCAGGTCTCGGGCTGCCCCGCCGAATCGAGATAAGCCGCGGCGAGATGAAAACCCTCGAGCAACGCATGGCCGCCTTTCTTCTGCTGATGCGTCGATGCGGCCAGCGCTTTGAGGCGCTTGTAAAAGGGGTTGTCGCGCGAAGTGATCGCTTTCACGAAATCCGAACCGAGATGAAACGGCCATTCAGGCCTAAGAATGAAACGCGTTCGCTCGTACCGCACACGACCGCATCTCGACTGTTCCGGCTATGGCTATGACCCGACGCCCGTTCGCGCCGGATCGGCGTCGCCCTGGCTATCGAAGGCATCGAGATAGAGCGCTTGTTCGCCACCGAAAGCGTCCTCGGCCAGCGCCTCGGCCGCCTCGACGGAGGCCGCCTCTGCCGTGCCAGCCAGCGCGACGCTGATGCCGAGCCGCTCGAACGCCGCCCGCACCGGAGCGAACGAGCGCCGATGATGTTCGCACGGTCCGTGAGCGGTCAACGCGGCCAAGTGCTGCGGCGTGCCGTAGCCGGCGTGCGCGTCGAAACCGTATACGGGAAACCGCTCGTGCAATTCGGCGAGCATCCGGTCGCGCGTGACTTTCGCGAGAATCGACGCCGCCGAAATCGCGGGCACGAGCGCATCGCCGCCGATCACGGCTTCGCTGCGCACAGCGAGCACGGGGCAGCGATTCCCGTCGATGCGAGCCAGGGTCGGCGTGACCGAGAGCCCTTCGACGGCCCGCTTCATAGCGAGCATCGTGGCATGCAAGATGTTGAGCCGATCGATCTCTTCCACGCTGGCCGATGCGACACAATACGCCACCGATCGCTCGACGATCTTCTCGTACAGCGCTTCGCGCTTCTTGACCGTCAACACCTTCGAATCGTCCAACCCGCGAATGCGCCGCTTCGGATCGAGAATGACCGCAGCCGCCACGACGGGCCCGGCAAGCGGCCCCCGCCCCGCCTCGTCGACACCGCAGACGATATCGAGCGGCGAATCGAAATTGAGCGCCACCTGAGACGAAGCCGCGGAACCGCGCTTCGCGCGACCGGACGCGGCCTGCGCCGCCGGTTCGCCGGCGGAGCTCGTACGCTTCGGGCGTGGCGCCTGTGAGCTCGTCATCTCTGCGGCTTCCTCGCTTCGATCACGCGCGCCACCGCTTCGGCCGCGCACTCGGCCGTGTTCCGGCGCAGCGTCAAGTGCATTTGCGTGAACACTTCGGTGAGCGTGCGCCGATTGGCTTCGTCGCGCAACTGCACGAGCGTGGCGTCGGCGAGCGCTTCAGGCGTCGCGAAATGCTGCAGCAATTCCGGTACGACGAACCGTCCGGCCAGGATGTTGGGCAGGCCGACATACGGCAAGTACCCCTGCCTTCGCATGATCTGCCCCGTGAGCCAAGGCACCTTGTACGAAATCACCATCGGCTTCTTCAGCAGCGCGGCTTCGAGCGTAACGGTGCCGCTCTTCACGAGCACGGCGTCGGCCGCGGTCATGGCGCGCTGGGCATCGCCGTCGGTGATCGTGAGCGCCAAACCCGGATGCGCCGCGGCAAGCGGTTGCAGCAGTTCGCGCAGCGCGGGCGTGGCCGCAGGCATTACGAACCGCAAGCCCGGCTCGCGGCGCTGCATGATCGCCATCGCCTCGAAAAACGTAGGGCCGATCAGGTTGATTTCCGAGCGTCGGCTGCCCGGCAGCACAGCGATGATCGGCCCCGATTCGGGTAGCTGGAGCGCCGCGCGCGCGCCGGCAACATCGGGCTCCAATGCAATCTCGTCGGCAAGCGGGTGGCCGACGTAGGTGGCCGGCACGTGCGCCTTTTCGAGCAGCGCCGTCTCGAACGGAAACACGCAAAGCATGTGGTCGACCGCTCTCGCGATCGTCTTGATGCGGCCGCCGCGCCACGCCCAAATCGACGGACAAACGAAGTGGATCGTCGGAATGCCCGCGCCTCTCAGCGCTTGTTCGAGGCCGAAGTTGAAATCCGGCGCATCGATGCCGATGAAGGCATGGGGCGGCTCGGCCAGCAGTTGGCGTTTGAGCTCGTTGCGAATGCCGAGAATTTCGGGGATGTGCCGCAGCGCCTCGACATAACCGCGCACCGCTAGCTTTTCCATCGGCCAATGCGGTTCGAAGCCTTGGGCCGCCATGCGCGGGCCGCCGATGCCGTAGTAACGCGTGTGCGCAGGCAGCCGGCGCCCGAGGCCGCCGAGCAGCGACGCCGCCAGCAGATCGCCCGACGGTTCGCCGGCGACCATGGCGACGCGCAGCGCGTTCAATTGCAGCGTCATCGAGCGGCTAGCGGATGATGCCGCGTTGCGACGTTTCGATGAACGCGATCAGCTTGCGCACATGCTCGTCGCCGTCGCCGCCGGCCGAGGCGAGCTCGGTAAGCTGCGTCTTCGCCTCTTCCAGCGACAGGCCGTTCTTATAGAGCAGCCGGTAGGCGCTGCGCAGCGCGGAGATCGCATCGGCCGAAAAGCCGCGCCGACGCAGCCCTTCGACGTTGATGCCGTGCGGTTCGGCCTTGTTGCCCGCCGCAATGACGAACGGCGGGATGTCCTGCACGAGCGCCGACGCGCCGCCGAGCATCGAATGCTCGCCGATCTTCACGAATTGATGCACGCCCGACATGCCGCCCACGATGGCCCAATCGCCGATGATCACGTGGCCCGCCATCTGGGCGTTGCTCGACAAGATGACGTGGTTGCCGACATGGCAATCGTGCCCGACGTGCACGTAAGCCATGATCCAGTTGTCGTCGCCGAGCGTCGTCACGCCGCCGTCTTGCACGGTGCCCGTGTGAATCGTCGTGAACTCGCGGATCGTGTTGCGATCGCCGACGACGAGCCGCGTCGGCTCGCCCTGGTATTTCATGTCTTGCGGACGGCCGCCGACCGACGCGTAGTGGCCGATCCGGTTGTCGACGCCGATCGTCGTGTGACCTTCTATGACGCTGTGCGAGCCGACCGTCGTACGATCGCCGATCGTGACGTTCGCGCCGACGATCGCGTAAGGCCCGATCTCGACGTCCTCGCCGAGCTGTGCGCCCGGCTCGATGATCGCGGTGGGATGAATCCTGCTCATGCGCTCTAGGCCCTTGTCACTCGTTCGTGTGCTTGACCGTGCACATCAATTCCGCCTCGGCGGCCGTTGCACCGTCCACTTCCGCGCGCGCCTTGAACTTCCAGATGCCGCGCATGTAGCGCTCGAACGTAGCGTTGAGAATCAGTTGGTCGCCGGGTTCGACGACGCGCTTGAAGCGCGCCCCATCGATACCCACGAAGTAGTACAGCGTCGTTTCGGGATCGTGCGGCTCTTCCGCGAACGTCAGCAGCGCCGCCGTTTGCGCGAGCGCTTCCAAGATCAGCACGCCGGGCATCACCGGACGCTGCGGGAAGTGTCCCATGAAGTACGGTTCGTTGATCGACACGTTCTTCAGCGCTTTGATGCTCTTGTGCGGCTCGAGTTCGAGTACGCGATCCACGAGCAAAATCGGATAGCGGTGCGGCAGCAGCGTCAGAATCTTATGGATGTCGAGGTTGATTTTTTCAGTGCTCATGGTGTGTCTGCTCCACGCAAGGGTCTCGCGCGGGTGGTTACTGCGGATGCTGTTGGCGGCGGCGCTTGGCGCCCTATGCCAGGGCCTTCGTTAGACGCCTACAAGCGCCGCGCATATGCGCTTGTATCAAGCGTTACGTTCGCCGCGCTCGCCGAGCGCGGCTTCCAGCGCCTTGATTCGGTCGCGCAGCTTGTCGAGATTGCGCATCAAGGCCGCGCTCTTGTTCCATTCGGCATGGCCCACGGCCGGGAACGCGCTCGTGTACATACCCGGCTTGAGCAGCGACTTCGATACGCCCGACTTCGCCGTGACGATCACATAATCGGCCAGCGTCACATGGCCGGCGATGCCCACGGCGCCGCCGATCATACAGTGGCGGCCGATCGTCGTGCTGCCCGCGATGCCGGCACAGCCCGCGATCACGGTATAGGCGCCGACTTTGCAGTTATGGCCGATCTGCACGAGGTTGTCGATCTTCACGCATTCCTCGATGATCGTATCGGCCATCGCGCCGCGGTCGATCGTCGTATTCGCGCCGATCTCTACGTCCGCGCCGATCGTCACGCCGCCGACTTGAGGGATCTTGACCCAGCTGCCCGTGCGCGCATCGCCTTCGCCCACGAAATCGGGGGCGAACCCGAACCCGTCCGAGCCGATGACCGCGCCCGCGTGAACGATCGCACGCGGGCCGATTTTGCAGCCGTGGTACACCGTGACGTTCGGATACAGATGCACCCCTTCGTCGATACGCGTGCCGCGCCCGATCGTCACGTTGGCGTCGAGCCGCACATGCTCGCCGACGACCGCGCCCGCCTCGATCACGACGTGCGGCCCGATGACGGCGCTGGCCGCCACCTGCGCCGACGAATCGATGACGGCGCTCGGATGCACGCCCGCGGCCGTTTTGGGCGCCGCCAGATCGATGAACAATTGAGCGACACGGGCGAAATAAGCGTAGGGATTCGGTGTGACGATGAAGTTACGTCCTTCCCGCGAGCCGAGCTTCTCGAGATCGGCGGGCGCGATCAAGACGGCGCCTGCTTGCGTCGTTTCGACCTGAGAAAGATATTTCGGGTTGGCGAGAAACGCCAGCTGATGGGGCTGCGCTTGATCCAGCGGTGCGAGGCCGGCCACCTTGCGGCCGGGCTCGCCCACGACTTCACCGCCGAAGCGCTGCACAAGTTGCTCGAGCGTCAATGCCATTACCGTGCTGCTCCGTCGCTCAATTGGTGGCGCTCGCGCTCGACGCGGCCAGCGCCTTGAGCACTTGGTCCGTGATGTCGATACGCGGGCTCACGTACACGGCCTCTTGCACGATCAGATCGTAGTGTTGCTGCTCGGCGATCTGTTTGATGACCTTGTTCGCACGATCGAGCACGGCCGCCAATTCTTCGTTGCGGCGCTGGTTCAAGTCTTCGCGGAACTCGCGCTGCCTGCGCTGAAAATCGCTATCGAGATCGGACAATTGCTTTTGCTTCGCCGCACGGTCGGTCAGCGACATCGACGCGCCGTTTCTGTCGAGCTGGTCGGACAGCGTCTTCAGACGCGAAGCCATGTCCTGCAGATCCTTGTCGCGCTTCGCGAACTCGGCCTTGAGCTTGGCTTCGGCCGCCGTCGCCGCAGCCGATTCGCGCAGGATGCGATCCGAGTTGACCGCCGCGATGCGCGCCTCTTGCGCTTGCACGACGCCGGACACGAGCGCCCCCGTCAGCGCCACCACCCCTAACACACGTTTGATGAACGTACCGGTTTGCAAAATCTTCCTCTCGATGCTGGCCAGAGTCTGGCGTTTCGTTAGAACGCCGTCCCGATCTGGAATTGGAATTTCTGGTATTGATCGCCCTGGTGCTTCGTGACCGGGAAGCCCAAGCTGAGCTTGAGCGGCCCGATCGGCGAAATCCAAGCGAGACCGATACCGTAGCCGTAGCGCAAACCGTTCGACCCAGTCGTGGAGATGCCCGGGGCGCTTTGGCCCCAAACATTGCCGCCGTCGAAGAACGTGAACACGCGCAGCGTTCGGTCGTAACCCGTGCCCGGCAACGGGAACGTCAGCTCGATATTGCCGACGACCATCTTCGAACCGCCGATCGGGTCGTTCGTCGACGTATCGCGCGGGCCGAGCGAGCTCGGTTCGTACCCGCGCACCGAGCCGATACCGCCGGCGAAGTAGTTCTTGAAAATCGGGAACGGCTTGCCGCTGAGGCCGTTGCCGTAGCCGCCTTGGAAGTTCAGCCCGAGAACGAAGCCGCGCGCGAACGAGTAATAGTATTGCGCTTGCAGATCGGCCTTGTAGTACTGCGTCGCACCGGCCGGCGTGCCGTATTCGGCGTTGGCTTGCGTGTAGTAGCCGCGGCTCGGCACAAGGGCGCTGTCGCGGGCGTCGCGCGACCAGCCTACCGTCAGCGGGAAGTTGTTCGACACGCGGCCGAACTCGGTCACGTAATTCTTGTAGCTCTGCGGCGTACTGCTGTCGATATCGAGGCGGTTCTGCTCGAAGCCCGCGCCGAAGAACACCGTATCGACTTCCGAGAACGGGATCCCGAACTTCAAATCGCCGCCGGCCGTAATGATGCGGAAGCTCGAATTCGTCGAGTAGTACAGCGGCTGTGTCGTGCGGTAGTAGACGTCGGTAATACGCTTGATGCCATCGACCGTGAAGTACGGATCGACCTGCGTCACCGTCAGCGTACGGTAGCTGCGCGCCGTGTTGACGTTCACCGACAGGCTCGTGCCCGAACCGAACACGTTGTCTTGCGAGATGCCGGCCGAAAGGACGACCTTGTCGGTCGACGAAAAGCCCGCGCCGAGCGTGATTGCGCCCGTCGGTTTTTCCGCGACCTTCACATCGACGTCGACTTGATCGGCCGTGCCCGCCACCGGCACCGTCGTCACCTCGACGTCGGTAAAGTAGCCGAGACGGTTGATCCGATCCTTCGAGAGCGCGAGACGGCTGGAATCGAACCACGAGCTTTCCAACTGACGCATTTCGCGGCGCACGACTTCGTCGCGTGTGCGCGTGTTGCCGACGATGTTGATGCGCCGCACATAAACGCGACGGCTCGGGTCCACTTGCAGCGTCAGTGCGACCTTGTGATGCACTTGGTCGATATCGGGCTGCGCGTTGACCGTCGCGAACGCATAGCCGTACTCGCCGAGCTTGTCGACGATCGCCTTCGTCGTGGCTTGCAGCTTGGCAGCCGAAAAGCGCTCGCCCGGCTTGACCGTGATGAGCTTTTGCAGCTCGGGGCCTCGATCGAGCAGATTGCCGGCGAGCTTGATGCTCGATACCGTGTAGGGCTCGCCCTCATGCACCGTCAACGTGAGGTACATGTCCTTCTTGTCGGGCGAAATCGACACCTGCGTCGACTCGATATTGAACTCGAGATACCCGCGATTCAGGTAAAAAGAACGGACGTTTTCGAGATCGCCCGTGAGCTTGTCTTTCGAATAGAGGTCGTTCTTCGTGTACCACGAGAACCAGTTCGGCGTGGACAGCTGCATTTCGTTGCGCAGCGTGCTCGTGCTGAACGCCTTGTTGCCGATGAAATTGACCTGGCGGATTTTGGCGCTCGGGCCTTCGTTCACCGAGAACAGAATCGACACGCGGCTCGAATCGATCGGCGTGACCGTGGTCGTGACTTCGGCCGCGTAGAAGCCGCGCGTCAGGTACTGGCGCTTGAGCTCCTGCTCCGCGCGATCGACGAGCGCCTTGTCGTAATAACGGCCCGGCGACAAGCCGACGGACTTGAGTGCCTTGTCGAGCTGGTCCTTCTCGAACTCGTGCAGGCCGGAGAAATCGATCGACCCGATCGCGGGGCGTTCGACGACGTTGACGATCACGACGTCGCCTTCGGTCGCGATGCGCACGTCGCTGAAAAAGCCAGTGGCAAAAAGCGCGCGGATCGCCTCGGACGCTTTGTCGTCGGTGAAGGTATCGCCTTGCTTGATCGGCAAGTAGGAGAAGACCGTGCCGGGTTCCACCCGTTGCAAGCCCTCGATGCGGATGTCTTTTACGACGAAAGGCGCCGTTGCCGCGTGAGCGATGAGCCCGTGAGCGGCGAGCGCCGCGACCGCAACCGTCTTAGGAACAAAGCGATGAGGTTTGAACAACGTGCTTCCCCAGTGTTTTTAGCTGCATCTGTCCACCGCGGCTGTGCAAGCGCGCGCCGCCGGACACTTTAAAAATGGATTAAACGAGCCAGATCGTTGAAGAGCGCAATCGCCGACAAGACGACGATGCAAACGAGGCCAGCCCTTTGCAGAACGAGTTGCCAACGTTCCGATACGGCTTTGCCGGTTGCGGCTTCAACCAAATAATATAACAGATGCCCCCCGTCCAATACGGGAATCGGCAATAAGTTCAGCACGCCGAGGCTGATGCTGACGATGGACAGGAACGAAAGAAACGGCGCCCAGCCGAGTTGCGCGCTCCTGCCGGCGTAGTCTGCGATCGTGACCGGCCCGGACAAATTCTTCAGCGAAGCCTCGCCCGTCAGCATGCGCCCGAACATCCGCAGCGAATAGATGGCGATGTCCCAGGTGCGCCGGGCACTGCGCGCGACGCTCTCGCCGAGGCCGTAGTGCACGTTCACGGAATCTACATGCGTCGCGAGCGCCGCGCCGATGCGTCCCGCGCTCGTGCCCGTCTGCACGTCCTCGTGCGCCTCCGGCACGACCGTCAGCGACAGCCGCTGCGCGGGCGAGCCGCGCTCGATGCCTAGCACGACGGGGCGTCCCGCACGCGCCTTGACGTAGGCGATAAATGCCTGAGCGCCGTCGATCGGTGCGCCGCCTGCCGTGCGCAACGTATCGCCGGCCTGCAAACCGGCCCGCTGCGCTGCGCTGCCCGGCTCGACGGCGGCGACAGTCAGCGTCCCGCCCTGATCGAAGCCGAGCTTCGTCAAAAAATCGTCGTCCAGGTCGCGGCCGGAAATGTGCCGCAAATCGACTTGGAAGTCGTACGTGCCCTTCCCGTCGCGCGCCTGGAGCACGACGAGGCGGTGGTCGAACGCGGCGTCGAGCAACTTCCAGCGCAGATCCGACCAGGAGCGCACCGCTTCGATGTCGGCGCCCCGCTCGTCGCCGATCGCCAAAACCGTTTCGCCGCCGTCGAAGCCGGCGCGAGCGGCCACGCTGCCGGCCGGCGGCGTCGCCAACCGGGCGACAGGCTCCGTCACCCCGGTCGCGAAAACGATCGAGAACAACGCGACGGCCAGCACGAAGTTGGCGAGCGGCCCCGCCAATACGATGGCGATGCGCTTAGCGACGTGTTGGCGGTTGAATGCATGCGGGAGATCGGCAGGCGCGATCCCGGGCCCCGGGTCGCGTTCGTCGAGCATCTTGACGTAGCCGCCAAGCGGCAACGCCGAGATCGTCCATTCGGTACCCGAACGACGCCCGACCCAGCTAGCGAGCGGCCGCCCGAAGCCGATCGAAAAACGCAGCACTTTGACGCCGCACAGCCGCGCGACGCTGTAGTGCCCATATTCGTGCACGACGACGAGCACGCCGATCGCGACGACGAATGCTGCAATTTCGATCAGCAGGTTCATCAGCCTCTCACTGCACGGCGCGATCGATCGAGCCCGTGCGATTGGCCGCTTGCGCGACGAGCACGCGGCCGGCAATGAATTCGTGCGCGGCGCGGCGCGCGTCGGCATCGGCGCCGAGCACGTCCTCCAAACCGCTCGGCACGCGGTTCGACAAGCCGTCCAGGACGGCGTCGACCGTGCGCGCGATGTCCATGAAACCGATGCGGCGCTCGAGGAACGCGTCGACCGCGACCTCGTTGGCCGCATTCAACGCCGCGCTCGCGATGCCGCCGGCGGCAAGCGCTTGCATGGCGAGCGCTAGACACGGAAAGCGTTCGTAGTCGGGTTTTTCGAACTGAAGCGAAGCGATCTGGGCAAGATCGAGCTGCCCCACCCCCGAATCGACCCGGTCGGGAAACGCAAGCGCGTGAGCGATCGGCGTGCGCATGTCGGGATTGCCGAGCTGGGCGAGCACCGAGCCGTCCGCGTACGAGACGAGCGAATGAATGACGCTTTGCGGGTGAATCAGCACGTCGATGCGCTCGCCCCCGAGGCCGAACAGCCAATGGGCTTCGATGACTTCGAGGCCCTTGTTCATCATCGTGGCCGAATCGACCGAAATCTTGCGGCCCATGACCCAGTTCGGATGCTTGCAGGCCTCTTCCGGCGTCACGTCGACGAGCGTGGCGGGCTCTCGCGTGCGGAACGGGCCGCCCGACGCCGTCAGGATGATTTTCGTGACGCCGCCGTGTTCCGCGGCATCGCGCGGCAGGCACTGGAAGATCGCGTTGTGCTCGCTGTCGACGGGCAAAAGCGTCGCCCCGTGATCGCGCACGGCATCCATGAAAATGGCGCCCGACATGACGAGCGCTTCTTTGTTGGCCAGCAAAATACGCTTGCCGGCGCGCGCGGCGGCAAGCGTGGGTGCGAGGCCGGCCGCTCCGACGATCGCGGCGACGACCGTGTCGCATTCGGCGCTCCGCGCGGCCTGGACCAGCGCGTCGGGGCCGTACGCCACCTGCGTCTTGCAGCCTGCCGCATCGAGCTGCGCTTGCACGCTCGCAGCCGTCCGGGCGTCGCCGACGACGGCCACATCGGGCTCGAAACGCAAGCATTGAGCGACGAGCTTGTCGCCGTTGCGGTGCGCCGTGAGCGCATGGACGGAAAAACGCTCGGGGTGGCGAGCGACGACGTCGAGCGTGCTATCGCCGATCGAGCCCGTGGAACCGAGCAATGTCAGACGTTTTTTCATATCTCTCTCTAGCGCTAGCCGATGACGAGCATCGCGAGCGGCAACACCGGCAGCAGCGCGTCGATGCGGTCGAGCACGCCGCCATGACCGGGCAACAGGGCGCTCGAATCCTTCACGCCGGCTTGGCGCTTGAGCATCGATTCGAACAAGTCGCCGACGATACTGAATGCGACCAGCAGCGTCAGCATGAGCAGCGTCCGGGCAACGCCCACGCGTTGGCTGAGCGCCGACACGAACGTCGGCTCGAACGCATGCGCGGCCAGTGCGGCCAGCGCCACGACGATGACGGCAAGCCAGCCGCCGATCGCCCCTTCCCATGTCTTGCCGGGACTGATGGCCGGTGCGAGCTTATGCTTTCCGAATGTCTTGCCGGCAAAGTATGCGCCTATATCGGCGAGCCAAACCACAAGCAATACCGATAAGACGAACGGTACGCCCAGCAATCGGGCCGCGACGAGCGCATGCCAGCATGCGACCAGCGCGACGAGGCCGGCGAGGAGCAGAAAGAGCCGCCATGCCCCATGTGCGAGCGTGGGTTTGCGCGCGAGCACGAACGGCCCGGTCAGGACCCAAAAGACCGCCGCGGCTTCGAACAACGGACGCGCCGCGCGAACGCCGATGCCGAGCCGCGTGCTGGCCGCAAGCCCAAGCGCGGCAAGCACCGCATAGCCCACGGGCGCGAGCCCCGGCAGCTTCAGCAGGCGAGCCCATTCCCAGGCGCCCAACACGAGCACGAGCGCGAGCAGCGCGCCGAAAGCGGCTACCGGTGCGAACAGCGTGACCGGCAGCAGCACCGCCAGCAGTACGACGGCGGTGATGACGCGGGTTTTCAGCATGGAAGGGAATCTGCGTTTTGGGAGGACGCTTCTTGCGATGCGTTTCGCGATTGCGACTCGAGTTGCGCGCTCGTGCGGCCGAAGCGACGCTCCCGGCGTGCATAGGAGGCGATGGCGTCGGACAGGGTGTCCGCATCGAAATCGGGCCAATACGTGTCCGTGAAGTACAGCTCGGTATAGGCCAACTGCCACAGCAGGAAATTGCTGATGCGTGTTTCCCCGCCCGTTCGGATGAAGAGGTCGGGCTCGGGCGCATACGCCAACGCGAGGTGCTGGGCCAACGAGGCCTCGTCGATGTCGACGACGCGGCCCTCTTGCACCGATTGCTCGGCGAGCTTGCGGGCGGCCTGCATGATGTCCCAGCGCCCGCCGTAGTTGGCTGCGATCGTCAGCGTCAACCGTGTGTTACCGGCCGTTTTCGTCTCTGCGCGGCGGATCGATTCCTGCACGCGGCGATCGAAGAGAGACAAATCGCCGACGACGCGCAGCCGGATACCGTTGGCGTGCAGCTTGCCGACTTCGCGCTCGAGCGCCGTGACGAACAGCCGCATCAGAAACGAGACTTCGTCGACGGGCCGGCGCCAATTCTCGGAACTGAACGCGAACAGCGTCAGATATTCGACGCCTGCGCGCGCACAGGCCTCGACGGCCGTGCGCACTGCATCGACGCCGCGCGTATGGCCGGCCACACGCGGCAAACGGCGCTGCGTCGCCCAACGGCCGTTGCCGTCCATGATGATCGCGATATGCCGCGGCACAGCCGCAACATCAGGCACGCGAACGGTAGAGCTGGTATAGGTCATGGCCGCCCGGACTCAAACTACTGAAAAAAGAAGGACGCGTCGAGACGAACGAGCCTCAGACGGTCATGATCTCGGCTTCTTTCGAGTGGACGAGCTTGTCGATCTCGGCGACGTATTTGTCGGTGAGCTTTTGCACCTCGTCGCTGGCGCGACGCTCGTCGTCTTCCGAGATTTCCTTGTCTTTGACGAGCTTCTTGAGCTGTTCGTTCGCATCGCGACGCAGATTTCGCACGGCCACCTTCGCCGTTTCGCCCTCGCTCTTGACGACCTTCGTCAGCTCGCGGCGACGCTCTTCCGTCAACGCGGGCATCGGCACGCGAATCAAATCGCCTTGCGTGGCGGGGTTCAGGCCCAGATCTGACTCGCGAATGGCCTTTTCCACGACGGCGACCATCTTCTTTTCCCAGGGCTGCACGCCGATCGTGCGTGCGTCGATCAGCGTCAGATTGGCCACTTGAGAGATGGGCACGTTCGAGCCGTAATAATCGACTTGAATGTGATCGAGCAACCCCGTGTGTGCGCGACCCGTGCGGATTTTCGCCAAATCGTTCTTGAACGCTTCGATCGAACGCTGCATCTTCTGATCGGCGCCTTTCTTGATCTCTGCCACACTCATTTAGACCTCCAAAACTTCATCACGATGCGGACCCGTCCGCAGGCGGCGTCATGCTGCACCGCACACAGAAACGCGCCCCGCTTAATCTCGGGAGTTTACACGTGGACGAGGGTGCCCTCGTCCTCACCTTGCACGATTCGCTTGAGCGCGCCGGGCTTGACGATCGAGAACACGCGGATCGGCAGCTTCTGGTCGCGGCACAGCGCAAACGCCGTTGCATCCATGACCTGAAGATTGCGGCCGATCGCTTCGTCGAAGCTGATCGTCGAGTAGCGGGTCGCGGCCGGATCCTTCTTCGGGTCCGCGGAGTATACGCCGTCGACCTTCGTCGCCTTCAACACGACCTCGGCGCCCACTTCGGAGCCGCGCAGCGCGGCGGCCGTATCGGTCGTAAAAAACGGGTTGCCCGTGCCGGCTGCGAAGATCACGACCTTCCCCTCTTCGAGCTGGCGGATCGCGCGCGGCCGGATATAAGGCTCGACGACCTGGTCCATGCGCAGCGCGGACTGCACGCGCGCCTCGATACCGGCGTGACGCATGGCGTCCTGCAAGGCCAGCGCATTCATCATCGTCGCGAGCATGCCCATGTAGTCGGCCGTTGCGCGGTCCATGCCCGCCGCACCGCCCGCGACACCGCGGAAGATATTACCGCCGCCGATCACGACGGCCAGCTGGGTGCCGAGCCGGACCACTTCGGCAACGTCGGCCACCATGCGTTCTATCGTCGCGCGATTGATGCCGAAGGCATCGTCGCCCATCAGAGCTTCACCGGAAAGTTTGAGAAGAACGCGTTTATAGGCTGTGGGCATAGCGGTATCCGATCGCGTCGAAGAGATCACGACATTGTGGCACTGTAGGGGTGAAACATCGCCCGGGGCAAGCTCGGCCGCGGGCGAGCCGCCTAGCGGCATCGCACCGGCGAACCGGGTTAACCCGAACGGGCTCGCAAGGCGAGCCGCCACGGCGAGCGTGGCGCCCGCCGCGGGTCCGGCAAACTGCGCGACTTACTGCTGCTTTGCTGCGGCGACTTGCGCAGCCACTTCGGCGGCGAAGTCGTCTTGACGCTTTTCGATGCCTTCGCCCACCACGAACAGCGCAAACTTCTGCACCGACGAGCCCGCTGCCTTCAGCATTTGCTCGATCGTCTGCTTGTCGTTCTTCACGAACGGCTGGTTCAGCAACGACACTTCCTTCAGATACTTCTGGACGCTGCCTTCGACCATCTTGGCGACGATTTCGGCCGGCTTACCCGATTCGGCCGCCTTTTGCTCGGCAATGCTGCGCTCCTTGGCGATCAGCTCGGCCGGCACGTCGTCCGACGACAGCGAAACCGGCTTCATCGCCGCGATGTGCATGGCGACGTCCTTACCGACCTGCTCGTCGGCGCCCGTGTACTCGACGAGCACGCCGATGCGCGTGCCGTGCAGGTAGGCGGCGAGCTTGTTCGACGTTTCGAAACGCGAGAAACGGCGGATCGAGAGGTTTTCGCCGATCTTGCCGACGAGCGCGAGGCGCACGGCGTCAACCGTTTGACCGTCCAACGGCAGCGCGGACAGCGCGGCTACGTCGGCCGGGTTTTGCGACACGATGAGTTCGGCCACTTGCTTGGCGAACGCGTTGAAATCGTCGTTCTTCGCGACGAAGTCGGTTTCGCAGTTCAATTCGACGAGCGCGCCCGCGTTGCCGGCGATGTGCGAGGCGATGATGCCTTCGGCCGTGACCCGCGATGCCGCCTTGCTCGCCTTGTTGCCGAGCTTCACGCGCAGCAGCTCTTCGGCGCGGCCCATGTCGCCGTCGGCTTCCGTCAACGCCTTCTTGCATTCCATCATCGGCGCGTCGGTCTTCGCGCGCAGTTCTGCCACCATGCTTGCGGTAATTGCCGCCATCATTCGCTCCTTGAGTCTGTCTTTCACACGCCGCCCGCTTTCGATGCGAACGGCAGGCATTCGTTCGCGACGCATCGAACGCGCCGCACTGTGCGCCGACACTTAAAAAAAGGGGGCCTAACGAGAGCCCCCTTTTTTGTCGGCAGCGGGCTGCTTTTACGCCTCGCCGTTGACCTCGACGAACTCGTCGCCGTCGGTGCCGCGTGCAGCTTGCACCACTTCGTTCACGGCGTTCGCACGGCCTTCGAGGATCGCATCGGCCACGCCTTGCGCGTACAGGGCCACGGCCTTGCTGGCGTCGTCGTTACCCGGGATGACGTAATCGATGCCTTCGGGGGAGTGGTTCGTATCGACCACGGCGATGACCGGCACGCCGAGCTTGTTCGCTTCGGTCACGGCGATCTTGTGGTAGCCGACGTCCACGACGAAGATTGCATCGGGAATGCCGCCCATGTCTTTCACGCCGCCGATCGACTTTTGCAGCTTGGCGATTTCGCGTTCGAACAGCAGGCCTTCCTTCTTGCTCATCTTTTCGAGCTCACCGGCCTCGACCGCCGCTTCCATGTCCTTCAGGCGCTTGATCGACACTTTCAGCGTCTTGAAGTTCGTCAGCATGCCGCCGAGCCAGCGGGCGTTGACGTAGGGCATGCCGGCGCGCGCCGCTTCTTGCGCGATCGTGTCGCGCGACTGGCGCTTCGTGCCGACGAACAGGATCGTGCCGCGATTGGCCGCCAATTGACGCACGTACTTCAGCGCGTCGTTGTACATCGGCAGCGTTTTTTCGAGGTTGATGATGTGAATCTTGTTGCGATGACCGAAGATGAACGGGGCCATCTTGGGGTTCCAGAAGCGCGTTTGGTGACCGAAGTGGACGCCGGCTTCCAGCATTTGACGCATGGTAACTGCCATGAAAATCTCCGCGAGGGTTGGGTCTTAAGCCGGCTGCCGTACCGGCCGCGATGCGAACACCCTGCATTTGTTTCGGAGCGCTCGCGAACCGCGGCTCGGCACCCTGGGTGCGCCGGCTTGCGAATGGATACTGCTCGGGTACCGCTTTGCTTTGGTACCTCAGGTGTTTCTGCTGTTTCTGCTACTACGGTGCTGCCGCTACTACGGTACTTCTACGACTAGCCCGAAACTATACCACGCCGGCGCCTTTTCCCTCAACTGCCCCGTCCCTTCTGCGCGCGGGACAGGCCGTTTCGTGGGGACGACGGCGCGCAGACCTTGCGCCGGCCCTTCTCTCCAGGCTCTTGCCGCTTCGCTCGCGCCCGAACCGACCCTTTTTCCGCCGCCGTCCGGCCGCCCGCCCGGCCACCCGTGCTCTGCGACGGGCGCAGCACCGTCTCGAAACGCGCATCGTCCGAGCGTGAGGGCCGCCACGGCGCGCATATGGTGCGATAATCCGACATTGGTCGGTTTCCCCAACCGGCCCCGGATTTCATCGCTTCGACATTCCACCGTTTCAGGCTCGCATCCATGGCTATTACGATCAAGAACGACGACGACATCGCGAAAATGCGCGTCGCGTGCCGACTCGCGAGCGAGGTGCTCGATTACATCACCCCGTTCGTCAAGCCCGGTGTCACGACCGCCGAGCTCGACCGGCTCTGCCACAACTACATGCTCGACGTGCAGGGCACGGTCCCCGCGCCGCTCAATTATCAGCCGCCGGGCTATCCGCCCTACCCGAAGGCCACCTGCATTTCGGTCAACGACGTCATCTGCCACGGCATTCCGGGCGACAAAGTCGTCAAGGCCGGCGATGCGCTGAACATCGACATCACCGTCATCAAGGACGGCTACTTCGGCGATACGAGCAGAATGTTCATCGCGGGCGAAGGGTCGATCCTCGCCAAGCGGCTCGTCCAAACGACCTACGAGTGCATGTGGCTGGGCATCGAACAGGTGCGGCCCGGCGCGCGGCTCGGCGACATCGGACACGCCATTCAGCGCCACGCCGAAGCGAGCGGCTACAGCGTCGTGCGCGAATACTGCGGCCACGGCATCGGCAAGGTGTTCCACGAGGATCCGCAGATCCTCCATTACGGCCGCCCCGGCAACGGTCTCGAGTTGCAAAAGGGCATGATCTTCACGATCGAGCCCATGATCAACGCCGGCCGCCGCGAAATTCGCACGATGCCGGATCAATGGACGGTGAAGACGAAGGATCGCAGTCTGTCCGCCCAATGGGAGCACACGGTCCTCGTCACCGATACCGGCTACGACGTGCTGACGGTGTCGGCGGGCACGCCGGCCAAGCCGTCGATCGCGGTCGCGGCATGACGCGGTAACCGCCGCCGCCCTATGAGTGAAGCCGCCGTCATTTCCGATCCCGCGTCCGTCAAGGCCGATTACCGCTCCGCCAAGGCGGAGCTGCTTGCCCGCTTCAAGTCCGCGAGCCGTGTCGATGCGCTCATGCAAGCGCTGTCCCGCACGACCGACGACGCGCTCGTGCGCGCATGGCGAGCCTGCGAGCTGCCGGCATCGAGCGCGCTCGTCGCGGTCGGCGGCTACGGCCGGGGCGAGCTCGCCCCTTATTCGGACATCGACATCCTCGTCCTGCTGCCGGACACGGCCTCGCCGGAGCTGGACGAACGCATCGAGCGCTTCATCGGCATGGCGTGGGACCTCGGGCTCGAGCTGGGCAGCAGCGTGCGAACCGTCTCTCAATGCATCGAGGAAGCAGCCAACGACATCACCGTGCGCACCTCGCTGCTCGAAGCGCGGCGGATCACCGGCAGCACGACCCTGTTTCAGCGCGTCGTGCTGCGCTTGAACGAAGCGCTCGATGCACGCGCGTTCTTCCAGGCCAAGGTGCTGGAAATGCGCCAGCGCCATGCGAAGTTTCAAGACACGCCGTACAGCCTCGAGCCGAACGTCAAGGAAAGCCCGGGCGGCTTGCGCGACTTGCAGTTGATCCTCTGGATCGCACGTGCGGCCGGCTTCGGCCGAAGCTGGCGCGAGCTCGACGAGCGCGGCCTCATCACGCCGCGCGAGGCGCGCGAGCTACGGCGCAACGAGGCGTTCCTCAAGATGCTGCGTGCGCGGCTGCACGTGATCGCCGGGCGGCGGCAGGACGTGCTCGTGTTCGACTTGCAAACGGCCGCGGCCGAGAGCTTCGGTTACGAGGCCACGCAAGCCCGGCGTGCGAGCGAGCAGCTCATGCGCCGCTATTACTGGGCGGCCAAAGCCGTCACGCAGCTCGCGACGATCCTCATCCAAAACATCGAGGCGCAGTTGTTCCCGCGCACGAGCGGCATTACGCGCGTCTTGTCGGAGCGCTTCGTCGAGAAGCAAGGGATGATCGAGATCGCGAGCGACGACGTATTCGAGCGCACGCCCACGGCCATTCTCGAAGCGTTTCTGCTGTACGAGGAGACGCAAGGCACGAAGGGGCTGTCGGCGCGAACGCTGCGGGCGCTCTACAACGCTCGCGAGATCATGGACACGCGCTGGCGGCGCGACCCGGAGAACCGCCGTCTGTTCATGGAAATCCTGAAGCAGCCGCAGGGCATCACTCATGCGCTGCGGCTCATGAATCAGACGAGCGTGCTGGGCCGATATCTGCTCAACTTCCGGCGTATCGTCGGGCAGATGCAGCACGACCTGTATCACGTCTATACGGTCGATCAGCACATTCTGATGGTGCTGCGCAACCTGCGCCGCTTCGCACTCGCCGAGCACGCGCACGAATATCCGTTCTGCAGCCAGCTCATGGCCAACTTCGAGCGGCAATGGGTGCTCTACGTCGCGGCGCTCTTTCATGACATCGCCAAAGGCCGCGGCGGCGATCATTCGACATTGGGCATGGCCGACGCGCGCCGCTTCTGCCGCGAACACGGGATGGACAGCGGCGATACGGCGCTCGTCGTCTGGCTCGTGCGCCACCACCTGACGATGAGCCAGGTCGCCCAAAAGCAGGACACGAGCGATCCCGAAGTCATCAAGCATTTCGCCGAGCTCGTCGGCGACGAGCGCCGCCTCACCGCGCTCTATTTGCTGACGGTAGCCGATATCCGCGGCACCAGCCCCAAAGTCTGGAATACGTGGAAAGGCAAGCTGCTCGAGGATCTCTATCGGATGACGCTCGCCGTGCTGGGCGGCGCGCGGCCTGACGAGCATTCGGAACTCAAGACGCGCCAGGAAGAAGCGCTTGCGCTGCTTCGGCTCGAGACGGTTCCGGAGCATGCGCACCAGGCGCTATGGGACGAGCTCGACGTGGGCTACTTTCTGCGCCACGACGCGGCCGATATCGCCTGGCAAACACGTGTGCTGTACCGGCACGTGCGGACCGACGCACCGATCGTTCGCGCGCGGCCATCGCCGATCGGCGAAGCGCTGCAGGTGCTCGTGTACGTCCGCGATCGCTCCGATTTGTTCGCCGGGATCTGCGCCTATTTCGATCGCAACGGCCTTTCGGTGCTCGACGCACGCATCAACACGACCCGCCACGGCTACGCGCTCGATAACTTCATCGTCGCGCACACCGAGCACGACGACGTGCATTACCGCGACATCGCCAACCTCGTCGAGCAGCAGCTCGCCGCGCGGCTCTCGTCCGACGCGCCGCTGCCCGAACCGTCGAAGGGCCGCCTCTCGCGGCTTTCGCGGACGTTTCCTATCACCCCGCGCGTCGACTTGCGAGCCGACGAGCGCGGCCAGTACTACATCCTGTCCGTGTCGGCCAACGACCGGCCGGGGCTTCTTTATTCGATCGCGCGCGTGCTGGCGGAGCATCGGGTCGGCGTCCATGCGGCGCGGATCAATACGCTCGGCGAGCGCGTCGAGGACGTGTTCCTGCTGGACGGACGCGGCCTTTCCGATAGCCGTTTGCAGATTCAGGTCGAGACCGAGCTGCTGCGCGCGATCGCTGTGTGAGACTTTATGCGCGTCAAACTGACAGCCAAGCATCCCCGGCCGGCATCGCCGAGCCGTGCCCCCGTTCGCCCGAGCAGCCCGTCGGCGCGCAAGACGCCGCGCACCCGGGATGGCGAACGTCCAGCGGCCGAGCAGAAGGCGGTAGCCCCGCGCTCGGGCGTCAAGCCCGCCGCCCCGGGCGCGGCACCGAAAAGACGCGACGGCGCAAGCGCAAAGCCGCGCAGCAGCGCCGCGCAATCGGCGGCGCCGCGCGCACGGACATCGGAGCATCGCGGCGCCGATCAGCGCACGGCCGAGCGCCGCGGCGACGATGCGCCGCGCCGAGCGCCGCGACCGTCGGAGGGGCGTGAGACGCGAGGCGCCTTCGCCGCGAACGAGCGCAGCCCCCGTAGCTCCGGAGCGCCTCGCACGCAAGGCGCCGAGCGCCGTTCGGATGCTGCTCCGCGCCGAGTGCCCCGTGCCGATGAAAGTCGCGGCGGGCGCACGTGGGATGGCGATGGCGAGCGTGATGCGCGCCGCCCCGGCCCCGGACGCGATGCCGGCCGCTCATTCGGCGGTTCTGCGGAGCGCACCCGCAGCGCCCCCGACGAGCGCAAGCAACGCGCCGAGCGTGGGGGCAAGCAGGAAGCAAGAGCGCCGCGTATCGAGCGTGGCAGCAGGCAGGAAGCGCGGGCGCCGCGCACCGAGCGCCGCGACCGCCCGGACGAGCGCACGCCACGTACGGAGCGCGATGCGCGCCCAGCGAGAAGCGCCGCCGAACGCACCTCGCGCGACACCGCTTCGAGCACAACCAGCGCCGGTGCCCGCAAAATCGCCCGCCCCGTGAAGTCGGGGGCCGCATCTCCTGGCGCCTCTGACGCACGGCGCGACGCCACCTCTTCCACTCGCCCGGGACCGGCAAAGGCCGGCGATCGCGAGCGGCCGGCGCGCTCGCAAGCGCGTGGGCGACCGGCGACGAGCGACCGCAGCGACGCGGCCAAGCGTACGGCCGCAGCGGCGGGAACGAAACCAGCGACCTCCCGCCTGGCCAAGCCATCGGCATCGGCGGCCGCACCGGCAGCCCGCCGCACCGATGGCGCCGAACACGACGGCCTCGTGCGTCTCTCGAAGCGAATGTCGGAGCTCGGGCTCTGCTCTCGCCGGGAAGCCGACGAATGGATCGAAAACGGCTGGGTGCGCGTCGACGGCGAGCGCATCGATACGCTCGGTTCTCGCGTGCGCCCCGATCAGCATATCGAGGTCACGAAAGACGCACACGCGGCGCAGTCGCGGCAAGTGACGATCTTGCTGCATAAGCCGGTGGGCTACGTCTCGGGCCAAGCGGAAGACGGCTACGAACCGGCCGTTACGCTCGTGACGGCCGACAATCGCTGGGAAAACGATCGCGCGACGACACGCTTCACGCCGAGTCACCTGCGCGCGTTGGCGCCGGCGGGACGCCTCGACATCGATTCGACGGGCTTGCTCGTGCTGACGCAGGACGGGCGCATTGCAAAACAGTTGATCGGCGAGCATTCGAGCGTCGAAAAGGAATACCTCGTGCGCGTCACTTACGGCGAACGCACGACGGACATCGACCGTCACTTCCCCGCCGATAAGCTCGCCTTGTTGCGCTTCGGGCTCTCGCTCGACGACACCCCGCTCAAACCGGCCAAAGTCAGCTGGCAGAACGGCGAACAACTGCGATTCGTGCTGCGCGAAGGCAAGAAGCGGCAAATCCGCCGCATGTGCGACCTCGTGGGCCTGCACGTCGTGGGATTGAAGCGCGTTCGCATGGGCCGCGTGGCGCTTGGCGCCCTGCCTCAGGGCAAGTGGCGGTATTTGCTCCCCGACGAAGCATTCTGACCCGCCTCTAAGGCCGTGGCGGCCGCACGAGCCGTGGCGTTGGCCTGCCCGCCCGCGGTCGCGCCGCCCGCGAGCGGCGCCCCTCCGAAACGACGACGCCCGCTAGCTGCGGGCGTCTTGCATTGGCTCGGACGGAACGGTTGCGATTCGTTCGCCGCCGAACGATGCGGCGATCGCCGCACCTTTGGCGCGCGGCTTTCAATCGTCGGCGTTCGGATCGAGATCGGGAAACAGCACTTCGGTGAAGCCGAACTTCGAAAAATCCGTGATCCGCATCGGATAGAGCTTGCCGATCAAGTGGTCGCATTCGTGTTGCACCACGCGCGCATGAAACCCCTCGGCGACGCGATCGATCGGCTGGCCGTATTGATCGAAGCCGTGATAGCGGATCATCGAAAAGCGATTGACGACGCCGCGCATGCCCGGCACCGACAAACACCCTTCCCATCCCTCGTCCATATCCTGCGATACGGGCGTGATCGTCGGATTGATGAGCACCGTTTCGGGCACGGGCGGCGCGTCCGGATAACGGTCGTTGTGCCCGAAACCAAAAATGACGACCTGCAGATCCACGCCGATCTGAGGCGCCGCGAGCCCGGCGCCGTTTGCGTGGTGCATCGTCTCGAACATATCGGCGATGAGCGCATGCAACTCGGGCGTGTCGAAGTGATCGACAGTTTGCGCGATGCGCAGCAAGCGCGGATCGCCCATCTTGAGAATGTCGCGGATCATGGCTGGTGCCCCTCCAAGAGCTTGCGCATACCGTCTTCGTCGAGAATTCGCACGCCGAGTTCCTCCGCCTTCGTGAGCTTGCTGCCGGCTTCGGCGCCCGCCACCACGTAATCGGTCTTTTTCGACACCGAGCCGGCCACCTTCGCGCCGGCCGCTTCCAGCATTTCCTTCGCTTCCTCGCGCGAAAGCGTCGGCAGCGTACCCGTCAGGACGACCGTCTTGCCGGCCAACACGCCCTGGGGCGCGCGCGGCGCAGGCGGCCCTTCCGGCCAAGTCACTTTGCCCGGCGCACGCAATTGCTCGATGACGTGCCGGTTGTGGTCCTCGGCAAAAAACTGATGAATCGACTCGGCCACGACGGGGCCGATGCCCTCGACCTCCATCAATTCTTCGATCGACGCGTTCATCGCCGGATCGAGCGAGCCGAAATGACGCGCAAGATCTTTGGCCGTCGATTCGCCGACATCCGGAATGCCAAGCGCAAAAATAAACCGGGCCAGCGTCGTATGTTTCGCTTTCTCGAGCGAATCGATCAGGTTTTGCGCCGACTTGTCCGCGAATCGGTCGAGCGCGGCCAGCGTCGAAAAGCCGAGATTGAATAGGTCCGCCGGCGTGCGGACGAGGTTTTGTTCGACGAGCTGATCGATGATTTTTTCGCCGAGGCCGTCGATGTCGAGCGCGCGGCGCTGGGCAAAATGCTCGAGTGAACGCTTTCGCTGCGCGGGGCACACGAGCCCGCCCGTGCAGCGCGCCACGGCCTCGCCGGGCAGGCGCTCGATCGCGGAGCCGCAAGCGGGGCACTGAGTCGGCATCACGAACTCGCGGGCGTCGGGCGGGCGCCGTTCGAGCACCGGCCCCACGACTTCGGGAATGACATCGCCCGCGCGGCGCACGATCACCGTATCGCCCGAACGCAAATCCTTGCGGCGCACTTCGTCTTCGTTGTGCAGCGTCGCATTCGTCACCGTCACGCCGCCGACGAAAACGGGCGCAAGCCGCGCGACCGGCGTAATGGCGCCCGTACGGCCGACGTTCACGCCGATCTCGATCAGCTCGGTCAGCGCTTCCTCGGGCGGAAACTTGTGCGCAAGCGCAAAGCGCGGCGCGCGCGAGACGAAGCCGAGGACGTCCTGGTCCACGCGGCGGTTGACCTTGTACACCACGCCATCGATGTCGTACGGCAGGCTCTTCCGCTTTTCTCCGATGCGCCGATAGAACGTCAGCAACCCTTGCGCACCTTGCACCACGGCGCGCTCCGAGCACACGGGCAAGCCGAGCTCGATATACCAGTCGAGCACCGCGTCGTGCGTATCGGGCATCGGCTCGCCTTCGAGCGCTCCGATTCCGTAAGCGAAGAACGACAACGGCCGCTGGGCCGTGATGCTCGAATCGAGCTGACGCAAACTGCCCGCCGCCGCATTGCGCGGGTTCGCGAACTCGCGCTGGCCGGCCTCGCGCTGCCGTTCGTTGAGCCGGTCGAAGTCGCGCCGGAACATCAGCACTTCGCCGCGCACTTCGAGCACGCGCGGAATGCGATCGCCTTTCAAGCGCAGAGGAATCGAGCGCACCGTGCGCACGTTTTGCGTGACGTCCTCGCCGGTCGTGCCGTCGCCGCGGGTGGCGGCCTGCACGAAGCGGCCCTCTTCATAGCGAAGCGCAATCGCGAGCCCGTCGAATTTCAGTTCGCACGAATAGTCGACGGACGTGCGGTCGAGCTGATCGCTCACGCGTTTATCGAACGCCACCACGTCTTCGTCGGCAAAGCCGTTGTTGAGCGAGAGCATCGGCAGCGTATGGACGACCGCCGCAAAGCCGCTCGCCACTTGACCGCCGACACGCTGGGTGGGCGATTCGGGCGTGATGAGATCGGGATGCTCCGATTCGATCGCCTGCAACTCGGAAAACAGGCTGTCGTATTCGGCGTCCGGTATTTCCGGTTGGTCGAGTACGTAGTACTGGTAATTCGCCCGCTCGAGTTCGGTACGCAGCCAAGCGGCGCGTTCTGCCGGTTTATCGGCGGGCGGTGGCGGTTCGGCGTGCTTGCGAGCCATGTCGTTGGTCTTGTTGTCGATGCGTGCGGGCAGCGGCTCGGGCGCCTTACTGGCTGAACAGACGCCGCGTCGCCGGCGAGCCGGCCGGAATGCCGGCCTCCTCGAGACGCGCGTACAACGTCATCAGCTGCTTCTCGATCGCAAGCAGCGCCTGCTCGGGCAGCGGCCGCCGCTGATCGTCGACGACGCGCCCGCCGATCCGCTCGGCCAGCGATTTTCCGTAATCGCACATGAGCCTGAACGGCAGAATGTCTTCCTCGGCGACCGGCACGTCGAGAATCAGCGTGATCATCTGCCCGCCCTTGTACGTCAGATCGTCGCGCAGAAAATTCGTGTCGCCGAACTGCAGCATGAAAACGGGGCTTTGATTCGCGTCGAGCTTGACGAAACGCGTGCCGTCGCGCGACAGCAGCAAACCGTCCTGCGATGCGACGGCCTGCACGTAATTCGCCGACCACGGCGCGCCGTCCGACAAGACGTTGATCGACAGCTGCGCATCGCATTGCGCCGCGAATGCATCGAGCTCGCGGGCCATCGAGACCGTTTCGAGCATGTCGGGAAACTCGGGCGCGCCGTCGATGGCATCGGCCAGTTGCTGCACGCCCGATACGAATTCCGAGAACTCGAGCTCGTTGAGCGCACCGCCGCGATTAGCGAGCTGCACGGCCGCACGCAGCTCTTCATAGCGCTGCGCGCCTTGCAGCAATTCCCAGGCGTTGCCGCCCTCGGGCTTGCCCTCGATATAGACGGGCTTGCTGCCCGCGCGCCGCAGCCGCTGCGCAAGCGGCGACGCCTTTTCTCCGGAGATCGGGCCCGACAGGCGAATCGGCACGACGCAGTCGATCCGGCGATCGACGATATGCGGCGGCGCCGCCGAGATCGTCGTGGCGGCGGGCGTGACGCGCTCGTCCGCCTGCTCGGCCGTCGTTTCCCCCGACGATTGGGCGGCGCTCGCTGGCGCCGACGCCGATTCGGGGGTGAATCCGTTCGGCGTCGTCGTTTCCGCTTGGATATCGGCGGGGATGTCGAGCGGCGAAGCCACGCCGAAACTCGGCTCGATGCGCGCGGCGTCGCCTTCGCGCGACGCATCGGTCATCGCGCTCTCGCGCCGCGCACCGGCGCGCGCGGGCTCGATGAACGGCCGCTCTTCCTCGTGATCGTGGCGCGCCAACGCTTCCTCGGCATCGGCCGGCATCGAGCGCGGCATCTTGCGGCGCACTTTGGCGCCCTGCCACGCGTTGTAGACGACCACCCCTCCCACCACCACGGCGCCCGCGCCGATCAATCCGAGTGTCAACTCGTCCATGCACGCTCCATGAAGCATTCCTGTGTCGCGGCCCTCCCGCAGGGCGCCTCGCGCACCTGCCGCCGGGCCGCTCGTTAGACGTTATTCTGGGCGAAACCGGCGGCCGTTTCCATGTCCACGGCCACGATGCGCGATACGCCTTGCTCTTGCATCGTGACGCCGATCAATTGCTGCGCCATTTCCATCGCGATCTTGTTGTGCGAAATGAAAAGGAACTGCGTCTTGTCCGACATCGCGCGCACGAGGTTCGCGAAGCGTTCGGTATTGGCGTCGTCGAGCGGTGCGTCGACTTCGTCGAGCAAGCAGAACGGCGCCGGGTTGAGCTGGAACATCGCGAACACGAGGGCGGTCGCCGTCAACGCCTTTTCCCCGCCCGAAAGCAAGTGAATCGTCGAGTTCTTCTTGCCGGGCGGCTGCGCCATCACCTGCACGCCGGCATCGAGGATTTCGTCGCCGGTCATGATCAGTTTGGCCTGCCCGCCGCCGAACAGGCGCGGGAACAGCTCGCCGAAATGCCGGTTGACTTCGTCGAACGTGCCTTGCAGCAGCGTACGCGTTTCCTGGTCGATCTTGCGGATCGCGTCCTCGAGCGTTTCGATCGCGCGGGTCAAGTCCTCCGACTGCGCGTCGAGGAACGTCTTGCGCTCCTTGGCCGCCGCCAGTTCGTCGAGCGCGGCCATGTTGACGGGGCCGAGCGCCGTAATTGCGTTGTTGATGCGCGTGACTTCGCCCTGCAGGTACGAGGGCTTCATATCGGGCGAGAGCTTTTCCTGCAATTGCGCTTCGTCGACGCCCGCCGCTTGCAGTTGCTCGATGAACTGCTCGCCGGCGATGCGCGCGGCTTGCTCCTTCAACTGCAGTTCCGTGATGCGATCGCGCAGCGGCTGCAGCGAACGCTCGGCCGTCAAGCGCGTTTCGTCGGCTTGACGCAGCTTCGCCGTCAGATCGTCGAGCTCGTGACGCGCGGCCGACAGCGCCTGCTCTTTCTGCGCGCGCACCTCGAGGGCGTCTTGCAGGCCCGTATGCGTCGTCTGTTCGTTGATCGTTTCGAGCTCGGCGCGGGCGTCTTCGAGCGATCCCGCCACGCGCTCGCTCTGCTCGTGCGCGACTTGGATGCTGCGCTTGAGCTCGTCGATGCGCGCGGCCATGTTGCGGGCGGCGAAGCGCGCATCGGCGGCGGCCCGTTCGAGATCGCGCGCCTGCGTGCGCGCCGCGGAAAGCGTTTCGTCGAGCGATTCGAAGGCGAGCTGATTGTCTTCGAAGCGCGCCTGCAACTGCGCAAGCTCGCCGTCGTGACGCTCGAAATTCGCTTCCGATTCGGCCCGCTGCGCGCGTTGCTCCTCGATCTGCGCAGCGATTTCCTCGAGTTCCTCGCGGATCTGCGTGCTGCGCTGCGTGTAGCGTTCGTGGGCCTGCGTCAGTTTCAGCACTTCGAGTTGCAGGCCATGCACGCGCTGCGTCGCGCGCTCGACCTGCCCGCGCGCATCGGCAAGCGCCTGCGACGCCTGCGTGTGCGCCGCTTCGGCGCGGATCGCGGCAGTCTTCGCTTCGTCGGCAAGCAGCGTTTGAGCGCGCAACTGGCGCGTGAGGTTTTCGATTTCCTGCTGACGCGCCAGCATGCCGGCCTGCTCGGAATCGGCCGCATACAATTGCACGCCCACCCGCGTCACGACATGCCCGGCCTTGACGACGAGCATCGCCCCTTCGGGCAATTGCGCGCGCATCGCGAGCGCTTGCGTCAAGTCGTCGGCCACGTAGGCCTGGCCCAGCCATTCGTTGAGGACGGCGCGCAGCCCGGCGTCGTCGATGCGCACGAGCGAGACGAGCGGCGTGAATCCGGCCGGCGTCTCGCGCGGCGCACCCGCCGACGGCGGCGCGTAGAAAGCGAGCTTGGCGGGCGGTGCGTCGCTCGCAAAAGCGCGTACCCAATCGAGATTCGAAATTTCCAGCGCGGCCAGCCGCTCGCGCAGCACCGATTCGAGCGCGCCTTCCCAGCCCGCTTCGACATGCAGCTTCTTCCACAAGCGCGGCAGGCCGCCAAGCTCGTGCTTGTCGAGCCAGGGCTGGATCTTGCCCTCGGTCTGCACGTTTTCCTGCAACTGCTTGAGCGCGACGAGGCGCGCTTCGAACTGGTGCGTCTGCGCGCTTTCGCTCTGCACGCGCTCCTGCGCCGCGCGGCGCTCGGCCTCCACACGCGGCAGGCTCTCCTGCGCTTGCTCGAGGCGCGCTTGCGCTTCGCTCAAGATTTCTTCTTGCTCGGCCAACTGCATGCGCTGCTCTTCGAGCTGCGCTTCGTCGGGCGCGTCTAGCCCGCCCGCCTCGGCCTTGAGCCGTTCATGGCGCTGCTGAAGCTGCTGCAACTGCTGATCGGCATTGCGTTGATGCGCGGCCTCGAGCTTGATCGCTTGCTCGGTCTGGGCGATGCCCGCGCGCTCTTCGTTCAGCTGCGCCTGCGCGTCGCGCCAGCGCGCTTCGAGCGCCGGCAATTCGTCGTGCTTCGCGGCCGCTTCTTCTTCGGCGAGCGCAGCTTTTTCCTCGGCGACGGCCAACTGCTCCTCGGCTTCCTCGAGATCGCCCTGGGCCTTCTCGGCCTGCACTTGCCACTGTTCGCGTTGCGCCGTGAGTGCGGCGATCTGCGCCTGCACCCGGTTGCGCGATTCGATGACGAATTTGATCTCGGCTTCGAGGCGGCTCACTTCGGCGTTGGCCTCGTAGAGCGAGCCCTGCGCGCCTTGCATCGCGTCACTGGCCGCGTAGTGCGCGACGCGCAGCGTTTCGAGGTCGGCCTCGACCTCGCGCAGCTTCGCCATCTGCGCTTCGAGATCGATTTGCGCCTCGGCGATCGCGCGTTGCTGGCGAGCCTGCTCGGCGGCCGCCTCGTTCTTGCGCAGCAGCCACAGCAACCGTTGCTTCTCTTCGCCTTCGGTCTGCAGCGTCTTGAACTTGGTCGCGACGATGGCCTGCGCCTCGAGCTTTTCGAGGTTCGCGCCGAGTTCGCGCACGATGTCTTCGACGCGCGTGAGGTTCTCGCGCGTGTCGTGCAGGCGGTTCTCGGTTTCGCGGCGGCGCTCCTTGTACTTCGACACCCCCGCGGCCTCTTCGAGGAACACGCGCAGCTCTTCGGGCTTCGCCTCGATGATCCGCGCGATCATGCCTTGACCGATGATCGCGTAGGCGCGCGGACCGAGGCCCGTGCCGAGGAAGATGTCTTGAATGTCGCGCCGGCGCGCCGGCAGGTTGTTGATGTAGTAGCTCGACGTGCCGTCGCGCGTGAGCACGCGCTTGACGGCGATTTCGGTGTACTGCCCCCACTGGCCCGCCGCGCGGCCGTCGGCGTTGTCGAACACGAGCTCGACGCTCGCGCGGCTGCCGGGCTTGCGCGCCGTCGATCCATTGAAGATGACGTCCTGCATCGATTCGCCGCGCAGCTCGGAGGCGCGCGACTCGCCGAGCACCCAGCGCACGGCGTCGATGATATTGGACTTGCCGCATCCGTTCGGGCCGACCACGCCGACGAGCTGGCCCGGGACCTGAAAATGCGTGGGATCGACGAAGGACTTGAAGCCAGCGAGTTTGATCGAGGTCAGACGCACGGCGATATCGCTGTTTTGATGGAGTCGAACAAAAACGCGGCCGGCCTGCCGCGCCCGCGCACCGCGCCCGGCGCGCTCGATCGCGAGCCGTCGGCGCCATGCGCGGCGGACCGCCGCCGCGATGCGTTTTTTGGGTCGCGAAACGCAAGCGCCGGTGGCGCCGGGCGCATGCGCCGCGAGCAAGTGGCAATCATACCATCGCCTATCGGCGCGCCCGCCCGAGAACCGGCCCGCCGAGCGGCAACGCCCGGCCGGGGCGCCCGCCGCAAGCTATAATGACGCCCTTTTCCCTTCCGAGCGCCTACACCCGGCGCGCGCTTCGAAACCGCACGCAACCTGCCCTCCGATCCCGACGTGAATCCGTTACTCGACCGCCTCCAGCCGTACCCGTTCGAAAAGCTGCGCGCGCTGTTCAAGGACGCGACGCCGCCCGCTGGTCTGCCGCCCATCAGCCTCGGCCTCGGCGAGCCGAAACACGCGACGCCCGAACTGATCCGCGAAGCTATCGTCGCCTCCCTCGATTCGCTGTCGAACTACCCGGCCACGATCGGCACGAATGCGCTGCGCGAAGCGATCGCGGCGTGGGCCGTGCGCCGCTACGGCTTGCCAGCGCTCGATCCGGCCACGCAAGTCTTGCCGGTCTCCGGTTCCCGCGAGGCGCTGTTCGCGCTCGCGCAGACGGTCGTCGACGGCACGCGTCCCGGCGCGGTCGTGCTGTGCCCGAACCCGTTCTATCAGATCTATGAAGGCGCGGCGCTGCTCGCCGGCGCCGAGCCCTACTTCGTGAACAGTGACCCGGCGCGCAACTTCGCCTGCGACTACGCGGCGGTGCCCGGCGACGTCTGGGCGCGCACCCAGCTGCTTTACGTCTGCTCGCCGGGCAACCCGACCGGCGCCGTGCTCACGCTCGACGATTGGCGCGAACTGTTCGCGCTGTCGGACGAGCACGGGTTCGTCATCGCGTCGGACGAATGCTATTCGGAGATTTACTTCGACGAAGCGAATCCGCCTCTCGGCGGCCTCGAAGCGGCCCATCGGCTCGGCCGCGGCTTCGAGCGGCTCGTCATGCTTTCAAGCCTGTCGAAACGCTCGAACGTGCCCGGCATGCGCTCGGGGTTCGTTGCCGGCGATGCCGAACTGCTCAAGCGCTTCCTGCTCTATCGCACCTATCACGGCTCGGCCCTCTCGCCCGTCTATCAGGCGGCGAGCGTCGCCGCTTGGGGCGACGAAGCGCACGTGCGCGAGAACCGGGCGAAGTACGTCGCCAAGTTCTCGACGGTCACGCCGATGCTCGCCGATGTTCTCGACGTGCGGTTGCCGGACGCGGCGTTCTACCTTTGGGCGAACGTCGAGCGAACGGGGCTGACCGATACCGAGTTCGCCCGGCGCCTGTACGCCGACTATAATCTGACCGTCTTGCCCGGTTCGTATCTCGCGCGCACCGCGCACGGCGTGAACCCGGGCCGCAATTTCGTCCGCATGGCGCTCGTCGCCGACGTGAGCGAATGCGTCGATGGCGCCAAACGCATCGTCGATTTCTGCCGCGGCCTCGCGCGCTGACCCGCGCGTCGACGTGCCCGGCGGCCGGCTCTCACGCGCGCGCGCCGCCGTGAGAACGGCCTTCGGCCACACCCGTGGTTCCCCGACTTCCGACTTCATTTAGCGAAACTACCGACATGTCGCAACAAATTCAGCAAATCATCGACAACGCCTGGGAAAACCGCGCCGAACTGTCGCCGAAGGCGGCGCCCGGCGAAGTGCGAGACGCCGTCGCGCACGCGATCGAGCAGCTCGACAAGGGGCAACTGCGCGTCGCCGAAAAGAAGGACGGCCAATGGGTCGTCAACCAATGGCTGAAGAAGGCCGTGCTGCTCTCGTTCCGTCTTGAAGACAACGTGCCGATGCCGGCCGGCGGTTACTCGCAGTTCTACGACAAGGTGCCCTCGAAGTTCGCGAGCTACACCGCGGCCGATTTCGCGGCCGGCGGCTTTCGCGTCGTGCCGCCCGCCATCGCGCGCCGCGGCTCGTTCATCGCGAAGAACGTCGTGCTGATGCCCTCGTACACGAACATCGGTGCTTACGTCGATGAAGGCACGATGGTCGATACGTGGGCGACGGTCGGCTCCTGCGCGCAGATCGGCAAGAACGTGCATCTTTCGGGCGGCGTCGGCATCGGCGGTGTGCTCGAGCCGCTGCAGGCGAACCCCGTCATCATCGAGGACAACTGCTTCATCGGCGCGCGCTCGGAAGTGGTCGAAGGCGTGATCGTCGGCGAGAACTCGGTCATTTCGATGGGTGTCTACCTTGGCCAAAGCACGAAGATCTACGACCGCGAAACGGGCGAAGTCACGTACGGCTACGTGCCGCCGGGCTCGGTCGTCGTGGCCGGCAACCTGCCCTCGAAGGACGGTTCGCATAGCCTCTACTGCGCCGTCATCGTCAAGAAGGTCGATGCCAAGACGCGCGCGAAGGTCGGCCTGAACGAGCTGCTGCGGGGCGACTGATGAGCTCGGCACGCACCGTCGTCTACGGCATTCCGAACTGCGATACCGTCAAGAAGGCGCGCACGTGGCTCGAGTCGCACGGCGTGGCGTTCGAGTTTCACGACTTTAAAAAGGCCGGCCTCGACGCCTCGCTCGTCAAAGCGTGGCTGGCCGACGTGCCGCTCGACGTGCTGGTCAACCGCCGCGGCACGACCTGGCGCGGCTTGCCCGACGACGTCAAGGCGGCCGCCGAAACCCGGCAAGGCGCGATCGCGCTCATGATCGATAAGCCTTCGGTCGTCAAACGGCCCGTCCTCGTCGTGGATGGCCGCGTGAAATCGGTGGGCTTTTCCGCCGACGAATATGCGGCCCTCTTCGCCTAGTGCCGTGCGGCGCCGCGGTATGCGCTAGCGGTTAGCCGTTCGGCCGACTATACGACGTGCGCCGAGCCGCGCGACAATACGTGCAATGCCTGCCGGCTGCCTTCCGCCGGCATTTTTTTATCCAGCAATACAACGGTGGTCACTGATCCCATGTCCGGCACCCTCGCCCTCACCGAACAATTGATCGCGCGCGCCTCGGTCACCCCTGACGACCAGCATTGCCAAAAGCTCCTGATCGAACGGCTCGAAGCCGCCGGCTTCGTCTGCGAGACGATCGAATCGCATGGCGTCACGAACCTGTGGGCCGTGAAGCGCGGCACGCAGGGCGCGTCCGGCAAGCTGCTGGCGTTCGCGGGCCATACTGACGTCGTGCCCACGGGCCCCTTGGAACAGTGGACTTCTCCGCCCTTCGTGCCGACCCATCGCGACGGCAAGCTCTACGGCCGCGGCGCCGCCGACATGAAAACGTCGATCGCCGGTTTCGTCGTCGCCAGCGAGGAATTCCTCGCCTCGCATCCGAATCATCGCGGCTCGATCGCCTTCCTGATTACGAGCGACGAGGAAGGGCCGGCTACCGACGGCACCGTGAAGGTCGTCGAAGCACTGCAAGCGCGCGGCGAAACGGTCGACTACTGCATCGTGGGCGAACCGACTTCCACGAACACGCTCGGCGACGTCGTCAAGAACGGCCGGCGCGGCTCGATGTCGGGCAAGGTCGTCGTGAAGGGCGTGCAAGGCCATATCGCCTACCCCCATCTCGCCCGCAACCCGATTCATCTGATGGCTCCGGCGCTTGCCGAACTCGTCGACGAGCACTGGGACGAAGGCAACGAATATTTCCCTCCTACGACTTGGCAGGTGTCCAACCTGCACAGCGGCACGGGGGCGAGCAACATCATTCCGGGCCGGGCCGAGCTCACGTTCAACTTCCGCTTTTCGACGGCCAGTACCGTCGAAGGGCTGCAACAACGCGTGCATGCGATTCTCGACAGGCACGGGCTCGACTACGATCTGGACTGGACGGTGAGCGGCCTGCCGTTTCTCACGCCGCGCGGCGACCTCTCGAACGCGCTCGAGAAAGCAATCCGCGACGAAACGGGCGTGGCGACGGAACTGTCGACTACGGGCGGCACGTCGGATGGGCGCTTCATCGCACGCATCTGCAAGCAAGTGGTCGAATTCGGGCCGCCGAACGGCAGCATCCACAAGATCGACGAGCACGTCGAGCTGGCGTTCGTCGAGCCGCTGAAGAATATCTACCGCCGCGTGCTCGAAACGCTGATAGCCTGACGTTCATGTCAGTCTTCATGTTCATGTTCACGCGCCATGACGCAAGACAGATACCGCTCGATCGGTTCGTAATCCGGCTCGTAGCACGGCTTACGGCCCGTTCCGTATCTGCCGTATGCTTCACCCCTTTCGCACCGCACAAGGAGACGCCGCGATGACCACGCCTTTTCTCACCGTCCGCGACTTGCTGCGCTACGCGGTGTCGCGCTTCACTCAGGCGCAGCTTGCGTTCGGCCACGGCAGCGCCAACGCTTATGACGAAGCCGCCTACTTGATTCTGCACACGCTGCATCTGCCGCTCGACGTGCTCGATCCGTTCCTCGACGCGCGCTTGCTGGACGAGGAAATCTCCGCCGTGCTCGGCGTGATCGAGCGTCGCGCCGCCGAACGCGTGCCCGCCGCCTACATCACGCAGGAAGCCTGGATGCATGGCAGGCGCTTCCACGTGGACGAACGCGTCATCGTGCCGCGTTCGTTCATCGGCGAATTGCTCGAGGACGGATTGCAGCCTTATGTCGTCGATCCCGACGAAGTCGGCGCCGTGCTCGAATTGTGCACGGGCTCGGGCTGCCTCGCGATCCTGGCCGCCCAGGCGTTTCCGAACGCCGATGTCGATGCGGTCGATATTTCGGCGGAAGCGCTCGAAGTCGCACGGATCAACGTCGCCGATTACGGGCTCGACGATCGCATCGCGCTGTTTCATGGCGACCTGTTCGCCCCGCTGGCGCAGCGCCGCTACGACGTCATCATCGCCAATCCGCCGTACGTCAACAGCGAGTCGATGCAGGCGATGCCGGCGGAGTACCGGCACGAGCCCGAGCTTGCACTGGCGGGCGGTGCGGATGGCATGGACGTCGTGCGGCGCATCATCGGCGAGGCGCCCAACTGGCTGACCGACGAGGGCGTGCTCGTCGTCGAAATCGGCAACGAACGCGCAAACGTCGAAGCGGCCTTCGGCGGCCTCGACCTCGTCTGGCTTTCGACGAGCGGCGGCGACGATAACGTATTCCTGATTCAGGCAGCCGATCTCCCGGCCGTGTGACGACATGCTGGCCGATCGTATCGAACACGTTTTGCCCGTTCGATACGATCGGCCAGCGAGTACGGAAGCTGGAAGCGAACGACGAGAGGCCCGCAAGCGCGATGTCCACTCACGAACCAAGCCCGTCAGACGGGAACGACGGCAATCGCCACCATGCCGTCGAAACGGAAAGCGCCGCTTCGCAAACGCGTCGGCTATGGTTGATCGCCGCCGGCGCCGGGCTCGCCTACGGTATCTCGCTACGCGATGCCCCATATCCCGACCAAGCCGCCGCCAAGGTGCTGATGTGCGGACTGCTGTTTCTCGCCGCCGCGCGCCACGAACCTATGCTCGAACGCCTGTGGCTCATGGTCGCGCTTGCCGCCTCCGCCGTCGGGGACGCGCTGCTTGCGCTGCCGCAACTTGCGGTGTCGTTCGTCGGCGGGCTCGGGGCATTCCTCGTCGCGCACTTGGCGTATTGCGCGCTTTTTGCGCCACGCGCCGCTCGCATGAAAGGCTGGCGCCGCATCGCCGTCCCGCTGCTTTGGGCCGCGGCCATTGCCATGTACTTCGTATTCTTCCCGAATTTGGGCCCGCTGGCGCTCCCGGTCGCCGCCTACATGCTGGCGCTTTGCGCCATGGCCTCGCTCACGCTTCTCGCACGCGGCGGCGGCTTCTTGCTGCCGCTGGGCGGTCTCGCCTTCGTCTCGTCCGACGCCATGATCGGCTTCGACCGCTTCGTCGGCTCGTTTCCGGCCAGCGGCTACGCGATCTGGTTTTCGTACGCCGTTGCGCAAGTATCGATCGGGGCCGGCGTCCTACTTTATGGCAAAGCCGAGCGATAAAGCGAGCGGTGGTATGTGCACAATAGCCATCCGCACACGCGGGCGACCCGCCCCGATTCTCGCCGTTCTGTAAGATGCGAATACGCCGCGCCGCGCTTTGCCGGCCGCGCCCAAAGAAGACGTCAAGACGCTCGCTACCTGCTCATGCATTTCGATTGGCTCTCTCTCGGCAGCCTTATCTTCGTGGCCCACGCGCTCGGCGTGATCGCGGCCGGCCATGCCATTCTCAATACGCGAACGTCGCAAGGGGCCATTGCATGGGCCGTGTCGCTCGTCGCCGTGCCTTATGTCACGCTCATCCCGTATCTCTTTTTGGGCCGCAGCAAATTCTCGGGCTACGTCGATAAGCGCCGCATCGAAAGCGAGCTACTACGCAGTCACGCACACCCGAGCGCCTGGGACACGCGTGCCTCGTCGACGGGGCGCCCTGCCGAAGCGCTCGGCCATCACGTCGTCCGCGCACTGACCGGGCTATCGGGCATGCCGTTCCTGCCCGGCAATGCGGTGCGCACGCTCGTCAACGGCGAGGCCACGTTCGCTGCGATCCTCGACGCAATCGAGCGGGCACGCCACTACGTGCTCATTCAGTTTTTCATCGTGCGCGACGATTCGCTCGGCGAAATGCTCAAGGCACTGTTGCTCGCCAAGGCCGCGCAAGGCGTGCGCGTGTGCTTTCTCTACGACAGCATCGGCAGCTTCGACTTGCCGCAGCGTTATGTGTCGGCGCTGTTGGCGGGCGGCGTCGAAATCCATCCGTTCGCCACGAACCGGCGCTTCGTGAACCGCTTTCAACTCAATTTTCGCAATCACAGGAAGATCGTCATCGTCGACGGCGAGCGCGCTTTCATCGGCGGCCATAACGTGGGCGTCGAGTATCTGGGCGGTAATCCGCGCCTCTCCCCATGGCGCGACACGCATATCGAGATGCGCGGGCCTGTCGTTGCCAGCGTGCAGTTCGTCTTCATCGAAGACTGGCACTGGGCTACCCAGCGCCTGCCGCGGCTTGAACCGTCGCAGGCCGAACAACCTGAAAGCGAGGGCGACATGCACTGCCTCGTCGTCGCGCCAGGCCCGGCCGACAGGGAAGAGACAGGCTCGTTGTTTTTCGTCGAGGCGATCAACGCGGCGCAAAGCCGGATTTGGATCACGACGCCTTATCTCGTGCCGGACGAGGCCGTGTTTTCGGCTTTGCGGCTGGCGGTCATGCGCGGCGTCGACGTGCGCATCTTGATTCCGAGCCGGCGGGATCACTACGTCGTGTTCGAGGCGTCCAAGCTCTACGCTTACGACCTCGTGCGCGCGGGAGTGCGGATCTTTCGCTACCGGCCCGGGTTTCTGCATCAGAAGGTCGTGCTGATCGACGACGTGGCTGCGGCCGTCGGCAGCGCCAATCTCGACAATCGCTCCTTCCGGCTGAACTTCGAGATCATGGTGCTGACGATCGACCACGCGTTCGCAACTGAGGTGGAAGCGATGCTCCAGCGAGATTTCGAGCAATCGTGGGAAGTCGATCGCGGCGAGTACCGCGACGCGTCGGCGGTGCGGCGGATCGTAATGCACGTAGCGCGGCTCTTTTCGCCGATTCTTTGAGCGCTTGGAGTTAGAAACTATTTTGAAGTCGGGTGGCGTGCACGCCCCCGGTTCGCTCGAGGCTCTACATAGGTTTTGTTGTTTCGCTAGCCTCCCAATCCATGAGATCCTGCGATTGTTGCGCGATCTCCATCGGCTCTGCCGGCCGGAACATTCTTGATTCCGACACCCGAAATCCCCTCATCACTTTCACGATCTCAAACTTTTCCATACCGGGAGCTCGGTACAGATCACCTTCCATATTCTCGGGCGACACGCCCTCTGATCTATAGGAAAATCTGCTCCAATTGCTGATCATTATTCATGGAAACCAAAGAATTCGGGACCACATAAACCTTGCCCGAATACCCCTTAACCGGCATCGCGAGGCGATTCGACACTTGTTCGGCAAGAGACTCGCTTTGACCGGGGTGCGGCACAGCAGAATAGCACGCAATGATGCGGATGGTGCAAAATCTCTTAGCTCGAATTTATGTGCGCGCGCGTATCTCCTCAACAATTGGGCGACATGAGGGGCAAATAAACACTGCACATTCGCCCCCAATCTGTAATATGGATGATCATCGAGCGACTTAAAACCGATAACCGACAGGGAGCCCGGAATACCGTGCGCCACGATGTTGAGCCGGGGTTGCTTCTTATACGCATCGACAAATAAAGCGACGCTGTATTGTCCCACCGACGCCGTTACCCCGCCCCACATCGGCCCCGCGAGAGACATAAGCGCCGGCCCGCTGATTTTTCCGTACTTTGCAGGCAAAGGCATAGAACGATTCTTTTCCGGCCAATGACTAGAGCGAGGAGGTACCGTACCCTTATGCCATAACGATTTTCGGTTTTCTTGTGAGTGCGCACGATCTCGCCCGATAATTACATTATCTAGAACATAGACATATTCAATTATCCAGCATTTTTCAACATACTTGTCGAGTCTTCCCCCACTATTTGCAAAAGACTACCACCACTCTCCAACGCGTGAAGCGCGGACGGCGCTAAACAAGCGGGCCAACTGTATCGATGCCGCGGGCGCCTACAGCAACGTTTCAATATCGGCAACGATCTGCTCAGGCTTCGTCTTCGGGGCATACCGTTTGAGCACGTGGCCGCTGCGATCGACCAAGAACTTGGTAAAGTTCCACTTGATACTCGTGGTTCCTAGTAGGCCACGCGCCTCCTGTGTCAAATAGCGGTACAACGGGTGCGCCTGCGGCCCCTTCACGTCGATTTTCTCGAACATCGGAAACGTCACGCCGAAATTCTTTGCGCAGAAGCTGCCGATCTGCTCGGCGTCGCCCGGCTCCTGCCTGCCGAACTGGTTGCAGGGAAAGCCGAGCACTTCGAGCCCGCGCGCGGCGAAGCGCTCGTAAAGCTGCTGCAAGCCGGCATACTGCGGCGTGAATCCGCACTCGCTGGCCGTATTGACGATCAGGAGCACCTTGCCGCGGTAGCGATCGAGGCTGACGGGCTCGCCGGCGAGCGTGCGGGCCGAAAACGTATAGAGCGTGCTCATCGAGGCGCCTCCGAAGGAAAAGCGAGAAGTCTATGCGAAAGACGAAAGTGCCGCCGCCCTAGTGTTTCCGTCCCGTAAGTTCTTCGATGAATGAAATTGCCCATTCGGCTGTTCCTCGAGCGGCCTTCTTTCGGGCCACATGGCGGCCATATGGGCGATTTCCCATTAAACGGAACTTGCGGGACAGGACACTAGGCACCGTCTAAAATAGCGCTTTTCGAGCTGCCGGCCCTGTCGTGATCCGTTTCAATCAATTCAGTCTCGCCCGCGGCGTCAAGCCGCTTTTCGATGCTACTTCGTTCGCGCTGAACCCGGGCGAGAAGGCCGGGCTCGTCGGCGCGAACGGCGCCGGCAAGTCCACGCTGTTTTCCGTGCTGCGCGGCGAGCTGCACGCCGATGCCGGCGATGTCCTGCTGCCGCCGTCGTGGCGCATCGCCCATGTCGCGCAGGAAACGCCGGCCGCCGAAAAAACGGCGCTTGAATACGCGCTCGACGGCGACACGGCACTGCGCGAAATCGAAGCGAAGATCGCCGCGGCGGAAGCGGCCCACGACGGCGAGGCCCTCGCGAACGCACATGCGGCCTTCGCCGACGCCGACGGCTACACCGCCCCGGCCCGCGCGGAGTCGCTGCTGCTGGGCCTAGGGTTCACGCTCGCCCAGACGCGCGAGCGCGTCGCGAGCTTCTCCGGCGGCTGGCGCATGCGGCTGAATTTGGCGCAAGCGCTGATGTGCCGTTCCGACCTTCTTCTTCTCGACGAACCGACGAATCACCTCGACCTCGATGCGATCGTCTGGCTCGAAGACTGGCTGGGCCGCTATGCCGGGACGCTCGTCGTCATCTCGCACGACCGAGAATTCCTCGATTCGGTGTGCAACGTGACGCTGCATTTGGAAAACCGGCAGGTGAAGCGCTACGGAGGCAACTACTCGCAGTTCGAAATTTTGCGCGCGCAACAGCTCGCGTTGCAGCAAAGCGCCTTCGAGAAACAGCAAAAAACCGTCGCGCATCTTCAGAGCTTCATCAACCGTTTCAAGGCCAAAGCCACGAAAGCGCGCCAAGCGCAAAGCCGGATGAAGGCGCTCGAAAAGATGGAGCTGATCGCGCCCGCCCACGCGGCCTCGCCGTTCACGTTCGAGTTCCGCACGCCCGACGCCGCCCCCAATCCGATGCTCGTCATGGAAGACGTGCGCTGCGGCTATCGCGCGGCCGACGACACCGACATCGCGATCCTCGACGGCGTGACGCTGTCGGTGCAGAACGGCCAGCGCATCGGCCTGCTCGGCGCCAACGGTCAGGGCAAGTCCACGCTCGTCAAAACGCTCGCCGGCACGCTCGCCCCGTTATCAGGTTCCATGCGTGCGGCGCGCGGCCTCGTGATCGGCTACTTCGCCCAGCATCAATTGGAGACTTTGCGGCCGGACGATTCGCCGCTCGCCCATCTCGCCCGGATTGCGCCCGACACGCGCGAACAGGAATTGCGCGACTTTCTCGGCGGGTTCAATTTTTCGGGCGACATGGCGAGTTCGCCGATCGGCCCGTTCTCCGGCGGCGAGAAAGCGCGCCTCGCGCTCGCGCTCATCATCTGGCAAAAGCCGAACTTGCTGCTGCTCGACGAGCCGACGAACCACCTCGATTTGGAAACCCGGCACGCGTTGACGATGGCGCTCGCGCAGTTCGAGGGCACACTGATTCTCGTCTCGCACGATCGGCACCTATTGCGCGCGACGACCGATCAATTCATGCTCGTGGCGAAACACAGGCTGCAGCCGTTCGACGGCGACCTCGACGACTACCGCGATTGGCTCCTTCAGCATGCCGCCGAAACGCGCGCCGCGGCAAAGGCAGCCAGCCAAGCGGGTGCGGCCGAGCTTGCCGGCGATGGCGACGCGCTCGCGGGTAATCGCAAGGATCAGCGGCGGCAGGAGGCTCAGGCACGCCAAAAGCTCGCTCAGTTGAAGAAGCCGTTGCAGACCCGTATTGCCAAGCTGGAAAAGGAAATGGACGGGCTGAATGCGGAAAAGGCGACGCTCGACGCGTTCGTCGCCGACACCGCGAGCTACGAGCCGTCCATGAAGACCAAATTGACCGACGCATTGAAGCGTCAGGCCGAGGTTGCCGCGCGCCTCGAAGCGCTCGAAGCCGAATGGCTCGACGCGCACGAGGAACTGGAACAGATCGGCTAGCACGCTCGGCGAGCAAAGCATCGCACGCTCGCGCGGGGCCTGGCCGGGAACGATCGACTGGAGGTGTACGTTGACGACGGATGCTCCGCTGCGCGGCCTGCGCGTACTCGACCTCACGCGCTTGCTGCCCGGCCCGCTGGCGACGTTGCGGCTCGCGGAACTCGGCGCCGACGTGCTAAAGATCGAAGAACCCGGCAGCGGCGACCCGGCGCGCGTCATGATGCAGGCGCCGCGCGACCGCGCCAAGGGCGTGCCTAGTAGCTTTTATCGCCTCGTCAATCGCGGCAAGCGCGAAACGCGGCTCGATTTGAAGACCGAAACAGGACGCACGGTGTTGCGTGCGCTCGTGCGGGAATCGCACGTTCTCGTCGAGAGCTTCCGCCCGGGTGTCATGGAACGTTTGGGACTCGACTACGCGAATCTCGCGAAGGTCAACCCCAAGCTCGTCTACTGCGCCATCACGGGCTATGGGGCGAAGGGCCCCCTTTCGCAACGGCCCGGGCACGACATCAACTACCTCGCCTACTCAGGTGTGCTCGATCAGATCGCGACGCCCGACGGAGCCCCCGTCATCGCCAATATCCAAGTCGCCGACTTGCTGGGCGGCGCGCTGCCGGCCGTCACGCGCATCCTTGCGGCGCTCTGGCAGGTGTCGCGCGACGGCGACGGCTCGTTCATCGATTTATCGATGACGCACGCGATCCACGCGAGCAATGTCGTCGCGCAAGCTACGCTCGAAAACGCCGAAAGCGGCATGCCGGGCGCGGCGAATGAACTGCGCGCCGGGCTCGGCCTGCTCAACGGCGGCGTGCCTTGCTACAACGTCTATCGAACAGCCGATGCACGCTGGCTGGCCGTCGGCGCGCTCGAATTGAAATTCTGGGAAAGGTTGTGCCGTGCGCTGGGGCGGCCTGATTGGGCATCGCGCCATTGGACGTTGGGCCAGGCGATCGGGGGCGCCGACGCCGTTGCGCTGACGCGCGAGCTCGCCGAACACTTCGCCATGCAACGGCTCGATGCATGGGTCGAAAGGCTGGAGCCGCTCGATTGCTGCGTCTCCCCGGTGCTGACGGTCGAGGAAGCGCGTAATCACGTCCTGTTCAAGCCGGACGCCGAAGCGTAACTTGCCACACCGCGGCCGTTTTAGAGCCAACGGCGAAGCTCGAACGGCGGATACTGGACCGGGCGAAACGATAGCATTCGTGTCGCGGCCCGCGAGCCTACTCGAGCTCCTTGATCCGATCGATCGCTTGTTCGATGCGCTCCACCGCGATCACTTGCAGCCCATCGATCGCCTGCTTAGGCGCGTTCGCTTTCGGTATCAGCGCGGCGGTAAAGCCGAGTTTCGCCGCTTCCTTCAACCGCTCCTGCCCGCGCGGCGACGGCCGAATTTCGCCGGCAAGGCCCACTTCTCCGAACACGATCAAGCCCTTGGGCAAGGGCTTGTTGCGCATCGACGAGTGAATGGCGAGAAGCACCGCGAGGTCCGCCGCCGGCTCGGCGATCTTTACGCCGCCGACGGCGTTCAAGAAAACGTCTTGATCGAAGCATGCAATGCCGGCATGCCTGTGCAGCACGGCCAGCAACATCGCCAAGCGGTTCTGCTCGAGCCCGACGGCGAGCCGGCGCGGATTGGGCACGTGCGCCGTATCGACGAGCGCCTGGATTTCGACGAGCAGCGGGCGCGAACCTTCCTGCGTGACGAGGACGCACGAACCCGGCACGATTTGCTCATGCTGCGACAAAAAGAGCGCCGAAGGATTCGCGACGCCGCGCAGCCCTCGCTCGGTCATCGCAAACACGCCGAGTTCGTTTACGGCGCCGAAGCGGTTCTTGAACGCGCGCACGAGCCGGTACGACGAGTGCGTGTCCCCTTCGAAGTACAAGACGGTGTCGACGATGTGCTCGAGCACGCGCGGGCCGGCCAAGCTGCCTTCCTTGGTCACGTGCCCGACCATGACGACTGTCGTGCCCGACTGCTTGGCGATGCGCGTGAGTTGCGCCGCGCATTCGCGTACCTGCGCAACGGAACCGGGCGCCGAGGTCAGCGCATCGGAGTAGACCGTTTGAATCGAGTCGACGACGGCGACATCCGGCTTCTCGGCCTCGATCGCAGCTTGAATCTTTTCGAGCTGGATTTCGGCGAGCAGCATGAGGTCGGCCGCGCGCGAGCCGGGCTCGAGCAGCGCCAAGCGCTGCGCGCGCAGGCCGATCTGCGCCGCCGATTCCTCGCCGCTGATATAGAGCGCACGCCGCTCTTGCGAAAGCGACGCCAGCGATTGCAAGAGCAACGTCGATTTGCCGATGCCGGGGTCGCCGCCGATCAGCACGACCCCGCCCGCGACGAACCCGCCGCCGAGCACGCGATCGAATTCGCCGATGCCTGTCGAGAAACGCGGTACGTCCGCCGCCTCGATGTCGGCCAGCCTCTGCACGGGCGCGCTCTTCGCGAGCGATTGAAAACGATGGGCGCCCGCACTCGGCGCGACCGTTTCGACGAGGGTGTTCCAGGCGTTGCACGAGGGACATTGCCCTTGCCACTTCGGCGTTTGACCGCCGCACTCGGTACAGGTGTAAGCCGTTTTTTGTTTCGCCACGCGCGGTCCTTAACCGTCTTCTTTTGATCGCAATCGCAGAAATAGAAATAATCGAAGCAGCCCGCGGCTTATTCGGCCAGCACAGGCACGCGCTGCGCGACGGCGCACATGAGCTCGTAGCCGATCGTGCCGCAGGCCCGCGCCACATCGTCGATAGGCAGTTGCGCGCCCCACAACTCGACGCGCGAGCCGACGTTCGCCGCCGGACACGGCGTCAAATCCACCGTCAGCATATCCATCGACACGCGGCCGACGAGGCGTGTGCGCACGCCGTCGACGACGATCGGGGTGCCCTCCGGAGCGCAGCGCAGATAGCCGTCGGCGTAGCCGCAGGCCACCACGCCGATGCGCATGGGCCCAGGGGCCGTAAAGGACGATCCATAGCCCACGGTCTGGCCCTTTACCAGCGTTTGCACACCGATAAGCTCGGAGGAGAGCGTCATGGCCGGTTGCAGGCCCACGCCATCGATGGCCGAAGTGACGCCCGACGGCGAGGCGCCGTAGAGAATGATGCCCGGCCGCACCCAATCGAAGTGAGCCCGCGGATGCCAGAGCGTGGCCGCCGAGTTGGACAGGCTCCGCGCCCCGGCTATCCCTTCGGCGCCTCGCTCGAACGCGTCCAGTTGGTGCTCGATCCCCCGCTCGCCGTCCGCATCGGAAAAATGGGTCATGAGCACGATTTGGCCGATGCCGGGACAGGCGCGGGCGCGCTCCCATGCCGCGCGGAACTTGTCCGGCGTATAGCCGAGCCGGTTCATCCCGCTGTTCATCTTCAGCTGAATGTTGATAGGCTTGGACAGGCGCGCCATTTCGAGCATGCGCAGCTGCTCGTCGCTGTGCACGCTCGTGGTCAGGCTGTAGCGGTCGATGACGTCGATGTCCGTCGGACGAAAGAAGCCTTCGAGCAGAAGAATGGGGCCCGCCCAGCCGAGCTCCCTAAGCTTCACGGCTTCTTCGAGATCGAGCAGGCCGAAGCCGTCGGTGGCGCGCAGCCCCGGGAACGCCCGGGCGAGCCCATGGCCATATGCATTGGCCTTGACGACGGCCCATACCTTGGAGTTGGGCGCATGGCGGCGGGCCACAGCAAGATTGTTGGCTAACGCTGCGGTGTGGATGGTGGCGAGAAGCGGGCGCGGCATGACGTTTTCGTATGAAGCACGAGGCATTCGTGATGGGATGGCGCGTTTTTTCGGCCGCGCAGCCGGGCCGCGCGCCGTTCGGGCGGCGCGCCGGCAGTCCGAAGGCACCTATTTTCGTGATATAAAGCCGTGCGCACAACCCATTTCGAACGGCCTAAGTCCTAACGCGTCAGACGCGTCCGGGGAGGACGCGCCGCAAAGGACCGCAACGCATCAGATGAAAAAAGGTTTTTACTCCATCATGGCCGCGCAGTTTTTTTCGTCGCTGGCCGATAGCGCCCTTCTGATCGCCGCCATTGCCCTGCTCAAAGATCTCCATGCCCCGAACTGGATGACGCCGCTGCTCAAGCTGTTCTTCGTCCTGTCGTACGTCGTGCTCGCCGCCTTCGTCGGCGCTTTCGCCGATTCCCGCCCGAAGGGGCGCGTCATGTTCGCGACGAATACGATCAAGATCGTGGGCTGCATCTTCATGCTGGTCGGCGCTCACCCGCTCGCGGCGTACGGCATCGTGGGCTTCGGCGCCGCGGCCTACTCGCCGGCGAAGTACGGCATCTTGACCGAGCTTTTGCCGCCCGAGCGGCTCGTCGCCGCCAACGGCTGGATCGAAGGCACGACCGTCGCGTCGATCATCCTCGGCACGGTGCTCGGCGGCGCGTTGATCAGCCCGCATATCGCCGCGCACGTGCTCAAGCACCGGTTACCGTTCGTCGCGACGCCCGCCGAAGCCGCCATGGTCGTCATCATGGTGATTTACGTCACCGCCGCCCTCTTCAATCTGCGTATTCCCGATACCGGGGCGCGCTACCCCAAACAGCAGCATGGGCCGATCCGGCTCATTACGGATTTTGCCGATTGCTTCCTCACGCTCTGGCGCGACAAGCTTGGACAAATTTCACTCGCCGTCACGACGCTGTTTTGGGGCGCCGGCGCCACGCTGCAGTTCATCGTGCTGAAGTGGGCGGAGGTGTCGCTCGGCATGTCGTTGTCCGAAGGGGCGATCCTGCAGGCGATCGTCGCTGTCGGCGTGGCCGGCGGCGCGATGTACGCCGCGGCCCGCGTGCCGCTGAAGAAGTCGCTGACGGTGCTGCCCGTCGGCATCATGATGGGCATCGCCGTCATGCTGATGGCGTTCTATACGCGCCATCTCATTCCGCCGAATTGGGGCTTTTACTTCGGCCGCGTGCATGTTCCCGGCTATCTCATCATCGCGTATCTCTTTTTGATGATCGTCGGCGCGCTTTCGGGCTTTTTCGTCGTGCCGATGAACGCCCTGCTGCAGCATCGCGGCCACGTCCTGCTTTCGGCCGGCCACTCGATCGCCGTGCAGAATTTCAACGAGAATCTTTCGGTGCTCGTCATGCTGTGCCTGTACGCGGTGCTGGTTTGGCTCGACGTGCCGGTCTCCGTCGTCATCGTTCTGTTCGGCACATTCGTTTGCCTCATGATGTGGCTCGTCATGCGCCGCCATCAGGCCAATCAACGCGCCTTCGATTCCGTCGCGCTGATCGGCGAATCGAAGCACTGACCCTCACAGCGGCCTTGCGGCCGCTTCGCTCGCCATGTCCCGCGCCATTGCCAATGTTCTCACGATCGCCGGCTCCGACTCCGGCGGCGGGGCCGGCATCCAAGCCGATCTGAAGACGTTTTCGGCGCTCGGCGTCTACGGCGCGAGCGTCGTCACGGCGTTGACCGCGCAAAACACGCATGGCGTGCGCGCCGTCCACGCGCCCGACGCCGAATTCGTCTCGGCGCAACTCGACGCCGTCTTCGACGACATCCGCATCGACGCCGTGAAGATCGGCATGCTCGCCAATGCGGGCATCGTGCGCGCCGTGGCCGACGCGCTGCGCCGGCATCGTCCGCCCCGGATCGTGCTCGACACCGTGATGCTGTCCAAGAACGGGCACGCACTGCTTACGCCCGACGCCGTCGCCGCCCTACGCGACGAATTACTGCCGCTGGCCGGGCTCGTCACCCCCAATCTCGACGAAGCCGCCGCGCTCGTCGGCGCCCCCGCACGCGCAACCGACGAAGTGCAGATGCAACGGCACGGCGAGGCGCTGCGCGCGCTCGGCGCCCGCGCCGTGTTGATGAAGGGCGGCCATTTGGGCGGTGAGCAAAGCCCCGATTGGCTGATCGACGAGACGGGCAGCCACCGCCTCAGTGCGGCCCGCGTCGCGATCAAGCATACGCACGGGACGGGATGCACGCTCTCGGCGGCCATTGCGGCGCTGATCGTCCAGCGGCCGGATTGGATCGGCGCCGTCACCGACGCTAAAGCCTATCTCACCGAAGCGCTGCGCGAGAGCGTGCGCTTGCAGGTGGGCACCGGCGTCGGGCCGCTGCACCATTTTCATCGCTGGTGGTGACGAGCAAACGCCCTTGCCTGCTCCGGCCACTCGTCAGGGACGACGAACCCTCGCTCCATTTCGCGCCAACGCCCGAGGCCCGTGCGCTCCTGTTCGAACGCGCCGACCATCGTCGGACCGCTTTGCAGCGCTAGCCGCTCGGCCAGCGGGGCAGCCGCCGAGAGGCCGGACGTGCCGGCATCCGCCTCGGCAATCGCCGGCCGGGGAGCAAGCCACGCCAGGCGCGGTAAAACCATCCACCGGGCCTGCGCACGCGTAGCGCAAAACGCCGTCCATTCGTCTCGGGTCACCCAAAAGCCACGGTGATGCGTCGGCTCGACGGCCGGCGCGACCGACGACGATTCGCGCCATCGGTAGAAGAGCCAGCCCTTGACGAACATCTGCGCCTGCCACGGCCCCGTGTGCCCCAACGCCGCGAACTCTTCGCGCGCGGATAGCGGCAGTTGATGGCCGAGCAAATGCGCGCGTTTGAGATCGAAACGGTCTTGAAGATTCGGGCCGACATAATCGGCCAACTCCGCGCGTTCGCCGCCCGCGTGCAGATAGCATTTGACGGCCAGTTCCCAATGCAGGCGATGCCCGCTCGCCGTTTCGACGAGGAAATCGCATTCGCCGATCGTGCGTCCTGCCAGCCGCAGCGGGACGTTCGCGGCAACGAGCCGCGCCGCGGGACCGTACTGGAGAAAGTATGCGAGCAAGCATTCGGCATAGCGGCCGAGCCTCACGATGCGCGTCGCCGCAAGGGCCTGCGCGAGCGGGCGCGGGTCACGGTCCAGGGCGAGAAGCCAGGCGACCGTGGCTGCGGCTTCATCGGCGCTTTCGAACGCATCGGCCAATTCCCCCGCCGGCGGCTGCGCGCGCAGCAGCGGTGCGCTGAAAAGCAGCCAGGCTAAATCGCGCACGGCAGGGTCGGACAAGCCATCGAGCAACGCATCGAGCGCGGCGGCAGGAGCGGCGGCCGGCTCGATCGCGCTCATCGCGCCGCCTGCTGCTCGGCTAAGGCCTGGCGATACGTGTCATGCGCGAGGCACAGATCGACCCAGGCCTTGGCTTTGTCGGGCAAGCTGCGCAGCAAGTAGGCAGGATGGTAGGTCACGATGACCGGGACGTCTTCATAGCGATGCACACGGCCCCGCAACGACGAAATGCTCGCGTCGGTCTTGAGCAGGTTTTGCGCCGCCACGCGGCCGAGCGCGATGATGAGCTTCGGTTTGACGAGCGCCACTTGCCGCTGGAGGTAAGGTTCGCACTGCGCCACTTCGTCGGGCTCGGGGTTGCGGTTGCCCGGTGGTCTACACTTGACGACGTTAGCGATGTAGACGTTTTCGCCGCGGGCGAGCGTCAGCGCGCGCAACATGCTGTCGAGCAGTTTGCCGGCCTGGCCGACGAACGGCTCGCCCTGCTTGTCCTCGTTTTCCCCGGGGCCTTCTCCGATCAGCATCCAATCGGCGGCACGATCGCCAACGCCGAATACCGTGTTCGTGCGCTTCTCGCACAGACGGCAACGCTCGCAGGCGGAAACGCGCGCTTCGAGCGCATCCCAATCGAGGGCCGCCACAGCCGGCTCGCCGCGCGCCGCCGGTCCGGTCCTGACAGGCGGCGCCGTCGCAGGGGCAACGCTCACAGACTCGATCGTTGCAGGCTCAACCCTCGCATGCTCGCCCCTCGAAGGCCCGTCGGTGGCCCATTCACTGCTCTCGGGCTTCGCTTCGGCGGCCCACGCTTCGCGGCCGATCGTCGCGCCGCGCCGCACCCACATCGTTGCGAGACCGAATGTCTCCAGCGCGGCTTCATCGAGCGCCATCGTCGCCCTCCTTGAACGTATAGCGCATGACGAGCGCATCTTCGCGGCCGTGCCGCCGCGCCGGGTAATAGTTTTTCCGCCGCCCGATCGTCTCGAACCCGAAACGCTCGTAAAGCCGCAGCGCACGCACATTGGAAGGCCGCACTTCCAGCAGCAAGCCGCTCAACTGCTTGCCGCGCGTGATGCGCATGGCCTCGCGCAGCAGCGTCAGGCCGGCGCCCGTTCCTTGGGCTTGAGGCGCGACGCACAGGTTCAGCAGATGCATCTCGTCGACGACGGGCATCAGCACGCAATAGCCGATCAGCACGCCGGTCACGTGCCTCATGCAGAGGCCGAAGTAGCCGTTGCGCAGAGAATCCTCGAAGTTGCCGCGAGACCACGGGAATTCGTACGCCTCGCACTCGACGGCGGCGACCTCGTCGAGATCGGCCTCCGTCATCGGCGACATATAACGGTCCGCCAGCAGCACACCGCTCATCGCGCCTCCCGGCCGCCTTGCGCCGCGCGCTGCGCGAGGCGCTCCGCCGTGGTCTGCGCGACCTTGTCGCGCACGTACTCGGGCGCGGCCAACTCGGCAGCGACCGTGCGGCCGGCGCGGTAGGCGCGTAACGCCGCCCAAGCAAGGGGCTGCGCGTGCGGCAGCGCGTCGTGATCGACGATCGCAGCTCGCTCGGCGACGGCGAGCCGCGCCCCGAACGCGCGCGCGGCATTGCCGGCAAGCGCGAACGGCGTTTCTGGCGCAACGAGCGTATCGGGCGCGCTCAGCGAAGGCGGCGTCAACGTTCGCCATTCGCCGGCGGGCGCATCCCATGCGTAGTCGGCCCAATACACTTCGTCCATCCGCGCGTCGAGCACGGCCAGCACGCGCGCGATCGACGGATCGCGCATGCGCGCTTGCTCGGCGCAGATTTGCAGCGTACTGATAGGCACGACGGGCACACCCAAGCCGAATGCGAGGCCCTGCGCGATGCCGGTGGCCGTGCGCAAGCCCGTGAACGAGCCCGGGCCGGCGCCGAACGCGACGGCATGGCATTGCGAGAGCGCGAGGCCCGCCTCGTCGAACAACTCGCGCACGGCCGGCAGCACCCGCGTGCTGGAAACCGCGCCCGTCGCTTCGTGGCGAGTCCAAACGCGCGTAAGGGCTGCGTCCGAGCCAGTCGGGGCGGCATCGGAGCGGAGCAACGCGACCGAGCAAAATTCGGTCGATGTATCGAGAGCAAGCAGCACGGTTGATGTCATGGGCGCTATTGTAATGCGGCTCGTACACCGCCCCGCCGCTCGTATGCGGCGCGCCGATCGCTGCGCCGTCGCATCGGGCTCGTGCGTTTCGCGTTTGGAAGCATCGCTCGATTTTTCGGACGAGATCGCTTGTTATGATCGGCGGCCCTACCGTTTCGCACCGGAGAAAGCACATGAGTCAAGTCGATTCGCAGTTCGAGCAAGCCCAGGTGGATGTCAAAGCGCTGCCCGAAAAACCCGGCAATATGACGCTGCTGCGCCTATACGCCCTGTTCAAGCAAGCCACCGAAGGCGACGTCCACGGCGACAAGCCCGGGTTCGCCGATATCGTGGGCAAATACAAGTACGACGCGTGGGCCTCGCTGAAAGGGACCGAGCAGGACGTCGCGAAGCAACAGTACGTGGAACTCGTCGAATCGCTGAAAAACGGCGAGGCGAGCTAAGCGCCGGCACCCGGGGCGCCGCGTGGCGCCCGACGACGGCACCGCCCGTAGCGAAGCCGGGCCCGCGCCCGGTTGTCGACTACTGAATCTCCCTCTGGCGCGCTGCAGCAAAAACCCCTATAATGCGGCCTGCGCGACACCTGCCGGCCTCAAACCGGTCTGTGGCGCGCACCGTAGCGTTTTGCTCCAATCTAGTTTAGAACCTGTCCCCTTCCGCCTAGGCCTTGACGGGCCGTCTCATACCAGGCTGACGGCGGCGCCATACCGGCGTCCCGTATCCGATACAGCTTCTAACGAAAAGCTCGCACCGATTCGCGAGCTGCCCCCGTTTTGCGATTTGCTCGCGTGCCCTCTTGCATGCTGAATCCGAAGACTTGGGTATGCCGATTGGCGCCGACGCCTTTATGTGCCGTCTCCTTAGGATTCTCATGACTTCGAGTCTTCATTCCAGCCCGTTGAACGCTGTCGCCGATCTCGCGCTCGGCATCGATACCGACGCCCCCGCCTCGCAAGAGCCGGCCGTCGAAACGCCGGCTGGTCCCACCTTCGCCTCGCTGGGTTTGTCGCCCGAGATCGTCTCGGCGCTGACGGCGGCCGGTTACGCCGCGCCCACGCCGGTGCAGCAGCGCGCCATTCCGGCAGCCATCGCAGGTCGCGATCTGCTCGTTTCGAGCCCGACCGGCTCCGGCAAGACCGCGGCGTTCATGCTGCCCGCCATCGAGCGTTTCGCTCAAATGCAAAAGACGCAAGCCGCGCAGCCGCGCGAGCCGCGCGAAGCCGGCGGCGATCGTCGTCCGCGCCGCGGCCCGCCCGTCGCACGCCCGGGCCTGCTCGTGCTCACGCCCACGCGTGAATTGGCCATGCAAGTGACGACGGCCGCATCGACGTACGGCAAACACCTGCGCCGGCTGCGCACGGTCAGCATCCTCGGCGGCGTCGCATACGGCCAGCAGTTGATGCTGCTCGCCAAGAATCCCGAGATTCTCGTTGCGACGCCGGGCCGCCTGCTCGATCACCTCGAACGTGGCCGTATCGATCTGTCCCAATTGCTCATGCTCGTGCTCGACGAAGCCGACCGCATGCTCGACATGGGCTTCATCGACGATATCGAAACGATCGTGGCGGCCACGCCCGCCACGCGTCAAACGATGCTGTTCTCGGCCACGCTCGACGGCAAGATCGGCTCGCTGACCAACCGTCTGCTGAAGGATCCGGAACGCATCGAGATCGCTCATCGAATGGAATCGCGCGCCAACATCGCGCAGACTGTCCACTACGTCGACGACCGCGATCACAAGGATCGACTGCTCGATCACCTGCTGCGCGATTCGGCGCTCGATCAGGCCATCGTATTCACGGCGACGAAAAGCGACGCCGATCAACTGGCCGGCCGCTTGGCCGACGCGGGCTTTTCCTCGGCCGCGCTGCATGGCGATTTGCCGCAAGGCGCGCGCAACCGCACGATCCGTGCGTTGCGCGAGCGCCGCGTGCAAGTGCTCGTGGCGACCGACGTTGCTGCGCGCGGCATCGACATCCCCGGCATCACGCACGTGTTCAACTACGATCTGCCGAAGTTCGCCGAAGACTACGTCCATCGCATCGGCCGCACGGGCCGCGCGGGACGCTCGGGCATCGCGGTGAGCCTCGTGCATCACGCGGAACAAGGCGCGCTCAAGCGCATCGAGCGCTTCGTTCGCGCGCCGTTGCCCGTGAACGTCATCGAAGGCTTCGAGCCGCGCAAAGCGCCGCCTCCGCGCACGGGCAATGGCCGCGGCCGTCCGGGCGGCAACGGCGGCCGGCGTTTCGGCTCGAACGGTTCGAACAGCTCGAACGGCGCCCCGCGCGGCAACGGCGAAAAGCGCGGCAACGGAGGCTGGAGCGGCCGTTCGTCGAGCGGCTCGCGCGACGGCTACGGTTCGCGCGAGGGTTTCGGCTCGCGTGACGGTTATCAAGGCCGCCGCAGCGACAGCCAACGCGGCGCACGTCGCAGCGGTTGACGCCTAGCAGCGCCTAAGCCTAGCAGCGCCTAACGCGGCGCCATCCCTTGCGCAGGCCGGCGCGGCCTGCCGCTCGCGAAACCGGTGCAATTCCCCTGGGATTGCACCGGTTCTTTTTTGCCCTTTGTTTTTGCCGACAGCCGCTCCGTCTTCTAGCGCGCTGGTGCAATAGCGCCCCAATTTCACGATACGAAAAGACCTTTTGCGTCGTAAAAATCTGTGCTGCGTGGCACAACGCCAGGCGTTGCAAGATGAAAAACGTCGTTTCTCATCTTGAAATAGCTCAATCAACTTATTGATTTTTATCGATTTATTAGATTCCGAAAACGTTCGCCAGCACCTATTCGACAAGCCTCGGTTTGCCTAGACTCTTATATAAGAGTTCGCGCCCCGCCAAGCGCAACAGCGAGATCACCTACTGACTTACATAGGCAACAAGGAGCCCACCATGTCACGCCAACAGCAAGCACAGCAACTTCAACAGCAATGGGAAGCCGATCCGCGTTGGAAAGGCATCAAGCGCGGCTTCACCGCCGAAGACGTCGTGCGTCTGCGCGGCTCGTTGCAAGCCGAGCACACGCTCGCGAAGCGCGGCGCGGAAAAGCTGTGGGCGCTCGTCAACAACGAGCCGTTCGTCAACGCCCTGGGCGCGCTGACAGGCAACCAGGCGATGCAGCAAGTGAAGGCCGGTCTCAAGGCCATCTACCTGTCGGGCTGGCAAGTGGCGGGCGATGCGAACGTCGCCGGCGAAATGTATCCGGATCAATCGCTGTATCCGGCGAATTCGGTGCCGCTCGTGGTCAAGCGCATCAACAACACGCTCACGCGTGCCGATCAGATCCAATGGTCCGAAGGCAAGAACCCGGGTGACGAGGGCTACGTCGACTTCTTTGCCCCGATCGTGGCCGATGCCGAAGCCGGGTTCGGCGGCGTGCTCAACGCGTTCGAACTGATGAAGGCGATGATCGAAGCAGGCGCATCGGGCGTGCACTTCGAAGACCAATTGGCATCGGTGAAAAAGTGCGGCCATATGGGCGGCAAGGTTCTCGTGCCCACGCGCGAAAACGTCGCGAAGCTGACGGCGGCTCGTTTGGCGGCCGACGTCTGCGGCGTGCCGACGGTGCTCATTGCTCGCACGGATGCGGAAGCAGCCGATCTCATCACGTCGGACGTCGACGAAAACGATCGTCCGTTCCTCACGGGCGAGCGTACGGTCGAAGGCTTTTTCCGCACGAAGCCGGGCCTCGAGCAAGCGATTTCGCGTGGTCTCGCCTATGCGCCGTATGCCGACATGATCTGGTGCGAAACGGGCAAGCCCGATCTCGAATACGCGAAGAAGTTCGCCGAAGCCATCCACAAACAGTTCCCCGGCAAGCTGCTTTCGTACAACTGCTCGCCGTCGTTCAACTGGAAGAAGAACCTCGATGATGCGACGATCGCGAAATTCCAGAAGGAATTGGGCGCGATGGGCTACAAGTTCCAGTTCATCACGCTCGCGGGCTTCCATGCGCTCAACTACTCGATGTTCAACCTCGCGCACGGCTATGCGCGTTCGCAAATGAGCGCGTTCGTCGAGCTGCAGCAAGCCGAGTTCGCCGCCGCCGACAAGGGCTTCACGGCCGTCAAGCATCAGCGCGAAGTGGGCACGGGCTATTTCGACGCCGTGACGCAAACGGTAGAGCGCGAAGCCTCGACGACGGCATTGCACGGCTCGACCGAGGACGAACAGTTCTTCGACGCCAAAAAGGTCGCGTAAATAATCGGACAGGCACAGGGGACCAGGGAGGACGCGGGCCCCGCATGCGCGATGCATGCGGGGCCCGACGTTTGGGGGCGATCCGTCCGAGGGGCGAACGGCAATCAGCGGTACACGATAACGGGAATCTTCGTATGCGTGAGCACGCGCTGCGTCTCGCTGCCGATCAACAAGCTGCCCAACCCCTTGCGGCCGTGCGACGCCATGAAGATGACGTCGCACCCCCCATGCTCGGCCGCTTCGATGATGCCGAGATACGGCGACGGGTGCACGCTCGTTTGGCTCGAGCATGCAACGCCCGCGCGCCGCGCCGCCTGCTCGACTTCATCGAGATGCTCGCGCGCTTCGCGCTCGCTGCGCTGCTGGAAATCGGCGGGCGGCTCGACCACCACTTCGGAAAACGGCGAATACGGATACTGCGGCAGGCAAGCATAAGCAGTGATGCGCGCACCGACCGAGCGGGCAAGATCGATCGCGCCGTCGATCGCCTTTTGCGACAACTCGGAACCGTCGGTCGGGACCAGGATGTGCTTGAACATGGCGCCTCCCTCGTCGACAAAGCAACCGCCGCACGCGGCGGATCGGCGGCATCGCGCGCGGCGGCGCGAGCTCGTTCATCTGATTGTAGTGCGGTGCGGCAGGCGCTCGCGGCCCGCCTCGGGTCAGTCCGAATATCGGAAACCCGCGAGGCTCGCGCGTCCGCTCACGACCGGTCGTTACTGCCAGTAGCCCGGGCGCTCGTAGGTATGCTTGAGGAAATCGAGGAACAATCGCACTCGCAACGGCAAATGCCGGCGTTGCGGGAACACGGCATGGATGCCGATCGGCGGCGCCGCGAAGGCGTCGAGCACCGTCACGAGCCGCCCTGCCGCGATGTCCTCGCCCGCCTCCCAGGACGAGCGCCATGCGAGCCCATGCCCCGCCAAGCACCAATCGTGCAGGACGGCCCCGTCCGAGCACTCGAGCGTGCCCGACACCTTGATCGACACGATCCTGCCGTCCTGCTGAAACGTCCAGCCGCGCTGCTGATTGACGCCCGCCGCGAGCGCAAGGCAGTTGTGGTGAGCGAGGTCCGCAAGCGTACGGGGCGTACCGCGGCGCTCCAGATACGCCGGCGCGGCCACGCATACGCGGCGATTCTCGGCGAGGCGCAGGCAGACGAGCGACGAATCGGGCAGCTCACCGAAGCGGACAGCGCAATCGAAGCCTTCGTTGACGAGATCGACCATGCGGTCCGACAGATCGAGGGCGACCGAGACCTCCGGATGAGCCGACGAGAAATCGGGAATCAGCGGCGCCACGTGCTTGCGGCCGAAACCGGCCGGCGCCGATACGCGTACGTGCCCGCTCGCCTTCACGCCGCCGGCCGACACGCTGGCCTCGGCGTTCTGCATGTCGTTGACGATCCGCTGGCAGTCTTCCAAGAACGCCGAGCCTTCGAACGTCAGCGTGAGCTTGCGCGTGGTTCGCACGAGCAGCTTCACCCCGAGCCGTTCCTCGAGCGCGTCCAGCCGACGGCCGATGACAGCCGGCGCGACGCCTTCGGCTTGCGCGGCGGCCGACAGGCTGCCCTTCGCCGCGACGGCCACGAACGTCTCGATTTGCTTGAATCGCGACACGAGCGCACTCCTGAAAAACGATCGATCGCACGATTATGTACGAAAAAGTCAAAGATAAAGTGACCATGAGCCCATTTTTTAGCCCATCAAGTCACAAATAAAATACGGTCCGGATCTGTCAAAGACCGCAATAGGAGCTCAACGGCCATGTCGACATCGTCACGACGTTTTCCCCAAGCGGTGCTGTTCGACGCGTACGGCACGCTCTTCGACGTTCACTCGGTCGTCGCGGCGGCCGAACAGCTTTTCCCCGGCCAGGGCGATGCCCTTTCTCAGCTTTGGCGTTTGAAGCAAATCGAATATTCGCAACTGCGCACGTTGGCCGACGTGAATGGCTCGCACTACAAGCCGTTCAGCGACCTCACGCTCGATGCGCTGCGCTACGCCGCGCGCCGGTTGCGCTTGCCGCTCGACGCCGGCGGCGAAAAGCGGCTCATGGATCAATACGCGTGCCTCTCGGCATTTCCAGATGCGGCGCCGGCCCTGCGCGCTCTACGCGCCATGACTGAAGCCCAAGACGGACGGCCGCTTCGCCTCGCCATCTTGTCGAACGGCAACCCGCGCATGCTCGAGGTGGCGGTCAAGAGCGCCGGCATCGCGGATCTGTTCGATCGCGTCTTGTCCGTCGATGCCGTCCGCGCGTACAAGCCGGCCCCCGCCGCGTATGCGCTCGGCACGCAAGCATTCGATGCGAGCGCGCGCGAGATCGTTTTCGTTTCGTCGAACGGCTGGGACGTCGCTGGCGCCGGCTGGTTCGGCTATACGACGTTTTGGATCAATCGCACCGGCGCGCCGCTGGAAGAACTCGAATCGAAGCCGCGCGGCACCGGGCAGAGCATGTCCGAGCTCGTCGAATTCGTGCGCACGCTAACGCAAGCAGAAAAAGATTGAAGCGACGACATCGCGCGCCACAGCCCGGGTGCGCGATGTCGTCGCCTGTACTTTGCCATCTGACCGACCAAAGGAGACTTTCCATGGCCAATACGCTGTCTTTGCCCCAAGGCATGCAAATCACCGGTGCGATCGAGCCCGGCTTCGAGACGATCTTGACGCTCGACGCTTTGAGCCTCGTCGCCGATCTGCACCGCGCGTTCCAAGCGCGCCGCAAGGAACTGCTGCAGGCGCGCGCCGAACGCACGAGGCGGCTCGACGCGGGCGAGCGCCCCGATTTTCTCGCGCAGACGAAGGCGGTACGCGAAGGCGACTGGAAGATCGCGGCGCTCCCGAAGGATCTCGAGTGCCGTCGCGTGGAAATTACGGGCCCCGTCGAGCGCAAGATGATCATCAACGCGTTGAATTCCGGCGCGGACGCGTACATGACCGACTTCGAGGATTCGAACACGCCGAACTGGCGCAATCAAATCACGGGCCAACTGAATCTGAAGGACGCCGTTCGCCGCACGATCTCGCTCGAGCAAAACGGCAAGACCTACGCGCTCAACGAAAAGATCGCGACGCTTCTCGTGCGTCCGCGCGGCTGGCACCTCGACGAGAAGCATGTGACGGTCGACGGCGAACGCGTCTCCGGCGGCATCTTCGATTTCGCGCTCTTCTTGTTCCATAACGCCAAGGAGTTGCTCGCGCGCGGCAGCGGTCCTTACTTTTATCTGCCGAAGATGGAGAGCCATCTGGAGGCGCGCTTGTGGAACGATATCTTCGTCGCCGCACAGGAAGCGATCGGCTTGCCGCGCGGGACGATTCGCGCCACGGTGTTGATCGAGACGATCCTCGCCGCGTTCGAGATGGACGAGATCCTCTACGAACTGCGCGAACACAGTGCGGGCCTCAATGCCGGCCGCTGGGACTACATCTTTTCCGCGATCAAGAAGTTCAAGAGCGACAAGGATTTCTGCCTCGCCGATCGCTCGCAAATCACGATGACCGTGCCGTTCATGCGGGCGTACGCACTGCAACTGCTCAAGACTTGTCACAAGCGCAACGCGCCGGCGATCGGCGGCATGAGCGCCTTGATTCCGATCAAGAGCGACCCGGCCGCGAACGAGAAGGCGATGGCCGGCGTGCGCGCCGATAAGAAGCGCGATGCGACCGACGGCTATGACGGCGGCTGGGTCGCGCACCCGGGTCTCGTGTCGGTGGCGATGGAAGAATTCGCGAGCGTACTTGGCGACAAGCCGAACCAAATCGCCAAGCAACGCGACGACGTTCAGGTTACGGCTACCGATCTGCTCGATTTCCGCCCCGAAACGCCGATCACCGAAACGGGTTTGCGCAACAACATCAATGTCGGCATTCACTATCTCGGCTCATGGCTGGCGGGCAACGGCTGCGTGCCGATCCACAACCTCATGGAGGATGCGGCGACGGCGGAGATCTCGCGCTCGCAAGTGTGGCAGTGGATCCGTTCGCCGAAGGGCAAGCTCGAGGACGGCCGTAAAGTGACGGCCGAACTCGTGCGCGCCCTCATCGCCGAGGAGTTGCCGAAAGTGAAGGAAACGGTAAGCGGCGACACGCAGTCGTACGACCGCGCCGCGAAAATCTTCGAGCAGATGTCGACGGCCGAAACGTTCACCGAATTCCTGACGTTGCCGCTGTACGAGGAAGTGTAAGCACGGAGAAACCGCACGACGGCCCCGTTCGATGACGCGCCGGGCCGTCGTTGCGTTGCGTTGCGTTGCGTTGCGCTGCGCTGCGCGGGTGCGGTCGTGCGGTCGTGCGGTCGTGCGGTCGTGCGGTCGTGCGGTCGTGCGGCGGCATTCTATGTGGGAGCAGCCCGGCCGATGCTCGGCCCCTGGCCCATGCACGCACGAACGGTCGAGCGTGCATGCGCGGCCAAGATCAACTGCCGTACTGGAGCGCGGCGATACCGTCGCGCGCTAGGCGATAACTGACCCAATCGCCGGCCTCGATGCGCGTGCGGCCTTGGACCGATGCGTCGTCGACGGGATAGAAGAAACACGCCACCGGCCGCCCTGCCACGGCAACGGTGATCGCGCGCGACTTGAACAAGCTGTCGACGCCCGGATGAACGCCTTCGATGTCGTCGAGGACGGGCACGAGCGCATCCTCGATTTCGTACACGTCGCCCCGCACGAGACCCGCCTCTTCGTCCGGCACGAGCCCCGGATACTCCCCGAAATCGTACAAGCGCCCGGCGACGGCCGCGCGCCCGATGAATCGCGGCGCCGCAATGGCATGGCGCGCGGCCGCTTGTCCGATGTCGTTGATCTCGCCCGCCCGAAGTGTCCCGTAAATAAATACGTATCGCATGTGCCCTCGTCCTTGTTATGTAGGTTGCACGCCGCCGACTGTATTTCGTGGGAATCTTGGACTTCGCCGGCGCAAGCCGCCGAGCCGACGGTAACCCACCGCCGGTGCTCGGCACGCGCATTATGCATCTCGAATAAAGCAGATGCGAGCATCGCGCTTGCCGCGGCGCAGCGATCCGGCGCGCCATACAATACCGATCGCCGACGGACCGTAATGCCGTCTTTCATTTCGCCAACGGCCGCGCGCCATGGACACGAACGAATCGGATTCCCGCACGCTCAGCGCTCGCGTGCGTCTCATCGACATACCGCCGGAATTTGCGCCGACCCCCACGCATCCGATTCGCGTGCGGGCGCGCCCGATGCCGGCCGGAGAGCGCATCGCGATGCACATGCACGCATGGGCACAACTCGCCTACGCGTCGCGGGGCGTCATGCGCCTGGGCGTGGCGAGCAGCACATGGATGGTGCCGCCCTCTCGGGCGATCTGGGTGCCGCCGCACGTGCCGCACGAAGTCGTGATCGTCGAGGATGCCTATCTGCGCACGTTGTACATCGACGAATCCGTCGTGCCCTCGGGACTCGATGCGTGCCGCGTCGTGGAAATGTCAGGATTGCTGCGAGAAGTCATCGCCGCGCTCGATGGGGACGACCTCAGCGCGCCGCGCGAACGGTTGCTCGGGGCGCTGGCGCTCGACGAAATCACGCGTTCGGAGCCCTTGCCTCTATCGGTTCCCATGCCCAAGGAAAAGCGCCTGCGTGCGTTATGCGAGGCGCTGCTGGCCGATCCGGGCAACGCCGACTCGCTCGAATACTGGGCGGCGAGCGTGGGCGCGAGCACGCGCACCGTCGCTCGGCTCTTTCGCCAGGAACTCGGCATGAGTTTTTCGCAATGGCGTCAGCAGGCCGTGCTCGCGCGCGCCATTCCGCTGCTGCACCGAGGCCGAGCGCTTTCGCAGATCGCACATGAGCTCGGGTATCAAAGCCAAAGCGCGTTTTCGGCGATGTTCCGGCGCGCGTTCGGAGAAAGCCCGCGGGCGTTCATGATGCGCGACACCGCCTCGGCGCCGGAACGCCCGAGCGCCGACGACGACTTCGACGGTCTCGCGAGCCCGCCTCCCGGCGCGTAACTACGGCGACCGGCCGATCGCGATCATCGTCTTCGGCTGGCCGCGGCGAGTCGCGATACCCTCATACGCGCCGCACCATATGGCGTATGGCGCCCAACTGCGCAAGCCGGGGTCCGGCCAGTCGATAGCCCATGCGCAAGTAAAGCCGTGCGGCAGGGTTATCGACGAACACACGCAGCTGCAACTCGCGCAACCCGCGCTCGCGCGCCCAGCGATGCGACGTCTCCAGCAGGAAAGTGCCGGCCCCTTGACCGCGATGACCGGCGGCGATCTGCACGTCTCGAATGTGAAGGGAGTCGTCCTCCTCGGTCAGCCGCAGCAGGCCGATCGGCTCATGGTCGAGCTCGAGGATGAAGTTTTCCGACTCATGCCAACTGGCCAGAAAAAGGTCGGCTCGCCACGCCAACCGGTGCCGCTCGTAATAGCGGCCCATGTTCGTGCGCGTGAGCGCTTCGGCGAACGGGAAATCGCCGAGCGATGCTTGGCGCAGATGAAACGGCGGTGGCGCGTGACGAACGGGCGCTTCGGTCGGATCGAACATCGTAGCCGCAACGAAAGAGATCGCGATCACAGGAAGGCAGCGCGACGCGACTTGCAATGGCGGATTGTTCGCGTGGCGCGAGCGTGCGCACATAGCGCCGAAGCGGCGGCGCGACGCGCTGCTCGAGGAAGAGAACCGAGCAAGAAAAAAGCCCGTTCGAATCAATGTCGAACGGGCTTTCATTTTGGCGGAGTGGACGGGACTCGAACCCGCGACCCCCGGCGTGACAGGCCGGTATTCTAACCGACTGAACTACCACTCCAGTCTTGCATCTTGCCCGCGAGCGTCGGTCATGTCTCGCGAACTGCGGCGCCGCAACTGCATCGGCGCCTGCGATGTTTTGGCGTCCCCTAGGGGATTCGAACCCCTGTACTCACCGTGAAAGGGTGATGTCCTAGGCCTCTAGACGAAGGGGACAACAGGTACTGCTTACACCTTTATTGAAAAAGCCCGTTCAAGGATACCTGAACGGGCTTTGTCTGGCGGAGTGGACGGGACTCGAACCCGCGACCCCCGGCGTGACAGGCCGGTATTCTAACCGACTGAACTACCACTCCAGTCTTGCATCTTGCCCGCGAGCGTCGGTCATGTCTCGCGAACTGCGGCGCCGCAACTGCATCGGCGCCTGCGATGTTTTGGCGTCCCCTAGGGGATTCGAACCCCTGTACTCACCGTGAAAGGGTGATGTCCTAGGCCTCTAGACGAAGGGGACAAAAATCTTTTCACTTCCCGCTTCCGCCATTAACTTCAGTCAACAGCGAAGAACGCTATTCTAACTCGCCGCTTAGTGTTTGTGAAGCTTTTTCTTTCAACCACTGCACTTTGAAAGCACTTCCCACTCACCACCGGCGCGATCGCGCAATATAAAGCGACACGCGACTCCTCGAACAGCAGAGCCTCGCATTATACGCACAGCCCACGTTGTCCCGCAAGCGATTTCATAGACTTTGCCGCCGAGCGAGAGGAGCCGGCCGCGCGCCGTTCACGTCCCCAGCGCGTTCACGTCCCCAGCGCTTCGAGCAATGCGTCGACGCTGGTCTTGGCGTCGCCGAAGAGCATCCGCGTGTTGTCCTTGTAAAACAGCGGATTGTCGACGCCCGCGTAGCCCGACGCCATGCTGCGTTTGGAAACGACGACCGTTCTCGCCTTCCACACCTCGAGCACCGGCATGCCTGCGATCGGGCTGGCCGGGTCCTCCAGCGCCCCGGGATTGACGATGTCGTTGGCGCCGATCACGAGCACGACGTCGGCGTGGGAAAAGTCGTCGTTGATTTCGTCCATCTCCAGCACGATGTCGTAAGGCACTTTTGCTTCGGCGAGCAGCACGTTCATGTGTCCGGGCAAGCGGCCGGCCACCGGATGGATGCCGAAGCGCACCCGCACGCCCATCGCCGAGAGCTTGCGCGTGATCTCGCTGATGGTCGACTGCGCCTGCGCCACGGCCATGCCGTATCCCGGCACGATGATGACGTCGGCGGCGTCGCGCAGCAGCGCCCCCACTTCGTCCACCGTCGCCGCGACCACTTCGCCGGCCGCCGCCGCGGCGCTCGTGGTGTTGGCCGTTCCGAAACCACCGAGGATGACCGACGCAAAGCTGCGGTTCATCGCTTTACACATGATGTAGCTCAGGATCGCACCGCTCGCGCCGACGAGCGCGCCTGTCGTAATGAGCAAGTCGTTGCCGAGCGTAAAGCCCGTCGCGGCCGCCGCCCAGCCCGAGTAACTGTTGAGCATGGACACCACCACCGGCATGTCGGCGCCGCCGATCGCCATGACGAGGTGAACGCCGAGGGCGCCGGCGAGCACGACCATCGTCAGCAGCGCCAGCAAGCCCGTAGAGTCAGAGTCTGCCGTCAAGAATCGGTAGCCTAGCGCGGCGCACGCGATCAACATCGCCGCATTGAGCGCGTGCCGCGCCGGCAGCACGAGCGGCTTACCGCCTATCGTGCCTTGCAGCTTCAAGAACGCGACGATCGACCCGGCAAACGTGACCATGCCGATCAGCGCGCCGAGATAAATCTCGGATGCATGGATTGCGCCCTCCGCGCCGACGCTCGCACCGGCCGGCGCGAGATAGCTGTTGACGGCCGTCATGACCGCGGCGAGCCCGACGAAGCTATGCAGCACCGCAACGAGCTGCGGCATCTGCGTCATCTCGACGCGACGCGCCAGCAATGCGCCGAGCGCCGCCCCCGCCGCCGCACATCCGAGCGCGACGGCAAGGCTTACGTCGGGCGTCATCGCGAGCGTGGCGAAGACCGCGATCAGCATGCCGAGCACGCCGTAGGCGTTGCCGCGACGCGCCGTATCGGGATGACTCAAGCCGCGCAGGCTGAGAATGAAGAGCGTGCTCGCCCCCAAGTAGGCGACGTTGCCGATTCCGTTGAGCATGGCGTGTCCCCTTAGTCTTTGCGAAACATTTTCAGCATGCGTTGTGTGACGAGAAAGCCACCCGCGATGTTGATGGTGCCGACGAACAACGCGAGGCCGCCCAGCAGCGCGATGAGCGGACTGTGCGCACCGAGCTGCACGAGCGCGCCGACGACGATGATTCCGCTGATGGCGTTCGTCACGCTCATCAGCGGCGTATGCAACGCGGGCGTCACGTTCCAGATGACTTGGTAGCCGACGAACACCGCCAAAACGAAGACGGTGAGGTGCGAGACGAACGATGGCGGCGCGAACGCGCCCAGCGCCGACAGCGCGGCGACCGCAGCCACGATAGGCGCGATACGCGCGGTCATGCCGCGTTCTTTGGCGGGAACGGGATGCGCGCCGAGCGCCGCCGCCACCTGCGGCGCCGTGCCGGCCGCGGGGCGATGCAACGCGACGCCTTGATGCTTGGGCGCGGGCGGCGGCCAGGTCGTCGCGCCGCGGTGGACGACCGTCGCGCCGCGGACGACGTCATCGTCCATGTCGATATGGAGCACACCGTTCTTGGCGGGCGTGAGTTCGGTCAAAAGATGCCGCACGTTCGTGGCGAACAACTGGCTCGACTGCGTCGCCATCCGGCTCGGCAAATCCGTATAACCGACGATCGTGACACCATGCCGCACGACGGCTTCCCCCGGTCGAGTGAGCTCGCAATTGCCGCCCTGCTCCGCGGCCAAGTCGACGATGACGCTGCCGGGGCGCATGCTTGCCACCATGTGTTCCGTAATCAGCGTCGGGGCCCGTTTGCCAGGAATCAACGCCGTCGTCACGATGATGTCGGTGTCTTTCGCTTGCGCCGCGAACAATGCGAGTTCGGCTTCGAGGTAGCGCTCGCTCATCTCCTTGGCGTATCCCCCGCCGCCGCTGCCCTCCTCTTCGATTTCCACGGTCAAGAATTCGGCGCCCATGCTTTGCACCTGCTGCTCGACCTCGGGCCGCGTATCGAACGCGCGAACGATCGCGCCCAGACCGCGCGCAGCCCCGATCGCCGCGAGCCCCGCTACGCCCGCGCCGATAATGAGGACCTTCGCCGGCGGCATCTTGCCGGCGGCCGTGATTTGGCCGGTAAAGATGCGTCCGAAATGATGCGCGGCCTCGATCACCGCGCGATAGCCGGCGATATTGGCCATCGAGCTCAGCGCATCGAGTTTCTGCGCGCGCGAGATGCGCGGCACGCAGTCCATCGCGATGACGTTGACGCGCCGCGCCGCCAACGCGTCGACGAGCGCAGCCTGCTGCGCCGGCCAAATGAAACCGATCAGCGTCGCGCCAGGCTCGAGCAGCGTCGCTTCGTCGACGCCGAGCGTCGCATGGCGCTCCGGCGGGCGCACCTTGACGACGACGTCGCCCTCGCGCCACAACGCGCGCGGGTCGGAGACGATCTGTGCACCGGCGGCCCGATAAGCGGCGTCGTCGAACATCGCCGCAGCGCCGGCGCCGGCCTCGACCAACACGCGGTAACCGAGTTTGCGCAAGTGGCCGACCGTCTCGGGCGTAGCGGCTACGCGTCGCTCGCCCGCGTGCGACTCGCGCGGCACCGAGATCGTCATCGAGGGGCCGGCGTCGCTCATTGAGTCGCTCATGGCGTCGCGCTCATGCGGTGCGTTCATCGGGACCTCGCGATTCCAGCGTATTGGATAACGTGCCGATGCCTTCGATCGACACGTTGACGGTCGCCCCATCCTTGATCGACCCCACGCCGACGGACGTGCCGCACGCTATAACGTCGCCGGGCATCAGCGTCATGTCGTGAGAGAGTCGGCTCACCTGAGCTTCGGGCGAGAAAATCATGTCGCTCAGCGGATAGTTTTGCCGCTCGACTCCATCCAGCTGCGTGACAACGTGCGCCGTGCGCCAGTCGAATTCGGTCTGCACGACCGGGCCCAGGCAACCGAAGGTGTCGAAACCTTTCGCCCGGCACCACTGCGGAAAATTGGGGTCCTCCGTCAGCAACTCGGCGGCCGTCACGTCGTTCACGCACGTGTAGCCGAAAATGAAATCGGCGGCTCGTTCGGGAGAGACCCGGCTGCAGCGCCGCCCGATGACGATGCCGAGTTCGCCCTCGTACGCGATCTTCCCGTCATAGCCGGCCGGCCGCCGAATCGTTTCGCCCGGCCCGATGACCGACATCGAAGGCTTGAGCAGAAAAAGCGGGTGCGAAGGCGGCGCCTTGTCGAGTTTCGCCGCTAACGCATGGAAGTTGTTCCATAGGGCGACGATCTTGGTCGGTGCAACCGGGCTCACGAGCGCGACCTCGGCGAGCGGCCATTGCCGGCCCGTCGCGCGAGCGTCGCCGAACATGTCGCCTTCGTATTGGGTCACGCGGCCTTTGTCGAGTACGCCGAATTCGATGTCAGCATTGGGCGTGCGAAAGCGTATCCACGATGTCATCGGGATATCTCCTGTCTTGATTGAATGACCGGAAGCGGACGGCGAGCGCAAACTCGGCACCTCGCCGTACCGCGAGCGAAGCGCGTCCTACGGCGCGCCTCGCCTGCGAGAGACATGCGTCGTCAGATTGCGCCGGCCGCTTTTAGCGCAGCGATGCGATCGGCAGAGAAGCCGAACTCTTTCATCACTTCGTCGGTATGCTCGCCAAGGAGCGGCGAGCGGGTCACGACCGTCGGGCTATCGGACAACTTGATCGGATTGCCGACCGTCAAATAGCTGCCGCGAACGGGATGATCGACTTCGACGATCGTCCCGCTTTGGCGCAGCGACTCGTCTTCGGCGATTTCTTTCATCGACAAAACCGGCCCGCAGGGAATGTCGTGCTTATTGAGGATCTGCATGGCCTCGAATTTCGTCTTCGTCATCGTCCACCGCTCGATCTCGGCGAAGATTTCGGCCAGATGCGGCAAGCGCGCGGCGGGCGTTGCGTAGTCGGGATCGGTGATCCATTCCTCCTTGCCGATCAGATTGCAGATCTTGCCCCAGACGGGCGCCTGCGCGATGAAGTAGATGTAGGCGTTGTAATCCCACTCCCAGTCCTTGCAGCGCAGTATCCAGCCGGGCTGCCCGCCGCCCGAGGCATTGCCGGCGCGCGGCACCGCGGGCCCGAACGTACCCTTCGGGTGTTGCGGATACTCGCGCAGCACGCCCGTACGGTCGAGCCGCTGTTGATCGCGCAGCTTCACGCGGCACAAGTTCAACACCGCGTCTTGCATCGCCGCCAGCACGTATTGCCCCCGTCCCGTCACGGTTCGCTGATAAAGCGCCGTGACGATGCCGAGCGCGAGATGCAGGCCGGTGCCGCTATCGCCGATCTGCGCGCCGCTCACGACCGGCGGACCATTGTCGAAGCCTGTCGTCGACGCCGCCCCGCCCACGCACTGCGCCACGTTCTCGTAGACTTTGCAGTCTTGATACGGCCCGGGGCCGAAGCCTTTGACCGAGGCGAAGATCATGCGCGGATTCAGCGTTTGTATGCGATCCCAGCCGAACCCCATGCGATCGAGTGCGCCGGGAGCGAAGTTCTCGACGAGCACGTCGCACTGGCGAATCAACGCCTCCAACACTTCTTTGCCTTCCGGGTGCTTCGCATCGACGGTGATCGAACGCTTGTTGTGGTTGAGCATCGTGAAGTAGAGACTGTCGGCGTCGGGGACGTCGCGCAGTTGTTCGCGCGTCGCGTCGCCCGCCCCTGCCCGCTCGACTTTGATGACGTCCGCGCCGAACCATGCAAGCAACTGCGTACATGTCGGTCCTGACTGCACGTGCGTGAAATCGAGGACACGCACCCCCTCTAACGCCTTGCCCACTTCCCGCCTCCCAAATTCGTTCGTATCGATCGTCGGCCGACGGTCTCGAATGCCGTCGCCGCGTAGTCTCGCCGATTAATCAGTACAACTAATTGCTTGGTCGACTCCTGCGCCCTTGCCGCTGCCGTCTCGCGCCCCTAGCGCCGTATCTCGGGCTGCGCCGCCAGTGCGATCGCCACGCGCCTCGCCGCGGCCAGCGCCGCCGCTTCGCTCGCGAAGACGGCATCGCCGGCGACACGCTGGTAAGGCAGCAAGCTCACCCGTTCCTGCGGCTCGCCGCCGTCGGCGCTGCGGATGGCGGCGAACGCCGTCCAACCGCCGTTCTCGATCAATTGCATGGCCGACAGTTCCAGCCGCAGGCGCCCTAACATCTCCACTTGCATCGCGTCTCTCTCCAGATTCGTCTCATCGATTGCGTACGGCGGATCGCCATGAGCTGCGCTTCGCGCTTCACGCACCCGCGCTCGCACGCGCCTCCAGTTCGGTCAGCCGCTTGCGCAGATCGCGCTCTTGCTGGAATCGCGCGGTCTCGTCGCGGATCACCGCGGCGATACCGCTGACCGCCCCGCTAGCGTCGTGCAGCAAAGCCACGGTAAACGCGATCGACAGCGTGTCGCCGTTTTTGTTGACTGCGGGCACCTTGAGCAGATCGCTGCCGTAACGCGTCTGCCCTGTCGCCATCGTCTTGTGATAGCCGTCCCAGTGGCGCTGCTGCAACCGCTGCGGAATGATCAGGTCGAGCGACTGGCCCAGCGCCTCGGCTTCGCTGAAACCGAAGATGCGCTGCGCCGCGCCGTTCCAGAGCGTGATGGCTCCCGCCGCATCGCACACCACGACCGCGTCACCGATCACCGATACGAGCTGCGCCACATCGACCGTCGTTTGCATGGTTTCTCCTCTCGTTGCATCAAGGGGCGAGCGTTGCGCCCGGCTTTTCCCCGCAACGCTCATCGCCCATACCGCGGCATTGCGGTCAGGACATCAAACCGCGCCGGCCTCGCGCATCTCGCGCACTTGGTCCTTAGTGTAGCCAAGACCCAAGAGCACCTCTTCGGTGTGTTCGCCCAGCAGCGGCGACGATTTGATTTCCGGCTTCAGATCGGAAAACTTGATCGGGCTGCCTATCGTGAAGTAGGAGCCACGTTCTTTGTGCGGCACTTCGACGATCGAGCCCGACTTGCGCAACGATTCGTCGTTCAGCAGTTCCTTCATGCTGAGCACGGGCGAACACGGAATGTCGAACTTGCGCAGGATGTCCACGGCTTCGTATTTCGTCTTGTCGGCCAACCATTCCTCGATCTTGGCGAAGATGTCGAAAATGTGCGGCTGGCGCGCTTCGGGCGTGTTGTAGTCGGGATCGTCGATCCATTCCGGGCGTCCGAGCGCGCGACAGATCGGCGCCCACGCATGCCCCTGGACCGTGAAGTAAATGTAGGCGTTCGGATCGGTCTGCCAGCCTTTGCATTTGAGCACCCAGCCCGGTTGTCCGCCGCCGCCCGCATTGCCGCCGCGCGGCACGACGTCGGTGAACGTGCCGTGCGGGTACTGCGGATACTCTTCGAGGTAGCCCACGCGCTCCAAGCGCTGTTGATCGCGCATTTTCACGCGACACAGGTTGAGCACGGCGTCTTGCATCGACACGGCCACCTTCTGGCCTTTCCCCGTCTGCTGCCGGCCGATGATGGCCGTGAGAATGCCGATCGCGAGGTGCATGCCGGTGTTGCTGTCGCCGAGCGCCGCCGCGCTGACGGTCGGCGGGCCGTCCCAGAAGCCCGTGGTCGACGCGGCGCCGCCGGCGCACTGGGCGACGTTCTCGTACACCTTCAAGTCCGAATAGTGATGCCCGTCCGAGAAGCCCTTCACCGACGCCACGATCATGCGCGGATTGAGCTCGTTGATGCGCTCCCAGGAAAAGCCCATGCGATCGAGCGCGCCGGGACCGAAGTTTTCCACGAGCACGTCAGATTCGCGAATCAGCTTCTCGAGCACCGCTTTGCCTTCCGGCTTTTTCGTGTCGAGGGTCAGCGAGCGCTTATTGCTGTTGAGCATCGTGAAGTAGAGCGCGTCGACATCGGGAATATCGCGTAACTGAGTGCGTGTGACGTCGCCGGAACCGGGGCGTTCGACTTTGATGACGTCGGCGCCGAACCAGGCGAGCATCTGCGTGCATGCGGGGCCGGCTTGCACGTGTGTGAAATCGATGATCTTGATACCGTCCAAGGGTAGGCTCACGTTCATTCTCCTGATAGGGGTGGGACGTTATTTCTTGTTCGCCGCGCTTTGCGGGTTGAGATTGGTCAGGCGCCCGCTTTCCGTGCCGGCGGCTTCATCGATGACGGCGTTGATGAGCACCGGCTGCGCGAGCGCAATCGCGTCGCGCAGGGCCTGCTCGAGTTCCGCAGGCGTCGTCACGTGATAGCCCTTGCCGCCGAATGCCTCGATCAACTTGTCGTAGCGAGCCCCCTTGACGAAGACCGTCGGGGCCACGTCGGCGCCGCCCGACGGGTTTTGATCGGTGCCGCGATAGACGCCGTTGTTGTTGAATACGACGATGCAAACGGGCAAGCGATAACGGCAAATGGTTTCCACTTCCATGCCGCTGAAGCCGAACGCGCTGTCGCCTTCGATGGCGATCACCTGCTTGCCCGTTTCGACGGCCGCGCCGACCGCGAACCCCATGCCGATGCCCATGATTCCCCACGTGCCGCAGTCGAGCCGTTTGCGAGGCTCGTACATGTCGATGATGCTGCGGGCGTAGTCGAGCGTATTGGCACCTTCGTTGACGACGGTGATGCTCGGGTTCTCCTTGACGATGTCGCGCAGCACACGCAGTGCGCTGTGGAAGTTCATCGGCACGGGATCTTTCGCGAGCGTCGCAGCCATCTTTTCGAGGTTTTTGTCCTTGCGCGCGTTGACCGCTTCGAGCCAGGCGGCGGCCGGCTTCGGAAACCCGGCATCGATGCCTTGGAGCAACGCCGAGACGCAGGAAGCGATATCCCCGATCACGGGCGCCGCGATCGCGACGTTGCTGTCGATTTCCGTCGGCGAGATGTCGACTTGGACGAATTGCTTCGGCGCGCCCCAAGTCTTGCCCTTTCCGTGCGAAAGCAACCAGTTCAGGCGAGCCCCGATCAGCAGCACGGCGTCCGATTCGGCAAGCACGAACGAACGCGCAGCCGATGCCGATTGCGGATGGTTGTCGGGCAAGAGCCCTTTGGCCATCGACATCGGCAGATACGGAATGCCCGAGCGCTCGACCAGCGCGCGAATAGCCGCATCGGCTTGCGCGTAGGCGGCGCCTTTGCCGAGCAGGATGAGGGGCCGCTTGGCATTCCTCAACACATCGAGCGCGCGAGCGACCGAGTCCGGCGACGGCAACTGGCGCGGCGCCGCATCGACGACGCGCACGAGCGATTTACGCGCCGCTTCGGCCGGCATCGTCTGGGCGAGCAGCTTGGCGGGCAAGTCCAGATAAACGCCGCCCGGACGCCCGGATACGGCCGCTCGAATGGCGCGCGCGACGCCGATCCCGATGTCTTCGGCATGCAGCACGCGATACGCGGCTTTCGCGTGCGGCCGTGCAATGTTGAGCTGATCCATTTCCTCGTAATCGCCCTGCTGCAGATCGACGATTTCGCGCTCGCTCGATCCGCTGACGAGGATCATCGGGAAGCAGTTGGTCGTTGCATTCGCGAGCGCCGTGAGGCCGTTGAGGAAGCCCGGCGCGGAGACCGTCAGGCAGAGCCCGGGCTTTTGCGTGAGATACCCGGCGATCGCCGCGGCGTTGCCGGCGTTCTGCTCGTGACGAAAGCTGATGACACGCATGCCGCGCGCTTGCGCCAGCCGCGCGAGGTCAGTCACGGGAATGCCGGGCAACCCGTAGATCGTGTCGATGCCGTTGAGCTTGAATGCGTCGATGACCAAATGGAAACCGTCGGTCATCGCAGGTGCTTGCGTTTCGGGGATCGTGTCTGCCTCGATTTGCCCCACGACTTCTGCCATGTCTTGCCTCCTTGCGCCGATGTTGTTCGGATTGTGATATACCATATGCCACACACAATATTTTATCAAGCAGTTTTGTTGGCCTGCCGTTGCGCGTAGCGCCGCGATCCTGCTAATCGATGTTGCTGCCGCTCAGTCAGTCGAGAAAGTCGCAATGCGCTTCGACGAAGGCGGCCAGGTCGAGCGAGTGCTGACGAACGAGGCGTTCGGCGCGTTCCGTGTCGCGCGCTTCCAGCGCCTCGATGATGCGCATGTGCTCGTCGATAGAACGAGCCGCCCGATCGTTGCGGGCAATGGTCGTGCGCCGGATGGCGCGCACGTGCACGAGAATGTTTCTGACCGCTTCGATCAGCACCTGCGAGCCCGACAGCTCGACCAGCGACTGATGAAAGGCGAGATTGGCCTCGGAGTAGGCATCTACGCGCTCCACCGGAGTGGCCTCGCAAAACGTGTCGAAGAGGCGGCGCAGCGCGGCCAGCTGCTCGTCGGACGCGCGCAGCGTGGCCAGCCGTGCCGCCATGCTCTCGAGCGCGGCCCACATATGGATCATCTCCACGATTTCGCGCTTGGTCTTGCGAAGGATGTAGACGCCGCGCCGCGGGACCGTCCGCAAAAATCCTTGCTGTTCGAGCAGCGTCATCGCTTCGCGGACCGGCGTGCGGCTGACGCCCAATGCCTCCGCCACTTCTTTTTCGTCCAGCCTGATCGCTTCGCGGCTACGGTAGATGTCGGTCTCCGCAATTGCCTGCTTGAGGCTCGCATAGGCCCGATCCCGCAGGGACGCCGAGGGCCCGAGCGGGGCCAGCCCCAATGCCACGGGCGTCCGGCACGCTGCACTTTCGCTGTCGATCGACATGTCTCCCTCTCGTTTGTGACATTTTTTATACGATATATCACATATCTGAAAATCCCAAGGAGTGAATTTCCCTGCCACGCGGTACTGCGCCTCAACACCGTGCGAGCAGCCGTGCCGTAGCAGCAACGAAGCATCAATAATCATTTGCTTATGGTTTTCCAATGAAACTTTAACTATCGACTATTGCTGATCGCTCTATGCTTGAGCACACATCGATTCCACGACTCAAGGAGGAGGCAATGAACACGACATCCATCGACCCCACCCAGATCGACGCGCACGTCTGTGCCTACAACATGGCGTTCGCCGACCTCGGCCTGCGCTTTCGTTGGGACGCTCGTACGCTTCTCTCGCTCGCCGGCATCGACGACGAAGCCGCGCGGATCGTCGCGTACGTCGAAACGCATCACCCCCATTTGCTCACGGCCTACAGTGCCGAATTCCTGAGCCGGGCGATCCTCGAAAAGAAGAACGAGCTCCGGCCCGAGCCGCTGCGCCTCCGCGACATGGCCGTGGTCGAAACGAACCGCCCGTCCGTATTGCAAGAGCGCGCGCGCGAAGCGCAACCCTCTGTCGATTTCAGTGTGCCCATGCTGGCCGGCGCCTAACCGCCGATATCGGCCGTTACCGGGAGTCCATTCGGACTCCTAATCGAACTCAAAACGCCGCGTGCTTTCGCCGCGGCGTTTCTTTTATGAGCTGGCTTCGGTGTTCGCTCTACTCATCCGCGGCTGGTCGCCGCACGGCACGTCGGGCGAGTTCGCGAATGCGATGTCGGGATGGGCGCATTTAGGGTTTGCGTTCGCCGCGGCCGCCAGTGGACGAACGGCAAACAACAACGAAAGCGGGCGCCTCGCTCGAGCTCGAGCTCGAACCAGGCGCCCTGCCGGAACGATCACTGCGGCATCGTCGACGAGCGCGGGGCGGCGACGAACGATTCACTGGCGCCTTGCGCTTCCAGCCAGCGCGAACGCATCGGCGCCAATACGAACTTCGCTCCTATCCCTGCGGCGATCGTGATGCCGGCGGAGACGAGGAAGACCGCGTTCCAGCCGCCAGCCGAGGCCAGGACGGATGCGATCGGCACGAGCAGCGACGCGGTGCCCTTCGCGGTGTAAAGCAGCCCCGCGTTGCCCGCGGCGAATTTGCTGCCGAACGTATCGGCGCAAATGGCCGGGAAGATCGAAAAGATTTCGCCCCAGCACAGGAAGATCAGCGCCGCGAACACCATGAATGCGTACGGGTTCGAGCCGTATTGCATGAGACCCAGCAGGGCGAGCCCTTCGCCGATGAAGACGATGAACATCGTATTCTCGCGGCCGATTCTGTCCGACAGGAATCCGCACAGCGGCCGCGTGAAGCCGTTACACAAGTTGTCGATCGAAAGCGTCATCGTCAAGAGCGGCAGCGTCATGCCGAAGAACGACATGGGAATACGCGCGAGACCGAGGTCCTTCGCGATCGGGCCGAGTTGCGCTGTCGCCATGAGCCCGCCCGCCGCCACGGCCACGAAGGACACGTAGATCATCCAGAACACCGGCGTTCGCGCCATCTGCTTGGCCGTGTAATCCACCTTCGTCATGGCGATCTTGCGCTTGGGCGCCGCATACGCACGCAGGACCGGCTTGCCCAGCAACAACGCGAGCACAAAGATGCAAGCGCCCTGCACGACTCCAAAGAAGAAGAACGTATGCTCGTAGCCCGCGCGAAGGATCATGTTCGCGATCGGTATGACCGTCACGGCAGCACCTGCGCCGAAACCCGCCGCCGTGAGCCCCGCCGCGAGCCCGCGGCGATCGGGAAACAGCTTGAGTGCATTGCCGACGCAGGTGCCGTATACACAGCCGGCGCCGATGCCGGCAATCACCGCTGCCGTATAGAGCATCGGCAGCGTCGAGGCGAAGGAATCCATCATCCAGGCGAGGCCGGCCAGCAGCGCACCGATCGCAACGACGGGCCGCGGACCGAAGCGGTCGACGAGGTAGCCCTCGATCGGCACGAGCCAGGTTTCGGTGATGACGAAAATGGAAAACGCCAGCTGAATCTCTGCGCGGGTCCACCCGTGCTTGGTATGAATCGGGCCGACGAATAGTGTCCATGCGTATTGCAAGTTGGCGACCAATGCCATGCAGAGCATGCCGATGACGAGTTGGCACCAACGATTCTTCCAAAACGCAGGGGCCTGTAGTGCGGTTCCGTCCATGTGCTTCGTCTCCATATCTCGTTATCAAAAGCTGAAAGCGGTACGGCCCGGCCACTCGAACGCTACGCATCGTTCGAAACGTTCGTCGCGTCCATCGCGCCGGTCGAAGAGAAAGGCGAGCCGAGAGAAGTCAATCCGTAGACGAGACGGTTAGCGCGCTAGACGCGTGGCGTGCGATGCGTATACGCACATGCGCCTCGATAAGAACCGCCTGCCGGATGAATCTGCCGGAATGCATAGAGGCATGCTAGGGTCATCGGTCGATTATCGATAATCAAACTTTATTACCGTCTCGATTCAGATTCGCTTATGGGTGGACCGGCGCCGCGGCGTTCGCCCTGGCCTTTGCCCGTTACGCGCCTGGGTGCGCTGCGGCGAAGCAGTGCCGCGCGCTTGCGGCTGCGGGCGTTCGACGGTTGTGCGAGCGCACACGACCCGGCCTTTGCGGATGATCGCCGCGCGTTCGCGTGTGGCTCTCCGGGGCTTATTCTCGTGAGCGAAGCATCACGGCATAGGGTCTTTGCTAGGTTAGCAAAAGCTGAACTTTGCTAGGATGACGATCTAGTTTTGCTTATGATCGGACGCCGGCAATGACGATTAGAAACGCAACGCTTCGGCAATTGAAGGTGTTCGAAACAGTCGCTCGCTTGCTGAGCTTTTCGCGGGCGGCCGAGGAGTTGCATTTGACGCAGCCGGCCGTCTCGACACAGGTTGCGCAACTCGAAGATCACGCCGGCCTGCCGCTGTTCGAGCAGTTGGGTAAGAAGATTTACCTGACGCCCGCCGGCACGGAAATGCTGCAATTCAGCCGCACGATCCTCCAGCAGTTCGAGCAGGAGGACGAGGCGATGAGCCAGCTCAAAGGCATCTCCGGCGGCACGCTCAACGTCGCCGTCATCAGCGCGGGCGATTACTTCTTCCCTCGCCTTCTCGTCGAGTTCACGCGTCGCTACTCCGGGGTTCAATTCAATCTCGCCGTGCACAACCGGGAGGAATTGCTCGGCCAGTTATCGACGAACCAAACCGATCTTGCGGTGATGGTCCGGCCGCCCGTTGGAATGGACGTCGTCACCGAACCTTTTGCGCCCCACCCGTATGTCATTGTGGCCGCGCCCACGCACCCGCTGGCGCGCAAGCGCTTCATCAGCATGGAGCAATTGGCGGATGAGCCGTTTATCGTGCGCGAGCGTGGCTCCGATACGTGGAATTCGATGCGCGAAGGTCTGGCGGGCCGGCTCGAGCACCCGAAGATCGCGATGGAAATCAAGAGCACCGAAACGATCAAGCAGGCCGTGATCGCCGGCATGGGCATCGCCTTTCTATCGGCGCATACGATCAGCCTCGAATTGCAGGTCGGGCATCTCGTCGTGCTGGACGTCGAGCGTTTCCCCGTCATGCTCAACTGGTACGTCGTGCATCGAAAGAACAAGCGGCTGCCGCCGGTTGCCGAAGCATTCAAGCGCTTCCTGATCGAAGAAGGCGCAGCCCAACTGGAAAACATCACTCGCGTGAGCGCGTTGATCGCAAAGCCGGCCGCGGCCTGATTTCCAGGCCGCGGCCGGCTATTCGCAGCCTCTAGCCGAGGCTTTCAAAAACTCAATCGAGAAAATCGCAGTGGGCGTCCACGTACGCAGCGAGATCGAGCGAGTGTTGGCGCACGAGACGTTCGGCCAATTCGGTGTCGCGCTTTTCCAGTGCTTCGATGATGCGCAGATGATCGACGATCGAGCGCGACGCGCGGTCGCTCTGCGAGATCGTCATGCGCCGAATGGCTCGCACGTGAACGAAGATGTTCTTGATCGTATCGAGGATAATCTGCGATTTCGACAACTCGACGATGGCCTGATGAAAGGCGATATTCGCATCGGAGTATTCCGCGATGTGCTCGGCAGGCGTCGTGTCGCGGAAATTGTCGAACATATGCCGCAGGCGCGCAATTTCCGCATCGGTTGCGTGCTGCGTGGCCAGCCGCGCCGCCATGCTCTCGAGCGCGGCCCACATCTGGATCATCTCGACGATCTCTCGCTTGCTCTTGCGCACGATGTAGATGCCGCGGCGCGGCACCGTACGCAAGAAGCCCTCTTGCTCGAGCAACGTCATCGCTTCACGGATAGGCGTGCGGCTCACGCCCAGCGTTTCGCTGAGCATGCGCTCGTCCAAGCGCACGGGCTCGCGCGTGGAGTAGATGTCGGCGTCGGCGATCGCCTTGCGCAACATCGCGTAAGCCTGGTCACGCAAACTGACGTTCGCGCCGATCGATTTCAGCGACAGCGTGACCGGCGCGGACGCCTGTTTAGGAGTGAGCAGTTCTGACGACATTCATTGCCTCACGTTGGGTCCGGCGGCCGTGCGGCGCCGCAGGCGTACCGGCTTGCCCGACTTCGCCAAGACCGACGAAGCGGCCGTGCTGCGCCGCGAGATCGATGATGGAGCCCGGCAGCGATTGCGACATGAGATACGTCGCGGCGGCGCCTAGGCCCAACCCGGCCAGCGCCTGCACGATTAAAGAAGAAATGTCCATGTTCAAACCCCATGAGAAAGCGGTCAATTCGACCCAACGGCCTCATGGTAATGTTGCGACGCACTAAGCGTCAATATTTTGTATGTGATATTTCAGAGCCGTTGCATCGATGATACACGGTTTCATGGTACCGCGACACGGGGGAGCGAGCACCGCAACGGGCAACGGGCAACGGGCAACGGGCAACGGGCAACGGGCAACGGGCAACGGAGACAGCCTATCGACTTCGGGCGGGATGAGCGACTGGGGCGCAGTGATTAGCGCCGGGGTCCATAGGCTTGACGCTCGAGATCGGCGCGCAAAAAAGAGCGCCGCGCCCGGCGAACCGGCGCGGCAGCAAAGAGCTACAACGACACTGAAATTGCAGGGGTACCCGTTCAGCGATTCCTCTTGGCACCCCCCGCAAGATAACGACGCGGACCACCTCCGAGTCCGCAGCATCGATGATCGATGCGCGGACCAACCAGCCTGCGGCGCTACGCCGCTCCGATCGCCTCGCGCGACGACGCAGCCGCCACGATTGCGGCCGCCCGCTCTGCGAGAACCTGCTGCGCAGTCTGCTCGCGCAACTTGATGAGCGCGAGCACGGCATCGATGATCGGCGTGCCCTGCCCCACGAGCCGCCCCATTTCTTGAACGACGGTCAACAGCGGATCGATTTCCATCGGCCGCCCTTGCTCCAGGTCTTGCAGCATGGATGTCTTGTGCGCCCCCACGGCACCCGCCCCGTCGATCCGCCGTTCGACGTCGACGCGAAAATGAACGCCGAACCGATCGGCTATCGCCTTCGCCTCGAGCATCATGTCACGCGATACAGCGCGCGTAGCCGGGTTGCTCGTGATGACATCGAGTGTCGCGTGCGTCAGCGCGCTGATCGGGTTGAAGCAGAGGTTGCCCCACAGCTTGAGCCAGATCTCGTCTCGAATGTCCTCGCGAATCGGCGCGTCGAAGCCGGCTGCCGTCATGGCTTCCTGTAATCGGACGACGCGTTCCGTTTTCTCGCCGCTCGGCTCGCCGATCGGAAATTTCTTGCCGTAGACGTGGCGCACGACGCCCGGCTCGACGATCTCGGCCGCCGGGTACAACACGCAGCCGATGGCGCGCTCCGGACCGAGCCGGTCCCACTGCACGCCGCCAGGATCGACGCTTTCTAGTTTCGTGCCGGCAAACGGGCCGCCATGCCGATAAAAGTACCAATAGGGAATGCCGTTGACGGCCGTGACCACGGCCGTTTTCGGCCCGAGCAGCGGCTGCATGGCTTCGACGACGCCGGGCACCGAGTGCGCCTTCAGTGCGACGATCACGTAATCTTGCGGCCCGAGCTCGCGCGGATCGGACGTGCACCGGACATTGACGACGTGCTCGCCCGCCTCCGTCAACAGCCGCACGCCCCTCGATTGCATCGCCGCCAAATGCGGCCCGCGCGCGATGAAGCTCACGTCGGCGCCCGCCTGCGCGAGCCTGCCTCCCATGTACGCGCCGATTGCCCCAGCGCCATAAACGCAAATCTTCATAAGCCGTTCCCTATTGTGTAGTCGCGAAAGCGGTCGAACTCGCACGGGTCTTCTGCTTCCCGTGGCGATCGATAAAGACGAGCGTGGGTATTGCGCATCCGGCAGGGACGATTCGTCGAGGGGAACCCGAACGATCTCCCGAGGCGTTCGCAACATTTGCGATGCGTCGCGGCGCTGACGCCGCCCGAAACTGCGCGGAGATTGCGCGGAGATTGCGCGGCCCGCATCCATCCGTTTCGCTGATAGTGCGCGCGCGGATCTATTACGAAAAGTTAAAGTTTTTTATCGTTTGGATTAGAAATCGCCAATACTTCCGCGCAGGTCGTCGCTCGGCTTGCAGTGGTGTCGATGACCTCGACCGAACGACAGAAAAGAGGCGGCGGGCGGGAGGTATAAAGCAGCAAGGACGACGGCAGAAGGATGTGCGAATCACACTGCACGCGCGTGTTCGTTGCAGAGACGGCGAGCGCCAGCGATGAGCATCCAAAGAAGCGGCACTTGCTCAGCATAAGCATCCGGGGCCGTCGATCGACAGGAGGCCCGCGCGAACGGACTCAAGAGCGTTCACACGTGCACGAAGCCGGAATAGCGATGAGGACAAAGGACTTCTACGGACCGTAGAAAAAGATAAAGCCTTGATGACTCAAGGCCTTTTGGATTACTGCGACTGTCTGCGGCACATCGAACTTGATTCGATGGTGGAGGTAAGCGGGATCGAACCGCTGACCTCTTGCATGCCATGCAAGCGCTCTCCCAGCTGAGCTATACCCCCTTGCAGAACAGAAATGAGATTGTATAGGCCCTTTTCCGACTTGTAAATACCCTCAGCAATTTTTCTTCAGGTTTTTACGAACACGCATACCGTCGCTCGATCAACGCCCGGCCAACCCTGCCTCGATGCGGCTCACGACGCACTCGCGCCCGAACAGCACGAGCACGGCGTCGATCGACGGCGTGTGCGTCGTGCCGGCCACGAGCAAACGCACGGGCATCGCCAACTGCGGCATCTTGAGCTTGTGCGTGGCCAGCGTCGCTTTCAGCGCGGCCGATACACCCTCCTTCGTCCATTCGCAGCCGCGCAGCGCATTCGCGAGCTCGGCAAGCGCAGGCCGCACGGCATCGGTCACGTGCTGCGCAAGCGCATCGGCCTCGGGCGCAGGCGTGCGATAGAACATCGCCGCGTTGTCGGCGATCTCCTTCAGCGTCGCAGCGCGGTCCTTCATCAATCCAACGACCGATGCGAGATCCGGCCCCTGGCCGAGCACGGCCTCGTCGATGTCGAGCGCAGCGAAGAACGGCTTCGCCAACTCCGCCAGGCGCGCGTTATCGGCTTCCTTGATGTAGTGGCTGTTCAGCCAATTGAGCTTGCTGTGATCGTACTGCGCGGGCGACTTGCCCAGATGCTCGAGGTCGAACCACTCGACGAACTGCTCGCGCGAAAACACTTCGGCGTCGCCGTGCGACCAGCCGAGGCGCGCCAGATAGTTGAGCACCGCTTCGGGCAAGTAGCCGGCGTCGCGGTAGCCCATCACGCTCATCGCGCCATGGCGCTTGCTCATCTTCTCGCCCGCCTCGTTGAGCACGGTGGGCAAATGCGCATAGACAGGCGTCTGGCCGCCGAGCGCGCGCAAGATGTTGATCTGCCGCGGCGTGTTGTTGACGTGATCGTCGCCGCGGATCACGTGCGTAATGCGCATGTCCAGATCGTCGACGACGACGCAGAAGTTGTAGGTCGGCGTGCCGTCGGGCCGCGCAATGACGAGATCGTCGAGCTCGTCGTTCGAGATCTCGACGCGCCCCTTGACCGCGTCGTCCCAGGCGACGACGCCCGTCAGCGGGTTCTTGAAGCGGATCACGGGCTCGACGCCGGCCGGCGGCGTAGGCAGCGTCTTGCCGGGCTCCGGACGCCACGTTCCGTCGTACCGCGGCTTTTCGCCGGCTTCGCGTTGCCGCTCGCGCAGGGCTTCGAGTTCTTCCACCGACATGTAGCAGCGATACGCGAGCCCTTGATCGAGCATTTGCGCGACGACTTCGCGATAACGATCCATGCGCTGCATCTGGTAGAACGGACCTTCGTCGAAATCGAGGCCGAGCCATTGCATGCCCTCGAGAATCGCGTTGACCGACTCCGGTGTCGAACGCTCGACATCCGTATCCTCGATCCGCAAGATGAACGTGCCTTTCATCTTGCGCGCAAACGCCCACGGATAAAGCGCTGAACGGATGTTGCCGAGGTGAATGAAGCCGGTCGGGCTCGGAGCGAAACGGGTACGGACGGTCGTCATAGGTAGCGTCGATGATGCGAGAGCACGCGCCGTCCATCATGGAAAGCGGCGCCGTCGCGCGAACGGAAAGTAAACGGCGATTATAACCGTCGCACCGCAGCCTGCCGCACCATGCAGCACCATCTAGCACCCGTTGCACCGCCCGCATCGCAGCGCGCCCCGAGCGCGACCCGAGATGCCCGTCGCCCTAGCCGCAGGATTTCAAGACACGCTTGCCGCTCACTGCGCCGAACTTCAATAGTGGAGCACCACTAGCACGAGCCGCGGCGCCGCGAAGCCGACCCTGTCCGCTTTGCCGTATGATGTGCGCGCGCCGCCTCCGCGGCGGCGTGCCGAGGCGCCCATCGCGCCCGGCGTGTCGATGCGCCGTGCTTGCGGCGCGCCGTTGGAGATCGCATTGAAACCGTCTTCCCCCCGCCTCACCCGCCGCGGGTTCACCGTCGCTTGCGCATCGGCGTTGCTGGCCGCCTGCGCATCGCCCTCGAACAAATCGAACGGCCCTGCCACCGAGACCACCCCGAGCGTGCCCCCGCCCAAACCGGTTCGCATCGGCCTCGCCCTAGGCGGCGGCGCCGCGCGCGGCTTCGCGCATATCGGCGTCATCAAGGCGCTCGAAGCACGCGGGCTGCAGATCGACCTCGTTTGCGGCACGAGCGCGGGCTCGGTCGTCGGCGCACTCTACGCCTCGGGCATGAGCGGCCTGCAGATCAACAAGCTGGCATTGACGATGGATCAAGCGTCGATCAGCGACTGGGCCATGCCGTTTCGCACGCGCGGCTTTTTGCAAGGCGTCGCGCTGCAGCAGTACGTCGATACGACATTGCATCATCGGCCGATCGAAAAGATGGCCAAGCCGCTCGGCATCGTCGCCACCGATTTGCGCACGGGCCAGCCTATTCTCTTTCAGCGCGGCGACACCGGCATTGCCGTGCGCGCCTCGTGCAGCGTTCCGTCGGTCTTCGAACCCGTGAAGATCGGCGGCCATGAATACGTCGACGGCGGTCTCGTGAGTCCCGTGCCGGCGTCGTTCGCCCGCAGGATGGGCGCAGATTTCGTGATCGCGGTCGACATCTCGGCCGACCCCGAATCGGCACTGACGCAGAACTCGTTCGACGTGCTGCTGCAGACGTTCACGATCATGGGCCAGACGATCAAGACGTACGAACTCGAGAAATACGCCGATTTCGTCATTCGCCCCAATCTGGCGGCGATGAGCGGCGCCGACTTCAGTCAACGCAATGCGGCGATTCTGGCCGGAGAAGAAGCCGTCGCGCGGCTCTATGGGGACTTGCAGCGCAAGCTCGCCGAGCATCGCGCCGGTACGGCAGCCGCTGCCTAAACGAGGTAAGCGCGAGGTAAGCGCGAGGTAAGCGCGAGATGAGCGGCGCCCTATGCGGCGCCGCGAAGTTGGATGCGTCCCCGGCGGCCCCGTCCAACGCCGGGCGGCCGAATCGAGCGCGAAGTGCGTGCGCCGATGCTCGAGGCGTGTGTGCCGATGGTTAGCCAGCAAGCAGACGTGACAAAGCCCGCAGAGCTGCAAGACATATCAAAAGCGGGGTTCATCCAACCTTCGAACAGTCGTTCAGTTCAGCGGGCTTGTTGCAAGCCGGTTCGGACTACTGGCATAGGGGGCCCTAGGGCCTTTGGGAGCGTGCTCGATCGCCCGATCACCGGTCCACCTGCCTGCGGTCGCCGCGAATGCGGCGCACCGGCATCAGACCAAGCGGTCAATGCGATCACTTCCGTCAGTTGCCGCCGGTATCGCCGCCGAACGCCGCGCTCACGCGCTGGCGCAGATCGTCGCCCTTCGTCGAGAACTGCGTTTCGATGCGGCGAGCACCCGTGAAGCGCTTTTCCCAGTAGCCGTCGTCCATATCGTCGACCCGGATCGTGCTGCCCGTCGAGGGCGAATGCACGAACTTGTTGCCGCCGATGTAGATGCCGACGTGCGAGAACGTGCGGCGCATCGTATTGAAGAACACGAGATCGCCCGGTTTGAGATCGGCCACTCGGACCTTCTCGCCCACGCGGCTCATCTCCTCGGCGCGGCGCGGCAATGCCATGCCTAGCGTGTCTTGAAACACGTAGCGCACGAAGCCGCTGCAGTCGAGCCCGGAATCGGGCGAGTTGCCGCCCCAGCGATAGCGCACGCCGATCATGTTCAGCGCGCCGACGACGACGTCGCCGGCTTTGCCGGCCATGCCGGACAGAAATGCCTTGGCGCGAGTGCCGGGCGTGGCCTCGTTAAACGATTGCGCGGACGAAGTAGCGGTAGACGACGACGTGTCCGACTGCATCTGAGCCGGGACGGGTGAAGCGATCTGCTGTGAGTTGTTGGTTTCTTCTGCGAACGCGCCGGCTGTTGCCGTCATCAACACGCCAATGAACATCCCGGCGACGACGCGCGTACAAGCCTGGGCAAAATATCGGTGCTGCATTGGTCGGTAGGTTTTGCTTAAGAATCAGTGAACTGCGAAAAGTTTGGACGATACTAGCCACGAAGTTACCGGTTGTCAAAACAAATTAAAAAAAACAATCGGGGTACCGTCGCAATTGCCGTGATTCACTCTTGCAGGCTCGCCTGCAGGAGTTTGCGCGTATAAGGATGGGCCGGATCGGAGAAGATTTTTCCGACGTCCCCCGTTTCGACGACCGCTCCGTTTTGCATGACCGCAACGCGGTGCGCCATGGCGCCGATGACGGCCAAGTCGTGGCTGATGAAGACGAAGCCGAGGTTGTATTTGTGCTGGAGCCCCGTGAGCAGCCGCAAGACCTGCTGTTGAATGGAAACGTCGAGTGCGCTCGTCGGCTCGTCGAGCACGAGTAGACGCGGCTCGAGCACGAGTGCGCGCGCAATGGCGATCCGTTGCCGCTGCCCTCCCGAGAATTCGTGCGGATAGCGCGCCAACGCCCCGCGATCGATTCCCACTTCCTTCAGCACTGCGATGACTTTCTCGCGACGCGCCGCGGCATCGAGCTGCGGACGATGCAGCTCGAGCCCCTCGCCTACGATCCGCTCGATCGTCTGCCGCGGCGACAGCGAACTGAAAGGATCTTGAAATACCACCTGCATGTTCGAGCGCAGGACGGTCTGCTCGCGTCCGCGGTAGCTCGACAGGGGCCGGCCTTGAAATTCGATCGATCCTTGGGCGGTGCGTTGCAACCCGAGCAGCGCCATGGCCAGCGTCGATTTGCCGGAGCCCGATTCGCCGACGATGCCGAGCGTCTCGCCCTGCCGCACGCTCAACGAGGCGTTCGCTACGGCCTCGAATCGTCCCGACTTGAACCAGCCCCGCAGCCCGGGCATCTTCGTCGGAAACGACACAGAAACGTCGCGCGCGTCGAGCAACACCGGCGCGATCGGCAACACCGGTTCGACGTGACGCTGCGGTCGGCTCGCGATCAGGCGTTGCGTGTAGGGATGTTGCGGCGCTTCGAAAATCCGCTCGACAGGCCCGCTCTCCACGAGCACGCCCCGCTCCATCACCGCCACGCGCTGAGCGAACCGGCGCACGAGATTGAGATCGTGCGTGATGAGCAGCACGGCCATGCCGCGCTTTTGCGCCTCTTCGCGCTGGATGTCCAGAAGCAGATCGACGATCTGCGCGCGGATCGTCACGTCGAGCGCCGTGGTCGGCTCGTCGGCGAGCAACAGGCGTGGCCTGCAAGCGAGCGCCATCGCGATCATCGCGCGCTGGCGTTGTCCGCCGGAGAGCTGATGCGGATAGCTGAGCACGCGCTTATGCGGCTCGCCGACGCCCGTGCGTGCGAGCAGCTCCACCGCGCGCGCGCGGCCTTGCTGCTGCGAAACGGCCTCGTGCGCGACGATCGTCTCGGCAATCTGTTCGCCCACCGTGTAAAGCGGATTGAGCGCCGTCATCGGCTCCTGAAAAATCATCGCGATCTGCGAGCCGCGCAAGCCCTGCATCGCGCGTTCCGACTTCGCCTGCAAGTCTTCGCCCGCGAAACGCATCGCGCCGCTCACTTGTGCATCGCGCAGCAGCCGAAGAATGGCGAGCGCCGTCACCGTTTTGCCCGAGCCCGACTCGCCGACGAGCGCCACCCGCTCGCCTTGCGCAATGGCAAGCGTCACATCGTCGACCGCCACGGTATCGCCGAACGCTACCCGCAGGTGTTCGATCGACAGCAGCGGCTCATCGCGCGTAGCGGAGATCGCGCTCATTGATTGCCTCCCGCGCGCATCGCATCGGCAATGCGCGTATCGAGCGCATTGCGCAGCGCATCGCCCATGAACGTGAGCAGCAGCAGCGTCGCGACGAGCACGCCGAACGTCGACAGCGAAATCCACCAGGCGTCGAGGTTCGCCTTGCCTTCGGAAAGCAGCTCCCCGAGGCTCGGTGTCGGCGGCGGCACGCCCAAGCCGAGGAAATCGAGGCTCGTGAGCGCGAGAATCGACCCACTCATGCGAAACGGCAGAAACGTGATGACCGGCGTCAGGCTGTTGGGCAGCACATGGCGCCAGATGATCTGCCAATTCGAAAGCCCCATCGCGCGGGCGGCGCGCACGTAATCCTGCGTCCGGTTGCGCAGGCACTCCGCCCGCACGTAATCGGACAAGCCGATCCATCCGAACAGCGACAACAAAACGACGAGCAGCAAGAAGCTCGGCTCGAAGATCGACGCGAAGATGATCAAGAGGTAAAGCTCGGGCAGCGCGCTCCAAATTTCGATCAACCGCTGGCCGACGATGTCGATGCGGCCGCCGAAGTACCCCTGCACCGCACCGGCGACGATGCCTAGGACGCTGCCGATGAGCGTCAGCACCAAGGCGAATTCGACCGAGACGCGAAAGCCGTAGAGCAGCCGAGCAAAAACGTCGCGCCCCTGCGCATCCGTGCCGAGCCAATTCTCGCGCGACGGCGGCGCGGGGTTGGGCTCGCGGGAAAAGTAATTGAGGGTGTCGTAGTAGTAGTGATTCGGCGGATAGATCGCGAAGTTGCCGGGCGTCGTCAGGCGGCGCCGCACGTAAGGATCGAGATAGTCGGCCGGCGTCGGGAAATCGCCGCCGAACGTCGTTTCCGCGTAGGTCTTCACGATCGGAAAATAGAATTGCCCGTGGTAGCGCACGACGAGCGGCTTGTCGTTCGACCATAACGGCCCCGCCAGGCTCGCGACGAACACGACGACGAACAGCACGAGGCTCCAATACCCGAGGCGCTGGGCCTTGAAACGCCGCCAAACGCGCCGCATCGGCGACGGCGATGCGAGCACGGTCGAAAGCTCGCCGCGCGGTTGCGCGTCGGCGCCGGTACGAGGGCGAACTTGACTCAAGTCAGCGCTCCAGTTGTTCGAATTGAATGCGCGGATCGACCCAGACGTAGCAAAGGTCGGAAAGCAGCTTCGTCGCCAGCCCGATCAGCGTGAAGATGTAGAGCGTGCCGAGCACGACCGGATAGTCGCGGCGCACCACAGATTCGTACGAGAGCAGGCCCAAGCCGTCGAGCGAGAACAGCGTTTCGATGAGCAGGCTGCCCGTGAAGAATGCGCCGATGAACGCCGCCGGAAAACCGACGACGAGCGGCAGCATGGCATTGCGGAACACATGTTTCCAGAGCACGCGCTTTTCGCTGAGCCCCTTGGCGCGCGCCGTCAGCACATACTGCTTCTTGATTTCGTCGAGGAAAGCGTTCTTCGTGAGCATCGTGACGACGGCGAAGCTGCCGACGACCGACGCCGTGACGGGCAGCGCGATGTGCCAGAGGTAATCGACGATCTTGCCGCCGATGCTCAACTGCGAAAAGTTGTCGGAGACCAACCCGCGCAGCGGAAAGATCTGCAGGAACGAGCCGCCGCCGAACAGCACGAGCAGCAGCACCCCCAGCACGAAGCCCGGGATGGCGTAGCCGACGAGCACGACGAGACTCGTCGCCGTATCGAACGGCGAGCCGTTGCGCACGGCCTTGGCAATGCCGAGCGGCACCGAGATCAGGTAAGTCAGAAAAAAAGTCCACAAGCCGATGCTGATCGACACCGGCAGCTTCGATACGACGAGCGACCATACGCTCTGATGGTGAAAATAGCTTTGCCCGAGGTCGAACCGCGCAAACCGCGAGAGCATGAGCCAATAGCGCGTGAGCGGGGGCTTGTCGAAACCGTATAGCGCTTTGATCTGGGCCAACTGCTGCGCATCGACGCCCGAGTGCGCGCGCAAGCCGAACGGCGGTGGCTGCCCCTCTTGGGCCGTGCCCTTGCGCAACTCGTAGGCCGCTTGCTCGACCGGCCCGCCGGGCACGAACTGAATCACGGCGAACGTCACCGTCAGCACGCCGATGAGCGTCGGGATCATCAGCAGCAATCGTTTGAGAACGTAGCTCCACATATTCCGTACCCGTGGACAAATCAAGCGCGATCGAAAGAAGGTTCGCGTCGACCGAAGCGCGCGCTCAATGCGATGCGCCCCCCTTCGGCTTATCGGACGGCGGCGCGAACCACCACGTGGAGACGATCCAATCGCTTGCCGAATAGTACAGCGGGAGCGTCGCGGGATATCGAAGCTCGCGCTTATAAGCCACGCGATGCGTCGTGCTGTACCACTGCGGCACCACGTAGTAGCCGTGCATGAGCACTCGGTCGAGCGCGCGCGCCGCGTCGACGAGCTGTTCGCGCGTTTGCGCATGCACGAGCTTGCTCAAGATCGCATCGACGGCCGGCGACTTGAGGCCCATCAAGTTGTCCGAGCCTTGCTCGTCGGCGGATTTACTGCCGAAACGCGACACCTGCTCGGTGCCCGGCACCTGAACGTCGCCGTAGCGCAGCGACGTCATGTCGAAGTCGAACGATTCGTAGCGCTTTTGGATCAGCGCGAAGTCGACGGTGCGAAACGTCGCTTCGATGCCGAGCTTCTTCAAGTTGCGGATGTATACGCTCGCGATCGGCGCCATCGCGGCGCCCGAGTCGTCGAGGATTTCGAATCTGAACGGCTCGCCTTGCGCATTGCGCAGCGCGCCGTCGCGATAGTGCCAGCCCGCTTGAGCGAGGAGCGCGCGCGCCCGCAGCAGGTTCGCGCGCAAGGATCCGGGCGGATCGGTGCTAGGCTGGACCGTCATGGGCCCGAACACGGCGGGATCCAGTTGCGCACGCAACGGGTCGAGAATCGCCAGTTCCCCGGCGCCCGGCGTGCCGGTCGCCTGCTGGGCGCTGTCGGCGAAATAGCTGTTCAGCCGCGTATAGCCGCCGAAGAACAGTTGCCGGTTGAGCCACTGAAAATCGAATGCAAGATCGAGCGCCTGACGCACGCGCAAATCCTTGAACAGCGGCCGTCTGAGATTCATCACGAAGCCCTGCATGCCGGCGCCGTTGTGCTGGCGAAATTCGCGCTTGACGAGCTCTCCGTTGTCAAAACGCTTGCCGACATCGCGACGCGCCCAATTGCGCGCGATATATTCGACGAGCGCATCGTATTCGCCGGCCTTGAACGCCTCCAGCCGCGCAGTGCTGTCGGCATAGAGCTTGTACGTGATGCGGTCGAAGTTGTTCATGCCGACGCGCACCGGAAGCGCTGCGCCCCAGTATGAAGGATCGCGCCGATAGGTGATCGTATGGCCGTCGTCGTAATGATCGATGACATAAGGCCCGCTGCCGATCGGCTGCTGGAAGGCGAGCTGGTCGAACGCCGTGCGCTTGCCGTCGGGCCCCAAACCCCACTTGTGCGAAAAGATCGGGATGCCGCCTGCGATCAGCGGCAGCTCGCGGTTGGGCTGACGGAAGTCGAAGCGGATCGTCGCCGGATCGACCACGACCGCGCGAGCGATATCGGCATAAAACACAGCGAACTGCGGTGCCGCCTTCTGGCTCTTGAGCGTGTCGAACGAATACTTGACGTCTTCCGCCGTCACCGGGTCGCCGTTCGAGAAATGGGCGCGCGGGTTCAGGTGGAACGTGACCGAAAGCCGGTCGGGCGCGATGCGAATATCGTCGGCGAGCAGCCCGTAGGCCGTCGCCACCTCGTCGGAGCTGCCAGTCGTCAAGCTCTCGAACAGCATTTCGATGCCGGGAGCCGCGTTGCCGCGCATCGTAAACGGGTTGAACTTGTCGAAGCTCGTGAGCCTGTTCGGATTGGCCAGCACGAGCGTGCCGCCTTTCGGCGCATCGGGGTTCACGTAGTCGAAGTGTTCGAAGCCCGCCGGATACTTAGGCGCGCCGAACTGAGAGATGGCGTAAGCCGCGTGGGCCGCGGGCGCCGCGCCGAGCGCGCAGACGAAACAGCAAACGAGCCGAAGCCGCCACGCAAGCAATGCGCGCGGGCGCTGCGGCGTGTGAAGGCGCCGGCCTATCGTCGTCGTGACCGTCATCGGAAGATCGGGAGTGGCAATGTGAGAGAATTCTACCCAAAGCACCCGCCACCGACCTGCGGCGCCTCGCGCGCATGGCTCCGGCACCGATCACATTAGGAGAATTCATGGGCTTTCTCGCTGGAAAACGCATTCTGCTGACCGGTCTTCTGTCGAACCGCTCGATCGCCTACGGCATTGCGCAGGCCTGCAAACGCGAAGGGGCCGAGCTCGCTTTCACGTATGTCGGCGATCGCTTCAAAGACCGCATCACCGAATTCGCCGCTGAATTCGGCAGCGAACTCGTGTTTCCTTGCGACGTGGCGGACGATGCCCAAATCGACGCGCTCTTCGCCTCGCTGAAGCAACATTGGCCGACGCTCGACGGCCTCGTGCACTCGATCGGCTTCGCCCCGCGCGAAGCGATCGCCGGCGATTTCCTCGACGGCATGACGCGCGAAAACTTCCGCATCGCGCACGACATTTCAGCCTACAGCTTCCCCGCCCTTGCGAAAGCGGCGTTGCCGATGCTCTCCGAGAACGCTTCGCTCGTGACGCTCTCGTATCTGGGCGCGGAGCGGGTCGTGCCGAACTACAACACGATGGGCGTCGCAAAGGCCGCACTCGAAGCATGCGTGCGCTATATGGCCGGCTCGCTCGGCGCGAAGGGCATGCGCGTCAACGGCATTTCGGCCGGCCCGATCAAGACGCTGGCGGCGAGCGGCATCAAGGGGTTCGGCAAGATCCTCGACTTCGTCGAGAGCAACGCGCCGCTCAAGCGCAACGTGACGATCGAGCAGGTGGGCAACGTGGCTGCGTTCCTGTTGTCGGATCTCGCAAGCGGCGTGACCGCCGAGATCATGCACGTCGATAGCGGCTTCAATGCCGTCGTCGGCGGCATGACGGCCGAAGCGGCCGAGTAAGAAGCCTTCGCGCTATCCGCGCGCTTGCGTTGCGGCTCGACGCCGCAACCTGGGCAACCTCGGCAGGCGCGGTTGCCCTAGCGTCCTCGCCGGCGAATCAACGCCCCCAGCCGCGGTGCTCGCCGCGATCATGATCCCATCCATGGCCCCGGCCGTGATGCCAGCCCGGGCCGGGGTGACGACGGTACCAGTCATCCCTGTCCCACCACCGGCCGCCATCCCAGTACCGGTCGCCATGCCAGCCGACGACGATGGCCGGCGCCACATAAACGGGCGTGGGCTGATAGACGACGGGCGGCGGAGGCGGCGGCGCATACACCGGTGCAGGCGCGACATACACCGGAGCCGGAATGCCGATGTTGACGCCGATGTCGACGCGCGCCATCGCCGCGGTGGATGCGCCGATCGCAAGCGCGCCGGCAGCCAACGAAAGAATGCGTGCAATCGGCTTCATGGTTTTCCCCTTCGTATATGTAGCGTGAAGTAGCGTAGTTGGGGCCCACTATAGCGCGGCGTTTCCAATAGTCCTATTTCAAACCTGTAACTATTGCTGCAGAACATCTTCGGCGATCGAATCAGTCGCCGCGAATGGGGGGGCCGCCGCCACGCTAGACTTCCGTTCCGTGCTTTGTCGAGATGGGAAATTGAATCGTGGAAACGTTTGAATGGATCATCGTGCTGCTGATTGCAGCGGCTTGCCTGGCCGAGCTGGCGCGTAGGATCGGTGCGCCCTATCCCACGCTGCTCGCGCTCGGGGGCGCGGCGAGATAAACATCAACCTACGGGCGAGTGCATGATTCGCGTCACGACGTTCGCGCCGAGCAGTTCATCGCGCGTCGGATACCACATCGATGACGGAGGCGTCTCTCCGATGTGCCGAATGAAGTCGTCCGGCAAACCATCGGCTCGATAGACGTCGAGCATGGCTTGCGTGGCCCGCTGCCTTCCAAGGGCATTGAGGCCGACGAAACTCGGCTGATGGAACCCGATTCGCGCTTCGAGAGAGGCGGCGCGCGTGCCGCCCGCCAGAAAGACGTATGTGCAAGCGCTGACGCAAATCCGATCGACATACGTGTCGAGACGATGCCCGCGCACGGCTCGCGCGAGTTCCTCCGCCTCGACGACGCGCCCGCCGTTCGAATCGAGAATGAGCCATTTCGCCGTGGGCGTTGCGTCTATCACGCCGACAATCGCCGATGCCGCCCCCTCCCGCAATGTGCCGACGACTCGTATCGCGCGTCCATCCGGCGACACGCTTACGCGAAATCGCCCAATGGGGTCGCGACCGACCGCAATGAGCGCAAACTCGTGCATCTGCGGCAAGACGCTGTTCATTAGGTTGGTCGCAACGCCTACGACCGCAAAGACGGTTACGACGCGCGCGGCGACAGCCCATCCGGCGCTGCCGCCGCGTGCCGCGTGACGCCCCGCCGACCGCCAGATCCCCACGATCGACCAGATCGAGAACGCGACCGAACCGCACAAGGCAAGAAGGCTCGTCACCGCAATCAGGCGCAATGAGGCGCTGTGTTCCTGCAGCGCGCCAATGACGGCCACGATCCCCGAAGAAGCCATGCCCAGCAGCGTGCCGTTGACCCAATATGACCTAGGCAGCGGCAGTTCTCCGCGCCAGTGGCGCAAGAAGTAGTTCGACCTCGCGTGATTCGGCGCAGCATCGACAAGTCCATCCGGGTTCGCTAGCGGTCCGAACGACGCGATGCCGCCGTCGCTCTCGTGCTTCCGTGTGGGGTCGACGCGAGCCGACGGTGCGACCTGCCCCGCCTTCTTGGTCGACAGAGCCTTGATGTTCGCGCCGAGAACGAGTGCGCCGGCCAACGGAATCAGCAAGCCCAAGGAAAAATGCTTCGCCGCAAACGCGGCGACGCCGAGTACGACGAGCATGAGGAGCGCCGCCGCCAAATTGACGATCCAAGCGGCGTTCGTCGTATCGGCAGAGACCGTGCGCGCCAATCCGCGCCATGCAAGGAGAAACGGAGCCGCGCAGAGCAGCGCACCGCCGACTAGGGAAGGCATGCCGGACACAGCGGTCGCCGGATGGGCCGCGCCCCTGAAAGCGTTGAGCGCAAGCAGGATCAACACCACGCCATTCAGGAACCGCATCGCCCCGATCAATTTATCGCCCTGCACCCAGCACCCCCGATTCTCGCTTGGTTGGTCTTTGTGTTTTTCGTTCGTTGTTTGACGCGAGCCCCGGTCTGGCGCCTTCGCCGCCGGCCCACCTACCGTCCGACGTCGATCTGTCGCGCCGCGCCCTCCGTCGCGCCAAGTACCCAAAGATCAGGGACGAGGCCGTCGGCTCGCTCGGCGTGGATCTTATCGCACCACTTCGGGTTGTAGAAGCCATGGCCCGCCAGCATCGACAACACGTCACGTGCCCAATGCACGTTTTCCCTATGGTTTCACCGAATCTGTTTCATGTCATCATTGTTATACACCATAACAATATGACATAGCCTTTCTCGACCGATCCCCGACCATGCCGCTCGATAAAACGCTCGAACTCATCCTCGCCCAAGCTCGCGAAGCCGGCGTGCCGGATTTAGCGGATCTTCCCCCTCCTGCGGCGCGCGGGCTGTACCGTCAGATGCTCGCCGCCAACGATGTCCGCCCAGCGGCGGTCGCCGTCTCCGAGCATATTGCACCGGGAACGACGGGCTCCGTGCCGGTGCGCGTCTACCGCCCGCAGCATGGTGCGCCCATCGGAGTGATCGCCTATTACCATGGCGGCGGTTACGTTCTGGGCGATCTCGACGGCTACGACAACGTGTGTCGCCAGCTTTGCTTCGACAGTCAGGCGACCGTCGTTTCGGTCGACTATCGCCTCGCGCCCGAGCATCCGTTCCCGGCGGCGGTGGACGACGCCTGGGCCGCACTCGAATGGGTCGCAGCCAATGTCGCTGCGTTGGCGGACGAGCAAGCGCCGGTGGCGGTTGCAGGGGACAGCGCAGGCGCCGTGCTTGCAACGGTTGTCTGCTTGCTCGCGCGCGATCGCAAAGGCCCCGAGATCGCCTACCAGGGACTCGTTTATCCGCCTGCGGGCGCCGGCTACTTCGGGCATTCCGACTCGCGCGGCCGATGCGCCGATGGCCCGACGCTGACGATGCGTACGGCCCATTACTTCAATCGGTGCTACTTCGGCTCGACGAACCCGCCGGCGAACGAGCTGGCGGCCCCGCTGCTCGCCCAAGATTGTTCGGGTCTGCCGCCCACTCTTCTGCAAATCGCCACGCACGATCTATTGCGCGATGAAGCGATGGCCTACGGCACGCGATTGCGCGAAGCGGGAAACGATGTCGTCGTCATCGAGTATCACGGACTCGCACACGGCTTCATCAGTATGGGAGGCGCCGTTCCAGCAGCCCGTCTTGCCCAACTGCAGCTTGGTCAGGCGCTGCATACCGCGTTGGCGAGCAGCCGGGCGGGCTGAAAAGGCAGGCGCTTTAGCGCGAGAAACGCGCGTGCCTTTCGAGCGCGAGTATCGTCGAGCGCGTCAAGCTTCGCCTGCAAACAAATCATTGAGTTGCGCGCCCGACGCCGCATCGCCGAACCCGTCGAAGCGGCCTTGCGCGAGCGACTGCGCAGCTCGCATGAACCCGCCCCATGCTGCCCGTGCGAGTGCGCCGCCAACGCTGATGCGACGCACGCCAAGACCGGCGAGATCGTCCAGCGTGAAATTCGAGTTGGCGCCGATCAGCACATTGACGGGCTTGGGCGCCACAGCCTGCACCACGGCCTCGATTTCCTCGGACGTGCGGATGCCCGGCGCATAGAGGCAATCCGCGCCCGCTGCCGCGTAGGCCTTGAGACGCGCGAGCGTGTCGTCCAGATCGAGCACGCCGACGACGAAGTTCTCCGCGCGGCCGATCAGCAACGTGTCGCCGCCGTTTTCGTCGATCGCACGACGCGCCGCCTTTAACCGTGCCACCGCCTCTTCGATCGGAAACAGGGGAGCACCGGCATCGCCGGTCGAGTCTTCGATCGAAAGGCCCGCGACTCCGGTCGCAACGGCCAGCTCGACGCTTTCGGCCACTTCCTTCGGATTTGCACCGAAGCCGTTTTCGAAATCGGCGTTGACCGGCAGATCCGTCGCGTCCACGATCGTGCGCAGATGCGCGAAGACAGCCTCGCGGCTCACATGGTTGTCGGCGCGGCCGTTCGACCAAGCGAAGCCCGAGCTCGTGGTGGCGACAGCCTGAAAGCCGAGGCTAGCAAGGTAGCGGGCGCTACCGACGTCCCACGGATTCGGCAGCACGAAGCAGCCCGATGCATGCAAGGCACGGAAGGCTGCCCGTTTTTCAGCGACGGTACGTGTCATTACGAACTCCAGAAGGGGAAGAAGACCCTCGCGTGCGTCCCAGCACATTCGGGTATGCGTTTGACCTCGCCGTATCATAACGAGACTCGTGCAAACGGGTACTCGACGCCTGCGTGCGTCGAGTACCTGGATGACGATATCGAGCTGCCTTCTGGCCCTCGAACCCATGAAGATGGTTTATCGAGAGCCAGCGCCCCACTCTCTGCCCGACAGCAATCAATATGAAACAGATTCTGGTGTACGCCGACTCCCTGTCGTGGGGCATCGTTCCCGGAACCCGTCATCGCTTGACGTTCGACGAGCGCTGGCCCGGCGTAATGGAAAATACCTTGAGGTCGCGAGGAGTTGCAGCGCGAGTGTTCGAGAACTGCCTGAATGGCCGCAGGACAGCATGGGACGATCCTTTCAAGCCCGGACGCAATGGCATTGTCGGCATTGAACAAGTGATCGAAATGCACTCGCCTCTCGACTTGGTGATCGTGATGCTCGGCACCAACGATTTCCAGACGGTCCACGACAACACCGTACGGCATTCGGCAAACGGCATCGGCGCATTGATCGATTCTATACGCTGTGCGCCTGTAGAACCCGGCATGCCCGTGCCCCCCGTGTTGATCGTCGTGCCGCCGGCTATCAGGATTCCCGATGGCCCCGTCATGCCCAAATTCCTCGGCAGCGAAGGCCGGTGCATCGGTTTGGCAGAAGCGTACGGCGATATCGCACGATCGCACGGCTGCATGATTTTCGACGCTGGGACGGTGACGGCGACGAGCGACCGAGACGGGATCCACCTCGACGCCGATCAGCATGTGGTGCTTGGCAAAGCCATTGCGGACATCGTCCAAGTTGCGCTCCAACGTCTGCAGAGCGAAGAGTCTTCGCTCGTCGGCGCTGAGGATATTGGGCGACGCTGACTAACGAATAACATCGGTACGTTTGGTTCAACCCGGCATTTCAGTCTTTGGTCGCGTGACCGACGCGCTAAGGTTGATAGCGAACAGCCGATTCGTCCGATCGAGGCGCCAAATGAAAAGCCCCGCGAATCCGAGAACTCGCGGGGCTTTGTCACCGCCTATTGGCGGAGACGGAGGGATTCGAACCCTCGATCCAGGTTTTGGCCCAGATGCTCCCTTAGCAGGGGAGTGCCTTCGACCTCTCGGCCACGTCTCCCAAACTTTTCGTTGCACCGGGAGGCAGCGCAACGAGACCAAGATAATAACGGGAACGGTTACGTAGGTCAAATCATGCGGTGCATTTTTTTACCGCACGGACGATTCCGTCGAAACCCATGCCAACCGATCGAGCCATCGAACCCGCCTCGACGAGCCGACAGCAACGCCGTCTCAAACCGACTCCGGCCCGATCACGCCTGATCGAGTTCGAACGCCTTATGCAACGCGCGAACGGCCAACTCCATGTACTTCTCGTCGATCAGCACCGAAATCTTGATTTCCGAGGTCGAGATCATCTGGATGTTGATGCCCTCTTCCGACAGCGTGCGGAACATCTTGCTCGCGATGCCGACGTGCGAACGCATACCAACACCGACGACGGAAACCTTCGACACGCGCGGATCGCCGACGATTTCCTCGGCGTTCACATGGCCCTTCACCTGATTGAGCAGGATGTCCATGGCGCGCTGGTAATCGCCGCGGCCGACCGTGAACGTGAAATCGGTCTTGCCGTGCACGCTCTGATTCTGAATGATCATGTCGACGTCGATATTCGCGTCCGCCACCGCGCCGAGGATCTGGTAGGCGATGCCCGGCTTGTCGGGCACCCCGCGCACGTGAATACGCGCTTCGTCGCGTTGAAACGCGATGCCGGAGATGACTGCTTTTTCCATGGTCTCGTCTTCTTCAAAAGTGATCAGCGTGCCCGATTTCATTTCGTCCTCGAGCGGAATCATCGGGTCGGTCAGGCTCGACAACACGCGTGTCTTCACCCGATATTTACCCGCAAATTCCACCGATCGAATCTGCAACACCTTCGAGCCGAGGCTGGCCATTTCCAGCATCTCCTCGAACGTGACGCGATCGAGCCGGCGCGCTTCTTCGACCACACGCGGGTCGGTCGTATACACGCCGTCGACATCCGTGAAGATCAGGCATTCGTCCGCCTCGAGCGCCGCTGCGACAGCCACTGCCGACGTGTCGGAGCCGCCGCGGCCGAGCGTCGTGATATGCCCATCGGGATCCACGCCTTGAAAGCCCGTGATGACGACGACCTTGCCGGCATCGAGATCGCGCATGACGCGCTCGCTGTCGATTTCGCTGATGCGCGCTTTCGTGAACGCGCTGTCGGTCTTGATCGGCACTTGCCAGCCGGCATAGCTCACGGCTTCGATACCGATGTCCTGCAACGCGATCGACAAAAGCCCCACGCTGACTTGCTCGCCCGTCGCCGCAATGACGTCGAGCTCGCGCGGGTTCGGTTGGCTCGAAATCTCTTTCGCGAGACCGAGCAGGCGATTGGTTTCGCCCGACATCGCCGACGGCACGACGACCATCTTGTGCCCGGCCTTGTGCCATTTCGCGATGCGCTTGGCGACGTTCTTGATGCGCTCGACCGAGCCCATCGAAGTACCGCCGTATTTATGTACGATGAGTGCCATTGTCGTTCTGAACTGGAGGAGAAACCGCGCCGATGCGCCAAGAGCAGAGCCGCAAGACTGCCGTTCGGTCTCGCGGCCTCGTGAGCCCTACGACGACGACGAAAGATGGCTGCGAATACGTGGGTGCAGCGTGGGTGCAGCATGTGCGGATTGCCCGGATGCGAAGCGCCTGCTGCAGATGCCTATCGCCGGCGCGGGTAGCGCGGAAATAAGCCGCAAACTAGGCCACAACCGCGCAAAAAGCACGCAAACGGCTGCGAAAGCGTAACGGGCGAGCCATCGAGCGTACTTGATCGAGAAGGAAAAGACAAGCCTAAGCGCCCAGCCCTGTCAATCGGGCGCGACGCCATGAGCGGCGCGGCATCGAAGTGACCGCCGTCAAGCAATCGACAAGTCTTGCCGCCATTCGAGCCGCCGGCGTTCGCGGCGCGGGCGCGCCGGCGGCACGGCGCCGGCGAGCGCACCGTTCACTCCGACGAAAGGCACGTAGAACAGCGTGTCGCCCAGATAGATAAGGGGCACGTCGCGCTCCCAAGCCGGCACGCCCAGTTCCTGAAACAAGTTCTTCAACGTGCGCGCCGCACGCGCCGGGGCGCGTTGCATCCGCTCGCCGCCCGTGCGTGCGCGGGCGAAAAGCGGCGCACTTGCGAGCAGCGCCGCGGACACCGTGTCGGGCCCCGTATCGTCGTCTGTCGGCACGAAGACGAGCGAGCCGCGCCATTGCGGCAAATGCCACACCTCTTGGCCCGCCCAGTCAAGACGCTCGGTTTGCTTGGCGCTGCCCAGACCGGGCAGCAAATCGCCCCCGATCTCGCGGCCCACCGGCTGTAAGCCCTTGCTCGGCTGCAACGCGCGACCGCGCGGCGCAGCGCGCGGTCCGCCGGAGGAAGGCGGCTCGGACGCCCCCTTCTCCCAATAGATCTTGTCTCGGTAGAGCCGCAAGCGCGCCCCGCCATGCATGACGCTCAACGCATGCCCGTCGCGAGCCTCCCGCAATTGGCGCAACATGTCGCCCAACCGCGCCGCTGACGGCGTGCGCAACGCCTCGGCGCGAATCCAAACGCGCAAAACGTTCATCGCTCGGGCATCGTCGAGCGCCGTCAGTGCTTTGCGCGATAACCCGGCGCCTTCGTCTCGGGCGATCGTTCGCATGTCGATGTGCGCCAAATCGTCCAGCAGCCGTTGCGCCGTCGCCGCGTGCCGAGCCGTTCGCGCCAGCGCGTCGCGAAAACCGGGAAAGCGCGTAGCGAGCGTCGGCAGCACTTCGTGGCGCAGTGCATTGCGCGCGTAACGCGTATCGGCGTTCGACTCGTCCTCGATCCAGCGCAACGCCCGCACATGCGCATAGCGCTCGAGCTGAGCACGCAGCAAATGCAGCAGCGGGCGTACACGCGGCACGGCCGATTGCTCGTCGACACGCTGCGGCGCCATCGCCGCGAGCCCGGCCACCCCCGCGCCGCGCAGCAATTGCAGCAGCACCGTCTCGGCTTGGTCGTCGGCATGATGCGCGAGCCATAGCGCCGCCGCGCCGTGTCCGCGACAGAGGAGATCGAGCGCGCGATAGCGTGCGTCGCGGGCGGCGGCTTCGATGCTTTCACCGCTATCGCGTCGAACGCGCACACGCTCGGCGTAAAAGGGCACGCCGAATGCATGCGCCGACGCCTCGCAGTGCGCGAGCCATCGATCGGCGTTGGGACTCAGCCCATGATGAATGTGCAGCGCCACGCACCGCTCGGCGCCCGCGACCCGCACGGCCGCATCGAGCAACACGGTGGAATCGAGCCCCCCGCTGTACGCGACCGCAACGACCGCATCGGACGGCAGGCCGGAAAGCACACCGCCGAGGGCATCGAGTACGATGCGCTCGGCGGCAGGATCGATGGTGGTGTCCACGGCTATGCCTGTGAGATCGCGCTGGAGCGAGCGCCGCAAAAAAACACGGCGGCGTGCGTCGCTCGCCCGGGCTGCTTACGCGCCCGGCAGCGATTCTTTGAACTTGCCGTATGCCATGAGGCGCTCGAAGCGGCGCTGCCGCAAGTCTTGCACGCTCATGCCTTGGAATTGGCGCAGCGTATCGGCCAACGCCCGGCGCAGCAACGCAGCCATGCCTTTGACGTCGCGATGCGCACCGCCCAGCGGCTCGTTGACGATCTTGTCGATGAGGCCAAGAGCCTTGAGACGATGCGCCGTCAAGCCGAGCGCTTCGGCGGCTTCGGGCGCCTTCGCCGCGCTCTTCCACAGAATCGACGCGCAACCTTCCGGCGAAATCACCGAATAGGTCGAGAACTGCAGCATGAGGACGCTATCGGCCACGGCGATCGCCAATGCGCCGCCCGAACCGCCCTCGCCGATCACCGTCGCGATGATCGGCGTCTTCAATTCCGCCATCACGAACAGGTTGCGGCCGATCGCCTCGGATTGGCCGCGCTCTTCCGCACCGACGCCCGGATACGCACCCGGCGTGTCGATGAACGTGAAGATCGGCAAACCGAATTTTTCGGCAAGACGCATGAGCCTCTCGGCCTTGCGATAGCCTTCGGGACGCGGCATGCCGAAGTTTCGCGCGGCGCGCTCTTTCGTGTCGCGCCCCTTTTGTTGGCCGATCACCATGCACGGGTGGCCGTTGAAACGGGCCAAACCGCCGACGATCGACAAGTCGTCCGCGTACGCCCGGTCGCCGTGCAGTTCATGAAAATCGGTGAACAATTCGTTGACGTAGTCGAGCGTGTACGGACGCTGCGGATGACGCGCAATTTGCGAAACTTGCCAGGGCGACAAGTTCGCATATAGATCCTTCGTGAGCTGCTGGCTCTTCTTCGACAACCGCTCGATCTCTTCCGAAATATCGACCGCCGAATCGTCCTGCACGAAGCGCAATTCTTCTATCTTCGCTTCGAGCTCCGCGATGGGCTGTTCGAAATCCAGAAAGGTCGTTTTCATATGTTCGTTCCTAGAATCTTGCGGCAGCGCGTATTCTAACCGTCCGCGCCACCGTCAGAATCGAGCGAAACTATCGATAGCAAACAATCGATAGCGTCACTCGACCACCCCGTCGAGACTGCGCCACATGTACCAGGTCGCCACGGTTCGCCACGGCTCCCAGTTGGCGGCGACTTCGCGCGCCTCGCTGCGCGTAACGGGCTCGCCGCTGAAATAATTGACGCTGATCGCGCGGATCAACCCAAGATCGTCGAGCGGCAAAACGTCCGGGCGCGACAAATTGAAAATGAGGAACATTTCGGCCGTCCACCGGCCGATGCCGCGGATCTGCGTCAGCTCGGCGATAACCGCTTCGTCGTCCATCGACATCCATTTGTCGACATGCAGCGCGCCGGAAACGAAGTGCTGCGCGAGATCGAGCAGATAGTCGCACTTGCGTTTCGAGAGCCCGCAAGCAACGAGCTTTTCTTGGCCCAGCTTTCTGAATTGCTGCGGCGAAAGCTTGGGGCACGCCGCTTCGATGCGTTCCCATACCGCCTGCGCCGCCTGCACCGAAATTTGCTGGCCGACGACCGAGCGCGCCAACGTAACGAACGGGTCGGAGCCGTTCACGAGGTGAACGGGGCCGAACTTGGGAATCAGCCGTTTCAGAATGCGGTCTCGCTTGACGAGATCCGCACAGGCGCGGTCCCAATAAGCCGGGCGCGTCACGGCCGGTTCCAAGCCGCCGATTTGAACGGGCACGGCCGCTTCGGTGCGCTTGCCCGCGCGCGATTTGCGCACGATATCGCCGTCCGCGCCGCCCTCTTGCACCAACGCTTGGATTTCGACCGCCGATTCGGGTGCCGCGGCGCCGTTCGGCTTCGCCGCACGCGCCGCTTTCGTCTTGGGCTCGACGGCGCCGCCCGATGCGCGCGCACCGGCCGATTTCGCCGAAGCCGGCCGCTTCGCGTTCAGCGCGCGCTTAGCCGTCACCTTGTCGTCCTTTTCAGCGGATCCCGCCGCTGCGGTCGCGCGCACGTCGCCCTTGCGACTGGCGCGCGCCGGCGCCTTCCTGGCCGTTGCCATCTTGCCTCCTGCCTGGCGAGTCGATCAGCGCGACGTGCGGTGCACAGTCGTCATACGCGGCGCCATTCGGTCAGCCCGCCCGGTTTGTCTTCAAGCGCAACACCGGCCTCGAGCAATTGCGCTCGAATCCGATCTGCCTCGGCGTAGTTTTTTGCTTGCTTCGCAGCGGTGCGCTCGGCGATCTTCGCTTCGATTGCAGCGGCATCGAGCCCCTGCGTATCGCGCGCGCCCGCCGCTTGCTGCAAGAACACGCGCGGTTCGCGCCCGAGCAGCCCCAACGTGCCGGCCAGCGCGCGCAATTGACGGGCCAGCGCCGGGTCGGCCGTGCGATTGACCTCGGTAGCAAGCTCGAACAGCACGGCGACGGCGACGGGCGTGTTGAAGTCGTCGTTCATCGCTTCCTTGAAACGCCGCGCATGCGCTTCGTTCCAGTCGAGCGCAGCGGTGTCGGGCGTCACATCCTTGAGCGCGGTATAAAGCCGCGTCAGCGCAGCCCGTGCGTCGTCGAGATGCACATCGCTGTAATTGAGCGGCGAGCGGTAATGCGCGCGCGCCAGAAAAAACCGCACGACTTCCGGATCGTACTGCGCAAGCACCTCGCGGATCGTGAAGAAGTTGCCGAGCGACTTCGACATCTTCTCGTTATCGATCTGCACGAACCCGTTGTGCATCCAATAGTTGACGAAGGTCTGGCCTGTGGCCCCCTCGCTCTGCGCGATCTCGTTCTCATGGTGCGGAAACTGCAGGTCCTGCCCGCCGCCGTGCAGATCGAAGTGTTCGCCGAGCAACGCGCAGCCCATTGCCGAACATTCGATATGCCAGCCAGGGCGGCCCGGGCCGTACTTGGAATCCCACGTGCAGTCGGCAGGCTCGCCCGCCTTCGCATGCTTCCACAACACGAAATCGAGCGGATCTTGCTTGGCGTCGTTCGCCGCAACGCGCTCGCCCGCGCGCAGATCTTCGAGCGACTTGCCCGAGAGCGCGCCGTAGCGGGCGAACTTGCGCACGGCGTAATTCACGTCGCCGTCCTTGGCTTGATAGGCGTAGCCGTTGGCGACGAGCGTATCGATCATGCCCAACATCTGCGCAATGTAATCGGTCGCGCGCGGCTCGATGTCGGCGCGCTGCACGCCGAGCGCATCGGCGTCTTCGTACATCGCGGCGATGTAGCGATCGGTGACGGCCTTGATGGTCTCGCCGTTTTCGACCGCGCGCCGGATGATCTTGTCGTCGACGTCCGTGATGTTGCGCACGTAGGTCACGCGATAGCCGAGCGCGCGCAGCCAACGCTGCACGAGATCGAACACCACGAACAGACGCGCATGCCCGATGTGGCAGTAGTCGTAGACGGTAATCCCGCAGACGTACATTCGCACTTCGCCTGCACGGCGCGGCACGAAAACTTGCTTGTCACGCGCGAGCGTGTTGTAGATGCGCAGTGATTCCATAGAGACGATGCGTGAGCCTGGAGCGATCCGCACTCGGCGACGCGCGTTTCGCAGCATTTCGCGTTGAAGCGCAAACGGCTTGCGCGGTGCGAATGTCTTTGCGCCACGAATGCTTCGGTGCGAGTGGCGCGAAAGGCGACCACGACTGGCGGAGGGCCGTTTGCCGTTCGAGGAAACAGGCAAACGTTTTGTTAGAATGGGCCGGAGTATAACATCCAGACTTGAGCCTATGAAACCTTCCAGCGGCCGCATGCACCGTGCCGCGGCCCTTGCCGCCGCATCCGTTTTCGGCCTGGCGCTGCCGGCGCTCACTAGCGTGGCGGCCCATGCGGAAACGTCGCAGGCGGTGGCCGACGACACGCCGCAAATCGACGCATCGATCGCCGAGCAGAATTGGAGCGGCGCACTCGCCGAACTGGATTCGCGCATCGCTTCCCACCCGCGCGACGTGCAGGCGCAGTTCAAGCGCGGCACCGTGCTCGCGCGCTTGAATCGCGACGACGACGCCATCCGTCAATTCACCGAATTGACGCAGGCCTACCCCGAGCTGCCCGAACCGTACAACAACCTTGCCGCGCTGTATGCGAAGCACGGCCGATACGAGGACGCGCGCGCCGCGCTCGAAACTGCCGTGAAGGCGAACCCGAGCTACGGCCTCGCGTACGAAAACCTCGGCGACTTGTACCTGCGCTTGGCGCAACAGTCGTACCGGCGTGCGCAGACGCTCGGCCAGGCGAGCGCGACGAGCGCAAGGCGCGTGGCGGCAATCGACAGGATCGTGTCGCCTGCGGGCGAATCAGCCGCGCCGGCAAGCAAGGCGGCCGTGCGCTCGAACGCAGCCAAGACGCCGGCATCGCAGTCGCCGAGCGTCGAATTCGGCGGCTCGAACGGCCCGTTCCCGGCGCAGCCTTATATTGCGCCGTCGCGGTAAGCGCGCCTTTTCATCCGATTTCTCCCACGCTGAGGACACCCATGAAATGCTTTTGGTTGGCGCTCGGCAGCGCCGCTCTGATCGCGAATGCGCCCGCATTCGCGCAAACGAACGCCGCCGCCGCGCACCCGCAAGTGCTGCTCAAGACCACCGACGGCGACATCAAGGTCGAGCTTTACCCCGAGCGAGCGCCCAAGACCGTCGCGAACTTCCTCGACTATGTGAAATCCGGCCAATACAGCGGCACGATCTTCCACCGCGTGATCAAGGGCTTCATGATTCAAGGCGGCGGCTACACGGCGAGCTACGCGGAAAAACCGACGCGCGCGCCGATCCCGCTCGAGAGCCGCAACGGACTGAAGAACGCCGCGGGCACGATCGCAATGGCGCGCACGAGCGATCCGAATTCGGCTACCGCCCAGTTCTTCATCAACACCGTCGACAACGCCGGGCTCGACTACCCCAACCCCGACGGCAACGGCTATGCGGTATTCGGCAAAGTCGTATCGGGCATGGACGTCGTGAAGAAAATAGAGTCGACACCCACCACGACGCGCGGACCGATGGCGGACGTGCCGCAGCAGCCGATCGTCATTCAATCGGCCACCGTCGTTTCGAAATAACGCCCTCCCCTCCGGTGCGTGCCCGACGCGCCGGCTTGGCACTTTAGAAAGGAATCCATCATGGTCGAACTGCATACGAACCACGGCGTCATCAAGCTCGAACTCGACGCCGAAAAGGCCCCGAAGACCGTCGAAAACTTTCTCAATTACGTGAAGAAAGGCCACTACGACAACACGGTGTTCCACCGCGTCATCGACGGCTTCATGATTCAAGGCGGCGGCTTCGAGCCCGGCATGAAGCAAAAGCAGACCGACGCGCCGATCGACAACGAGGCCAACAACGGCCTGAAGAACGTCAAGGGCTCGGTCGCGATGGCGCGCACGAACGATCCGCACTCGGCGACGGCGCAATTCTTCATCAACGTGAACGACAACGACTTCCTGAACCATACGTCGCCCACGCCGCAAGGCTGGGGCTATGCCGTGTTCGGCCGCGTCGTCGATGGTCTGGACGTCGTCGAGAAGATCAAGAAAGTGCGTACGGGGTCGAAGGGGTTCCATCAAGACGTCCCCCTCGACGATGTCGTCATCGAGAAAGCGGTCGTCGTCGATTGAGCACGAGCGTCATCCGAGATGCCGGCATCTCGGCTCGGCAAGACACGGGGCCTCGCAACGTCGAGGCCAGCGTGCCGCACGAGCACGGCCGCACGCGTCCCCATGCGCCGCGGCCGCTTCTGCTCATCTCCGATTTGCATCTGAGCACGTCGATTCCCCGCACCGTCGATGCCTTCGAGCATTTCATCCGCGTCACGGCCGATAGCGCCGATTCCGTCTTCGTGCTGGGCGACCTATTCGAATATTGGATCGGCGACGACATGCTGCGCGCCGATCCGTTCGCCGCTCGCATCGCCGCCATTCTCCATACGCTCTCCGAACGAGGCATTGCGTTGTATGTGATGCACGGCAACCGCGATTTCCTGCTCGGCAAGCGCTTCATGCGGGCGGCGGGCGCGATCTGGCTGCCCGATCCGTTCGTCATGACCGCATTCGGCGCGCGCATCGTGCTCGCGCACGGCGATGCGCTATGCACGGCCGATCGCAAATATCAAACGTTCCGGCGCATTGCGCGCTCGCGTGCGCTGCAACTGATGTTTCTTGCCTGGCCTTTCAAATGGCGGCAAGCGCTCGCTCAGCGCATGCGGGCGTCGAGCGAGGAAGGACGCACGCGGCCGCCCTCCCCGTTCTACGACGTCACGCATGAAAGCGTCGAGGCGCTGTTCCGCTCGAGCCATACGACGACGATGATCCACGGGCATACACACAAGCCCGCGCGACATCAGGAAGCGGGCGGCACGCGTTGGGTGTTGCCGGATTGGGATCTCGATCACGGCGCGCGCCGTGGCGGATATCTGCGTATCGACGCCGAGGGCATCCACGCCCTGGCGTTGGATTGAACGGGCCGCTACCCGTCGGTCTCGCGCACTTCGGCTTCATCGGCCACGGCAGCGCCCTGAATCGCCGCCGACAGACGGCGCAAGTCCACCGCCACCGTATCCACGCTCTGTAGTGCGTCGAGCTTCGCGCCGAGGCGTTCGAGCGCAGCGACGATCTCGTCCACGCGCAGCGCCTCCTGGGCGGCGTGATCGATGAGCCCATGCAGCGCGAGCGAAACCGGATCTTCCGCATTCGGCGTAATGCCGTAGGCGCAAAACGCGGCGCGCTCGGGTGCGCGCTTGGCGTCGGCCGGCATGATGACGCGCGCCGGGTTGCCCACCGCCGTGCCGCCGGCCGGCACCGGCTTGACGACGACCGCGTTCGATCCGATCTTCGCGTCGGCGCCGATGGTGAAGCCGCCGAGCACCTTGGCGCCGGCGCCGACGATCACGCCCCGCTCGAGCGTCGGATGGCGTTTGGCGCCTCGCGTGAGCAGCGTGCCGCCAAGCGTGACGCCTTGATAAATCGTGCAGTCGTCGCCCACCTCGGCCGTTTCACCGATCACGACGCCCATCCCGTGGTCGATGAACACGCGACGGCCGATCGTCGCACCCGGGTGGATCTCGATGCCGGTCAGAAAGCGGGCGACTTGCGAAATGAAGCGCGCGAGCCAGCGGCGGCGGGCACGCCAGCAGGCATGCGAGAGCCGATGCAAAACGATCGCATGAAAACCCGGATAACAGGTGAGCACTTCCCAAGCACTGCGAGCGGCAGGGTCCCGCTGGCGGATCGTGGCAATGTCTTCGCGAAGTCTCTTGAACATAGTGGGGCTCGCTGAAAAAAGCGCCGTCGAGGCAGGCGCGAGGGCCTGCGCCGATATGACATCGGGCGATTTGCTTATGACGAACGAACGGATTGTATGTGGAACCTGCGGATCGTGCTGAGCGCGTCCAATCGCCCCTGCGGGGATGAGGGGATTAGGTCCGGGACGAATCGTCCGTGCCGCGAGCCTTGAGCAGAATATGCTTGGCGATGCCGCGCACGATGTTCACTTCCTCGCGCTCAAGGCCGGCGCGCGCGAACAACCGTCGCAGCCGCGACATGAGCTTCTTCGGGTTGGCGGGATCGAGAAACCCAAGGGCGATCAGCGCGTTTTCGAGGTGCACGTACATGCGTTCGATGTCCTCGTTCGGCGCGCGTGCGCTGCCGGACGCGTCGGCGAGCGCCGCGCCTTCGCCTGCCTCGTCGTTCGCGAGATACGCCATGCGCAATTCATAAGCGAGCACCTGCACGGCTTGTGCGAGGTTAAGCGAACTGTAAGCCGGGTTGGCCGGGATATGCGCGAGCGCGCTGCACCGCTCCACGTGCTCGTTGGAGAGGCCCGTGCGCTCGTTGCCGAACACGAAGGCGATGTCGCCTCCCAGCGCATGGCCCCGTGCCTCGCCCGCTGCCTCACGCGGCGCGAGCTGCGGCGGTCCGTACTCGCGCATGCGGGCCGTCAGGGCCACCGACCACGTAACGTTGGTCAATGCATCGCCGATAGTCGGCACGATGCGGGCCGAAGCCAACACGTCTTCCGCGCCGCTGGCCATGGCGATCGCCTCCGGGTCGGTCTGCACGTGGGGGACGCGCGGCGCGACGAGCACGAGCCGAGAAAATCCCATCGTCTTGAGCGCGCGCGCAGCGGCGCCGACGTTGCCCGGGTGGCTCGGTTCGACGAGGACGAAAAGCGTCGAGGTAAAACCGCCGTGCGGGCCGGCCGCGCAAGTATGAATGGTGGCCGAGGGGGATTGCGACATGGAGCGATTCAAAGTGACGTGAGCGACGGATGCGGCAAAAAAGGGGCAATGTGCTGTTTGCCGTTATGGTAGCGCGCCCGCCCGCTGGAAGCGACCGGGCGGTGGCCGCCGCCGCGCAGACCGACGGGCCGCCGCAACGTTTGAGCCGGAACGCTCCCGACTCGGGTAAAATCACGGCATTCGTGCGTCGCGAGCGGGAAAAGATCGCCGCGGGTCTCCGCGGACACCGGCTTGCATGCACATTGCTCTTCTCCAATTCGCTTCGTCGACGGAATGCTCCGGCATTCCGGGCGGTATGGCCCACCCGCCGCAGCGCTCGCCGCGCCGCGGAACAAGGAATCCGTTTATGCACCCGATGCTCAACATTGCCGTCAAGGCCGCCCGTCGCGCCGGACAGATCATCAACCGCGCCTCGCTCGATTTGGATCTCGTCCAAGTCAGCAAGAAGCAGCACAACGATTTCGTGACGGAAGTCGACAAAGCGGCCGAAGCGGCCATCATCGATACGCTCAAGACGGCTTATCCCGATCACGCGATCCTTGCCGAGGAATCGGGCCGCTCCGAAAACGAATCCGACTACGTCTGGATCATCGATCCGCTCGACGGCACCACGAACTTCATCCACGGCTTGCCCTATTACGGCGTCTCGATCGCGCTCGCGCACAAGGGCATCGTCACGCAAGCCGTCGTCTACGACCCGACGCGCAACGATCTCTTCACGGCCTCGCGCGGCCGCGGCGCCTACCTGAACGATCGGCGCATTCGCGTCGGCCGCCGCGATCGCCTCGGCGACGCACTGATCGGCACGGGTTTTCCGTTCCGCGAAAACGACCGCCTCGAAGCCTACTGCCGCCTGTTCGCCGAAATGACGCGTTCGTGCACGGGCTTGCGCCGTCCCGGCGCGGCGGCGCTCGACTTGGCCAATGTGGCTGCGGGCCGGCTCGACGGGTTCTTCGAACAAGGCATCAGCGCGTGGGACATGGCGGCGGGCAGTTTGCTGATCACGGAGGCCGGCGGCCTCGTCGGCAACTACACCGGCGATTCGGATTTTCTGCACCTCGGTGAAATCGTTGCGGGCAATCCGAAGATCTACGCGCAAATGGTGCCGATCCTGAGCCCGTACAGCCGCTTGTCGACGAACAACGAACAAACGCAGTAAGGCGCGGCAACGCGCAGCGCGGCATCGCTGCTGTCATGCGCACGCAAGCGATCGCAACAAGATGACTAGTGATGCGAAAGGCGGCTTCGGCCGCCTTTTTGCTTGCAGGCCCGGTCCGACGAAAGACGCCAACGTACGATCCGCCGATGAAAAGAGGTTTCTACACGATCATCGCCGCGCAGTTCGTTTCATCGCTCGCCGACAACGCGCTGCTGATCGCCGCCATCGCACTGCTGGCCGCGATGCATGCGGCCAATTGGTTCACGCCGCTTTTGCAGATTCTGTTCACGACCTCCTACGTCGTGCTTGCGCCGTTCGCGGGCGCATTCGCCGATGCCCTGCAAAAGCGCCATGTCATGTTCGCCGCCAACGCGATGAAAGCGCTCGGCTGCGCCATGATGCTCGCGGGCGTTCACCCGATGATCGCCTACGGCGTCGTGGGCGTCGGAGCGGCCGCGTATTCGCCGGCAAAGTACGGCATTCTCACCGAGCTGTTGCCCCCTGAGCGGCTCGTTGCCGCAAACGCATGGCTCGAATCGGCGACCGTTCTGTCGACGATACTCGGGACTGCGCTCGGCGGCGCACTCATCAGCCCCTACGTCTCCCACATGCTGAGCGACGCGCCCTGGCCGCTGCCCCGCCACGCGCCGGACTTCGCTATGCTGGCCGTGATGCTCGTCTATGCGGCGGCGGCGCTCGTCAACATCGGCATTCCGGATACCGGCGCGCGCTACGTGAACAGACTGCGCGAGCCGCAGCGGCTCGTCGGCGAATTCGTCGATAGCTTCAATCTGCTCTGGCGCGACGCGCTGGCGCAAATCGCGTTGTGGGTGACGACGCTGATGTGGGGCGCCGCCGTGACGCTGCAACTGCTCGTGCTCAAATGGGCCGGCGTGAATCTCGGGTTGTCGCTTTCGACGGCGGCGCTGATGCAAGGCGCGACCGGCATCGGGATTGCGCTCGGGGCCGGCGCGGCCGCGGCGCTCGTGCCGCTCGCGCGCTCGCTCGGCGTGCTGCCTGTCGGCATCGCGTCGGGACTCGTTGCGATGGCCATGGCGTTTTACGGCAAATGGCTTTTTCCACCGTCGGCCGGTTTGCACTTCAGCGGTCATTTCGTAGCAGCCTATATCCTGCTGGCCTATCCGCTCATGATCATGCTCGGCGGTTTGGCCGGCTATTTCATCGTGCCGATGAATGCCCTCTTGCAACACCGCGGCGCGACGCTCATCACGGCGGGCCACTCGATCGCCGTGCAAAACTTCAATCAAAACCTGGCCGTGCTGCTGATGCTCGGTGCGTATGCGCTGCTGCTGTGGGCGAACGTGCCCGTGCAAGCGATCATCGTTTCGTTCGGCGTGTTCGTCTGCGCGATGATCTGGCTCGCCAAGCGACGCAGCGAAGTCAACGCGCGTAAGGTCGATTTGCACGAGATGATCGGGGATTGAGCCGTGGATGGAGGGTTCGCCTCCCCGCACGCGATAGTCGATCATCCTCGCCGGACCAGAAGCTCGCCCTGGGCCAGGCCCTCCCCTATCCGCCCGTTCTTAGGCGTCAGTTCGAAACACCGGTTCCTCGCGCTCGTATCCCCTAAAATACGGGGCTTGCTCTGAACTTCGCTTCGACGACCGACGCCCACCTGTTCGATCGCGCCCCCTCTGATCACGCACGAGGCAAAGATTGGCCGTTCGAACGACTGCACGTGTCGCCTGCGAAGAAGTAGAGTAAGCCGGACTCCGCCGCCCTTCGCCCGCTCGCCGCACCGTCTTGCGCGAAGGCTCGAAGATCGGCAGCGCAAATCCGCACCCGAACACGTTCACCCGATTACCGATGAAAACCGAAACCAGCGTCGTTGCTCCAGCAGAACACACGCTCGCCAAGCACACGCCCTACATGCAGCAGTACCTGCGCATCAAGGCCGACCATCCCGGCACGCTGCTGTTTTTTCGCATGGGCGATTTCTACGAGCTCTTCTTCGAAGATGCCGAGAAAGCCGCGCGCCTGCTCGATCTCACGCTGACGCAACGCGGCGCTTCGGCCGGCAACCCGATCAAAATGGCCGGCGTGCCGCATCACGCCGTCGAGCAATACCTCGCCAAGCTCGTCAAGTTCGGAGAGTCGGCGGCTATCTGCGAACAAATCGGCGATCCGGCCACGTCTAAAGGCCCCGTAGAACGCAAGGTCGTACGAATCGTTACGCCCGGTACGCTTACGGACGCCGCGTTGCTGTCCGATAAGAGCGACCTGTACCTGCTGGCCGCCTGCCCCGCGCACAACAAGCGCGGCGTGACGACGGCGATCGGGCTTGCGTGGCTCAATCTCGCGAGCGGCGCGCTAAGGCTCGCCGAAGTCGCGCCCGCCGATATCAGTGCGGCGCTCGAACGCATCCGGCCCGCCGAAATACTCGCGGCGGACAGCACCGCCGACATCATGCCGAGCGCATCGGGCACGCTCACGCGCGTGCCGGCGTGGCACTTCGACGTCGCCTCCGGCGTGCGGCGATTGTGCGATCAGCTCAACGTCGCGAGCCTCGACGGCTTCGGCGCCGAAGGGCTCACTAGTGCATGCGGCGCCGCAGGCGCCCTGCTGCTTTACGCCGCATCGACGCAGGGCCAACAATTGCGTCACGTACGCAGCCTCAAAGTCGAAACCGAATCGGAATACATCGGCCTGGATCCGGCCACGCGGCGCAACTTGGAGTTGACCGAAACGTTGCGCGGCGGCGATTCGCCCACGCTGTGTTCCTTGCTCGACACGTGCTGCTCGACCATGGGCAGCCGGTTGTTGCGACATTGGATCCACCATCCGCCGCGGGCCATCGCCGTCGCGCAAGCGCGCCAGCAAGCGATCGGCGCGCTGCTCGACGCGCCCACGGGCACGAGCCTCGACATGCTGCGCGGGGCACTGCGCAAAATCGCGGACGTCGAGCGGATCACCGGCCGTCTCGCGCTGCTTTCGGCTCGTCCTCGCGATCTGTCGAGCCTGCGCGATACGTTCGCCACGCTTCCCGCGTTGCGGGAGCTCGTCAGCGCCATGGCCACCGGTACGCCCGCGCTCGAGCGCATCGGCGCGGCGCTAGAGCCGCCTGCCGGCTGCGTCGATCTGCTCACGCGCGCCATCGCCGAGGAGCCGGCCGCCATGGTGCGCGACGGCGGCGTCATTGCTCGCGGTTACGATAGCGATCTCGATGAACTACGCGACATCTCCGAGAACTGCGGTCAATTCCTGATCGATCTCGAAGCGCGGGAGCGCACGCGTACCGGCATCGGCAACCTGCGCGTCGAATACAACAAGGTGCATGGGTTCTACATCGAGGTCACGCGCGGCCAAACCGACAAAGTGCCCGACGACTACCGCCGCCGGCAAACGCTGAAGAACGCCGAGCGTTACATCACGCCCGAGTTGAAGGCCTTCGAAGATAAAGCGCTCTCGGCGCAAGAACGCGCGCTGGCGCGCGAGCGCTCGCTGTACGATGCCCTGCTGCAAATGCTTCTACCGTTCATCGAGGATTGCCAGCGCGTGGCGGGCGCTCTGGCCGAGCTCGATCTGCTCGCGGCGTTCGCCGATCGCGCACAAGCGCTCGGGTGGGTGGCTCCCGAGTTCTCCGACGAGCCCGGCATCGAGATCGAACAAGGACGCCATCCCGTCGTCGAAGCACAAGTCGAGCAGTTCGTCGCCAACGATTGCCGGTTAAGCACGAACCGCAAGCTGTTGCTGATCACGGGCCCGAACATGGGCGGCAAGTCGACGTTCATGCGCCAAACGGCGTTGATTGCGCTGATGGCGTACGTCGGCAGCTACGTGCCCGCAAGCCGAGCCCGCTTCGGCCCTATCGATCGCATCTTCACGCGCATCGGCGCAGCGGACGACCTCGCAGGCGGGCGCTCCACGTTCATGGTCGAGATGACCGAAGCAGCCGCGATTCTCAACGACGCCACCGAGCAAAGCCTCGTGCTCATGGATGAAATCGGACGAGGCACCTCCACGTTCGACGGGCTTGCGCTTGCGTGGGCCATCGCGCGCCATCTGTTGTCGACGAACGGCTGCTTCACGCTGTTCGCCACGCACTACTTCGAGCTCACGCAGTTGCCCATCGAATTTCCGCAGGCCGCGAACGTGCATCTATCTGCCGTCGAACACGGCCATGGGATCGTGTTCCTGCATGCCGTCGACGAAGGGCCCGCTAGTCAGAGCTACGGCCTGCAAGTGGCGCAACTGGCGGGCGTGCCCGGGGCCGTCATTCGCGCGGCGCGCAAGCATCTCGCGCATCTCGAACAACAATCGGCGGCCCAGCCCACGCCGCAACTCGATCTATTTTCGGCGCCTGTCTATGCCGAGGACGCCGCCGACGAAAGCATGGGCGAGCGCGGAGAAGAAGAGACGACACTGCCGCATCCCGCGCTCGAACGGCTGCGCGAAATCGATCCAAACGAGCTCCGTCCGCGCGATGCGCTCGATTTGATCTACGAGCTGCGCGAACTGGCCAACGCCGACGCCTCGGCCGATCGCCACCCCCTGGGCCGCGGCGCGTGACGCCAAGCGCATCGACGACGATGACGCGGCCGACTCCATGCCGTTCGGCCGCCTCTTCGTTCGAGAGGGCCGCGGGCCATCACGAAGCCCGAATCTGCTGCATCGCGATTCGCACAGTGGCCGTGGCAGCGCTGACATGGGTCTCGCTGTTTGCGGCGCCGGCTCGAGCAGCCGAGCCGCATTACGCGTTCGCCGTCATTTCCGGGGCAATCGAGAGCCCCTCGGACGAGGCGGCGGCACAACGCCTTCTTGCGGCCATCGGGACGGACGACCGCCTCTCGTTCGTCGTCTACGACGGCAACGTCAAGGGCCCCGACGAACGGTGTTCCGACACACTCTACGAGCGGCGGCTGCAATGGCTGCAAGCGTCGACGATCCCCGTCATCGTGATTCCCGGTCGACACGATTGGGCCGACTGCGCAACGGCGGCGGGCGGCCGCTACGACGCGGTCGAACGGCTGGATTTCCTTCGGCAAACGATGTTTTCGGACAACGTTTCACTGGGAGCGCCGACTATCGCGTTGACGCGCGAAAGCGAGGCGGCGCGGTTTCGCGCGTTTCGCGAGAACGTCCGGTGGGAAGTAGGCGACACGGTATTCGTCGGGCTCGATGTGGTCGGCGGCAACAACCACTATTCCGATGCGGGAGGCCGCAACGGCGAATTCGACGATCGCGCGATCGCCTCGGCGTTCTGGCTCGAGCATGCCGCCGAATATGCACGGCGACGCGGCGCGAAAGCGCTAGTCGTATTCGTCGAAGCCGATCCCGATTTCGATCGATACGAGAAGCACCATGACCGGTTCGCTTGGCTTCGCTTCGCCCGTCATCGCCGACGCGACGGCTACCTCGAGTTCAAACGCAGCCTGGTGAACGCGGCGCAAACGTTTCACGGGCCGGTCATCGTCATCCATCGCGACGCACAGGCATCCAATGGCGGATTCGTCATCGATCAGCCGCTCTACAACGATAAAGGCGCACGCGTCGACAACCTGACGCGCATCGCGCTCGCGCCACGCAATCCTTCGACGCAATGGGCAAGGTTCGACGTGGCTTTCAATCGGCCAGCGCCCTTTCGCGTCGGCATGCGGACAGTGCCGAAGATGAAGACGGTGCCTGGATCGCCGGTCGCACCGGCCACGCCGCGACAAACACCGCCACCGGCCTTCGATGCTTCGGGGCCCGCTATCGAACCGCTGCCCGGGATTCAAAACGTGCCGCCGGCGCCGCCCTCGCAGGGCTTGCCGGCTCCCGCTCCAGCGGTCCCTGCCTCGGAGCCGCCATTGCTGCCGCTCACGCCTCCGGCGACGCCGCCCTACTCAGTGCAAGGTGGGGGATCCTGACGCGCCAGCTTCGTCGTCGTCATCGTCTTCGTCGACGACTTCGATGCCCTCGGCGCCATGCACGTGCGCGTGCTCGATTTCATCGGCCGTCGCCTCGCGCACTTCCTTGACCGTCAGCGCAAAGCGCAGCGCCATGCCTGCCAGCGGATGGTTGCCGTCGAGCACGACCTTGTCTTCCGCCAGATCCGTGACCGTGTAGATCAGCGAATCGATTTCGTCGTCGCTGTCCTCGGGCGTGCCTTCGAATTGCATGCCCACTTCGAGCGGCTCGGGAAAGCGGTTGCGCGGCTCGATCTTCACGAGCTCCGGATCGTATTCGCCGAATGCGTCCTGAGGCTCGAGCTGGATCAGCGTGTGAAAGCCCGGCTCGTGCCCATCGAGCTCTTCCTCGATCTTGGGGAACGTGCCATCATAGCCGCCGTGCAGATAGACCATCGGCTCGTCGCTTTCTTCAATGAGGTTGCCCTGAGCATCCGAGAGCTTGTAAGCGACCGATACAACGGTGTTCTTTGCGATTTTCATTCGAGTCTCCAAAATACGGTTCCATTATACGATGCCCAAGCGGCCCCTCGACCATCGGGCCGGTATGGCCGCCCGTTCCGTCTCTCCGCCCGCGCCGAATACGCCCACGCCGCTGCTCGGCGGCCTCACGCCTGCGCAGTTCATGCGGCGATATTGGCAGAAGAAGCCGCTGTTGATACGCGGCGCTATCCCCAACGTCGAACCGCCGCTCTCGCGCGACGCACTATTCGAACTCGCGCAAAGCGACGACGCCGAATCGCGCCTGGTTTCGCAAATGCGCGGGCGTTGGCGCCTCGAGCACGGCCCCTTCGACGCCGAGGCATTGCCGAGTCTCAAACGCCGTGACTGGACGCTGCTCGTGCAGGGCGTGGATTTGCACGTCGATGGCGCGCGGGCGCTGCTCGACCGGTTTCGGTTCATACCGGACGCCCGTCTCGACGATCTCATGATTTCCTATGCGACAGACGGCGGCGGCGTCGGCCCGCACTTCGATTCCTACGATGTGTTTCTGCTGCAGGTGCACGGCAAGCGCCGCTGGCGCATTTCCGCGCAGCGCGACCTGACGTTGAAAGCCGGCCTGCCGTTGAAGGTTTTACAGCATTTCGAACCCGAGCAAGAGTGGGTGCTCGAGCCCGGCGATATGCTGTATCTGCCGCCCCACATCGCTCATGACGGCGTTGCGCAAGGGGAATGCATGACCTGCTCGATCGGCTTTCGCGCGCCTTCCGCGAACGAACTGATCGGCCAATTTCTCTACTATCTGGCGGAGAGAGGCGATGTCGGGCGCTCGCGAGCCGGCGAACGGCTTTACCGGGACCCCGATCAACACGCCGTCGCGCATCCTGCGGCCCTGCCTCCGGCCCTCGTCGCGAACCTTGGCGCGATCCTTGCGCGCGTACGCTGGACACCGCGCGACCTCGAGTCGTTTCTCGGCAGCTACCTGAGCGAACCCAAGGCGCATGTGGTTTTCGACGCGCCCGGGCGGCCGCTCGACGAAGCGGCTTTCGTTCGGCGCGCGAGCGCGCAAGGGATACGCCTGGACAACCGCACGACGCTGCTGTACGGCGCGCGGACGTATTTCGTCAATGGCGAAGAATCGGCCCTTCCGCGCAGTCGTAAATGGCTGTTTGAATTGGCCGATGCACGGCGAATGGAGGGGAAACGCTTTGTAACACTCTCGGCCGACCCAGCGGTGACAGGGCTGCTGCACGAGTGGTATCTTGCCGGCTGGGTACGAGTCGGCGCATCCCTATGACGCTTGCCGTGCCGGCCGATCGATTACGGTTGAATTCTGTATGAGAAAGGCAACGTATTGACCCTGCTTTGTCGACGGTCGGTACGAAAGTGCATATAATTTCCGCCCAAGCCGTGGGGAAGATTCACGCTCTGAAGTGCGTCCCACCAGCGGCCTAGGTTGGTGTTGGAGCACATTACCGGTATTATTTCGCGCTGTTGCTTACCTTTAACCATAAAAGGACGTGATCATGAAGAAATCCCTCCTCGTAGCATCCCTGTTGGCGGCTGTTGCACTGGCTGCATGCAACAAGAGCAGCGACCAAAACGCTGCCGCTCCGGCTAGCGACGCCGCTGCCGCTTCGGCTCCCGCTGCTGCTGCGAGCGATTCCGCCGCTGCTGCCGCTTCGGATGCCGGCGCTGCCGCTTCGAGCGCAAGCGCTGCTGCGAGCGACGCTGGTGCTGCCGCTGCTGCTTCGGACGCTGCCGCTTCGGCCGCTGCTCCGGCTTCGGGCGCAAGCCAGTAAGCTGCTGCCTGCAACGAGGCAACAAAAAACCGGCCATGAGCCGGTTTTTTGTTGCCTATCGTTTTGTTGCCTATTCGAAACGCTTGTAACGCAATCCCCTCGACGGCCATGGCGATCGCGATAGCCGCCTTCTTTCTCCTATCGCGCCCTCATCGCCCGCCACACCCCAGCCAGTCGAATCCCAGTTCCTGCGACGCGACCATGACCTCTTGTGCGGACGTGCCGAGCACGCCGGCGAGCGCCGCCTGCGCAAGTTCGGGCAAATTGTTTTGCTGACTCAAATGCGCCGCCACGACATGTGTGAGCCGCGTCCTGTCCAACGCCGCCAAAATCTCTGCGGCAGCGTCATTGCTCAGATGTCCGTGGTCGCCACCGATGCGCGCTTTCAGCGATTGCGGATAGCGGCCCGTCGCCAACATGCGCGCGTCGTGATTGCATTCGAGCACGAGCGCGTCGCAACCGCTCAGCATCGCCGTGATATGCGGCGTGGATGTGCCGACATCGGTTAGGACGCCTAATCGACGGTTACCGTCTGAAAACACGAATTGGAGCGGTTCGCGGGCATCGTGCGGGACGGTGTAGGGCAAGACTTGGAGGTCGCCGATGGCGGCCGTCTCATCGCCCCATAGGACGTGCAAATCGATATCGGCGCTGTCCGCCCCGACCGCCTTCGCCGTGCCCCAGCTCATATAAAGCGGCAGCGACCATTTGCGGGCGAGCGTCAGCGCGCTGCCGATGTGATCGCTGTGCTCGTGGGTGATGAGAACGGCGTCGAGCGCGTCGATACCGCATTGAAGCCGCGCAAGGCGGCGCTCGAGTTCTTTTGCGGAAAAGCCGCAGTCGAGCAGCACACGCGTAGTCGTGTTGCCGCTCGCCGCTTCGACGACGAGCGCATTGCCCTCGCTACCGCTGCCGAGGCTGGCAAAGCGCATGACGGAGAAATTAGTTCAGTTGTGCGTGCAGCAGCGAAATCAAGCGCTGCGCTTCCGGCGACGTATCGACTTGACCGTTCGCATTCACGACGGCTACTTGCGTGCCGCTACCTTCCGGCCGGACGTTCACGAGGAATTCGCGACCTGTCTTTTGCTTGGACGGCGCACTGTAGAACAGCTTGCCGAACAAACCGTCGCGCTTCAATTCCTCGGTGGAATCGGCATAACGAACGTAGTAAATGCCCTTTTCGCGATCGCGATTATCGACCGTGAAGTTCGTGCGGTCGAGCGCAAGGCCGACGCGCAGCCAGGCCACTTCGAAGCCGTCGTTCAAACCGAGCGTCGTCGCACCGGCGTTCATGTCGATTTTCGCGGGCGCGTCGGCGGGCCGCGCATTGGCGAGCAACTGCTTCGATTGCGCCTCGGTCAGGCCGAATTTCTCCATGAGCTTCGAGAGAAACACCGCTTCGAGCACCGGATTGCGGGGCCGCTCGACCCAGCGCGAGGACGTTTTGTCTTGGCCCGTCAGCACTTCTTCGAGCGCGCTGTGCGTAATCGAAATGTCGGTCGACCCGTTGGCGCCGCGCTCGACGAGCGTGCGGAAGCGATCGCGCGTGCCCGAGGAGTATGCGAAGTCGATGACGCGGCCGATCGTGCGGCGGAACCAGTCGTCGGGGATGTTCGCCCGGTTCTCGGCCCAATCGGTCGTCATGATGCCGGTAGCCGGCGTGTCGACCTTCAGCGCAAAGCCGTTTTCCCTCCAGAACGCTTCGAGCTGCGGCCACAGTTGATCGGGACTGCGCCCGTCGACGACGAGCCAGCGGCGATCGCCGTCACGCTCGATATGCATGCCGAGCGGATCGGCGGCGCTAGGCACCCCTTCGCTCGAATTGCCGGCCGCCGTGACGTTGCGTGCAGGCCCGCCGCCCAAGGCCGCAGATGCGGGAGGCGCCGTGTATTGCGGCTTCGTCGTATCGGCCGTCAGATCGCTGGGCACTTGCAGCGGCGGCGCCGATCGCGTCGACTTGTAGTCGACGCGATCCGACGAGAACCAGTCGTTGAGCGTATCGCACCCCGCGAGCGTCGAGATCGCGAGCACGAGCGCCGCCGCGCGGATGGCATGGGTGGAGAAAGCGGAACGTTTCATGAGGTCCTTCGTGATGCGCAACACACGCTGCGACGACGCCGGGCTCGCAAGCCCGGTTCGCCGTCGATGAATGCAACAAATCCGATCTGATCGACGGGGCCGACACCGCCGGCACTTAGGCGAGCAAGCCCGCTTCGGAGAGCGCCGCGCGCACCGTCTCGTGACAACGCGCGTCGAGCGGCGTCAACGGCAGCCTGATGCCGCCCTTCATCCGCCCCATTTGCTCGAGCGCCCACTTCACCGGAATCGGATTCGATTCGATGAACAGGTTTTTATGCAGCGACAGGAGCTTCATGTGAATGTCCCGCGCCGTCTTGACGTCCCCCGCCAGCGCCGCTTTGCACAGTTCGCTCATGGCGCGCGGCGCGACGTTCGCCGTCACGGAAATATTCCCGTGGCCGCCGAGCAGCATCAGCGCGATCGCGGTCGGATCGTCACCGCTGAAAATCGAAAAATGCGCGGGCGCCGCTTTGATCAACTGAGCCGCGCGATCGATGTTGCCCGTGGCGTCCTTGACGCCGATGATGCCGGGCACCTGAGCGAGGCGCAGCGTCGTCTCGTTCGACATGTCGGCCACCGTACGGCCGGGCACGTTGTAGAGAATGACGGGCAGATCGACCGATTCGGCGATTTTCGCAAAGTGGCGATAGATGCCTTCTTGCGTCGGCTTGTTGTAGTACGGCACGACTTGCAGCGTGGCGTCGGCTCCGACGGCCTTTGCATGCTTCGTGAGCTCGATCGCCTCGAGCGTCGAATTGCCGCCGGCGCCGGCGACGATAGGGATACGCCCGGCCGCGTGTTCGACCGCCGTTTTGATCATGACGACGTGTTCGTCGACCGACAACGTGGCCGATTCACCGCTCGTGCCGACCACGACGAGCGCGTCGGTGCCCTCGTCGATATGCCAGTCGATCAGCTTGCGAAATGCCGGCAGATCGAGGCCGCCGTCTTCGAGCATCGGCGTGACGATCGCAGGAATGCTGCCGCGAATGCGCAAGCCGCCTTGGGTGCCGCTGGATGTGCCGTTAGCCATGAAACGCGATGAATTCGAACGTGAAAGCGCGATTGTAGCGGATTAGCCGGTCAAATCGTAACGCGGCGCGCCCGGCCCCTCTTCCGCACCCGCTTCGCCGGGCTGAACCGGCAGGACGGCGCAAATACGTTGGACGAAAGCCGCTCTGGGCGTCGCCAGAAAACCGTCCTCGTACGCGACGACGGCGAGGCGCCCGCGCACCGCGTCGAGCAGCTCGCCCGGCGCCAGCAAGAACGCTGGATTCGACGGTTTGCCGACCGTTTCGTTTCCGCGTGCGAAGGTCTCGTAGAGCAAGACGCCGCCCGGCGCCAATAATCGATGAAGCCGAGGCAACAGCGGCCGGTTCAGATAATTCGTGACCACCACGGCCGCAAACTTGCGGTGCTCGGGAAGCGGCCAGGGACTGCCGTCTTCGAGATCGGCCGCAAGCGTTTCGACGCCGCCGATGCCGGAGAGCGCGGCGAGCGCCGGCTCGGCTCGATCGATCGCGACGACGGCGTGCCCGCGCGCCGCGAACCACCGCGCGTGCCGGCCGCCGCCTGCCGCGATGTCGAGCACATCACCGCCCGGCGCAACGAGGTGCGACCAGCGCACGATCCAAGGAGACGGCTCGCCGCCGGGTGCGGCGGGGAGCGCAGCCGCACCGTGCACGCCCGTCATCGCCGCCCGCCCTTATGGCGGCGATTGCCGCGCCGGGCGATCATGAGTACGACAGCCCCATCGCTTCACGCACGTCGCGCATCGTTTCGGTCGCGAACTTGCGCGCCTTGTCGCAGCCGTCGGCGACGATCGCACGCAGCAACGTCGGGTCGTCCATGTACTTCTGCGCGCGCTCGAGCATAGGTTGCTGCTCGCGCAAAATGCCCTCGATGACGGGCTGCTTGCACTCGAGGCAGCCGATACCGGCCGAGCGGCAGCCCTTTTGGACCCACTCGTGCGTAGGCTGATCGGAATACACCTGGTGCAACTGCCAGACCGGGCATTTGTCGGGATCGCCCGGATCGGTGCGGCGCACGCGCGCCGGATCGGTCGGCATCGTCCGCACTTTCTTCGTGATGGTTTCGGCGTCTTCACGCAGGCCGATCGTGTTGCCGTACGATTTCGACATTTTCTGGCCGTCGAGGCCCGGCATGCGCGAAGCCTTCGTCAGCAGCACCTGCGGCTCGACGAGAATGATCTTGCGCGAACCTTCGAGATAGCCGAACAAGCGCTCGCGATCGCTCATCGAAAGGCTCTGCGACTCTTGCAGCATGGCCCGTGCTTGCTCGAGGGCTTCATCGTCGCCCTCTTGCTGATAGGCATTGCGCAATTCGTGGTAGAGCTTCGAGCGCTTGCCGCCGAGCTTCTTGGCCGCCTCGAGCGCCTTCTCTTCGAAACCGGGCTCCCGGCCGTACAAGTGGTTGAAGCGGCGCGCGATTTCGCGCGTCATTTCGACGTGAGGCACCTGGTCCTCGCCCACCGGCACGAGCGACGCGCGGTAAAGCAGAATGTCGGCCGCCATCAGCACGGGATAACCGAGGAAGCCGTAGGTGGACAAATCTTTGTCCTTGAGCTTCTCGATCTGCTCCTTGTAGGTCGGCACGCGTTCGAGCCAGCCGAGCGGCGCGCTCATGCCGAGCAGCAGCGACAGCTCGGCATGTTCGGGCACGCGGCTCTGAATGAACAACGTGGCCTGCGCCGGGTCGATGCCCGATGCAAGCCAGTCGATCAGCACTTCCCAGACGTTCTTTTCGATGACATCGGGCGTCTCGTAATGCGTGGTGAGCGCGTGCCAATCGACGACGCAAAAGAAGCAAGGGTATTCCGATTGGAGCCGGACCCAGTTCTTGAGCACGCCGTGATAGTGGCCGAGATGGAGCGACCCGGTCGGGCGCATGCCGGAGAAGATGCGGTCTGGAAACATGGTGTCAGTTGAGAAGCGATGCAAGAGGGGTCAGGATGGCCGTCACGGCATCGTAGCCGATCGACACGAGGGGGCGCAGCCAGATGTTCGTCAAGATGCCCGTCATCACGAGCGCCATGACGATGAAAAAACCGTAGGGCTCGAACCGCGCGAGCGCTAAGGCCTGCCGCGGCGGCAGCAGCGCCGTCAGCACGCGCCCGCCGTCGAGCGGCGGAAGCGGAAACAGATTGAGCACACCGAGCACGAGATTCACGCCCACCCCCGCGGCAGCCATGCGGGTGAAGAACGGCTCGTCCACGCCGACGGCGGCGAGCACCACACCGAACACGCCCCAAATCAGCGCCTGGACGAAGTTGCACAGCGGACCGGCCAAAGCCACCCAAAAAGTGCCCCAGCGTGGATTGCGCAAATTGCCGAACGCGACGGGCACGGGCTTGGCGTAACCGAACATGAATGCGCCGCCCGTTGCGAAGTAGAGCACCAACGGGATGGCGATCGTGCCGATGGGATCGATGTGGCGCATCGGGTTGAACGACACGCGTCCCATCATGTAGGCCGTGTTGTCGCCCAGCAGGCGAGCGGCGTAACCGTGCGCCGCCTCATGCAGCGTAATCGCGAAGATCACGGGCAGCGCGTAAACGACGATCGTCTGGATCAAAGAGGAATTCATTGAAGTATTGTAACAAGCGGCCAGGGCCGCTTTGCTCCCCGAATGTTCATGTCGTGGCAAGCCCGAACGGCTCCAGCGAGCCTCGACCCGCCCGTACGAGCACAGGCTCCTCGCCTGTCAGGTCCACGACGGTCGAGGGCTCGCGCGGACACGCGCCGCCGTCGATGACGAGATCGATCTGTTTTTCAAGACGACTGCGGATTTCTTCCGGATCGTTGAGCGGCTCTTCCTCGGACGGCATGATCAGCGTCGTGGCGATCAACGGCTCGCCGAGCGCTTCGAGCAGTGCGAGCGTGATGGCGTGATCGGGCACGCGCAGGCCGATCGTTTTGCGCGACGGGTGCGACAAGCGCCGCGGCACTTCTTTCGTCGCAAGCAGAATGAAAACGTAGGGCCCCGGCGTCACGGACTTGATGAGCCGAAACTGACGATTGTCGACCATGGCGAACGTGGCCAGCTCCGACAAATCGCGTACGAGCAGCGACAAATTCTGCCGCTCATCGAGGCCCCGGATGCGCCGCAAGCGCGTGACGGCGTCTTTGTCGTCGAGCCTGCACGCGAGCGCGTAGCTCGAATCGGTCGGCAGCGCGATAACGCCGCCGTCCTTCACGATCTGGATGGCCTGCGCGATCAAGCGCGGCTGCGGATTGTCGGGGTGAATCCTGAAAAATTGGGACATATGCGAGCGGTCGATGAGCCGGCGGAACGAGCGATGCGCCGCGCCGAGCATGACGGCGCACGCACTCGTGCGCGCCGCGCGCGGCGACGGGGGCGCCTTTAGCGCCTGTAGCGCCTAGAGCCAGCGCTCCCAAACCGGCGTGAGATCGGACGGCAGCGGCGGAAGCTTGCCGAGTTCGGTGCGGCCTTCGCCCGGCCCGTGGAAATCCGAGCCGCGCGACGCCTCGAACCCGAAGCGGCGCGCCACCTCGGCGTATTCGCGATACTGATCGGGCGTATGGCTGCCCGTCACCACTTCGATCGCCTTGCCGCCCAAGTCGAGAAATTGACCGAACAGCGTGTCGAATTCGAGCGGCGAATACTTATAGCGGCCCGGATGCGCAATGACGGCCACGCCGCCTGCCTCGCGAATCCAAGCGACGGCGCTTTCGAGCGCGGCCCACCGGTGCGGCACGAAGCCGGGCTTGCCTTCGCCGAGATACCGATCGAAGACGTCTGCCGTCGACGCCGCGAATCCTTTCTCCACGAGAAAGCGCGCGAAGTGCGTACGAGAGATGAGATCGGGATTCGACACGTACGCCAGCGCGCCTTCGTAGGCGCCGGCGATGCCCAGTTCGGCAAGCGCATCGCTCATCGCCTTGGCCCGCGCCGCTCGGCCGTTACGCGTGGCGTAAAGGCCCGCGACGAGCGACGGGCTGGACGGATCGATGCCCAAGCCGACGACATGCACCGTGCGGGACGCCCAGGTGACAGAAATCTCCACGCCGTTGACGTACCGCATACCGAGCGCAAGGGCTTCGCTACGCGCCGGCTCCTGCCCCGCGACCTCGTCGTGGTCGGTCAGCGCCCACAACGTAACGCCGCCCGCGTGAGCGCGGCGCGCGACTTCACGAGGGGCGAGCAAGCCGTCGGAAACGGTCGAATGACAATGGAGATCGGCGTTCATGCTGTCGGGAGCGAGTGATCTTCGTATTTTACCCGCAACGCACGGCAATGGCCGGGCGCCGTTCGGCCAACGCCGCGCCGCCGCCGGCGTCCGCACGCGCAGCGGCGGCCGATAGCGGCGGCGCCTAGGCGCAGAACGCCTCGATCAGCGCCGCCACCTGTTCGGGCTGATCGTGATGAACCATGTGCCCCGCCTCTTCGATCAGCTTTTCGCGCCAATCGGGGAACGCCTGGAAGCGCGCCTTGTACTCGTCGAGGGGAATTTCGCCCGCGAGCATCGACAACGTGGGCGACGCGACGGCTTCCACGTGCAACACCTTGGCGGTCACCTTCGACCAGACCGCCATTACCTCGTCCAGACGGTACAGCAGCGGGCCGTGATGCTTGTGCGCCGGATCGGCCAGCAGCATGTAGCGGCCGTCCTCGCCGAGCTTCGCCCAATGCCGGGCCAAAAAGCGTGCGCGTTCGGGGGCAAGGCGCGGGTTCGTCTTGACGAGACGCGCCGCGACGTCGTCCAGCGTCTCGTACGTCTTTAGCTTGGCGGGCTCGCGCATATCGTCGAGCCACGCGGCGAGCCGCCGTGGCCACTCGCTGGGCCGTGCGGGCGCGAGCCCGAAGCCCTCGAGATCGACGACACGGCGCACGCGATCGGGCCGGGCGCCCGCGTACAGGCAGACGACGTTCGCCCCCATGCTGTGGCCGACGAGGTTGACCTGCCCCGTCGGCGCGTAACGATCGAGGAGCGCTTCGAGATCGGCCAGATAATCGTGAAACCAGTAATGGCCGCCGCCGCGCTCGGCCACCGGCCAGTCGGACAGCCCGAACCCCCGCGCATCGGGCGCGATCACCTGCCAATCGCCGCCGAGCGCGTCGACGACGAACTGGAACGACGCGGACACGTCCATCCAGCCGTGCAGCATGAAAAGCGTCGGGGCGTCCGGACTGCCCCACCGCCGTACGTGCAGCTTGACGCCGCGCACGGTCAGAAAATCGGATTGCGGGTTGTTCATGGCGGAAGTGATCGGCGGATTTACCGAAAAAAGAATGGTCGTTCGATTATATCGATGTCTTGAACGGATGGGCGGCAATAGCGCGCATTTGTCGCTAGTGGCGCGCCTCGAGCGCAGCCCTCGTTGCGGCGCTAGGGCGGACTTCGCCCTCAGACCTCGACTATCGCCCGCGCCTTGTCGACCCGCTTGGGCCGGCTCCGCCATCGCGCCTACGGCCCGCCGCCCTCGCCGCGCTTCTCCGGCGTCGCGGTCAACGCGGCCAGTTCGTCCTCGTCGAATCCCGCGTCGCGACGCGCATCGAAGTTGAACGGCCCGCGCAGCCGCGGCGCGCCGTACTGCCGCGCCAGCCCGGCGTACGTTTCATGCGGATCGAGCGCTCGTGCCTCGCAAAGGTACCGAAACCAATGATTGCCGATCCGCACGTGCCCGATCTCGTCGCGCAGAATCACGTCGAGGATCGCCGCCGACGCTTCGTCTCCGGCCTGCAGCAAGCGCGCGCGGATCGGCGGCGAAGCGTCGAGCCCGCGGGCCTCCAGCGTACGCGGCACGAGCGCCATGCGCGCGAGCACGTCGGCGCGCGTTCGTGCGCACATGTCCCACAGCCCGTCGTGCGCCGGAAAGTCGCCGTAGGCGTGGCCGAACGCTTGCAAGCGAGCCTGCAGCAACCCGAAGTGATGCGCCTCCTCGGCCGCCACGCGCAGCCAGTCTGCGTAGTAGCGTTCCGGCATGCCCTCGAATCGCCAGACGGCGTCGAGCGCGAGGTTGATCGCATTGAACTCGATATGCGCCAGCGCATGCAGCAAAACGGCACGCCCGGCTTGCGTCTGCATGCCGCGATGACGCAGCAGGCGCGGCTCGACCAGCTCCGGCCTGCCAGGCCGCCCCGGTAAGCCTGGTGGCTCGGCTATGGCCTCGTCGATGCGGCACGCCGCTTCACCGCGGGCATAGCGCTCCCGGAGCTCGCGCGCCGCGGCAGCCTTCGCGGCTGGGTCCGGCTCCAGCAGAATGGCGAGCGCCGCATGGCGCATGTCCGCCGTGTGCGCTAGCGAGAAAATCGGGGCGGATCGAAGCGTAGTCATCGAAGAGCGTGCGAAGCGTGTATCGGATAAAAAACGCGAACAGGGGAAGCTTAGGAACCGGTGAGCCTCCCGAACGCCGACCGGACGGCACGGGCGTTCGCCGTCCGGCACGACGCAAGGCTGGACCGTTTACAATAGTCGATTCGACATCTCGAGCGCGGCCGCGGCCCAAGCCGGAGGCATTTTAACCAGCCCCGCTCGTCCAAAGGAGCCATTGTGCCGATCTACAAGCTGGGGGAACACGCCCCGACGATTCACGAGAGCGTTTTCGTCGCCGATACGGCCACGATCGTCGGCAAGGTCACGGTGGAGGAAAACGCCAGCGTATGGTTCGGCGCAGCCATCCGCGGCGACAACGAGCCGATCACGATCGGCGCGCGCAGCAACGTCCAGGAAAGCGCGGTGCTGCATACGGACCCGGGCCGCCCGCTCGCGATCGGGCGCGACGTGACGGTCGGACACCAAGCGATGCTCCACGGTTGCACGATCGGCGACGGTTCGCTCATCGGAATTCAAGCCGTGGTCTTGAATGGAGCGGTGATCGGCCGCAACTGTCTGGTCGGCGCCGGTAGCGTGGTGACGGAAAACAAGACGTTCCCCGACCGGTCGCTGATCTTGGGCGCGCCCGCGCGCGTCGCGCGCTCGTTGACGGACGAGGAGGTAGCGGCCCTCGCGCAAGCCGCCGAATCGTACGTCGAGCGCCGCGATCTGTTCAAGGCGCAACTCGTGCGGATCGGCTGACATCGCACCGCATCCAGGGCGGCCAACGCCCGCGGCATCAACGATTGAAGGAACAGTTGTGGACGACCAGTTGCAAAAATTCATGTTCGCTGCCGCCCCCGTGCGCGGAGAGATCGTTTCGCTGCGCAACACGTGGCAGGAAGTGCTCGCGCGCCGGGAGTACCCGGTCGCCGTGCGCGACATTCTCGGCGAAATGATGGCCGCTTGCGCGTTACTGTCGGCGAATCTGAAATTCGACGGCACGATGATCATGCAGATATTCGGCGATGGGCCGATCAAGATGCTCGTCGTGCAATGCAGCTCGTCGTTGACGATGCGCGCCACGGCGAAGATCTCCAGCGAGTTCGATGCGACGCTCAGCGAGCGCCTCTCGTTCGTCGAATTGCTCAACGCGAGCGGGCATGGGCGCTGTGTCATCACGCTCGATCCGCAGGACAAGCACCCCGGTCAGCAGCCGTACCAGGGCATCGTGCCGCTCAACGGCCACGACGGCCCGCTGCAATCGATCGCGCAGGTGCTCGAGCATTATATGCATCACTCCGAACAGCTCGATACGCGCTTGTGGCTCGCGGCGAATACCGAGCGCGCCGTCGGCATGCTATTGCAAAAGCTGCCCGGCGACGGCGGCATCGTCCCGCATGCGGGCGAGCACGACGCCGATACGTGGGAGCGCGTCTGCGTGCTGGGAGGCACGCTTTCGCAGGACGAACTGCTCAAAGAAGAGCCGCAAACGCTGTTCAGACGGCTGTTCTGGCAAGAGAACGTGCAGCACTTCGCCCCCACGCTCACGCGTTTCGAATGCTCGTGCTCGCGCGAACGCGTCGGCGCGATGCTGAAGATGCTCGGACGAGGCGAAGTCGATAGCGTCATCGAAGAACAAGGTCAGGTGGAAATCCACTGCGAATATTGCAACCAGCGCTACGAGTTCGATCCCGTGGACGTCGTTCAATTGTTTGCGGCGCCGGAGGTGTCGGCCGGGGTCGCGCCGGCGCAATCGCAGCGTCATTGATCGCCGCGCAGCGCGCGAGTCCGAACGGCCCGCGCAGCTGCGTTTAGCCGCTAGCTCGGAGCTCAACCATGAACGCACCGCACCGCCTGCTTCCATCGTTCGCGGCCTTGCCGCGGCGCGTCGCAAGCGCCGCCGTTTGCGCAACGGCGCTCGCCGCGCTGCCCGGCTGCGTCGTGGCCCCGCCGCCGGGCCCCATCCTGAGCCGCCTTGCGCCCGGCGAGCCCGGCGCCGCCGAAAGCGCGCGCCCTTTGAGCGATGCCGAAAAGAAGCGCTACGACGAAATCGACAAGCAAGTGCTGCGCGAACAGAACGAGGCCATGTCGGCCAATGCATGGGCGCGCTACTACACGCCGTACTACTACACGCCGTACTACTACCCGGCGCCTGTCATGTTCGGCGGCTATTACGGCGGATGGAACAGCGGTTGGGGAGTGGGATATAGCAGCCCCGGCTACTATCCGGGCTGGTGGTGGTAGGCTGCGGCGTATAAGGCACGGCACGGGCAAACCGCGGCGCCTCGAGCATCCTACGGCTTCTTCTGCGCGGCAGCATGCTTGCCCTTCTCGGCCGCATGCTTCTTGTGTTTGTCCGACTTCTCGCGCGAGACGGGGTTCGGCACGACGCTAACGGGCGCCGCCGATACTTCGCCGCGCGTCGACGTGTTGCTGGGCGCGAGCGGGGCGCTCGGGCTCGAGGCCGCGCTGGGCGATACGAACTGCACGAACACTTCGCCGTTCTTGACCATTCCCATCTCGTAACGCGCGCGCTCTTCGACGGCCGACGTGCCGTTTTGTAGATCCTGCACTTCGCCCTCGATTCGTTCGTTGCGCAGCTTCTCGTCCGTGTTCTTTTGCTGTTGCGCGGCCAGTGCACCACGCAGTTCGTGAACGCTCAACCAGCCGCCATGGCCCCACCATAGCGGATACTGAATCAGCGCGAGCAGGACGACGAGGACGACGGTGACGAGGCGCATTCAAAGAACCGCGGATTCAAAACCGCCCCGGGCGTAGCACGGGGCGGCGGGCAAAACGATCGAAGGAGGGAAAGGGGTGCGTCAACGCAGGTTGTAGAACGTCGACTTGCCCGGGTAGCTGGCGATATCGCCCAGATCTTCCTCGATGCGCAGCAGCTGGTTGTACTTCGAGATGCGGTCGCTGCGCGAGAGCGAACCCGTCTTGATCTGTCCGGCGTTCAGACCGACGGCGATGTCGGAGATCGTCGAATCCTCCGTCTCGCCGGAGCGGTGCGAAATGACGGCCGTGTAGCCGGCGCGCTTGGCCATTTCGATCGCCGCGAACGTTTCGGTCAGCGTGCCGATCTGGTTGATCTTGATGAGGATCGAGTTGGCGATGCCCTTCTCGATGCCTTCCTTCAAAATGCGCGTGTTCGTCACGAACAGGTCGTCGCCGACGAGCTGGATCTTCTTGCCGAGCTTGTCCGTCAACAGCTTCCAGCCGTCCCAGTCGCTCTCGTGCATGCCGTCCTCGATCGATACGATCGGGAATTTATCGGCCAGCGTCGCCAGGTAATCGGTGAATTCGGCCGACGACAGTTGCAGCCCTTCACCGGCCAGTTGGTACTTGCCGTCGTGATAGAACTCGCTCGCCGCGCAATCGAGCGCGAGCAGCACGTCTTCGCCCGCGCGATAACCGGCCTTTTCGATCGCTTGCAGGATCGCCGACAGGCATTCCGCGTTGCTGCCGAAGTTCGGAGCGAAGCCGCCCTCGTCGCCGACAGCCGTGCTCATGCCTCGATCGGACAGAATCTTCTTCAGCGCGTGAAACACTTCCGCGCCGCAACGCAGCGCTTCGCGGAACGTCGGCTGGCTGACCGGGACGATCATGAATTCTTGGATGTCGAGGCTGTTGTTCGCGTGCGCGCCGCCGTTGACGATGTTCATCATCGGAACCGGCAGCTGCATCGCGCCCGAGCCGCCGAAGTAGCGATACAACGGCAGGCCGGCCTCTTCGGCCGCAGCCTTCGCGACGGCCATCGAAACGGCCAGCATCGCATTCGCGCCGAGGCGCGACTTGTTATCCGTGCCGTCGAGTTCGAGCAGCGTCTTGTCGAGGAACGCCTGCTCCGACGCGTCCAGGCCCATGATCGCTTCGGAAATCTCCGTGTTGATATGCTCGACCGCTTTCAGGACACCCTTACCGTTGTAGCGGCCCGCTTCGCCGTCGCGCAGCTCGATGGCTTCGCGCGAGCCCGTCGACGCACCCGAGGGCACCGCCGCGCGGCCCATCGTGCCCGATTCGAGCAGCACATCGCATTCGACGGTCGGGTTGCCTCGGGAGTCCAAAATCTCACGGCCGATGATGTCTACGATTGCACTCATGATTTCCTCTTAAATGACGATGAATTCTGTTTTTTGACGGCTGCGGTTGTCAGTCGAGTCAGTTGAAATCGTGCTCGATGAACGGGGCACGTTTCACGACGGAATCCAATGCGACCAGCGTCTCCAGCAAGTCGCTCATGCGCCCGAGCGGAACGGCGTTCGGGCCGTCCGACAAGGCGCACGCGGGGTCCGGATGGGTCTCCATGAAGAGCCCCGCCACACCGACGGCCACGGCTGCGCGCGACAGCACGGGCACGAATTCGCGCTGGCCGCCCGAGCTCGTGCCCTGCCCGCCCGGCAATTGCACCGAGTGCGTCGCATCGAATACGACGGGCGCCCCCGTTTCGCGCATGATCGCAAGCGAGCGCATGTCCGAGACGAGGTTGTTGTAGCCGAACGAGACGCCGCGCTCGCACGCAAGGAAGCGGTCTTCCGACAGCCCCGCCTCACGCGCTGCTTCCCGCGCCTTGTCGATGACGTTCTTCATGTCGTGCGGCGCGAGGAATTGCCCTTTCTTGATGTTGACGGGCTTGCCCGAGCGCGCGCAGGCATGGATGAAATCGGTCTGCCGACACAGGAATGCCGGCGTTTGCAGGACATCGACGACCGCCGCCGCTTGCTCGATTTGCTCGACGTCGTGCACGTCCGTCAGCACGGGCACCCCGAGCTGGCGCTTCACTTCCGACAAAATGCGCAAGCCTTCGTCCATGCCCGGCCCCCGGAACGACTTGCCGGAACTGCGGTTGGCCTTGTCGTAAGAGGACTTGTAGATGAACGGAATGCCGAGCTTCGTGCAGATTTCCTTGAGCCGGCCGGCCGTATCGATCGTCATCTGCTCGGATTCGACGACGCAAGTGCCCGCGATAAGAAAAAACGGCTTATCGAGACCGACTTCGAAGTCGCACAGCTTCATGCCTTCTCCTTGCGCGCTTCGTGACAGGAGAGCGCCGCCTCGACGAACGACTTGAACAGCGGATGCCCGTCACGCGGCGTCGACGTGAATTCCGGGTGGAACTGGACGCCGACGAACCACGGGTGAAGGCTGCGCGGCAATTCCATCATCTCGGGCAGATCCTCGCTCGGCGTGCGCGCGCTGATGATGAGGCCGCCGGCTTCGAGTTGCGGCACGTAGCGGTTGTTGACTTCATAACGGTGACGATGCCGTTCGTTCACATCCTTGCCGTAGATCTGTTCGGCCAGCGTGCCGGGCTTGATCGGGCAGCGTTGCGAGCCCAGGCGCATCGTGCCGCCGAGATCCGATTCTTCCGTGCGTTTCTCGACGCGGCCTTCGCGGTCGTACCACTCGGTAATCAACGCGACCACGCGGTGCGCCGTATCCACGTCGAACTCCGTGCTGTTCGCCCCTTCGAGGCCGACGACGTCGCGCGCAAATTCGATCACGGCCAACTGCATGCCCAAGCAAATGCCGAGATACGGCACATGCGCCTCGCGCGCATAGCGGATCGCGGCGATCTTGCCCTCCGTGCCGCGACGGCCGAAGCCGCCCGGCACGAGCACGGCGTCGAGATGCTTGAGGCTTTCGACACCTTCGGCTTCGATCTGTTCCGAATCGATGTACTCGATGTTGACCTTCGTCGACGTATGCACGGACGCGTGACGCAGCGCTTCGATCAGCGACTTGTACGATTCGGTCAGATCGACGTACTTGCCGACCATGCCGATCGTGACTTCATGCTTCGGATGCTCGAGCTTGCCGACGATCTCGGCCCACATCGCCAGATCGGCAGGCTTGGGCTGAAGCCGAAGCTCTTCGCAGATGATGCTGTCGAGCCCTTGGTCGTGCAGCATCTGCGGAATCTTGTAGATGCTGTCGACGTCCCACACCGAAATGACGGCGTCTTCGGGCACGTTCGAAAACATCGAAATCTTCTTGCATTCGTCGTCGGGAATGCGACGATCGGCCCGGCACAGCAGCACGTGCGGCGAGATGCCGATCTCGCGCAGCTTCTGCACGCTGTGCTGCGTAGGCTTGGTCTTGAGTTCGCCCGCCGTGGCGATGAACGGCACGAGCGTCAGATGAACGAAGCATGCGCTGTTGCGGCCGAGGCGCAGGCTCATTTGCCGCGCCGCTTCGAGGAACGGCAGCGATTCGATGTCGCCCACCGTGCCGCCGATTTCGACGATCGCGACATCAGGCTCGCCGCAGGTGGCCGAAGCCGCACCGCGCTCGATGAACGCCTGAATTTCGTTCGTGATGTGGGGAATCACCTGCACCGTCTTGCCGAGGTAATCGCCCCGGCGCTCCTTGCGGATCACCGACTCGTAGATCTGCCCCGTCGTGAAATTGTTCGCGCGGCGCATCTTGGTGCTGATGAACCGCTCGTAGTGACCGAGGTCCAGATCCGTCTCCGCGCCGTCTTCGGTCACGAACACTTCGCCGTGTTGAAACGGGCTCATCGTGCCGGGGTCGACGTTGATGTAGGGATCGAGTTTGAGGAGGGTGACTTTCAGACCGCGCGATTCGAGGATCGCGGCGAGGGAGGCGGCGGCAATGCCCTTGCCGAGGGACGACACTACGCCGCCGGTGACGAAAACATATTTAGTCATCGCTGGATGCTCGCGGGAAAAACGGATTATACCTTAAGGCCCGCGGCGCCCCAACGTCGAGCACGACTACCCGCTACTGCGTCTCGCGCAATCTGCGCAGCATGCCGAGCAGCACGCGCGCCGTCTCGATCGGGCGCTCCATCGGAAAGAGGTGACTGCCTTCGATCCATTCGATGCGTCCTTGGGTCGCGCGCGTCGTGGCTTCGAGTCCGACCTGCCGAATCTCTTTCGAATGCGTGCCGGCGACGAAGCCGACCGGTACCGGCGAGCCGTGCGCCAGCCGCGCGCCGAGCGTGCGCGGCAGCGTTCGATAGATCCGGTATTCGATGTCGCGATCGAATGCGAGCGAGCGCGTGCCAAGAGCCGAATCCGGCGGAATGCCGAACTCGATGTAGTCGGAGAGGACGCGCTCGTCCCATCGCGCGAACGCCGGCTTCGCGTGGAAATGACGCCAAGCCTCGTCGCGGCTCGCCCACTGCTTGCGCCGCTTGCGCGTGGCGGCGGCCGGCGAGAGCCGCTCGTCGAGCCCCGTCCATTGCGAGAAGCGCAGGACGCTCGCGCGCCAGCCCGCCACCACCGGAGAGTCGAGCATCACCACGCCGCGCACCCAATGCGGGTGCTTGAGCGCCGCCATCAGCGATAGATAACCGCCCAGCGAATGACCGACGAGCCAAACGGGCCGCTCGTAGCGGCGGCCGATGTCGGCGAGCAGTTCCTCCACGAGATGCGGCCAATCGCTCGTGACCGGAAAATGCGGGTCGTGGCCGATGCGCTCGATGTAGCGAAGCTCGTAATCATCGGAAAGTTCGGCGAAGAGCGTCCGATAGGTCGATGCCGGAAACCCGTTCGCATGCGAAAAGTGGATGATTTCTTTCAAGCGCCGCAGCCTCCATGACAATTCGCTTCTTACCGATCCATTCGATCCATCCAGTACCGCGCATGCGATGCGCGATAACGTTCGACCACGAGCCTGCCTTGCGCCAGCGTCGCGCGTATCGCACCGTCGCGGTCCGTACGAACGAGCCTGACGTCGCGCGCTTCGAAGCGCGACCAGACGCGCGGATGGGGGTGGCGAAAGCGATTGCGATAGCCTACCTGAAATACCGCGACGCGCGGATCGACGCAGTCGAGGAAAGGCTCGGTCGACGACGTCTTGCTGCCGTGGTGTGCGACGAGTAGGACGTCGGCCCGCAATGCTTCGGGCGCGCGGGCGACGAGCGCGCGTTCGGCCGGCGCCCCGATGTCGCCCGTCAGCAACGCGCTCATCCCCGGTGCGCTGACCTTCAACACGCACGATTGCTCGTTCGAACGCGTGGGCAACGGCCCCGGATCGGGCCAAAGCACTTCGAATTCGACGCCGTCCCATTGCCAACGCTGTCCCGCCGCGCAGCGCAGCCGCGAGGCCCCCGATGCCCGGGCCGCATCCCAGATGCGATGCGACGCCGGCAAGCCGCCCAAGACTTGCCGCACCTCCGCCGCGGCCAGCACCGCAGGCACGCCGCCCGCGTGATCGGCGTCGCCGTGGCTCACGACTAGCGTATCGAGCCGTCCGACGCCGTTCGCGAGCAAATATGGCGCGACGATCCGCTCACCGGCGTGCGTCGACTCGGGGCCCGGGCCCGCGTCGAACAACAGCGCTTTGCGACGCGTTTCGACGAGGATCGATGCGCCCTGCCCCACGTCGAGCGCCGTCAATCGGAAAGCGCCCTCTTCGATGTCCGGCGCCGCCGGTACGATGAGCGGCAGCCACGTAAGCGGCGCCGCGAAACGCAGCGGCCAACCGCGCGGCATGAGGCGCCATGCGACGCCCAACACAGCGAATAGCACCGCCCAGAGCGGCGGGCGAGGCGGATGACGATCCGCCCAAGCAGACTGCGCCAACGTATCGAGCACGCGCATCAGCGGCTCGAGCAGCGCGTGAGCGAGTTGATAGGCGTGCGCATCGAGCGGCGCGGGCAGCACGATCGCGACAAGCACGACAGGCGCTACGAGCAAGCTGACCCATGGCACCGCAAAAGCGTTCGCGAGCGGCCCGACGAGGGAGACTTGCGAAAACCAGAACGCGGTAAGCGGCGCTAGGGCCAGCGTCACGGCCCACTGCGCACGTAAAGCGTCGGCGCACCGCCTGCGTATACGCGCAAGCCCGTGCCGCCACGCGGACATGCTCGATACGACCCGTTCGCCCCACCCCCTAGCTTCGGGCGCTTGCGGCACCGGCGCCTGCCATGCAGGATCGCTTGCCCGCGTCGCATCGATCGCGTCGAGCGGCGTCTCGTTCTCAGTGCGTGCCCGCAATCTGCCGCGCATGGCGAAGACGATCGCCGCGACGGCCCCGAACGACAGCCAAAAGCCGGCGGCCGTGACGGCCCAGGGATCGACGGCGAGCACGAGCGCGGCCGCCCACGCGAGCACGAGCGAGACGCCGACACGGCGGCCGAGCATGAACGCGACGCTCGCCGCAATCAGCATCCACAACGCACGCTGCGCGGGAACGTTGAAGCCCGCGAGTGCGGCATAGCCCGCGGCGCAGACCGCGCCTGCCACGGCGGACACGAGCGGCGCGGGAACGACGAGCGGCCACTCGCGCGCACCGCGTCGCGCGAGCATCGCCCCTAAGCAACATGAGCGACGCCATAGCCAACCCGCGAGCGCGGCGCAGAGTCCCGCGACGAAGCCGATGTGCAAGCCCGATACCGCCACGAGATGACTCGTTCCGGTGCGCCGAAGCACGGCTCGATCGGCCGACGTGATCGCTTCCTGCGTGCCGATCGCAAGGGCCGTGACGATGCCGCGATGCGGCGCGCTCGCCAGCGCACCCGCGATCTGCTCGCGCAGCGCGAGACGAAGGCGGTCGATCGCCGTGCCGATGCCGCCCTCGCGGCCGTGCAATCGCTGCGTCGCCGAAGACGAAACGACCGAGCCCATCGCGCGCACGCCGCGTTCGAGCAACGAGACCTCCATGTCGTGGCCCGCGAAGTTGGCGTTGGCGTGCACGCGCTTGAGCCGAACACTGAAACGCCAACGATCGCCCGGGACCAGACGCGGCGCGCCGCGCCTCCCGCGCGCGCTCCAATTCAATTGGACGATCGACGGAAAATGATCGATGCCCGTCGCCCGCCGAGCCTCGTCGACATCGACCGCGAACGAAAACCGTACGCGTGCGAAATCGCCTGTCGGCAAGCCCCGGACGTGCCCCGTCAGAACGATTTCGCGCTGCTCCCAGGCGGGCGGCAGGGTTTCGGTCAATCGAATTTCCGCGCGCACGGCCGCATAGGCATAGCCCGCGACGACGGCGGTGCCGGTCAATGCCGCCTGCATGACCAACGGGCCGCATCGCGACGTCCGCGCCCCGGCAAGCGATGCGCGGTGCATTCGCCATGCGTGCGGCGGCCATGCGTGCGGCGCCGTGGTTGCGCGCCGCGCACGAAAACATCGCTCGCGAACGACGATGCCCGTCGCCACGGCAAACGCCGCGACGAGCGCCATCCATTCCCAGGCTCCCGGCAACGTCGCGCGCTGCTGCAGCATCGCGACGCCGAGCGCGAAACCGATCAGCACTGCCCGCATTGGCCCTCCCAAGAATCAGTGCGCCGCGCCGCAACGCGACGCACGCACGGCAGGAAGCCGCGGCGATCGCCGAGCGCAGCGGGCTAGCCGATCATGCGGTGCGGTGCGAACGAACGTCGATTATGCGCAAGCGAGCGCGAGGCGGGGCAGCGCGGCGTAAGCGTTGGCCGTTGTGCCTACCTTCAGCTCATTCAAGCCGATGTTGCGCAGCTCGGCGATGACGCGGGCAATGCGAGGCACTTGGTCGGGGCAATTGCGCTGCTTGTAAAGCCAGGAGGGAGGGATGTCGGGCGCATCGGTCTCGACGACGAGCGCCTCGAGCGGCAACTCGGCCGCGAGCCGCCTGATTTGGCGCGACCGTTCGAACGTGACGTTGCCGCCGAAGCCGAGGCGCATACCATGATCGATGAACGCATGCGCCTGCTGAAAGCTGCCGTTGAACGCATGCGCGATGCCGCGCTTCACCGCATAGCGGCGCAAACCCTTCAGCACGAGGTCTTGCGATTTGCGTACGTGACAAATCACGGGCAGATCGAAATCGCGCGCGAGCTTGAGCTGCTCGTCGTAGAAAAAGCGCTGGCGCTCGTCGTCGAGTTCGGGAACGAAGTAGTCGAGGCCGATCTCGCCGATCCCGACGAAGCGCGGATCGCTCAAGCTCGCCTCGATCTCGCCGCGCAAAGCCTCGAGGTCGCCCTCCGTCGCCCGCACGGTAAACAACGGATGAATGCCGAGCGCATATACGCCGCCCTCGATACGATGCGCGAGCTCGCGCACGGTCGCAAAGTTCGCGCGCCCAACGGCTGGAATGACGATGCGCGAGACGCCGCTTGCATGGGCCGCGCGGGCGACGGCGTCGCGATCGTCGTCGAATTCGCCGGCGTCGAGATGACAGTGCGTATCGATCCACATGGCGGCGCTCGTTCGGCGTAGGCTCGAATGCGAAATGCGTTAGACGGGCACGGACGGCTCTTCGTGCAGCACGCCGTCGCGCAAACGCAGAATGCGGTCGCAACGGCCGGCCAATTCGACGTCGTGCGTCACGATGACGAAGCTCGTTTCGAGCGTGGCCGACAGTTCGAGCATGAGGTTGAAGACATTGTCGGCCGTCGCGCCGTCGAGGTTACCCGTGGGCTCGTCGGCGAGCACGCAAGCCGGCTTCGTCACGAGCGCCCGTGCGATCGCCACACGCTGACGCTCGCCGCCCGACAGCTCGCCCGGACGGTGCTTCGCCCGGTGCGCCAGCCCGACGCGCTCGAGCATCGCAAGCGCCTCCTTGCGCGCCTCGTCGGGCGCAAGGCGCCGAATGCGCAGCGGCATGGCGACGTTGTCGAGCGCGCTGAATTCGGCCAGCAGATGATGAAACTGGTAGACGAAACCGAGCGCCCGATTACGCAAGTCGTTCCGCTCGCGCTCGGCCAGCTTCGTGAAGGGCCGGCCGAGCAGCGACACGCTGCCCGCGCTGGGTTCGTCGAGCCCGCCCAGCACGTGCAAGAGCGTACTCTTGCCCGAGCCCGACGCGCCGACGATCGCGAGCTTTTCGCCTCGGCGCACGACGAGGTCGGCGCCGCTCAGCACCGGCACGTTCAACCCGCCCTGGACGAACGCCTTCGAAATGCCATGCGCCTGAAGCACGCCCTGCCCCGCATCCTGCTTGCTCGCATCGGCGCCAACGGCCGTCGGTCGTTCGATCATGAAATCACTCATAACGCAGCGCCTCCGCCGGACGCACCTTCGCGCCCCGCCAGCTCGGGTAGAGCGTCGCGAGCGCCGACAACGCGAATGCGATGACGCCGATCCTCGCGACGTCGCCGGCGACGAGTTCGGACGGCAGTTCGCTGATGAAATAGACGGACGGCGGCAGAAACTGCACGCCGAGCAAGTGTTCGATCATCGGCACGAGCCACGGGATGCTCCACGCGATCAGACAACCGAGCGCAACGCCTGTGCCCGTGCCGACGAAACCGATCGTGATGCCCTGCACGAAGAAGATCTTCATGATCGAGCCGGGCTGCGCACCGAGCGTGCGCAAGATGGCGATGTCGGCCTGCTTGTTCGTCACCGTCATGACGAGCGAGGACACGAGGTTGAACGCCGCGACCGCGATGATCAGCGTCAAAATGACGAACATCATCCGTTTTTCGATCTTGACGGCGGAGAACCAAGTCTTGTTCTGCTGCGTCCAATCTCGGATATAGAGATCGCCCGACAGCGTACGCGCGAGCTCGTGCGCCACGCGCGGCGCTTCCTGCATATCCTTGAGCTTGAGTCGAACGCCCGTCGGCGCCGGGATGCGGAACAGCGCTTGCGCATCGCGAATGTTGATGAGCGCGAGCGAGGCGTCGTATTCGTAATGGCCCGACTGAAAGACGCCCGAAACCGTGAATTGCTTCAGGCGCGGCATCATGCCCGCCGGCGTGATCGAGCCTTCGGGCGCGACCAGCGTGATCTTGTCGCCGGGCGAGACGCCGAGATTGGCGGCCAGATCGGCGCCGAGCACGATATTGAACTGACCGGGCTCGAGATCGGTCAAGCGGCCGGCCTTCATATCTTTGCCGATGTCCGACACCTGCGGTTCGAGCGAAGGCTCGACGCCGCGCAGCGCCACGCCGCTCACGGCGTCCCCGCGCGTGAGCAGCGCTTGAGCTTCGACGTACGGCGCCGCGCCGATCACCGCCGGATTGCGGCGCGCCTCGAAGGCCGTGCGTTGCCAGTTGGGCATGGAGCCCGACGGCGAAAAAATCTCGACATGCGCGAGCACCGACAGCATGCGGTCGCGCACTTCCTTCTGAAAACCGTTCATAACCGACAGGACGACGATCAGCGCAGCCACGCCGAGCGCGATGCCCGACATCGATACCGCCGCGATGAACGAAATAAAACCGTTGCCCGTCGTGCGTTTGCCGGCGCGCGTATAGCGCCAGCCTATTTGCCATTCGTAAGGGAGCTTCAAGCGAATCCTTCAAGTTTCAGCCACGCGCCGCCCGCCGCGCCGAAGCGACCGGGGCCGAGGACGCGCCGACCGGCCCGCAATGCGCATGCCAACGCAGTGCACCCGCGCCGCACATCCGCGCCGCGCCGATCAAGCGCGCAGTTTGCCATACAATGCGCACCATCATGCATTCCAACCGTCTTCATCTCCTGTTGCCGTTCGCACTGCCCACGGCCGCCGATGCGTCCTCCGCGCTGCACGATTTGCGCAGCCCGGCGCTCGACAAGCTGCTCGCCCGTGCGACGCTGGTCGAGCGCGTGGCCGGCGAGGATTTTCAGCGCACGCTCCCGCACGAACGCTGGGTCGCGCGCCGGTTCGGCGCCGTGGCCGCGAACGCGGCCGACGAAGCGCCGCTCGCGCCCTATATGCTACTCGCCGACGGCGGCGCGCCCGGCGATGCCCAATGGGCGTGCGTCGAGCCCGTACACGTGCGCATCGCCCACGATCATCTCGTGCTGATCGACCCTTCCGCCCTCGATTTGACCGACGAAGAGGCGGCAAGGTTGCTCGCGACGGCCAAGCCGTTGATCGAAGAGCTCGGCGTGCGCCTCGAGGCGCCGACGCCGCACCGCTGGTATTTGACCGGCGAGCCGCTCGGCGCCCTCGCCGGCGCCTCGCCGCTGCGCGCAAGCGGCCGCAGCATCGAGATCTGGCTGCCTCACGACGCGCAGTCGGGCCAGCGTTCGCGTATCTGGATGAAGCTGCAAAACGAAGTGCAGATGGGCTGGTTCGAGCACCCCGTCAACGAAGCGCGCGAAGCCCGCGGCCTTCCGGCAGTCAATTCGATCTGGCTGCACGCGCAAGGTACGGCGCAGCCGGTCCGCAGTCCGTTCGTGCGCGTGTTTTCCGACGCCGCGGCGACACGCGGGCTCGCGCTCGCAGCTTCCGTCGATGCGGCTGCGGCGCCGGCTTCGTTCAAGGCGCTGCCGCCGCTCGAGGCCGGCGAAACCCTCGTCGAGCTGAGTCCGTTTGCGGCGCCGTTCATCGCGCAGGACTGGGCGGCATGGCAAGCCGCGCTCGATACGCTCGAACGCGACTGGTTCGCACCAGCGCTCGAGGCGCTCGATTCGGGCCGCCTCGGCATGCTCGCCTTGACACTGGCGGGCGACACCGGGTCCGCGACGCTCACCGCAACGCGCGGCGATCTGCGCAAGTTCTGGCGCCGGCGCGTCCTCGCTTCGCTCTTCGAATGAGCCGCTTCGCGCTCGCGTCGCCGTCCGCCGGCCGTGAGAGCGCACGCCGCCTCTTGCGGCGCGTGCGTTCGCGCGCCCTCGTCTTCCGGTTTTCCTCATGACTCGAATCGTCACCCGCGCGTGCTCGCCCGCCGATGAAACGGCGCTGATCCGCCACGGCCTGCATCCGATCCTCGCTCGGCTCTATGCCGCCCGCGGCGTCCGCCTACCCGAAGAGATCGAGACTGCGCTCACCCGGCTCGTGCCGCCCGTCGAACTCAAAGGCATGAGCGACGCCGCCGAGCTACTCGCCGATGCGATTCTCGCGCGCAAACGGCTGCTGGTCGTCGCCGATTACGACTGCGACGGCGCGACCGCCTGCGCCGTGGCCGTGCGCGGCTTGCGCATGTTCGGCGCGCAAGTCGACTATCTGGTGCCGAACCGCTTCGAATATGGCTACGGGCTGACGCCCGAGATCGTGGCGCTCGCCGCCGCGCGCAGCCCGGACCTACTCATCACCGTCGACAACGGCATCGCGAGCGTGGAGGGTGTGGCGGCCGCCAATGCGCGAGGCATCGACGTGCTCGTCACCGACCATCATCTCCCCGGCGAAACGCTTCCCGCCGCGCGCGCGATCGTCAATCCGAACCAGCCGGGCTGCCGGTTTCCGAGCAAGTGCATCGCGGGCGTCGGCGTCATGTTCTATGTGCTGCTCGCATTGCGCGCCAGGCTGCGCGAGACCGGCGCATTCGGCGAAGCCGGCGCGCTCGGCAAGGCCGGCATTGCCGAGCCCCGGCTCGACGGCCTGCTCGATCTCGTCGCGCTCGGCACGGTGGCCGACGTCGTCAAGCTCGACGGCAACAACCGCGTGCTCGTCGCGCAAGGGCTCTCGCGCATTCGTCGCGGCCGCATGCAGCCGGGGATCGCCGCGCTGTTCCGCGCGGCCGGACGCGAAGCGCGCACGGCATCGGGTTTCGATCTCGGTTTCGCCTTGGGGCCGCGCCTGAACGCAGCAGGACGATTGTCGGACATGTCGCTCGGAATCGAATGCCTCACGACGGACGATGTCGGCCGAGCCTGGGAACTCGCGCAGCAACTCGATGCGATGAACCGCGAGCGTCGCGAGATCGAAGCGGGCATGCAGCAGCAGGCGCTCGTCGAGATCGCCGCGCTGGACCCCGAGGGCCGCGCGACCATCACGCTCTTCAACGAAAGCTGGCACCAGGGCGTCATCGGGATCGTGGCCGGGCGGCTGAAAGAGAAGTATCACCGTCCGTCGTTCACGTTTGCGCTCGCCGACGACGCAGGCGAGCGCGTCAAGGGCTCGGGCCGCTCCATTCCCGGCTTTCATCTGCGCGATGCGCTCGATCTGATCGCGAAGCGCGAACGCGATCTCATCGTCACGTTCGGCGGCCACGCGATGGCCGCGGGCGTCACGCTCGCGACGCGGGACGTGCCGCGCTTCGCCGCGGCGTTCGAGGCCGTCGCGCGCGAGCAACTCGACGACGACGCCCTCGCCCGCGTAGTGATGACTGACGGCGAGCTCGAAGACGCCTATTTCACGCCGCAGATCGTCGAATTGATCGACGCCGCCGTGTGGGGTCAAGGATTTCCTGCGCCGACGTTCTCGGGCGAATTCGACGTCGTGTCGCAAGCGCTCGTGAAGGACAAGCATTTGAAGCTGCAGCTCGCTCGCGGCCGGCAGCGCTTCCAGGCGATCTGGTTCAACCATACGGAAACGCTGCCGTCGCGCGCCCATTTGGCTTATCGGCTCGCAGCCGACAGTTGGAACGGCGTCGTTCGCGTCCAAATGATCGTGGAGCACGCCGCGTCGGCGGACGCGCGCTGAGCACGCGGCGACGAGCGGCGGCCTCGCCCGCGACGCCCGGCGAGGCGAGCCGATCGGCTATAATTTCTCCTTTTTACGAAGCCGAAAAGATCGACATGGAAGCCGAACGTCTGAACGCGATCGAAGGCTCTCTAGCGGACTTGCGCCGACGCGCGGGCGAGCTACGGGGGTATCTTTGACTACGATGCCAAATTCGCGCGTCTAGCTGAAGTCAACAAGGAACTCGAAGATCCGAACGTCTGGAACGATTCCAAGCATGCCCAGGCCCTCGGCCGGGAAAAGAAGATGCTCGAGGGCGTCGTTCTGACCCTCTCCGCGCTCGATACCGACCTGCGCGATGCGCAGGACCTGTTCGACATGGCCCGCGAGGAAAACGACGACGACACGCTCGTCGCCTGCGAAGCCGATGCGCAAGCGATCGAAGCGCGCGTCGCCGATCTCGAATTCCGTCGAATGTTCGCCAATCCGGCCGACCCGAACAACGCGTTCATCGACATCCAAGCCGGCGCCGGCGGCACCGAAGCGTGCGACTGGGCCGCCATGCTGTTGCGCCAATACTTGCGCTATTGCGAGCGCAAGGGCTTCAAGACGGAAGTGCTCGAAGAATCGGAAGGCGACGTCGCGGGCATCAAGAACGCCACGATCAAGGTCGAAGGCGAATATGCGTACGGCTTCTTGCGCACCGAAACAGGCATTCACCGGCTCGTGCGCAAATCGCCGTTCGATTCGTCGGGTGGCCGGCACACGTCGTTCTCGTCGGTGTTCGTCTATCCGGAGATCGACGATTCGATCGAGGTCGACATCAACCCGGCCGATCTGCGCATCGATACCTATCGCGCGTCGGGCGCGGGCGGCCAGCACATCAACAAGACCGATTCGGCCGTGCGGATCACGCACTTGCCGTCGGGCATCGTCGTGCAGTGCCAAAACGACCGCTCGCAGCACCGCAATCGCGCCGAGGCCATGGCGATGCTCAAATCGCGCCTGTACGAGGCCGAGATGCGCAAGCGTCAAGCCGAGCAGGACAAGCTCGAATCGAGCAAGACCGACGTGGGCTGGGGCCACCAAATCCGTTCGTACGTGCTCGATCAGAGCCGCGTGAAAGATTTGCGCACGAACGTCGAAATGAGCAACACGAAGGCCGTGCTCGACGGCGACCTCGACGACTTCATCAGCGCGAGCCTCAAGCAAGGCGTCTAAGCGCAGCGGATACACCATGACCGAATCGACTCTCCCCACCGTCGACGCAGCCGTCGACGAGAACAAGATCATCGCCGAGCGGCGCGAAAAGCTGCGCGGGCTTCGCGAGTCGGGCATCGCCTACCCGAACGATTTCACCCCGACGCATCACGCCGGCGATTTGCAGTCGCAATACGTCGACGCCGACAAGGACACGCTCGAAGCCACGGCTTTGAGCGTGTCCGTCGCCGGCCGCATGATGCTCAAGCGCGTCATGGGCAAGGCCAGCTTCGCGACCGTCCAAGACGGCTCGGGGCAAATCCAGTTCTTCATTACGCCTGCCGACGTCGGCGAGCAAGCCTACGACGCATTCAAGAAGTGGGATCTCGGCGACATCGTCGCCGCGCGCGGCGTGCTGTTCCGCACGAACAAGGGCGAGCTGTCGGTGCGCTGCACCGAACTGCGTTTGCTGTCGAAGGCGCTGCGCCCCTTGCCCGATAAGTTCCACGGCTTGTCCGATCAGGAAACGCGCTATCGCCAACGCTACGTCGATTTGATCGTCACCCCCGAGGCGCGCAGCACGTTCGTCGCGCGCACGAAGGCGATTTCGTCGATCCGCAAGTTCATGTCGGACGCCGACTTCATGGAAGTCGAAACGCCGATGCTTCACCCGATCCCAGGCGGGGCGGCCGCGAAGCCGTTTACGACGCACCATAACGCGCTCGACATGCAGATGTTCCTGCGCATTGCGCCCGAGCTCTACTTGAAGCGGCTGATCGTGGGCGGCTTCGAGCGCGTGTTCGAGATCAACCGCAACTTCCGGAACGAAGGGGTTTCGCCGCGGCACAATCCCGAATTCACGATGATGGAGTTCTACGCCGCGTACACGAACTACACGTGGCTCATGGATTTCACGGAGCAGTTGATCCGTCAGGCCGCCATCGATGCGCTCGGTACGGCGACCATCGTCTATCAGGGCCGCGAACTCGATCTGTCCAAGCCGTTCCATCGCTTGACGATTACGCAGGCGATTCGCAAGTACGCGCCCGACTATACCGACGCTCAGCTCGGAGACGCGGCGTTCGTGCGCACGGAACTCAAGCGTCTAGGCGTCGATACGACGCAGCCGGCCTTCTTGAATGCGGGCATCGGCGCGCTGCAATTGGCGCTGTTCGAGGAGACGGCCGAAGCGCAACTGTGGGAACCGACCTACATCATCGACTATCCCGTCGAAGTTTCGCCGCTCGCGCGTGCATCGGATTCGGTCGACGGCATCACCGAGCGCTTCGAGTTGTTCATCACCGGCCGGGAAATCGCCAACGGCTTCTCGGAGCTCAACGATCCGGAAGACCAAGCTGCCCGCTTCAAGAAGCAAGTCGAACAGAAAGATGCCGGCGACGAGGAAGCGATGTACTTCGATGCCGATTACATTCGTGCGCTCGAATACGGCATGCCTCCGACAGGCGGCTGCGGGATCGGCATCGACCGCCTCGTGATGCTGCTCACCGATAGCCCGAGCATCCGCGACGTCATCCTGTTCCCGCATCTGCGGCGCGAGGATTGATGCGCGCTAGCCACACGCTAGCCCCAGCAGTTTGTAACCATCGGTAAAAGCCGCCCCTAGCTTCGCTGCGGGCGGCTTTTTCATGTCTGTTTCGACCCTTGCAAGCCGACGAGGGCAGCGCTCGGCGGCGCACAGACTCGACGGAAGCGAAGCAAGCGCGGCTGAGCGAACGTTACAAATTGAAACGAAGCGGGTCCAGCGAAGGCGGACACTATCATTGTTCCAATGAAAGCCCCTTCGTTCGACGGAGGTTACGACATGAATAATCCGACCACTCCCGCTCGTCGCTTGCATCCCCTGATCGCCGTGGCTGCGGGCACTGTCATCGTCGCGAGCCTCGCCGCTACCGCCGCCATCACGGGCGTGTTCTCCAAAGCGTCGAGTTCGAGCGTGCAAAACGATCAAAGCCAAACGGCGCAAGTCTCTTCGCAGCCCATCGTCGATTCGGCCGCCCCTGCCAACATGGCGCCCGTCGCCGGTCAATCGCAGCCGCGGCAGCAACAACCGACGCAAACCGAAGCGCAGCTCGCGCCTACGGGTCAAGGCGCACCCGCCGCCCCGGGCCAAGTGCCATACGCGGGGCAGCCCGGCCAGCCCTCTTACGCGCAGCCGTACGGCCAGCAGCCGTCTCAGCAGCAATACGCACAGCAACAACAACTCGCGCAGCAGCCCTACGGTGAAGCGCAACAGCCGCGGGCACAATCCGGTCAATCGGCTTACTGCTCGACTTGCGGTACGGTCGAATCGATTGCCTCGGTGCGTCACGAAGGTCATGGCACGGGTATCGGCGCGGTCGGCGGTGCGGTAGCCGGCGGTTTGCTCGGGAATCAGTTCGGCAGCGGCAACGGACGCACGGCGATGACGGTGCTCGGCGCAGTCGGCGGCGGTTTCGCCGGCAACTCGGTCGAAAAGCATCTGCGTAGCGAAACGAGCTACCAAGTGCGCGTTCGAATGCAAAACGGCCGCCTGCGCTACTTCAACTATCGTCAGCCGCCGCCGTTCCAGCAAGGCGAACGCGTCCATATCGAGCATGGCGCGCTTGCCGCAGGCTGAACATCCGCCCGGCGGCGCCGCTGCGGGCACGCACCGGAGCGACGTAGCGCCATAGCGCCATAGCGCCAGCACGGCAGAAGACGGAAAGCAGAAGGCAGGTGACCGATTGGCCGGGCTTCTTCGGCCACAAAAAAGGCGACCTCGTACAGGTCGCCTTTTTTTGGCAAGCGCGCCGCAGTGACGCCTCACGCTTGCGTCGCGGCCTCATTCGGCCGCGTCTTCGATCCAAGCCAGTTGAATCGCTTCGAGGATTTTTTCGCTCGACCGGTTAGGGTCGTCGTCGAAGCCATCGAGTTCCATGACCCACCGGTGAAGATCGGTAAAGCGGATCTGCTGAGGATCGATCTCTGGGTGGTTGTCGGTGAGGGCCATTGCGATTTCTTGCACATCCGTCCACTTCATGGCTGCTCCCTCCTTCGGGTCTCAATGATTTTCTTTCGCGTGGTTGATCGAGTAGCGCGGAATCTCGACGACGAGGTCCCGGTCCTGCGGCACACGCGCTTGGCACGAGAGGCGTGAGGTCGGCTCGAGCCCCCAGGCTTTGTCGAGCAGGTCGTCTTCGTCCTCCTCCGACGGCGCCAGCGCTTCGAAGCCTTCCCGCACGATCACATGACATGTCGTGCAAGCGCAAGACTTTTCGCACGCGTGCTCGATTTCGATGCCGTGCTCGAGCAGCGCATCGCACACGCTCTCGCCCGGCTTGGCCTCGAACACCGCCCCTTCGGGGCACAATTCGACGTGAGGCAGGACAACGATTTGAGGCATAGGAAATTCCGTGACTTGTAATGTGCGGGGGCGGCAAGCGTCGCTCGCCTAGTCATTGTAAAACGCTCGGGTGACGATCGATGCAATGGGTACGGTCAGCGATGCAAGGCCTCGAACGTGCTTCAGATGTCCTCGAGCTTGCGGCCCTTCAACGCCTGGCGAATGCCCTTGTCCATACGCCGGGCGGCAAACTCGTCGGTTTCTTGCGCCAAGGCCTTCGTTGCCGATTCGATGTCCTCGGTATCGTCGCCCTGCGCGGCGGCATGTAACCGCGCCAGCGCCGTCTCGACTTGCGCGCGCTCGTCGTCTGCGAGCAATTCGCCGTCCGCGGCGAGCGCCGCTTGCGTCGCCTCGAGCAAACGCTGCGCCTCTACCTGTGCCTCGCGCAGCGCGCGCGCACGCATATCGACCTCGGCCGTGCGGAAGCTATCCTCGAGCATGCGCGCCACATCGTCATCGGCCAAGCCGTACGACGGCTTGACGACGACCGACGCCTCCACGCCCGACTGCTGCTCGCGCGCAAAAACCGACAGCAATCCATCCGCATCGACCTGATAGGTCACACGAATGCGCGCCGCACCCGCGGCCATCGGCGGAATGCCGCGCAACTCGAACCGCGCGAGCGATCGGCAATCGGAAACCAATTCGCGCTCGCCCTGAACGACGTGAATGGCCATGGCCGTTTGGCCGTCCTTGAACGTCGTGAACTCTTGCGCCCGCGCGACGGGGATCGTCGAATTGCGCGGAATGATCTTTTCGGCGAGCCCGCCCATCGTCTCCACGCCTAGGGACAACGGAATGACGTCGAGCAGCAGCCAATCCTCGCCGGCGCGGTTGCCCGCCAGCAGATCCGCTTGAATCGCGGCGCCGAGCGCGACGACCTGATCGGGATCGAGGTTCGTCAACGGCGGTTGGCCGAAGAACGCCTCGACGGCGCGACGGACGACGGGCATGCGCGTCGCCCCGCCGACGAGCACGACGCCCTTGACGTCCTGCGGCGAGATCTTCGCGTCGCGCAGCGCTTTTTTCGTCGGAGCAAGCGTGCGTTCGACGAGCGAGCGGACGAGTTCGGCGAACTGCGCTTCGGTGACCGGCACCGAGACTGGCGTTCCGTCGGCCAGCGTCGCCTCGACCGTCGCCTCCGGCGCCGAAGAAAGCGCCTCCTTCGCACTGCGCACGCGATCGAGCAACAACCGCACGTCCTCGGGCGCGAGCCCTTGCGGCGCCAAACCGGCCTCGGCCAGCACGTGGCGGAACAGGACGTGGTCGAAGTCGTCGCCGCCCAGCGCCGAATCGCCGCCGGCCGCCAACACCTCGAATACGCCCTTGGTCAGCTTGAGCACCGATAGGTCGAACGTGCCGCCGCCCAAATCGTAGACGGCGTACAGCCCCTCGGCGCCTTGATCGAGCCCGTAGGCGATCGCTGCCGCCGTCGGCTCGTTGAGCAGCCGCAGCACGTTCAGCCCGGCGAGCCGAGCCGCGTCCTTGGTCGCCTGACGCTGCGCTTCGTCGAAGTAAGCCGGCACGGTGATGACCGCGCCCACGAGTTCGTCGCCGAGCGAATCCTCGGCGCGTTGACGCAACGTCGCGAGAATTTCGGCCGATACTTCGACGGGACTTTTCACGCCGGCCACCGTGCGAATCTGCACCATGCCGGGCGCCTCGACGAATTCGTACGGCGCGTTTTCGGCCCCCTCCACTTCCTGCTTGCCGCGGCCCATGAAGCGCTTGACCGATACGATCGTGTTGCGCGGATCGAGCACGGCTTCCTCTTTCGCCGTATGGCCGATGCGTCTGCCGCCGCGTTCGAGGTAGCGCACGACCGAAGGCAGCAAAACGCGGCCCTCGTCGTCCGGCAGCGCCTCCGCCACACTGTTGCGGACGGCTGCGACGAGCGAGTTCGTCGTACCGAGATCGATGCCGACCGCCAGCCGCCGTTGATGCGGCGCGGGCGCCATGCCGGGTTCGGAAATTTGCAGTAGAGCCATGTGTTCTTTAGGTATCAGTGTTCGAGGCGTTCGATCTGATGGCCGATCTCGGCCGCGACGCGCTCGAGAAACATCAACTGCCGCACGGCTTCGGCGGCCGGTTGATCCGCGCCGTTGTCGAGCAGCACGGACAGGCGCTCGAAACGCAGGTGTTCCTCGTCCCGAAGCTCGCCTTGCAGCGCGATCAGCGCCCCGACGTTTCTCGCATCGGCCGCATCTTCGACCCGTTCGCGCCATTCCATCTGCTGCATGAGGAACGCCGGCTCCATCGCCGTGTTTTCCGAAGCGCCCACGTCGACGCCTCGCAGCGACAGCAGATACGTCGCCCGCTTGAGCGGATCGCGCAGCGTTTGATAGGCCTCGTTCGCGCGCGTAGCCCATTGCATGGCGATGCGTTTTTGCGCCTCGCCGGCCGCGGCGAACCGGTCGGGATGGACCTGGGCCTGCACCGTGCGGTAAGCGTGCTCGAGCGCATTCAGATCGAGCGCGAAGCGCGCCGGCAAATGGAATAGCTCGAAGTGACTGTCTTGAATCGAGGACATGAAGTCGATCGTCGATGTAACGTGAAACGTGAGGCGCGAGGCGTAAAGCGCGCAACCGGGACCAGCATGCGGATGAGCGCCTAGAAACAAAAAGGCGGCCCGCGCCGCCTTCTCGCCCGCCTCAGGCGGCCCACATCCGTCATACGCGGAACGATTCGCCGCAGCCGCATTCGTCCTTGACGTTCGGGTTGTTGAACTTGAACCCTTCGTTCAGGCCTTCGCGTGCGAAATCGAGCTCGGTACCGTCGATATAAGCCAAGCTCTTCGGATCGACGACGACCTTGACGCCGTTGCACTCGAACACTTGGTCCTCGGGCTCGAGCTCGTCGACGTACTCGAGCTTATATGCGAGCCCCGAGCAGCCCGTCGTGCGCACGCCCAGGCGCAACCCGACCCCCTTCCCCCGCCGAGCGAGGTACTTCTGGACGTGCTGCGCAGCCTTTTCGGTCAGTGTGATCGCCATGATCTTTCGTACGTTTTACGCCGCTTGTTGCTTCGCCTCGTCGGCCGTCTCGCCGCCGTGACGTTGCTTGTAGTCGGCCACCGCCGCCTTGATCGCATCTTCGGCGAGAATCGAGCAGTGGATCTTGACCGGCGGCAAAGCGAGCTCTTCCGCGATCTGCGTGTTCTTGATCGACAGGGCTTCGTCGAGCGTCTTGCCCTTCACCCATTCGGTAACGAGCGAGCTCGAGGCGATGGCCGAACCGCAGCCGTACGTCTTGAACTTCGCGTCTTCGATGACGCCGTCGGCGCCCACGCGAATCTGCAGCTTCATGACGTCGCCGCAAGCGGGCGCGCCCACCATGCCCGTGCCGACCGCGTCGTCGTCCTTGGCGAACGAGCCAACGTTGCGCGGGTTTTCGTAATGGTCCAGAACTTTGTTGCTGTAAGACATGATCGAACTCCTAGATTCGTTTCAATCCGAGTAATCGTTCGGCGCTCAATGCGCGGCCCACTTGATCGTCGACAGATCGATGCCGTCCTGATGCATTTCCCACAGAGGAGACAGATCGCGCAGCTTGGCGATCTTGTTCTTCAGCAGGTTGACGACGTATTCGACGTCTTGCTCCGTCGTGAAACGGCCGACCGTAAAGCGGATCGAGCTGTGTGCGAGCTCGTCGTTGCGGCCGAGCGCACGCAGCACGTACGACGGCTCCAGCGACGCCGACGTGCAGGCGGAGCCCGACGACACGGCGACATCCTTGATGGCCATGATCAGCGATTCGCCTTCGACGAAGTTGAAACTGATGTTCAGGTTGTGCGGCACGCGGCGTTCCATATCGCCGTTGACATAGACCTCTTCCATTTCGGTCAGGCCCTTCAGCAGACGGTCGCGCAGCATGCGAACGCGCTCGTTCTCCGTCGCCATTTCCTCGCGTGCGATGCGGAAGGCTTCGCCCATACCGACGATCTGATGCGTCGCCAACGTGCCCGAGCGCATACCGCGCTCATGGCCGCCGCCGTGCATCTGCGCCTCGACGCGCACGCGCGGCTTGCGACGCACATAGAGTGCGCCGATGCCCTTCGGGCCGTAGGTCTTGTGAGCCGAGAACGACATCAGGTCGACTTTCAGACGATTCAGATCGATCTCGACCTTGCCCGTGGCTTGAGCGGCGTCGACGTGAAACACGATGCCCTTTTCACGGCAGATCTCTCCGATCGCCTCGATGTCCTGAATGACACCGATCTCGTTGTTCACGGACATGACGGATACGAGGATCGTATCGGGGCGCAGGGCGGCTTTGAACACGTCGAGATCGATGAGGCCGTCGCTCTTCACGTCCAGATACGTGACTTCGAAGCCCTCGCGTTCGAGCTCCCGGCACGTATCGAGCACGGCCTTGTGCTCGGTCTTCACCGTGATGATGTGCTTGCCCTTGCTCTTGTAGAAGTGCGCCGCACCCTTGATGGCCAAGTTGTCGGACTCCGTTGCGCCGGACGTCCAGATGATCTCGCGCGGATCGGCATTCACGAGCGCAGCGACTTGCTCGCGCGCCTCCTCGACCGCACGCTCCGCTTCCCAGCCGTACGAGTGGCTGCGCGAAGCAGGGTTGCCGAACTGTTCGCGCAGGTACGGGATCATCTTGTCCACCACGCGCGGGTCGACCGGTGTCGTCGCGCTGTAGTCCATATAGATGGGCAGGTGGGGCATCTGGTTAGTCATCAATGGCTCCGGGGGAAATCGTTATAGCTCGTCTGGGTTCGTTCGCTCAGGCTTGATCAGCTTTTCGTCTGCTCTCGCGCCGGTTTCACGAACTCGCGATGTTGAATACGGAATTGGGCCCTTTGGGCGCGACGCGGGCCGCTTCGACGGCCGCGCTCTCGGTGCGCCTATCGCGCAGCACGGTGGGCGACCCTTCTCGCGCGCGCTGCTGATCGACGAGATCCTGCAATGACACCGAATCGAGGTACTCGACCATTTTCTGGTTCAGCGTGGACCAGAGCTCGTGCGTCATGCAGTGGCCGTCGTGCTGCTTCGTGCCCTCGCACGAGCCCTTGCCGCCGCACTGCGTGGCATCGAGCGGCTCGTCCACGGCAATGATGATGTCCGCCACCGTGACTTCGTGCGCCCGGCGCGCGAGGTTGTACCCGCCGCCCGGCCCGCGCACCGATTCGACGATCTCGTGGCGGCGCAACTTCCCGAACAATTGCTCAAGATAGGACAGCGAAATGCGCTGACGCTGGCTGATGCCGGCGAGCGTCACCGGACCTTGCTCCTGGCGCAGGGCCAGGTCGATCATCGCCGTGACGGCGAAACGGCCTTTCGTGGTGAGTCTCATGGGGGCGGTAAATCCGAATTCTCGACGATTTTGGTCAAGTATAAATACATGACGATTTTAGTCAAGTATCCCCTACGACATTCGGGTTTTGGGTGACGGATTCGCAACGCATGACCGGTCATTCTTGACGCAGCCGCGTTTGCAAGTGCGCCAGCAGGCCGCGGCAGGCGGCTTCGCACTGATCCAGCACGGCCTCGAAACCCTCGCTGCCGCCGAAATAAGGATCGGCGACTTCGCGGCTACCGGCGCCCGGCGCGAATTCCATCAGCAAACGGACTTTGGCGCGCCGCTCGGGCGGGCATACGCGTAACAGGTTGCTGACGTTCTCGTCGTCCATGGCCAATACGAGATCGAAACGCTCGAAGTCCGCAGCGTCGATCTGCCGTGCGCGCAGCGGCGTCAAATCGTACCCGCGCGTTTGGCCGGCCTGCTGCGCCCGCGCGTCGGGCGCTTTGCCGATGTGCCAATCGCCGGTGCCGGCCGAATCGATGAAAATCTGCTCGCTGAGCCCCGCCGCCTCGACTTGCGCACGCATGACGGCCTCAGCCGTCGGTGAACGGCAGATGTTTCCCAGACAAACGAAACAGATGGATACGGTTTTCATCGATGAGGAAGACGGCGCCAAAAGGATCGAGTGCGGTTGGGGGCGCGGCCGGAACACACGCGCTGTTGCCCTCGCGCTGTTGCCCTCGCGCTGTTGCCCTCGCGCTGTACGCCCTCGCATACGCGCCGCCGAGCGAATCGATCATTATATCGGGCCGCAATCGTTTACGACGCCTCGGGCGCCTGGCCGGCGCGAGCCCTGTGCACGGCCGGCGCAACGGCGTCCGAACCGGCGTCGATGAGGCCGTACGACACCGTGCGCGCCAACTCTGCCGTAACCTGCTCCGCCGGCAACGGCTCGTACGTCGCGCTGCCGCCGTATGCGCGCACGGCGGCAAGCAGGACCAACGCGGCGGCCACCGCCAACGGCCAGTAACTGGAAATATCGCCCGATCTTGTCGTTCTCATTTTCGCGCCCCTTCTGAAGCGGGCCCGCGCCGATCGCACGCCCGCTCTTATCCATGGCACGTATTCTATAAACAACGACTATCGAGACAAAGATGCGAATAGCGAATTCAGCGTTGCGGGTGGATAAACAATGACGCGAGCGGTGGACGGAGGTGGCCGCGCAAATGGGCGACGCGCCGGTCGTGCATGCTACCCCCGATGACTGCGCTGCGCCGCATAGAGCTCTCGGAAAGTCCGGCCGACCGGCGCGGGCATTTCCCGCGTCGCCGTCCAACCTTGGCCGAACGGCAACCGGCCGATGGAGCGCCGGCTTCCACCCGCGCGCTCGAGGATACGCACCGCCAGCTTTGTAACGAGCGCATAGAGTGCGGGCCGCATGGCGACGAAGCCCCATACGGCCAGCGCCGCTCGCTCGCGCATCGGGCGCAAGCCTCGGTCCACCTGCTTTTCGCGCAATGTGCGTAAGAGGTCCGACAAGGGGATCCCGACCGGGCACACGGAATTGCACTCACCGCATAGCGTCGCGGCCTGCGGCAGATCGAGCGCCTTGTCGAGTCCGACGTAGCTTGGCGTCAGCACCGAGCCCATCGGCCCCGGATAGACCCAGCCGTACGCGTGACCGCCGACCTTCTGATAAACGGGACAATGGTTCATGCAGGCGCCGCAGCGGATGCAGCGCAACATCTCCTGGAACGCCCCGCCGATCAAACCCGTGCGGCCGCCGTCGACGAGCACGACGTACATGTGCTCGGGCCCATCGAGGTCGCCTGCGCCGCGCGGCCCGGTCAACAGCGAAAAGTAGTTCGACGTGACCTGTCCCGTCGCGCTGCGCGGCAGTAGACGCATCGCCAGCGCCAAATCCTCCAATGTCGGGAGCACCTTCTCGATGCCCGTGACCGCTACGTGCACGCGCGGCATGACCGTGCACATCCCCTCGTTGCCTTCGTTCGTCACGATCGCGACGGAGCCGGTCTCGGCCACGAGGAAATTGCCGCCTGTCACGCCCATGTCGGCCGACAAAAAGTGCGGCCGCAGCACCTCGCGCGCCTCCCGCGTCATGTCGGGAATCTCGCTCAGCTTCGGGCGGCCGTGCGTGGCAGCGAACAGATCGGCGATAGCCTCTTTATCCTTGTGGACCACGGGCGCGATGATGTGGCTCGGCGGCTCGTTGTCGTTGATCTGCAGAATGTATTCGCCGAGGTCGGTTTCGATCGACTGCACACCCATTTCGCCGAGCACCGCGTTCAGCCGCATCTCCTCCGACACCATCGATTTCGTCTTGATGACCTTCTTGACGTCGTGCTTGCGCGCGATGTCGGCGACAAGCCGGGCAGCGTCCTGCGTCGTCTCGGCATAGAGAACGGTCGTGCCGCGCCGCGCGGCTTCGCGCTCGAACGTTTCGAGCCAGACATCGAGGTTTTCGAGCGCCCGATTGCGGCGCGCCTTCAATTCCGCGCGTGTCGCCGGAAAATCGATCGCCTGCATCGCCGCGGCCCGCGCCGAAACGAATTTCGTCGATAGTTTCTTGAGGTTCTGCTGCAGGCGCGCGTCAGCCAGGCCTTCCTTTGCGCGCGCCTTGAAGTGCATCGATTGAACTTGCATGAGGAGTCGATGTGTCCGTTCGTTGAGCGTGGCGGTTGCTCGTCAGCGGTCGGCGTCGCCGGCCAGCACTTGCGCGATATGCAGCACGCGCGTCGTCGTGTCGCCTGTGCGTCGCAAGCGCCCTTCGATGTTCAGCATGCATCCCAGATCGCCGAGCACGACGCAACCGGTTCCACTCGCTTGGACATTGGCGCATTTCTCATCCGCGATCGCCGTCGAGATGTTGCCGTATTTGACGGCGAAAGTGCCGCCGAAGCCGCAACAGTGCTCGCAGTCCTTCATCTCGGTCACCGCCACGCCGCGCTGCGCGAGCAACGCGCGCGGCTGCTGCTTGACGCCGAGCTCGCGCAGCCCTGAGCATGAATCATGGTAAGTCACCGGCCCGGCGAACGTCCCGGGCGCGAGCTGGACCTTCGCGACATTGACGAGAAAATCAGTCAATTCATACACTTTCGCACGCAGTCGCTCGAACCGCCCCATCAACTCCGGGTCGTCGCGGAACAGATCGCCGTAGTGCACGGCGACCATGCCCCCGCACGAGCCCGAGGGAACCACCACGTAGTCGAACTGCTCGAACTCGCGCAACATTTTTTCGGCCAGATCGCGCGCGACGCGGCGCTCGCCCGAGTTGTAGGCCGGTTGGCCGCAGCATGTTTGCGCCGGCGGCACGATGACGTCGAAGCCGGCTTGCTCGAGCAGCTTGACGACGGAAAACCCGATCTCAGGGCGCATCAGGTCGATGAGGCAAGTAACGAAAAGTCCGACTCGCATGGCAGCCATAGGTGAATGAAACGCCCCGATTATCCGTCGTTTATGGCCGACGGCGACGAAACGAGCGGAAAAAGGCGCCGGCCCGCCACCCGAGGGCTCATTCAAACGGCGTTCGCTTTTTTCACGATACGAGATACAATGGGCCCCACTTGTTAATTGCCGAGTCAATCGATTTCCAATGAGCGAGACGAATCCAGACTCCAAAACGCCAGACTCCAAAACGTCGATCCAAGTGATCGAACGCATGATGCGCCTGCTCGACGCCCTTGCCGCCCATACCGATCCGGTCAGCCTCAAGGAACTCGCGTTGCGCACTGAACTGCATCCGTCTACCGCGCACCGCATCCTCAACGACATGGTGACGTGCCGCCTCGTGGACCGCTCCGATCCCGGTACTTACCGGCTGGGCATGCGGCTGCTCGAGCTCGGCAATCTCGTGAAGGCGCGGCTTTCGGTGCGCGACGCGGCGCTGGCGCCGATGCGCGAGCTGCACCGAATGACGGGGCAAACCGTCAATCTATCGGTCCGCCAGGGCGACGAAATCGTCTATATAGAGCGGGCGTACTCCGAACGTTCGGGCATGCAGGTCGTGCGCGCGATCGGCGGCCGGGCTCCGCTGCATCTGACTTCGGTCGGCAAATTGTTTCTGGCGGCCGACGAGGCGTCTCGTGTGCGCGCCTATGCAATGCGCACGGGCCTGTCGGGCCACACGCAAAACAGCATCACCGACATTTCCCGTCTCGAACGCGAGTTGACGCAGGTGCGGCAACAGGCTTGCGCACGCGATAACGAAGAGCTGGAGCTCGGGGTGCGGTGCATCGCCGCGGGCATCTACGACGATACGGGCAAGCTCGTCGCCGGCCTCTCCCTCTCGGCCCCCGCAGACCGCCTGCAAGACGCCTGGATCGGCCAGTTGAACCATACGGCGCTCGTCATTTCGGAGTCGCTCGGCTATCACCCCGAGGCGGCGATCGCCGAGGCGCACGTCAAGTCGGGCGCGCACTAGCGGCGCGAGCCCGCCTTGCGCGCGAGCCGGCCTGCGGACGCACAGCGAGCCGGCCTTTTCAAGCAGCCCGCATAAATCGAAAGCCCCGCTCACAGAGCGGGGCTTCATTTTTGGGGCTCATGTCGCTCGGCGACGCTCGCTGGCTCCAGTCGGGTCAAGTGCCGCGACCGCCGGCGTCGGCGCTCGTGATGCGCTGACCGTCGGAGTCGTCGAGCCACTTGCGCAAGCGCGTGGCGTCGGCAAAGCGCGAATACTTGCCGGCCGAGTCGAGCAGCACCATGACGAGCGGCCGGCCATGGATGGTCGCTTGCATGACCAGGCACTCGCCGGCTTCGTTGATGAAGCCTGTCTTTTGCAGACCAATATCCCACGAGGGATTGCGCACGAGCGCATTGGTGCTGTTGTAAGCGAGCACGCCGCGGCCCGGATAGACCTCGTAGCTGCGATCGGTCGAAAACTTGCGGATCAGCGGGTATTGATAGGCCGCGTTGATCATCTTCACGAGGTCGCGCGCCGTCGAAACGTTATGACTCGTGAGGCCGGTCGGATTCTCGAAATGCGTTTCCGTCATCCCGAGTTCTTTGGCCTTCGCGTTCATCGCTGCGATGAACGCCGGACGGCCGCCCGGGTAATAGCGCGAAAGCGCGGCGGCGGCGCGGTTTTCCGACGCCATCAGCGCGATGTGCAGCATGTCTTCGCGCGAGAGCACGGAGCCCACGCGCAAGCGCGAGCCCGTGTGCTTTTCGTAGTCTTTGTCTTCGTCCGTGACTTCGATTTGATCGGTCAGCGGCGCTTTCGAATCGAGCACGACCATGGCCGTCATCAGCTTCGTGATCGAAGCGATCGGCACGACCGACGTCGAATTCTTGTCGAGCAGCACTTCCGACGTATTTTGATCGACGACGAATGCGACGTTCGACCGCAGCGCGACGCCTTCCGGCGTTTCCTGCAGGCCGAATGCTTGCCCGGCCGTGGGCGAGCGCGGCTCGAAGGCGACACGATGCACGACGCCGTGGCGGCCGTGCACGCGCTGCGTGTAGCGCACGCGCGCGTGTTTCACGGGCTCGTTCGTGCGCTCGCTAGCCGCGGCTTTCGCGACCTTCTCGCTTTTTTTCAGGTGTTTCTTTTGGACCGGGTGATGAGCCGCCGCGGGGGTTGCGGCGAGCGCGTCGACCGGCGCCGCAACGGTCGCAACGAGGAGCGCGCCGGCCGACACGACTGTGCCGAGCGCCACGCCTCGCATGATGCTGAGCGACGAAAACAGAGCGAATTTCATTGATATTCTGAAGCAGGAGTGGCGGACGGTTGTCGGCAAGTGTAGTAAAGCTACGAAAAATTAGCAATATTAAGCACTTATGGGCCGTCCTTGATCCAATTTGTAAATTGGGGAGGCGTTGGCCGTGCACAAATCTTGCGCGGGCTCGCGTCTCGCCTACTAGGGCCTTGACCGCATAACGGCCGTATTTGTCTAAACTTGAGCGAATTCGTTCCCTTGGAAGCTAGGCGGGACGCGGCTTTGGCGCGGGCGCCCTCTCGCGAGGCAGCTTGCTTAACGCATGGCGCGTGTGTCCGGTTTACAGCGTTTTCCGCCATCGATCCGCGCGCTGGCGCACATTGACGCATGCGCCGCGCCCGCCAAGCACAAACCGCGCCGAGCACTGCGGCAAAATAGCCGAAAACGATTCCGCCGTCACGTCCCCAAATACCCGCAACACCTTGTTTTACCGACAAATTCTTGACGTTGTGCGACGCACAAAATTTCACTTGACATTTGGGCAGGTCCTCCTAAAATGGGAACCGTTGTTGCGACGCACAAAAGACGTCGATCCAAGAAGCGCATCGCAAGTTTAGCCATTCCACCATGCTCGGCCTGACATGACAGGTCGATTTTCAGGAGCGAAAACATGACTCTGCTGACCCCTGAGCAATTCGCCGCAGCACAGAAAGCGAACCTCGAAGCCCTCTTCGGTCTGACGAACAAGGCGTTCGAAGGCATCGAGAAGCTCGTCGAACTGAACCTGCAAGTCGTCAAGTCGACGATCGCCGAAAGCCAGGAAAACGCGCAACGCGCCCTGTCCGTGAAGGACGCGCAAGAGTTCGTCGCCCTGCAAGCCAGCCTCACGCAGCCGGTCGCCGAAAAGGTTCTGTCCTACGGCCGTCACCTGTATGAAATCGCCTCGGCCACGCAAGCGGAATTCGCGCGCGTCGCGGAAGCCCAGTACGAAGAGCAAAACCGTAAGGTCCAAGCGCTCGTCGAAAACGTTGCGAAGAACGCCCCGGCCGGTTCGGAAACCGCCGTCGCCGTGATGAAGTCGGCTATCACCGCCGCCAACACGACGTACGAAACGGTTCACAAGGCCACGAAGCAAGCCGTCGAAATCGCGGAAAGCAACTTCAACGCCGCCGCCACGGCTGCGCAGAAGGCTGCCCAGCAAGCCGCCTCGCAAGCTTCGCGCGCTGCCGCGACGAAGAAGTCGGCTGCCTAATTACCCGGCTCTCGCTCCGAGCCGAAGTACAAAGCGGCGCGCTCCCGAAAGGAGCGCGCCGCTTTTTTGTTGCATTTTTTGTTTATTGCGCTCGATCTCGCTCAGCCAGCCGGGAGAACGCAAGCGCCCCGCCCGGCGCATCCGCTGCTCGGCGCGAGCCGAGCAGCGCCCCTCACATCACTTCTTACGCTGAGGCGGCAAGTCCGTGCAAACGCCCTCATAGAGTTCGGCCGCCATGCCGATCGATTCGCCGAGCGTCGGGTGCGGGTGGATCGTCTTGCCGATGTCCGTCGCGTCCGCGCCCATCTCGATCGCCAAGCACACTTCGCTGATCAAGTCGCCCGCGTTCAAGCCGACGATCCCGCCGCCGATGACACGATGCGTCTGTTCGTCGAAGATCAGCTTCGTGAAGCCCTCGTCGCGTCCGTTCGCGATCGCACGGCCCGATGCGGCCCACGGGAAGACTGCCTTGCCGTACTTGATCCCTTCGGCCTTGCACTGGTCTTCCGTCTTGCCGGCCCAGGCCACTTCCGGATCCGTGTAGGCCACCGAAGGAATCTGCAGCGCGTCGAAATACGCTTTTTCGCCGTGAGCGGCTTCGGCGGCGACGTGGCCTTCATGCACGGCCTTGTGCGCGAGCATCGGCTGACCGACGATATCGCCGATCGCGAAGATATGCGGCACGTTCGTGCGCATCTGCTTGTCGACTTCGATGAAGCCGCGGTCGGTGACTGCGACGCCCGCCTTGTCGGCACCGATCTTCTTGCCGTTGGGACTGCGGCCCACGGCGACGAGCACGAGATCGTAACGCTGCGGCTCCGCCGGCGCCTGTTCGCCCTCGAACTTGACGTAGATGCCGTCCGGCTTCGCTTCGGCCGCGGCCGTCTTCGTCTTGAGCATGACGTTGGCGAAGTGCTTGGCGCTGTACTTCTGCCAAACCTTCACGAGATCGCGGTCCGCACCCATCATCAAGCCGTCGAGCATTTCGACGACGTCGATCTTCGCGCCGAGCGTGGCGTACACCGTCGCCATTTCGAGGCCGATGATGCCGCCGCCGATGACGAGCATGCGCTGCGGCACTTGACGCAGTTCGAGCGCGCCCGTCGAATCGACGACACGCGGATCTTCGGGCATGAACGGCAGCTTCACGGCTTGCGAGCCCGCCGCGATGATCGCCTGCTTGAACTTCACGATCTTCTTGCCGCCTTCACCCTGCACTTCCATGTGATGCGGATCGAGGAACGAACCTACGCCGGTCACCACGTCGACCTTACGCGCCTTCGCCATGCCGGCCAGGCCCGTCGTCAGCTTTTTGACGACGCCGGACTTGAACGCACGCAGCTTGTCCAGATCGATCTGCGGCTTGCCGAACGTGATGCCGTGATCGGCGAGCGCGGCGACTTCGTCGGTGATGAGCGCCGTATGCAACAGCGCCTTCGACGGAATGCAGCCGACGTTCAGGCACACGCCGCCGAGCGTCGAGTAGCGCTCGACGAGCACCGTCTTCATGCCGAGATCGGCCGCGCGAAATGCGGCCGAATAGCCGCCGGGGCCCGCGCCGAGCACGAGCATGTCGCATTCGACATCGGCTGCGCCCGAATAGCTGCCCGCCTGCGGCGCCGCCGCCGGCTTGGACGCGGACGGCGCAGCGCCGGCAGCCGGTGCGCTCGCAGCGCTTGCAGCGGGCTGCGGCGCCGGTGCGCTCTTGGCCGGCGCTTGGTCAGCGCCCTGCGCTTCGACGAGCGCCACGACCGTGCCTTGCGACACCTTGTCGCCGGCCTTGATCTTCACTTCCTTGACCGTGCCGGCCACGTCGCTCGGCACTTCCATCGACGCCTTATCGGATTCGAGCGTCAGCAGCGACTGCTCTTTCTCGATGACGTCGCCGGGTTTGATGTTGACCTCGATGACGTCGACATCCTTGAAATCGCCGATGTCCGGCACCTTCACTTCGACGAGACTCATTCACACGCCCCTTCTTGTTTGGATTGCGCCATGTTCGACGATTAGAGGATCACGCGCCGGAAATCGGCGAGCAGCGCACCGAGATAGGCGTTGAAGCGCGCGGCTTCGGCGCCGTCGATGACGCGGTGATCGTACGAGAGCGACAGGGGCAGCGTGAGGCGCGGCGCGAACTGCTTGCCGTCCCACACGGGCTTCATGGCGCTGCGCGACAAGCCGAGGATCGCCACTTCGGGCGCATTGATGATCGGCGTGAAATGCGTGCCGCCGATGCCGCCGAGCGAGGAAATCGAGAAGCACCCGCCTTGCATCTGATCGGGCTTGAGCTTGCCGTCGCGCGCGAGCTTCGAGAGCTCGGCCATTTCCTTGGCGATATCGATGAGCCCCTTCTTGTCGGCGTCGCGGATGACCGGCACGACTAGGCCGTTCGGCGTATCGGCCGCGAAACCGACGTGGTAGTACTGCTTGAAGACGAGGTTATCGCCATCCAAGCTCGCATTGAACGTCGGGAATTTCTTCAGCGCCGAAACGACGGCCTTGATGACGAATGCGAGCATCGTGATCTTCACGCCCGCTTTTTCGTTTTCCTTGTTCAGTTGCACGCGCAGTGCTTCGAGCTCGGTGATGTCGGCTTCGTCGTTGTTCGTGACGTGCGGAATCATCACCCAGTTGCGATGCAGATTCGCGCCCGAGATCTTCTTGATGCGCGAGAGCGGCTTCGGGTCCACCGGCCCGAACTTCGTGAAATCGACCTTCGGCCACGGCAACAGATTGAGTTCGCCGCCGGTGCCCGCCGCAGCGGCCGGGCCCGCGCCGGCGATCGTACGCTGGCCCGTCATGACGCCCTTGACGAAAGCGGTGACGTCTTCTTGCGTGATGCGGCCCTTCGGCCCCGTGCCCTTCACTTGAGCGACGTCGACGCCCAATTCGCGCGCGAACTTGCGCACGGACGGCGACGCATGGCTCGGCAAACGCGACCCGCCTTCGCCGGCGGGAATGATCGGTGCCTGAGCAAGCGCGGACGGCTGCGCCGGCATGCTGTGCGGCACTTCCGCGCGCGGAGAATCGACGGGCGGCTCGACTTTCTTGGCCGGGGCGGCGGCCGGCGCCGGCGCGGCTGCGGGGGCCGCGCCTTGCGCTTCGACGAGGACGATCAGCGTGCCTTCGGACACGTTGTCGCCCACCTTGACCTTCACTTCCTTTACGACGCCGGCCACCGGGCTCGGCACGTCCATCGTCGCCTTGTCCGATTCGAGCGTGACGAGCGATTGCTCCTTCTCGATTCGATCGCCGGCCTTGACCGCCACTTCGATGACGGGCACGTCTTTATAGTCGCCGATATCGGGTACCTTCACTTCCTGCACGCCGCCGCCGGCGGCAGGCGCCGGTGCGGCTGGCGCAGGCGCTGCAGCTGCGGCTGCAGGCGCTTGGGCGCCGTTCGCTTGCGCGCCGCCCGCCGCCTGTGCGGGCTTGGCGGCGCCGCCGCCGATCGGCTCCAGCAAGACGATGAGCGAGCCTTCCGATACGGAATCGCCCTGCTTGACCTTCACTTCCTTGACCGTGCCCGCTTGCGGGCTCGGCACGTCCATTGTCGCCTTGTCCGATTCGAGCGTGATTAGGGATTGCTCTTTTTCGACGGCGTCGCCGGCTTTCACGAGAATCTCGATGACGGGCACGTCTTTGTAGTCGCCGATGTCCGGCACCTTGACTTCGATCGCTTCACTCATTGTTCGTGTCTCCAGGGGGCTCACAGAGGCGCGCCCGCCGCGTGTCGAGCGGCGGGCGCGCATAGCCTCACGCGAAGGCGATGCCTTAAACGGTCATCGGGTTGGGTTTGTTGGGGTCGAGCTTGTACTTGGCGAGCGCATCGGCGACGACCTTGCGTTCGATCGTACCCTCGTCCGCCAGCGCGTTCAGCGCCGCGACGGTGACCCAGTAACGGTCGACTTCGAAGAAGTGACGAAGTTTCTCGCGCGTATCCGAGCGGCCGAAGCCGTCGGTGCCGAGCACCACGAACCGATTCGGCACGTAGGCGCGGATTTGGTCGGCCAGCGCGCGAACGTAGTCGGTCGAGGCGATGACGGGACCCTGTGCGTCCTTGAGCAGCGTCTCGACATGCGAGAGCTTGCGCGGCTCGGTCGGATGCAGCAGGTTCCAGCGCGCGATGTCCTGGCCTTCGCGAGCGAGCTGCGTGAAGCTCGGCACGCCCCAGATGTCGGCGTCGACGCCCCAGTCGTTCTTGAGCAGATCGGCCGCTGCGATCACCTCGTTCATGATCGTGCCGGCGCCCATCAGCTGCACGCGCGGGTTCTTCGACGCGCCGTCGGCCTTCTTGAACGAGTACATCCCCTTGATGATGTGCTCGGCCACGTGCTCGCCCTGCGGCATCGCCGGGTGCTCGTAGTTCTCGTTCATCACGGTGATGTAATAGAACACGTCTTCCTGATTCTGCACCATGCGGCGCAGGCCGTCTTGCATGATGACGGCGAGCTCGAAGCCGAACGTCGGGTCGTAGCTCAGGCAGTTGGGCACCGATTGCGCCCACAGCAGCGAGTGGCCGTCTTCGTGCTGAAGGCCTTCGCCGTTCAGCGTCGTGCGGCCCGCCGTGCCGCCGAGCAGGAAGCCGCGCGAGCGCATGTCGCCGGCCGCCCAGACGAGATCGCCGATGCGTTGCAAGCCGAACATCGAATAGAAGATGTAGAACGGCACCATGATCTCGCCGTGCGTCGAGTACGACGTCGCGGCCGCGATCCAGTCGCACATGCCGCCGGCTTCGTTGATGCCTTCCTGCAGAATCTGGCCCGTCTCCGATTCCTTGTAGAACATCAGCTGATCGGAGTCTTCCGGCACGTACTTCTGGCCGTCTTGATTCCAGATGCCGATCTGGCGGAACAAGCCTTCCATGCCGAACGTGCGCGATTCGTCGGGCACGATCGGCACGACGCGCTTGCCGAGCGCCTTGTCCTTGAGCAGGATGTTCAGGATCCGCACGAACGCCATCGTCGTCGAGATTTCGCGGCCTTCGCCCGTGCCCTTGAGCAACGGCTCGAACGCGGCGAGCTCGGGCACCGGCAGCGATTCGGCCTTCTCACGGCGCGCCGGCAGATAGCCGCCCATGTCCTGGCGCCGCGCGCGCATGTACTCGAGCTCCTTCGAGCCTTCCTCGAACTTCAGGTACGGCACGTTGACGATGTCTTCGTCGGAGATCGGCAAGCGGAACTGATCGCGGAACACCTTGAGCTGATCCACCTGCATCTTCTTTTGCTGGTGGGTGATGTTCATCGCCTGACCGGCCTCGCCCATGCCGTAGCCCTTGATCGTCTTCGCGAGAATGACGGTCGGCTGATCCTTGGCATGCTGCGCTTCGTGGAACGCCGCGTAGATCTTGTGGGGATCGTGACCGCCGCGGTTCAGGTTCCAAATGTCGTCGTCGGACCAATCGGCGACGAGCGCCTTCAGCTCGGGCGTATTGAAGAAATGCTCGCGCACGAATGCGCCCGATTCGGACTTGTACGTCTGGTATTCGCCGTCGACCACTTCCATCATGCGGCGCATCAGCGCGCCCGTCTTGTCGCGCGCGAACAACGCGTCCCAACGGCTGCCCCAGATCACCTTGATGACATTCCAGCCGGCGCCGCGGAATTCCGATTCCAGTTCTTGAATGATCTTGCCGTTGCCGCGCACCGGGCCGTCGAGCCGCTGCAGGTTGCAATTGATCACGAACACGAGGTTGTCGAGCCGCTCGCGCCCGGCCATGCCGATCGCGCCGAGCGATTCGGGCTCGTCGGTTTCGCCGTCGCCGAGGAACGCCCAGACCTTGCGGCCTTCCGTCTTCGCAATGCCGCGCGCCTGCATGTATTTCATGAAGCGGGCTTGATAGATCGCCATGATCGGGCCGAGGCCCATCGAGACGGTCGGGAACTGCCAGAAATCGGGCATCAGCCACGGGTGCGGATACGACGAGATGCCCTCGCCGCCGACTTCCTGGCGGAAATTGTCGAGCTGGCTTTCGCTGAGCCGGCCGAGCAGGAACGCCCGCGAGTAGATGCCCGGCGACGAATGGCCTTGCACGAACACGAGGTCGCCGCCGTGGTTTTCCGACGGCGCATGCCAGAAATGGTTGAAGCCGACGTCATACAGCGTAGCGGCCGACGCGAACGACGCGATGTGGCCGCCGACGTTCGTATGCTTGCCGGCCCGCAGCACCATGGCGATCGCGTTCCAGCGCGTGTACGAGCGGATGCGGTGCTCGATGTCTTGATCGCCCGGGATCTTGGCCTGGCGCGACACCGGGATCGTATTGATGTAGGGCGTTTTCGCCGAGAACGGCAGATGCTCGCCGTGCACGCGCGCGAACTCGATCTGCTTTTCGATCAGGTAGTGCGCACGGTCGGGACCGACAGCTGAAATGACCCCTTCGAGCGCGTCGAGCCATTCGCCGGTTTCCTGGGGGTCGTCGTCTTTATCGGCGGCGACATATTTCATGACTTCGTCGGGCACAGCGGACATTCTCGTCTCCTGATTGGGGAATGCTCTACGAACGGACGACGCAGACCGGGTCGGACCGCGCAGGTTGACGGGATTGTAATGAGGCTTCCTGTGGCTTAGCAAACAATTTTTCGAATGACGAGATGATTTCTCATAATGCGGAATATTGCTGCGTTGCATCCAAAAATGCCGGCATTCGTGCGACAACGTGCCGTCAGTTGCGCTAAACGACCCTGGAATACCCTCGTTTTACGCCAATTGGCCGTGGCGTGCTGCGCTACAATTCGAGCCATGTTGACCGATCGGCTTTTCGCACGTTCGGCGCGGCCGTCCGGTCCCCGGACGGATTCGACGCCGTCTCGCTGGCACCACGGACCGTGGTGGTCCAACTCGTATTTGCTCACGCCGCTGCTCTCGATCCTCGTGTTCCTCGTGGTGATGAGCCTCATCCTATGGAGCCTGAACCGGCGCGAGCAGCAACAGCAAGAAGACACGCTCTACCGGAACGTCGCCTGGGCGCAGCAACAAATCCGCCTGTCGATGACGGGGGCGCAAGAACAGTTGCAGGCGCTCGCACGCGACATTGCGGCCGGCCACGCCGATCAGCATTCGTTCGAGCTGTCGACGGCCGACATCATGCAGGGCCACCCGGAAATTCTCTATCTGAACTGGTACACGGTGCAGAAGGTTCCGCGCTGGCCCAACACGCCGCTGCCGCTCGCGGGCCAGCGCTTCGCCCGGCTCACCGACGCCCAGATGGACGAAGCCGTCAAGGCGGCCTTTGCCGACGCGCGCGGCACACGGCGGCAAATCTATTCGCCGCTCATCTACGACGACGTCGGCAACGGCTATCTGACTTTGCAAACGCCGATCTACCGCGATCGCGAGTTTCTGGGCTCGATCGCGGCCGTCTTCTCGATCGAGGGCATTCTCAAGCACGACATCCCGCCCGAGTTGTCGGCCAAGTACAAGATCTCGATCACCGACGCGAACAACCGCGAGCTAGCCACGACTTCGACGCGTCCGCGTCTGCCGCGCGACGTGTTCTACGATCTGCCGCTCGACCCGCCGGGCCAAGGCGTGACCGTGCGCGTCTACGCGTTCCCGCAAATTACGAACTTCACGAACAACACGCTCGTCTGGCTCGTCGCCGGCCTTTCGTGCTTCGTACTCTGGAGCCTTTGGAGTTTGTGGAAGCACACGCGCCAGCGCTTCGAGGCGCAGCAGGCGCTGTACGCCGAGGCGTTCTTCCGCCGCGCGATGGAAAACTCGGTGCTGATCGGCATGCGCGTGCTCGACATGCATGGCCGCATCACGCACGTGAACCCGGCGTTTTGCCGCATGACGGGCTGGGACGAGAGCGACCTCGTCGGCAAGACGGCGCCGTTCCCCTACTGGCCGCGCGACGCCTACCCCGAAATGCAGCGCCAGCTCGACATGACGCTGCGCGGCAAGGCGCCCTCCTCGGGGTTCGAATTGCGCGTGCGGCGCAAGGACGGCTCGCTTTTCCACGCGCGGCTGTACGTCTCCCCGCTCATCGACAGCTCGGGGCGGCAGACAGGCTGGATGTCGTCGATGACGGACATCACCGAGCCCAAGCGCGCGCGAGAAGAATTGGCCGCGGCGCACGAGCGCTTCACGACCGTGCTCGAAAGCCTCGATGCGGCCGTATCGGTGCTGGCCGCCGACGAGGCCGAGCTGCTGTTCGCGAACCGCTATTACCGCCACCTGTTCGGCATTCGCCCGGACGGGCACCTCGAACTCGCGGGGGGCGGCTTCGACAGCGCGCAGGCGTCGTCCGATTCGATCGACATGGTGGACACCTATGCCGGGCTGCCGGCCGCTGCCCTGACGGAAAGCACGGCCGACGCGCAGGAAATCTACGTGCAAAGCATCCAGAAGTGGTTCGAGGTGCGGCGCCAATACATTCAGTGGGTCGACGGCCATCTCGCGCAGATGCAGATCGCCACCGACATCACGACGCGCAAACAGGCGCAGGAACTCGCCCGCCAGCAGGAAGAAAAGCTCCACTTCACGAGCCGCCTCATGACGATGGGCGAAATGGCCTCCTCGCTCGCGCACGAGCTCAATCAGCCGCTGGCGGCGATCAATAACTATTGCTCGGGCACGGTCGCGCTCGTCAAGGCGGGCCGCACGACGCAGGAGACGCTCTTGCCCGTGCTCGAAAAGACGGCTCAGCAGGCCGTGCGCGCGGGCATGATCATCAAGCGCATCCGCGAATTCGTGAAGCGCAGCGAACCGAAGCGCCAAGCGGCACGCGTGTCCGATATCGTCGCCGACGCCGTCGGGCTGGCCGAAATCGAGGCCCGCAAGCGCCGCATTCGCATCCTCACCGAGATCCGCTCGCGCCTGCCCGTCATTTACGTCGACCCGGTACTGATCGAGCAGGTGCTCGTGAATCTGCTCAAGAATGCCGCGGAAGCGATGCACGAAGCGCGTCCGAACGCCGTGGACCCGATCATCCGCGTGATCGTGCGGCTCGACGCCGGGTTCGTCTGCATCAGCGTCATCGACCAGGGCCCGGGCGTCGACGAAGCAGCGATCGAACGGCTGTTCGAGCCGTTTTACAGCACGAAGTCGGACGGCATGGGAATGGGCCTTAACATCTGCCGCTCGATTATCGAGTCGCATCGCGGGCGTCTGTGGGTTGTCAACAACGTCGACGAGCACGGCAAGATCACAGGCGCCACATTTCACTGTAGTCTGCCGATCGGCGCACCTAGCGATCCGGGCCAGGGCGGCACGGTCGAGACGCCGAGACCACAAACCGTTACAACGGGAGCGATATGAGCAGCCCAGTCACTAATCAAGAAACTGTCTTCGTGGTCGACGACGACGAAGCCGTGCGCGATTCGCTGCGCTGGCTTTTGGAAGCGAACGGCTATCGTGTGCAATGCTTTTCGAGCGCCGAGCAATTCCTCGAAGCGTACCAGCCGGCGCAGCACGCGGGACAAATCGCTTGCCTCATTCTCGACGTGCGGATGTCGGGCATGAGCGGGCTCGAGCTGCAAGAGCGCCTTATCGCAGAAAACGCCTCGCTGCCGATCATCTTCGTCACGGGTCACGGCGACGTGCCGATGGCCGTTTCGACGATGAAAAAAGGCGCGATGGATTTCATCGAGAAGCCGTTCGACGAAGCCGAACTGCGTAAGCTCGTCGAGCGGATGCTCGATAAAGCGCGCAGCGAGAGCAGCACCGTGCAGCAGCAGCGCGCGGCGGCCGAACGCCTCGGCAAGCTGACCGCCCGCGAACATCAGGTGCTCGAGCGGATCATCGCGGGCCGCTTGAACAAGCAGATCGCCGACGACCTCGGCATCAGCATCAAGACGGTCGAAGCGCACCGCGCGAACATCATGGAAAAGCTCAACGTCAATACGGTGGCCGATCTACTGCGCCTCGCGTTGTCGAACAAGCCCGCCAACCAGTCCTAACGCCGTGGAGCCGGCATACGCCGGCCCTCGCCTTCTCTGCCCCGGCGCGCTTGCGCGCCCGGTCCAAGCGCCCCCGCCACCGTCGCGGCCGACGCTATAATTACGCTTTTGTCGCGCGCCGCGAGGCGCCGCTCGTCTCTCTGGCCGCCGAGGCCTCGATCGTCGCCTGGCCCGCTCGCCGAGCCGCCCGCGCCTCGCCCGGCCGAAGCCACGCCGTTTGCGCGACCGCCGCTTTTCATCGTTTCAATCTCGACCGACCACCATGACAGCCCAATTGATCGACGGCATCGCCCTCTCCAAGACCCTTCGCGCCGATGTTGCGGCGCGCGCCGCGCAGCTCACTGCGCGCGGCTACCAGCCGGGGCTCGCGGTGGTGCTCGTCGGCGACAATCCGGCCAGCGAAGTGTATGTGCGCAACAAGGTGAAAGCGTGCGAAGACAACGGCATGTACTCTTCCTACGATCGCTACCCCGCCACGCTGTCGGAAGCCGATCTGCTCGCCCGCATCGATGCGCTCAACCGCGATTCGCGTATCCATGGCATCTTGGTGCAGTTGCCGCTGCCGCCGCACATCGACAGCCATAAGGTCATCGAAGCGATCGCACCGGAAAAGGACGTCGACGGCTTTCACGTGGCGAACGCCGGCGCGTTGATGACGGGCAAGCCGCTCTTTCGGCCCTGCACGCCCTACGGCGTCATGAAGATGTTCGACGCATACGGCATCGAGTTGCAAGGCGCCGAAGCCGTGGTCATCGGCCGCTCGAACATCGTCGGCAAGCCGATGGCGATGATGCTGCTCGCAGCGGGCGCAACGGTCACGGTCTGCCATAGCAAGACGCGCGATCTCGCGGCGCACACGCGGGAAGCCGATATCGTCGTCGCGGCGACGGGACGGCGTAATCTCGTCACGGCGGATATGATCAAGCCCGGGGCGACCGTGATCGACGTCGGCATGAACCGCGACGAAGCCGGCAAACTGTGCGGTGATGTCGACTTTGCCGGTGTGGCGGCCGTGGCCGGCCATATCACGCCGGTGCCGGGCGGCGTGGGCCCGATGACGATCACGATGCTGCTCGTGAATACGATCGAAGCGGCGGAGCGTCAAGCGGCACAGGGTTGATGCGGCACGTGCGCCGAACATGCGCAAAGGGCGCGGCGCCAAGCTGAAACCGAAAGCCGAATGCAGAATGCCCGGCGCTGTGAGCCGAAGCCGGACAACACTCGGAACAAAAGCGCGCGCTGCCGATTGGAATCGGTGCGACCCGCCCCAATAATCTCGGAATCGGGCGCCGTGTGTGCCCGCCCCCTCGACACTCGATAGACAGGAACAGCGCTATGGCCTCGAATACCTCCGATTCGTCCCCCGCAAACGCTCAGCGCATCCCGGGGGACAATCCGCTGCTCGATTTCTCCGGCTTGCCGCGCTTCGGCGAAATCCGAGCCGAACATATCACGCCCGCTCTCGACGTATTGCTCGCGAAAGCGCAAGCCGCCATCGACCACGCCACCGATCCGGCCACGCCGGCAACATGGGCCGACGTGGTCGAGGCGACGGAAGCCGCCACCGAGCCGCTTTCGCGCGCCTGGGGCATCGTCGGTCACTTGAACGCCGTCGCCGATACGCCGACGCTGCGCGCCGCTTACGGCGAAAATCTGCCGCGCGTGACGGAGTTCTGGTCGAGCGTCGGCCAGAACCTGGCCCTGTTCGAAAAGTACAAGGCTATCGTCGCGAGCCCCGCCTATGCGGCGCTCAACGACGAGCGCAAAAAAATTCTGAGCAATTCCCTGCGCGACTTCCGTCTTTCCGGTGCCGAGTTGCCCGAGGACGAGAAGCCGCGCTTCTCCGAATTGCAGGAGCGCCAGGCGGCGCTCGCCAAGGCGTTTTCCGATCACGTGCTCGACGCGACGAATGCCTATGCGTACATCGCGAAAACGGAAGCCGAACTGGCCGGGCTGCCGGCCGATGTCGTGCAAGCCGCTCGCGAGGCCGCGCAGGAAGCCGGCATCGAAGAAGGCTGGAAATTCACGTTGCACTTCCCGTCGTACTTCCCCGTCATGCAGTACGCCGCCCATCGTCCGATGCGCGAGGCGATGTATCGCGCATATGTGACGCGCGCATCGGAGCTCGGCGCCGCTTACGGCGGCGGCAAGCCCGAGTGGGACAACACGGAGAACGTCGCCGAGCTCTTGAAGCTGCGCCAGGAAGAAGCGCAGATGCTGGGCTATCGAAATTTCGCGGAAGTCTCGCTCGTCCCGAAGATGGCCGATACGCCCGAGCAGGTCATCGCGTTTCTCGAAGATCTCGCGGCGCGCGCGCGGGCCTACGGCGAAAAGGACTGGCAAGAGCTGCGCGAGTTCGCCGCGAGCGAGCTCGGCCTGACGCAGCTCGAACCGTGGGACGTCGCGTTTGCAGGCGAGCGGTTGCGCGAAAACCGCTATGCGTTCTCGGAGAACGAGGTCAAGCAATACTTTCCGGAAGAGGCCGTGATCGGCGGCCTGTTCAAAGTCGCGCAAACGCTGTTCGGCGTGAAGATCCGCCCAGATGAAGCGGCCGTCTGGCACCCCGACGTTCGCTTCTTCCGCGTCGAAGACGAGGACGGCGCGCTGCGCGCACAGTTCTACCTCGACTTGTACGCGCGCGAAGGCAAGCGCGGCGGCGCCTGGATGGACGATGCCCGTTCGCGCCATAAACGCAACGACGGCGGGCTGCAGACGCCGGTCGCCTATCTGACGTGCAACTTCTCGGCTCCCGTGGGCGGCAAGAGCGCCTGCTTCACGCACGACGAAGTCATCACCCTCTTCCACGAGTTCGGGCACGGGCTGCATCATATGCTGACGCGCGTGGACGAGCTCGGCGTGTCGGGCATCAACGGCGTCGAATGGGATGCCGTCGAACTGCCTTCGCAGTTCCTGGAAAACTTCTGCTGGGAATGGGACGTGCTGGCCGACATGTCGTCGCACGTCGATACCGGCGCGAAGCTGCCGCGCGAACTCTTCGACAAGATGATCGCCGCGAAGAACTTCCAGAGCGGCCTCGCTATGCTGCGTCAAATCGTTTTTTCGATGTACGACATGCTGCTGCACACGAGCTTCGATCCGCAAGGCGCGAAAAGCGCGACCGAGCTCGCCCGTGAGATCAACGAGCGCTATCACGTCATTGCGCAAGCGAGCTTCTCGCGCTGGCCGAATACGTTCAGCCATATCTTCGCGGGCGGCTATGCAGCGGGCTACTACAGCTACAAGTGGGCCGAAGTGCTATCGGCCGATGCGTACGCCGCGTTCGAAGATGCGGCGAAGACCGCGCAAGGCAGCGTGCTCGACGTCGAAACGGGCACGCGCTACCGCCGCGAAATTCTCGAAGTCGGGGGCAGCCGGCCTGCGATGGACTCGTTCAAGGCATTCCGCGGCCGCGCGCCGACGATCGATGCGCTGTTGCGCCACAACGGCATGACCCAAGCGCCCGCTCAAGCGAACTGAAATGCGGTGGCGGGCGCGGCTGCGCCGCATCAGCGGCGCAGCTTGAAGTCGATGTCGCCCGGCCGCCCTTCCAGCGAGAGCGTCGCGCGCTGCGCCGGCGTGCGGGCGATCACCTTACCGCGCCGCACGACGGCAAGGCGCGTCGCCCTGAGCCGAATGGCCTCGATTGGATCGCGCGCATCCAGCACGACGCAATCGGCCCGGCATCCCGGCGCAATGCCATAGCCGTCCAAATGCAGAACGCGCGCCGCGTTCGCCGTCACGGCGTCGAACGTCGCGCGCATCGCCTCCACGCCCGTCATCTGCGCCACGTGCAGCCCCATGTGTGCGACCTCGAGCATGTCCCCCGACCCTAAGCTGTACCACGGGTCCATCACGCAATCGTGGCCGAATGCGACCGTAATGCCGGCCGCGAGCATTTCCGGCACACGCGTCATGCCGCGCCGTTTCGGATAGGTATCGGCGCGCCCTTGAAGCGTGATGTTGATGAGCGGATTGGCGATGGCGGCGACGCCCGATTCGCGCATGAGCGGCAGCAGTTTGCTGACGTAGTAGTTGTCCATCGAATGCATCGAAGTCAGATGCGATCCGGCCACACGGCCTTGGAGGCCCAAGCGGTGCGCCTGCCCGCAGAGCGTTTCGATGTGGCGCGATAACGGGTCGTCCGACTCGTCGCAATGCATATCGACGGGCAGTCCTTTCTCGGCCGCGAATTCGCAAAGCAGCCGGATCGATTCCGCGCCGTCTGCCATCGTCCGCTCGAAGTGCGGGATGCCGCCGACGACATCGACACCCATCGCAATCGCCCGCTTGAGATTGTCGAATGCGCCGGCCGAGCGCAGCAGGCCGTCCTGCGGGAACGCGACCAGCTGCAGGTCCAGATACGGCGCGACCCGGCGCTTGACCTCGAGCAGCGCTTCGACCGCCAGCAAGCGCGGATCGCAGACATCGACGTGCGAGCGAATCGCGAGCAGGCCGCGCGCCACGGCCCAATCGCAATACTGGAGCGCGCGCTCGATCAGCGCCTCCTGCGTCAGTTGCGGCTTGAGCTCGCCCCATAGCGCGATGCCTTCGAGCAGCGTGCCCGACGCATTCACGCGCGGCAGACCATAGGAGAGCGTCGCATCCATGTGGAAATGCGCGTCCACGAACGGCGGCGCGACGAGCGCGCCGGCTGCGTCGATCTCTTGGCCGGCCGTTGCCGCCAGATGCGGCTCGACGGCCACGAAGCGTCCGTCGTCGATGCCGATGTCGACCGGCGCGTCGCGCCCCTCGACGTGATGCGTCAAGACGGCGCGGCGGATGATCAGATCCATCGGGGGCTCCACGAGCAAAGGGCCGGCTTGGCGCCGCCGGCTAGATTGGGCAGATGAGCGGCTTGCGGCTTGCGGCTTGCGGCTTGCGGCTTGCGGCTTGCGGCTTGCGGCTTGCGGCTTGCGGCTTGCGACGATTCTAGCGAGGTACGCGGGTTTTCTCATCGTCTTCGTCGCGCTCGTCGTTCCGGTCGCTGTCGCCGTCTTCGCGAAACAGCGGAAACTGGCCGTGGGCGGCTGTGTCCTCGCCTTCCTCGAGCCGCACGCCGACGCCGAGCAAGCGCACGGGCCGATTGCGGCGGGCAAATCCTTTTTCGAGCAGCGCGAGGAACGTCGGCAGATCGGTTCGAGCGGCGACGCATTCGACGGTCGTGCGCTGGAAATCGGCGAACCGGATCTTGACGTAAAGCTTGCGGACCGCTGCGGCGGCTCCTACGCGCTCGATCCGTGCATCGAGTTGCTCGGCGAGCTGCCGGATTTCGGCCGCGCACGCCTCTAGCGTGCGAAGATCCGTCACATAAGTGGTCTCGACGCTGACCGACTTGCGCTCCTGGTCGGGATCCACGGCGCGATGATCGATGCCGCGCGACAGATCGTAGAGCCGGCGGCCGAACGCGCCGAAACGCCGATGCAGATCGACGAGCGCCCACCCGCGCAAGTCGAGGCACGTATCGATTCCGAGCTTTTCGAGCTTCGCGGCCGTCACCTTCCCCACGCCGAAAATCTTGCGTACGGGTAAGGCCGCGACGAACGCATCGACCTCGTGCGGACGGACGACGAACAGCCCGTCGGGCTTGTTCCAGTCGGAGGCGATCTTCGCGACGAACTTATTGGGCGCGACGCCGGCCGAGACGGTCACGCCCACGGTCTCGCGCACGCGCTCGCGAATCTCGGCCGCCATCAACGTCGCGCTGCCTTTGCAGCGGGTGGCGTGCGTGACGTCGAGATACGCTTCGTCGAGCGACAGCGGCTCGACGATCGGCGTGTAGTCGCGATAGATCGCCATGATCTGACGCGAAGCGGCGCGGTACTTTTCCATGGCCGGCGGCAAGATCAGCAGTTCGGGGCACTTGCGCATCGCCAGCGCGGAAGACATGGCCGAATGCACGCCGAACCGTCGCGCCTCGTAGTTACACGTTGCGATGACGCCCCGATGCTCCGGACGGCCGCCGACTGCTAGCGGCCGGCCCCGCAGGCTCGGATCGTCGCGCATCTCGACCGAGGCGTAGAAGCAATCGCAATCGCAGTGGACGATTTTTCGCGCGAGCTCGCCCGTGCCGCTCGACGTCGGCAGGGAGGCGGAAGAAGGAGAAGGTTCGCGCGTGCTCAAAGTGAGCGTTACTGTACAAAAACACAGTGCCCATTTCAAGCGACGCGCGCGGGGGTGCAGCTGAACTCTAGGTCCTCATGACGTGGTCGCGCGACGTGCGAAAGAAGGCGACGGCATCCCCAAGCATGTGCCCCTGCTCGTCGAGCGATTGCGAAGCGGCTGCCGCTTGTTCCACGAGCGCCGCGTTTTGCTGCGTGACGTCGTCCATTTGCGAAATCGCCAGCCCCACCTGCTCGATGCCGCGCCGTTGCTCCTCGGACGCCGCCGCGATCTCGCCCATGATGTCGGTCACCCGTGAGATGGCGCGCGTCACCTCTTGCATCGTCGATCCCGCTTGGCCCGCGAGCGCCGACCCTTCCTCGACCGTCTCCACGGACGCCGCGATGAGCTCCTTGATTTCCTTGGCCGCACTCGACGAGCGTTGCGCGAGACTGCGCACCTCGCTCGCGACGACCGCGAACCCGCGGCCTTGCTCGCCGGCGCGCGCGGCTTCGACCGCCGCGTTCAGGGCCAGAATGTTCGTTTGGAATGCGATGCCTTCGATCATGCCCGTGATGTCGGCGATCTTCGTCGAGCGATCGCTGATCTGCGTCATCGTCTCGACGACGCGCCCCACCACCCCGCTGCCTTTGCACGCGACGTCGGACGCACTCGAAGCAAGCGTGCTCGCCTGCTGCGCGTTCTCGGCATTCAGACGCACCGTCGACGTGAGCTGCTCCATGCTCGCCGCCGTCTGCTGCAGCGACGAAGCCTGCTGCTCGGTACGGGAGGAAAGATCGAGATTGCCGGCGGCGATTTGCGCCGTCGCGCTCGACACCGTTTCGCTGCCTGACCGCACCTTCCCGACGACGCGCTTCAAGTTCGCGTTCATGTCGCCGAGCACTCGCAGCAGCTGCCCCGCCTCGTCCCGCGTCGTGGCTTCGATCTCCGCGGTCAAATCGCCTTCGGCCACACGTCGAGCAAAGGCGACGGCGCGCTCGATCGGCCGCGTGATCGAGCGCGCGGCGACGAGGCCCAGGCCGAGCACGCCCGCAAGAATGACGAGCGAGCTCGCGATCTCTAGGAGGTTGGCGTTGTCGATCATGGCGCGGGCTTGCGCAGCCTGTTGCTTGCTGAGTTCGCCGTTGTAAGCGCGATGGCTTTCGAGTGCAGCTTCCACGCCATTGATGGCTTCGGCCAATGCACCATTGACCAATGCATCGGCCTCCTGCTTCTTACCGTCGCGCGAAAGCGCCAGCACTTGATCGCGGAGTTTCGACGAACGGTCGTCGGCCTCGCGGTCCGCTGCAAGCATCGCGCGATCCTTGTCATCGGAAACGATCGCTTCATATCGATCGAGTTGCGCGCTCACCGCTTTGCGCTGCGCGGCGATCTGCTGCTCGATGCGCTGAATCGTCTGCGCATCGGTGGCGGCTACGTCCTGGATCGTCAGGAGCGTCATCGCGTTGTAGGCCTTCAGCGCGCCGTCGAGCACGAACAAGCTCGGCACCGTATTCTCCGTTCCGTAGCTGGCGGCGTCGTATACGCGCCGCGTTTGATAGACGCCGAACCCCGTGACCGCGAACAACGCGACGGCGGCTGCGAGATTCAACATCATCAGCCGCCGCGCGATCTTCAAGTCATGAAACCATTTCATGCTGCTTCCTCTGCAATAACCCATCGCGCGGCAATCGGGCCGCGCGAGGCGCAAACAAGTAGGTGATGAACAGGTGCCGCCACGCCGCCGTCCGGCGACGGAGGCAGATCGCCGCAAGCAACCGCTTGCGCTTTGATCAGTTCTCCTAATTAATTCAGGAGAACGGGCGACAACGTTTGCGCGCGACATCGAATGGGGACGGATACTCCCAGATGGATGAGGCTTTGCGCGCAGGCGGGCGAGCTTCGGTGCGCAGCACCGGCTCGACTGAGCCATCGCATGCAATAACGGCGCGCGAGCCAAATGCTTGAGGATGAAATGCCTGAGGGAAGTGCCGGTGACCCGCGGGGTTGGCGACGCGCAAAAATCGGGGCGGGGACGCCAAAGGCAATGCAGCCATGAGAGCACCAGGGCTCTCCTGCCCATGCCGCAAAAACAAAAACCCGCCAACAAGGACGGGTTTTTTGTTTGGTTGCGGGGGTAGGATTTGAACCTACGACCTTCGGGTTATGAGCCCGACGAGCTGCCAGACTGCTCCACCCCGCGTCAGAGAAAAGAATTATACGAGAGTTTGCGCGCTGCGTCAAACGATGCTGTCGACGACACCGCCATCGACGCGCAATGCTGCCCGCGTCGTGGCCGAGGCCTGAAGCGAACAGATGTCCACGACGAGATCGGCGACTCAGCAGCGACTCAGCAGCGACTCAGCAGCGACTCAGCAGCGACTCAGCAGCGACTCAGCGGCGACTCAGCAGCGACTGAGCGCCGGTTCCGACGAAATGAAAGCCACGAGTCCCCAATATCGATCGAGCATCGCTCCCAGGCAGGGGCAGCGGCGAACGCGCTCGAGCGTCGCCCAAGGGCGGTGCCCCGTTTCCGTTCCGGCATTGCCCGTCCCGCGCTAAGATTCGGCTCGCGACCACGCGTGCGCCTAGCACGTCGGCCTATAAGCAAAGCGGCGCGGCAACGATGAGGAACACTATGAAAATCGCCACCTGGAACGTCAATTCGCTGAAGGTTCGTCAGCAGCACGTCATCGATTGGCTCGAGCTCAGCCATGTCGACGTGCTGTGTCTGCAGGAATTGAAATTGCCCGACGAAAAATTTCCGCGCGCGGAGCTCGCGGCAAAAGGCTATCGCAGCTGGTTCGCGGGCCAAAAGACCTATAACGGCGTAGCGATTCTCGTGCGCGACGGCATCGAAGTCGACGAAACGCAAATCGTGCGCAACATCCCCGGCTTCGACGACGAGCAGCAGCGCTTGATCGCCTTGACCGTAGGCGGCACACGCATCGTTTCGGCGTACTTTCCGAACGGACAGGCGCCCGGCACCGACAAGTTCGCCTATAAGCTGCGCTGGCTCGAGGCGCTTGCGCAGTGGATCAAGGACGAGATGCACGTTCACCCGAAATTCGCGTTGCTCGGCGATTACAACATCGCCCCCGAGGATCGCGACGTGCACGACCCCAAGGCATGGGAAGGTCAGAACCTCGTCTCGCCCGAAGAGCGGGCGGCCTTCGTGCAGCTCGTCGCGCTCGGCCTCGTCGATGCATTCCGCAAGTTCGAGCAGCCGGAAAAGACATTCACCTGGTGGGACTATCGGATGCTCGCGTTTCGCCGCAACGCCGGGCTGCGCATCGACCACATTCTGCTTTCGCCCGCGCTCGCGGAAGGCTGCGCGATGTGCGAGGTCGACAAGACGCCGCGCAAATGGGACCAGCCTTCCGATCATGCACCGGTGATCGCGCAATTGGCGTAGGCCGGCGCTCGCCCTGACGAGCTGCCGGCCTGCACGCCGTTGGGACACCTCGCCGAATCACGGCTCCAAGTGCAGCTCCTGAATTTTGCGCGTGATCGTATTACGGCCGATGCCCAAGCGCTCCGCGGCTTCGACCTTGCGGCCGCGCGTGAAGTCCAGCGCCTCGCGAATCACGGCCGCTTCGAACCGGCGCGCGAGCTCATCCATGACATCGACGGTGTTCTCGCGCAGCATGCGCGCAACTTCCGCCCGTAAGCCGCTCTCCCAGACGCTGACCGGCACGCCTGTCGCCACGCCGGCGAGTGCTGCCGGCACGACCGCCGCGCCATTGCGCTCCGAGTCGAACGAACCGGCAGAGCCCCCACCTAGCTCGGCATTCAAGCCCGCGCTTGCCGAAGCCAGCGCGCCCACGCTCGCGCCCGCCAGGATGTCGCCGGCGCCCTCGACCGGCGAAGCCGGTACGAGATCGGGCGGCAGATCCTTGATCTCGATCGTCTGCGCGGGCGCCATGACGGTCAGCCAGTTCGCCAGATTCTCCAGCTGCCGGACATTGCCGGGGAACGGCAGCGTCGTGAGATAAGCCAGTGCCGCGTCCGATACGCGCTTGGGCTCGACGCCCAGGTCGCGCGCGCTCTTTTGCAGGAAGTGGCGCGTCAGCAGCGGAATGTCCTCGCGCCGCTCGCGCAGCGGCGGCAAACGCAAACGGATCACGTTGAGGCGGTGATACAAGTCCTCGCGGAACAAGCCCTGCCGCACGCGCGCCTCCAAGTTCTGGTGCGTCGCGGCGATCACCCGCACGTTGGCGCGCAGCGGGCTATGTCCGCCGACGCGATAGAACTGCCCATCGGAGAGCACGCGCAGCAATCGCGTTTGCAGGTCGAACGGCATATCGCCGATTTCATCGAGAAACAGCGTGCCGTTTTCGGCTTGCTCGAAACGGCCCTGCCGCGTCGCCTGCGCGCCGGTGAAGGCGCCCCGTTCGTGACCGAACAGTTCGGACTCCAAAAGATCCTTCGGGATCGCGGCCGTGTTCAGCGCGATGAACGGCCCGTTCGCGCGCGGGCTATGCCGGTGCAGCGCACGCGCGACAAGCTCCTTGCCGCTGCCCGATTCGCCCGTGATCAGCACGGTGGCCGCCGAATGGGAAAGCCGCCCGATCGCGCGGAACATGTCCTGCATCGCCGGCGCCTGGCCGAGCATTTCGGGCGCATCTGCAAGCGCAACTTCGCTTGCGTGCGCGCCTCTCATGCTTTCGTCGACGGCGCGGCGAATCAGCTCGACCGCTTTGTCGACGTCGAACGGCTTGGCGAGATATTCGAACGCACCGCCTTGGAACGCGGCTACGGCGCTATCGAGATCGGAGTACGCCGTCATGATGATGACGGGCAGCTCGGGCAGGCGCTCGCGGATCGCCTGCAGTAATTCGAGGCCCGATGCCCCCGGCATTCTGATGTCGGAGACGAGCACCTGCGGGCTCTCGCGCTCGAGCGCGGCAAGCGCCTCGCGCACGTTGGCGAAACTGCGCGTCGGGAAATTTTCGCGCGCCAGCGCTTTCTCGAGCACCCAACGGATCGATTGGTCGTCGTCTACTATCCAGATCGGCTTCATGAAGTGGGTCTTATCAATTGACGAGCGGCAGCAAAATCTGAAACTCGGTGTGTCCGGGGCGGCTTTCGACCTCGATCAATCCGTCGTGCTGCTGCACGAACGTTTGCGCGAGCGTGAGACCGAGCCCACTGCCGTCCTCGCGGCCGGACACGAGCGGATAAAAAATGCGATCGCGAATCTCCTCGGGGATTCCTGGACCGTTGTCGATCACACGCAAGTCCAATGCCAACTTGCAAAGGCGTTTCGCGATCGTCACCTTGCGCGCAACGCGCGTGCGCAATGCAATGCGCGCGTCGCCCTGCCCGATGCGCTCGCGCAGCGCCTGCGCCGCATTACGCACGATGTTGAGCAAGGCTTGGATCAGTTGCTCTTTGTCGCCGCGCAGGTCGGGCACGCTCACGTCGTAATCGCGCTCGATCGTGAGGCCGCGCGGAAATTCAGCGAGAATCACGGCGCGCACGCGTTCGCATACTTCGTGAATGTTGACGTCGCCGACGATATGCGGGTGCCGGTGCGGCTCGAGCAAGCGATCGACGAGCGTCTGCAGGCGATCCGACTCCTTCACGATCACCTGCGTGTATTCGCGCAACTCCAGCCGTTCGCGCGCGCCGAGCTCGAATTCGAGCAACTGCGCGGCGCCGCGAATGCCGCCGAGCGGGTTCTTGATCTCGTGCGCGAGATTGCGGATGAGCTGCTTGTTCGCGATCGACAGATCGTGAATGCGCTCTTCGCGATCGGTGCGCAGGTGGCGCTCGTTCTCGAACAACTCGAGCAACACGTAATCGGGCGCACTCTCGAGAAAGCCGACGACCACATGCACATGCAACGGTTCGCGCCCCGGCCTTTCGAGCACGGTATCGAGGTGCGTCGCATGGAAACGATGCTCCGCGATCGCCGCGATCGTCGCATTGAGATCGTCGCTATTCGCAAACAACTCGGACCACGACATCTGCATGAGTTGCCGGCGCGAGAGATCGAGCATCGATTCGGCCGACGGGTTCGCGAACGCGACGCGCAGCGTGCGCTTCTCGAGCACGAGCGCGACGGTGGGCAGCGCTTCGAGCCCGGGCAGCAGACCCGATTGCGCCAACACCGCATCGTCCGAAAGCGGCTCGGATTGGCTTTTCTTCGCCTTGATCAAATTCTTGAGCACCATCGTCGTCTGAGCGCCGCGAAACGTACGCAACGAATGAACGAAAAAGGGACGGCGCCGCCGTCCCTCCGAGCATCGCAAGCTTTCACGCGCGCTTCGCCGACGACAAAGGCGAAGCGCATCGCGTTGCTTACAGCGAGTAGTACATCTCGAACTCGATCGGGTGCGTCGTCATGCGGAAGCGTTGCAGCTCGCCTTCCTTCAGGTCCAGATAGGCGTCGATCATGGCATCGGTGAACACGCCGCCGCGCGTCAGGAACTCGCGATCCTTATCGAGCGCTTCGAGCGCTTGATCGAGGCCGGCACAGACGGTCGGGATCTTCGCGTCTTCCTCAGGCGGCAGATCGTACAGATTCTTGTCCGCGGCTTCGCCCGGATGAATCTTGTTTTGCACGCCGTCGAGACCGGCCATCATGAGCGCCGAGAACGCGAGGTACGGGTTTGCCATCGGATCCGGGAAGCGCGTTTCGATGCGGCGGCCCTTCGGGTTGCTCACGTGCGGAATACGGATCGAAGCCGAACGGTTGCGCGCCGAGTAAGCGAGCTTGACCGGTGCTTCGAAGTGCGGCACGAGACGCTTGTACGAGTTCGTCGTCGGGTTCGTGATCGCGTTCAGCGCGCGAGCATGCTTGATGATGCCGCCGATGTAGAACAGCGCGAATTCCGACAGGCCGGCGTAGCCGTTGCCCGCGAACAGGTTCTGGCCGTCCTTCCAGATCGACTGGTGAACGTGCATGCCCGAGCCGTTGTCGCCCACGACAGGCTTCGGCATGAACGTCGCCGTCTTGCCGTACGTATGCGCGACGTTATGGACGATGTACTTCAGTTGCTGCGTCCAGTCGGCGCGTTGCACGAGCGTCGAGAACTTCGTGCCGATTTCGTTTTGGCCTTGGCCGGCCACTTCGTGGTGGTGCACTTCGACAGGGATGCCGATTTGCTCGAGCAACAGGCACATTTCCGAGCGCATGTCTTGGAAGGAATCCACCGGCGCGACCGGGAAATAGCCGCCCTTCGTGCCCGGACGGTGACCCGTGTTGCCGTTCTCGAATTCCTTGCCCGACGACCAGGGCGCTTCCTCCGAGCCGATCTTGACGAAGCAGCCCGACATGTCCGTGTTCCACTGGACCGAGTCGAAAATGAAGAACTCGGGTTCCGGACCGAAGAAGGCCGTATCGCCCAAGCCGGTGCTCTTCAGGTACGCTTCGGCGCGCTTGGCGAGCGAGCGCGGGTCGCGTTCATAGCCCTTGCCGTCGGCCGGCTCGACCACGTCGCACGTCAGAACCAGCGTGGGCTCTTCGTAGAACGGGTCGATGAAAGCGGTGTTGGCATCCGGGACGAGCAACATGTCCGAAGCCTCGATGCCCTTCCAGCCGGCGATGGAGGAACCGTCGAACGCATGGCCGCTCTCGAACTTGTCTTCGTCGAACGCCGACAGCGGCACCGAAACGTGCTGCTCCTTGCCGCGCGTATCGGTGAAGCGAAAGTCGACAAACTTGACGTCCTCGTCCTTGACGAGCTGCATGACGTCGGCCACGGATTTACTCATATCCTCTTCTCCATTTAATAAGTTCGGCGGTTCTTCGCTTTGCCTGCTTCGACTCACTGCGCGCTCCGACGCCGAAGCCGGTCTTGTAAGCGATTGCCGCGGGTAAAAGCAGCTTCCGTGCCAGTTACCGAACCGAGTGCCCGGCGCGGCCTGGCGCTCCGCTCCAAGCCGCGATGCGGCGCGCCCCTCGCTGGAGCCGGCCATCGCAACGTGGCGGTGCTCGGGCGCGCCGCCACGACGAGAAAAAGCACACATTCGGTGCACCAAGCCGGATAATGGCGGCCATCAACCCCATTGTGGTGCATTGCATCGCGTTTTGCACACATTTAGCGCATCGACGGCTGGGCTCGCGTGCACCGTCCGAGCGCCGAACCGGACGAACGGCCTAGAAGCGCGCGAAGAGCAGCGCGCTAGAATGTCTCTTTACGACAAAGGAGACGACGGCCATGAGCTCGCTCGACCAGATCCTCGCGCAGGCCGACAAGCGCCGTGCCGAACACCAGCTGTCCTATGCGGGCGCCGTGTCCCCCGCTGAAGCATTCGAGCTGCTGCAACTCGATCCGAGCGCCCGGCTCGTCGACGTGCGCACGCGCGCCGAGCTCGACTGGGTGGGCCGGCCGCTCGTGGGGGACGGGCAGTACGTTCACATTGAATGGACGCGCTATCCGGGCGGCGTGCCCAATCCCGAATTTGCCGCTCAACTGCGCGAAGCGGTGGGCTCGCCCGATACGCCGGTGCTGTTCTTGTGCCGCAGCGCGGCGCGCTCGAAGCTGGCGGCCGTAGCGGCCGCTCAGGAAGGCTACACGAAGGCGTTCGACCTGCTCGAAGGGTTCGAAGGCGACAAGGACGGCAACGGCCACCGCAAGACGGTGAGCGGCTGGTGCTTCCGCGGATTGCCTTGGATGGGGGCGTGACGCCCCGTTTGCCGGCTAAGGAGGCCTATCCGGCCTCCGGCTCGACGATATCGCCGCCGAGCAAGTGCACGCCTTCCCGGAGCTTCACGAACGCGGCGGCGACGGCCTCTGGCTCGCCCTTGACGCCCAAGTCGATGTGCCGCCGTGCGAAGACGCCGCCTCGATCGGCGTCGCCGACGCTCGGCAAGCTGAACACGCGCACGCCGGGGAAATCGGCTTCGATTTTCTCCATGAGCGGCGTCAGCGTCGACTCCATCAGCTCGAACACGTAGAGCGAGCGCTCGGCATGCGCCACGGCGTGGTGCAGGTGCGCGTACTTCGTATCGAGCACCCACTCCATCATCGGCCAGGCCATGACGGGGAATCCCGGCACGAAATGGTGATCGCCGACCGAAAAACCCGGGATCTTGTTGTACCCGTTCGGAATGATCGTCGCGCCGCGCGGGAACACGCCCATGTTGAGCCGGTGACGGTTATCGGGCGAATCGAGATCGAGCGGCGCCTGCGTCGCGCCGGCCGCCCCGCTCGCCGCATGCGTTTCGCGAATGCGCGCCCGAATGAGCTCGGCCGCCTCCGGGTGCAATTCGAGCGGCACGCCGAGGGCTTGCGCCGCGCATTGACGGGTATGGTCGTCCGGCGTCGCGCCGATGCCGCCCGTCGAAAATACGATGTCGCCGGAAGCGAAGGTACGCTGGAGCGTGGCCGTAATGCGCTCGCGATCGTCGCCGACGTATTCGGCCCAGGCGAGCACAAGCCCGCGCGCGGTCAGCAATTCGATCACTTTCGGCAAATGTTTGTCGGCACGCCGGCCCGAAAGGATTTCGTCTCCGATGATGATCACGCCAAATGCCATGGACTGCCCTCGCGTCTCACGTAGATGAAAGCGCCTCGTCGGCGCGCAGGCGCTGCAATGCGTCCAGGCAATAATGGCCGAACCAGAGCGCCGAAAACACGAGGATAAACGCATAGATCCAAATCGTGGCGGCGGCGATCACGGGAAACAGCACGACGAGCCAAATCGACCAGGCCCAAATCAGCGTCGGCACGGCGCCCATGAGCCCCGTGGCGATGCCGATGGCGAAAAGCGGCCCGCGATGGCGGCGGATCAGCGCGCGGCGCTCGGCGCTGCTCGCGTGCAACGCCAAAGCGTCGTAGGTCATGACGCGGTACGTCAACCAGCCCCAGAGCAGCGGCGGGATCACGGCGAACAGCGGAGGAAAGAGCCAGAGCGGCACCGTCAGCAAGAACAGCACGACGCAGACGATCGTCGTCACGAGCGTATGCGCGAGGCTGCCGTACCAGGTGCCGCCGCGTCGCTGCTCGAGTTGCGCGAAGCGCCGCATCGACAGATGGCGCACGACCATCGGCATCGAAATCGTCGCGATCAGCAGCAGCACGGTCGTGGCAATGAGCGGAATCGACAGCGCGACGACGATGAAAGGCGCGAGCGCGGCGTGAAGAGAAGACAGCCCGACCCAGTCGAACGCGCGATAAAGCGAGGCCCCGAGCCACGACGCACCGAGCCAGCCGCGCGCCTGCCCGACGAGCGGCTGCCACATGAACCAAAAGAACAGCCCCCATCCCGCCGCGGCCACGACGAACGGCATGAACGTGAGCCAAAGCATGCGCGGATGCAGCGCACTAGCCGCCGCTTTACCGAACGAGCGCAGGAAATCGCTCATCGGCGGACTCCGTCAAACTGCGGCAACGCCTCCGCCGCCGGCGCCTTTACGCCCCATGCCGAGCCGGCGCGCAATGCGCACGAGCGCCAGCCAATGCTGCGAAACGAACCCTTCTCCATACGATTGCCCCTCCCGCTCTTGGCGGATGCCTGTCGGTTCGACCGCTCGATTCCACGACGCGGTCTTGAACAGCATATCCCACCACGGAAAGAGGACGCCGAAGTTGCACCCGTAGGCGGCGCCTTCGTGCCCATAGCCGACGGCATGGTGACGCCGGTGAAACGACGGGGACACGATCAGCCGTTCTAGCACGCGCCCGAAATCGAGCCGGGCATTGATGTGCTGAACGCTCTGCATGAAGTTCGTGACGGCGGTGAGCACGACGAACTGCGTGGGCGCAATGCCGATCGCCAGCGCGATCGCGGCAAAAAAACCCGCTTGCAGGACGTCGTCGAGCAGATGGTTGCGGTCGTCGCACCAGAGCGACATCTGCCGCTGACTGTGATGCACGGCGTGAAGCTCCCACCAGATGCCGATCCGATGCTGCCAGCGGTGAAACCAATAGCCGGCGAAATCGAGCACGACGAGGTAAATCGCGAACGCGACGAGCGGCCGCGAGGTCACGCCGGGCCAGAGCGTATCGAGGTTGACGTTGGCGATGCCGTGGTAGCGCAACCAAACCTGCGTTCGATCGAAAAGCGGCTGAAACGCGACGAAGAAAAACAGATTGAACAGGCCGAGCTTGGTGATCCACGTGTAGAGCACGTCGACCCGCACGGCCTTGCGGTTCGCCCACCGCTCGACGGGCCGCCATGCCTCGAGCGGACGCAAGAGCGCGTACATCGCAACGATCGTCATGAAGCCCACGATGACCGGATACAGCGCGTCGTAAGCGTCTTCGTCGTAGTCCATCGCGCCGAACTTGAACAGCAACGGCTGAACGACGTCCATGAAGAGCCAGGTCTGCAACGACGAGACCAGCGAATCGAGCGACGCGACGACGGCATGCAGCATGATCGATCGGCAAAAGGGGCGATTAGGCGCCGTTGGGCGCCATCACCGGCGCGCGGTCGAAGAAGAAGATGCCGTGCGGCGAGCGCCCGACGGCGATCGTTTTGACGAGCTTGCGCGTGGATAGATCGATGATGCCCACGTGCTTCGCGAACCGGAACGTCACCCACAAATAACGCTTGTCGGCCGTGAGCTCCATGTCGTCGGGGCCGGGCATCAAGCCCTTGATGTCGCCCACGTTCATCAACGTGTTTTCGTCGATGATGCTGATCGTGCTCGCCACGCGATTGCTGACGGCGACGTGCACGCCGTCGTCGAGCGAGCGGAAATTGTGCGCGCCCTTGCCTGTCACGATCCGTTTGACGATCGTGTGCTTGCGCCAATCGACGACGGCGACGTCGTCCTCGCCCGTCATGCCGATGAGCAAATACTTGTCGCCCGGCGTCAGCCACAGCCCTGCCGGCGTCTCGCCGACGTTCATCTTCCACTTGACTGTTTGCGTCGCCAAATCCACCGCGGCGATCTGACCCGAAACCTGCAGCGTGACGAACACCGTCTTGCTGTCTTTCGTGAAGGCCATGTGGCTCGGCATCGCCGCGAGCGGTACGCGCTTCACGAGCGTCGGGGTAGCTGTCTTTTCGTCGTACGAGTAGATATCGAGATGATCCAGGCGCAGCCCCGTCGTCACGAACCATTTTCGATCGGGCGAAAAGCCCAGTTGATACGGGTCCTCGATATTTTCCAGACGCCGCTGGACCTTCCCTGTCTTGGGATCGACAAACATCAGATCGTTCGATACCGAATCGGCGACGATCAGCGAGCGGCCGTCGGGCGTCGCCATCAAGTGGTGCGGCTCCTTGCCGGTCGGCGTCTTGCCGCCGACGATCTGCTGCGTCGCCTCGTCGATCAACGACAGCGTCGCCTCGCCCGAATTCAGAACGATGACGTTGTTCGCGCGCGCTGCCGGACAGAGCGCGGCGGCCGCGAGGACCGCGGCCACCAACGCGCCGGCCATGCGTTTGGCACGCCCGACGCGAAAAAGGAGAGAGGTAAGCATGAGGATTCGTTCGAGAAAATCGCCGCCATCATAAAACGTTTGCGGCGCTCGACGGTTGACCCACATTCAAAAAAAGCCGCGTGGAAGGCGCACCGAACGCGAAGCGCCCAGCATGCGATATGAGGGCGGCATCAACGTGGCAAGCGGGCGGCATCAACGCGGCATCAGGGCGGCATCAACGCGGCAAGCGGGCGGCGTCCAATCAGACCGGCATCGAATCAGCATCCAAGCCACATTCAAGCCGCGATGGCCGCCCCGCTCGCTCATCGCTGCATCGATTCCCACACTTTGTGCAGCCGCTTGACGGAGACCGGCATCGGCGTGCGCAGTTCCTGAGCGAACAGGGACACGCGCAGTTCTTCGAGCAGCCACCGGAATTCCGCGAGCCGGGCATCGGGTACGCCCCCTCGCGCAGACTGCGCGCGTTGATATTGCTGCAGCAGCGGCTGGATTTCGGCGAACGAGCGCGCGTCGCGGGCCGAATCGGCCTTGAGCTTGTCGATTCGGTGCGCGATGGCCTTCAGATACCGGGGAAAATGCGCCAGTTGCGCGTAGGGCGTCTCGACGATGAAGCGCTTGCCGATCAGCGCCTGCAACTGCTGCTGCATGTCCGCATACGCCGCGGCGAAAGGCTTGGCCTGCGCCAGCTTCTTCGTCACGGCGGCGTATTCGGCGAGAACCTGGCCCACGAGCCGCGCGATCTCTTGCGCCAGCAAGGACAGCCGAGCGCGGCCCTCGTCCCGGCGCGCGTGAAAGCTCGCGTCGTCGTCAGGCAACGGCTCTTGCAGGCAGGCGCGATCGAGCGCGGTATCGATCAGTTGATCGCGCAGCGCCTCTTGCGTGCCGAGCGGCATATATTGCAGCGCCATTTCGCGCAGGCCCGGGAGGTTCTTCTCCAAGTACTTGATCGGCTCGCGCAATTGCAGCGCGAATAGCCGCCGCAAGCCGGCGCGATGGATGCGTGCGGCCTGCTCGGGCGAATCGAACACTTCGACGTCGCAGTGCGTCGTGCGGTCGACGAGCGCCGGATAGCCGAACAGCGTCTGCCCTCCCCGGCGAATTTCGAGCAATTCGGGCAATTTGCCGAAATTCCAGGTCGTCAGATTGTCGTAAAGCGCCGTGGCCGGCTCGGCCTGCCCGGCGCCCTGGCGGCCGGCTTGCGTCGCGCCCGCGTTCGCCGGCGCGTTCGATCGAGCAAGCTGCTGGCTCGATCGGCCGGCCGGTGCCGATTGCGCCGATTGCGCCGATTGCGCCGATTGTGCCGATTGTGCCGATTGTGCCGATTGTGCCGATTGTGCCGATTGTG